>QCII01000001.1 GCA_003216775.1 Prochlorococcus sp. AG-402-K21
TTGGTGCATTCTTTGAGTCAAACCTTGCATTGACTGAGCAACCAAAACCTCCATTTAGTTTTTATGATGAAAAATTTCCGATTTATACAAGACCTCGATTTCTTCCTCCTTCTAAACTTGTAGATGCTCAAATAACTGATTCAATAGTTTGTGAAGGTACAATCTTGAAGTCATGCAGTATTTTGCATTGTGTTTTAGGTGTAAGAAGCAGGATTGAAAGTGATTCGGTTCTTGAAGACACTCTAGTTATGGGTGCCGATTTCTTTGAATCGCCCGAAGAGAGGATTAAATTAAGAAAAGGAGGCGGAACACCTCTTGGAGTAGGTGAAGGAACTACTGTAAAAAGAGCAATTCTTGATAAGAACACAAGGATTGGTGATAATGTCGTAATCATTAATAAAGATCGGATTGAAGAAGCAGATAAGCCAGAATTAGGCTTCTATATAAGAAATGGAATTGTTGTAGTAGTTAAAAATGCAACTATTGCAAACGGAACTGTTATTTAAATCTTTTCGATCATTTTTCGCTGACATTAGTATTTTTTTCGAGCAATTTTGTAGAGTTGCAGGCACACTGTATTTATTGAGTTTTTTTATTTTTTATGTCCAAGGCACATTTTGGTTTAATAGGTCTTGGTGTTATGGGCGAAAATTTAGTTCTTAACGCAGAGAGGAATGGATTTTCTAGTGTAGTTTTTAATAGGACTTACTCAAAAACTGAAGAATTTTTACAAGGTCGTGGCCTTGGGAAGAATATAGAGGGAGCTGAAACTCTTCAAGATTTCGTTAATAAGTTAGAGAGACCTAGAAGAATTCTAATGATGGTAAAAGCTGGACCCGCAACAGATGCTGTTATAGACAATATTTCTGGATATCTCGAGGAAGGAGATTTATTAATAGATGGCGGTAATTCTCAATTTAAAGATACAGAAAGAAGGGTAAATACTCTTGAAAGTAAAAGTTTTGGATACATTGGAATGGGAGTCTCAGGTGGTGCTAAAGGGGCTCTAGAAGGGCCAAGTATGATGCCTGGCGGCACTAAGGCTTCATATGATGCAATAGAAAGCTTATTAACAAAAATGGCTGCCAAAGTTGAAGACGGACCATGCGTTGCTTATGTTGGGCCAGGAGGCTCAGGTCATTTTGTGAAAACTGTTCATAACGGAATTGAATATGGAATTGAACAAATACTTGCAGAAGCTTATGACCTTATGAAGAGAGTTAAAGGTATGAATGGACAGCAGATGTCAGAGGTATTTGGTATTTGGAATAATACTGATGAATTAGGTTCTTATCTTGTTGAGATAACAGAGATTTGTCTAAAGACAAAAGATGAGATAACTGGAGATGATGTTGTGGAGAAAATATTAGATAAAGCTGGACAGAAAGGTACTGGCTTATGGACTGTTGTAAGTGCTTTAGAACTTGGGGTGTCAGTCCCAACTATTTATGCATCTTTAAATGCAAGAGTAATGAGTTCTTTAAAAGAGCAACGTAGTGAGATTGAAAAAACTATTCCAACTAAAGAGATAGAGGATTTTGATTTAGGAGACATATCAGATGGAATGAAACCTTTATTTGATGCTGTAGTCCTTGCTTCAATAGCTAGTTATGCCCAAGGTATGGATATTTTAAGAGAAGCATCTTTAGTATATAACTATGGTTTGAATATGCCATCAATTGCTCAAATATGGAAAGGTGGTTGCATAATTAGATCAAAATTATTAAGTAAAATTCAAGATGCTTATAACAAAGACCCTAATCTAAAAAATTTAATTTTTGATGATTGGTTCAATAATGAAATTGCTACAAAATTAGATAACTTAGCTAAAGTAGTCTCTTTATCCACAAAAGCTGGTATACCAGTCCCATGTTTATCCAGTACTTTAGATTATTTAAATAGTTATAGAACCAATAGACTTCCTCAGAATCTTGTTCAGGCAATGAGAGATTGTTTTGGCTCTCATACATATGAAAGAATTGATAAGGAAGGTAGTTTTCATACTGAATGGATGCAATGATTGAAAAGGTCAAAAATGGATACACCATAAATATATTCAAAGACAAGTTAGAATTATCAACAGCGGTTTTTAAATTTATTAAAAGTCAAATTATTGATACTTTAAAAAAGAAAGACAGATTCAAATTTTGTGTAAGTGGAGGTTCAACTCCTAAATCTGTCTATCACCTTTTATCAAATATAGATCTTAGTTGGGATATGGTTGATGTCTTTTTAGGAGATGAAAGATGTGTTGATCCAAATTCAGAATTAAGTAACTCGTTAATGTTGAAAAATTCATTGTTAACTAATTTTGGATCTAAAGCTTTTTTTTATGAAATTTTTAATGATTTAAAGGTTGATGATGAAGCTACAAAAAATCAATTTATTTCTAAATTATTTGAAAAATGCGGACCAAACCCTCCATTCTTTGATCTGACTTTATTAGGTCTTGGAGACGATGGTCATACAGCTTCACTATTTCCTTATCAAAAAAATAATAATGTAGATGATTTTGTTATTTTTAATGAAGGTAAAGGATTGAAAAGAATTTCATTAACTCCAAAGGTCCTCTCAGCCTCATCAAAGATAGTATTTTTGGTTAGTGGAGCCTCTAAAAAAATTGCTCTTGAGAGGTTATTAGATGAGAAAGAGCCTCCCGATAGAACGCCATCAAGATTAATAAAATCTATTAATCAAATTTCAATATATTGCGATCAAGAATCAGCAAAAGAATTAGAAATTTAGTTAAAGTCTAATAGTAATTAGAATTATTTAATGAGTAAGAAAAAATTTTTATTCCAGAAAAAGGATTTCGATGGTTGGAAAACATTAAATGATACTGTTATGGGCGGATCAAGTTCAGCTTTTTGTGAAATTTCAAATTCTGGTTTGTTGTTAAAGGGTAATATTGTGGAGAAAGCAGGAGGATTTGTTAGTTGTAGATCGTCTATATATAAACCCTCTTTAAATGTATCTGAATTTTCAACCTTTGAATTAAATATTGCTGGACAAGGAAGAACTTTTAAATTTGCGGTCGCTTGTGAAGATGATCTACTAGGACTAACCGAATTTATTCCGGGAGGACTCAGGTGGATTAAATCATTCCCAACAAAAAAATTTGGAACAACAAATGTTCAAATCCCTTTTTATGAATTAAAACCTTCAGTAAGAGCTAATAAGGTACGTTTCCCATTTAAATTCAAGCCATCTAAAATTAAAAGATTGCAACTACTACACTCTAAGTTCGGTGATGATGGATTACTTAATAATGAATTTAAACAGGGTTCCATAAAAGTTTTAATTAAATCAATAAGTGTTATTTGAAAATTCATCTAAAAACATAGAGAGCTTAATCGCTAAGTCAGCAGACTTAACAAATAAACCTTTTATTCATTCTGTCGTAAAAATAAATGGTGAATACGAAATAGAAGGACATGATATTGATTTGACAGTTAATATCTTATGTCGAGATAAAGAAGGTAAAAGATTAGAAATTTACGATCTTGAATTAGAACTTTTTAAATCAAATAAAGAGTTGGTTTTAGTTATCTCTAAGCTTAATTTTCCTGATGAACCAATTTTATGGTGTGGAGTTAAAACATTATGGATGGATAGCAATAATGGGAAAAAATGCAACTCACCAAAATACTGCTCTAGATTGGAAAATTTAGCAAATAGGGTAAAAAGTTTTATTGAATAAGAGAATAAACTTTGAGCTGATCTATAAATCAGTAACAGCTCCTAAACTTGATGTGCTCACGATTCTCGAATACTTTGAAAGTATTCCTCTTTTGTATTTTTGTGTAGGTTTTACCCATTCCTTTTTTCTTTTTTCTAATTCTTCTTCAGATAAATCAACTTCAATAAGTTGTTTTACAGCATCTACTGTAATTAAATCACCTTGTTTTATTAGAGCAATATTTCCGCCAACAGCCGCCTCTGGAGCTATGTGACCAACAACCAGACCATAGGTGCCACCGCTAAATCTGCCATCGGTAATTAAAGCTACCTTCTCTCCGAGCCCTTGACCAACAATTGCAGATGTTGGGGCTAACATTTCTCTCATCCCTGGGCCTCCTACAGGCCCTTCGTTTCTAATGACAACAACATCTCCCGCTGTAATATCGTTGTTTAAAATAGATTTCAAACAATCCTCTTCACTTTCAAAAATCTTTGCTGGACCTGTTAATACAGGGTTTTTTACTCCGCTAATTTTGGCTACAGAACCTTCGCTCGCTAAGTTACCTTTTAATATCGCTAGGTGTCCTTTTTTATAAAGAGGGTCATCTATGTCTCTTATGACATTTTGATTTGTTGGAGGCTTATCTGGAATATTCTGTAAGTATTCTGAGATGGTTTTGCCTTCAATGTTTTTGCAATCGCCATGAATTAATCCTGCATTCAAAAGTATTTTCATTACTTGTGGAATTCCACCTGCCTTATGAAGATCCACCGTCACATATTTGCCACTCGGTTTAAGGTCACAAATAACGGGTACTTTTTGTCTGATTCTCTCAAAATCATTAATGTTGATATCTATTCCTGCAGTATTCGCAATAGCTAAGATGTGCAATACCGCATTTGTTGATCCTCCAATTGCCATGATTACTGATATTGCATTTTCAAATGCTTTCTTGGTCATTAGGTCTAGAGGTCTTATATCTTTTTCTATTGCGGAGACTAATATCTCAGCACTTTTGTCTGCACTAAGTTCTTTTTCAAAATCTTCAGCAGCCATAGTGGAACTGTGAGGAAGACTTAACCCTAATACTTCAATAACTGCAGACATTGTATTAGCTGTAAACATCCCTCCACAACTACCAGCACCAGGAATACAATTTTTCTCAACTTGGATTAGTCTTTCTTCATTAATTTTGCCTGATGTTAATTGTCCAACAGCTTCAAATGCACTAACAACAGTAAGATCTTCTCCATGCAATTTCCCAGGCTTTATTGTCCCTCCATAAATAAAAATTGAGGGAATATTCATTCTTGCAATCGCAATCATGGCACCAGGCATATTTTTGTCACATCCACCTATAGCAAGTACTCCATCCATACTCTGAGCATTGCATGCTGTTTCAATTGAATCAGCGATAACTTCTCTTGAAACTAAGGAATATTTCATGCCCTCTGTTCCCATAGAAATGCCATCACTTACTGTTATCGTCCCAAACATCTGAGGCATCCCACCCGATCTTTTTATTGACTCTTCAGCTTTGAGGGCTAACTTATTTAAACCTATATTGCATGGTGTTATGGTGCTGTATCCATTTGCAACTCCAATGATAGGTTTATTAAAATCTTCATCATTAAATCCAACAGCTCTTAACATTGATCTGTTAGGGGATCTTTGCACACCTTGGGTTATTGCAGATGATCTGAGTTTATTCATATTATTTGAGAACCTTTTTTATTCTATTGCCCCAACTCTTCAAGTTGCTTCCTCACATCAGCAATTGCAGAATTGAGTTGCTCAACTTTCTTCTCCAGATTCTCTCCTTCAACTTCATTTATATTTTCATTTGAATCAATCGCTTCAGAGCCGTCTTGAATCCTGGAGGAATACATCATTGCTTTTTGTTTTTTTTCCTCCTTTCTTTTGTCTGCTTCGGATATTAACCACCAAGCTAGACCTGCTGCTCCAATAAAAGCACCGCTTATTAATGATAAAAGATTATTTGAAGACGAATCTCTGTATTCAGACATTGGTAAAATATTTAGTCCTATATTCTATATTAGTTCTTATCTTGAAATATAGTACTCAAACGCAATAAAGGATTCCCAATACCCGGTACTAATAATTTCGTTTTTTCGTCTTCCTCATCTATGCAAGAGGTGTAAATTACCTGATTTGGGAATAATTTCGCGATTTCATTTAATCCTTTATTTGAGCAAATAGCAGCTACTAAAATAATCCTATTGGAATCAACACCTAATTCCTTTAATTTAATTAATGTTTCTAATGTTGCGGACGTTGTCGTTATTTGTTCTGAATAAAATATAACACCTTCATTTGACTCAATAGTATTAGGAAGTTCTCCTAATGAGAGAGTTGAATTAGGAATTACTTCTTTAGATCCAAACCAAAGAGATAACCCTTCGGGTAACATTGCGAGTACTTTTATTGGATAATCATTATTAATAAAGAATCCATCTGCGTCCCCATTATCGGTATTTACTATTTCTTTTTTATATGGCAGCCAATTACGTAATGCTTCATAAGTAAGCCATTTCCCTAATTGTTCATATCCTGTTGAGTACAAAATATTTGGAGTATTTTTTTCTCGCAATATTGAAAGCCAATGTTTTATTAATGGATGAGGAGGAACAATAACCTTTAGTGACATTGCCATATATTTTCCTTTAAGATACTTTTACAAACTTTAAATACTTAAGTTCTAAAATACAGTCTTATTATGATTAAATCAATTGTTTTTCCCTCACTAAAGAATGCATTAATTACTTTGTTATTCGTTGCGATTTTATTTTTTAATTCTGTTAATTCCGCCTGGGCAAAAAGACCTCCTGAGATTAGAAATCAGCAAGACCTTAATTTAGAGCCAGATATGCATGGTCAAGATTTAAGTGGCAACGAATATGTTAAGTTTGATCTCAATGGATTTAATTTCAGTGAAAGTAATTTAGAGGGTGCGGTATTTAATAATAGTAAATTGCAAAATTCAACTTTTACTGGTGCTAATTTAAGAGATGCTCTTGCTTATGCAACTGATTTTACAGATGCAGATCTTTCAGATGTAAATTTCACAAATGCCTTATTAATGGAAAGTATTTTTGAAGGTGCAAAAATAGAGGGTGCGGATTTCACGGATGCTGTTCTTAGTCGTAGTCAACAAAAACAATTATGTGCGATTGCTAATGGCACTAATAGTTCTACTGGAGAGAGTACTGAATATAGCTTAGGTTGTTAATCATTAAGGATGAAAAGAAAAATACCAGTTATAGTTGTTTCCGGATTTCTTGGTTCAGGTAAAACAACTTTCCTAAGATATCTATTAAAAGAGAGTAATAAAAAATTTGGTTTAATAATTAATGAATTCGGTGATGTTGGAATTGACGGTGATTTGATTAAAAGTTGTGATAAATGTGATGAATCTGAAGACGACTGCGTAATCGAATTAAACAATGGATGTTTATGTTGTACTGTTCAAGATGATTTTGTTCCATCAATAAAAGCTCTCCTAGAATTTAATCCTCTTATCGAATCAATAATTATCGAAACAAGTGGCTTGGCACTACCAATTCCCTTAATTCAAGCACTTAACTGGCCTGAGATTAGGTCTTCCATCTATCTTGATGTTGTTGTTGGCATCGTTAATGGAGAATCAATGCTTCATGGTTCACCAATTAATGATTTAAATAAAATAACAAAACAATTTAATGAAACAGATAAAATTGATCACAACGCTACTATAGATGAACTTTTTGAGGAGCAACTAGAAGTTTCTGATATCGTTTTAGTCTCTAGATCAGATATCTTAAATGATGATCAGTTTTACGCTGTAAAAAATAAAATTCAAGGAAGTCTAAACTCATCTACACCAGTCCTTGCATCTAAGAATGGCAAAATTGATTTAAATTTTCTATTTGATTTTAATTTTAAAAAAGAGACTTATAAAGAATTTCTTACGGAAGAACATGACCATAATCATGTTGAGCTTGTATCAGATTCATTTAAATTAAATTATTTCCTTGATAAAAATGACTTTGAAAAGGAGATGTCAAAAATCTTGGATGAATTAAACATTCTTCGAATAAAAGGACGTATTTGGATACCAAACAAATCATTGCCTTTGCAAATACAAATTGTTGGGAAAAAAATTAATACTTGGTTTGAAGAAGCTCCAGACAATTGTTGGAGACCAAATGATAATGCTGGGCTTGAATTAGTAATAATTTCCTTTGATGAAAAATCTATAAAAACTTTCAATAGAAAAATTAAAGAGAAATTTAAGATTTTAAGTGACCCAAAAATAGCAATTTGACTTTATAGTAAGTGGTCGGGATACTTACTACAGTAGACAGCCCAATATGGAAAATCCAAAAATTGCTTTAAAACAAATAATCTCTGACGACGTTACATCAATTGATAAAATAAAATGTTCAAAATGTGGAGGGGCAGGAAATTTCAAAACTCATGAAAATTCAAGAAGAACTTGTTTAGTTTGTTTTGGTAGAGGCTTCATAAATATTTAATAACTCATAAAATCTTAAGGTAAAAATATTTGTTTATTAATCAATAGTACTTTTTATAAAAATTTAAACTAATCTTCTAGTAGAAATTAATTTTTAATTGGACCAATTTGCTGTAAAAGTTTTTATAAGACTAAGACCCTCAGTTTTAGATCCAGCAGGGGAAGCTACAAAATCTGCTTCTATAAAACTTGGAGCCGAGGGAATAAAATCATTACGGATAGGAAAAATGATTGAGGTAAAAATAGAAGGTAATGGTGAAAACGAAGTAAGAGAAAAAATTGATTTATTGTGTGATAGGTTATTCGCAAATACTGTTATTGAAGATTATGAATATTCATTAGAAAAATTATAAGATGGATAATTTTACTGTAGGAGTTGTTGTCTTCCCAGGTTCTAATTGTGATCGTGATGTTTCATGGGCATTGGAAGGTTGTTTAGACATAAGAACAAAATACTTGTGGCATGAGTCTTCAGATTTAAGTGATGTAGATGCAATAGTTTTACCCGGAGGATTTAGCTATGGTGATTATTTAAGATGCGGAGCAATTGCGAGATTCTCTCCATTAATAAATGCCTTGGATGAGTTTGTTAAAAGCGGGAAAAGAGTTTTAGGAATTTGTAATGGGTTTCAAATTTTGACAGAATCAGGGTTTTTGCCTGGTGCTCTTGTCGCAAATAAAAATCTTAATTTTATTTGTGATGATGTTGAACTGGACATCGTTTCTTCAAAAGGAGGTTGGTTTAACAATGTAGATGAAAAACAAACAATTAAGTTGCCAATAGCGCATGGGGAAGGAAGATATCATTGTGATTCTGATACTTTAAAGAAACTTGTAGATAATGAATTGATCGCTTTGAGATATAAAAATAATCCCAATGGATCCTCATTCGATATCGCAGGCATAACTAATGAGAAGGGAAATGTTCTAGGTTTAATGCCTCATCCAGAGCGAGCATGCGACGAGACAATTGGTGGGACTGATGGTCTCTTTACATTAAAATCATTAATATTGAAATAAAAAAAAGACCCCCAATTTTGGAGGCCTTTTTTATTTAATTTGGGAAGAAATTAAACAGTAGCTTTTACTTTTGGATTCAAATCACCTTTTGCGTAAAGATCAGCAAAATAATTAGTGCTGTTTTGTTTGATCTTACTTGCTTGACCTTCGCACCAGAACTGCTTGTATCTATCAAGACAAACTTGCTTCATGTATTTTCTAGCAGGCTTGTTGAAATGTCTTGGGTCGAAGTTTGCCTTATCAGCAAATGCTGCCTCTCTTACCGCGGCAGTGAAAGCAAGTCTGTTATCAGTATCAATGTTGACTTTCCTAACTCCATTTCTTATTCCCTCTTGAATTTCTTCAACAGGAACACCATATGTTTGAGGAATTTCTCCTCCATATTTGTTAATGATATCCAACCATTCTTGAGGAACTGAACTAGATCCATGCATTACAAGATGGGTATTTGGAAGTGCTTTATGAATTTCAGCAATTCTGCTTATTGCAAGAACTTCTCCTGTAGGTTTTCTTGTAAATTTATAAGCACCATGACTTGTACCTATAGCAATAGCTAAAGCATCGACTTTTGTTTTAGCTACAAAATCTGCAGCTTCTTCAGGATCAGTCAGAAGCATATCTGTAGAGAGTTCACCTTCAAATCCATGGCCATCTTCCGCTTCACCTTTTCCTGTCTCTAATGAACCTAAGCAACCCAACTCTCCTTCAACACTAACTCCAACTGAATGAGCAAAATCTACTACTTTTTTAGTAACTGCAACATTATATTCGTAACTAGCGGGTGTCTTTGCATCTGCCTCTAGAGAACCATCCATCATTACTGATGTGAAACCATTTATTGCTGCTGAATAACATGTTGATGGCTCATTACCGTGGTCTTGGTGCATTACCACTGGAATATTAGGATATGTTTCTGTAGCAGCAAGGATTAGATGACGTAGGAAAATTTCTCCTGCATAATTTCTTGCCCCTCTTGAAGCTTGGAGGATTACAGGACTATCAGTTTCATATGCTGCTTCCATGATTGCTTGAACTTGTTCAAGGTTATTAACATTGAAAGCTGGAATACCGTAACCATTCTCAGCAGCGTGATCTAAAAGTAGTCTTAGTGGAACGAGGGCCATAATTAAAATAAGTTAAATGCTATATAAAGCATATGTTTCCGAGAGTTTAGTATAAAGAGGTATCAAATGTCACGTCATTAGATATACAAAATACTAAATTAAAGAAACTTATTTTATGACCCAGAGTACATTTTTAGGATTTTTTAGTTAATAAGTGTAGCCTGCTACAAACAATTGCTCATCAGATGAAGGTTGAGATCCTGCTACATAGGCACCTTTTGAAGCTTCAGAGTTTGCTTGAGCTCTTGCTATTAATGCTTTTTGACCTCCTTCAACGTCACTTCCTTTCCAGGCCTTTAAGCATGAGTGCTGTAATGCTCTTCCATAGGAGAATGAAACATTCCATAAAGCTTTCCTGTAAAGAGTGTTCATATTATTTAGATAAACAGAAGCAGCTTCTTCGCTTAACCCTCCTGATAAGAAAACTATTCCAGGAACAGATGCAGGAACGCATCTTTCCATAGTTCTAATTGTCATTTCAGCTACCTTCATAGGATCAGCCTTTGTTGGACAATCTGCTCCATTAACAGTCATAGAAGGTTTTAATAGAGTGCCTTCTAGAAAAACTCCATTTGCTTGACAGGCAATATAAACCTGCTTTATTACCTCTTCTTGAACTTCGGCAGTTTTTTCAATAGTATGGTCGCCGTCCATTAAAATTTCAGGTTCAATAATTGGTACCAACCCAGATTCTTGAACTGATCTTGCATACCTTGCTAATCCCCAAGCATTCTCTTGAATTGATAGTTTTGAAGGACAACCATCATTTGAAATTTGCAGAACTGCTCTCCACTTTGCAAATCTGGCACCTTGTTCATAATATTTTGCTGCTCTTTCAACTAACCCATCTAGGCCAGAGCAAAAAGTTTCTATATCTCCTCCTCCTGGAAGTGGATTTAGGCCTTTATCGACCTTGATACCTGGAATAATACCTAAATCATTTAGTTTCTTAACCATTGACTCACCATCTTGGTGATTCTGATAAAGAGTTTCTTCAAAGAGGATTGCTCCACTTATATATTTGCCAAGACCTTCTGTAGTAAAAAGCATTCCTCTATATGCCTTCCTATTTTCTTCAGTATTCTCAACGCCAATTCCAGCGAGTCTTTTACCTACTGTTTTAGTGGATTCATCTACCGCTAATATCCCTTTTCCTTTAGAAGCTAGTAATTGAGCATTTTCTTTAAGCTCATTTTTGTAATAATTTAAAGCCATTCTTTAATAATGCAGTTCAATTGATTTTTCCAGAATATGAAAAAAAAATAAAATCAATTGAATACTTTATCGGGTGATAATTGCTACTTATAAATGTATAGCCTTAAATTTTGATACTTAATCCACTTTTCGATGATTCTCTTATGGCTTCGCAAACTTTATGACTAGCAAGTCCCTCACATAAGCCTGGGATTAAAGGTGTTCTATTAATTATACTCTGAGCCCATAAATTTTGAATTCTCAAAACTGGAGCTATTCTCCCATCGGTCCATGTTTTTTCAAAATTAAAACTTGAATCTGGAGTTAGATTTTGTATTTTATTTTCGTTGTTTGAATATTTCAAATTAAAACCATGTACATAATCTTTTTGGTTTTCGCTTTTAAGAATAAGTGAACCTTCGCTTCCATATATTTCTAAACTAAATCCTCTACCATTTTTAGAAATCGATGATAAAGATACCTGACATGGAATAAGATGCGAGCTGTAGTTTGATATATCTATATTGGCTAAACATACATCTTCACTCGTAACATCATTTAAATCAGTTGAATTAGGTAAAGGTCTTTTTTTTATTGATGTTGCTAACTTGCCAGAAACGTTTATTGCTTCTCCAAAAAACCAATTCAACATATCGAATGCATGAGTACCTAAGGCGCCCATAACTCCTCCACCTTTTTCTTCCAAAGAATACCAATTCCAGGATCTTTTGGGGTCGGATCTACTGCCCATTAACCAATCTAATTTGACTAAATATATATCTCCTAATATATTTTCATCAATAAGTTTTTTTGTCTGCAGGAAAAGAGGTACTGCTCTATATTCAAAATCAACACATACGCTTAAATTATTAATCAAAGATATTCTCTGAAGCTCTTCTATTTCAAGGGATGATATTGAAACAGGTTTTTCTAGTAGCAAATTTTTATTGTTCTCAAGTGCGCTTTTTGCTAATTTAAATCTTGATTCAGGAGGGGTAGCAATAATGATTCCATCAATTTCTGGAGATTTAATTAAGTCATCCCAATCATGAAAAAAATCTAAGCCAGTTTCTTTTTCTAATATCGATTTTTGTTTTTTCTCGTAATGATAAATAGCTACAGGAGTTAAGTAATCAGACTCTTTTAATGCCTCTAAATGAACTTTTTTACCAAACCCCATTCCAGCGATTGCTATTTTTAATTTTTTATTTTTAGAATTCATTTTTATCTATTAATAAACTCTGAACAGCTATTCTCAATTACAACATCTATGAGTTCATCATTATTAGAAGTTTGCCATTTTGAATTAAATTGAGGTATTCCATTTATGGAAGTATCTTTAAACTTTTTTTTATCGCAATTAATTCTCATTACATAAAGTGATAACTCTCCATCATCATCGGAATTAGTTGGATTTTTAAAGAACTTTGTTAAGACACTTATTTCACCATTTGGAAGAGGCTTAATACTACCTTTATCAAGCCATTCTTTCCCTTCATTATTCTCTTTTAGTAGAACCCAGTCAACATTTCCTATTCCATAAGAATATGGAGCAAAATTTAAAATAAAAAATAAAAGGCTTAAAGAAAAATAAAAGAAATTTGAAATAATTCTCATTTTACATATTTGCTTTTACAAGTTCTTTTACACCATGAATTTTTAAAATTTTAGTCAAAGTATCCTTGAGATCTTTCCTTTTAACTATTACATCGACAAAACCATGCTCAAGCAGATATTCAGCTGTTTGAAAATTATCGGGTAATTTTTCTCTTAATGTTTGTTCTATAACCCTTCTTCCAGCAAAACCAATAAGAGCTTTAGGTTCCGCCAAAATTAAATCACCTAACATTGCAAAGCTTGCTGTTACCCCTCCAGTGGTTGGATGAGTTAATAATGGCATATATAGAAGATTGTTTTCTTTATGTTTTTTTAGTGCTCCCGATATTTTTGCCATTTGCATAAGACTTAACATACCTTCTTGCATCCTTGCTCCACCCGATGCACAAACAATAAGAATTGGGTAATTTTCTGTAGTTGCTCTCTCTATAATCCTTGTAATTTTTTCACCCACTACTGAACCCATGGATCCTCCCATAAATCTAAAATCCATAACAGCTAATGCTAAGGGCATTGAATTTACAGAACAAAAACCTGTAATGACGCCATCTCTTAAACCTGTACCTGCTTGACTTTCTCTAATTCGATCAGCATATGACCTTCTATCTTTAAAACCTAAAGGGTCTGTAGGACTTAGTGAACTATCAAATTCTTTGAATGAATTTTTGTCAGCAATTATATTTATCCTTTCATCGCTATTAATCCTATTATGGTGTCCACAATTACTACAAACATTGTAATTTGAAATTAGGTCTTTTCTATAGGCTACTTGCGAACATTCTGAACATTTAACCCACAAACCATCTGCCTCGTCAGTATCTTGCGAAACTTTCCCAACAAATTGATCTTTACGCCTTGCGGCAAACCAGTCGATTAATGACACAATGTTACCTCTTTTTTCTATTTAAATCTAAGTAAGGTACTTTTATCAAGAAAGATATATAAAAATTTGAGATTGTGTAGATTAGAAACTCATTAAAGTTGAGAAAAATAATGATTTAAGTTGATAATCAAAAATTAATTATTATTTATTTTTCTCCTCAATCATTTTATGAATTATTGGAGTAAGAATTAGTTCCATTGCAAAACCCATTTTCCCGCCATTTACAACGATACTTGTTGGACTTGACATAAATGAATCGTTAATCATTCCAAGCAAATATTGAAAATCAATCCCCCATTTCTCCCTTGCTCCTTTTCTGAAATGTATTATTACAAAGCTCTCATCAGGAGTTGGTATGTTCCTGCATATGAAAGGATTGGAAGTGTCAATTGTGGGAATTCTTTGGAAATTAATATCGGTTTTGCTGAATTGTGGACAAATGTGATTTATATAATCAGGCATTCTTCTCAATATAGTATCCACAATGGTTTCCGCTGAGTAACCTCTTTCTGCGTTATCTCTATGGATTTTTTGAATCCACTCTAAATTTGTTATCGGAACAACACCAACAAGTAAATCAGCATAAGATGCCACATTGTATCCATCACCCTCTACACCGCCATGCAAACCTTCATAAAAAAGTACGTCTGTTCCCTCAGGAATATCTTCCCATGGAGTAAATTGCCCAGGTTCTAAGGATGTCCCAAGTCTTGTATTATGTTCTTCTGCTTCTTCAAGACTATGTAGATAATATCTTTTCTTTCCTCCTCCAGTTTCACCATAGATTTTAAAAAGTTCTTCTAGCTTGTCAAAAAGATTAGCCTCTGGACCAAAGTGAGAGAAATTTTCACCTTTTGAAAGAGCCTCTGCCATAGCTTTTTTCATAGGCATTCTTTCAAACCTGTGGTAACTATCACCTTCTACAACTGCGGGAACAATATCTTCTCTGGCAAAAATATGCTCAAAGGCTCTTTTTACTGTACTTGTTCCTGCTCCTGAAGATCCTGTTACAGCGACTACTGGATGACGTTTTGACATTTTTTAAAAACAATATCTAATGATTCTGACAGGTCATATGCCAATTTATGTTTTACTTAAAAATATTTTTTTATTTATTAATTTTTTTTTAAATTTCATCTATTATTTTATCTCCTATTTCACTGCAAGATAAAACTTCAGATGACCCATCAGCCAAATCGGCTGTTCTAAATCCGTTTGATAAAACTTTATCAATAGCCGTTTCTAAATTTTCTGCCGCTTCTTCTTCATTTAATCCAATTTTTAACATCATGGAAGCGGATAAAAGCATTGCAATCGGATTTGCTATGTTTTTACCAGCTATATCAGGAGCTGAACCATGAACCGGTTCAAAAACTCCTGGACCATTATTGTTTAGGGAGGCAGATGGAAGCATACCAATTGAACCAGTTAACATTGCGGCTAAATCGCTTAAAATATCACCAAATAAATTACTAGTTAAAATTACATCAAATTGACCAGGATCTCTAACTAATTGCATTGCTGCATTGTCAACGTACATATTGCTTAGAGATATATTTTTATCTTTTGAGGTGATATTTAGAACTGTATCTCTCCACAATTGACTAACCTCAAGAACGTTTGATTTATCAACAGAACATATTTTTTTATTTCTTTGGTTAGCAATTTTTATTGCTATTTCAGTTATTCTCTCTATTTCTGACAAATCATAAACCATTGTATTGAAAGCTTTTGGGATTTTTGTATTTGTTATATGCCCTCTTGGTTTTCCAAAATAAATACCCCCTATTAATTCTCTTACAACAATAAGATCTACATTCTCAACGATTTCTTTTTTTAGTGTACTGGCATCTAAGAGAGATTTTCTTATTTTGACAGGCCTGATATTTGCGAAAAGGTTTAGAGCAGATCTTAACTTTAGTAACCCACTTTCTGGCCTTAATTCTCTTGCAAGAGAGTCATATTTAATATCCCCAACACATGCTAAAAGTACAGCATCACTTTTTTTGCATTGATCTAGTGTCTCATCAGGAGCAGGAGTCCCATATTTTTCATAAGCTATCCCTCCAAATAATTTTTCAATAATCTCAATATCGAAATTATGATTTTTTGAAAGCTTTTTTAATACTTTTTTTGAAACTTCTGAAATCTCTGGTCCAATTCCGTCTCCTGACAATAAAACAATCTTATATTTCTTCATTTAAATTTTTGTTTAATAGAACAATAAATTATTGCTTGTCTAGTTGTCTAAGTTTTTTTGCTAATTCTGGTAATTTTTTAAAAATACTTGAACTCCTTAGCCATGATTTATTTCCCATCGCGGGGAAACCACTAATTACCTTGCCATCTTCTATGTCACAATGGATCCCGCATTTTGAACTCGCTATGACATTATTACCAACTTTTACTCTATTATTAACTCCTACTTGCCCTGCCAAAATAACACCATCTCCAATATTTGCTCCTCCAGCTATACCAACTTGAGCTGCAAATGCACAATTCTTTCCAATTTTAACTCCATGACCTATTTGTACTAAATTATCCAACTTTGTTCCCTCATCAATAAATGTAAATCCTACCGCGGGTCTATCAATACAACAATTCGTTCCAATTTCTACAAAACTCATTATTTTTACACCACCTTTTTGAGGCATCTTTACCCATTTGCCATCTTTAGGAATAAAACCAAATCCCTCTGATCCAATAACAGTATTAGAATTAATTACACAATTGTTTTTTAGAGTAGTATTTTCGTAAATAACACAATTTGGATGAATTATATTATTATCTCCTATTCGAACATTGCCTAAAATTGATGATCCAGGAAGTATATGATTATTATCACCAATTACAGTATTTTCTCCAATATAGACATTGGTTCCAATATGGCAATCTTCTCCAATTATTGCTGTTTTATCAATAACCGCTGAAGCGTGAATTCCTGGTTTGAAATTGATAGTTTTATATAAACAATTTAATACTTCTGCAAATGCAATTCTTGGATTTTTAACGATTATGTTTGATATATTTAGTTTCTTTAGGGCACTAACGATTTCATTATTGTTTGTAGTTATTATTGCTGATGCTTTTGTTTGATCTAGTTTTTCTTTAAGGATATTATTTTCTTCTAAAAAAGATATTTGATTTTTATCTGCATAATCTAATGAGGCAGCATCGTCTATATTAAAATTTTCAACAATATTAGCACTAATAAAATTTGAATTTCCTTTTTTTATTAAATCAACTAAATCACTTAAAAGCATTTTTCAGGTTTAATTTTTTCTAAGAGAGAGCAAGAACATCTCTGTGTACGACAATTATCGAGGAGTTGTTGTTTTCTTTATTATTTAAAATACTTCTTAACTTGTCGCTACTTATAGATACTAAACCTTTTGCAACTTCTTTCTCATCTCTATCTACGATTTTAACTGCCTGATTAACCGTAAAGTGGCCTTCTACATTTTTAACACCAACAGCTAAAAGTGAGGCACCTTTTTCCTTAATAGCAAAAGAAGCTCCATCATCTAAAGTGATTTCTCCTACAGTATGAATTGCATGTGAAAGCCAACTTTTTTTACTACCTATAGGTTTTTCTACTGGATAAAATAAAGTTCCAATTTTATTATCATTAAATATTTCAATTAAGTTTTTTTTATTTGTTCCATCAACTAATTGTACTTCAACACCTCCTTTTGTTGCTATTTCTGCAGAAATTAGTTTTGTAGAGATTCCTCCTGTCCCCCATTCATTATTTAAGTTATGAGTGTTTTTATTTTTAATTTCTTTTAATTCACTATTATGAACCTCTTTTATAGGATGAGCATCTTTATTATTACGTGGATCTTTTGAATATAGATTTTCAATATCGGTTAGTAAGATAAGCTTGTTAGCATTTATAGCTAAGGCAACTAATGCAGATAGGGTATCATTATCGCCATATTTAAGCTCTTCATTCGCGGTGGTATCGTTTTCATTGACTATTGGAATAACATTCAAGTCCATTAATTTTTTTAAAGTTTTAGAAGCATTATTGAAAGATTCTCGTGAATTGAAATCGGCTTTCGTAATTAAAATTTGAGCAATATTGTGACCTAATTTATTAAATGTTTTATCGTACAAAGACATTAAATTAACTTGTCCTACTGCTGCTGTAGCCTGAAGAGTACTTAAATCAGTAGGTCTAGTTTTAATATTTAATTTTTGGCAACCTAATCCAACTGCTCCACTAGTTACTAAAATCAGTTTGTTTCCTTTTGAAAGAAAACTTATAAATGATCTACAAAGGGTTTCAATAACTTCTTCAGTAGATGTTCCCTCTGTTCCTCTTAAAATACTAGTGCCAATTTTTATAACCCAAGTTTTCATTTTATAAAATGAGAAATTACTTTTTCTATTGTCAAAGTTAAATTAAATTTTATAGGTAAGCCATCTCTCTTTAATCGCTTAACTAATATTGTTTTTATATTACATCTATTCCCAACAATAATATCTGTAAAAATCCTGTCGCCAATAATAGCTATATCTTTAGGCTCACATCCTATTTCTTTGATGGCGGACAAAGTTACTTTTTTTCTTGGTTTTGATGCATTGTATTTATATCTTAAATTTAATTCTTTTGCTATTTTCGCGATTCTTTTTTTTGATGGATTATTACTTATTAGATACAAGGAGAAAAGATTTTTAGATTCTCTGATCCAATTTTCTACAGCTTTTGGGATGACATTTGATTTTCTATTTACTAGAGTTCCATCCACGTCAATTAATAAAGAATGAATCCCTTTTTTTTGTAACTCAGATTGAGAAAGCGCATATATTGGTAAATTTGAATCCCAATTTACTTTTAGGATAGATCTCATTTATTTTAAGAACTACTTTTTTCAAGCTCAGTTTCAATCAAAGGTTGAATTTTATCGAACTCATCATCTTCGACTAATAAGGCACCTTTGTCTTTTAATTTACCCACAATAAAAAAAGGATCTAGTGGAATATATAAGCCATATTCTTGGTCAAAAAGATTAAAGTTAACAAGCAATTCATAACTCTCACTATCATCATCAGCGTAATCTTCTTCTAATTCATCGTAAATTGGTTCTTCGAGTTCTCCCGATACCGTTAATGTTACTGCTGATCTGATAAGTCTTAAATCATGTTCTTGAAGAACAGCTTCAGCATTTTTTAGGATTTGTTCATTTTTATCTATTTTCTCAATTAATTCAGGTTCATCTTTTTCATTTATCTTGAAAAGACTTACTGGAGTATCAACTGGTGTTAATAAAGCATATTCTTGTCCTTCTACACTTACTAATTGTTCAAGATAACAAAATATCTCGTTTCCATTTGAGTCATTTAATATTAGTGTCTGCGCATCATAATTATCATTTGAGTTAGTTGCTTTCATTTAAAAATTATCTATCCTTCTTAATACTAATATTTTATCTGACGTTTACCAGCTAATTCTTCTAATTCAGGACCTTCTTCGATCCATTGTTCAAGTATTATTTTTGCTGAAAAACTATCAATCAATCCGGATTTATCTTTTTTAATTCCAAATCTATTAGAAGATTCCCATGTTGAACTATGTTCGTTGACGTAAGAAAATGGAATCTTTAATTTATTTGCAAGAAATTGGCCGTATTTTTTACAGTCGATAGCTTGAGGGGTCATTTCACCATTATCATTTAATGGAAGACCAACAATAAAACCAGTTAAATCAAATTCATCTATATAATTTCTAATGATTTTAAGCTCTTGATTATTTTCAAACCTTTTTACCGCTGGAAGTGTATTTGATGTTATGCATAGTGGATCACAATAAGCCAATCCTATCCTTTTGGTACCTACATCTAAACTTAAAATTGACCTGGGTTTAGGTTTACAAAATTTCACTTTGTTTTTAATGGAAAAGGAGATGGATATGGATTACTTTGTGGATTTAATTTTTCAAATATTGATTCCAAAGATTGATTTATTTTATTAACTTGTTTGGCTTCATTCCTAACTATTGTGTTTCTGATAAGAATAATTTCTTGATTTTTTTCTTTTAAGTTACATTCTTCGAGAAAAGTATTAAGTTGAGAGTTCTCTTTGTATGTTTTTAGATTAGAGATGGGAGCTTTTAAAAAAAATCTTTTTATAAATTCTTTTAAAATAATATTGAATCTATTATCCCAATATCTACTAAGAGTTAAAGTATAAATTTCTTCGTCTTGATAATTTATATCTTTTAAAATTGTACATAAAACAGCATTTTCATATATTAAGGCACCACTTTTGGAATTATTTCTTTTAAGAATATCGTCTTGGTCAAAATCTAAAATATTTCTTATTAATGGCGACTGATTTGATCTTATGAAATTAACTATTTTCAATAAATTCTGTTTGCTTATGTTTTTGAATTCGTTAATAGATGGGTAATCTTTTTTATTGTGTTTTATGGATTTATTTAGATCAAAACCATCCCAAAGTATTATCTCACCAAAAGGTTGAAATCCTAATTCTCTTGAGGTTGATATAAGATCAATATTATTTATATCGGCGTTAATTATCCAACTTGAAGTTTTAATGTCTGTTATGGAAATAGACTTTTTAATCAATCCTAGAGTTAATTGCTTCTCAGTTAAAGAACAGTTACTGTTAATTAAATTTGGCTTAGATATTTTAAGACAAGTCTCTTTTTTATTTAAAGGAAAAATATTTAAATAACCAATAATTTCGTTTCCACAGATGGCAATTATGCATTTATTCTTATTTTTTTTAAGATTATTTAAAAATATTTTTAATTCATCAAAGGTATTAATAATTGCCATCTTTAAAAACCAATTATTCAATTTCTTATTTTTAATATCTATTAATAAGTTGATGTGACGGATATGGAGTTCTTCAAAAGTTACTTCAATTCCTTTTTCAGTCTTAAAAGAATTAGAGGTATCTTTTTTCATTTTCTTTTTTCTCTTATTAACACTATAGGGGTTTTTTCGTCCCCATTGCCAGCTGGATTAGATATTAAGTTTCTTTTGAGTATTTTATTTACTTTTTTGTTTGAACTAGCTAAAACTTTTACACCTCCAAGGTCGTTAACATCGACTACTGCAACATCTATATTTAGATATTTCGAGACCTCTTCACAAAATAAATCAGCATTGATAGGACCCATAACGATACTTTTGTCATAAGGCGTTACTGTGCCGCTTATATCATCAATGAGAGATGATTCTGAACCAGTAAATCTATAAAACATTCCCTTAATACCAAATAATTTAAAGAGAAATCCAACTATCAATGCAAAGGTTATTCTTGAAATTCCAATTCTATTTATTAATAATTGCATGCCACAAGCAGTAGCAAGACTGCTTGTGGGGTGAAAAAAATAACATAAAGCTTTCGAAAATAAACTATATTCTAAATTTTGAGGGGAAATATATCTGTTTTGCATAATCGCAAGGGGACTTTCACCGATTGTTAAAATATCATCCTTTTCTACAATATCTTTACAGTATTCAATCACAGTATTTACTGGATTATCAAAGCAACCAAGCAAATCAGTTTTAATCGCAAAAGCGTTGTATTTATTGTTTATTGGAATTTCAAAAACTTCTTTCGGTCTTTGTTTTTGACCATCTAAATTAATTAACAAACAATCCTTATTATTTGAAATCCCAAAATGTCCATAGTTATCCCAAAATACTTTTAACCATAGATATTTTATTTTTTTTCTAAAATTTTCATTGCTAAATTTATATATGATTCTTACCAATAATTCTGAATTGGATTTAATAATTGTTGTTGGCCAATAATTATTTAAATTCTTAATTTTATTATTATTGTGTATGTAAATATCTTCTTGATAGTTTAAATTTTGGCAATATTCGTTACCTTTACTTTTGAAAAAATCTAATTCAAAACTTATCTTTGATACCATCGTCTCTTTGGTTTTACTTGTATTAGTTATTTTTAAATCAATAATTAATTCGTTTAAACCATTCTTTTTTTTGATTTTGTAATTTATAGGTACCAGATTTAACTTTGATCTGGGTGAGTATTTAATATATAAATCTGAAAGAATTAAAAAAATTATAAGAACTAAGAGGATATTTATTAATATCATTTTTTTTAATTAATTTTTGTTTTTATCTTTTTTTTCAGAAATGATACTGTTGTATTCATTAAAACTTTCTACAGAAAATTCCGTATCATTTATATCAACTCCTTTTAACTCTCCTATAACTTTGTTTAATTCATCGATATTGGTCATTCCATTTTGATCATATTTAACTTCACCATCACTGCTTATAATAATGGTTTGTGGAATTAAACCGTTCCAATAATAATTAGGTTCATTTTTAAGATCAGATTTTTCCTTATCCTGCAATTCATCAGTAGTTAGAGCGATGATATCTATATTATTTCTCCATATCAAATCTAAACCAGATATTATCGGAGCCATAGCTTTACTATCTGAGCTATCGTCAAGATAAAAAAATAAAACTGCGACTCTTTTATTTTTTAATGATTCCTGTAGAGTTGTCTGGGGAGGAACTATAGCCCCATTCCCAGCGTATATAGGAAAGATGTTGCCATCGTAACTATTAGAATCTCTAGAAGCATTTGCTTTATAAGGACTTAAGAAAATTAATGCTATTAGGATCCATTGAATTATTTTCATTAAAGTTTAAAAACTTACTTTGAATTTGATCTTCCTAATCCTTGAAGGATTCCTTTCCCCACTAAACCGATAGCTTTACCAACGACCTTTGTAAGGAAAGTTACGAAAAGATTACCGATATATTTTACCGCAACTTCTAACTGCGGTGCTACGGCATCTCTTATCTCAACTAACAATGTAACTTGCTTTTGAAGCCATTCTAGATTCTCTAATTCTTTCTCCCTATTTTCATTTTTAAAGTAACGGGTAAACTTTTTATCGATTATATCAATATATTCTCGTTTACTTTCATACAAGTAGATAGGCATATAAATATAGTCATGCCAGCGATTATAGTTATTAATATTATTTCTAAATCTTTCAAAATTTCTTGTCGATTGTAATTCGGGATTTATAAGTATAGTTCTTAATTCAGGCCAAGAAGAACAAATATTAAAGATTTCAGAAGCTAATAAATTACAGTTCCTTATTGTCCAATTTGAAATTATATTTTCAAGGATCAAAAACGATTCTGTCTCATATAGAGGGAGTAATTTTCCATCATAGTCAAGAGCTTCATTTTTAATAATTGGCTCAATAAACATTATTGATTCATGAGATTCTCTATCTATCTCTTCGCAACTTACCTCACTATAAATAAAATCATTTATTGAAATAGATTCGCTTCCTTTTTTTAGGCGAAAATAGCTGTCTGTGATATTTGAAATTGTATTAACTTTAAGTTCTTTTATGAGAGAATTTAAATCATCTTTAAAATCTTTCTCCTTATAGTTTTCCTTAATATTTTTTACTAAATTATCCAACTCATCCAACATTTTGCAAATTAGTCGTGAAATGAATTCTTTCTTTATACCAGATAGAATTATTGATGAATTATTAAATTCAACCTGTAAGTTAGTTGAGCTATACCTTTCTTTTAGTCTGTCTAAAATTAAATTCCATATTTCTGTAGTGTTTTTATCTTTAATGAATACAGTGTTCTTATTTTCAAGATTAACTTTATTTTCAGTGTAAACAGCCTCTGTATAAAGTTCTAGTGAATTACCCCATAAGAAAATTAGAAATGATTTTGCAGTAATAAGTTCTCTTAATCTTCCTTTTAAAATGAATTTATAAAATTCTGGTGTTGAATCAGAGTTGACATATTTGAATATATGATTAATTTCAGAGTCTATTTGTTTAAGACCTGAAGTTAGAATTTTTTGACTAAAAGAGAGAGGCTTATTTTTGTTTAATTGAACTCGGGAATTATTTTCAATATCAAATACCCTTCCTCCATTTAAAATGGTATCTATAGATTCAAGAACTTTTTCTGCACTTGGATTTAAAAGAAAACCTTCAGCATTTAACGATGGAGGGGTATTTGCTTCATAAACAAATTCGCCAGAAAGAATTATAAGAAATTTTGATTCATCATATCTTTCTCTTAATTTTAACAATTCTAACCTTATAAGATCTTCTGATTGGAAATTAAGAACATTCCATATAACTAAATCTGGAGTTTTATCACCTGCTCCATTATTAAAATTAATGTCTAAATTTTGGTCTAGTGATGTTAACTTAAGCGATAAAGATTCTGCTATTAAGCTTGGAGCAATAATCAATATCGATTTTTTTGAAATTAATTCCAAGACTAGATTTCTTATCTCTTATACAAAATTAACTAACAATTACTGCAAATACCAGTCTTAAATCAATTTTTATACTCTTTTAAGCGTAGTAATTTCTGTTTAAATCAAAGTCATTTAATCTCTCTGATGACAATACATTATTCGCTTCACTTATTTTAAATTTGTTTTCATATAGAGCTTTACCTACAATCACTCCAAAGAGTCCAGAATTTTCAAATTTTACTAACGATAATAAATCAGACATTGAACCAACACCTCCTGAGGCTATTACTGGAATATCTGTAATTTCAAGTATGCTCTTTATGAATTCTTCATTTGTTCCTTCTAACGTCCCATCTGTATTTATATCTGTAACAATAAAACTAGCAATTTTAAATGAAGAAAACTCCTTTACTAGATCTGTGGCAAAAATATTAGATTGTTCAAGCCACCCCCTTGTACTAACTTTTCCATCTTTTGCATCTATACCAACAATTATCCTTCCAGGAAATTTATTTGATAAGTCTTTAACTAATTCTTTGTTTTCTATCGCAGAGGTTCCCATGATGACTTTCTCAATACCATAAGAAAATAATTGTTCTATCCTTTCTTGAGACCTTATCCCCCCACCTATTTGAATAGGTATGTTAACTGTTTTTGCAATCTTTTTTATTGATTTATCGTTAGTTGGGGATCCAGTTTTTGCAGCATCTAAATCAACTATATGTATATATTTTGCCCCTTCGCTTTCCCAAAATTTAGCTTGCTCATGAGGCTCTTTGGTGAAGTCTTTTCTTTTATTAAAGTCGCCTTTAAAAAGCCTTACACACTTACCATTCATTAAATCAATTGCTGGTATTAGGTCCATAGAATCATCCTTTTCATTAATTACTTATTAGTAGTACTATTCAATATGTAATTCTATTTAAGATTACTACTTCAGTTAAATATTTTTTGAATATGAAAATTCTTGTAATGGGTGGCACTAGATTTGTTGGCAAGTCATTGGTGGGAAAGTTATTAAGTAAAAATTATGATATTGATATTTTCACTAGAGGTAATAAAAGTAATCCTGAAAAAACAAATTTAATTAAGGGTGATAGAAATAGTTCAGAAGATATCGTCAGGCTTAGAAATAAAAAGTATGATGTTGTCTATGATATTTCTGGACGAGAGTTAGAACAAACCAAACTTCTTTTAGAAAATTTAGATAACTCTTTCCAGAGATATATATATGTCAGCTCAGCAGGGGTTTATAAAGATAATTGTGAACTACCCTTATCCGAAGTTGATCCAATTGATCCAGATAGTAGGCACAAAGGAAAGTTTGAGACAGAAAATTGGTTAAAAAAACAAAAAATTCCTTTTACAAGTTTTAGACCTACTTATATTTATGGACCAGGAAATTATAATAAAATTGAAAATTGGTTTTTTGAAAGGTTATTTACTAAAAAATCTATTCCAATCCCTGGTGACGGGTCTTTAATTACTCAGCTAGGCCATGTTTCTGATCTTACTGATGTAATGATTAGGTGCATTAATTTTGAAAATTCTAAAAATAATATTTATAACTGTTCAGGTGAAAAAGGAGTGACAATCAAGGGTTTAATTTATCTCTGTGCGAGTGTTCTTGGATTAAACCAAAATGAGATTTCTTTAAGAACATTTGATTATAAAAAATTAGATCCTAAGTCTCGAAAGGTATTTCCAATTAGATTAAATCATTATCAGACTGATATTTCTAAGATTAAACGTGATTTAGAGTGGGTACCAACTTTTGATTTACTTAATGGTTTAAAGGATAGTTTTGTGAAAGATTTTAATAATAAAAAAAGTGTGGAGTTTGATGAAAATTTAGATCATATTCTTTTTAATTCTTAAATAGCCTAATAAAGTCATAAAAGTCAGGATGAATCCTAACCAATAAAAAATTAAAGCCAAATTATTCAATAAGCTTATTTTTAATGGTGTAAAGAAGGTAATTACTGAAATAAAAAAGAAAAATGTTTTAAATTTACCTAACATAGATGCTGGTAAACCGTCTTTTGTAGAGTTCCTCAGGCCAGAGATAATTAATTCTCTAAATAATATTAATGACAAAGACCAGAAAGGTATTAAATTATTTTTACAAAGGAAGGTTAAAGGAATTAAATAGAATACTTTATCGCTCAAGGGATCAAGGATAGCGCCTAATCTGGTTTTAAGATTAAATTTCCTTGCAATAAACCCGTCAAAATAATCAGTTAAACCTCCAATAATAATCAATATAAAGACATAAAAAGGTCTGTTAATTTCTAAAAAAAGTATTAATGGAAATACAAGTAAAAGGCGAGATATAGATAATAAGTTGGGAATATTCAATGCCAAATTTTTAATATTTTTTCTAAATAACAAAATTAGTTTTTGTATATAAAAAATATATTACACTCTCAACAAGCTTAATTTTTTAGTAAAAATTTTAATGTTTTTTAAATACTGGATTATAAAATTTAATTTAATCTGAATCCTAAAGATTATGAACCCTCCTTCTCTTTATGATTGATGATGTTTTATATTAAAAAATTATTAATAATATCTAATGCAGCCTCATAGCCTAAAGCTATCTCCAGAATCTGATTTGATAAATTCAATAAAAGAATATTCTTTATCGAATAATTTATACGGGTATGTTTCTGGAGTTGTTGGTAACCTTAGAACAGTTTGTATTCAATGCCCAGGAAATCAAGAGATAAATAAATTCGAAGGAAATCTAGAGATAGTTTCTTTAAATGGACATTTTAATAAAGGAGATGTTCATTTACATTTGAGTTTTGCAGATGAGGGATGCAATGTCTTTGGCGGGCATCTTGAGGAGGGATGTATTGTAAAAAAAGGTACAGATATATTATTACTTTCTTTTGAACAAAAAATTATTAATATTTCAAGTAATGATTCATTAAAAAATGAATCACGTGTAAAAGCATATATTCTAAAGGATTGTCCTTGGTCTAAGAGAGCAATTAGGTTGCTTATTTCTTTATCTATCCCTCATGAAGTTACTTTAATAGACAATGATGAGAGCTTTCAAAAAATAATGGCTCAAAGTAGCCATAATACTTTCCCTCAAATATTTTTGGATAATAAATTTTTTGGAGGATATGATGATCTTTCAGAACAAGCAAAATTGGATAACTTAAATTCATTTAAGTAATCTAAATTTTTTAACTATCACGATTAGTAAGCTTTTCAGCAACTAATTCATCCTCTAACTGCTTTATTAACCTAGATACAAGACTTTGAAATTCTGGTTGACAGCCTTTAAATGCTGCTTTATGTCTTATTGGCTCATTTCTAGTTCTTAAATCAGTAAGCATTAATTGTAATGCGTCAATTTTGGGGTTTATTTTCATAGTTTTTTTATATATTTACATCTTTTAAATCATTTGTATAGCTTTTTTAAAAGATATTTTTTTATTATCATTCGAACTTGTTACTTCTATTAATTTATATATGGATTCTTTGTTTTTTAAAGAATCTACACAACATTGAGCTACTAATCTTCTTGGGATTGATCCATTAATTTGAGTATCCTCCTTTGAATAATTTATATTTTCTGATTTAATATCTTCATTTTCCTTTAATCCCCCAGGTCTAATAATAGTCCATTCAAAATTTGAATTTCGTAGAAAGTTTTCACCTATTTTCTTCCAAATAAGAATTAAACCAAACAAGTTTAATGGGTGAAATAATTTTCCAGTACAAAGAGAACTTACTAAAATAACTCTTTTAATACCAACTCTTTTGCAACTCTCTAATTGCCTATATACCCCTAATGCATCAACCTTTGCAGGCCCTGTTAAATCTAATGATGCTCTCGCACCAGTGGCGATTACCAAAGCATCAATATCTTTAAAAGCTTTATCAAGTTCTTTTTTATTATCTAACGAAACTCTAATTGTTTCTAAACTCTCTAGACCTTCTGAAAGTTTTGAATTCTTTCTAATGATTTGCCTAACTTTATATCCTTTCTTAACTGCCTCTTCAGTAATTCTATAACCTGTTTTCCCTGATGCACCAGTAATTGCAATTTTCATGATTAAAAAACTAATTAAATTATTATAAAATTTCTTAGGGTTTTTTACATATAAATTTCTTTTTTCTTTTTGGGTAAAGAGTACGACATAAATAGCATTTTGTTCCATCACAGCCTCTTGCTGTGCAGTATTCTCTGCCATAAAAGATTATTTGCAAATGTAAGGTATTCCAATCATTAACAGGAAATATTTTTTTTAGGTCTTTTTCTGTTTGAACTACGCTATTTCCATTTGATAGACCCCATCTTTGTGACAACCTGTGTATGTGAGTATCAACTGGGAATGAGGGGATTTTAAACACCTGTGACATCACAACTGATGCGGTTTTATGACCTACCCCTGGAAGAGATTCAAGCTTCTCAAAAGAATCTGGGACTATCCCTTTATGCTTCTCAATCAAAAGTTTAGATAGGTTATATACGTTCTTCGATTTTTGATTAGATAGACCTAAAAATTTTATGTATTCATAAATGCCAACAATACCTAGCTTCACCATCTTTTCTGGATTATCTGCAACCTTAAATAAGTTTTTTGTTAATTCATTAACTTTCTTATCTGTTGATTGAGCACTTAAGACTACCGCGACGAGAAGTGTATATGCATTTGTATGATCAAGAGGTATTGGAGGCGATGGATATAGCTTTTTTAGTTCCTTGCCTATTATTTCTGCTCTTTCAGCCTTTTTCATTTAATTCGTTAAATTGAATGTTGTATAAAATTATACAAGAGATATTTCAAGTGAATATTTTCTGCTAATTTAATATATTTAAATAAGAAGAATTTTGTGAAAAATGATGCGTTAATAATTGATGATTTGCATCATAAATATGATAAGCGAGAATTTTCAAATTGGATATTAAATGAAATTAACCTGAAAATTGAAAATGGCGAATTACTAGGTTTGCTTGGCCCTTCTGGTTGCGGAAAAACAACTCTTTTGAGATTAATCGCAGGGTTCGAATATCCAACTAAAGGAAGGATTTCCTTAAACGATAAGGAGATTTCAAGTAGAAAAAAAATTCTTAGCCCTGAGAAAAGAAATATTGGTATGGTTTTTCAAGATTACGCGCTTTTCCCACACTTAACCGTTATAGAAAATGCGACGTTTGGTTTGAAAAACAAAAACGATAGATCTAGAGTTGACTATTTATTAAATATTGTTGGTCTTGATAGTTTTATTGGAAAGTATCCACATGAATTGTCTGGAGGCCAAAAACAAAGACTTGCAATTGTGAGAGCTCTTGTTCCAGGTACAAATTTTATTTTATTAGATGAACCCTTTTGCAGCCTTGATATGCATGTCAAACTTAAATTGAGAAGTGAATTGCCTAATATCCTAAGAGGTTGTAATGCAAGCGGATTAATGGTTACTCATGATCCTGAAGAAGCTATGTCTATTTGTGATAAGGTTGCTGTTATGAATGAAGGTAAAATTCATCAAGTTGATACACCAATTAACCTATTAAATAATCCTAAGACTATATTTGTTAGTAGTTTTATTTTGGGAAACAATATTATTAATCTCAAAAAAACCGGCAATTCATTTACTTCTTGTTTAGGAGAAATAAATTGTTCAGCAGTATTAAACAAAACGAATATCAAAAGAATGTCAATTTCGCCAAAATTTATTTCAATTGAAAAATCAGAATTTGGTAATGCGAATGTAATATCTAAAGAGTTTCTTGGAGAATTTCTTATTTATAAAGTATCTATTAATGATAATATTTTGAGGGTTAGAACTAATATTAATAATCTCCTAAATAACGGTGATAAATGTTTTCTTTCTATAAATAAAGATAGTTATTATTTTTTATATCCTGGTGCACATAAGGTATATATATAAAGTTTAGTTATAGGCAATTACACCTCCCTCCCTTCCAATTAGAGCATTTTTTCTTTTTACATTTCTTTTTTTTATTTAAATATTTTTTCTTAGTTAATAGCAGTTCAGTAAAACTGTACTCTAGATTCATTTATAGTATTGCGATTGATTTTCATTATCATATTATTTAATTTAATTTAAATGATTATTTAATTACTAATTTATACAAAATGTTGTATTATTTATTTAGATTCCTTTTTGAAATATGAATGAAAATAATTTAAAGACAAAGAAATTAATTAATTTTGGTCCATCTGGAAGAGCTGTTGCGCAACCAATGGACAACAGTTTATTGGATAATATTTTTGAACATCTAACGATGGAAAGATATGCTAATGTTCAATACTTTTCCATATACCTCTGGTTTCAGGAACGGGATTTAAATGGTTTTGCTGCACATTTTCTAAGTGAATCAAAAGGTGAAATGGAACATGCTCAAAAATTTGCAGATTACTTAATTGCAAGAGGTCAAAGCGTAAAATTAAATGAACTTCCTGCACCAGTTCAAACATGGGATTCAATTGAGGAATTAATTTCTTATTCTTTCAACATGGAGGCTGATTTAACTTCATCTCTACAACAACTTTATTCCATTTCAGAAAGAATTTCAGATACAAGGACCAACGTGTTTTTAGATCCAATTGTAGATGCTCAAACAAAATCAGAAGATGAATTTGCAAACATACTTGGCAAAGTTAAGTTTGCGTCTAATCAACCTTCTGCAATCTTATTGATAGATAGTGATTTAAAAAAATAAATTACTTTCAAATTTATTTTCATTCAAGGTCCTTTTAGTTATTTCAACAAGTAAATTAGAAAAGTTTAATTTTTCATTGTTTTTTTTATTTAAGAGGTCAGCTATTCTAGAAATCTCTTTTACTCTTTTAAAAATATATTTGTTTTCAGAAAATAACCTTTTCTTTAATCCCTTATTATGCGTAGTTTTGAAAGATTGCCTTATATTTCTGAGTCTATTTGACAATACATCAACCTCCATTAATAAGTTGTTAGTGAGTGACTGTGATTCCTTCATTTTTTTATAGTGGCGATGTTTCTATAAAAGAAGGTGCGACACTAACTGTTTGGGTACCAATTGGAGCTATTAATAACTCAGATGATCTTAATTTTGAAATTAATCTTGTTGATGTTACGCGTGTTGAGCCGATTAATTCACCTATCCTTTCATGGGTTAGCCTAAAAGGCAGCTCACACCATTGACCACATCTTCTTCCTAAACGATTAACTAGTATTGAAAATAAAGCTTGTAATCTTTGTTCAGCATTTCCTAAGTGCCTTATCCTAAGGAGTTGTAAAGTCCACTCATTTACTGCATCGAAACCAACATTCTCATCAATATCTACATTGCTATGAAAAGATAAATCTGTAAGTGCTTCAACGCAGACACCTTCGCTACACAAAAGGTCTGTTCTTAGTTGATCGCCAGATTGTAAAAATGCAAGTGTCATGCCTTCCGTTTCTTCGCATGGGCAATAAACTCTAGCTATTCCACTTTCTACTTCTAAACATGTACCTTTAGGTCTTGATGAAGGATCTATTAAAACGGACTGACCAGTTATTATCCTTACAGATTTTATAGGAGATTCTCCATAAACATGGAAATTCATTTACTTTGATATGATAATGAGAATTATTATCAATTATGCACCAAGAAAACACTTATTGCAATAGATTCTCATTATCATAATAAATTTTGAAGTTTTTCTTCACATAGTTTTAAGAGAATATAATTTAAATAGAATTATTAAAATTTTTTATTTTAGATGATTGTAAATAGAGTCTGTTTTAAATGTGGAAGTTCATTATTTGTTTCTGATCGATCTTTAGGGGGCAAGATGGTCTGCTCAAGATGTGGTTCTTCTTTATTTAAAAATAAACCTTCATCATTTTTAACAAGGAAAAAATTAATTTTTCTTGCTATTGGTATAGCTATTTTTATAATTATATTTGGATAATCTTTTTATATTCCAAAATCTATTATTTTTAGTTACCTCTACATCAATCCCATATAACTTGTTAAGATTTTCACTATTTATAACTTTTTTTTGAGACCCATCAGCAATTATCTTTCCATCTTTTAGCATTAAAACTCTATCGTAGATTTCTGTAATCATTGAAATATTATGTGTTACACATAATATTTTGGTATTTAATTTTGATAATTCATTAATCTTATCAATTACAAAAAACTTTGATTTATAGTCTAAATTTGCAACTGGCTCATCTAAAATCAAGATATCTGGTTTTTTGATTAACGCTCTCGCAATCAGAGAAATTTGTTTTTCACCATCAGATAAATAAGAAAAATTTTTTTTAGATAAATTTGATATATTCATATTTATAATAATATTTTCAACCTTATCAAGATCTCTTTTAGATTTATTTGGTATATAACAATATCTACCATATAGTCCACTTAAAATTAAATCAAAAACTTGAAGATTTGGATTAATTCTATTTTTAATATCATTGTTTACTGTACTGATTCTTTTTCTTAATTCCCATAAATTAATAAGTTCTTTATCAAATATTTTTAGTTTTGAATCTTTAGTTATTACTGGGTATATGTTTCTATTAATTACCTCTAGTAAAGATGATTTTCCTGAACCATTTGGTCCTATTAATATTACATTCTCTGAATAAGATAACTTTAAATTTAAATCTTTAATTACTCTAAAACCACCCTTAAAACAATTTATATTTTTTGCCTCAAACCAAAACTTATTAACCACTAAAACTTACTACTCCAAAATATAATCAACTGAATTGAGCTTAAAATAAATATAAAAAGATAAAGCCAATTCAACCATGAAGGTCTATTTACTTTCTTCATAAATTATATTATTAACAGAAAAAATATTATTGGTGCAGCAAATCTTACCAGTGTTTTTCTAATAATTTCTATATTATTTATAATTTCTAATTTTTTTATCTCAGGAGGATATTTCAATATAATTTCGTCATATACAGATAGGTTTTTATTTTTATTAATATTTTTCCAAGGTTCATCTTTATTTTCAGATTTCTTGTACCATTTCCAAAAGTAATTTATTATTCTGTCCTCACCCAATAATTTGATTTCATCTTTACTTATAAATCCCATATCGTGATTATATGTTTGCGTTTTTAAAATCATATAATCTTCATCAAATATCTTATAAAAAATCTTTCTTTGAGTCTCTTTAAATAATATAAGGTTATTAAGTAATTTATTTTTTAAGAATTTCCTGTAGTGTCTTACTATTACTCTTGCTTTGTTATTTCCTAGAGGAATATGATCTAAAACTTGTAAATATCTTGATAATGAAGGATCCCCTTTATAAATTAATATCCTTCCAGGTGGAATATATTTTATTCGAATAAATTCTTTTGAAGGTTTATTCTTGTAGTAATAAGTACTTTCTATGTATTTGGGGGTAACATTAATTTTCTGGTTAAAACTAACTAGCACATTTTTATTAACATCTCTATCAGGGATGGTATCGCCATGTACCCAAAAAATATGAAGTATATCTAAGTGATTTTCAATTATCCTTGACCAATCACATTTAAAGTCAACAATTACTTCTTCAGATACATAATCATCATGTAGAAAACCATTACCAGATAATTCGTAGTTACTGATGGGAGAATCTTCACTTATATTGTTTAAATCAGTTTCAGAATTTTTTGTAAAGTTTATAAAAATATATCCATCCTTTTCTGAAGCTTTATATTGAGATAAATGAATTCTTTTAGCGTAGTTATCGTAGTTATTATCAACTATGTGACGGCATGTTATTCTATCAAGATTTTGACAACTTCCTCCAGATGAGAATTTAGCTCCATGATATGGACATGTTATTACTCCATCTGATAGTGTACCGCCAAAAAAGGAGGCTCCTCTATGTGGACAAATATTTTTAATGCATCTAACATTTTCATTCTCATCTCTATAAAGAACGAGAGGCTCATCATAGAGTGAAAAATAATATAGCTTGTTGTTTTTTAGTTCTTTTGAGGGACAAATTGCATACCAACCAAATAAACCTATTTTTAATTCTTTATGATTTTCTCTAATATCTAAGGAGTCAATTTTTACTACCGTTCCTTTTTTAAATGGCTTAAGAACGGTATTAAAGTCTTTTGATTTAAAAAAATTAATTTGTCTGTTTTCCATAAATTAATTTCTTTTTTTAATTGACTGTTTATCTTTCGGAACTATAACCCAAGTAAATAATCAATTTCTTATAAAAAGAAAATTCTCTATTATTTGTAGCAATAATTATGTAGTTCTTGAATAATATTGGCTCTCTGCCGTATTTATGTATCTTTATATCATGTTTTTTGTATCTTTTGCGATTCTTTTAAATTTTTTATGTAATCAATAGCATCATCAATATTTTTGTGGAAATTGCACTGTCCCAAATAACAACCTATAAATCTTAAAAATTTTCTCTTACCACCAGTAATTTCATATCTATGTATTGTTCCACCATCTATAGGAGCATAAATAAGTTCTGGTAATGCCATACTAATTTTGTATTAAATACTTAATTAAACAATAGTTCATGTTCAAATACATTTCCATAGCTCAATCTATATATTTAATAATTAATTTATTTATTTTTGGATAATTATTTTATTGAATACCCATGTAGTATTTGTTATCTATTAATTATTAATATGGATTTGTCATTATGCCAAAAGCATCTAGGCGTGTTTAAAAAACAACCAAAAACATTAAAATTATTAACTACTGATTTATGGACTTTTCATCTTCCAAATTATGAAATAGCTGTTATTTTTAACAAATTTTAATTTCTATATTTTTAATAAATCATAGTCATTAAAGTTGAATTCTAATCTATATTAAATTTGCAATTTTCAAATATTATGATCAAAAGAATTTTTACGATATTCATTTTAACTTTACTTCTTCTGTTTAGCAGTCCAGTTTACTCATTAGATACTTCATCTAAAAGTATTGAAAAGTATACTAAAAGGATTTCTAATAAGTTTACTAGAACTTACTGTAATTCTACCAAGTTCGGTATTTCTTATGAAGGAGCTTTGGCATTTGCTATTGGAGAGACTAATAAGCAATTTAAAAATAATAAACTCAATAAGTTGTTAGATTATTCTCTACTAAAAAATTCAATAATAAATGATTTAGAAAATAATTGCCAGGTTTATGATTTTGCTATTAGTAGTTTAGAAAATTTAAAATTTAACTAGTAAAATGTAAATAGTTAAAAACTTATTTTTTACCTATCCAATCATTAGGTTTCTCCATCATCCATTCGAAAACCCCCTTTGAATCAAGGTTTTTTGATGCATAAACAAACAAAATTGGAAATATTAAAATTACTGCTCCAATAACTCCTAACTCTAATTTACCGATCCCCATCTCAGTTAATGTTAAGGCAAAATAATTAGTCATTATCTTTTTTGAATAAAAATTTATTTCTATATAATTTATAAAAAATTCATTACTCTTTCCCTTTTTTATAAGAAATCTTAATTGTTTATGGTAAATGATATTTGTATAAAGTACCTATTTTATTGGAGCAGCATTTTTAATAATTTAAATAATATGCTTCTTTTAATAGTTATGAATCATGAAATAATTATTTTCACACCTATTTTTGCAGCATTAATTGGATTTATAGTTTTTAAAATTTCAAAAAAAAGAAAGAGATCTGCAAAAAGTATATATAAATTAATAGATGAATTAGAAAAAAAATACATATATTAATCTCTTTTATAAGAAAAAATACTAATCAAATTCTATACCAACCTCTTCTTTTAAATCTCTGTCCAAATCTGGAAGACTCGGTTCAACCCAATGATCTTTGTTATCAATACCAGCTGCATTTACATAATTCATTATGTGTTGATCAACTTGCTTGTAAAGATCATGCAAATTTAAATCCATACGAATATCATGTGCAATTTCAGAGACTTGTTTTTCAGTTAGACAATGATTTGGATGAAGTAAATCACAACATGGAATCCTCTTCTCAATCAATTCATTTAAATTGATTTTTATTTCGTAATCTTGATGAACAGTCATAAATTTTACATATTTAATTTTTATTCTAATTGTAGTTAAGATTTTGTATATCTTTAGTCAAGAAACAAAGTTCTTAAGTATCTATGGAATATTTTTAAATAAATAGATCTTCCAAGTCTTTATACAAATCATCATTATCTTTTGGGTTTTCTATATGGTCATTGTTATCCAGTAAGAGTTCTTTTTTTGATGTGTAGAAAAGATATCCAAGGGCTCCTAAAAGTAAGGTTGTGGGTAAAATCATTAGTATTTAATTGACTTATTATGAATATAGTGCAACACTAATTACAGTCAAGTGCTGAACTCTAATTAATTTTTAAATGCCTACCAAGAAAAAAAGAGTTGGTTTTATTCCAAGAGAAGATGTCATGAGAATAATTGATAAGTTGAGCATAGAGAATAATTTAAGTAATTCAAAAATAATAAGTATCTTAGTGGAGGAAGCACTTTCTATAAGAGGGATCTTTAATAAGAAAAATGGTAGAGTAACCCAATCATATCAAATAAATTATGATCATTCACAAAACTTATCTGATAATTCTGACGACTTTATAGATAATGCAAAATTCTCAATTGATAATAAATTAGGAAATTATTTTATTCCTAGTAAATCAACCAATTTAATCGAAGAAAATCAGCAGAATAATGACCTGCAAACTTATAAAAAGTTTTTATCATTCCTTAAATTTCAGGAAATGATGGATAAATATAACACGTAGAAGTGTTGCAAAGTTCAGTACTGTGCGTTAAGTTTAAAATGAAGTTGTAGGAGATTTACATATTAGAAATTATTTATCATCGCTTCAAAAAAAAATTAAATTCAATTTATCCATAAAATAATTATTCCTATGAATTCATCTCTCCCAGTTTTATCTGTAAATCTACTACCTCCAGATAAGTTATATTGTAATTTTAGTTATTGGAGTTCTTTGTTCTCTCAGGATATGCAAATTTTATGGGATAGAGCTCATGGAGTCCCTTTAGAAAAACTTCCAAAAGGAGTTTCTGATATGATTTTTCCTTATTTATTACTTGCACTTTCAGACTATAAGACTTCTCAATTAAATAAAATGAATGGAATAGGATTAGACAATCTATTGAGCCTTTGGTTTGATAAGTACTTATTAAATAAAAATGGTTACTTCGAGCTAATTAAAAATTAATTCTTAAAATCAGCTCTTTTGATATTAAATCTGCTTACGATCAAAAATTTTTTGCGTCTAAAAACTTATAAGTTATTCTTTCCGAATTGGCACATCAATAGTCTTGCTATAAATAAATTAAATTGTTTAATGAAGATTTCTGTAATTTCTTTTTAAAAAATATGTATATTGTCTTTTTGAGATTGCTAATCACGAGAAATATAAAATTAAGAAAGGCAAGATAAATGAAATTTAATTCAAAGACCTTGAGCTTGATATTAAATCTATTATTTTTCTTGTTTATATTTATTATTTAGATTTATTATTTAGATTTTTTGTCTTTATTCATTAACTTTTTAAAATTTTAAAGTTACTGTTCAAATGTTGTTGACTTTTATTGTTAATGCGATGATAATGGCATAAAAATTTAAATTGTGAATCCTCTTTCAGATACTTTTGATGATTTCGTTGATGATCTAATTTCTTCAAATGTTGATTTATTGAATGGTGAACTCGATTTTTTACTTATGCAACATTTATTTAATTCAATTGATTTAAAGGTTATTAAAACAACTGAGTTTGTTGAAAATGATTCATTAGCTGCTTAATACTTTTTATGAAATTCCTATATGAAAAAATTTGGGTTCCTATTTTTGGTTATATATTATCTAAATTTGTTTTTTTAATAGAAGGTAAAAAACAAGGTTCTAAGAACAAAAGAGAAAGATATTAGTTTTTTTTCGATTTCATAAAGTGATTTTCAATACATAATGAAAATTAATTTATTTTGATAACAACAAAAGATATACTTTTTATTTTTGAATAATGCATTGTTGAAGTATAAACTAATTGACTTTTAGCAACTTAAGATGAGTAAAAATAATATTTTAAAGCCATATACCGTTCATTATCGTGATTATCAAAATATAAGGTTAGAAAATTGTTTTTACGCTTTTGATGCTTACGAAGCTAGGACACTAGCGATGGAATTTAATAAGTATATTAATGAACATCCTAATAGTATCGACCTAATAAGATGTGAAAAATAAAAAATAATTTTCTAATTATTTTAGAAATAATAAGTTATTTAAACACTTAAGAATTTGTCAATAACTGCTTGACTCAACTCACTAGTATTTCCGCTTGCAACAATGCCACCCCTTTGCATTGCGTAATATCTATTCGCTTGCCTAACAAAATGCAGGTGTTGTTCAACTAATAAAACACCAATTCCGGTATCTCTGATTATTTGATTGATAGCATTTTCAATATCTAAAACTATATTTGGCTGTATACCTTCCGTAGGTTCGTCAAGTAAAAGAAGTTGAGGTTTTCCCAGCAATGCTCTCGCAATAGCTAGTTGTTGTTGTTGCCCTCCACTGAGATCACCTCCTTTCCTTTGGAGAAAGTCTTTTAGTATTGGAAACAAGTCATAAATAAATGTATCTATTTTCCTGTTCTTAGATAATCCACCTGGTAGTGACTCCATTCCTATCATTAGGTTTTCTTCAACTGATAAGTAAGGAATAATTTCTCGCCCTTGGGGAACATAAGCCATTCCTCTTCTGGCTCGCTGATGAGGTGCTTTTCTATTAATATTCTCTCCAGTTAAGTAGATATCTCCTTTTTTTTGTTTTAACAAGCCAATAAGTGATTTCAATAATGTTGTTTTCCCAACTCCGTTTCTTCCAATTAAACAAACCATTTCTCCTGACTTAACATTTAAATCTACATCTCTGAGAATATGACTTTCGCCATAATATGTATTTAATGATTTAATTTCAAGTAAATTCTCCATAACTAATCCTCGGGTCTCCCAAGATAAACGTCAATCACTTTTTTATCCTTTTGGATAGTTTCCATTGTCCCTTCACATAATACTGTCCCCTGATTTAATACTGAAACATTACTATCAAGTCTTCTAATAAATTCCATATCGTGATCTATTACAACAACTGTATTATCTCCTGATAATGATTTTAATAAATCAGCAGTGAGATCAGTCTCTTCATCAGTTAAGCCAGCAACCGGTTCGTCTACTAGCATTAAGTCAGGCTTCTGTCCTACTAACATGGCTATTTCTAGCCATTGTTTTTGCCCATGAGACAAAGAACCTGCTTTTGAGTTAACTTTTTGAGATAAATTAACAATTTTCATAAGACGTTCAATCTCATCAAGTTGCTCCTCTTTAATGTTCTTATTAATGAGATTTAAGGGACTTTTAGGAGTTGTTACTGATATCTCAAGATTTTCTTTAACTGTAAGATTTTCAAAGATTCTTGGACTTTGAAATTTTCTCCCTACTCCAAGTCGAGCAATCTTATGCTCTTTTCGACCTATTAATGATTTTCCTTTAAAAATTACTTCACCTTTTGTTGGCCTAACTTTCCCAGTTATTACATCAAGGAATGTTGTCTTGCCGGCTCCATTTGGTCCTATTACCGCTCTTAATTCTCCCTTTTTTAAATTCAAATTTAGTTTGTTAAGGGCTAAAAACCCTTCAAAACTAACTGTAATATCTATTAAATTTAATAGATCTCTATTATTCATTATTTCCCTCCTTATTATTAATTTCTAGGCTTGGATAAGTTTCAATTTTCCTTTTAAAACCAAATTTTTGAAGAGCATTCCTTGGGCCATCTCCTTGAATCCATCCTAGAACTCCTTCTGGCAGAGATGTCACAACTAAAATAAATAATCCTCCTTGAATAAACATCCAACTTGCAGGTAAAGCTTCACTAACAAGACTTTTTGCATAGTTGATTAAAACTGCTCCTAATATTGCTCCCAATAAAGTTCCCCTCCCACCAACTGCTACCCATATAACCATTTCTATAGAAAAGGGAACAGTCATAAATTGTGGAGATACTATTCCTGATTGAACAGTATATAAAGCTCCAGAAATACCGGCTAGACCTCCAGCAATAGAAAATATTATGGTCTTGAAAATAACGGGATTATAACCTGTAAACCTAACTCTTGGTTCATCATCTCGTATTCCTATAAGAATATTGCCAAATCTTCCTTTAACTACCCACTTTGCAAAAAACCAAGCTCCTATTACAAGTATGGCAGTTAACCAGAAGAAAAGTCTCTGCATGGATTCGGAACCTACCATCTGGCCAAACAATTCTGTTACATCTGTTTTTAATCCATTTGTTCCGTTTATAAGTTTTTGTTGTCCATTAAAGAAGTTAAAGAATACAAGAAGAGAAGCTTGAGTTAGGATAGAAAAATATACTCCTTTGATTCTATTCCTAAAAACAAGAAATCCAATTAATCCAGAAACCAATGCTGGAATGATCCAGATAGCGAAGAACGTGAAAACTGGTGATCTAAATGGTTCCCAGAAAAAAGGTAATTTTTCTACACCATACAAAGCGAAAAATTCAGGAATATTATTTGGAAATTCAGATGAGCTGGTTATTTGCAAATACATTGCTGCACAATATCCCCCAAGTGCAAAAAATATACCTTGTCCAAGACTCAGTAAACCTGTATATCCCCAGATGAGATCAACTCCAAGAGCAACTATTGACAAGGATAAGTATCTACCCAAAAGGTTTAGTCTAAATACCGGGAGTAGACTTGGTGCTGCAATAATTAAGGCTATTAATATTATCCAAAATGATAATACTATTTTTTTATTAAATTTGATTTTACTTAGAGACATTAGTTTTCGACCATCCTGCCTTTTTGAGGAAATAAACCTGTAGGTTTAAATTGTAAGAATATAACTATTAGTGCAAATATCATTACCCTTGCCATACTTGTTGTCGCAAAAAAGTTGATTGTGTTTGATAGAGGTAATGGCATATCTGGCCATATTGATAAGAGCCTTCCAGCTCCAATTAAATCTGTCATTATTCCTATCCCAAATGAAGCAAATACTGTTCCCAATAAATTTCCGACCCCTCCTAGAACTACAACCATAAAACAACCAACTATATAATTTCCGCCAACATTTGGTCCCACAGAACCTAAAAGTGAAACTGCTACGCCAGCAACCCCTGCCAAGCCTGATCCAATTCCAAAAGTAATTATATCTACTTTCTCTGTTGATATACCAAGGCAATCACTCATTTGACGATTTTGAGTGACTGCTCTTATGCGCATTCCCCAAGCACTTTGATTGAGAAATAATGTTATTGCAATTACAGATATTAGCGTAATTATTATTATCATTAATCTTGTTTTAGGAAATGCAGTGCCTAAAATTTCTACTTGACCTCTCATCCATGAGGGTGCTGTTACATCAACATTACGGGCACTTGCCCTACTAAGTTTGCTGACAGAGGATGAAATTACACTACCGGTCAGGACCCCAGTTAAAGCTGCAAATATCCAAGAGCTAAATTTAAAGTATTTGAAATTTATTGACTCTTTTATTTTTGAAGGAAATGTTGTTGGTAAAAATAAACCAATTATCAGACTTATAACTAGACCGGTACCATAAGCTAAAGGTACACTTCTAACGAATTGTTGAAGAATTAAGCTAACACCCCATGTGGCGAGAAGTGTTTCTAGAGGACTTCCATAAAGACGTCTTATTATTGTTTTTTCTAGGAGAATACCCACTACACCACTAACTACAAAAGCAAAGAAAATTGAAAGTATGATATAAGAATTGTAGTAAGGTTTTAAAATTGGTAGTTTGAAAATTAATTGTGTTACGTATGTTGTGTAAGCTCCAAGCATCATTAGTTCGCCATGGGCAAGATTTATAACACCCATAAGACCAAACACAATTGCCAGACCTAATGCCGCAACAAGTAGTACAGAACCGATTGCAACACCATTAAAAAGGCTATCTAAAAGTAACTCCAATTTAAAAAAAGAAAATATTTGATTATGTAAAATAAAAGGAGGGGTTAACCTCCTTTTATTTTGAAGGATAAGTTTTAATTAAATTAAAGCTTATACTTTTCTCCTTTTGAAGAGTCTGTCCAATCGCATGCAAATCCTTTGGAACTTGGATGCTTTTGGTTCCATGCTTGAGGCATAACAACTCCTGTCTCTTCAAGGATTGTAAATCCACCTTCTGCATTAATCTCTCCAATTCTTACTGTTTGAGAGAGGTGGTGATTAGGCATAACTTCGACAGGTCCTTGTGGAGCATCAAATTTTTGTCCAACTAAGACTTCTCTTACTACGTTGTCGTCGAATGTTCCGGCCTCTTCAACTGCCTGTTTCCATAGATAAACCATGTTATATGCAGATTCTTGTGGATCCGCTACAACTCTTTCTGAACCCCATCTTTTTTTGAATTTAGCAGCAAATTTTTGGGACTCTAATGAATCTATAGACATCATATAGTTCCAAGCACCATAGTGACCTTCAAGGAACTCAGGCCCAATTGTACTAATTTCTTCTTCAGCAATCGAGTAGTTCATTACATAATATCCATTTGAAGGTGTAATGCCTGCATCTTGGATCTGTTTGAAGAATGCAACGTTTTGGTCACCATTAAGTGTATTGATAATAATTCCACCTTCAGGTAACGCGACTTTAATTTTTGAGATAATTGGAGCAACTTCAGTATTACCTAATGGAAGGTAATCTTCACCAACAACTGTCCCTCCTAACTGTTCTACCTGAGCTTTTGTAATTGTGTTCGATGTTCTTGGGAAAACATAATCTGAACCTACAAGGAAGAAATCTCCGCCAGCGGCTGGAGAACGCTTATACATGAAATCTGTAGCAGGTTCTGACTGTTGGTTTGGTGTTGCTCCTGTGTAGAAAATGTTGTTAGAGCATTCTTGAGCTTCGTATTGAATTGGATAGTAGAGGAAGGCATCCTTTGATTCGTAGACTGGCAACATTGCCTTTCTACTAGCAGATGTCCAACCACCAAATACAACAGGAACACCGTCTTGGTCTATAAGTTTTTTGGATTTTTCAGCAAAAGTCGGCCAATCGGATGCACCGTCCTCGACTTTGTACTTGATTTCGTAGAACTTGCCATCAACAAATACACCTCCACTTGCATTGATTTCTTCAATAGCCATTATTTCAGTATCAACTAATGTTTTTTCTGAAATAGCCATTGTTCCAGATAAAGAATGCAAAATTCCAACTGTTACGCTGTCATCGAAACTTCCGGATGTTCCACCTCCACCACAAGAAGTTGCAGTGACTGCAAGTGAGGCAGTAGCTAATCCTGCCAAAATACGCCTTGAAATTCTCATGAATTCGTTTAAATTAGGTAATTGACCCTCATTAAGGGGATAAAGTAAAAGTTATTAATGAGTGGGGATTAGTTTTGTATCAGTCGTAACTATTTGTTGAATCCAATATATAACAAATAAATATTTTTCTAGTTTCGCTTGTTGGGTATGTGTGATTCTAAAAAATCGGTTATTTCTCCAACTCCTTTGCCCGTACTAAGGTTGGTAAAAATCCAAGGTTTCCCTTTTCTCATAAATTCCGTATCACTTTTCATAATATTTAAATCTGCACCAACCATATCGGCTAAGTCAATTTTGTTTATTAATAATAAATCTGACCTTGTTATGCCTGGTCCCCCTTTTCTAGGAATTTTGTCTCCTGCAGATACATCAATCACATATATTGATAAATCTACCAGTTCTGGGCTAAAACTAGATGCTAAATTATCACCCCCACTTTCTACAAAAACAAAATCTAAAGGATCATATTTATTTTCTAAATCAACAACAGCATTTTTATTTAAGGAACAATCTTCTCTTATCGCTGTGTGAGGACAACCTCCTGTCTCTACACCAATAATCCTTCCTTTCTCTAAAACCTTTTTATTTATAAGAAAATTAGCATCTTCTTTGGTGTAGATATCATTGGTGACGACAGCTATCTCATAATTTTTTTTTAGGCATAAGCACAGATTCTCTACTAATGCAGTTTTACCCGAGCCTACAGGGCCAGCAACTCCTACTCTCAATTTACTGCTCATAAATTAATTTCTAAAAAGTTTTGTGTAGAGGTCATTATGATTTTGTTGTGCCATAGCTAAACCTATATTGCCAAAATAGATGTCATCAATTTCCTTGTCCATAATTTCTTTAGAAACTTTTGAAATTATTGTTAATAAGTCTCTTTGAATTAATTGTACTTTTGTTGAACCAATAGGAATAATCCTTAATGCTGCACTTAGCTGGTTTGCACTCCAAGAGTAGAAAAAATTCTCAACCATTTCTAACTTTGTAATTTCAAAACAATAACAGGCCCAACTCCACGCTAAAGGCCAGGAGCTTACTTTATTTTTGTATTGATATTCAAACCCAAATTCTTTGATTAAATTAAAAAGAGATTTTGCCATTTGAATTTGTTGTTCTCTCATTTCGACAGAATCCTTTGATGAGAGGATCCATTTATCCAAACTCAATAGTTTTTGCAAATTACTTTTTATATTTTTGCCATCGTTTATCTCATCGAAAATATCAAAAAAATCTAGTAAGAGTTTTGCATCTAGTCTGATCTGGCCAATTTTTAATTCACTTATGATTAATTCTTTTACTGAATTTGCATCTTTTAAACTTTTATTATGTAGATAACTCTCCATTCCTTCCGAATAACAAAATCCTCCAACGGGTAAGTTAGGGCTTATTAATAAATACTTTAATAAGTGACTTTTACTCATGACTATGGGCACCTTTTTCTGGAAAAAATTTTTTTTGGGTATTTACGATATCGATATTAAAATTTTTAAGCATGTTCTCAATAACGTAATCACTTTTTGTCAGAAGAAAATCTTTTTCGATCTGTACTTCAACGTGCCTGTTACCTAAATGATAAGCAGTTTTGATAAGTTCAATTTTAGATTTTGAACTTATTTCAATTAAATTTTCCGTTTTGGCAATTATTAAAACATAAAAATTGGACTTATTTGTTGAAAGAATATCTCCATCATTTAATTTCCCTTTTCTAGGTAATTGTAATATTATTTCTTGATCACAATCAGTAAATCTTTTACCTCTTAAGATTCTTCTTTCATCTGAAGTTAAGGTGAGTTTTAAAAATGAACCTACTGTAGGTTTCCCTTTAATCCAATCAGTTACAACAATCTGCTTATTTGTTCTCATTATCAATATTTTTAGTTACTTTAATTTAGTAATTAAAGAAAACAATTTATGATTAAAACTTCATGGGAAGGTAATTGTTTCTTAAATTTTTTTAATAATAAAGCAACTTTGGGAAATGTTAATAAAACAATCTTTAAATCTAAATCAACCTCTCCATATAAGTTATTGAAGTCTACTCATGATCAGGAGGGAAGATGCATATTACCCGTCCTACATACTGCAGGGGGATTGGTTGGAGGAGATTTGCTCGAGTTTACAGTAAATCTTGAAAAAAATTCTAAGGTTTTGTTAACCACTTCTTCAGCTCAGAAAGTATATGGATCAATTGGGAGATCCAAAATTAAACCAGAAGGAAGTTTTTCTAAGCAAAAAAATATCATAAAAATTCTTGATAATTCTCATTTAGAATATCTCCCTCAAGAAACAATTATCTTCGCGAATGGTTTGTATGATCAAAAGTTTAAAGTATCTCTTTCAGAAAATTCAAGCTTTCTATTTACTGATTTAATAAGACTTGGAAGATCTTCCTCTGGAGAGTCTATAGAAAGTGGCGTTTTTAGATCTAAATTAGAGGTTATGAGAAATAATGATTTATATGATGATTGGGAATATGTTGATCAAATTGAATTATCTAAAGTAAGTTTTGAAGCTAAGTCAGGTATGGATTTTATGCCTGTCTTTGGATCCTTAATTTGGATTTGCAAAAAAGATTTTCCAAAATCAAAAATTAAAAATCTAGAAGAAAACATAAAAAACATTTTTAATGAAAGTGCTAATAACTTGTCTATTGGAATTCTTGAAAATGGAATCTCTGTAAGATTCCTAGGGAATTCTTCCCAAGATGCTAGAAAATGTTTTTTTTGTATTTGGAAACAAATTAGGACTGTTTGTGGATTTTGTGAGCCAAAATATCAAGGTGTATGGCCATTACAAGATTCTATGAATTATTAATTATGTTCAGTAAGAACTTTTTTTATGATTTTATAGATTAATTTTTTATTATGCATCTTTCACCTCAAGAAAAGGATAAATTATTGATTTTTTCAGCTGCGCTTTTAGCTGAAAGAAGACTTAATCGAGGTCTTAAGCTGAATTATCCAGAAACAATTGCATTTTTAAGTTTTCAAGTTCTAGAGGGAGCTAGAGATGGGAAAAGTGTAAGTCAATTAATGTCTGAGGGGACTACTTGGCTTTCAAAATCACAAGTTATGGAGGGCATTTCTGAAATGGTTGATGAGGTTCAAATAGAAGCAGTTTTCCCTGATGGGACAAAACTAGTTACTATTCACAATCCAATAAATTAGTTATGAGTAATTTAATTCCTGGTGAAATAATTCCTATACAAGGTGAAATAGAATTAAATCTTGGTAAGGAAGTGAAAACAGTAACCGTCTCTAATTCTGGAGATAGGCCCGTACAAGTTGGATCTCATTATCATTTTTATGAAGCTAATAAGGCGTTGATTTTTGATAGACAAATAACACTTGGTATGCGTCTTGACATTCCTGCAGGAACAGCAATTAGATTTGAGCCTGGAGATACAACAGATGTCAAATTAGTTCCATATTCAGGTTTTAGAAATGCATATGGATTTAATTCATTAGTTAATGGTTCTTTAGATAATTAAAATTATGTCCTATAAAATTGACAGAAAAACCTATGCTCAGACTTACGGACCCACTACCGGGGACAGAGTAAGGCTTGGGGATACACAACTATTTGTAGAAGTTGAGAATGATTTAACTACCTACGGAGATGAAGTTAAATTCGGAGGTGGTAAAGTTATACGAGATGGGATGGGACAGTCTCAAGCAACAAGAGGAGATGGAGTTGTAGATACTGTAATAACAAATGCCTTGATCGTTGATTGGTGGGGAATAATCAAGGCGGATGTAGGATTAAAAGATGGGAAGATTTTTGAAATTGGTAAAGCTGGCAATCCTGATATCCAAGATAAAGTTAATATCATTATCGGAGCTTCTACTGAAGTAATAGCTGGAGAAGGTCATATCTTAACTGCAGGATCAATAGATACACATATACACTTCATATGTCCCCAACAAATAGAAACAGCACTAGCTTCAGGAATTACAACTATGTTGGGAGGAGGCACTGGTCCTGCAACAGGCACAAATGCAACCACCTGTACACCGGGCTCTTTCCATATTTCTCGAATGCTTCAATCAGCAGAAGCTTTTCCGATGAATTTAGGTTTTTTTGGCAAGGGAAATTCATCAAACGAGAAAAATCTTGTTGATCAAGTTGAAGCTGGTGCATGCGGTTTAAAGCTTCATGAGGATTGGGGAACAACACCTTCTACAATAAATTCTTGTCTTAATGTTGCAGATAAGTTTGATGTTCAAGTTTGTATTCATACTGATACTTTAAATGAAGCAGGATTTGTTGAAGATACTATTAATGCTATTGCCGGAAGAACAATTCATACTTTTCACACCGAAGGTGCAGGCGGGGGGCATGCGCCTGATATTATTAAAATTTGTGGAGAAAAAAATGTTCTCCCAAGTAGTACTAATCCAACAAGACCTTATACGAGAAATACATTAGAAGAACATCTTGACATGTTAATGGTTTGTCATCATTTAGATTCTAAAATTCCAGAAGATATTGCATTCGCAGAATCAAGGATTAGAAGAGAGACTATCGCTGCTGAAGATATCCTTCATGATATCGGCGCTTTCTCAATTATCGCAAGTGACTCTCAAGCTATGGGAAGAGTGGGTGAAGTAATAACGAGAACTTTTCAAACTGCTCATAAAATGAAAGTTCAAAGAGGACCTCTATCAGAGGATTCAGATAAAAACGATAATTACAGAGTTAAGAGATATATTTCAAAAGTTACCATTAATCCTGCTACAGCTCATGGTATTAATAAATTTGTTGGGTCTATAGAAAAGGGTAAAATTGCAGACCTAGTATTATGGAAACCTTCCTTTTTTGCAGTAAAGCCTGAGTTAGTTGTCAAAGGAGGCTCTATAGTTTGGTCCCAAATGGGTGATGCGAATGCTTCAATACCTACTCCAGGTCCTGTACATGGAAGACCTATGTTTGCAAATTATGGCCAATCTCTAATTAAAAGTTCTTTCACCTTTTTAAGTAAAAATTCAATTGATCAGAATATCCCAAAAAAATTAGGATTACAAAAGAATTGTATTGCTGTAGAAAATACAAGAAATATTAATAAATCACACTTAAAACTTAACAGTAAACTGCCAAATATTTCAGTTGATCCTCAAACTTACGAAGTTTTTTCTGATGGGGAACTTCTTACTTGTGAACCACTAGATGAAGTCCCATTGGCTCAAAGGTACTTTTTGCTTTAGAAGTTTTTGATTAATTCTTTTTCACTTATTTTTATATCTTTTGACCCTGCAAAAGCTAAATCCTCTTGTAGTTTGTTCTCACAAGATAGAACTCTTGACCAACTTGGTAACTGCTGAGTTGTGGGGCAAGCCAGGTAATCTTCCGTAGCTGGTCTCAATAGTTTCGCAAATTTTTGTACTGATAACTCTTCTTCATGCCTATCGTATGGAAGTTGGTTAACTGCTGAATCTAATCCAAATTGTTTTACTCGGTCTTCCCCAACTCTTTTGTAAAGAACTTCTAATGTTGCTAATTGAGTGCTAGTTAAGGTCTCGGCTTGATGCTCCATAAGACCTCTTAAAACACTTGAAAGTATTTCGGTACACATTTTTTGCAATCCTTCTTTAGATGAACCACCAATATTCTTATGTTTATGATCAAATAAGCCTAGGTCAACTTGAGCTATTTTTGAGGTTCTTACGTTTCTATAAACTTCGGATAATAAACCTATTTCTAAACCCCAGTCACAAGGTATTCTTAAATTCATAGCTAGGTCTTTAGTAAAAGCAAACTCACCTGCTAATGGATATCTAAATGATTGTAGATATTGTAAAAAGGGACCCTTTCCAACTAACTGTTCAAGACTTGCTAGCAAAGGACCCACAAATAATCTTGTAGCTCTTCCTTGTAATTGATTTGTTTCTAAAGATAATCTACTGTAAAAAGCTTTTACATAAGATATTCCATATGATTCATCAAGAAGTGGAAGTATCATTCTTGAAGGGTACAATGGACTAAAAGTTCTTATATCAGCATCAAAAAGAGCTACGACCTCCGATTTTCTAGTTGCAACTCCTATTCCTTGCCAGACAGCCCATCCTTTACCAGGAGTTCCTAGAAGTTCTAACCCATTTTTTTCTTGGTTTTTTAACAGCTCTATTACAGATGGAGAATTAGTCCATTGAATGTGAACTGGGAATGGCATTGAGTCAAAGAATGATTTTGCTGCTTTAACTTGCTCAACAGTTTTAGCCGAGAGAGCTATAACTAATTCATTTAAGCTTGTAAGGTTTTTTAAAACTTCTCTTATATCCTTTAGTGCTGGGCGTTCAAATTCTTCATATAAGCATGGAATTAAAATGCTAGTTGATCTTTTTTTAAGACTTTTGTTTAATTCATTAAGTAAATCGTTTGTAACCCCGTATTCATGTATTGTTGTGATTAACCCTTGTTGAAAGTCCATTTTCAAATTGATGTGCAGAATAGTATTAATACTTCCATGATTTTTTCAAAGTGAAGCAAATTGATTCAGAGAAAAAATTAGATAGATTAAAACTTTATAAATTGTTGAAAACAATTTATTCAAATAATACTACAGAAGAAATTAATTTTATCTCAAATCAATTATTACAGATTTTAGATGATTTCTCAGAGAAATCTGCTTATGAAGAAATAAGAGATAAAGAAAAGTGGAATGAATCTCATTCAATTTTAATAACTTATGCAGATAGTATTTATAAAAATGGCGAGTCAACATTAATTACTCTTCGACAATTATTAAATAAACATTTTGGCAGTCTTTCTAAAGTTGTTCATATTCTTCCTTTTCTGAAATCTACAAGTGATGGAGGTTTTGCAGTTTCTAGTTATGATTCCCTAGATGAAAAATATGGTGGTTGGAATGATCTCAAAAGTATTTCAAAGAATCATGTTTTAATGGCTGATTTGGTACTAAACCATGTTTCATCATCTCACAAATGGGTTCAACAATTTATTAAATCTCAAGAACCAGGGATATCGAATGTTTTTTCACCCGATAAAAATCTTGACTGGTCAAATGTTGTTAGGCCAAGAAGTTCCTCATTGTTTTCTCAAATTAAGACAGAAAATGGTCCTAAACAAGTTTGGACAACTTTTGGTCCAGATCAAATTGATTTGAATTGGCATAATCCAAAAATGACGCTTGAGTTTTTAAAATTAATAATTAATTATTTATCTAATGGCATTAAATGGTTTAGGCTTGATGCTGTAGGTTTTATTTGGAAGGAATCGGGGACAACATGCTTACATTTGCCAAAAGCACATTCAATTGTAAAAGTTTTAAGAGTACTTTTAAATAATCTTCTTGAAGATGGAGTTTTAATAACAGAAACTAATGTCCCTCAGAAGGAAAATTTATCTTATCTTATCCCTGAAGATGAAGCCCATATGGCATATAATTTTCCATTGCCTCCTCTTCTTCTAGAGGCAATTATCTCTTCAAGAGCTGATCTGCTAAACTCATGGATCTTAAATTGGCCAAAATTACCACAAAATACAACTCTTTTTAATTTCACTGCTTCACATGATGGTGTTGGATTAAGAGCTCTTGAGGGACTAATGAATGAGCAGAGAATAAAAGAGTTATTAATTAATTGTGAGAAAAGAGGTGGTCTAGTTAGTCATAGACGTTTATCAAATGGGGATGATAAACCTTATGAATTGAATATTAGTTGGTGGAGTGCAATGGAAGACTCTAGTAGAGACTCTAATAGATTCCAATATGAGAGATTTATCCTGAGTCAATTAATAGTCATGGCTCTTAAAGGTGTGCCTGCTTTTTATTTGCCCGCATTGCTAGCTTCTGAAAATGATATTAAAAGTTTTTCTATGACAGGTCAAAGAAGGGATCTTAATAGAGAAAAATTTAAATTAGACAATCTTTTATCTGTTTTAAATAATCCTGAATCTAATGCTAATAAGAACTTGAGATATCTTCGTAATGCTATGGATGTTAGATCAAAATTAAATCAATTCCATCCTCGTTCTGAGATGGAGTGTTTGTCTAAAGGAAGAAGTGATATAGTCGTAATCAAAAGAGGGAAAGGACAAGATTCTGTTTTTGCAATAAATAATATGACAGCTAATAAAATTAATTATCAATTGAATGATATTGATCTACCAGAGATAAAGAACAACGATTCTAATATGCGAGATTTTTTAACAACTACTAAATACAATTGGAAAAATCTTATTCTTGAACCTTTTCAAGTTATTTGGCTAGGTTGTTTATAAATGATTGAAAATTCCTCTATTTGGGTTGTGAGTGATGTAGATGGAACTTTAATGGATCACTCATATGATTTAACGCCTGCCAAAGAAACTATAAATACCCTGCAAAAATTATCTATACCTGTAATTCTATGTACAAGCAAGACAGCTTCTGAAGTTCGAGTTATTAGAAAAGATCTTAACTTGACTGATCCATATATCGTGGAAAACGGTGCCGCAATTTATGGTGAATCTCTTAAAAAAGTTAATGGAGAAATTATTCTTGGAAAAAAATACGAATATCTTGAAAATATTCTAAATCTCATTTCTAAAGAGATTGATTATAAACTTATTCCTCTTAATAATCTATCTGATCTAGAAGCAACTCAACTTACAGGCTTAACAGGTAATTCATTGAACTTAATGCGTGATAGACATTGGAGTATGCCTTTTTTAAATCCGCCAACATTGTTAGAAGATAGAATAAACATTTGCTGTAAAAAGTTCAAAGTAGATATTTTTAAAGGAAATAGAATGAGTCACTTATTATCTAATAACTCTAATAAAGGAAAAGCAATAAATGCCCTAAAAAAGTATTCAAATAATCAAAATATTCAAATTATTGGTTTGGGTGATTCTCCAAATGATTTGCCTTTACTTTTAAAATCTGATATTAGAATTGTTATTCCAGGAATAAATGGGCCTAACTTAAATTTAATAGATCAATTAAAAGATTTGGAATTTATTTTAGCTTCTGAACCAAATGGATATGGTTGGAAAAATGAAATCAATAAATTCATAAATAAGTTAGAACTAATTTAAGATTGTGAAAAATTTAAATTTTCCTCTTGATAAATTTGAAAAATTAATTATTGATATTGGTTGGGAATCCTTGGATGATTGGATAAAATTTTGGCATGATCAGAAAAATATCTTTATAATTGATAAATTTTGGAATAACAAAGTAAATGATGATTGGATTTGGGGTTTAGCTTTACCTCTTTTATCTCAGGCTTATAAATTTCATAATAATTTTTCTGAACGAAAAATAATTGGGATTTCAGCTCTTCCTGGAACAGGTAAAACGACTTTAGGTAAATGGCTTGAAGCGATATCGTTAAAATTAGACTTCAGAATTGCTGTTATTTCAATTGATGATTTTTATCTTCCATCAGATGAAATGAAATTAGCAATTAATAATAATCCGTGGGGTGTCTCGAGAGGTTTCCCTGGTAGTCACTCAGTAAAATTAATGCATGAAAAATTATTAAATTGGAAAAAAAATGGCGAATTAAATGTTCCTGTTTTTGATAAATCCTTAAGAAATGGCCTAGGTGATAGATCTCATTGGAGATCAGATATCCCTGATTTATTAATTGTCGAGGGTTGGTTTTTGGGAATAGAACCTATCTCAATTGAAATTAATGAAAAGCTCGATAATCTAACAGATTTGAGTCCTCATGAATCCTCTTATAGATGCAAAATACAAAATAATTTAAACGAATATTTAAGTATTTGGAAGTTAATAGACAATATATGGCATTTGAAGCCTTTGAAGTTTGAATATATGAAAATGTGGAAGACAAATCAAGAAAAAGAAATGTTATTACAAAAAGGAAATTCACTACAAGATGAAAAACTATATAATTTCTTGAGAATGCTTGATGTTTCTATCCCTCATAAGAGTTTTGATCTCATAAATTCTTATGCTTTGTTATTAATTGATCAAGAAAGAAAGTTAGTTCATTCTGGATTGAATTTTTAATATTTTTAAAATTTCTTTTTTTTCAGTTATTTTTAATACATTTTTTATTACTTTAAGTAGTGTTTAATTAATCTTATTTTGTTAATTAAGGATGGTTGAGTTTTCTTACAAAAATGAAGGTTGTAGAATGGTTGTTTTGAGATGTATTGGTCCATCAAATTTTTTTCTAGAAAGAGTTTTATTCCCAACCGATATCATCACTTTTATGGCTCCAAAAGATTCAAGGGTAGAAATCTGGGGTAATGAATTATATGGCCCTAAGCTGGAAGAGAGAATAAGAGTTTCATCTGATAATGAAGATTCCAAATTAGTCGCTTAGAAATGGGATATATTAATTGTCTTCGAGTCAAAATTTTTAACATATAGTTATTTTTTATTGATATTATCAAACTAGTTTTAGTTTTTTAGAAATGTATTACTTTTCTTCTTTTGCAATTGGAGGTTTTGTTCCTTCTGCGGCTGTTGCAGGGGTGTTACTTTTAATTGGTTTGGGAGCCTTCTTTTATCTTGGAATTAAAGGTCCTACAGATTATTAAACCTTATTTACATTAATAAATGGTTATTTGAATTTCATATCAACCTATTAATTTAATTATTATTATGGACCTAACAACTGTTTTATTCATTTTAAGTTTGCCATTCGTTTTATTAACTGTTTACTTTGGCACAAAAAATGATTTTTATGAAAGTGAAAATTATAAAGGTGACGGCTGCGCTCACGATGTTAAAAGATAAATTTATTTATTTTCACCACTAAATACACAAGTCCATTTGCTATCGAATTGCCAAACTGGTTTATATATGTCAACTGTAATTTTTTCGCCTGCTTTATTACATGTATCTAGGTCTTTCATTGGGATAGAGTGTAACGAGGGACTAGTTATTCCACTAACCTCAGGTCTACCACCTGGTCCTTGTCTATATGTTCCAATAATTAACCAATAATTAGCCTGTGCAGAATTACTAGAAAAAATTAGACAAAATAGAAAAAAAGGTAATAAATTAAATTTTATTTTCATTAATTAATATTAGCTTTTACTTATTAAATGTAAATTGTATTTCCTGAATTGCTATGAATAAATTAGGAAATTTTATAATTTTTGGAATATTTAGAATTTATTCTATACGGGTTAATTCAGGGTTTAACTGAATTTATTCCTGTTAGTAGTACGGCTCATTTAAAAGTTATATCTCTTTTTTTAGGGATTGATGATCCAGGACCGTCTTTGTCTGCAGTTATTCAACTAGGAAGTGTTTTAGCTCTCCTTTGGTATTTTAGAGATGACATTTTTAAACTTAGAAGTCAATACTCAAAAAAGATTTTTGATTATTTATTACATGAAAGGTTATTGCGTTCAATTTTGATTGCTACTATTCCAATTATTTTTCTTGGTGGGACTGTTAAATTATTTGTCCCTAATTTTTTTGATAAGATTCTTCGTTCAAATTTATCAATAGCATTAGTTTCCTTCATTATGGCTTTTTTTATGTACATAGCTGAAAGTTCGAAAAAAGGATCTTTGAATTTAAAAAATCATAATTATTCAGACAGTCTTTTGATTGGCTTTTCTCAAGCCTTTGCTATTTTTCCTGGTGTCTCAAGATCTGGCGTCACAATTTCTACCGCTTTAATCTCCGGTTGGGAAAGAGCTGATGCAGCCAAATTTTCCTTTCTTTTAGGAATGCCTGCTATTTCTCTTGCCGCAATTGTTGAATTTATTTCATCTTTTAAGGAATTTTCTTTGTTTAACTTTTTCCCTCTAATAGTTGGTCTAATTACTACATTTTTATCTTCCTTATTCGCTATCGATTTTTTACTAAAGTATTTTTCTTCAAATGGTTTGAAATTATTTATTATATATCGTGTTGTATTTGGTGTATTAATTCTTCTGAATTTATAATTCTTTGTGAAGAATTTTTGGTAATTATTTATGTTAAGGTTTTAAAAAATCATCTTTAATGAATATTTTAATATCTTTTCAGCTAGGTGAGGTTGAAGTCTCAAACTTAACCATAATAGTTTTAACTTTTTTTTCATCTTTTACTTTTATAGCTGTAGGCATAAGCTCATACAAACTGTATAAATCACTTATAAATGATGAATAGAATTGATCGGAACGGCGGGATTTGAACCCACGACCCCCACTACCCCAAAGTGGTGCGCTACCAAACTGCGCTACGCCCCGTATTACTAATATAAAGAGAAGAAGTACTTAAATCTTACTCTTTATAGGATTGTTATCAGATCTCAATACACACTTATCAACTTCCCAATTAAAGTTTTCCCAAACATAATTTTTTAATTTGTAATTACTTCCACTAAAACTTCCTAACTTAACTTTTGTAGGAGAAGCAGAGCAATACTGCCTACTGCCCGATGATGCTAGATATTGTTGATGGTACTGTTCTGCATAAAAAAAGGTATCAATCTTTTTTATCTCTGTTTCAATTAAGCCAAAATTATTTTTATTTAGTTCTTCTTGATATTCCTCTTTACTAGCTAATATAATTTTCTTATTAAATTCATTTTTGTAATATATTGCTGACCTATATTGAGTCCCTATATCATTTCCTTGTCTGTTTTTTTGTGTAGGGTCATGACATTCCCAAAACATTTTTAATAAATCACTTATATCTATTTTACTTTTATTCCAAATAACTCTTACAACTTCTGAATGACCAGTTAAACCTGAGCACACTTCATAATAAGTTGGATTGTTTTTATTACCACCAGCATAGCCCACAGAAGTTGTTATAACTCCTGGAAGTTTCCAGAAACACTTCTCAGCCCCCCAAAAACAACCACAACCAAATATTATTTCATCTTCTTGAGGATTAGGTTCTTTTTTAATATCTGTTTTTAATATTCTGTGGACTGAATTGAAATCATGAGTTAAAGTTGACTCTTCATTATTCATAATGTCTTTTAGGAATTTAAACATAACTTTAATTTGTTTATTATATATCTAAAATTTACTTTAATTCTTTACAATACTAGTGGCTAGTTCTCTTTCCCAAAGTCTTTTATATAAACCTTTCACTGATACTAAATCTTTATGATTACCTTCTTGTACTATCTCTCCTTTATCCATAACCAAAACCCTGTCACAAGTAGCAGCTACTGAAAGTTGGTGGCTAATCATCAGGATTGTTTTGTTACTTCTTTCTCTCATCTCATCTATAATTCTTGCAGCTGTTTTATTGTCTACACTTGCTAAAGCATCATCAAGAACGACAATAGGAGAATCTACAAGAAAAGCTCTTCCTAGTGCAGTTCTTTGTCTTTGCCCCCCACTTAGTGTGATACCTCTTTCCCCAACAATTGTTTTGAATTTTTGAGGAAAATTGTTTATATCATCGATCAGTCCAGCCTTTATAGCGCTTGCTTTAACTAATCCTTTAGAAGCTTTCGGTTCTCCAAAACGAAGGTTTTCTGAGATGGTCGAAGTAAATAAAAATGCTTCTTGTGGAACAATTGCAATGTTTTTTCTTAGATCACTCAATTTTATTGTTTTTACATCAATTTCATCTAAAAATAATTGACCTTCTGGAATTTCAATAGTTCTTCCAAGAGACTTTGCAAGTGTTGTTTTTCCACAACCTACAGGGCCAACTATTGCAATAAGTTCTCCAGGATAGATTTTAAAATTAAGACCATTTAATGAATTGAATTTTGATCCTGGATATTTTATTTTTAAATTTTTTGCTTCTAACAATCCTTTTATTTTTCTTTTTAGAAATTTAGTGTTCGCTTCATCTATAATTTGCGGTTTATTTTGAAAGATTTCTTCTACACGATCTAAACTAACTTGACCAAGTTGAAAAGTATTTAATGTAAAACCTAAAAGAGCTGTTGGGAATACAAGTCTTTCGACGTATAGGATTAATGCTATTAATCCGCCTATTGAAATAAATCCACTCTCAAGTTGATAAGTTCCTAATCCTATTAAGATTAATAGTGAAATTGATGATATACCTTGCAGTAAAGGGAATAAAGTACTGGCTGTTCTTGCAAGTTTAATCGCTGAATTTCGATAAGCATCATTATAAATATTGAATTCCTTCTTCTCAGCACTTTCTTGGGCATAAATTTTGATAGCGCTTATGCCAGAAAGATCTTCTTGTATAAGATCACTAAGTTTAGATAATGATTCTTGTTGAACTTTTCTTTGGTTAACCATTCTACCTCCAAATAAACTTACAATCCCAAGGATTAATGGAAAAATCATTAATGCGGATATTGTTAATGTCTTATTAATGGAAAACATTGATGGAATAGTGAATGAATAAGCCAAGACTATGTTGCATAAACTTAAAACAGTAAAACCTAAAAGCCTTCTTATGTTTTCGACATCGCTTGTAGCTCTACTAATAATGTCCCCACTTCCTTTTTTTTGTATCCATTCTGGGTCTTGAATAAGCAAATGATCGAAAAGTTTCTGTCGAAGATTTACCTCTACCTTTCTACCGATTCCAAAAACTATTTGTCTAGAAAATAGTCTTATTAAACCCATACAAGTTGCAAGTAAGATTAACCACAATGATTTTGAAATCACAAAATCAGAAGAGAATCCTGTTTGCAATTGATCAATTATATTTTTTACTTCTAGAGGTATTACAACGCTTAATATGTTTACTACTAATAGAGCCAAAGCACCAAATACAAATTCTTTTTTAAAGGGTCTCAGGTATTTAAATATGACTTTTAATCTTAAATTTTTCATTTAATTTTGCCGATATGATTAAGATAATGTTTCTTTTTTTAATTTGTGAGCTAATTTTATAAATGATTTAGTATTAAATTATGAGTAACGAGCAAACTCATCCATTACACGCAAAAGACAGGATTATTATAGATTCTCTTATCACTAATGAAAAACCAGAAGATCTTGACTTTATAAATTTAGCAAGATTAATTAATCGTTATACATATTTCCCTGGTGAAATAGAAATAAAAAATGATATCGATAAAATTTTAAAATTTTGGAAAATTACTAAAATTGAACTCTTTTCAAAAACAAAAAAAATTTGGTCAAAAAGCTTCAGGCCTTCTAATACAAATAAAGATTTAGTTGGTTCAGGTTTTGATACTTCAAATTGAATTTTTTCTGTACAATTTTTTCCTAAATAAATGCCATCTAATTTATCCAACGCTGAAATACTAAATATCTTGTTAGAGGGGAATAACCTTGATGATTTATATGCCAGATCTTTAATGAAAAGATGGCTTAATGATGAAATGTCTGATGTTCAAACAGGAGCTTTTTTGAGTGCTTTGAGAGCCAAGGGCTGCACGGGAGTTGAATTATCTTCTATGGCTGATGAACTCCTTAATGTTTGCGAATTGCCAGTCGCAAGACCAAACTTGTATATGGTTGATACTTGTGGAACTGGAGGTGATGGAGCTAATACATTTAATATCTCCACGGCTGTGGCATTTGTAGCGGCATCTTGTGCTGCTACAGTTGCTAAACATGGAAATAAAAGTGCTAGTGGTAAAGTTGGCTCCGCTGATGTCTTGTTAAATCTTGGTTTAAATTTAAATTGTTCATTAGAAAGAGTAATCTCTGCAGTCAATGAAATTGGCATCACTTTTTTGTTTGCACCCATTTGGCATAAATCTTTAATTAAACTTGCTCCATTAAGAAAGGCTCTTGGAATAAGAACTGTATTTAACCAACTTGGACCGTTGGTAAATCCTTTGAGACCCAATGCACAAGTTTTGGGTGTTGCTTCTGAGGATCTTTTAGAGCCTATGGGTAGTGCATTATTAAAAATGGGGATGAGTAGAGCAATAGTGATTCATGGTTCTGGCGGCCTTGATGAAGCCTCACTTCAAGGTGAAAATAAATTGGTATTTGTTGAAAAAGGTGAATTGCGATTCTCAAAAATAAATGTTACTGATTTTAATCTTCAAAATATGCCAAATGAAAAGCTTGTAGTTTCAGATATTGAATCTAACGAAGAAATATTAAAGTCTGTTTTAAATGGTTCTGGTCAAAAATCACATAAGGAAGTTGTGGCCTTGAATACTGCATTAGTCCTATGGGTTGCAGGGATTGAGGATGATTTACATGAAGGATTTAAAAAAGCTTTATTTTCAATTAATCAGGGAAATCCTTGGAAAAAATTTTTACTTCTAAAAAATTATTTATCAGCTGATGAATTGATTTAAATTATGATTAATCCATATAAGAAAAATGCAAAATTAGTTTTAAGTAATGGGATTGTATTTCCTGGATTTTCCTTTGGCGCTTCTGGTACTGCAGTTGGAGAAATTGTTTTTAATACAGGAATGACTGGTTATCAAGAAGTTATTACTGATCCAAGTTATTATGGACAAATATTAACATTCACATATCCAGAAATTGGTAATACTGGCATTAATTGTGAAGATTTAGAATCGAGCATTACTGTTAAAGGAATTATTGTTAGAAATTATTCATCGAATAATAGTAATTGGAGATCCGTAAAGAATTTTAATCAATGGTTAGTTGACAAAAATATAATAGGCCTTTATGGAATTGATACAAGAGCTCTTGTTAAAATCTTGAGATCGAATGGATCGATGAACGGAGTCCTTACTACTGAAGATAAAACTTTAGAAAGTTGTTTTAAAGTAATTGATGAAACTCCGCAAATGGAGGGGGCAAATTTATCAATAAAAGTCTCCACAAAACAAAAATATATATGGAAAAATCACACCGAAACAGATTTTGATATAAGAAGAAGTTATTCAGAAAAAAATAATAAATTAAAGATAGTAGCGATTGATTTTGGAATAAAAAAATCAATTTTAAATAGACTTGTCTCCCATGGTTGTGAAATTTTAGTTCTTCCTTCTCAATCTTCTTTTAAAGATGTTCTATCTACCAACCCTGATGGGATATTCTTTTCAAATGGTCCGGGCGATCCTTCTTCTGTATCTGAAGGCATAGATTTGGCAATAAAACTTATTGATCATGGTGAAATACCTATGTTCGGAATTTGCCTTGGTCATCAAATATTTGGATTAGCATTGGGAGGTTCGACTTATAAACTTCCTTTTGGTCATCGAGGTCTAAATCACCCTTGCGGGAATGATAATAAAATTGAAATTACTAGTCAAAATCATGGTTTTGCTATTGACCCTAATTCCCTCCCCAAGGATTTAGTTAAAATAACTCATTACAACCTTAACGATAATACTGTTGCAGGATTGGAAGTTAATAATAAGCCAATATTTAGTGTTCAATATCATCCTGAAGCAGGACCTGGTCCACATGATTCTGATTATTTATTTAAAAAATTTGTTTCCCTAATGTTAGAAAGATGTTGACATATTGTTTTCTTTTGATTTGATAATTACATTTGATACATTAATTTTTGGAGGAATCAGATCATAGAAGATTTTCAAAAGTTAACGGTTTCTTTAAGAGGAAACCTCGATATAAAAACAAATATTTATGTTTTTACCTTCAAAGGCCAACTTGATGCCTTCTCAGAAAAGCAATTTAAGACTTTTGTTACTAATAATTTGAAAAATGAACTTCCATTCGTCATTGATCTTTCTAAAATTGATTTTCTAGATTCTTCGGGTCTTGGAGCGCTTGTTCAGACTGCTAAAGAATGTAAAAAGATGAAGTTAGGTTTCTCAGTTGTTGGCAATTCAAGAGTTGCTCAAACAATAAAACTAGTTCGTTTAGGTGATTTCCTTAACCTAAAGTCGTGTCTTGAAGATGCACTAACTTATCTAAAAAATTGAATTATTGGATTCAAAACTTGGTTCCATATGGTTCCCCAGATGAAATAGGCGTTATTCAACTTGCTTGGCTTGGAGATTCAGTTTGGGAACTTCATCAAAGACTTAGATATGTTCATTTCCCTTTGAAATCAAAAGAACTCCATTTATCGGTAGTGAACGAAGTTAAAGCAAAATCTCAATCAAAATGTTTAAGTCAAATTGAACATTTATTAAATGAAAATGAAATTGATTTAATTAGACGTGCTAGAAATAAAACAAAGAGATATCCAAAGTCATCAGACCCTACAATTTATTCAAGAGCAACTGGTTTCGAAACCCTTATCGGTTGGCTATTCCTAAAGGATCCTCAGAGATTATCAACTATTTTCAACTACCTTGAATTAAAAACGTCATAAATCTATGAAAAAAACAACTAAAAATAGTTTTTCTAAAAAAAATAATAAGTACCCAAAACAATCGGATTCTAATTTTTATTCTAAAAATCAAAATTCCTCAAAAAAAAATACTAGATTTTCGAGTAATTTTGATAATAAAAATTCTTCTAAAAATTTCAATGAAAGAAATACAAAGAATACTAATTTCTCATCTTCAAAAAGAAGAGATCCCGGAATAAGATCTAATTTAGATATTTCTAAGAAAGCTCCGGCTATAAATCATGAGTTTACAAATAAAAGAAATTTAGATGATTGGATATGGGGAAAACATTCAGTTTTTGAGGCCCTTATTAGCGAAAGAGCTATTAATAGGATTTGGTGTACATCAGAAATTTTTTCTTCAGAGAAATTTTATCTTTTACTTAAGGATCTTAAATTAAAAGGAGTCTTAATTGAAGAAGTTTCTTGGAATAGACTTTCACAATTAACTTTTGGCGCTTCACATCAAGGTGTTGCATTGCAATTAGCATCCTCAAAAACAATATCACTAGAAAAATTGATAGATATCTCTATAAGAAATTCTTCAAATCCGATTATTGTAGCTTTAGACGGAATTACTGATCCTCATAATGTTGGTGCTATTATAAGATCTGCAGAGGCCTTTGATTGTAAGGGTATTATCATTCCTCAAAGAAGATCAGCAGGCCTAACTGGAACGGTTGCAAAGGTTGCTGCAGGAGCTTTGGAACACTTACCAGTTAGTAGGGTTGTAAATTTAAATAGGGCTCTTGAGGAGCTAAAGAAAAATGGTTTTCTTGTAATAGGATTATCTGGCGATGGTCAATTATCGATTTCAAAGTTTCATGAAAAAACTCCAACTGTATTAATAGTCGGAGCAGAAGACAAAGGTATATCTTTACTTACTCAAAAAAAGTGTGATTTTCTTTTAAAGATCCCTCTTAAAGGAAAGACTTCAAGTTTAAATGCCTCAGTAGCAGCTGCAATATCACTATTTTATTTGACAAATAAATAAGTTGACTTATCAAAATTAATTTTTTAATTTATATAAAATATTGTTGTTTCAATATATTTATATAATTAATGAAAAATTATTGAATTTTTACTACAAAATTGTATAGAATTTAACAAGAATTAAATGGTTTTTTAGAACCAAAGAAATTGATTAGAAATTTTGGAAACAAACTCGGTTTAGCCTGGTGGGCTAAAATTGAGACAATTCAACCTAACACCACGTACTGGTATGGTCCATTTATTACAAAACGTAGTCTAAAAGAAAATATGACTTCTTTCATTAAAGATCTTTCTGATGAAGGCTTTACAAACATTAAACATAATTTGGTTCGTTGCAAAAAAGAAGAACCATTAACTGTTTGATAATTATTTAATACAGAAAATAATTTGACAAATGGATTTTAAATCTTTAAGAGATGAAATAAATAATAATAATGCTTCTATTAAAGAATTAGTAAATGATATTTTTTTAAAAATTGATTCTAAAGATTCAGAACTTAATTCATTTATTTGTACTACAAAAGTTAATGCAATAGCTCAAGCTGAAAAAATTGATAAATTAATACAAAATCAAGAGATACTTCCCCCGCTTGCAGGTATGCCAATAGCAATTAAAGATAATATTTGTACTAAAGGAGTTGTAACGTCTTGTGCGAGTAAAATGCTCAGAAATTTTGTTGCGCCTTATGAATCTACAGCTTCAAGTAAATTATGGGCTTCAGGCGGTATTTGTCTAGGTAAAACAAATTTAGATGAATTTGCTATGGGCAGTTCAACAGAAACGTCTGTTTTTGGTGTTACTTCAAATCCTTGGGATATTAATAGAGTTCCAGGAGGAAGTTCAGGAGGTAGCGCTGCTTCAGTTGCTGCTGGCTTATGTGCTGCTGCTATCGGTTCTGATACAGGGGGATCGATAAGGCAACCAGCTTCTTTTTGCGGTGTTGTGGGACTTAAGCCAACTTATGGCAGAGTTAGTAGATGGGGATTGGTAGCATTCGCTAGCTCTTTAGATCAAATTGGCCCAATTACAAATACTGTTTCAGATGCTGCTGAAATTCTTTATACAATATCCGGCAATGATCCCCTAGATTCAACATGTCTTGATAAACCAGTTCCAAATTATTTAAAAAATTTAAATAAATCTATTAAGGATTTAAAAATTGGAATCATTAAAGAATGCTTTGAACATCCAGGACTTAATTCAGAAGTTAAAGAATCTGTTCTTTCTGGAGTCGAAAGATTCAGATCTTTAGGTGCCGAAATCATAGAAGTGGAATGTCCGAGGTTTAACGATGGAATTGCTACGTATTATGTGATTGCACCATCTGAAGCATCTGCAAATTTAGCTAGATACGATGGAGTTAAATATGGTTTTAGATCGAATGAAGGATCTAATCTTATAGATATGACTTCAAAAAGCAGAGCTGAGGGGTTTGGTGATGAAGTTCAAAGAAGAATTTTGATAGGGACTTATGCATTGTCAGCTGGATATACCGATGCTTATTACAAGAAAGCTCAAAAAGTTAGAACATTAATCAGAAAAGATTTTGATATTGCTTTCAAGAAAGTAGATATTTTATTGACTCCGACTTGTCCAACTACTGCTTTTCTGAAGGGCGATTTTACCAATGATCCGTTGTCTATGTATTTATCTGATTTATTAACTGTTCCTGCTAATTTAGCTGGTTTACCAGCAATAAGTATTCCATGTGGTTTTGATACTAAAGGATTACCTATCGGACTCCAACTGATAGGAAACGTATTAGAGGAGGACAAAATATTAAATGCTGCAAATATCTTCGAAATTGATGCTCAAATAATTAAGAGTAAACCTTTAATCTAAATTTGTAGTAATAATTAATTTGTAATCACAAACTATAGACCTTTCAGAAATTTTATCTATCTTATATATATAAATTAAATAAGCATGGGTTTTGTTCCGCTTCATAATCATAGTGACTACAGTCTGCTTGATGGAGCAAGTCAAATTTCTAAAATTGTTGAAAGAGCTTGCGATCTGGGAATGGATTCTATTGCTCTGACTGATCATGGAGTTATGTATGGAGTTCTTGATTTAGTCAAGAAGTGTAAAGAGAAAGGTATAAAACCAATTATTGGTAATGAAATGTATGTCATCAATGGTTCTATTGATGATCCTCAACCAAAAAAAGAAAAAAGATATCATTTGGTGGTATTAGCAAAAAATCATACTGGTTATAAGAATCTTGTAAAGTTAACAACATTAAGTCACTTAAATGGCATGAGGGGTCGAGGTATTTTTTCTAGACCATGTATTGATAAATTTTTACTGAATAAATATAAAGAAGGTCTTATAGTTTCTACTGCTTGCCTTGGAGGAGAGATACCACAAGCTATTTTGAAAGGAAGGTTAGATGTCGCTGAGAATATTGCTTTATGGTACCAAGAAATATTTGCAGATGACTTTTATCTAGAAATCCAAGATCACGGTTCTATCGAGGACAGGATTGTCAATGTCGAATTATTAAAAATTGGAAAGAAACATGATATAAAAGTTATTGCTACTAACGATGCTCACTACATTTCAAATATGGATGTTGAATCACATGATGCACTCCTTTGTATATTAACTGGAAAACTTATAAGCGATGAAAAAAGATTGAGATATACAGGTACAGAATATATTAAAAGTGAAAAAGAAATGCTTGAACTTTTTAAAGATCATATCGATGATGAATCAATTAAAGAAGCAGTCAACAATACTGTCGAAATTTCCAAAAAAATTCAAGTATTTGATTTGTTTGGTAAATATAGAATGCCAAAATTCCCTCTTAAAAAAGATAAAGATTCTTTTTCCCTACTAAAAGAATTATCTAATGAAGGGCTTCTAAATAGACTTAAAAAAGTTGATTTTAAAGAAGTCGATGAGATTTATAAAAAACGACTATCTTCAGAATTAAAAATAATAAAAGATATGGGGTTTCCTGATTATTTTTTGGTTGTGTGGGACTACATTAAATTTGCAAGAGATAACTTTATTCCAGTAGGGCCGGGGAGAGGATCTGCAGCAGGCTCATTAGTGGCTTATGCTCTTCAAATAACAAATATAGATCCCGTTGAGCATGGATTATTGTTTGAGAGATTTTTAAATCCTGCAAGAAAATCAATGCCAGATATTGATACCGATTTTTGCATTGATAGGAGAAATGAAGTGATTGATTATGTTACTAATCGATATGGAGAGGATAAGGTTGCTCAAATTATTACTTTCAATAAAATGACTTCTAAGGCTGTCTTAAAAGATGTTGCAAGGGTTTTAGATATTCCTTATGGTGAGGCAGATAAATTAGCTAAGTTAATACCTGTTGTTAGAGGGAAACCTTACAAACTTAATGAAATGATAGATAAGAATTCTCCCAGCCCAGAATTCAGAGAAAAATACATTAATGATAATAAAGTTAAAAGGTGGATCGATTTAGCTTTAAGAATTGAAGGAACAAATAAAACATATGGAGTTCACGCTGCAGGAGTTGTTATTGCATCAGATCCTCTTGACGAACTTGTACCTCTTCAAAGGAATAATGAAGGACAAATAATAACCCAATATTCTATGGATGATATAGAATCACTTGGATTATTAAAAATGGATTTCTTGGGTCTCAAGAATCTTACGATGATTGATAAGACTGTTTCACTGATTAATCAATCTACTGGAGAGAAAATAAATATTGATGAGTTACCTCAAAATGATGGGAAAACTTTTGAATTAATTGGAAGAGGAGATCTTGAAGGTATATTTCAGCTTGAATCCTCAGGGATGAAACAGGTTGTAAAGGATTTTAAACCTAACTCTTTAGAAGATATCTCATCTATTCTCGCTCTTTATAGACCTGGTCCACTTGATGCTGGTCTTATACCTAAATTCATAAATCGTAAAAATGGTAATGAAAAGGTTGATTTTCCTCACCCTTTTATTAAATCGATTCTTACTGAGACCTATGGAATTATGGTTTACCAGGAACAAATCATGAAAATTGCCCAAGACTTAGCTGGCTATTCTCTTGGGGATGCTGATTTACTTCGAAGAGCAATGGGAAAAAAGAAAGTTTCAGAGATGGTAAAACATAGGAATATTTTTGTAGAAGGTTCTATGAAAAAGGGCGTAAATGAGAAATTAGCAAATGATCTTTTTGATCAAATGGTTTTATTTGCAGAATATTGTTTTAACAAAAGCCATTCAACTGCTTATGGTGCTGTAACTTATCAAACTGCATTTTTAAAAGCCCATTTTCCTGTTGCATACATGGCAGCTCTTTTAACTGTAAATTCAGGCTCCAGCGATAAGATGCAAAGATACATTTCTAACTGTTATTCGATGGGGATAGAAGTTATTTCACCAAGTATTAATTTTTCTGGGATTGATTTCACTATCATGAATAATCAAATTTTATTTGGACTTTCTGCAATTAAGAATTTAGGAGATTCTGCCATAAGAAATATTATTGAAAATCGTAATAAGTTTGGAAATTTTAAATCATTATCAGATTTGTGCGATCGTTTACCTTCGAATCTTCTTAACAAAAGAAACTTAGAGTCTTTAATTCACTGTGGCGCTCTGGATGAGTTCTCAAACAACAATAATAGAGCTCAATTACTCTCTGATCTTGAACAAACTATTGAATGGGCCTCTTCAAGAAATCGCGATAGATTGTCCGGACAGGGAAATCTATTTGATTCTAAAGATGAGTTTTCAAATGTTTCATATTCACTGAGACAGTTGGCTAAAGTAGAAGATTATTCTCTAATTGAGAAGTTAAAGCTTGAAAAGCAGCTTTTAGGGTTTTATTTATCTGATCATCCTCTAAAACATTTATCAAAGCCAGCAAAACTTGTATCTCCAACTAGCATTTCGCAGTTAGAGGATGTAAAAGATAGAACTAAGGTATCTTTAGTTGGGATGATCCCTGAGTTAAAGCAAATCACAACTAGAAAAGGGGATAGAATGGCTATAATACAAGTTGAGGACCTAACTGGAAGTTTCGAAGCAATAGTATTTCCTAAAACTTATATCAGATTGTCAGAGTTTCTTTTGACTGATACAAGACTTTTGATCTGGGGTACTATTGATAAAAAAAGTGATAAGACTCAATTAATAATTGATGATTGTAGGGAAATAGATAACCTTAAATTGCTTATTATTAACCTTGAAAGTTCTCAAGCCTCAGATGTCAGAGTACAAAATACTTTAAGAGACTGTTTAATTAAATTTAAGGCAGATAAAGGAAAATGTGGAATTAAGATACCAGTTTTAGCTGCAGTGAAAAATAAAAATAGTGTGACTTATGTTAAATTTGGGGATCAATTCTGTATTGAAGATATCCAAGGAGCGTTTAAATTATTAAAAGATAAATCTTTCCAAGTTAATTTGAAATCTTTAGTTTCCTAGATTAACTTTTCTCATCAAAGTTTTGAGTTGCAGGTCTGAATGCATCTTTTGCTCGTTTTATATTCATTGGAATATTTTCAATACCGAAAAAAGATCCTGGATCTCTATCCCAACTAGCTGACAATATTCCATAACTCAAGCCTGCAAGACCTATCAAGAAGAACAATGCTGAAATTGCGATTGTTGAAGAAGGAGGTATTTCCGCGATATTTTTAGTTACGATAAAATAACTAATTACAAAAACTGACATCCCCATAATAGTAGGTATGCCAGTTGTAAAAAATATTCTTCTTGCCATCCTATCTGCTACATATTTAGGAATTCCACTTTTTGATACCTTTGTGGAAGATTGTGAATTAGTTTTTTCTTCTAGATTTGCAAAAGTAGTTTTCTCAGATAAATTTTTTTTCTTTCTGTTAAGTATCTTTTTTTTGGATTGTTTCTTCTTCATTAATGGAAATCATCCTCTGATTCCAATTTTCTTTACTAAATCTTGATATTTTTGTTCGTTTTTATCTTTTATATAAGATAATAATCTTTTCCTTTTCCCAATCATTTTTAATAATCCTTGCCTTGAGGCAAAATCATGAATGTTTCCTTGAAGATGGTCACTTAATTTAGATATTCTTTTAGAGAGCATTGCAACCTGTACTTCTACTGAGCCTGTATCAGTTGCATGAAGTTGATGGTTTTCAATAAGTTTCTGTTTTTCAGCTGTATCTAATGACATAAAATTGATTTTTCTTAATTATATATTACTACTTTATCTGACTATATTACTACTATCCTTATCTAAATTGTTCATAGCTAACTTCAATAAATTTTCAAATGATATATTTCCTTCATTTTTAACAAGCACATTTGTTTCTTTAATAATGATTTTCATAATACTGTTAATTTCTCTTTTTGTATAATTTAAAGACTGAAGGGTTAACTGAATATCGCTTAGAATTTTATTAATTTCAGTTTTCCTATTTCCAAAATTGTCTTTATTTTTCTCCTCCTCAATTTGCAATTCATTTTTAAATTTACTTTTTAATTCTAAAATTAACCTCTCAGCCATTTTTTGTCCTATCCCAGGTATTGAAATAATTTGTTCTTTATTTTGAGTATTAATGGCATTGATAACCTCGTTAATTGAAAATTTATTCAAAATAGCCATTCCAATTTGAGATCCAACACCTCTAATACTTAAAATTTCAATAAAAAATTTCTTTTGATCTTTGAATTCAAAGCCAAATAATAAATCCGTGTCCTCTTTCTTTATGTGTTTTATCCATAGAGTGGTATTTTTATTAGCTTGCTGATTTGTTTTTATTTTGAGAAAAAATGATTCTAAGATTTGAACTTCATATCCAATTCCTTGACAATTTAATAATAAAAAAAATTTTTGATTTTTTTGCCATAATTCAATCAGTTCCCCACTTATCCAACTAATCAATTAACCACCATCCACTTGACATCCAATCAAAGCTCCAGCAGTTCCACCAGCAGGTACTGCCCAAAGTCTATCTTTGCCTCGTGAGGAGGATAGTGCTAATCCAGCTCCAATAATTCCTCCAATAACTGAACCTTCACTACAGTCATTATGATCAATTTTGCCAGCTTGATTAGGTCCTCCACATGGTATTTCAACATCGATTTCATAACTTTTTACATAGCCAGGACTTGATTTTGTTCCAGGAATATATTCTTCTCTATATTCTGTTCTGGTACAAGTTACTGACTTTGGAGTAGTAGCATTCACTGGAATAACAGGGAAAAAACTAATCAAAAAAAGTAAATGGATAAATTTCACCGTATTTTCTTATCTCTTTACATTCTAAGTGCTTTTGAATAATTTGGTAGTAGTTATAATTGTTCCTAATAAAACTAATAACGCTCCAAATAAAAAATTGATGTTTATTATTTCATTGAAAAAAACTACCCCCCAAATTGAACCAAATAAAACTTGTAAATAGTTAATGGTGGAAGCCTCAGAAGCTGATAAAATTTTTAATCCTATAGTTAAAAAAGTCTGTCCTAATTGAGTAAACAAGCCAATACCCACAATCCAAATTAGTTCATTAAAAGTTGGAGTTATCCAGTTTTTTAAAACAATTGGTAAAAGAGTGATTAAAGACACAAGCGGAAAATATTCAATAATTACATAAACATCTTCAGTAAATGAAAGTTTCTTTACTGTGACGTATGCCATTGCAGTGCAGATTGCACCAATAAAAGCTATGAAAATAGATAAATTTTGAATCTCAACTTCTATATTTGATAGTTGATTTTGATTTAATATTATTAATATTCCAAGCCAGCCACTAACTAATGCAAAAATTAAATTCCAGGTTAATTTTTCGTTTAAACATATTGCAGCAAAAACAGAAATAAAGATTGGATATGTGTACTGAATTACAGTGGATATACTGAGCGGCATATTTCTTATTGAATAAAAAATACAAACTAATGCAAAAGTCCCTAAAACACCCCTTAGTATCAATAAAGGTCTATTATTTCCCCATGGGTTTATATTCTTAGCCTTAATTATATATATTGTGATAATTAAACTTAGTAAAGACCTAAAGAAAACTAATTCAAAAATAGGTACCCTATTATCAATATTTTTTACGCATAACGTCATCAAACTAAAGAAGAAGGCCGCAAAAACCAAATTTAACTTTTTTAATAAGTAAAATTTTTTTTCTATATTTGTGATATCTATCATTTAAAAATAATTTTTTTGTGAAATTAAGTAGATTCTTATTTAGTTTTGAACTATAACAAATAAATCATTATTTATTTGTTGATAAAAACTCAATGGTTAATCCTATACATCCAAAAACTATTCAGGAGGTTAAGGAAAAGGCCGACATTGTTGATGTTATTTCTGAGCATATTGTTCTTAAGAAAAAAGGGAAGGAATTTGTTGGAATTTGCCCTTTTCATGATGATACGAAGCCCTCTATGACAGTATCCCCAGTTAAACAATTTTATTATTGTTTTTCTTGTGGAGCAGGCGGTAATTCTATTAAATTTTTAATGGAATTTACACGAGCTAATTTTTCTGATGTCGTTCTTTCTCTTGCTAAGAAAAATAATATTAATGTTGAAAATATTGAGGGTCCCCAAGTAGAGGCATATAAAAAACAATTATCTAGAAAAGAAGAACTTTATAAAATACTAAGAGTTACTAAAAATTGGTTTAAATCTCAATTAAATAATTCTAGTGGTGCTGCAGCAATGAATTATTTAATATCCCACAGAAACTTGAATAACAAAATTATTGATAATTTTGAATTAGGCTTTGCTCCAAATTCATGGAATGATTTATTTATCTATCTCACAAAGGTAGAGAAATTTCCTATTAGCCTCATCTTGGCTTCAGGTCTTGCAATTTCTAAAGATAATTCTGATAAAATCTACGATCGTTTTAGAAATAGATTAATTGTTCCTATACATGATATGCAGGGACGTGTAGTCGCCTTTGGAGGTAGATCTCTTGATGGTCAAGAACCTAAATATCTTAATTCTCCTGAATCTGAGATATTTGAAAAAGGAAAAATGTTGTTTGCATTTGAAAAGGCATCTAGCAATATAAGAAAAAGGGACAAAGCAATAATTGTTGAAGGTTACTTTGATGTTATTTCTCTTCATTCAAAAGGTATTACAAATTCTGTCGCTTCACTTGGTACTGCATTAAATAAATATCAAATATCTCAACTATGTAGATGTACTGATAATAAAAATATAATCTTGAATTTTGATTCTGATAATGCAGGAAAATTGGCAACAAAAAGAGTTATAACAGAGGTCGAGAGTCTATCTCTAAATGATCAAATTAATCTTAAGATACTTCAACTAAGTGGTTTTAAAGATCCTGATGAATATTTAAATAGTCATACTTCAGAAGAGTATTTTAATTTAATTGATAATGCATCATTTTGGATTGATTGGCAGATTGATCAGATTTTTATCAATAAAGATATAACTAAGTCTGATATTTTTCAAAGCGTCATTTTTTCGTTGGTAAAACTCTTGAGTAAATTACCTCAATCATCTACCCGAACCCATTATTTACAAAAAGTTTCTGAAAGATTAAGTAAAGGGCAATCTAGATTAGCGATACAGTTTGAGCAGGACTTGAGGAATCAAGTTAAAGGATTCCGTTGGCATGGTAGAGCAAAAAAATTTGAGAAACCAAATGAAATTTCTAGGCGTGAGAAAAATGAATCTGAAATAATTTTTTATTATCTTCATTGCCCTAATCTAAGACTTTTGATTCGTGATGAATTTCTTAAAAGAGATATTAATTGTTTTAATACTCATTATGTTCAAAATATTTGGGAAGCTATTTCAATAATTGAACAAAATAGTTTAGGTTTAAATTATTTAAATGAATTAAGACAATTAAATAGTGAAATTCTCAAGAAAGAGTTTTCTGGTATTAATTTAATTTCACTTCTGCCAGACCATTTAGCTCTTAATAATGCTGATTCATCTAATAAAATAAATCTATTTGTTAATCCAAATGAGTTGTTTTTAACAATGCTTAGTAATCCCAAAGATAATTTACTTGGAACTTTATCACTCCTTGAGAGATATAATTCTGTAAAAAGATGTAGACACCTTATTGAATCCTGGGGGTCTCAAAGGTTAAAAACTTTAGAAAATTGCATATCTATTTTAATTGATAATTCCTCTTTAAGTTCGCCAGATGCGAATAAAGAGATAGACGATCTGTTTAAGGATTTAAACTCAGATGCAATTAAATTTCAGGAACTATATTATTTAGAAAGACAACATATAAATTTTTTAGATAAGCAACGTTGTGGTAATTTCATTGCTAGCTAATATATTTATTTCAAATTTATAGGCAGTATTTTTTAATCAATTTTTTTACCTCTTTTGGTTTGTCTTCAAGAATATAAGCTTCTACTTCTTTTGCATAACTCCCAGAAAAATTGGAAGTAGAGAACTCTAACGCTCTTCTCTTACTCTGATTTATTTTAGCTTCTAAATTTTTTATATCCCCCACTGTTTTATTTTTATTACATTTTTGTATAGCATGAGTAGCTTCATGTCTTAATGCTTTTCTTATTGCTAATTTGGTTTTGAAATTATCTTTGTTTGGTAGCTGCTTTTTATTTCTATAATTTGTTTTCCTTTTTGCATTTTCTGTACATATTATTATTTTATTTTCTTCAAAATTATGAAGTCCTTTTATTTCCTTGTTCAAGAGACATTCAATTTTATTCTCTTGAATTATGTAGTTTGCCTTTACTAATAAGTCAAGAATCTCTTTATCTAATTTGCTTAAAAATATTATAAATTCCATTTTATTTTGTTTACTTTACTATAGTTGGGATTTGTTCTATATCAGTTGTAGATGAGCGACTTAAGAAATTCTTATTCATCTTCCAACTCTGTGGATTTTTTGTAATGGCCCATGTAATTGCATTGTCATTAAATCTTTTATTTAATAAATCAATTGTTCTCATGAGAGTTGTTGATTTTTTTAGATCTTCCTGAGATTTGTAATTGATAACTGATTGCTGTAAATATTTGTTATTACTTAAATCCTGCATTAAAACACCAGCTTTTGAGAATTTATATTCAGGATTATAAATTTCTCTAGATAATTCAACTACTATTTTTAAAATATTATTTGTGTCGTCTGTTGCATATGAAAGCTTTCTATGAGCACTTCTTTGATAATTTTGACTTGAATATTTACTGGTTCTGGCAAATACTCTAATATCAGATGATTGTAAATTCTGACTTCTCATTTTTTCAGACGCTTTTATTGCGTGAGTTGCCAGTGCTTGAGTTAAGTCTTCTAATTTTGTGACAGGAGTACCAAAACTCCTGCTTACCTGAATTTCTTTTTTTGATTTCTTGTTTTTTTCTATAGGCAGACATTTATGACCTTTCAGTTCTAATTGCAATCTTTTCCCTACGATTCCTAATTTTTTAACAATTTCATTTGTTTTCATATCTCTTAATTCTCTCGCATTTTTAATACCTTTACTCTGTAACCAAATAGAGGTTTGTTTCCCCACTCCCCATATCTTATCTACACTAATTCTCTTCAAATAATCATTCTCATTTCTAGTTTTAGCTAAATCAAATATTCCAGCTGAATAATCAATATTTTTAGCTAATTTATTAGCAATTTTTGCTCTTACTTTATTTTCTCCTATTCCTACTGTTATGGTAATCCCTAAATTCTGATATATTAATGATCTTATGTTTCTTGCCCAAGGATATAAACTTTTATCATTAGGTCTAGGAATCGAGATAAATGCTTCGTCAATAGAGTAAATTTCTATGTGTTCACAGTGGTTTTTTAGTAAATTCATTAGTCTTTTGCTCATGTCGCCGTAAAGCGAGTAGTTTGAACTTAAGACTGCGACATCTAATTTATTTAGTCTTTCTTTCACCTTAAAATAAGGAGTTCCCATTTTAATTTTTAAAGCTCGCGCTTCAGGACTTCTCGCAATGATACATCCGTCATTATTAGATAAAATTACTAATGGTCTATTCCTTAAATGAGGATTGATATTTTGTTCACATGACGCGTAAAAATTATTAGCATCTATAAGAGCTATAGCATTAATACTTGAAATTCTCATAAATAGCCATGTATTGAATAAATAACTACTCCCCATATCTGTACATCAATATGGTTTTTAAATCTAAAATCAGGATAATTATGATTTTCTGCTTTTAAATATAATTCATTATTTTTTATAGATAATCTTTTTATTGTAAATTCTCCATCTATCATTGCAATGATAATATTCCCTGGCCTGGCTGTTAAACTCTTGTCTACTATTATTAAATCTTTATCTTTAATTCCTGCATTTATCATTGATTCACCTTTAACTCTAAGAAAAAAAGTGCTAAACGGATTAGATATTAAATGTTCATTTAAATCTATATTTTCTTCTGTATAGTCGTCTGCTGGGGAAGGAAATCCTGCGGATACGGAATCATTTAATAGAGGGACTTTAAACTTTTTGCCAGCTGAATCAAAACAATTCAAGATTTAAATTAATAGTATATATGTACTATACTATAAAAACAAAAAAATAGTTAATTATTAAACTTTTATATATTAATTTTAGATTTAATCTAATCTTTTTAAGAGCGATGGTATGGGGAGTTGTTGGATATGGAAATAGCTCTATAGATTTGCTCGATAAGAATTAATCTAGCTAATTCATGTGGAAAAGTTAGAGGAGAAAGGCTTAGGATAAGATCTGATTGTTCTTTTATATCTGAACTAATTCCATAAGTATCACCAATTAAGAAATTAATTTTTTTATTTTTAAAGTTTAAGAATAAAGAAGATAGTTCTACTGAATTAAATTGCTTCCCTTCTTCGCTTAGGCAGATAATAATATTATTATTAGATCTAAGTTTATTTATATTAAAACTCTTTAACTCATTAATAATAATTTCAGGCATTCTTTTTTTGTATTGATTAATTCCATCTCTAATCCAATTTTTCTTTATTTTGCCAATAGCATAAATTATTAATCTATTACTCTGAAGCATAAGTAAATATTAAATTTAATTATTCATCGAGAAGATAATTAAATTCATCATATAGTTCTTCTTCAATTGTTAATTTCTTAGGATAATTATCTTTTTTAGAATTCATATTAATTTGATTTAGCTCACTTTTCCTTAGTGAAAGATTAACGTTAGAAGTCTCGACTAGAGATTCTGAATTATCAATTAATGAATAAAATATATTATTAGGATCTTCTGAATTAAGCGGTTTGGTGATTAGATTATCATTGTTAGGTATATTTGTGTAATTACTTATATTTTTACTTTCGTTATTTAAACTTTTATTTTTTTTAAATTTATTGAGTTTATCTAAATTCTTTTTTGATAAGCTCATGATATAAAGTATTAAATAAATTCATATTTAATTAAAACATATTATTTATCTTTTAGATGAATTCTAAAAATTATCAACAAAAAAAAAGATTTGGACAACACTGGTTGGTAAATAAAAAAATATTAGAAAAAATTAAAGAAATTGCTGTTCTAAATAAAAATGACTTTATTTTAGAAATTGGTCCAGGTAAAGGAGCTTTAACATCTAAGTTATTAGATTCAGAAATTAAAAAATTACATGCGATTGAATTAGATAGAGATTTAATAAATTTATTAAACGATAAATTCAATAAGAATGATAAGTTTTCACTTCAGCAGGGAGATATTCTTTCTGTAAATTTAGATTCGATTAATAAGAAGATTACAAAAGTGATTGCAAATATTCCTTACAATATAACTGGCCCAATATTGGATATTTTTATAGGGCGATTGGGCATTATAAGAAATTATAATTACGAAAAAATAATTTTTTTGATGCAGAAAGAGGTAGTAGATAGAATTTTGTCAAAAGAGGGAAGTACCAATGCAGGTGCTCTTAGTATAAGAATGCAACTTTTATCTAAAATAAAAAAAATTTGCGATGTACCTCCTTCATCATTTAGTCCGCCTCCAAAAGTTTATTCTTCTTTAGTAGTTTTCGAACCAATTAAAAATGATTTAAGATTGGACGTTGATCTAGAAAAATATATAGATCAACTGCTTCGAATTTCATTTAATTCAAGAAGAAAAATGCTTAGAAATACTCTAAATTCAATACTCTCAAATGAGGAGATAAATGAATTATCTGAATCTTCTAAAATTTGTTTTAATTTAAGGCCACAAGATATTTCTATTGACCAATGGATTAAGCTTGCAGAAAATTGTATTAAAATTAAAAAATAAAAATTTAATTATATGCAAGATTTAGCTAAAACGAAAATTATTATAAAATCTCCCGCCAAAATAAATTTGCACCTTGAAGTTATAGGTAAAAGAGAAGATGGATTCCATGAGTTAGCAATGATTATGCAAAATATTGATCTTTCTGATTATTTAGAATTTCAAATCAATAATGAAGGTTTAATTAAACTTGAATCTGATTGTAATGACCTAAGCTTATCTAGTGATAACTTAATTGTTAAATCGGCAAATCTATTAAGGGAAAAAACAAATATACACTTTGGCGCGAATATTTATTTAAGAAAAAATATTCCAATTGGTGCAGGATTAGCAGGTGGATCCAGTAATGCAGCAGCAACATTAATTGGTCTTAATAAGTTATGGGATTTAGACTTAGATCAAGAAATATTATGTTCATTAGCATCAACTTTAGGATCTGATATTCCCTTTTTTATAAATGGTGGTATTCAATTATGTTTTGGAAGAGGAGAAATTTTGGAGAAATTAGATTCAAACTTTGAATATGGAGTAATTCTTTTAAAAAATCCAAATATATCAGTATCTACTGCTGAAACTTATAAAAAATATAGTAATAGATTTTGTAATCAATATCTTACTAATAGAGAAATGATAGAGAACATAAGAAAAAATTTAAGAGAGAATGGTTTAGATAACTTAAATTATGATAATAATCATTTAACTATTAAAAATGATTTGCAGTTAGTTGTTGAAAATGACAATGATTCTGTAAAGCAGGCATTATATTTACTTTCTGAATTAGAGAATTGTCTGACATTTTCGATGAGTGGATCAGGTCCTACATGCTTTGCACTCTTTAAAGATGTAGAGACTGCAAAAAAAGAATTAACTGCAAATTATAAATTATTTAAAAATAACGGTTACGATTCATGGGTTTGCACTTTTCTTGAAAAGGGAATAACATTCATATAAAAAATTTTTTTAAAATTTTATTGTGGCTGATAATAGTAATGAGAATATTGAAAAAAATATTCCTGAAAAAGGACCATTAAATTTCATTGTAGGATCATTAACCAGTTTTTTATTATTTATATTTTTTTATTTATTAAGCAATAAAATTGCAATTTATTTTTCAATACATAAACCATCTAATTCTTCTGAAATAGTCCAAAATATTTCTTCTAGTATTAATACCTTAATAATTGGATTATCTTTTTTGCTAACTTTTTCTTTTGCTTTTATTGGTATAGGACTTTTTATTGTATTTATTCGTAGTTTTTTTCTGAAGAAAAGTTGAATTACGAATATTATTAAAATAATTACTTTATTTGAATGTCTTTGCATGACTTGGGACTTTTAATACTTTTGCTTTCACCAGGAATGATTTTGTCAATATTACTACTTATAACCTTTGCTGAAGGAGGTTAACTTAATCAAAGTGGTAGGATTATATATGTGATTAATTAGGTAATTAATTGTGGCTGGAACATTATTATTTAATGCTTTGAAAGAGGCAATTGATGAAGAAATGGCAAATGATCTAAATGTTTGCGTTATGGGGGAAGATGTTGGCCAATATGGAGGATCTTATAAGGTAACTAAGGATTTATATGAAAAATATGGAGATTTAAGAGTCTTAGATACTCCAATCGCAGAGAATAGTTTTACAGGGATGGCTGTGGGTGCAGCAATGACTGGGTTAAGACCAATAGTAGAAGGAATGAATATGGGTTTTTTGCTTTTAGCTTTTAATCAGATATCAAATAATATGGGCATGCTTAGATATACAAGCGGAGGAAATTATAAAATACCTGCAGTAGTTCGAGGGCCTGGAGGAGTTGGTCGTCAACTTGGTGCTGAACACAGTCAAAGACTTGAAGCATATTTTCATGCAGTTCCTGGTATAAAGATTGTTGCATGCAGTACACCTACAAATGCTAAAGGTTTAATGAAAGCAGCTATAAGAGATGATAATCCAGTTTTATTTTTCGAACATGTTCTTCTATACAACTTGTCTGAAGAATTACCTGAGGGAGATTATACTTGCGCTTTAGATCAGGCTGACGTTGTAAAAGAAGGTAAAGACATTACTTTATTGACTTATTCAAGAATGAGACATCACTGCCTCAAAGCTCTTGAAGAATTAGAAAACAAAGGTATAGATGTTGAGTTAATCGATTTAATAAGTTTAAAACCATTTGATATGGAAACTATCTCAAAATCAATAAGAAAAACAAATAAAGTAATTATTGTTGAAGAATGTATGAAGACTGGAGGTATTGGTGCAGAATTAATTGCTTTGATAACAGAAGAGTGTTTCGATGATCTTGATGTCCGACCAATTAGATTATCTAGTCAGGATATTCCAACTCCGTATAATGGAAATCTTGAGAATTTGACAATAATCCAACCACATCAAATAGTTGAAAAAGTTGAAGATTTAATTAGTGGGAGTATATAGGCAATGAAAAGAAGGCAAGGCTGGCTTTTTTTTATTATATTTCTACTTACATTATCTGTTTATCTATTAATAAATTATCCCTTACAGTTGGGATTGGATTTGCAAGGGGGTTCTCAACTTACACTTCAAATTATTAAAGAGGAAGGGAAGGTAACAAAGGATGAACTTGATGCAGTTAATTCGGTTATAGATAGACGCGTTAACAACTTAGGCGTATCAGAGTCTAACTTGCAAACACTAGGTGGTGATCAATTAATTTTAGAATTACCTGGAGAACAAAATCCTTTAGTTGCTTCAAGAGTTTTAGGTAAGACAGCTTTATTAGAATTTAGGACTCAAAAAAAAGGAACATCTACAGACTTAAAAAAACTGCAACTTCAGAGATTGAATATTAAAGAATTAATTGAACAATATTCTTCTTCAGAAAAAAGTCAATATGATGATAATTTCTTAACTAATATTCAAGATGATCTTAAAGAGATAGAGCAAGAATTAAATTACTCATCTACTAGTAGTGATTTATATGAGAAATTAATTGAAATTAAAAAGTATGTTGATAAAGAAATCACAAATTTATTTATTAAAACAGATTTATCTGGCAAGGATCTTATTAACGCAGGAAGGAGACAAGAACAAACAAATAGTAATTGGGAAGTTTTATTAACTTTTAGTAATTCAGGAGGTGAAAAGTTTGCAGAAATTACAAAGTCAATTGCCGGAACTAATCAACTATTAGCTATCATTCTTGATGGCGAATCAATAAGCGAAGCAAGTGTTGGTAGTCAGTTTGCTAATACTGGGATTACAGGTGGATCAGCAACAATAAGCGGCAATTTTAGTGCTGAAAATGCTAGAGAATTAGAAGTTCAACTTAAAGGAGGATCGTTGCCATTGCCAATTGAAATAGTAGAAACTAATACTATAGGGGCTCTGTTGGGATCCAAAAATATTTTAAAAAGTCTTTATGCAGCTGTTATTGGATTAATTTTTGTTGGTATATTTATGATTTTGAATTATAGAATTCTAGGTTTTGTTTCTGTTCTGTCTCTAGTACTTTATGGTTTCTTTAACTTAGCCCTATATTCTTTAATTCCTGTAACTTTGACTTTACCTGGTATATCTGGACTTATACTTAGCATTGGTATGGCTGTTGATGCAAATATTCTAATATTTGAGAGAATTAGAGAAGAATTATATAATGGTAATACTCTTACAAGATCTATTGATAGCGGTTTTCAAAGAGCTAATTCATCCATAATTGATGGCCATATTACCACTCTTCTAAGTTGTTTTGTATTGTTTTTATTAGGAACAAATTTTGTTAAAGGTTTCGCAGCAACATTAGGTATTGGAGTCTTAATAAGCTTGTTTACCTCATTAAATTGTTCTAAAACTATTTTGCGATTTTTTACAACATATCAATCATTAAGACAAAAAAATCTCTATCTACCCAGGAATAATTTTTCAAATTAAATTTTTTATTTCTAATTTTCCCATGAAATACAATCTTGAACTAATAAAGAACAAAAGAAAGATATTTGGGTTTTCAACTGTTCTTATTTTGTTTAGTCTTTTCGGAATTTTATTTTCTACTTTTAATACTTCTTATAAGAAACCTATAAATTTAGGGATGGATTTTGTTGGAGGAAATGAATTAAGAATAGAGAGAGTTTGTGAAGAGGAATGTTCTAAATTTTCCCCTGATTTAGTTTTAGAAAATTTAAAAGATATCTCTAAAAATAAAAACTTTTTAAAAAATATTAAATTACAATTCCAAAATAACAATAAATTAATTTCAATAAGAACACCTTATTTGAGTATCGAAGAATCAAATAATCTTATTACTAATCTTGATAATATTATCGGACCTCTAAATTATAAGAGTAAGGATTCGAGATTAATAGGTCCAAAGCTTGGGAAAAGATTACTTACTAATTGTGTTACTTCATTGTTAGTTTCTTTATTTGCAATATCTTTATATATAACTATTAGATTTGATAAAAAATATGCATTATTTGCATTATTAGCTTTATTCCATGATTTATTAATTGTTTTCGGTATATTCTCCTGGTTGGGAATTATATTATCTGTCGAGGTAAATAGTTTATTTGCTGTGTCCTTGTTAACTATTGCTGGTTATTCTGTAAATGATACTGTTGTTATTTTTGATAGAATTCGTGAGAATTTAAAATTAAAGAAAGAAGGCCATAACGAAACTATTCAATTATCAGTAAACGAATCATTTAGGAGAACTACGTTTACCAGTATTACAACCCTTATCCCTTTATTAAGCATAATTTTGTTTGGATCTTACTCGCTATTTTGGTTTTCTTTGGCCTTGTCATTGGGAATTATAGTTGGAAGTTATTCAAGTATTTTATTGGCTCCATCTTTGTTGCTCAAAGACTGAGCTTAACCTTCAAATTTTATGAAATTGAATTACTATTTGATAATTTTATTTTCTTTAGTTTTAATAGATCTTTCTACTGAGCTAAGAATATTGTTTGATCATTTTACTTTTAGTGCATTATATTTTGCTATTGGTAAACATCCCTTATCTTTATTTATACTTTTTTCCTACCCATATTTATATAAAAAATTAATTAAGTAGTTTTTAAATATCATTTAATGATTCTTTGATTAAAACCTGTATTACTACAGCTAATGGAAGAGATAGTATTAAGCCTAATGGACCAAAAATAAAGGTAAATCCAAATTGTGATATTAATGTCAAACCAGGAAGTAAGTTTGCCTTTTTTTTCATTATAGATGGCATAATTATATAGCTTTCAATATTTTGAATGATTATATATGCTCCTAAAACGGCCAGTGGTTTCCAAAAATTATCAAGTAGTGCAATTGAGATTGGAAATATACCGCTAATAACTGGACCTATATTTGGAATTATGTTAAGAACCATTGCTATTAGAGCATTTGAGACAATATATTTGACATCTAATATAGACAAAACTATTAATGATAATAGACCTACTGACAATGAGCTTATAACCATAGAAAAGGACCAATTTGCTAATGCAATATTGCATTTTTCAAGAATATTTCTAAATTTATTGCGATAATTTTTTGGAATCAATAGAAGTATATTTTCTTTATATTGTTTTGGTTCAATAGAAATCATCAAACTCACTGCTAATACGAATATTAATTTCAAAATACCTGAACCCAGATTCCCCGCTATATTTATTAAATTCTTAAAACTTTCTTGAATAGCTTTTGCAATTGTTGTGGCATCTGGAATCGTAACTATATTATTTATAAGATTGAATATGTCTATAACATTTTCTGATTGTTCGCCATAAAGTAGGTTATTAAATTTATTCAGATTTGTATTAATCAAAATATTTATTTTTGATAAACCATTTGGAATATCAACTAGTATTTCATTGAACTCTTTTATAAACGGAGGCAATACAAGAATAAAAATTGTAAATACTATTACTGATATAACAGTTATGACGAGAAACAAAGAAAGCAATCGGGGAATTTTCAAACCCTTTTGCATTTGATTACATAAATTACATACAATATTTGAAATTACTAAAGAACAAATTATTAATAGGAAGAAATCTCTTAAAGTCCATATTATTAACGAAGTGATTAAAATTACTACTAACTTGAAATATGATGAACTACTCAATTTTTAAAATTTTCTACTTCTTCTCAGAATATCCTAATCCATTTGATTTGGCATAACTATTTGCAAATCTCATAAATCTATCAAAGTCTGAAGTGTTTTTCCAAATATAAACTGCTTCTAAAAATATGGGTTCTCCATCAACAAACTTTACTTTAACTTCCCTAGTTAGTATTTCACCTTCAGAATCAATCATACGCATACCTGTGATTTCACCTTCTGTTATTGAAGATAATGCCTGAGGTTTTTCAAATAAAAATAATGCTTGGCCGGTTGTACCATCCTTACTCCTAGTCAATCTTATTTCAGGCACGACTGGTTCATCAGTTCCTTCATAAAATTGTATTTTTGCAGTTTTATTTGCTGTCATAATATTCATTTAATAATTTTTTATCTTAGGAAATATTTTTCAAATTCGTTTGTAATTATTTTATAAAACATCATTTATTAATTCTATGATCCTTTCATCATATTTTTTGTCGGTTAAATCTAATATCTTTATATTTGTATTTCCAACCTTTTCATATTCATAACACTTATCGTAATAATCTAAAACTGATCTGCAAACTAAGTCCCATTTCTCATTATTAATTGATTCAAGAGCTATTTTTGTTCTTTGCGGTCCTAATCTTTTTTTTATTCTTAATACAGATTCTTGGAGTTCCTCTTTCTCAAAAACACTATAAGTATTTATCAACTCATCTAACCTGTTTGATTCGCTCCTTAAAATTTCAATTCTCCTAGAATTTTTCATCTGATTAAAGAATTCATGAGGGATTTTGCATTTACCTATATTTGCACTTTCAGCTTCTACAAAAATATTATTAGAACATTTAAAAGAATTTAATTTTTCTGCAATTATATTCTCAAATTGTTCATTTGAAGGTTGTTCTTTCATTCCTAATCCTCCAAATGTACTCCCTCTATGACAAGCAAATCCTTCAAGATCAATAGTTTGATATTTATATCTCTCTAGTAATGATAATAACCGTGTCTTCCCTGTTCCAGTTTTTCCACCAATAACAACAATATTCAACTTTTTTGAAAAACTATCTAATACCCATCTCCTATATATTTTGTATCCTCCATTAAGTGTAACGAGATTTAATTTAAACTTTTCTAGTAACCAAGCAATACTTTGTGACCGCATACCTCCTCTAGAACAATATATTCTTATAAAATGTTCCTTATTATTATTTCCAGAAATATTTTTATAAGAGTCAATATTAATAAACAATTTATCAAGAAGTAATTCCATTTTTTGTTCAAAAAATTTTAATCCTTCAACTACAGCTTTTTTTCTTCCGGCTTTTTTATAAATTGTCCCAATTATTGATCTCTCATCATTATCAAATAGTGGAATATTAATAGAATTAGGCATGTGTCCTTTATAATATTCACCTGGGCTTCTAACATCTATAAGTGGTCCTTTAAAACTTCTAAATTTCTCTAGTTCTTTTCTTTTGAAATACATGGATAGTTTTTACTTTTAGGTTAATTTATTGAAATGACTAACAAAGAACAAGATAACTATAGTAAAGCTACATTAGATTTGATTAATAAATTTGTAGATTCTAATCAAAGAAAAAGAATAAATTCATTAACACAAATAGAATCTGAAGTCGAAAATATTTTTAAACTTGGACCTTCACTGTTTGAAATTTTTGATAATGAAGGAGATGACTGGGCTGCTGGTTGGATATTGCAAGTATTAAAAAAATTTAAGCCTGAATTTTTTGAGAATACTAAATTCAATAATTGGTTTAATACATATTCAGATATTGATATTAATTATGAAGAATTGCAATTGATGTTGGTTGAGCAAAAATTTGAAGAGGCAGATAGATTAACAAGTTCCTATCTCCGAAAATTAGCTGGAAAATTAGCTGAAAAACGTGGATATGTATTCTATAGTGAGGTTAAGAATATGTCAGGTAAAGATCTACAAACTATAGATAGATTATGGACTATTTATTCTACTGGTAGATTTGGATTCTCAATTCAAGCCAAGATATTAAAATCAGTAGGAAAAAAATATGAATTAATGTGGCCGAAAATAGGTTGGAAAAAAGAGGGCTTATGGACCAGATATCCTGGATCTTTTCGCTGGTCATTGGATGCTCCTGAAGGACATATGCCTTTAGTAAATCAACTACGAGGAGTAAGACTTATGGATTCAATTCTACGACATCCAGCTATTGCCGAGAGACATGACAATATTCTTTAATTTGAGGTATTTAATAAGTTAAAATTATATTAGAATCGAAATATTATTATGTCCTTATTTCGGGGCAAAAGTATTTTAAAACAGTTTTTTAAAAGGCCGAGGATTAACTGGTCAAACTACGAATTCGAATCGTCATTACAGTTAAATGAATTTGTTGATCAATTATTAGAACCTATTAAAAAATCTCAATCAAGCTATCTCATCAAACTTGGTTTACATGAAGCTCTTGTTAATGCTGTAAAACATGGAAATAAATTAGATCCTTCAAAAAATATTAGAGTAAGAAGAATTATTACTCCTAAATGGTGTGTTTGGCAAATTCAAGACCAAGGTAATGGTTTAGAAACAAAAAAAAGAAACTACAAATTACCAAAAAAAATAAACAGTGTAAATGGCCGTGGCTTATACATCATTAATGAATGTTTTGATGACATTAGATGGAGTAGTAAAGGTAATAGGCTTCAGTTGGCCTTAAAAAGGTGATTTTTACTCGGGCAAGGTTGATCTACGTTAATTTCTTTTAACCATTTAATACTTTCTTCAATATAATCAATAGCGTCCTTCTCATTACAAGAAATAATTAACTGGCATAATCCCGCAGAAATTAGCTCTGCAGAACGTTTATATTTATTTCCTTTATCTTTATGCCATTTAGAATGATCAATTTTTAATTTGCTACTAAGACTTTGAACAAGTTTAATAGTATCTTTATCCCAATAGTTCATAGCAGTTTTAATTTATTTTACAGCAGACCATACTTTGGTCATAAAAAAGGAATTTGATTTGACATCTTTAAACCCTACTTCCTCAATTTTAGAATCTATATCTTCTTTTATGTAATCACAATAAAAAGGCTCATGAAAAGATTTATAGAAGCTTTCCATTACGGATGTGAAGTCAGGTGAATCGCTTATTTGAATTGAATCAGCTAATACTAATATCCCACCAGGTTCAAGAACTCTAAAAAATTCATTTAATACTTTAGCTCTAATTGTTCTTGGTAACTCATGAAATAAGTAAACACAAGAAATACATTGAAAACTATTATTTTTAAAAGGTAATTCTTCTGCATTCCCTTTTATTAACTCAATTAAATCTCCCTCTAAATCTGAAATATATCTACTTGCCTCTTTTAAGTATGAATCAGATAAATCAATTCCTGTAATCTTTTCTTTTGGAAATGCTGCCCTTAATTGTTTTAATGTCCTTCCTGACCCAGTAGCTACATCAAGTATTTTTATAGAACTTTTTTTTCTATCACCAAAAATTTTAAGTCCTTCTTTTATTGGCTTAATTATTCTCCTCCTCATTGAGTCAGCACTCCCATTGAAAAGTATCTCAACCTGTAAATCGTATATACTAGCTGAAAAATCTGATAAATAACCATCTGTTTGATGATGGAAATTTCTTAAGTAATATTGAGGATAATTATCTTTTTCAATCGATGTTGGAAGATCATCATAGTTTTGTTTTCTGCGTCTATTCCATGTACTAGGCATATCGAGCCAAATTTTTGGGTATTGAGTTAAATATCTAAGCCATGGCTCATCAAACAATAATTTTTTTGGATATATATTTTTTTCTGCATCATTCCAATCTTCTTCTCTTAAGATATCCATTGAATTTTGGATTTGCATTAGAAGACCCTTATCTATATCAAAATTATCAAGCTTAGAATCGGGAAGAATAAAATTCATTAATCTTGAACTGATCTGCTTGTGAGCGAAACCTGCAATGCTTTTACTTTGTTGTAGCGTTTTATATGCAATTTTTGAAATAGATTCCCTAGCCATTTTTCAATTTATATATTTATATTCCAACAAAAAAAAAATCAATTTGAGAATATTTTGTGATATTTCTCAAATTGATTAATTTAAAATAATTTATTCTTTTAATTATGCATCGTAGTACATGAAGAATTCATGTGGATGAGGCCTTTGTCTAAGTTGTTGTACCTCTTCGTATTTTATATCGATAAAGTTATCAATAAAATCTTCAGTAAATACTCCACCAGCTAATAGATAATCCTTATCTGCTTTTAGTGCATTAAGTGAGTCATTTAGAGAAGAAGGTACTGTATCAATTTTTGCAAGTTCATCAGCTGGAAGTTCAAATAAATCAACATCTACACCATCACCAGGGTCAATTTGATTTTTAATTCCATCAATACCAGCAAGCATCATTACGGAGAATGCTAAGTAAGGATTTGCAAGTGCGTCACCTGATCTGAATTCTAATCTTTTAGCTTTAGGGCTTGGACCTGTTAAAGGTATTCTTACTGCAGCTGATCTATTACCCTCAGAATAAACTAGATTTACAGGTGCTTCGAATCCTGGAACCAATCGTTTATAACTATTTGTAGTTGGATTAGTAAATGCTAGGAAGGAAGGTGCATGTTTAAGTATGCCTCCGATGTACCATCTTGCTGTTTGAGATAAATTTGCATATGCTCCTTCACCAAAAAATAGTGGCTGTCCACTCTTCCATAAACTTTGGTGAACATGCATTCCGGTTCCGTTATCGTTAAAAACAGGTTTTGGCATAAATGTTGCAGTTTTTCCATATTTCTTTGCAACATTTCTGACAACGTATTTATAAGTCATAACGTTATCAGCTGCATTTATTAACGAATCAAATTTCATTCCAAGCTCGTGTTGGCCGGCGCCAGCAACTTCATGGTGATGTTTTTCAGTAGGGATACCTAATTCACCCATAAGAAGAAGCATCTCAGATCTGATATCTTGCGCAGTATCATTTGGAGCTACTGGAAAATATCCTTCTTTATATTGTATTTTGTATCCTAGGTTTCCCCCTTCTTCGATTCTTCCTGTATTCCATGGTGCTTCAATAGTATCTACACTATAAAAACAACCTCCTTCTTTAGAGTCATATCTAACATCATCAAATAAAAAGAATTCTGGCTCTGGTCCAAAAAATGCAGTATCTGCTATACCAGTTGAATCTAAATATTTTAATGCCTTTTGAGCTAACGCTCTTGGACACCTATCATAGGGCTCCCCGCTTCTTGGCTCTTGAATAGAGCAAATCATACTTAGTGTTTTATGTTTATAAAAAGGATCTATCCAAGCTGTACTTGCATCGGGCACCATTGACATATCCGAGGCATTAATTGCTTTCCAACCTCTTATTGATGAGCCATCAAATGCTAAGCCTTCTGTAAATGAATCCTCCTCTATCATGTCTGATGTAAGAGTTAAATGTTGCCATTTTCCATGAATATCTGTGAATTTTAAATCGATCAGTTCAATTCCTTCGTCTTTAATTTGACTTAAAACATCTTGAGGAGATTTAGACATAATTTTGTAATACCTTATATGAAATTAATAACTTGATGATTCTTGTTATGTATCAACGGTAACGTTTTTCAAGACTAGATGACTTCTTTCAGTGTTTCAAGTCATAAGTTTAATAATTATTTACCTAAATATTTAAATTGAATGAATTTCTTTAAATAAATATCGCTTATGTGGCGATATTAGTTTAATTTAAAAGTAATTGGATGTAATGCTTTGACAGAAGCAAAACTTATTTCGGCTTTAAATGAAGAGAACTTATCTCATTTCTCAAAGACTTATGTTCCCTCTAGACTTTTATTAGGTCCTGGTCCTTCAAACGCACATCCAGAAGTTCTAAATGCTCTTTCCTTAAATCCGATTGGTCATTTAGATGAAGCATATATTTCATTAATGTCTGATGTTCAACAACTTCTAAGATATACCTGGCAATGCAATAATCGTCTGACTCTTCCAATGAGTGGTACTGGAAGTGCAGCTATGGAAGCTTCAATTGCGAATTTTATAGAAGAAGGAGAAAAAGTTCTCATCGCTAAAAAAGGATATTTTGGACACAGACTAGTTGATATGGCAACTAGATATAAAGCAGATGTATCTGTTATGGAAAAACCTTGGGGTGAATCTTTTTCTTATGAAGAAATAAAGTATGAAATAGAGACTAAAAAACCAGCTATATTTGCTATTGTTCACGCTGAAACATCTAGTGGGGTTTTACAACCTCTTGATGGAATTGGTGATGTATGTAGAAAAAATAACTGCTTGTTTTTAGTTGACGCAGTTACTTCCCTTGGTGCTCTAGAACTATTGATAGATAAATGGAAAATAGATTTAGCGTATAGTTGTAGCCAGAAAGGATTAAGCTGCCCGCCTGGATTAAGTCCTTTTACAATGAATGAGAGAGCTGAAGAAAAACTAAATTCAAGAAAAACAAAAGTCCCCAACTGGTATTTAGATTTATCCCTTTTAAATAAATATTGGGGTTCTGATCGCGTTTACCATCACACTGCCCCTGTAAATATGAATTTTGCTATTAGAGAAGGTTTACGTTTAATTGCAAATGAAGGTTTAGAGAATGTTTGGCATAGGCATAATACTAATGCAAAGAAACTTTGGAATGGTTTAGAAAGTTTAGGCATGGAATTACATGTATCAGAGGATTATCGATTGCCAACTCTCACAACAGTTAAGATCCCACCAGCAGTTGATGGAGATGGTTTTAGAAATCATCTTTTAAGAAACTTTGGAATAGAAATAGGAAATGGACTTGGAGAATTGTCTGGTAAGGTATGGCGCATAGGATTAATGGGCTTTAACTCAAGTGAGAAGAATGTAGATAGATTATTAAACCTATTTGATACTGAGTTGAAAAAATATTCTATTTTTGAGTCCTCAACTTTTTAAACCATAATTGTAAAACTTGACTGCATTCAACTTCTAAAATACCCCCTATAATTTCCATTTTGTGATGCGAACTTTTATGCTTTGATAAGTCAATTGAGCCTCCCAATCCCCCTCTTTTCTTATCGTACGCACCGAACACTACTTTACCCATCCTTGCTTGAATAAGTGCTGATGCACACATGGTACATGGTTCTAAATTTGTGATTATAATGCATTCATTAAATCTCCAATCATTCTTTATTAGAGATGCTTGCCTTAGTGCCATTATTTCAGCATGACCTAATGGATCTTTATTTATATTTCTCCTGTTAACCCCTCTTCCAATACATCTTCCTCTATCATCTAAAATTATTGAACAGATTGGTAACTCAACATTTCCAATTTCTTCTGATCTTCTTAAAATAGAGTTCATCCATCTAGAGTATTTTGAAATATTTATTCCTTTCTGATCATCATAATTACTATTTACATTTTCAAAAATATGCCGCATTTACCAATATTGAGAATAAACTTATTAATAGATATCTTATCTGATGACTGAAGAATTAATTAATAAAAAAGATATATACTTTCCTTCGTATTCTGGGACTAACGATGACTTAATGATTCTCCTAAATAGATCAACCCAAATTCTTTGTGACTGGTTCTCTAAAGCCGATAATTATGGTCCATTACCATTTGATGAGAATTTCAAGTGCTTAATGCCTGATGAGGATGGTGATTCTACAGAAGATTTATTTTCTGATATTCAATCCCTTTTGAATAATTCATTTAATCCAGTTCATCCAGGCTCTCTAGCTCATCTGGACCCCCCACCTTTGATTTTTTCTATTTTAGGCGATCTAATTGCAGCTGGTTTAAATAATAATCTTCTGGCTTACGAGTTGTCTCCAAGTGTTACTTTGCTTGAGGAATCATTATGCAAATGGTTTGCAAAAAAAATAGGGTTTAATGATTCTTCAGGAGGCATAGCTGCTAGCGGAGGCACTTTAAGTAATTTGAATGCACTTATAGCAGCTAGACATAATGCTGGATTAGGTTCAGATCCCAATTCTGTATTACTTGTAAGTGAAGATGCACATACGTCTTTTACTAAATGTATAAGAATTATGGGTCTTGAAGATGGAAATCTTGTCAAGATTAAATCTGACAATAAAGGTTGTATGGATATACAAGATCTTAGAGAAACTTTAGATAAATGTTATATGGATAATAAAAAAATCTTTGCTGTTGTTGCCACTCTAGGCACAACTGTTAGAGGAGCAATTGATCCTATTAAAAATATAAGTGAAATATGCAAAGAAAGAAATATATGGTTACATATCGACGGCTCCATTGGAGGGATTTTTGCTGTAACTTCTATTTCAATAGATGGTTTAAATAATATCAATCAGGCTAATTCCATAACAATAAATCCTCAAAAAATAATTGGCATAACAAAGACTTCCTCTTTGTTATTAGTATCAAATATGAGTACTTTAGAAAATACTTTTTCCACTGGACTTCCATACTTATCATCTAAAGAAAATATCTTAAACAGAGGAGAAATCGGCATACAAGGTTCTAGACCCGCAGAGGTAATAAAACTTTGGCTAGGGTTACGTTTTTTAGGTCTTAAAGGAATTGAAGATATTTTAAAATCTTCAATAAATAGAAAAGAATTTTTTATAAATAATATTTGTAAAAAAAATCAATTTGAAATATATTCAGGTCCTCTACATATTGTTTCATTTTTACCTAAAGGACTTACACAAAAAGAATCAGATTTCTGGACACAAACTAAAATTAATGAACTAATGAAAAATAATTTTATGCTTTCAAGACCAAAGTTTAAAGGAAGATATTTTTTAAGAGTTGTCATGGGAAACTACAATACCAACGAATCTCACATAAAAGAACTATTGAAGTTATTAAATTCTAATAAATGAATTCCAGTAGACCAAAAATTATTGCAATAGTAACAGGATTTATATCTATAACTATTTGTATTGCTTACTTACTTTTAATAACTCTATTTGATTTCAGAACTTATTTAAATGAACAGTTATCTCATATCACATAGGAAATGGAGGCAAACTCTTTTTTGATTTAAAAATTTTTCTTATTTCAATTTTTGAAATAGCTTCTTTAACAAATTTATTTAAAATCTCCTCTCTCTTACTTATTTTGTAGAGCTTATCAACTACTTCTTGAATCCCTCCATCTCCCCAATCCTGCCCATTTTTAAAGTATTCAATTAAACTTAGGCCTACTATTCTTATTAACCAGCCTGCAGTAATTGATTGTATTGACTTAGAGATTATTAACTTAGTCAAACTTGTAGATAAAGCTGGAGAAAGAATAGCAATTCCTCCCTTTACTATTCCTAGTTTAGCTAAGGCACTTAGTAAAGATTTCGACAAATCTTTTGCATCTTTTTTAGTGAGTTTTATTTCATATATTTTTGATAATTCCATTATCATTTGAACATTTACTGAGGTAGTTGTAAGAAAATCAACCGTAGGTAATGGATTAACTAGTATTACCCCTCCTGTAATCCACATGTATTTATTAATTACTTTATTTGATATTAAATATCTTTGTTCATCTATGAAATTTTTACTTTTTATGCCTAATTTATTAGAGCGAAACAGGATATTATCAGCCAACAACTCTTCCCCATTGTTATCTAGTGTTTCTATTATTTCTCTAAATAAACTTCCAACATCGTTAATTAAATTTAAATTATTTGATTTTATATTTGTAATTCGTGGAGGTACTGCAATTGTTTGAACAACAGAAATTTTATTTTTTATTGCGGAAGTAATAGAAATTATATTTTCTTTTATAAGGTTATTATCATCCCTAGACCTTAAATCACATTTATTAAGGACTATTATTATTTTTTTTCCTATCTTCAATAATTCCTTTATTAAATAGTTTTCATATTTATTTATGTCCTGATCTAACACAAAGAGAACTAAATCAGAATTTGATGCTTGCAGGATTGTTGATTTTTCTCTTTCTTCGCCTAAATTAGATGGTTCAAATAATCCTGGAGTATCAATTATATTGATATTTCTTTTTAAAATAGGAATACGAATTTTGTAACTTATAATTTGCTTCGTTGTACCTATTTTTGCGGATGTTTTTCCAACAATATTTTTCAATAATGATCTTGCTATAGATGTTTTTCCTGAGGATCCAGCTCCAAATAGAGTAACCTTATAATCTCCTGTTTTTAATTGTGACTCAAGTTTATTTTTTTCGTAATTTAATAATTCAACTTTTACTTTATCACTAATTTTTCTATTGATTTTTTCTATCCCCTCTAAACTTATCTTTGCCGCACCATATGAATTTTTAAATGTAAGTGAATTCTTTTTATTTTTGTAAATAACTTTATATAGTAATTTTTTAAATAATTTTTTATCAAACTTATAAAAAGTATAAAGTATTATTATGATAAGTAAAAGTGAATATATATTTATTATTTTTATAAAAATAGTAAATAAAATATATAAAAATACAAAAGATATAAAATATTTTAAGTATTTTAATTTTAAGTAATCCATCTTACTTTTTATTTTTAAAAATGCTATACAGTATAAGCATAAAACCAACGTTAATAGATATATCAGCGATGTTAAATACAGGAAAATTTATCATTTTTAAATTTATAAAATCAATTACAAAACCATTAATTATCCTATCTAAACCATTACCGAAAGTACCTCCAAGAATAAAGCTATAAGAATATAGATCTATAAATGTTGTGGATTTTTTTCTCAATATTAAATAAAGAAGTATTATTGAAAAAATAACACTTATGATAGATAAAAATATTCTACTTCCACTTAATATATTGAATGCTGCTCCATAATTTTTAACTAAGACCAATTTAACTAAAAGTAGATCTTTATTTAAAAATGTTTTGTAATTATAAAATATTAAATATTTCGTGAATTGATCAATAAGAATTATAAAAATACTAAAAGATATAAAATATAATTTAGTTTCAAACTTTTTAATCATTTTTTTTATATTTTAAGTAACTTATAGGCTTAATAAGTAATATCAGTGGTATAAGCATTATTAAATGATATCCAATTTTACCTATAGAGTATTTACCTAGATTGTATAAAAACATATTAAATTGACTATGAAAAATTAATTGTATAAAGTTATAGAAAATTCCGGTTAGATGCATTGCAATTATTGCAATAATTCCATTGATTAAAAAGTTTCTTATATTTATTTTATTTATTTCGTTTAAATTATCAATTATTTTTATTAATGGAAATATACCTAATAAATATCCAAAATTTGGAGTAAGCAAATATCCTATTGAGCCACCTTGATTAAAAACAGGAGATATAAATAAACCTAAAATTATATAAATAGTAAATGCCCTAAAAACGACTTTTTTATCAAATATTAATGTTATTAAAATTATAGTTGGAATTTGCCATGAAATTGGCAAATCAATGCTATTACTAGATTTATCAATAAATGGTAATTGAATATAAACAGGAAGCATTGTAGATATTATTAATAATTGAAGACTAATCAGTATCTCAATTAATTTATAAAAATTGAGCATGATTATAAATTCAATTTATAAACTTCTTAATGCAACGATTGGATCTAACTTAGATGCTCTTTTTGCGGGTAAAACGCCAAAGACTAAACCTATTGATCCTGAAATGATCATTGTTGAAAAAGTTGTTGTTATTCCTACCGATGCTGGAAGTGGTGTTGTTAGAGACAAAAGAAAAACGGCTGATAATCCGGTTGTTGTTCCTATTAATCCTCCAATTGTAGATAAAATCAATGCCTCAATTAAAAATTGAATTAAGATATCTGACTGTTTAGCTCCGATTGCTTTTCTAAGACCAATCTCTTCAGTTCTTTCACTAACAGAAACGAGCATAATATTCATGATTCCTATACCTCCAACTACTAAAGAAACTGCTCCAATACCTGCTAGTAGATATGTTAGCCCACTTGTTATGCTAGTTACTATGTTTAATGCATCCTCTTGAGATCTAACTGCAAAGTCATCATCTCTTATTATTTTATGTCTTTGCCTTAATAAATTAGTAATTTGAAATTTAGCTGCACTAGTAACAGTCTTATTTTTGGCTTCAACACTTATGAAGCTTAAACTCACTCCATATGTTGGATCCTTGCCAGTAATCCTATTAACCATTGTAGTCAAGGGAATATAAGCATTTTTGTCTTGATTACTTCCAAATACAGCTCCTTTTGGTTTCAATATTCCGATTATTTCATAAGTATGATCTTTAATTCTGATTTTTTCTCCAAGAGATGAAGATTTATTTTTGAAAAATTCATCTTCAAGATCAGGACCAATTACTACATAACTTCTAGCACCGTCGATATCACTTTTTGATAAAAATCTACCCTTATCAACTTCAAAACTTCTAACATCAAGAAACTCAGGAGTAACTCCTGCAATAGATATATTTAGGCTCTTAGAGTTTGATTGAACTATTTCATTAGCAGAAATTTGTGGAGCAACTTTTTTAACAGCTGGTACTTGATTCTTAATTGCTTCTGCATCTTCTAAAACTAAGTTTTTAGGAAATGAAATACCTCTTCTTCTTGTGTCATTATTTCCAGGAACAATAAATAAAACATTTGCACCTAAATTACTTAATTGGTTTTTTGCTAATGTTTGAGCGCCTCTGCCAAGGCCAACAAGTGTAATTACAGATGCATTTCCTATTATTATCCCAAGCATAGTTAAAGAACTTCTTAATTTGTTTGAAACTAATGTTTTGGTAGCCATTCCTAGGGCTTCCCTTATTGAAATTTTCCTAGACATATTTATATTTATCTATTGCTTCTTCATCATCTTCTATTTGTCCTCTATATATAACACCTTCATTAAGTTGCAATGTTATTAGGTCCCCATTAACGATTTGATGATCATTTATATTTTCTAAATTACAAATCGTGGAAATTTTCTTATTATTTTTATTAAAGTACGAATAGACATCGTCTATTTTTTGATTAGTAACAATACCGGCAATATTTTTGCTAAGAGGAATATTATCCATTAACTCTTTTGGAACAAATAATATTTCGCCTGTACAAATTAATGACATATCTAAATTATTTTTTATTATTCTTGCTTTTCCTGTAACTCCAGTCTCACCAATAGAAATCCCTCTTGAAATAATCTTCCTTACTAATCCGACTTTTATTAAATCGGTAGAACCGCTTATACCAGTTAGTGTCCCCGCAGTTTGAACTACTAAATCTCCTTGATTTAAAATTCCCATTTCCTGAGCAATTTGCATAGCTAAACTAAATGTTTTTGCAGTTCTTTCATCATTTTTTACAACTATTGGAGTAACGCCCCAAACTAGTTGGAGTCTTCTCGCTACACTCCTCTCTGTAGTGGTCGCCAAAATAGGAGTTGGGGGTCTAAATTTACTTACGTTTCGTGCAGTAGAACCTGATTTCGTTAATGGAATTATGGCTCCAGCATCAAGTTGTCTGGCAATATTACTTACAGCAGCACTAATAGCATTTGGTATCGTACTGGGTAAGTGACTCTCTATAGCTTTAAGCGGATAATCTCTTTCAATTCGTCTCGCAATTGTTGCCATTGTTTGTACTGCCTCTACAGGATAATCTCCCACGGCAGTCTCGTTTGAAAGCATTACTGCATCGGTTCCATCCAATATTGCATTAGCAACATCACTAACTTCAGCTCTCGTTGGCCTTGGATTAGAAGCCATTGAATCTAGCATTTGAGTTGCAGTAATTATTGGTATGCCTAATGTATTTGCTTTTCTTATTAACTCCTTTTGTAAAAGTGGAACTTCTTCCGCGGGCATTTCTACCCCTAAATCCCCTCGAGCAACCATAACCCCATCACATAATGGTAATACAGTATCAATTTGATCTATTGCTTCGAATTTTTCAATTTTTGCAACTACCGGCGTTGAATGACCATTTTTATTTATCAAATCTTTTATTTCGTTAATATCGGATGGATTTCTTACAAAACTTAGAGCTATCCAGTCAACTCCTTCAGACAATCCAAATTTTAAATCCTCTTTATCTTTATCTGTTAATGCTTTTACAGACAATTGCACATCTGGGAAATTAACACCTTTGTTATTTGATAGAACCCCACCTACAGTAACTAAACATTCTAAAAGATTAGCTTTTATATCTACTTTTTTAACAATCATTTCAATTTTACCATCATCTAATAGTATTCTTTTGCCTTCACTAACTTCTTGAGAAAGTTTCTCATAGGTTACATTAGCTATAGTATTTGTACATTCAACTTCATTAGAGGTAAGCGTAAATTTATCTCCTTTTTTTACTTTTACTGGACCATCTTTGAATCTTCCTAATCTAATTTTTGGTCCTTGAAGATCTTGAAGTATTCCTATATCAATATCTAGTTTTTTTGATACTTCTCTAATAGTTTTAATTCTCTCTGCATGATCTTTATGATCTCCATGTGAGAAATTTAATCTAAATGTTGTTACGCCAGCCTTAATTAAATCTGTAATTATCTCTTCTGACTGAGTTGCAGGTCCAATAGTAGCCACTATTTTTGTTCTTCTTTTTAAATCAATATTCGACATATATAAATAATATTGCTAGATATAAATAAATTTACCATACCCAAAGTTAGTTGTTTAAGTCATGGATTTTAAAACTTATCAGAAAAAAGCTAGAGAAACAGCACTATACCCAAATTTAGGTTCAAATAATATTTATCCCACCCTTGGTTTGGTTGGGGAGGCTGGTGAAGTTGCAGAAAAAGTTAAAAAAGTAATTAGAGATAATAACGGAATATTTGATGATGAATCAAAAATAGGTATAAAAAAAGAGTTAGGAGATGTTTTATGGTACATATCAAATCTTTGTACCGAATTAAATTTCAACCTGGATGAAGTTGCAATACAAAACCTTGAAAAATTAAAATTAAGAGCTGCTAAAGGTAAGATAAGCGGTTCTGGAGATGATAGATAAATTTAGTTATAACCTAAGCTTGCATATTGGAGGTTTGTGATTAAATTTTGAATAACATTTAAAAGTAAAAATGCTAATAATGATGAAATGTCAAATCCACCTATTGGCGGAATGATACCTCTAAAAATATTTAAATAAGGATCTGTTATGGAAGTTAATGCGGACAAAATACCATTGCTCCAATCAATACCTGGAAACCATGTAAGTAAAATTCTTATAATTAATATGAAGGAATAAATGGATAAAGTTTGGCCGAGAACTGCGAAAATCTCTGATAACATTATTATTTCGTAATTAAAATTATTCTAACATTTACTTATTAGGGGTGCTTATTGTTGCTGCTTCCTATTTTTGAAAGATATTCATTACTCACAGCAAAAGTTTGAAAAAACTTTTCAGATAATGACAGCCAAAATGATCTTCCATCTTTTTGCTTTCGTTTTAAAATGAATTTCTTGTCTAGTAATTCTTTAATATGATCATATGCTCCTGATCCTCGAAGAAGTATAAGGTCTGATTGAAGAATCTTCTTTTTAATTGCAATAGTTGCTAATGTCCTTAATTCTGATGTTTTCAATTCAGAGGGCAATAAATCCTCAACAAAATCATTAAGACTAGATTTTAGCTCGAGACAAAAACTATTATTTACTTCATTTAATTCGATTGCTGAGTTTTTGTTGGAATATTTGTTTTTTAATTCTTTAATTGCATCATTTGTAGAGTTAATATCAGAATTTGTAATTTCTGAAAGATCCTTTTTAGTTATTGGTCTGCCTTTCAAATATAGGACAGCTTCAATTTTGGTAACTAGATCTATTTCAGATAGTTGCTTAGTATTTAGATCAGATTGATTAATCGCTATTACCCAAATCTTCCCTAATTTACCTTATATTTATTCTGGTGCACCAAGAAACAATTTATATGTAGCATTTTTAGTTTCATCCCAGTATTTGTACCCTAAAATTCTTACAAACTTATTCCAATCTAAAATTTCACTTCTATCTATTAAAACTCCAATAACAATTTTTCCTACATCAGCACCGTAATTACGATAGTGAAATACACTTATTGACCAATTAGATTTCATATTATTTAAAAAATTTATTAATGCTCCAGGTCTTTCAGGAAACTCAAATCTGTATAAGAGTTCAACAAAATTTCTATTTTTCATTTCTTTAAAATTCTTTGGTAATCTTCCACCTACCATGTGTCTGAGGTGATTTTTAGATAATTCATCATCACTTATGTCGATGAAAGGGTATTTTGAACTTCTAAATTCATTTAAAAGATTTTTTTTATCTCTTTGTCCATAGACTTGAACTCCAACAAAGATCTGGGCATTCTTAGAATTCGACATTCTATAGCTAAATTCAGTAAGATTTCTATTATTTAGTAACTTACAAAAATCAATTAAACTACCAGCACGTTCAGGAATTTCAACGGCCATCATTACTTCTTTACACTCTCCAAGTTCTGCTCTTTCTGCTACAAATCTAAGCCTCTCAAAATTCATATTTGCACCACATGCAATCGCGACCATTTTTCTATTTGTATGATTCGAATTCAAAATATCTTTTTTCATTCCTGCAATTGATAATGCTCCTGCTGGTTCTAGTATTGATCTAGTATCCTCAAAAACATCTTTTATAGCTGCACATATTTCGTCAGTATTAACCCTAACCATCTTATCTATATATTTTCTCCCTATATCAAAAGTATTCTTACCAATTTTTTTAACCGCCACTCCATCAGCAAATTGACCGACAGAAGTTAATTCCACAATTTTTGATTCTTCTAAGGATTTTGTCATAGCGTCTGCGTCTTCAGGCTCTACACCAATTATTTTTACCTCTGGCCATATTTTTTTAATGTATAAAGATATTCCTGATATCAATCCACCACCCCCAACAGCAATATAAATTGCATAAGGTCTATCCTTTAGTTGCTGTTCAAGTTCAATAGCTATAGTACCTTGTCCTGCTATTACATCTGGATCATCAAAAGGATGAATAAAACATAAATTTCTTTCATTGCTAATCCTTATAGCCTCTTTGTAAGTTTCATCATAATTATCACCAAATAATATAACTTTTGCTTTTAAATTTTTAACTGCATTAACTTTTACTAAAGGTGTTGTAATTGGCATTAATATGGTCGCTTGGCAATCTAATTTGAGAGCACTAAGTGCAACCCCTTGAGCATGATTGCCAGCACTTGAAGTAATTACTCCCTGAGCAAGCTGTGAACTGGTTAGCTTACTCATTTTGTTATATGCACCTCTAATTTTGAATGAAAATACATCTTGAAGATCTTCTCTTTTAAGAAAAACTTCATTATTAAGTGAATTACTTAAATTATTAGCTTTCTCAAGTGGTGTTTTTTTTGCTACTTCATAGACTTCAGCTTGAAGTATTTTTTCAAAATAATCATTCATATATATATTTTTAGCATTAATTATTAATCTAATAAAACATTACATGATCTATTTCAAAAAAATTACTCATTTTGCACCTCGGCGTTTTAGATTATATAGGTACCAATTTTTGTTCAATGCTTTTAAGTGAGTTAAGTCATCCAAATCAACTACATGGCTTAACAGTTACACAATTAGAGGAAATTGCTTGTCAAATAAGGGAAAGACATCTTCAAGTAGTGTCTACTAGTGGTGGACATCTTGGTCCTGGACTGGGTGTAGTTGAACTGACATTGGCTTTATATCAAACTCTTGATCTTGATTTCGATAAGGTTGTTTGGGATGTTGGACATCAAGGTTATCCTCATAAGTTAATAACAGGACGTTTCAGTCAATTTGATTCTCTTAGACAACAAAATGGAGTGGCTGGATATCTCAAAAGAAGTGAAAGTAAATTTGATCATTTTGGGGCTGGTCATGCAAGTACCTCTATTTCTGCTGCTTTAGGAATGGCAATAGCAAGAGATAGAAAAGGTGAAAATTATAAATGTGTTGCTGTTATTGGAGATGGGGCATTAACAGGAGGAATGGCATTAGAAGCTATAAATCACGCTGGTCACTTACCAAATACACCCCTGGTCGTAGTTTTAAACGATAATGATATGTCTATATCACCTCCAGTTGGTGCACTATCATCTTATTTAAATAAGGTGAGACTTAGTCCTCCATTACAATTTTTGTCTGATAGTGTTCAAGAAAGTGTAAAAAATATCCCCTTAATTGGTAAGGATATTCCTGAAGAACTAAAAAATATTAAAGGTAGCGTTAGAAGATTAGCTGTGCCAAAGGTTGGAGCAGTTTTTGAAGAACTTGGATTTACATATATGGGTCCAATTGACGGCCATGATATTGGAAATTTAATTAATACATTTAACGCTGCTCATAGACTTAAAAAACCTGTACTTGTTCACCTTGTTACAACAAAAGGCAAAGGATACCCATATGCAGAAGCTGATCAAGTTGGTTACCATGCTCAGTCTGCATTTGATCTAACTACTGGAAAATCTATTCCCTCTAAAAAACCTAAGCCTGTTAGCTATAGTAAAATTTTTGGTCAAACTTTATTAAAAATATGTGAACAAGATAGTAAAGTTATTGGTATCACAGCTGCAATGGCAACTGGTACGGGATTGGATATATTGCAAAAAAATATCCCAGATCAATATGTTGATGTAGGAATAGCTGAACAGCATGCGGTTACTCTTGCAGCAGGAATGTCATGCGATGGACTTAAACCTGTCGTAGCTATTTATAGTACTTTTCTTCAACGTGCCTTCGATCAATTAATTCATGATGTAGGCATACAAAATTTACCTGTATCATTCGTACTTGATAGAGCTGGAATAGTTGGAGCTGACGGTCCTACTCATCAAGGGCAGTACGATATCAGTTACATGAGGTCAATACCAAACTTCGTTTTGATGGCGCCTAAAGATGAGTCAGAATTACAGAGAATGTTAATAACATCAATTAACCATAAAGGTCCAACGGCTTTAAGAATACCTAGAGGTTCTGGATTAGGCGTAGCGGTTATGGATGAAGGTTGGGAACCATTGACTATAGGAGAAGCTGAAATACTAGAGGAAGGAAATGATATTTTAATTATTGCTTATGGATCTATGGTAGCTTCAGCTATTAAAACAGCACAGATCCTAAAAGATATGAATATTAATGCATGTATCGTAAATGCAAGATTCGTAAAACCCCTTGATAAAAATCTTATTATCCCTTTAGCAAATAGGATTCAAAAAGTAGTCACTATGGAAGAAGGAACATTAATAGGCGGATTTGGTTCAGCTATCGTTGAATTATTTAACGATAATGAAATAAATATTTCTGTATACAGAATAGGTATTCCTGATGTTTTAGTTGATCATGCATCACCTGATCAGAGCAAAATAAAATTAGGTCTTATGCCTGATCAGATGGCACATAAAATTATCAAGAAATTTAAATTTAATAATTAAAATTTAATAAATAAATTTTATAAAACACCACGTGATGCTAATCCTAGGATGGCCCCAATACCGAAAATATGACCTAGACAATTAGCTCCTACAACTGATGCGTGACTCAAACCACCATAGAATTTTGAATTAGGTATTTCAAAACCTTCGTTAGGTTTTCTTATAGTTGCTCTTGCAATTGCGTAAGCAAAAACATTACATGCAATCATTACAACGGCACATTTTGGGGACCATTCGAATGTTGCTGGAGCAGAGGCAGCTGCAAATAATGTAGTAAACATAAAAATTCGTTATTTTTATATATTCTCTAATACTTTTACCTAAAAAACACAAAATTGTTAAAGGTCTTAAGAGTTGTTTACTTCTATTTTATTTAACATCCTTATAAAGCCCAATAATATGACAAAATCACTCAATGTTAAGAAAAATTCTGCTGATCCATGAAGGAAGTCAACCTCAACGAGACTTTTATTGAAGTAATTTAAGGAGAAGATAGAAACTAATATAGTTATAAACACAAATAAAACTGTTAATGAAAAACCTGTTTTTACAAATTTATTTACAGATTTAATTTTATATAAGTAAAACAAAAAGATTGTATATGGGACTATCGATGAAGCAAACAAAGTTGTATTATCAAGTGTGCCTAATTTTTCTATAAATTTTAGAAATAAATCATTCATAAGTCTCTTCCTTTTTAAAAATCAGGAATGATGCTAGAGCTAATGTTGAATTTCCAATAAATGTAAATATCCCTTGAAGGGTTACTAATCCATACAATACATCTTGATTATCATAGATATGCCAAGTGATAGCGCACATAGCCCCTATTAGGTTTGGGATCATAGCGATGCTTAACCAAAAAAATACAGTATAATTTTTATTTTTAGATATTCTATTTATGACAAATATGGCATAGATCCATTCAATAACTGATGAGATATGTATTAACCAAGTTGCAAATGATAATTCGTGCAAAATATTATACTTTTTTCTTCAAAACGTTAAGTACTTCCTTAGCATGATTTATAGGTAAAACACTTATCCATCTATAAGAAATTTTCCCATCTGGAGAAATCAAAAAAGTATTTCTATCTGAGAAAGGCGGAATCCAAGAACCATATTTATCACTAATAGTTCCGTCTGGATCAGATAGTAAAGTGTAGTTAATAGATTTTTCGCTGCAAAAACTTTCATGAGAATCTTGATTATCAGCACTAATGCCAACTATTTCTGCATTATATTTTGAAAAATCTTTTTTTAATTCTGAAAAACCTTTAGCTTCTAGAGTGCATCCTGCTGTAAAATCTTTCGGATAAAAATAAATTACTAGCCACTTACCTTCAAAATCATTTAATTCCCAATTAGTTTTGGTTTGTATTTTTTTATTAAAACCTTCTAGATGAAAGTTCGGAGCAAGGTCGCCAACCTCAGGGGCAAAGTCAAAAGCTAAAGCTGAATTGCAATTATTTATAAGAAAAAAAGATATTAATATACTTACTACTAAATTTTTCATCAAATTTAGAATTTTTTTAAATCTACTCCATTTGATTTGGCGAATTTATCCAAACCGACTTTTTGTATGGATTTTAAAGCTTTGGTGCTAATTTTTATATTTACCCATTTTTTTCCTTCTTCCCACCAAAGTCTTCTTTTTTGTAGATTAACTTGCTGTAATTTTTTTGTTCGAATATGTGAGTGGCTAACAGCCATCCCATTATTTGCCTTTGCACCAGTAAGTTCACAAACTTTTGACATATTTTTTAAGTTATATCTTTAAAAATATTAACACACGACTTAAGTTGCTGAATAAAGTAATTCTGAAATTAATTCGGCATTATTATTTTGTAAATTAATAATTTGTTCTTGATCCAATCCGCCAACAGATAGCTTAGCCATATCGTAAACATGATTCGCAATTTTAGATGCCAATGGATTTTCTGTTGAATCTTTTTTATCTATAATTATTTTATTTCCAGTAATTTTATTAAGACCAATAATAAGTGGATGTTCTTTATTAATTAAAAGAACATGATATTCAGGTAATCCAGGCATCTTTTGTTCCATGTAAGCACCCATATCATTAATTCTTCTCATTTGTTCTGGAAGCAAGATCATCGCAGGTGGAGCACCTTTACTTGAAAGTGACTGAACTTTAACTGTTACTTTCTCATTGTTAAGTGCTTTAGCTATTGAATCTCTAAGGTTTTCTGTATTTGATTTACCATCCTTATCAACAATTTCATTTGATTCTTTATCTTCTAGTTCATTTATTTCTGAATCAACTCTTTGGAATTGATAATCTTCATTTTTACTTTCTATCCAAGGAAGAAATTGTGCATCAATTAAAGGATCTGATTTAATAACTTCTTTGTTATCAGATAAACAGATATTTAATGCGCTTGACTGAGCTATCAAATCTGAACAATAAATTATTTTTTTAGAATCAGCTACGTTATTTCGTTCTTTGTAATTTGAAAGAGTTGTGAAATATTTATCATTTGATTTAATAAGGGATTTATTTTCTATATCCTTTGTTACGTCTTTCTCTGAATTGATGATTGTTTCAAAAATAATACTGTTATCGACTAAATCAGCAAATTTTTCATCTTCGATAGCACCAATTTTAATAAAAGCAGAGATAGAATCCCAAATTTCTGCATAAAATTCTGGTGAATTTTTTATCAAATCCTTTAGTTTATTAGCAATTTTTTTTGAGATAAATGATGATATAGACCTTACTTTTCTATCTGTTTGTAATGCACTTCTACTAACATTTAACGGAATATCTGTAGAATCAATAACACCTCTTAGAGGTAAAAGGTATTTTGGTACTATCTCTTTAATTGAATCGCTTACAAATACTTGATTGCAAAACAGTTTAATTTCACCCTTTTCCCAATCAGCTCTACCAGATAACTTAGGAAAATACAATATCCCTTGTATGTCATATGGATAATCTGTATTTAGATGAATCCATAAAAGCGGATCTCCCTGAAATGGATAAAGGTATTTATATAACTCGATATAATCTTCATCTTTTAATTCACTAGGCTGTTTTCTCCAAGGGGGATTTTTCTTATTAATTGTCTCACCTTCTAATAAGACATCTATTGGCATAAAATCACAATATTTTTTTATTAATGATTTAATCCTTTCGGGCTCAATAAACTCTTTTTCTTCTTCTAGTAAATGAAGTATGACATCTGTACCAATTGTCTCTCTTTCTGATTCCTCTAATGTGAAATTTGGCGATCCATCACAAGACCATTTGAATGCTTTTGATTCCCCAATCGCTGATTTAGTTAATATATCTACTCTATCTGCCACCATGAAACTTGAATAAAAACCAAGTCCAAAATGACCTATAAATTCATCATTATCTTTTTTATATTTTGTCAGGAATTCTTCAGCACTTGAAAATGCTACTTGGTTTATATACCTCTTAATTTCTTCATCATTCATACCAATTCCATTATCAGATATTGTTAGGGTATTATTCTCACGGTCAATAGTTATTTTTACTTGAGCCTCTTCAGTATTTTCGCAGTCACCTGCAATAGAGGCCATTCTTCTTTTACTTGTTGCGTCAACACCGTTACTAACAAGTTCCCTTAAAAAAATTTCATGGTCAGAATATACTGCCTTCTTGATAATTGGGAATATATTTTCGGTATTAATACGAATTTCGCCTTTTTCCATTTAAAAAAATCAAATATATTAAATCCTATTTCCTAAAAACTAGTTAATCAAGTTTAAATAGGAGTATTGTCCGAACAATATATGAATTTAAAAACTTAAATAAACTTTTAAATGAAATTATTTAACCCATAAAATCTCACTACAATTATTTTCTTTCATTATTTGATTGGCTTTAGCCAAGTCATCACATGGATTTAAATGTAAGATGGCAATATTTCCTTTTTTCTGTTGTTTTTTTTGTTCATTCATACCCTTTTCTAACAAATATGAATCACTAAACATTAATAAAATCTTTTTTTTATCTGTCTTTTCTTCCCTAATTAAATTTCTTAAAATGTCTATTGAAATTGTAAATCCAATCCCATTTAAGATTTTCTCATTAGGACTAAAGAATCTTACTAATTCATCATATCTTCCGCCTTTTGCTATCACGCTTTTATTTTTACCATCATCACCTATTAGTTGAAAAACTATTCCCTCATATAAATTCAAGTGAGGTTGAAACGTTGGATCAAGTTGTAATTTAACCCCATATTTATTCGATATTTTTGATAATGTTTCAAATAAAAAATTTAAGTCATCTAAAGCTTTACTAGTGCCATATGTACTTTTAAGTTTTTTTAATATTGCAATTGGTTCTCCTCTAGTGAATAAAAGATCTTTAAGAATATATTTATCATCTTCATCAATTCCTAATTTAGATAAATTATCTTGATCAAAATTAACCAGACTTTTTTTAATTTCTTCAAAATTATTATTTTTATATTTATTTAAGATTAAATCCATTATTTTTGTTGTGCTTACTAGTAGAAATAAATTACAACCATCCTTCAAATTAATATTATCGATTGCATCAAATAATATATTGATAACTTCAATTTCTGGGTATTTTGTATCATATCCAATTAATTCAATTCCACTCTGCAGTTTCTCATGTAACTTAAATGAATCTTTATTATTTTGTTTTTTATCAAATACCATTCCATTGGTGAATAATCTTATAGGTCTCTTCTTATTTATTAATCTAGTAGATGATAATTTCACAATAGATGTTGTCATTTCTGGCCTAAGACATAATGAATTATTACTTACTATTCCTACAACCTGATTTTCTTCAATAACGCCACGGCCTTTTATTATCTCTAAAGTATTTATAAATGAAGGTGAAACCTCTTCAAAGCCCCATAGTTTATAAATACTATTTAAATTATTAATGATGTTAGAGTTATTTTTTACATCGACTAATTTAATTTCCTTTATATCTGTCATTTTAATATTTTAACGAATTTTATGTATAAAGATTTTTTTTAAATGGAGAAACTTTATCTAGTTCATTTTTTATTTCATTCTCAAGGCTTGGAGAACAAGCTAAGATTCTTCCTGAACTTAAATTAAATTCACCTGATGGATAATCAGAAATAATTCCACCAGCCTCTTTAACAATAATAGCACCGGCCGCTAGGTCCCATTCCTCTAATCCTCTTTCCCAGTATCCATCAACCTTACCTGCAGCAACAAATGCTAGATCAACTGCTGCTGCTCCTCCTCTTCTGACTCCTCTAGTTTTATGTGTTAAATAACAAAATTCAGCATAATTATTATCCTCTGTCTCAAATCTGTCGTATGAGAAACCAGTTACAAGTAAGCTATCAGAAAGATTTGAGGGACTCGATACTTTAAGTTCACTATGATTGCAGAATGATCCTAGACCGATACACGCTGAATATAGTTCATTTAAATAAGGTACTGATATAGCCCCTATAATTGGTTTATTTTTATATACAAGGCCAATAGATGTTCCAAAAAAAGGATATCCATGGGAATAATTTGTTGTTCCGTCTAATGGGTCTATACACCATGTTAAATCTGAGGATTTGTTTAATTTTCCTGATTCTTCTGCACTAATAGATATGTTTGGTGTCTCTTCTAACAAATATTCCTTTATTTTATTTTCAACTTCTAAATCCACATTGGTTACAAGATCACCTTTCCTACCCTTCGATGATATTTTCTGAATTTTATTGTAATTAATTTTTAGTATTTCATTACCAATTTGAGCGGATTTCTCTGCTATTTCATACAAACTTGATAAATTTACTTTACTTGAAAGTTCCTCTATTTCACTTAATTCAAACATTATAGTTATTCTTCCTCAAATTCCCAAGGTGGCGCGACTCTTGTATGTCCTCTCCCAAAATATTTTCCAAACTGTAAATCGTATACTTCATCTTCATATGTAGTTTCCACCTCAAGATTTGAAGTTGCTTTAGCGACACAAAGCAGTGCATAACCATCGTCTTTTAATCCTTGAGATACACCCATGGCTTCAGGTTGTTGCAAAGTACCAGATATTATTTTAACTGCACAACTTGTACAGCAACCATTTCTACATGAAAATGCAAGCTTGAGGCCTTTCTTTTCAAATTCCTTAAGTATATATTCATCACTATTAACCTGCTCTTGGTAGACCTTTCCGGTTTTCTTATTTTTAATCGTGACTGTGAAAGTCTTTTTCAAATAAATTTCCTCTAAAAAGGGATGATAAAGGGGTAAAATGGTTACCTCGGGAGAGGTGGCCGAGTGGTTGAAGGCGCAGCACTGGAAATGCTGTATAGGGGCAACTTTATCGAGGGTTCGAATCCCTCTCTCTCCGTTTCACATTAGTTGATTGTAATTAATAACATCAACAATTTTGTTTTTAATTGATTTTTTAAAATAGATAGTAATAAGTTTGATAGATAATAAATAATCTTATTTATTTAAATTAAGTTGAAAATATTGAATTTTTACTATTATATGTAGATATCTAAGATAAAAATTAATTAAATTTATTAAATTTTGATTTAATTTAGCGATCTAAAATCATGGGGCAAATAGTTGGAATTGATTTAGGTACTACTAACTCTGTAGTCGGAGTTATAGAGGCAGGTCGTCCAATTGTTATTGCAAATTCTGAAGGATCTAGAACTACACCTTCGATAGTTGGTTTTACAAAAGACAAAGAAATAGTAATAGGTGATCAAGCAAGAAGACAACTTGTTTTAAATCCGAAGAATACATTTTATAACCTAAAAAGATTTATTGGTAGCGACTGGGACGAACTAGATGATACTAGTATTTCTGTTCCTTATAATGTCAAATCAAATAATTCTGGAAGTGTTCGTGTTCTCAGTCCAAATACAGAAAGAGAGTATGCTCCTGAAGAGTTAGTTAGCTCATTAATTAGAAAATTAATTAATGATGCCGAAAAATATCTTGGAGATACCGTTGACTCTGCTGTAATTACAGTCCCCGCATATTTTAATGAATCTCAAAGGCAAGCCACAAAAGATTCCGCAATATTAGCTGGTGTAAAAGTAGATAGGATACTGAATGAACCTACTGCAGCTGCTTTAGCATATGGTTTTGAAAAAAGTTCCTCTAATAATGTTTTGGTTTTTGATTTAGGGGGAGGAACATTTGATGTCTCATTATTAAGAATTTCCAATGGTGTATTTGATGTTAAAGCAACCTGTGGAGATACCCAGCTAGGAGGAAATAATTTTGACTCAAAAATAGTAGATTGGCTTGCTGAAAAATTTCTATCTAAATATAATATCGATCTAAGAAGGGATAGACAAGCTTTACAAAGATTAACTGAAGCTGCTGAAAAAGCCAAATGTGAATTGTCAGGATTACTAAAAACAAAAATATCATTACCCTTTATCACCACTAGTAAAGAGGGTCCATTACATATTGATGAAACCTTAGATAGAAAAATATTTGAATCATTATCTCAAGATCTATTAGATAGATTATTAGAGCCCGTGCAAATTGCCTTAGATGATTCTGGATGGAACGCAGAAGATATTGATGAGGTTGTACTAGTCGGTGGCAGCACAAGAATCCCAATGGTTCAACAGTTAGTTAAAACACTTGTTCCTAATGACCCCTGTCAGTCTGTTAATCCAGATGAAGTTGTTGCAGTTGGTGCAGCAATACAATCAGGAATAATTAGTGGAGATTTACAAGATTTACTGCTAAATGACGTTACACCTCTATCTTTAGGTTTAGAAACTATTGGTGGTCTTATGAAGGTACTTATACCTCGTAATACACCGATACCGGTAAGACAATCCGATGTTTTTAGTACATCAGAAGCTAATCAATCTTCAGTTGTTGTTCAAGTAAGGCAAGGTGAGAGGCCATTAGCTTCAGAAAATAAATCACTTGGTAAATTCAGGTTATCAGGAATACCCCCAGCCCCTAGAGGAATACCACAAGTTCAAGTAGCATTTGATATTGATGCTAATGGTCTTTTAGAGGTAAGTGCAACTGATAGAACAACTGGAAGAAAGCAAACTGTTACTATTTCAGGAGGCTCAAATTTAAATGAACAAGAAATTAATTCGATAATTGAAGAAGCTAAATCAAAGGCTAATGAAGATAGAAAGAGGAGATCTGTCATTGATAGAAAAAATAGTGCTTTAACTCTTATTGCGCAAGCTGAGAGAAGACTAAGGGATGCTTCTTTAGAATTTGGACCTTACGGTGCTGAAAGACAACAAAGAGCGGTTGAATTAGCCATTCAAGATGTTGAAGAATATATCAATGATGAGGATCCTCAAGAGTTAGAAATTTCAGTAAGTGCACTCCAAGAAGCATTATTTGGTTTAAATAGAAGATTTGCAGCAGAACGTAAAAATGAAAATAATCCATTACAAAGTATCAAAAATACATTTGGGTCATTAAAGGATGAACTCTTTTCAGATGATTATTGGGATGATGATCCTTGGGATAATCAAATGAATAGAAATTATAGAAATTCGAGGTATGGTAATTCTAGGGATGATGATCCATGGGACAATGACTATTTCCTCTAAAAAAGACTATTTGTCGATTTTGGGTTTAACCCATGATTTCGATGATAATGAACTTAAAAAGGCTTTTCGAAAAGAAGCAAGAAAATGGCATCCAGATTTAAATAAAAATGATCTCAATGCAGAGGAAAGATTTAAATTAATTAATGAAGCATATGAATACCTACGGGATTCAAATAATAGAAATGATAATTCTGATATAAACAATCATCTTGATTACGAAAATAATAATTTCAAAACTGGTTTTCCAGATTTTCAAGATTATCTTGATTCATTATTTGGATATGAATACAACGCTAATAATTACGATGAATATAATAATGAATCATTTGAGGATGAATCTACAAATATTAATAATGATGAATTGTTTAATTTTGAATATCCTACGACATCTCCAGAAGAACCTCCTCCAGTTAAGCTTCATCAAGATATAGAAACAATTATTGAATTAACTCCCGATGAAGCTTTGAACGGAGCATCAATATTAATTGAACTTGAAGATAAAACTGTCGTAGAAGTTGATACACCTCCTTTTGCAGGGGATGGATGGAGATTAAGACTAGAAAATATTGCAAGGGGAGGGAAAGATCATTATTTACAATTAAAAGTGCAAACTGATAATGGACTTCGAATCGATGGTTTGAGAGTTCATTATAAACTCGAGCTATTTCCTCATGATGCTCTTTTAGGTTGTGCAGTAGAGGTCCCCACTCTTGATGGTAATGTAACCCTTCAAGTGCCTCCAAAATCATCTACTGGAAGAATGTTACGATTAAAAGGCAGAGGTCTAACATTCGAAGATAATGTTGGTGATCAATATGTTGAAATTCTAGTAGTTATTCCTGCTGACATTAATGACGAAGAAATTGCTTTATATACAAGATTACAAGAATTATCACTTTCTGATTCTTAATCAAATATTATAAAATTAGCAAAATTTATACTTATGAACATATTTGTTCTTTTATACAATTCAGGAACAGATAAAGAAGGAATTCACTCAATTGAACTTAAAGGAAGAACAATAGTTCTTATGTTTGAAGATAAGGACGATGCAACGAGATATTGTGGACTTCTTGAAGCTCAGGATTTCCCTCTACCAATAGTTGAAATGATCGACATAAAAGAAATAAAGGATTTTTGTATTAAGTTAGATTATGAATTTAAATTAGTGGAGAAAAATTTTATACCTAAAACAGCCGAAGATAGGTTACTTATTTCCCCACCTACGAAAAACCTAGAAGTTGATGATTGGGATAAAGATACTAAAAATGAAGAAAACATTGATATAAATACCATTAAGGAAAACCTTGAAAAGTTGCTTTAAGGATTAAGATATAAAATATTTATAAAAAATAAAAAAATGACACAAGCATTATTTGAAACTGAAGTTGGGAACATTAATATTGAATTTTTCTCTGACGACGCACCTAATACAGTAAAAAACTTCACGAAGTTGATATGTGATGGTTTTTATGATGGTTTAGCATTTCACAGAGTTATACCCGGATTTATGGCTCAGGGTGGATGTCCTAATACTAGAAATGGGGCATCCGGCATGCCTGGAACTGGAGGTCCAGGATATAATATTAAATGTGAAATCAATGCTAATAAGCACTTAAAAGGTTCCCTTTCTATGGCTCATGCAGGAAAGGATACTGGTGGTAGCCAATTTTTCATAGTTTATGAACCACAGCCCCATCTTGATGGTGTTCATACTGTTTTTGGTAAGACAGATGATATGGATGTCGTGCTAAAGCTAACTAATGGATCAAAAATTTTAAAAGCAACTGTAAATTAATTATTTATCCATTAAAAACAATACTAAATGTTTCTTTATCGAGATTAAATTTTCTTGTAGATGAATATAGGATTTCATTATTAACAGTAAATTTAGTATTAATAAGTTTTATACTGCTTTTTGGATGTAAAGCTTGTTCAATATTCCTAGAAACAATGATCCCAATCTTTGTACTATTCTCATATTTTGATAAAAACTGAATAAATGATTCTATATTTTTAATTTCTTCATCAGTAATGTTCAAATTGGTTCTATTACGATCATGTAAAATTCTCCAAACTAATTTGGGTCGATTCCAAAATGCCAATAGTCTCGGTGTACTCTCAAGTTTAATATTAATGTTTTGATCATTACAGAATTTAATAACTTTATTTTTTATTGGAACAAGATCTATAGATTTATAATTTCCGTCAAGGAAAATAGATATAAATGGGTCTATATTCCTGATACTAGTATTATCTTCATCAATCATGTGTCCTAACTTTGTTTTCTTAACACTCAAATATTCAGCATTATCATCATTTGGACAAATCACTAATGGAACTCTCTCAATAACTTCAATTCCATAACCACCTAATCCAGCGATCTTTCTAGGATTATTAGTTAGTAATTTTAATTTTTTTATCCCGAGATCTGTTAATATCTGTGCTCCAACTCCATAATTTCTGAGATCAGCAGGAAATCCTAATTTTTCATTAGCCTCTACTGTGTCTAATCCACCATCTTGTAGACTGTAAGCTTTTAATTTGTTTATTAGACCAATACCTCTACCTTCTTGTCTCAAGTAAACAACAACTCCTTCTTCTTCCTTTTCTATTCTCGATAAAGCAGCCTCTAGCTGGGGTCTACAATCACAACGTAATGATCCAAAAGCATCACCAGTTAAGCATTCTGAATGCATTCTTACTAGTACAGGTTCGCTTAATTTTGATGATTTCTGTTTAACTAATGCAACGTGCTCTGAACCATCAAGTTCATTAATATATCCTAAGGCTTTGAAATTTCCAAAAATACTTGGAAGAACTGCATCGGATTTTCTAAAAACAAATCTCTCAGTTTGAAATCGATAACTTATTAAATCCGCTATTGATATTAATTTCATCCCCCACTGTTTAGCATATTCTTTAAGTTGCGGAAGTCGTGACATTGATCCGTCAGGATTTTGTATTTCACAAATAACTCCAGCAGGATATAGACCTGACATTGCAGCAATATCTACTGCAGCTTCTGTATGACCTGCCCTTTTTAAAACCCCTCCTTTCTTCGCTCTTAATGGAAATATATGTCCTGGCCTCCTTAAATCATCAGGTTTTGTATTTGGGTTTATTGCAACTTGAATAGTCTTAGCTCTGTCTTCTGCTGAAATTCCGGTCGAAACATTGTTTTCGGGACCTGCATCAATTGAAATCGTAAATGCTGTTTGATTTTCATCTGTATTTCTATCTACCATTAAAGGTAAATCTAAGGAGTCAAGTTTCTCCCCTTGCATAGCTAGGCATATAAGACCTCGCCCCTCAGTAGCCATAAAATTAATTTGTTGAGGAGTTGCAAATTGAGCCGCACAAATTAAATCTCCCTCATTTTCCCTTCTTTCATCGTCAACTACAATAATGCATTCACCATTCCTTATCGCTGCCAATGCATCACTTATAGGATCAAATTCAATTTTAAAAGATTCACTTATATCCAAAATTGTTCCATTATTTGATTTGGGACTTGTTTCTTTCATTATTCCTATCAATATAGAAAAATAGTGTGTTTGTTATCCTAAATTCAACACTTTATAATCCTATCTCAAAGTCTGCCAATTCAAAGAAATGAATGTTGCAATAGTAGGTGCTACTGGTTACGGCGGTATTCAAGCAGTAAATCTTCTAAAGAAAAATAAAAACTACAAAATATCATATTTAGGTGGAAATAAAACATCTGGTTCAAAGTGGAATGATCTTTTTCCTTTTATTCATCTTGATTCCGATCCTTACATAGACAAAATTTCAGTAGATAATATCTCCAACAACGCTGATATAGCTTTGCTTTGTTTACCAAATGGTCTTTCCTCCACCTTGACAAGAAAATTATTAGATAGGGGAGTTAAAGTTATCGATTTATCAGCTGATTACAGATATAAATCATTAGATGAATGGAAAAAAGTATATTCAAAAGAAGCTGCCATTTTTAAAAGAAATGATGATGATTTATGCAAGGAGGCAGTTTACGGTCTTCCTGAAATAAATAAAGAAGCCATTTCAAAAGGAAGATTAATTGCATGTCCTGGATGTTATCCAACCTCTGCTCTTATTCCACTAGCTCCTTATCTATCGCAAGGAATTATTGAAAATGAAGGAATAGTAATTGATTCTAAAAGCGGAACGTCTGGAGGCGGTCGTGAACCAAACCAAAAGCTACTATTATCAGAATGTGGAGAAGGTCTATCAGCATATGGATTGATAAATCATAGACATACTTCAGAAATAGAACAAGTTGCATCTTTAATCTGTGGAAATAATATTGAACTGCTCTTTACTCCTCATTTGGTCCCAATTGCAAGGGGTATGCATTCGACTATATATGGAAGATTAAAAGATCCAGGGTTAACTTCTGATGATTGCAGAATTCTTTTGGATAATTATTATAGAAATTTTAAAAATATTAAAGTTTTACCTGTAAATACATATCCATCAACTAAATGGGCTAAAAATACAAACCAAATTTTTCTTTCAGTTAAAGTTGATATTCGAAATGGAAGGATTATTATTTTATCTGCAATTGATAATTTGTTAAAAGGACAAACTGGACAAGCAATTCAAAATTTAAATATTATGAGTGGATTTTCAATGGATGATGGTCTTGAATTAATTAATAACTTTCCATAAAATTACTTCTTATAAAGAAACCAGCATGAGAAATTGAGTGAGGTAAAATTATATGTTCAAGTATTTGTATTTTTTTGGTGAGCGTTTCAATATTATCATCTTTTAGAATTGACAATGCAGCTTGCATTATAAGTGAACCACTATCTACCTCCTCATCAACAAAATGTACTGAACATCCAGTTATTTTTGATCCATTTAATATAGAATCTTTTATCGCAGAACCCCCTTTATATGCAGGAAGCAGTGATGGGTGAATATTTATAATTTTATTCTTAAATTTATTAATAAAAAATGGAGTGACAATTTTCATCCAACCAGCCATAACGACAAGTTCAACATCATAATGAAATAAAGTATTTATAATTTCTAATTCAAATAGCTCTTTTTTCGAAAAGTCCTTACCTCTTATTATTTTATGAGGTATTGCTACATTTTCTGCTCTTCTTATACAACCAGCATCATCTTTGTTTGTTATTAGAACTTTTATATCTATATCTAATAATCCTTTTTCTGAGAGATTAATTAACTCCTGAAAGTTTGTTCCTTTCCCAGATGCAAGTACGCCTATTTTTAATTTTGGTGAAAATCTTCTAAATTCAGATATCTCAGGCGAAATTATGTAATTAAATGATTTATCCAAAGTTTTTAATTTTATTCAATGATAAATTCATATGAAATAAAAAAAACCCTGTATTTTAATTGTTCATATTCAAGAACATATTTATTTAAAAATAAAAATTTAAACAATTTTAAATGATTCAAATCTATCTACTATTCGTAAAGATATAATTAAATAATAAATAAAAGGAACAAATATATAAAATGAATGGAGATTTAAACTCTTGGGATAAATTTTGTAATTATCTTTGGTTTGATAAAAAATTAAAAATTTGGTTAGACATAAGCAAAATTAATTTCACAAATGAAGAGATAAAAAATTTAGAAGATAAATTTATAGATGTTTTATCATCAATAAAAGAATTAGAAAATGGTGCAATCTCAAATATTGATGAAAATAGACAAGTTGGACATTATTGGCTTAGAAATCCATCAATTTCTCCATCTTCTAAAATAGAAGAGGAGATTAGTGCAGAAATTAATGAAATATCAGAATTTGGGAAAAAAATTTTAAATGGGAATATAAAGAATAAGAAGAATCATTACTATACAGATGTTCTATGGATAGGAATTGGTGGAAGTGGATTAGGCCCATTACTTATTACAGAATCACTCCAGAAATGCTCTAAAGGATTAAATTTTTCATATATAGATAATGTTGATCCATTTTTAATTAGCGAAAAGTTAGAAGAGTTATCTGAAAAATTATCAACAACATTATTTGTAGTAGTTAGCAAATCAGGTGGTACTCCTGAACCTAGAATTGCTATGGAAATTATTAAAAGTCATTGTGAAAAAAATTCTGTTGAATGGAATTCTAATGCTATAGCTATAACTATGAAGGATAGTAAGTTATTTAATAAAGCCACTTCTGAAAATTGGCTAAAAATATTTAATTTACAAGATTGGGTTGGAGGAAGAACAAGTATTACAAGTTCTGTGGGATTACTTCCATTAGCTCTTATTAATGAAAATATATTTGAATTTCTTAGAGGAGCATCATTAATGGATGAGGTCACACGTACAAGTAATTTTAAAAATAATCCAGCAGCATTATTATCATCTGCATGGCATTTAACTGGTGATGGCTCTGGAAAGAGAGATATGGTAGTTTTACCTTATAGAGATAGATTACAGGTTTTTAGTAAATATCTTCAGCAATTAGTAATGGAATCATTAGGCAAGAAATTTAATAGGAATGGTGAAGTAGTTAATCAAGGTATTTCAGTTTTTGGGAATAAAGGATCTACAGATCAACATGCTTACGTTCAGCAGCTGAGAGATGGTATTGATAACTTTTTTTGTATTTTTATTGAATTATTAGATTCTCCATCGACTAATATTTTTGATGAAAAAGAGAATCCTAAAGAATATCTTTCTGGTTTTTTACAAGGAACCAGATCGGCTCTTTCTAGTGAAGAAAGACAAAGTATCACCATAACATTAGAAAAGTTAAATTGTTTTTCACTAGGTGCCTTAATCGCTTTATTTGAAAGAGCTGTATCTTTCTATGCTGAATTAATAAATATAAATGCATATGATCAACCTGGAGTTGAGGCTGGAAAGAAGGCAGCCGCGAATATTATTGAGTATCAACAAAAAGTAAGTAATTTATTAGATGGAGGAGGAGAATATTCAATATATGACATAACATCATTATTTGATGATTCAGTTAATGAACCAATATTTTTCATAATTCGTGAAATGTGTTTCGGTAATGATGATTATTTAGTTAAGGGCGATTGGTCAAATCCAAATTCATTAGTTATTAAAAAAACAAAAAATTAAACAACTATATTTAAAATTTTACCTTTAACAATAATTATTTTTCTTATTTCCTTATCTTGAGTCCATTTTAAAATGTTAGGTCTTTTAAGAGTCAATTCCTTAATTTGATCTTCATTCATTTCATTATCAATATTTATTTTGTCTCTAACTTTTCCATTCACTTGGATTACTAGTTCATATGCATCTTCTTTTAGTGCATCGGCATTAAATGAAGGCCATTGTTCTAAATGTACTGAATTTTTAAATCCTATAAGATGCCATATTTCTTCTGCAATATGAGGTGCAAATGGAGCTAACAAAATACAAAATGTTTTTAAAGCATCTTTTTTTAAATTATTGTTTACATCATTAATGGAATTTGATAATGAATTATAAAACTTCATTAGTTCTGAAATTGCAGTATTAAATTGGTTATTTAAAATGTCATTTGAGATTTCTTTTATAGCTATATTCATTGACTTTATTAAAGATTTTTCTTTATCTGGATAAAATTTGCTTTTACTATTTATGTCTTTTGCACAATTTATATAAAGCTTCCAAATCCTGCTCAAAAATCTAAATTGTCCTTCAACATCTGTATCTCCCCATTCCAAATCTTTTTCAGGTGGTGCTTTAAATAATATAAACATTCTTGCTGTATCTGCTCCATATTTTTTAATTACTGATTCAGGGTCTATTCCGTTATATTTTGACTTGGACATCTTCTCGAAAAGAACTTCAAGTTTTGATTTGTCAATAGGATCTGTAGGATTTGATAGGTCAGCAATATCGGAAGGAGAAACATATTTACCCGTTTTATTGTTTTTATAGGCTGCGGCCTGAACCATTCCTTGAGTTAATAGCTTTTTGAATGGTTCATCAATTTCAAATAGTTTATTATCTCGAAGGGCTTTAGTGAAAAATCTTGCATATAGCAAATGCAATATTGCATGCTCTACTCCTCCAACATATTGATCTACAGGCAACCACTTATTAATTTCAATCTTTTCAAATGGTTTAGTTGAACATTTTGAAGATGGATATCTTAAAAAATACCAAGATGAACACATAAAAGTGTCCATAGTATCAGTTTCTTTTCTTGCCGCTATTCCACATTTTGGACATGTTGTATTTGTCCAATTATTATTATCACCTAAAGCATTAATCTTGTTAGCCGAGATTTTTATATCTTTTGGTAAGGTAACAGGTAATTCCGATTGGTTTAAAGGAACAGATCCACATTTTTTGCAATTAACTATGGGTATCGGACATCCCCAATATCTTTGTCTAGATATTAACCAATCTCTTAGACGATATTGAATCTTATTTTCAGCCCATCCATTATTTACTCCATCCTCTGAAATTTTTAATTTAGCAATAGTATTTTCTATACCATCGTATTGATTTGAATTAATAAGATATCCATTTTCTACATAAGCATTATCAAACTCGTTACTTAGTTCACTTTTATCATTTATTATTACCTGTTTAATATCAATATTGTTTTTCTTAGCAAATTCAAAATCCCTTAGATCATGAGCAGGTACGCCCATAACAGCGCCGGTCCCGTATTCATCAAGAACATAACTTGCCACCCAAATAGGTATAGGTTCTGAATTAACTGGATTTATAGCTATTAAGCTGGTTTTTATACCAATTTTTTCTAGTTCATTGTTTTTATTTTTTTTCAAATATTGTTTTAGTTGCTCTATATCTTTTAATGCTTCCTGATCAGATAGATTTTTAATTAATGAATGATTAACCGAAATTGCCAAATAAGTAACTCCAAATAAAGTATCTGGTCTTGTTGTAAATACAGTTATTTTTTCTTCTGGATTGGTATTGATATTGAAATTAATATTTGTACCAATTGACTTTCCAATCCAATTATCTTGCATTATTTTTACTCTTTCAGGCCAATTATTTAATTTTTCTAAATCCTGTAATAACTCATCTGCATAATTAGTAATCCTTAAAAACCATTGCTTTAGTAATTTCTTTTCAACTATTGCTCCAGATCTCCAAGATTTACCCTCTGAATCAACTTGTTCATTTGCTAAGACAGTATTATCTATAGGATCCCAATTAACTTCTGATTCCTTTTGATATACAAGACCTGCCTTGTATAACTCTAAAAATAGATATTGTGTCCAAATATAATAATTTTCATCACAGGTGGCAAATTCCCTATCCCAATCAACTGATAGTCCCAAAAGCTTTAATTGTGACTTCATATGAGAAATATTTTTTTTAGTCCAGACACTTGGACTAACTCCTCTTTCAATCGCAGCATTTTCTGCAGGCAAACCAAATGCATCCCAACCCATTGGATGCAAAACAGATTTCCCCTTAAACCTTTGAAACCTAGCTATTAAGTCTGTAATAACATAATTCCTAACATGTCCCATATGAAGATTACCTGATGGGTATGGGAACATTGATAAGGCATAAAATTTTTCACTATTCTCAGTTAATTCGTGAGTTTTATATAAATTGTTTTCTTTCCATATTGATTGCCATTTTTTTTCTATTTCAGAAGGATTATATAAATCGGTATTAGCTTCATATTGTTTATCAGGAGAAATCACTTAATTTTTATTTATTAAATTATTATTTTAATATCCATCGTATAAAATAGAAATAGTTTGTTAAAAGGAATAATTTATAATTAAAATTCAGAATATATGATCTTTAAATGAAAAATATAACTTTTGAAAAATATCAAGGTAACGGAAATGATTTCGTAGTGATTGATTCCAGAGGAAATGATTTATATAAAAATTACAAGAGAAATAAAATTTTTGATATTAAAAAAATTTGCAACAGGCAATTTGGTATAGGAGCAGATGGGTTGATATTTATAGAAGAACCAAATGAAGATAATTATGCAAAAATGATAATCTTTAATTCCGATGGTTCCGAAGCACAAATGTGTGGAAACGGAATTAGATGTTTAGTTGAGTATCTCCATTTAAATGATTCAATTAAAAATAAAAATATTGAATATAAAATTGAGACCAAAGCAGGTTTAAAAATTGCAAAATACATAAATGATGAAATCACTGTAAAAATGGGAGTTCCAATTTTAGATAGTAAAAAAATTCCAACAACAATCGAAAGAAAAATAAATTCGGTTCCTTCACATGAATTTATGGAGAATAATTTTAATAGTAAAGGTTATGCCGTAGGAATGGGTAATCCTCATTTAATATTTTTTATACAAGACTTAGAGTCAATTGATCTTTCCAGACTTGGTCCTATATTTGAAAAAAATGAATTATTTCCAGAAAAAACTAATGTTCATTTTTGTCAAATCTTAAATAGAGATAATATCAAAGTAAAAGTATGGGAAAGAGGTGCAGGAGCAACCTTAGCATGTGGAACAGGAGCATGTGCTATTCATGTAGCAGCTTATAAATTAGACCTTTGTAATTCAAAAACCATAGTAACTTTACCAGGAGGTAATCTTAAAATTGATTGGTCAAAAGAGGAATGTGAAGTAATGATGACCGGTAATGCTAAAAAGGTTTTCACAGGATCAATTTTACTAAATTAATGGAAAATAATTTTATCTATTTTGATAATGCATCCACAACACCATTATCTGATAATGTTTTAAATATAATAAATTCAACTTATAGGAATTATTGGTATAACCCATCATCTACATATGAGCTAGGTATAAAATGCTCTGCATATCTTGAAAAAATTAGATCTAAAATTGCTTATATATTTGATGCAGAACCAGAGGATATAATTTTTACATCTGGTTCTTCGGAATCAACAAATATTGTATTTAATAATATTTATGAGAACTTTAAAAATGGTAGAGTTGTTATATCAAATGTTGAACATCAAGCAACAACTATTTGTGCTAATAAACTAAGAAAGCAAAATTGGGATATATGTGAATGGACGGTAAATAATGATGGAATTTTAAATATTTCTAATATCGATATAATTTTAAGTAAAGAAACTAAACTTGTATCAATTATTTGGGGACAAAGTGAAATTGGGACAATACAACCTGTTCAATTTATAGGCTCCAAATGTGAAGAATTAAATATAATGTTTCATTTAGATGGAACTCAAATATTAAGTAATGGATTATTCAGTTGGAGAGATCTTAAATGTGATTTTTTAAGTTTATCTGCTCATAAATTTGGAGGTCCAAAAGGTATAGGTATTCTTTTAACAAAAGAAAAGTCTAGACTTATTTTAAAAAATAAAGACATATCACTTACTCAGGAATATTCAATTAGACAAGGTACACAAGCTTTGCCATTAATTGCTGGAATGTATGAATCATTAAAGAATATCAAAGGAAATATAAAATTATATGATTACATAACTCAATTTCCTTCTAATAATATCAGTAAACTTAAAAATTATTTTTTTCAAAAAATTAAGGATAATAAAAACATAAAGATTACTGGCAGTATTAATCATAGACTTCCCAATCATATTTCGTTTCTAATACTAAATAAACTATTTGAGCCTATAAGGGCCTATAAGATTATTAATTTTATGTCAGATAATAGAATAGCCATAAGTAGTGGAAGTGCTTGTTCAAGCTCATCTGGGAAAGCTAGCTCAACACTTAAAAATATTGGTTTAAAAGATGATGAACTATATTCAAATATTCGTGTTACTTTAGGTTCAATAAACAATAAGTCAGAAATAGATAAATTTTTAAAACTTATTCAAATATGTATTGACAAATTTTAATGGAAATTAATTACAGGCTACCTAAAGATTTAAATGAATCTCTTAAGAATATGGAGGATGCTATTATTCCAAGTTTACTAGATTCAAATAAAAGATTTACTATAGAATTTAATTTTGAAGGATTGAAATTTAACAGAATTGGAATAAATATCTACAAGATATTAGCTAAAAAGAACAATGTATACATTACATTTGCTGATCAAGGTGCTGTAGCTTTGGCTCAAAGAGACTATCCAGATATCAAAGATAAAATATTTACTTTTAAATCATTTAATGAATCAAATAATATTAATAATATTGATAGTGCAATGATTTCGATGCTACCTCAGCCATATGATTTCGATTCATTTGAACCTATGTCTGATAATTATCAAGGAACTCATTATTCATTAAATCCAAAATTTGAAGATGCCAATATTGGTATAGGAAGTGTCATTAGAGAGAGACGTAAAAACTTTGTCAAAACTTGGATAAATATTTACTTTATACAACCTTTAAATAAAGCTGCTCTTATGCATATTTATCCAAATAAGTGGTTGCTTTTCAAAGAAGAAAACAAAAAATATTTTTTTAAAAAAGAATTTGATATTAAACCCGACAATGAATCTATTTTTGTAAATTTATAAATTGAATGTGATAAAAAAAATTTATTCATTTTTCTTTATTGTTCTTGTATTAGTAACATGTCCATTCTTAATAAGATATTTACTATCAAATCAGAAAATAACTATTTTAAATAGTATTTATTTTAATTTTCCTGGAATAATTAATAAGAATAAAAAATGTCCTACTTATGATGCTTTATTGAATCAAACGCTTGATGATTCCTTTAGTGTATCAATTATCAATAATAACGGGACAATAATTAGTTCCTATAATGATGAAGTTCCAAGGTTGCCAGCATCAAATCAAAAATTATTCTCATCAGCTTATGTTTTAAGTAAATATAAATTAAATAATAATTTAAAAACTTCTTTATTAAAAAATAAAAATAACAATTATTATTTGCTCGGTCAAGGTGATCCAGATCTGAATTATGAACATATAATCGAACTAATTTCAAATATTAAAGAAAATAAAATTATTAACTTTAATATTGTAGAAATTGATTCAAAATTAAATTGGCCTAATGGTTGGACAAATACTGATAAACTTTACGAATATGGATCTCCAATTACATCTCTTGCAATAGAAAGTAATCATAATAAATACGAAGATATTTATGCTTTAAAAAATTTTATTAAAAACTATTTAAAAAATAAATTTCCAAATTCAAAAGTAAATATAAATTTTTTTGATTCAGAAAAAACATTTTATTTAAAAGATATTACTGAGATAAATAAAATATATTCAACTCCAATCCTTTCATTATTAACTCTAATAAATTCTGAAAGTCATAATTTTACCGCTGAATCTCTCTTTAAAAATGCCTCAAATACATGGAACGATAATGACTATATAAAATTAAAAAAATGGTTAGAAAATAAAGGTCTCCCAGTTACTAATACATACTTTGCTGATGCTAGTGGATTATCTAGAAAAAATAAAATTACCACAAAATTAGTTGTATTGTTTTTAGATAAAATGAGATATTCTAATGATTTTAAAGCTTATCAATCTACACTTGCAATTATGGGAGTGAGAGGAACATTATCAAAAAGGTTTGTAAATAGTGAATTATCTGGAAAATTTTTTGGAAAAACTGGGACTCTTTCAAATGTCTTTGCATTATCTGGCTTTTTATATAAAAATGAAAAGCCAATAATTATAAGCATTATCCAAAATTCTAATAATATTGATAAAGAAAAAACTTTTAAATTATTACGTGATGTTTATTATTTGAAATCTTGTAATTAAAATATTATTTAAAATATTATTTAAAATATTCTTTTAAATCCCTTTCAACAGAGGGGGGTACCATGTGATTAATTTCACCCCCAAATTTTGCAACTTCTTTTACTAAAGAACTACTAAGAAAACTATAATTTGTATTTGTCGATAAAAATATAGTTTCAATATCATTATTAAGAGATTTATTTGTATGAGCAATCTGGAGTTCATACTCAAAATCACTCATTGCTCTTAAGCCTCTTAGAATAAGGTTTGCCTCTAGATCATATGCACAATCAACAGTTAGTCCGGAATAAGAAATAACTTCAATATTAGGTAAATGAGAAAGAGAATTTTTTATTTGTAATATTCTTCTTTGAAGATTAAATGTTGGTGTTTTAGATGTATTTTCTAAAACAGCAACAACTAAATTGCCAAATATTTTTTCAGCCCTTTCTATTAAATCAATATGCCCATTTGTTAAAGGATCAAATGTACCTGGATAAAGAATTTTCATGAATTTATTATGATCGAATAAGAAATTTAGTTAAAATAAGTTTATTAGTTAAATCAATTATGACATTAAATCTAGAAGCAAAAAAAATCTTATTAAGAAAAATACCTCACGGATTATTCATTTGTGGCGTCAGAGACGAGGATAAAAATGAAGTTAATGGATTTACTGCTAGTTGGGTGACTCAAGGATCCTTCACCCCCCCATTAGTCGTAATGGCAGTTAGAGCAGAGGGATCTAGTCATGAAATAATAAAGTCCACCAATAAGTTCTCATTAAATGTGCTCAAAAGTGATCAAAAGGATCTAGCAGCTGTTTTCTTTAAACCCCAAAAAGCATTAGGAGGTAGATTTGAATCTGTTGAATTCAATTTAGGTGAGCTTGGATTACCTATTTTAGTTGATAGTGTGGGAGGAGTTGAATGTAATGTTGTTGGAAGTGTTATTCATGGAGACCATACCGTTTTTGTAGGAGAAGTTCAATCTGCTTATTTGAATAACGATCTTGACTCACTAAATTTATCTTCAACTGGCTGGAATTATGGAGGTTAATCATCATAAATGAGTAATTCCTCAATCGAAACAAAAGACAATAAATATAATTTTAAAATTGAATATAAATTAATTAATAATAAGAAGTTATTAAAATCAAGATTATCCGAAATTCCAAAGTCATCTGGTTGCTATCTTTTTAAAGATATAGATAATAATTTACTTTATATTGGTAAATCTAAAAAACTGCGCAGTAGAGTAAGTAGTTATTTCAATAATTTTTCAGATTTAACTCCAAGATTAAGTTTAATGGTTCGTCAAATAACTGAAATAGAAATTATAGTTACAGATAGCGAATATGAAGCACTTAATTTAGAGTCAAATTTAATAAAAACAAACAAACCATACTTTAATATTCTTTTAAAGGATGATAAGAAATATCCATATCTTTGCATAACTTGGAGTGAAAAATATCCACGAATATTTATTACAAGAAGAAGAAGAAATAGAAATAATTTAGATAGATATTATGGACCTTATGTTGATGTCGGATTATTAAGGAGAACATTATTTACGATAAAAAAAATATTTCCACTTAGACAAAGACCAAGGCCAGTCTATAAAGATAGAACTTGTTTGAATTATTCAATAGGAAGATGTCCAGGTGTTTGCCAAGAAGTAATATCATCTGACGATTATAAAAAAATAATGAAACAAGTATCTATGATATTTCAGGGAAGAAATGATGACTTAGAAATATTTTTACAAAAAAAAATGCTGCAATTTTCAAATGATCTAGATTATGAGAATGCAGCAAAAATAAGAGATCAAATTTCAGGTTTAAAATTATTAACTGAATCACAAAAAATATCAATACCAGATTCTTCAATTAATAGAGATATCTTTGGAATAGTTTCAGAAAAAAATGTAGCTAGTATACAAATTTTCCAAATGAGATCTGGTAAGCTCATTGGAAGAATTGGCTATAGTCAAAAATTAAATAATGAAGATGAAAATCTTATTCTACAAAAGGTATTAGAAGAGCATTATATGAATGTTGAAGGCGTAGAAATACCATCAGAAATTCTTATTCAATATAAACTTCCAAAGCAAACAACCATAGAGGATTGGTTAACGGAGCTAAGAAAAAAGAAAGTAAAAATCATAATCCCAAAAAGAAATAAAAAACATGAAACTGTAGAGATGGTTTTAAAAAATGCGAAATTAGAATTAGATAGAATATTAAATGGGATACAAGATAATGAATCATCAATTGAGGATCTTGCCCAAATACTTGAATTAAGCGAACAACCTAAAAGAATTGAAGGTTATGATATAAGCCATATTCAAGGTACAGACCCTGTAGCATCTCAAGTTGTTTTTATTGATGGTATTCCTTCAAAACAAAATTATAGGAAATATAAAATTAAAGATCCAAACGTTTTTATAGGACATAGTGATGATTTTGCTTCAATATATGAAGTAATACATAGAAGGTTTAGAAAATGGTCAAGATTTAAAAAAACAGGAGGCAATTTTTCAATATTAAATGATAAAACTAATAGCAAATTAGACAATGAACTTCTATCAGATTGGCCTGATTTAATAATGATTGACGGAGGTAAAGGGCAGTTAAATGCTGCTATTAAAGCATTAAAGGAATTAAATCTTGAGGAAGAAGTTACTATATGTTCATTGGCAAAAAAAAATGAAGAAATATTTATTCCAGGCTTTACAAAGTCTCTTGATACTGATGAAAATCAAAAAGGAGTTCTCCTATTAAGAAGGATAAGAGATGAAGCACATAGATTTGCATTATCTTTTCATAGAGACAAAAGATCTAAGAGAATGAATAGATCACAATTGTCCCAAATCAGTGGATTAGGTCCATCAAGAATAAGAGAATTGCTTCAGCATTTTAAATCTATAGACGCTATAAGAATAGCTAGTAAAGAGGATTTATCAAAAGTTAAAGGACTTGGAAAAAATTCAGTAAATGATATATATGAATATTTTCATGAGTTATAAATATTAATTAATTTTTGAAAAATTGATTTCTTGATATTGATAAATATAACTATATTGAATGTATATATCTATAAATTATCTAGTAATTTGGCGGCTGAAGCATATCTCTGGTTTAAATCACTTCACATTATTGGTGTAATCGTTTGGTTTTCGGGACTTTTTTATTTAGTAAGACTTTTTATATATCATGAAGAATCTAAAAATATGGAAAATCAATTAAAAATTGCCTTTAATAAACAATACACCTTGATGGAAAAAAGGCTGGCGAATATAATCACAACTCCTGGGATGATATTAGCTTTAAGTATGGCTATATGCATGGTTATTATGCAGCCAAGTTGGTTAAGTGAGAAGTGGTTGCAAATTAAAATTTCTTTTGTTTTGGGATTAGTAATTTATCATTCTTATTGTTACAAAATAATGTATGCATTACAAAATGGTGCCTCAACCATTTCAGCAAAAAACCTAAGGTTATTAAATGAATTGCCTACTTTATTATTATTTATAATTGTACTTTTAGTTATTTTTAAAAATAATTTTCCAACCAGTGTCGCTACATGGAGTGTAGTTGGACTTGTTATTTTCATGTTGGCTTCAATACAATTATATGCAAAGATTAGAAAGAAAAATGAGAATTCATTAAGTAATGAATAGGGAAGACTTAATAATATTAACTTCCAATATTAATAAATATAGTTGTCCTAAAAACATTAATTTTCACTGTCATACAAAATTTAGTGATGGAAGTCTAGAACCGCATGAAATTTTAGAACAAGCTTATAAAAATAACTTGAAATTTTTATCAATAACCGATCATCATACAATCAAAGCTCATGAATATATAAAAAAAAATAATATACTCAAAAAATATCCTAAAGATTCTTTTAAATTAATTTCGGGAATAGAAATTAATTGTTTGATTCTAGGATGTTTAGTACATGTAATTGGATTGGGAATAGATATAAAAAGTAGATATCTTAATCCATACATTCTTGGAGAATCTCCAATAGGTAATGATTTAAATATTAAATCTGTTATTAAAGCAATAAATTTAGCTGGTGGTTTATCATTTCTTGCACATCCAGCGAGGTACAGGATTCCCTTTTATAAATTAATTCCAGAGGCAAAAATACAAGGTATTGATGGAATAGAGGTTTGGTACGATTATGAACTTAATGAAGTATGGAAACCTAGTTTATTTGTCTGTTCTGAAATAGATAAATTAGCAGATAAATATTCAATGCTAAAAACATGCGGAACAGATAGTCATGGACTTTCACTATTAGGCAGATAATTCAGAATTCATTCTTTTCAATAATCGAATCAGTATTAATAATTATGTTCTTTAAATTTTCAATAACATCAGAAGAACAATTATTCCACATTTTTCTATTGACAATTTCAAGAAATCTTTGCGCAATATCTCTTAAAGCCCATGGATTATTCTCTAGAAAGAAATTCTTAAGATCACGATCACATAACCATGATTTATAAACTTCCTCATAACACCAATCTGATACTACTTCAGTCGAAGCATCAAAAGCATATAAGTAATCTAGTGTCGCTGAAAATTCAAACGCTCCTTTATAACCATTATCCTTCATTCCATTTATCCATTTAGGGTTAAGAATTCTTGATATAACAACTTTATTAATTTCATCTTGTAATTTTGAAATTTTAGATAATCCAAATTTAGATAAATCACCATGATACATTTCAGGTAATTTACCGCTCAATTTTTTTACTGCTGAAGATAAACCACCCTGAAACTGATAATAGTCATCAGAATCTAAAATATCATGTTCCTTATTATCTTGGTTATGAACAACTAACTGCACATTTTTAAGAGCATTTTCTAATGATATTTTGTCCTCTATAGGTTCAAGATTATCACTGTAAATCCACTTACTCCAATTAAGAAAAGAATCTCCAAAATCATCAATATTTTCCCAATTAGAATTTGAAATTAGTTCTTGTAAACCAGCTCCATATGAACCTGGCGCTGACCCAAATATACGATTAATTGGATCACCATCCTTTAATGCTTTAGCAAGAGGGTTGAATTTATCATTTTCATTAAGGTTAGAAATAAGATTTATTGCTTTAGAAGTTAATTTAACTAACTGAGGAAATGCATCTCTAAACATTCCAGAAATCCTTAATGTAACATCTACCCTTGGCCTATCGAGAACAGATAAAGGAATGATTTCTAAATCAATTACTCTTCTTGAGGGTCCATCCCAAATAGGTTTTACGCCTAGTAAATATAATATTTGACAAATGTCTTCGCCACCATTTCTCATTGTCGATGTTGCCCATACAGATATTGCTATATTTCTTAAATCTTCTCCATTGTCTTGTTTGTATAAATCAACTATTTGAGACGCAGATTTACAACCAACACTCCAAGCTGATTCAGTTGGCAATCCTCTCGCATCAACTGAAAAGAAATTTTTACCAGTGGGTAAAGCTTCAGTTTTACCTCTCGTAGGGGCTCCAGATGGACCACTTTTTACATATTTGCCATTTAATGAATTAATAAACGATAATTTTTCATTATGTGAGGAATTTATTATTGGATTAAGGATCTCATTTTTTAATAATAAAAAATAATTATTATGTTTTTTATCATTAAAAAAATAGTCTATTATTTTCTGATTTTTATATTTTTCTAGATATTTTATATTGGTAATATTTTTGTAAAAAAACAAATATATTAGATATTTTGCTTGTCGTTCCAAAAATTCAATAGCCATTCTAAAGTTTAATATTTTTTTGTTTGTAAACCTCAATAAAATTTTTTTATCCTTTTCAGTTAACTTTTGATCATATTTATTTGTCCAAGGATTCAAATCTAGTTTTAAATTTTTTGCTATATATTGAACAACACCAATTCGGCTGGAATTTGGAACTCTAGCAATACACAAAAATAAATTTATTTCATTAATATTATTCTGCCTATTTCCAAAAACATGTAAACCTGTTCTAATTTGAGATTCTTTAATTTTGCAAAGAAAAGAATCAATTTCTTCTATTTGATTATTTTTATTATTTAAAGTAATTTCATCAAAATCTTTTTTAATTAATTCAAAAATTGACTTTTCTATTATTTCAATACGATTAGAATTTAATAATTTTGCTTCAAAATATTCGTCTAAATAATTTTCTAATATTGAATATTTTCCATATAATTCTGACCTATCCAAAGGAGGAGTTAAATGATCAATAATTGTAGCAGCAGTTCTTCTTTTAGCTTGGGATCCTTCGCCAGGATCATTTACGATAAAGGGATATATGTTTGGTATAGCTGGACAAATAATATTTGGGAAACATTTATTACTGAGACCTATAGATTTGCCAGGTAACCATTCAACAGTTCCATGTTTACCAATATGGCATATAGCATTTGCTTTAAAAACTTTTTCAATCCAAAAATATTGTGCTAAATATCTATGGGGAGGTGGAAGATCAGGCGAATGAATATCTCTATCATTGTATGCGTCATAACCTCGCTGAGGTTGAATTAATAATGTTATATTTCCAAATCTAAGACCATTTATTGAGAAGCCTTCATTATCAAGATCGATCGCATCAGATGGTTTGCCCCAACGATTAACAATAATATTTTTTGGCTCAAGTTCTAAGTAATTCCAATATTTTAAATATTCACTTAGTGGTAAGTAATCTAATGGTTTATTATTTTGAGATTCAATATCATTAGTTCTAGTTTTTATAAGAATTGACATTAATTCCGAAGAATCTTGAGGATAATTACAAGATCCAAGGTCATAACCTTCTTCTTTTAACCAGTTAAGAATATTTATTATCGAAGATGGTGTATTAAGACCAACACCATTACCGATTCTTCCGTTCTTTACTGGATAATTACTTATTACTAAACAAATTCTTTTATCAAAATTATTAAGTTTTTGAAGTTTCACATAATTTGTTGCAAATTTTGAAATCCATTCAATACCTACTTGATCAGCTTTGTAACTAGTTATTTCACTGTAAAGTGTATTTTTTTTTGAAACTATTTCTTTAAATGCAGAAGGACAGGTAGTAATTCTTCCATCAAATTCGGGAATAATTATTTGCATTAATAAATCAGATGCATTCATTCCAATGGATGAATTTAACCAATTTTTTCTTGATATATTAGAAGAAAGAAGCTGTAAAATTGGGATTTTAAGAGAAGTAAAAATATTTGTAGAATTTTCAATTAAATCATTATTTTTGATTTGAGATGAAGAAAATGAAGTTGTGGTAATTATTATTTTAATATCTTCTTTTTTACAAATTTCTATTAATTTCTTTTGAATAATATGATCTTTTAGAGTTGAAATAAAAAATGTTTTAGGGGATAGTCCACATTTTCTTAACTGCAAGTTAAGTTTGTCGTTTAATTCAATTTCATTAGCCAAAAAAAGCGATTTATAGGATATTATTCCTATCTTTTCACCTTTTTCAATTTTCCAATCATAGAAATAAGGATCTGCATAAAAAGAAATCTTCAAAAACTTATCTGGAATTAATGTTTCATCCTTCTTTATATAAGATAAACAATTTAGAAATTTTCTATAATTATCAAGTCCTCCAGATCTTAGTAATTTAGAAATATTTAATGCTAAATCTTTATCTATACTACTTATTTCACATAAGGAAACTTCCTGATCAAGAGTACCTGATAGGATTACTAGCTTCCTTTTTTTATCAACTGCTTGCCAATTTAAAAGTTGTTCAATTCCATAGTTCCATGTACCTTTATCTCCGAATAATCTTAGTACGACAACTTTTGCAAAATTAATTGTTTTTAATAGATAATTATCTACTTGAGATGAGGAATTTAAATTAGAAATTTCTAAAGCTCTAATATTATTTTTTAATGAAGCAAATTCTTCTTCTAACAATAAGTTTGATAAGAGATTTAAATCAGCTTTGACACTTGTTATAAAAATAAAATCTGCAACTGGTTGCTCTATTAAATTTTCCTTATTCTTTTCATTTCCTGCTATATTTAATATCCTGTGCATTTTTATATATAAATAAGGTTTAGAATACGTAAGTAAGATAAAACAAGTCTACCTTAATTAAATAAATTGAATATGCATGAATTTCTTCCATACGCCTGGTTCGAAGGTAAATGTATTCCATTTAAAGAAGCAAAAATATCAATAGCTACTCATGCACTACATTATGGAACTGCAGCATTTGGAGGAATGCGAGCAATACCTAACCCTACAAATAAAGAAGAATTCCTTTTATTTAGAACTGATAAACACATAAAAAGATTATCTCAAAGTGCAAAATTACTATTAACTGATATTTCTGAAGAATATATTTTTAAAGCCTTAGAGGAAGTTATACAAAGAAACAAACCTGAAAAACCTATTTATATAAGACCATTTGTATATACCAGCGATTTAGGTATAGCTCCAAGGTTACACAATATTGAAACAGATTTCTTTATTTATTGTATTGAACTAGGAGATTATCTATCACCAGATGGTGTTTCTTGTAGAATGAGTAGCTGGACTAGACAAGAAGATAGATCTCTCCCTTTGAGAGGAAAAATAAGTGGAGCTTATATTACTAGTTCATTAGCTAAAACAGAAGCAAGTTTATCGGGTTTTGATGAAGCCTTGTTATTAAATTCAATCGGTAAGGTAAGCGAAGCTAGTGGTATGAATTTATTTATTGTAAGAAATGGAGACTTAATCACTCCAGGTGTTGATCAAGATATCCTTGAGGGGATTACTAGAGCTAGTGTAATTGAATTAGCAAAATCATTTGGAATAAATGTAATTCAAAGGCCTGTTGATAAAACAGAATTATTAATAGCAGATGAAGTTTTTCTAACTGGTACAGCAGCAAAAATTACACCAGTTAAAAAAATTGAATCAACTGAATTAAATGTTGAAAGACCAATAATGAATAAATTAAAAAGTAAGCTTATAGAAATAACAGAAGGTCGTTCTCAAGACTATGATAATTGGGTAACAAGAATTTCTCTACAATAAATTTGATTTTTACCTAAAAATGGAATCTTTCAGAACCTATCTAAATAGAGAAGAAAAGCCATTAATAATTTTTGACGGAGGTACTGGAACATCTTTTCAGAACTTAAATCTTACTGCAGATGACTTTGGAGGAAAAGAATTAGAAGGTTGTAATGAAAACCTTGTTTTATCATCACCAAAAGTAGTTGAGAAGGTTCATAATTCGTTCTTAGAAGCAGGTTGTCATGTTATAGAAACTAATACTTTTGGAGCCTCATCAATAGTTCTTGATGAATACGATATTGCGGATAAGGCATATGAGATAAATAAAAATGCTGCTTTAATAGCAAAAAACGCTGCTTCCAAATTTTCATCAGTTGATAAACCAAGGTTTGTTGCTGGTTCAATTGGACCAACTACTAAATTACCTACATTAGGACATATAGGTTTTGATGAATTAAAGCAATCATACAAAGAACAAATATATGGTCTTATAGATGGAGGAATTGATCTACTTTTAATTGAAACTTGTCAAGATGTATTGCAAATTAAAACTGCCTTATTAGCATCAAAAGAAGTACTTGATTCTAAAAATATAGATATACCCATAATGGTATCTATAACAATGGAAACAACAGGTACTATGCTTGTTGGATCTGATATAGCATCTGCATTAACAATATTAGAACCATTTAATATAGATATCCTTGGACTTAATTGTGCAACTGGTCCAGAACAAATGAAGGAACATATTAAATATTTGTCTGAAAATTCACCCTTCGCTATAAGTTGTATTCCAAATGCAGGACTACCTGAAAATATTGGTGGTGTGGCTCACTACAGATTAAAGCCAATAGAATTAAAAATGCAGTTAATGAATTTTATATATGACTTTAATGTTCAATTAATAGGTGGATGTTGTGGGACGACACCTGATCATATTAAATATCTTTCTTCAATAATTGATGAAATTATTTATAAAGAAAGGACTAACAAAAATTGTAAGAACGATTCAAGTGGATATATTCCTTCTGCCTCATCTATATATAATTCTGTGCCATACAAACAAGATAATTCAATTTTGATTGTAGGAGAAAGATTAAATGCAAGTGGATCAAAAAAGGTAAGGGAGCTGCTAAATAACGACGATTGGGATGGCCTAGTTTCAATTGCCAAGCAACAACAAAAAGAAAATGCACACGTTCTTGATGTGAATGTTGATTATGTGGGGAGAGACGGAGTGAAAGATATGAAAGAAATAACTTCAAGACTCGTAACCAATATAAATTTGCCATTAATGATTGACTCTACAGATGCTGACAAAATGGAAAGTGGATTAAAGTCAGCTGGTGGTAAATGTATTATAAATTCAACCAATTACGAAGACGGTAATGAAAGGTTTGATCAAGTTCTAAATTTAGCCTTGGGGTATGGTTCAGGTCTTGTTATCGGGACTATTGATGAAGATGGAATGGCACGCAATGCAAATAAAAAATACAACATTGTTAAAAGAGCGATTAATAGAACAAGAGAATCTGGTTTGTCTGATTATGAGCTCTTTTTTGATCCATTAGCTCTGCCAATATCTACTGGGATAGAAGAAGATAGATTAAACGCTAAAGAAACAATTACTGCTATTTCGAAAATTCGCGAAAACTTCCCAGAGATTCATATCATATTGGGGATATCAAACATTAGTTTTGGTCTTTCACCTTTATCTAGAATTAATCTAAATTCAATATTTTTAGATGAATGCATTAATGCAGGATTGGATTCTGCTATCATCGCACCAAATAAAATTTTGCCATTATCAAAAATTTCTGAAGAAACTAAAAAGCTTTGCTTAGATTTGATATACGACAAAAGAGAATTTGAAGATGACATTTGTATTTATGATCCATTAGTTGAATTAACAAAGGCTTTTCAAGATTTATCTATTCAAGATTTCAAAAAAGCATCTTCAGAAAATAAAAACCTAACTCTCGAAGAAAGTCTAAAAAATCATATTATTGATGGAGAAAAATTAGGTTTAGAAGATCAATTAAATAAAGCGTTAAAAAAATATAAACCTCTTGAAATAATTAATACCTTTTTGCTAGATGGGATGAAAGTTGTAGGAGATTTATTTGGCTCAGGTCAAATGCAATTACCATTTGTACTCCAATCCGCTGAAACAATGAAATTTGCTGTTTCAATCTTAGAACCATATATGGAAACTGTAGATGAAACTATATCAAATGGGAAACTCTTAATTGCAACTGTCAAAGGCGATGTTCATGATATTGGAAAAAATTTGGTTGACATAATACTTACAAATAATGGTTATGACGTAATAAATCTTGGAATAAAGCAAGATGTTTCAGCAATTATAGATGCACAAAAGAAGCACAATGCAGATTGCATCGCTATGAGCGGATTACTTGTTAAGTCAACTGCTTTTATGAAGGATAATTTAGAGGCTTTTAACGATGAAGATATTAGTGTACCAGTAATATTAGGAGGTGCAGCCTTAACCCCAAAATTTGTAAATGAGGACTGCAGCAAAATATATAAAGGGAAAATATTGTACGGAAAAGATGCGTTCACTGATCTTAAATTCATGAATGAATATATGCAAAATAAAAAAAAAGGTAATTGGTCAAATACAAAAGGGTTCATTAACAATGAGGGTATAAATATTAATTTAGCCTCATCAAAATCCAACTCTCAAGCTGTTAAAAAATCAATATCCATAAATACCGAGACCTCTAAATTAAATTTAAAAGAAAATTTTATAAGATCAAAATTTATAAATGAAGAAGAACCAATTCAAGCTCCTTTCTTAGGAACGAAAGTCTTGAATGACGTTGATATAGATTTAAATAAGTTAATTTTTTATTTAGATAAAAAAGCACTATTTAGCGGACAATGGCAAATAAAAAAAGGAAAAAACCAAAGCGTAGATGAATACAATAACTATTTGGATTCATACGCTAACCCATTGCTGGATAAATGGTTAGAGACAATTATTGAAAAAAAACTTATTTCACCCAATGCAGTTTATGGATATTTCAGATGCGGGAGAAAAGATAATAGTATTTTATTATTTGATGATAAATCATTAAATAAAATTTCCCACTTTAATTTTCCAAGACAAAAATCTGGGAATAATCTATGCATAGCTGATTTCTATTGTGATTTAAAAAATGATAAACCGATAGATATATTTCCTATGCAAGCAGTAACTATGGGCGATATTGCTAGTGAATATTCTCAAAAATTATTTAAGGAAGACAAATATAGCGATTATTTATTATTCCATGGACTTACAGTGCAGTTAGCAGAAGCTCTAGCTGAGTATGTCCATGCATTAATTCGTATTGAATGTGGTTTTAGGGCTGAAGAACCAGAGAAAAATAGAGAAATACTAGCTCAAAAATATAGAGGAGCGAGATATTCTTTTGGATATCCTGCATGTCCAAAAGTATCTGATTCAAACATACAATTATCTTTGTTGGATGCAAAAAGAATAAACTTGACCATGGATGAATCTGAACAACTTCATCCAGAACAAAGTACTACAGCTATCATTTCACTACACTCAAAAGCTAAATATTTCAGCGCTTAGGCTAAATCATTAGTTATTTTCTAAATATTCAATAATTTCTTGCTGTAGTTCTTCCATCGTTTCATTATCACCGAGATCAAGTCCCTCACCCGCAGCGTCCTGTGTTAACTCAAGATAATATGAAGCACCATCACTAGATAAAAATTCTAATGCGGAAGATTCATCACTATCTTTAAAAGCATCATAAAGAGCTTTAAATGCTATGTTTTCAGTAAAGTCCCAATCCATAATGAAAAAAACCTTATTAGAATTATTACCTCCTTACCCCCCATACTCGTCAACCTTTTTTAAAGAAATGTTGGTGTTTTATTATTATTAAAAAAATCTATGACCATAAATAATCAAGATCAATTGAATGTCCTAGGAGAAAAAATGGAGGTTTGCAGTTGCGCACCTATGACAGGCTGGTTCAGAGATGGATTTTGCAACTATGACAAAAATGATGGAGGGAATCATTCTATATGTTGTGTAATGGATAATAATTTCCTGAAATATAGTAAATCACAAGGTAATGATTTAATTACTCCAATGCCTATTTATTCCTTCCCAGGACTAAAGGATGGTGATCATTGGTGTATTTGTCTTAATAGGTGGAAGCAAGCACTATTAGACGGTCTTGCACCAAAAGTCATATTAGAATCAACGAATATTGTAGTCTTAGAATCAGTACCTCTAGAAAAATTGAAAGAATATCAATTTAATAAAAAGTAATTACAAATTCATTATTTTTTTTAGAATGATTATGATTATATTTTTTAAATGAGTTTAGAAATATATTGGAAAAAAGCACTAGAACAAACTCGATTATCAATTGATGAAGAATCATTATATCCTCTCAAAACTGATATTATTACAAGCGATTTATATGAAAAAGACGACTTCATAATTAGGAAACTCGATACTTCAAAATTTAATAAAAAAAAATTTTATGGTCCAAAGCAGAATCCATTTTGTCCTTGGGAGAAGATACTAGAAATTGATAAAATTGGTGATAATCATCAACTAATATTAAATAAATACCCTGTACAAAAAGGACATATTTTGCTGATAACAAATGAATGGAAACCTCAAAATGGATGGTTAGATATTAAAGATTGGAGAGCGATCCAACAAGTTAATAAAGATACTAGTGGATTATGGTTTTTCAATAGTTCTCCAATTGCTGGAGCAAGTCAACCTCACAGGCATTTTCAACTTCTGCGTAGATCTAAAGGTGAGATATCATGCCCAAGAGAAAAGTGGTTTTTAGAAATGAACTCTTATCAAGATATAAATAGTAAGCTTAAAAAAAATATTATTGTATCCAAATTTAATTTTTTAGAAAATTCATCATCTCTTTTTGAATTTTATTTAGAATTATGCAAGAAATTAGGACTTGGGGATCCTATTAGTGATAAGAAACCGATATACCCTTACAATATTTTAATAACAAATAAATGGATCGCTATTATCAAAAGAAAAAATGATCATATTCATGGTTTCAGTATTAACGGTTTAGGATTTGCAGGATATCTATTAGTAACTGAAAAATCAAATATTAATTACTTAAAGAATTTTGGACCTGAAAAACTTCTTGAAAGTTTTGTTTGAATATTAGTTAGTTACCTCAACTTCTTTATCCCTACTTATTTGGCTTTCTAAAACTTCTATAGAAGCTTTTACAGAGGCTATTTTACGTTCAAGTGAATCCTTAATATAATTGAGCATTTCTAACTTCTTATGTTGATAAAAACTCTTTTTTTCTTTAGAAGACTTTAAATAACAATTAAACATTTTTATTTTTATTATAAAAAGATACTTAATTGACTTGTGACATGAAATTAAGTTGGTTTTAATTTAAAAACAATATTCCATATGGACTTTCAATTTTTTTTGAATAAAATTAAATAAATTCATTACTATTCAAGAAAAATATTATTGTATAATCCTGAAAATTCAAATACAAAAAGAATATCAATTGATTTGCCTGAGGAACTGATTTCTAGGTTTGATCAATTACGAAAAGAGTGGGGATTTAGAGCAAGAGGACCAGTAATAGAAAAGATACTTAAAGAACTTCTTCAAGAAGATGATTTACTACCTAAGAACCAACAGCAAGAAATAGACTTTAAAGAGAAAAAGAATAATAATGAAAATTTAAATATTGATGAAAATACTGCCTTGGTTTTAATTAAATCAGACATTAAAAAAGAGGTGAATAAGATATCTTTAAATAAAAGAGTTTCAAATAACGATCAGTATAAAGAAAAAATCAACTCAAACATAAGCCTTCCCAATTTTGTAGAAAAAAAAGTAAAGAATTTAAGAAGAAGTATTAATAGTGAAAAATTAAAGGAGAATATTAATGATATTCAAATTAATACAATAAAAGAAACTGAATTAATAAAATGTCGAATAGCGTTAATTAGTCATTGGAAAACCTTATATGGAACAGTTCCTAATGATCATGTAGTAGAAGCTTCGATGGATTGGTTTGGAAGGGATATATGGCCAAATCTTGATGGAACAGAAAATTTACCCTTTACGTGGAGTGCAGCCAATAAATTTATGTCTGAATTATGCCCATTTTGGATCAAGAAAAATCCATCCCTTGAAATTGTTTTATTAATGATTGGGGTTTTAGAAGACCCTTTTGCTACATCAGATTTAATTAATAGGATACCAACACTAATGAGGAGGTTTGTAAGTAGATTTAAGCGAAATAACAGGTCAAATTCATTTGAAACTTTGGACTCAACAATGACGGTACATGGAGCACTTAAATTATTGAATTTATCCACATCCGCAGGATCAGCTCATACATTACGTAAAATTAGGGAGGCCTATAAATCAATAGCCTTAGAGATTCATCCAGATGCTGGAGGATCAACAGATCAAATGAGGAAATTAAACGAAGCTTATCAATTGCTAAAAAATCTATATAAGAATTAGTATACTAATTCTTATATGAGACCAATGCTAAGTCTATTTAGTAGTCTTATATAGGATAGGTGCGAATACCAAAAATTTTTGACCTTCATCAATTTTTTATTTTATTGGCCAATATTAATTGATAAAATTATTTGATTAAGTAGAAATACAAATAAAATTTAATATGCAAAAATATATAAAATTCACTTGTATAGTATTTCTCATATAAGACTTAGTAATAGTCTAATATATAGTCTCATAAAAGATAAGTAAGATAGCATATTTTATCAATTTGAATAAACCATGCTCATCAAATCGCTTAATGCCCGAAAAAAAATAAAAATTGATTAATAAACCCATAAATAACGTCCTTTAATTGTCCAGAAAAGAAACAATGTCTAAAAATTATGTCTACAAAAGGCTTTTATATCTACCCGTACTGCCTTATAGACAGTACTACCTTACTTGAAGCTTTTCTATAGCAGTTTGTTTATCAACGCTAGGAACATCGCTTAGGCCGTTGGCATCAAACCAAGGGGCGTTAGCCCAATCAAAACCTTCGCCAAAAGTGTTATCAGGTGCAGTTATATACCAATGACAAGAGGCATCAGGAACATCAACAGCGCATTTTGACCAATTATCCGACCATTGGGGAACTTGAACCCATAACACTGAAGATAGCAATAGAGATAGTAAATTGATCATGAAGTATATAATACAACATTATTTAGTTTTATAGGATTATAGAATATCTTATATGAGAATCAATTATAGACTAATAAATAGTCTCATATGAGATTGGCGATACATTTAATTTCTCATTTTAGTATTAAAACTCTCTTCAACTTTAGAAATGATACTTGAGTGTATTGATTTAATATCAGAGTCTAGTAATGTTTTATCTTTATCTCTATAAGATAATCTAAATGTATAACTTATAAAATCATCCCCAAGTTTAATATCTTCAAAAACATCAATCAAATATACATCCTCTAGAAGACTTTTTCCTGTTTTTCTTATTTGTGATGTTATGTCACTAATTAAAAATTTCTTATTAAAAACAAAATTTATATCCCTTTCCATTTTCGGAACAATTGGATATTGATTAAATATAGGAATCCATTTATTTTTTCTTGTACTAGCTTCAAGGAGTTTAACTACATTTATGCTAAATAAATAAACTTTTTTTAATGACTTCTTCTCTAATATTAGTTTGGGGTGAATTTCACCAAAATATCCTGCATCTTTTCCTTCAATAATTAATTTCGCTGTTCGTCCTGGATGAAGAAAATCATATGTATCAGTTGGTTTATCATCAATTTTTATATTCAAAGATGATAAAGCTTCTTTTAACTTTCCTCTAGCCTGGTAATAATTGAGATCATTATCCTTACCCGAATTTACCCATTTCCCAAATTTTTTATTTCCAAAAATTGCACCATTCAGGACTTCTTCTTGATTAATATCAGTATTCTTATAAAAAACATTTCCAATTTCAAATACATAACAACTTGTTTGTCCAGCTTTTATATTACGGTTAACAATTTCCAAATGTTCTTTCCAGATATTATTTCTTAAGCAGCTAGTTTCTATTAACAAAGGATTAGAAATCTTTATAAGTGTTTCTTTATCATCTGGAACAAGAGAGTAGGTAAGCACCTCGTTAAAACCATTTTCTGTAAAACCAAGTTTTACTTTTCTCAATGCCAATTGCTCTGATGTCAATTTTCCTGGCTTAATTGGATTAGGAAGGTTTAAGTCGAATCTGTCATACCCTATTAATCTCGCAATTTCTTCAATTAAATCTATTTCTCTAATTAAATCTTGTGATCTATTAGGAATTACTGCTACATCCCAACCATAATCTTTACTTTTTAATGAACAACCTATAAGTGTTAATTTATCAACTATTTCACGATCAGATAAATTTCTTTTTTTAAATTTATCATTAATGATTAATGGACCAAGAATTTTATGTATTCGATTTCTTCTTAATTTAATAAAAATATCCTTATGACTTATTAAATTCGAGGTATGTATGATTGGTAAATTAATAGCAAAATATTCTTCTAAAAGATTAATTGCCCTAGCAACTGCACCTATTGTATTTTTAGATGAAATTCCTTTTTCATATCTACTGCTAGATTCTGTTCTTATGCCAACCGCCTTTGAAGATTTTCTTATAGTAACAGGATTAAAAACAGCGCCTTCAAGGTAAATAGATGAGGTAGAATTAGTTACAGAAGTTTCTAAACCACCAATAACCCCTGCAATAGCAATGGGGTTATCACAACAGGTAATTATTGTAATATTTTCATTTAAATCATATTTTTTACCATCTAAACATACAAGGCTTTCGTTATCTTTGGCTTTTCTTACAGTGAAGTCTTCAGGAGAGACTTCTTTTCCAATTAAGCTTGATAGTTTATCTTTATCAAACGCATGCAATGGTTGCCCTTGCTCTAAAAGAATATAGTTTGTTAAATCAACTAGAAGATTAATCGATTTTATACCTGATTTTTCTATACGGTCCTTAAGCCATTTTGGCGATAATTTCTCTCCATTTACTCCATCAATACAGGTTATTGTATATATGCAATCAGATGTTATGGCCTCTTGGCAAAGTTGAATTCCTTTAATTAAATGGATATTGTATTTTTGGTTTACTTCCGGAAAATTTAATGTTGATTCTAAAAGAGCAGAAATTTCCCGTGCTATACCTGTAACCGACATTCCATCAGGTCTATTAGCTGTAATTGCCAAATCATATATAAAATCATTTAATTGAAGCAAATTTGACCCTGGAGTGCCCAATTCATGTTTTAAGGCTAAATCTTCATCAATAATCTCAATCCCTTCGCTAGATTCCTCTAGTCCCAATTCTTGAAGTGAGCATATCATTCCTTCACTTATGACACCTCTAATTTCACTTCTTTTAATAGTTAAACTAACTGCACTTAATTTCGCACCAACAGTAGCAACATAGACATAAATATTCGGTTTAATATTTCTCGCTCCACAGATAATTTGTAAATTCTTTGAATTACCAATATCGACTTGGCAAATAGAGAGTTTGTCAGATCCTTCGTGTTTTAAAACAGATAAAACTTTACCTAAAACGACACCATTTATATTTTCTGAGCAATCTTCTAATGATTCAACCTCAAATCCACCAATAGACAATTTCTCAGAGAGATCTTCAGGAGTAGAAGTAATTTCTACTAAATTTTTCAACCAATTATGAGAAACTTTCATATATATTTTTTAATCATTGATGATAAAAGAAATGAGTAAATCTTCAAAAAAGTTTGTTGAAGATGTACAATAGAAAATTATACAATAAAGTATTAATTAAAATGGCTAAAAAAGGGACAAGAGTTGTAGTGACCCTGGAATGTACTGAAGCTAGAACAAGCACAGATCCTAAGAGATCGAATGGAGTCTCAAGATATACTACTGAAAAGAATCGTAGAAATACAACTGAAAGATTAGAACTAAAAAAGTTTAATCCTCACTTAAACAGAATGACAATTCACAAAGAAATTAAGTAATCAAATCAAATTAAATCATGCCTAATTCAATTTTTAAAAAACAATTATCACCTATCAAACCCGGAGATCCTATTGACTATAAGGATGTAGAACTCCTAAAAAAATTTATAACTGAGAGGGGTAAAATCCTACCAAGAAGGATGACTGGGTTAACCTCAAAGCAACAAAGAGATCTTACATTAGCTGTAAAAAGAGCCCGAATTGTAGCTCTCTTACCCTTCGTAAATCCTGAAGGATAGTTTCATATTAAATATAGCTGAAACGATAATTGATATCTAAAATATTTGAAAGATTTAACTAATTTAAAAACATACATTATTGACTCTGATGATCCACATGAGGTTGATGATGCTATTTCATTAGAAATAAAAGAAGGAAATATAAAAAATTTATGGATACATATTAGTAATCCATGCAAACTATTTTTATATGACTCTAATATAGATCTAGATGCAAGAAGGAGAAATAACAGTTTATATTTAACAGATCAATATGTCCCAATGTTACCTAAAGATATTATTGAAAAGGCAAATCTAGCTAATAATAAAATTTCAGAAACAATTAGTGCATCAATAGAATTCAACGACGATGGATCAATAAATAATTATGAAATAATTGAAGCAATAATAAAACCGAAATATCAATTAACATATGAAGATGCAAATGAAATATTAGAATTAGAACCTAAAGAGGAAATTGAACTAATTGAAATTAAGAATTTATTAGAAAAGAGTATTTCATTTAGAAAAAAACAAGGTGCGATAATTTTTGAAAATACTAATAGTAAAATATTATTATATAAGGATAAAGTAATACTTAATAAATCAGAAAAAACGATATCACAAATTATAGTTGCAGAATCAATGATATTAATGGGTTATGTAACAAGTTTATTTATAAATAAGTATAATTTAGCAGCTGCATTTAGAATTCAGAAAATAAATTGTAATCCAACTGAAATACTTAATAGATATAAAGATAGTGAAATCAAATATATAATATTAAAACAATATATGGGGAAAAGTTATATTACAACTAAGCCTGGAAATCATGAATCATTAGGGCTTAAAATGTATGTACAATGTACTTCACCATTGAGAAGATATCTTGATTTAATTATACAGAGGCAAGTTTATAATAAAATTAATAATTACGATCTTCTAAGTTTAAATGCAGTCTCTAAAATTATAGATTATTCAAAGAATAGGCAAACAGAGAATAATAATATCTTTAAAAATGATAAATTAAAGTATTTAAGATTATTTTTTATCGAAGAAAATAAATCTATCTATAAAATAATATTTGTTAAGTGGATTAATTATAAAAAAAATATTGCTTTAGTTTATTTCCCAGATTATTCACTAGAACTACTTATTACTCTATTTGTATCAATAGAAATATTTAGTAATAAAATATATAAGGTTAAATATATTATGAATGATAGTAATTTCTTAGAGTTTATTTATTAATAAAATAATAAATATAATAGGTTATTATTAGTTTAAAAAATATCTGTTAATATTAATAAAAAAGCTTTATGACTTTTGTCATTACTACCCCTTTATACTATGTTAATGATAAACCTCATTTAGGAAGTGTATATACAACAATAATTTGTGACTCAATTGCTAGGTATAAAAGGCTTATAGGTGAAAACGTTATTTTCATCACAGGTGTTGATGAACATGGTTTAAAAATACAAAGAACCGCTAATGAAAAGGGTATTGAACCAAAATCACATTGTGATGAAATTTCAGAAATTTTTAATATTAATTGGAAAAATTGGAATATTTCCTTTGATAAATTTATAAGGACAAGTTCAAAAAATCATGAATTTATTGTTAATGAATTTTATGAAAGAGTAAAAGCATCAGATGATATCTATATGGGAGTACAAAAAGGTTGGTATTGTGTCGGTTGTGAAGAATTTAAAGATAATCCAGAAAATTCATCAACATATAAATGCCCCATACATCAAAAAAATCTTGAATGGAAAAATGAAGAGAATCTCTTTTTTAGGCTTTCGAAATATCAAAAAGAAATTGAGAAAATAATCAATGAACCTTATTTCATAGAGCCAATAGAAAGAAAGAATGAAATAATAAATTTTGTTTCTAGAGGTTTAAAGGATTTTTCAATTTCAAGAACAAATGTATCATGGGGAATACCAGTACCTGGTTACGATAACCATACCTTTTATGTATGGTTTGATGCTTTACTTGGATATGTAAGTGCAATTAGTTCTGATGCAACAGATTATTCATTGGAAAAATCAATTAATGGAGGATGGCCCGCAGATATTCATTTAATTGGTAAAGATATACTCAGGTTTCATGCCGTATATTGGCCTGCAATGCTTATTTCCGCTGGAATGAATGTTCCAAAAAAAGTTTTCGGACATGGATTTCTCACTAGAGAAGGTCTAAAAATGGGTAAAAGTTTAGGAAATGTACTAAACCCCGATTTATTACTTTCCAAATATGGAAATGATGCTGTTAGGTGGTACCTAATTAAAGATATATCCCTTGGTAGTGATGGAGATTTTCAAGACAGAAGATTTGTGGACATTATCAATAATGACTTAGCTAATACAATTGGTAATTTACTAAATAGAACATCATCTATGTCAAGAAAATGGTTTAACAACAAAGTACCAAATATTAAAAAAATATTGAGTGATAATAAATTAGAGAACATTTCTAAAATTTCTGTAGAAAACTACATTAAAAATTTCAATTCTTATAAATTAGATCAAGCGGCTAATGAGGTATTGAGGCTTGCAATCAAAACAAATTTATATTTAAACGATCATCAACCATGGATATTAATAAAAGAGAAAGATAACTTAGCTGAAGTTAATGAAATAATTTATAGCGTATTAGAAAGTACTCGAATAATAGGATTATTATTACTACCATTATTGCCTGAATTATCAGCAAAAATTAACGAACAACTTGGTTCAACATACCAAAAAGAAGTTTCTTGGATTAAACAGCTAAAGTGGGGTTTGTTAACTAGTAACTCAAGCCTCCCTGTGCCCTCTCCAATAATAAATAAACTTGAATATGAATAATTTCTATAAATTTATAATTTTACTTCCAATTGTTATTCTTGGATGTGCTCCTAATGGAATTGAAGACAATAAAGTAACAAAAAGAATAAATAGTTTAGATATGAATATTTACTCAAAAGCTGGAGAGATTATCTACACAATTGCCAGTCCATATTCAAGTTACGATAGTGTTAAAGACAAATTCAGATTAAAAAAAACGACTATAAATATTTTTAATGATGGTAAAACAAAATATATTATCAATTCTGATGAGTCAACTTTATCAGACAACAATAAAGTCGTAGAACTTAAAGGTAATGTAAAATTAAAAACTATTAAGGAAGATGAGGATAATTTATATGGAGATAATTTTATTTGGAATATAGATCAGACTAAATATTTATTAACGGGAAATATAAGATTTGAGAATAAAAATGTTGTTCTAACTTCAAGTAAAGCAAAGTTGGGTTTTGATAATATAATTGAATTTTTTAATCCAGTAGAATACATAATAAAAGATGAATATAATGAGAATAAAACAAAAACTAAGTCAGAGAATGCATATTACAATTTAGACAATGAATCATTGAGTTTTAAATCGAAGAATAAAAGAGTTCGCTCAAAGATTTATTTTTAAAAATTATTTTTTGAAAAAATATTATTAATTTTCTTCGACCAATTATTTATCCATTTTTCATCAGACTTAGTAAAACATTTTGCACTCCAACCTCCTATTAATATAAATGCCTTGTCATTTATGGGGATAATTAAAATAGATGGTAAATCGGGACAAAAATCTTTGAATTCATCTCTGCCTGGGTAAAATTTAGTGTTTGCTAATGATATTGTCTTCATATCTTTTATTGATCTCTGACATGTATCTCCAGGGTAAAAATCATTACTTGAATTAATTCCCCTTCTCAATATATTTTCACCATCATTGTGTATTAATATTGAAGCAGCGGCAGTAGAAGTTAATATTGCTTCAGATCCCCATGCAAGTTCATCAATAACTTCATCCGGAATGTTTTTGTCGAAGATAAACTTATTTTCGCCTTTAAGATCAGCTTTCTCCCCAGCTAAAGGTTCAAATTGTTTAAATAAGAATCCTATCAAGATAATAATCAATGAAGCTATTGCTGCCAGTACTTGAGCTCTTTCAAGCTCAGGGGTAATTGTCTCTATTGAATAGAAATTTGCTATTTGAAAGATAAAAAGTATTATACCGATTAATATTAAAGATTTACCATTGAATCCCATATAAAAAATATTTAAATTCTACTTAATTTTTGCAAATATTATCTTAGTGAGTAAGTCTTATAATAACAAACATATCATTTTTAATATATAATTAATCAAAACAATTAAAAATGAATCTAAAAATAAATAAATATCTTTTTTCTTTTTTCATAACTGGCTTAATATATATTCTCATTCCTTCCACTACATACGCAGAGGGCGTCAGTAATATAAATCAACTATTTTTGGATACACAACAAAAGATTGTTATAAATTATGAAAAAAGTCAGCCTTCATCTATTGATAACCCCGTAGTTGATCCAAATTTTAATGTCATGAGATCGAGTGATACTGAAAGTTCAACTGCTACTTATATAGTTATTGGTTTGTTAATTGCTGCTACTATTATTCCTTTAGCAACATGGTGGTACTTCTCTAAATAAAAGAGAATTTATGAATTCTAAAGGTTCAATAATTAGTGAAGATTCATCAGATATTATTTTTATTACAGGAGGAACAAAGAGTGGTAAAAGTGAATTTGCAGAACACTTAGCAAAGAAAATAAAAAATTTATCATATATTGCTTTATCAGAAAACGATAAAGAAGATAAAGATTGGCAAGAAAAAATTAATTTACATCAAAAAAGAAGGCCTAGAGATTGGAAAACTATAGAGACAACAGATTTATTAAATACATTAAACAAGGAAGAAGGCCCATTATTAATTGATTCGATAGGTGGATTTGTTATGGAGAGTATAGATAAAGATAATAAGGAATGGTTACGAAAAGTCCATTCACTAATAAGTCTTTTAAAGAAAAGAAATAGCTTAACGTTAATTGTTGGTGAGCAAGTAGGCTGGGGTTTGGTATCAGAATATAAAATTGGAAATAATTATATTGAAAGAATTGGCGAGATACAAAAGAGAATAACCAGAATATCCAAAGATAATTGGCTTGCAATAAATGGCAGAGCAATCAAAATAGATGAAATAAGTTTAGAAATACCTACTTAAAATTGGAAATTGCTCTTTTTGAACCAAGAATACCTCAAAATACTGGCAATATTGCCAGATCTTGTGCTGCATTTGACATTCCTTTAAATCTAATAGAGCCATTAGGTTTTAAACTAGAGGATAAATATCTAAAAAGAGCAGGATTAGACTATTGGCCTTTAGTTACTATCAATAGGTATGGAAATTTTAACAAATTTTCAGAGTCAAAATTAACAAAAAGGATAATCTCTTTTAGTAAAAAAAATGGTTCATATCTAAAGGATTTTAAGTTTCAAAAAAAAGATGTATTGCTTTTTGGGAGAGAAGACTCAGGACTTCCAGATTACGTTATTGATAAAAGCGACTTTTTAATATCAATATTTATGCCAAATTTACAAACCGGAATTAATGATAAGAAAGGGGTTAGAAGTTTAAATCTTTCAGTGGCATGTGGTATTGCTATATATGAGGCTCATAAACAAATTAATTTTCAAAATGGCAATTAATGTACTAACTATGTCTTACAATATTCTCATGTCTCGGTAGCTCAGCTGGTTAGAGCGGCGGATTCATAGCCCGCAGGTCGCGTGTTCAAGTCACGCTCGAGACATTTTCAAATTAATTGATATAAGAGAGTTTAAGAGGAATAGTTTTAAATACTTTCCCTCCATATTGTCTACTCATTTTATTTTGCAAAATACGAATATCATTATTTTTAAGTTTCTCTATACTGCAAATTTTCAAGAAGATGACATATTTGATCTTGCGTGTCATCTAATTAGGTACTTCCATAAAAAAAGATGTAATTTCTAAATTTAATATCGAAGTTAAGATAAATGTTTATGGTATTAATATGTTTTTATTGCTATTTTTTTAATGCGGGCTAGGTTCATTTCTCCACGAGGATATAGTCCGCTTAACTTTAAATATTTTATTAATATTAGGTCCATTATTATTATTAATTCAGAAATGCTTTCAGAAATGCTTTCATAAATATTTATGTTTAACTTCTTTACGGCTAAGGACAAGTAATAGATAAAACATAATAAGTGTGACACCATTCATTAGATAATATTATCATTTTCTTTCATGACTTTTTTGAAATGCTTAAACTCAATAAATTCATGCATCATTTTGATGTCATCGGAAAATGATTTTTTATTTACTTTATAAATATCACTATTACATGATGATTTATTATTAAATGATATTGATACTTTTTCAAATGAATCATTTATAAGATCATTCATTAGTCTAGTTTTATTTGAAAAAGATTCGCTTAATGCTCCCCTAGCCCTTAATGCCTCCTCAACTAACAGACCTGTAATTTTTGACTGACTATATTTATTAGTTTTACATAGTTTCTCAATAATGACATGAACTTCTTCACTCGGTAAAAACCCAATTCTTTTTCTCTGAGAGGGCATAATAATTAAATTTTAGTGTCACACTTGCATATTATTAGTGTTGCACTATATTTGATTTAAGTCAACTAATTTATGTTATGCATGTTTTAATATTGCCTGTAGGATTATTTCTCTGGTACTTAGCATATAAAGCAAAGCCCATTATTAATGATGAAGTAACACTTATTTGGGAAGAGGAGAATACAAATAAAAGGACTAAGCTCTTAAATATAATTAATGAAAAATATTAAACTAGCTGCCAACAAATTTTGACCATTCCTTGTGCTTATTATCTAGATCTGAAATTAATTGTTTTTGATATATATATTTAAGTTGATTTTCGTTAAGAGATGTCTTTGTAATAATCATCTCATTAGAGTAAAAATAAGGAGTTTTAGAACTCACAATCTTTTTTTTGATATCCATTAAATAAATTTAACTATTATTTTTATATGATTTAACAGCCTTTAGTTCTATTTTTTTTATATTTTATTTATATTTCCTTAATATATTTTATTTTGCAACTTTGTAAAAATTATATATTTTTTATTAAAAGTAGCTATATTAAAGAAAATAATAAATTTATTATGAATCTAAAGGAGAGGGGAATAACTGTGGGGGATTTACTATTAACTATAATAATAATTACAACTGTTACAATACTTGTTAAAACATTCAACAAAGACAAGAAAACATCATTAAATCTAATAAATCGAGATGAAATATCACACAAGGTAACCCTTTTTAAAATGATAGACGAATGCAATTTTAATATATAATTTAGAGTTCAATTTTATCTACAGAAAAATATTTTGTACTTGCAATTAATTTAAATAATTATTATTAAACTTCTTAAAAATCACTATATTTAGAATAACTATAAACATAGCTTTAGATAATATATGGGACTTAATGATAAGGATTAGAACTTTCCCATTTTAAATTATCTTTTAAATCATTAATATCATTCGATAGAGAGACTAAATCAACCATTTGAAGTATTTGACTTTTATTTAGCCTGTCAATAGCTATAAGTTTATTAAGCATTTCAAGAACAGATTTATCATTAATATCCATTATTGAAGTTCAAAAAAATACATTGATAAGATAAATTTAGTCTATATTAAAAATTTAAATTTCAAGGCTAAGTCTTTTAATAGAAATAAAAAACATTTGTATGTTACACAAATGTAAAACCTTAAATATAATTTACAAAACCTGAACCTCACTTTCTTATAAATTCGTTTATTGTAAAAAAAAAAAAAATGAAAAAAAGTTCTACCAAAGAATTTCTAAATAAAGAAGAAGTTAATGAGATGATTGAATCAGCTATTAGGAGACATAACAGAAGATCTACAATTATATCAAGTGTTCTTGGCTGGATCCTAATAGGTGGTTATTCATTCGGACTTTTTCAAGCAGTACAAAACGTCTAATAAATCTTTCCATTTAGTAGTCCAAGCTAGATGATAAATTATTATTAGATTAATTACTTTTCATGAGAGAATATATAGAAACAAATCTAACAGAAATCAGAAAATATCTAAAAAAACGAAAAAAGGTTATTTCGAGTTTGGATAATAATTCGATAATGGAAGAGTTCAAAGAATGGAGTAAGGATCCAATACCTGAAAAAGAATCAATATGGACTTTACCTGACTTAACGAGCAATGAAAGACTAAAAAATTTTTGCCGTTCAATTAAAAAGGAAATAAGGTAAGTTATTAACTACCTAGTTGAATATGATTCATCTTTAAGTAAAAATAACCTGCAAATCCTACAATATTTAATATTAAAACGAAAATCCAAGCTCCAATTGGCTGATTAGAGTCAAACTTTTTTATTTTAATTTTATCTTTTAGTCTTTCAATATATTTAGCCATAATTAAAATTACTAAAAAGATTAATTCTAATTATAGATAATTGAATTTAAAGGAATCTTAAATAAAAAAAAATTTCTTTTAATTTGAATTTTTATTATCAAGCCTGTTAATGGGATATTTGATTAGCTCCTTTTTGAGATTTTTTAGAAGTTTATTATGATTCAAAATTGTAAACTTCCTAGTAAAAGAATAATGCCATTTCATTGAATTAAAAAAAAACTTGCTAATTTATTATCAATAAAATTATAATATCTACTACGGTCAATTAGACCATACATAATTTAAATAAGGACGAATTTTTTCATGAGCTTAAGAGTTGGCCAAGAAGCACCAGATTTTAGTGCTACAGCAGTATATGATCAAGAGTTTAAGGAGATTACACTTTCAGGTCTAAGAGGTAAATGGGTTGTTCTATTCTTTTACCCATTGGACTTTACATTTGTATGTCCAACTGAAATCACTGCATTTAGTGATAGATATCAAGATTTCTCATCACTTAATACGGAAATACTTGGCGTATCAGTGGATAGCAAACACTGCCATTTAGCTTGGATACAAACACCAAGAAATGAAGGTGGAATAGGTGATATTAACTACCCATTAATTTCTGACCTAAAAAGAGAAATTTGCCAAGCATACAATGTTCTTAATGATGATGGAGAGGCGGATAGAGGTTTATTTCTCATCAATCCTGAAGGAATAGTTATGCATATGACTGTTAACAAGGCTCCTGTAGGCAGAAATGTTGATGAAACATTAAGAATCCTTCAAGGTTATCAATACGTTGCTGCAAACCCAGATGAAGTATGCCCGGCAAACTGGACTCCCGGTGAGAAAACAATGTTAGAGGACCCCAAGGGTAGTAAGGAATATTTTTCTGCGCTATAAAAGTATTAGTAACTTTTAAGTGAGTATTGAGTAGTAAATAATTATAAAAAAATAAAATATAGATATATTCAAAAAGGGGTTGGCATCCCCTTTATTGGGTATTTGAACAGCCCAATCACTTAAATTAGTTTTATAAGATAGAAAAGACCACGTAAAATATGTAATTTCAACAGCAACTAGGATAGAAACATTAATTAAATTTAAATTATTTAAACCAAAATATCTATAAATATGAAAATGATCACCAACATTAAAATTATTAACTTGAAGATACCAAATGTAAAAAGAAATCAAAATAAAATTTCCTAATATTAATTTTTTAAATAAAACCATAGATTTCTTGAAAATTAAAAAAATAGAAATTAAAAGTGTAAACAACCAAAACTGAAAAATATCAGGTTGTTGCAAATTAAATCCTTCGATAAATAAATTAGTTAAGAAATCAAGATTTATATATATATAATCAATTGTTAAATAAGAGAGAAATATCAAATTTAATGCTACTAAGAATAATAAAAATTTCCCTTTAATTTGTTTTTTACTTAAAAATTTATTCTTATTAAATTTATAATATGTAAAGTTATTTAAAGAGTTTAAACATATCAAAGATGGGCATATAGTACCGCTCAAATAGTAAAGAATTGAATAAAAAGAAATATTTTTAATATTGAATAAGTACAAATTAAACCATTGTTTTTGAACAAATGGAAGAATAATCAAAAATGTAAGTGTAAGTAATAAACTTGTTGATCGTTTTTTAATTATCAAGAATAATATTTATTTTTTATTTAAATTAAAACAATTTAATCAAACTTTCAACAATTTTGAACTTGTTAATTTAAATACTTGTTTATCTATAGTTTCTAGGTTTAAAAGTATATCAACTAATTTATCAAGTAACCCTCTATTTTTGTTTAATATTTCTATTGAATTATTTAATGAGATTTTAGAAATTTTTATGATTTCATTATCAATTCTAGAACTGGTATTTTCTGCTATGAGTGGCTTTCTTCTAAATAATCCATCTCCCAAAAACATTTCATTATTATCAGATTCCATTGAAATTGGACCAATAATTGAAAATCCATATTTTGTAACCATTTCTCTTACTATTTTTGTCGCATAAGAAATATCGTTTATGGAGCATTGTGTAATTTCATTTTCGCCAAAAACTAATGTTTCTGCAGCTCTTCCTGCAAGAGCAATTTCAATTTTTGTAAATAATAATTTTTTTGAAATCAATCCGCTAGAAATTACATCTTCATCTGGGCATATTTTTGTATAACCTCCTAAAGATCCTGATCTAGGTAAAATTGTAATTTTATCAACTGATTCAATTCCATTTCTCACGGCAGATACAATTGCTCTTCCTACTTCGTTGTATGCAATAATTTTTTTCATATTAGGAGAAGTTATCAAAGAGCTTCTTAGCCCAATAGTAATTTTATCTAGAGCATTTTCTATATGAAGATCACTAATGGATTTAGATTTATCTCTTACACAGTGAATAGCACTCTCGTTCATTAAATTTGCAAGATCTGCTCCCGAGAATCCAATGGTTCTTGAAGCCCAATATCCTAAATCAACTTTGCTTGAAAGTGGCTTAGAAAGAGAATGAACTGAAAGAATTTTCTTTCTTCCAACTAAATCTGGAAGCATTACTTCTATTTTTCTATCAAATCTTCCTGGTCTTAATAATGCAGTGTCCAAAATATCTGGTCTATTTGTTGCTGCTAGAACAATGACCCCTGAATTATCAGCAAAGCCATCTAATTCAGTAAGAAGCTGATTAAGGGTTTGCTCTCTTTCATCATTTCCACCTCCTATCCCAGAGCCTCTTTGCCTACCAATTGAGTCAATTTCATCAATAAAAATTATACAAGGAGCTTTTTCCTTAGCCTTAGAGAATAGATCTCTAACTCTACTTGCTCCAACGCCAACAAAAAGTTCTACGAACTCGGATGCAGCTATTGAAAGAAAAGGAACCCCTGATTCGCCGGCAATTGCTTTAGCCAGTAATGTTTTACCTGTTCCAGGAGGACCAATTAAAAGAACTCCTTTAGGAACTTTTGCTCCAAGATTTTCAAATTTTTTTGGTTCTTTTAAAAAAGTTATTACCTCTTTTAATTCCTCAGCAGCTTCAGGGACACCTGCTACATCATCGAATCTTGTCTCTACATCATCAATGGTTACAAATTTAGGTTGATTTTTGGAAAAGCCAAAGGCTCTAGAAGCTAATTTTGATGTGCTCCTCAAGATTAAGACTATAGCAATTATAAAAATCAGGAATAGACTGATTGAAGCAAACGAATTAGCGGCTGAAGCTTCTTTTCTACTATTATTAACACTAAGTTCCACTTTGTATTCAGAAGCCTTTTCAAGGATTAATTGATCGTTGTAAAGAATAGGAATTTTAATTTTTTCGCCATTTTTATAAAGGACATCAATTTCTCTCTGCCTAGGATAGAAAAATATTGATTCTATGATTCCCGACTCTATATCTTCTAAAAGATCCGAATAACTTGATTTAGAATTTGAATATGTGAATTTTGATCTAAACACTAATCCTTATAAGTTACTAATAAAGCATATATGCTTATTTATAAAATTGAGGTATATATACAAAATATACTCAAAAGTTTTGGAGATAACCACCTAAAGGTTATATTATTATAAGAAAACGTAGAAACAGAATGGCTGTACCAAAGAAGAAAAAATCCAAGAGCAAAAGAAACCATAGGCACGCTGTCTGGAAAGGGAAAGCAGCATTAGCAGCTCAAAAGGCTATATCTTTAGGTAAATCAGTTTTAACTGGTAAAGCTCAAGGATTCGTTTACCCTATTGAAGAAGAAGAAGAGTAGCTTTTAAGATCCTAATTTAAATGCCTCAAGTATAATCGCATAAATTGCACCGATTCTTAATTTATCAACTACCGACCATAGATCATAAAATCTTGAACTTGATGAGGGCTTAATTCTTATGATAATTTCAACAAGCACAATTATTATTGGAACCATAATTAACTCATTTTTACCCTCAGATATAAATTTTGTAGCAAAATTTGCAAACAAAAAATAACCTGTCAAAACAGAAATTAAACCAATAGATTTTGACTTCCAAGTATCACTTAAAAAACCAAAAAATAAATTATTTATTTGATAGGTAATCCTTAAGAAATTAGTCTTTTGCATTGCTAACGGTCATTAAATAATCACTTAGAAAGCTGTGATCAACATATGATTGTTTTAGTTTAGGACCTTTAATTACATTTGCCATATTGTTTTCATCACCTAAACTGTCCAGGATACAATGTAACTTAATATTTTCTTCAATAACTATTGGGATGTTAGAAGGAACAAAAATTGTAGGTAAGTTAGCTGCTAAGGAAGATTTCAAACCTGGATTGGAGTCTTCAAATACTATTGAATTATTTTTTTTTATACCACTTAATTGAACTGCCTTTAAATATGGTAATGGATGTGGTTTTTTAAATTCAACATCCTCACTTGAAATAATGAACTCAAATGGATTGAATCCATTAAATAAATATTTAATAAGTAAATCTACTTGATTTCTTGAACTTGAAGTGACAATAAACTGTCTTACATTCTTTCCATGTAATTCATTTATTAATCTAAAAACTCCAGTTTTAAGGTTAACGGATTTTTTTTTAATTAATCTTAAATAATGAAACTGCTTTTTCTCATGAATTTTACAAATTAAATCATCTGTAAAGTGATCATTATTTATTTTTGAATAATGAGCAATTCTATTCTTGCCTCCATTTATTCTCAAAAGTTGAATGTATTTATAAGTGTCCCAATTCCAATCGATAGCAAGATCATTAAATGCATTATTAAAAGCAGGCAGATGAGCCTCTAATTCTGTATTTGCAATAGTGCCATCTAAATCCCAATAAACACCCTCGAGATAAGTCACCAGGGAGATTTTCTTATTTACGATAAAAAACTAAAGCAATTATTGCTGGACCTGCTAGCGCAACTACAGCTAAAGGAATAAGTGTTGCCATGATTAATGAATATGTTTTGTGATACTATTTTTACAAATAAAAGATAGAACTGTACTAATACGTTACAAGATTGAATTAAATTATGAAATCATGGACATGCATAGAAAATTGTGGAGCTTGTTGTAAATTCAATATGAAAGAGAGAAGTGATTTAACAGACAAACTTAGCAATGAAGATTTAGATTTAATAAACTCAATGACATCTAAAGATGGTTGGTGTAAAAATCTAGATAGAAAAAATAAAAAATGCTTAATTTACGAAAGTAGACCTCATTTTTGCCGGGTTAGTGAATTTTCAACTGCTTTTAAAGGATATTTGAGATCTGGTGATAAATTTCTTATAGATTGCTGCAAACAGCATATTTCATCAAATTATGGGTACAAAAGTAAAGAGATGAAGAGTTTTAAAAAGGCAGTTTTAGGTAAATGACTAGTAAATTAGAAAAAAAAGAGAAGACTATAGAAAAAAGTTTCTTATCTATATTCATTACAACTTTTACAACAATTTTTATTGCTGAACTTGGGGATAAGACGCAAATTGCTACTCTGATGCTTTCTGCCGAATCGGGGAAGCCAATAATTGTTTTTCTTGGTAGTTCCCTAGCTTTAATAAGCTCTAGTGTTGTAGGAGTTCTTATAGGTAAATGGTTATCAAAAAAAATATCCCCAAGCAAATTTGCACTATTTACTGGTGCTTTAATGATAATTATCAGCGTAGTTTTAGCCTATGATACTTTCAAAAATTATTTATAATGATTTTAAGTTTATTGATTTCAACATTTTTAACTGTTTTTATAGCTGAATTAGGTGACAAGACCCAATTAGCGACTTTAACAATAAGCGGTACATCAAATAAACCCTTAGCTGTTTTTTTAGGATCTTCTTCTGCACTTGTTTTTGCAAGTTTACTCGGAGCCTTGACTGGTGGTTCAATCTCAAGTTTTCTACCCGAAGTTGTTCTTAAATCAATAGCATCCATAACATTTTTTATTATTGGTATAAGGCTTTTTATAAACTCACTCTCCACCGACAAAGAAGAAAACGAAGACAAAGAAAAAAAATAGTTTTAAGCTTGGATAAAAGGTGTAATAATGGAATATAAATAAACTACTTAATTTATAATTTTCATCTATATCATGTTCACGACATCTTCAATAATTGATAATTTGAATCAGTCAGAGGGGTTAGAATATAAAAAATTATGTAGATCATTAAAAATAACAAAGAAATCTGATAAAGAAAAATTAGATATCGCTTTAAGAGCACTTGAAAAACTTGAAATTATAAATAAAAATGCAAATAATGAATATACTTGCACAAATGATGGCAATCATATTGTCGCCAAAATAAGATGCAGCAGCAAAGGTTATTGTTTTGCAGTAAGAGAAAAAAATAAAGAAGATATCTACATTAAAGAAAATTTACTTAATTATGCATGGAATGGTGATAAAGTTTTAGTGAGAATAATAAAAGAAGGATACAGAAGAAGATCACCCGAGGGGATTGTTGATTGTATTCTTGAAAGGTCAAATCAGATACTTCTTTCTAAAATTGAATTAATAAACGATGATGTATATGCCATTCCTATCGATGATAGGATTCTTTCCAAAATAAAACTTCCTAAAGAGGATAAAAAATACACATACAAACCAGAGAATAAAAATATAGTTAAGGTTGAGATTGATAGATTTCCCATTGCTCAAGAAGAAGGATTAGGTCATGTGGTACAAGAACTTAAGCTGAATAATAATGAGGAATTAGATACAGATTTTGTTTTATCTAAAAGCAATATACTCAAGTTAGGCAATAATAATCTTATTGAATCGAAGAGGATTGAAAAAAGGGAAAGAATAGACTTATCAGATAAAAACTCTTATTTGTTCAAAAGCTGGAATTCTGATAATTCTCCAATGCTCCCAATGATTCAAGTAGAAAAGGGAGAAGATAAAAGTACTAAATTATGGTTACATACAAATAATCTTGCAGAAAGAGTAGAGCTAAACAGTAAAAAATCATTGGAAATATTCTTTACTGCCTTTGAAGCATTACCATTACTACAAGATTGGCAAAACTACCTTGGAGAAGCAATAAGAAATGCTTCTGAATTCAAATTAGGTGAAAAAAATGAAGCAATAAGCCTCTGCATATATTTAAATAGCGATAATGAAATAACATCATGGTCATTTCATCTTACTTTGGTTAAATGCTCTTTAATTGTTGGAAGTGACCATACTGATGCACTTTTATCAAGAAAAAGTAAAACCAGAATAACCTCACGCATATTAAAACCTATAAAAGAATATATCGAGGATTTAGATAAAATACTTGAAATTTCAACTTCATTCAGACAAAGGCATCTTTTGGAAGGTAAGGTAGAAATCCCTGCACCAGTTAATAAAATAGAATCCTTAGATGAATTTTTTATTCACAACCCAGCTGAATATTCAAAAGGATATTTTGAACCTTTAAAAAAAGAAGATTGCCAAACTTATCTATCTTCAATAATACACGAAGGCAATTTACTATGGTTTAAACATTCAAATCAATTAAGTATAAAGAGTGTAGGATACAACTTAAATGGATTAGATTATATAAACGCAAATGAAATTATCAAATATTCAGAATTTATAGAAAATGATATTGAGCTAAATGAAGATGGCAATTTGACATTTAGTCAAATAATTAAGTTATGTAATGATGATAATAAAAAAAGAATCTTACATAAACTTTTAATTAATGAATTTAAAGAAAATGAAGTTATTTTAATTCCTCAAGATTCAGATAATGATCAATTAGAAAAAACATTTATATCTCCATGGACAATGCCGGGTTATGACTTTACCAATCTTATGAATCAATATTGTCTTTTTAACATGTTAATTAATGGGAAGAAATCAAAGAAAAATAATATTGAAGAAACAAATATAATTGAGAGTAATGCATCTAAATTAGTCAATTTGTATATATTTAATCCAACAATTTCAAAGAATATAGATATGTTATTTAATAACTTTGTTATAGATAAAATTAACGAATATAAAAAGAAAGGGAGTCAATATAAATCCAACATGATCAGTATAAAAAAAGTAAGAGAGGCAGAAAAAACGTTAGGTAATAAATATAGTGGGCTAATATTATCAGTGCAAAGTTATGGTTTTTTTGTTGAGATATCAGAACTAAATGTAGAAGGTCTTGTACATGTAAGCACTCTTAATAATGACTGGTATGAATATAGATCAAGACAGAATTTATTGATTGGAAGAAAATCAAAAAAATCTTATAAAGTGGGAGATCAAACAGAAGTAAAAATTATTAAGGTTGACATTTTAAAATATCAAATCGATTTGGAATTAGTATAAATTAAAAATTAAAAGTTTATAATGAACAATAATATAATCAAAAGATGAAAATGTCCTTAGTAGTATGAACTCTAAAAAAAAATATTTAATAATTTCTTTTTTTTTAATAATAATTATCCAAATTTTATTATACGTAAATAATAATCAGAAGTCTTCATTTAGATATTTCAAATGGACTTTTCAAGAAGTAAGTATAGGAAAGTTAATAAGTATTTCATTTTTTTCTGGTTTAATTATAAGTACCATTTTGAGTAATTCAATTACTAACTGTAAAAAAAATAATCACGAAAATATAGAAGAAAATTATACACCTTTAGATTATGAAGAAGAGATGAAAACTAATGTTGAAATGCCGCCACAAAGGGACATTAGGGACGCTCAACCAACTATATCTGTTAATTACAGAGTAGTTAAAAATAACGAAGGGAATAATTTGGATAAAGATCAAAATTATTCAAATAATTCTTACGACAAAGACGACTGGGATAAAGATGATAATGAATGGTAGAAAACTAGATAATAAAATTTTTAAAAATGTTTTTTTTATTTATAATAAAAAAAAATGGTAATTTTTTATGGAAGAAAATTTAGATCAAAAAAAAGAAATTAGTAATGATAAATCTAGTAGTACTAATAATTCAATTACAAAAGAAATAAATGAAGTTAAAGCAGAAAAAACAAATAATGAAGTAAAAAAAATTAATTTAGATAAAGAAGGCAATAATTTAGCAAATGATCCTCTTTCTAATATTGAAAAAAAAGCTGATACTGAACCAACAGTTAAAACTGTTGATAAGCCAAAAAAAGAAATTCCTCTAGAGAAAAAGCCATTCCAGGAATTTATTAATAATCATTTAATTCCTGCTTTAGTACAAGAAATTAATCTTAGGGGATTTGAAATAACCAATATTAATCTCAAAAACACCAATAGACCCATTGCTGGAGATAAATGCTGGGTAATCAATTGTGAAATTAAAAATACATGCAGCTTTTGGCTATCTTTTGAGAACGAGGACATAACTTCACTAAAAAGTATTTCTTTATCCAAACCAGATCAACAACCTAGCATTATTGAATCATTCCTTATTGACGAAAAAAGAATAACCCTTAAATTAATTATTTCAAGAATACTGCAGAGATTAAATGGACAAAAACTAATAGGAGTTAATTAAAAAAACAATAACACCAAGTTAACTTTTTCCTCGAAAACACAAATCATGGTAAATAATAGTATTAACAAGTCAAACAAAAGATGTCTCAATCAACTATTGAATCTAAAAATAAAAAAGAAGTAAATAATGGAAAGATCCCTGCAAAGGAAACAATTTTGTCTCCAAGATTCTATACAACAGACTTTGAGGCGATGGAGAATATGGATTTATCAATTAATGAGGAAGAATTGGAAGCTATATGTGAAGAATTTAGAAAAGACTATAATAGGCATCATTTTGTAAGAAATAGCGAATTTGAGGGAGCTGCAGAAAAACTAGATCCCGAGACAAGAGAACTTTTTGTTGATTTTCTTGAAGGAAGTTGTACTTCAGAATTTTCAGGTTTTTTGCTTTATAAAGAGCTTAGTAGGAGAATTAAAGACAAAAACCCTCTTCTTGCTGAATGTTTTGCTCATATGGCCAGAGACGAAGCCAGACACGCAGGTTTCTTGAATAAATCAATGAGTGACTTCGGATTACAATTAGATTTAGGTTTTTTGACCGCCAATAAGGATTACACCTATTTCCCACCAAGAAGTATTTTTTACGCAACTTATTTATCTGAAAAAATAGGATATTGGAGATACATCGCAATTTATAGACATCTTGAAAAGAATCCAGACAGCAAGATTTTTCCACTATTTAATTATTTTGAAAATTGGTGTCAAGATGAAAATAGACATGGAGATTTCTTTGACGCACTAATGAAAGCACAACCTCGTACTGTCAAATCTTTAAGTAAAAAAATAACCATTGGAGGCTCTACCTTTACACATCCACTTTTTGACTATTTTCATAGATTTAGATACTTTTTGAACAATCTTCCATTGACATCTAAATTATGGTCGAGGTTTTTTCTTCTCGCTGTATTTGCAACTATGTATGCAAGGGATCTAGGTATCAAAAAAGATTTCTACAGTTCATTAGGGTTAGATGCTAGAGATTACGATCAGTATGTTATAAATAAAACAAATGAGACTTCTGCAAGAATTTTCCCTGTAGTACTTGACGTATATGATGAATCTTTTTATGGAAGATTAGATAAAATAGTTGAAAATAATAAGCTCCTTTCTGATATTGAGAACAGCGATACAAATAAAGTATCTAAAACTTTAAAGAAATTACCTACCTATCTATCAAACGGTTATCAGCTATTAAGACTATACTTATTAAAACCTCTAAATAGTAAAGATTTTCAACCTTCGATTAGATAATCTTTTACACAGAGTGAATTTATAGATTAATATGCTTTCCTCAAAAATCAAATCAAATAAAATCGAATTCGGTAGTTGCAACAAAGATTTATTAGAAGAAATAATTTTCTATGGGATGGGACTTGGAGCTGATTTTGTAGAAATTTTTTTAGAAAATAATGACAACGCAGGGGTGCTTGCTGAAGAGGATCACATTACAAGTGTAAGTCCATCATTTGGAAGAGGTGCTGGGATTAGAATCTTCAAAGACAAAAGGGATGGATTTGTAAGTACTAATGAATTATCAAAACATGGCTTGATGAGAGCATTATCTCAAGCTATTGAGATGCTAGACATAACTGACAAAAATAATAGGGAGGTGTTTAACGGTCTAAATGAACATAAGGACTATACTTTATCCAAGAAAACGTGGATTGATGAAGTTCCATCAATTCATGAAATCAGTGAAAAACTATTAGTTAGCACTAATTCTCTTAAAAAAAATAACAAAATAATAACTAGAAAAGGAAGTTATTCTAGAAATCTTCAAGAAGTAATTATCGCCTCTAGTGATGGAACCTATGCCTCCGATATTAGGTTGCATCAAACAGTTGGCCTTAACGTAATTGCTAGTGATGCCCAATACAGGTCTAATGGAAGTAGAAGGTTCGGATCATCAGGAATGCCTAATGAATTTAGATACTGGGATCATGAAAAAGCAGCAAATGATGTGATTGAAAGTTCAATGAACATGTTGTATGCCGATTACGTTGAGGCTGGACAAATGCCTGTTGTATTAGCTAATAAATTTGGTGGAGTTATATTTCATGAAGCTTGTGGACATTTGCTTGAAACTACACAAATTGAAAGAGGTACAACACCCTTTCATAATAAATTAAATGAAAAAATTGCTCATGAATCTGTGACAGCAATTGATGAAGGGATATCAGAAGGATCCTTTGGTTCATTATCAGTAGATGATGAAGGTATGGAACCGGAGAAATCAGTGCTTATAAAAGAAGGGATTTTAAAAAAATTCATATCTGATAGGGCAGGTGAATTACGAACTGGCCATAAAAGAACAGGGAGTGGAAGAAGGCAAAATTATTCATTTGCAGCAGCTTCAAGAATGAGAAATACTTATATAGCTAAAGGTGAGTACTCCAAAGAAGATTTAATAAATAGTATTAGTGATGGCCTTTACTGCAAATCTATGGGTGGAGGCAGTGTAGGTGCTACAGGACAATTTAATTTTGCGGTAGAAGAAGGATATCTAATTAAAAATGGAAAATTAACTAGCCCAGTAAAGGGCGCAACTTTGATTGGTGAGGCTAAAGAAGTTATGCCAAAAATATCAATGTGCGGAAATGACCTTGAATTAGCCCCTGGATTCTGTGGATCTATTAGTGGAAGTGTCAACGTAACTGTTGGTCAACCTCATATTAAGGTTGATTCAATTACTGTGGGTGGAAGGTAGGATATGAATTCAAGAAAAATTACAACTCAAATCTCAAAAGCTGCAGATTCCCTAAATCTTAAAAAATGGGATTATGGAGCAAGCCTTTCTAATGATTATTCTGTGCAAGTTGATAAGGGCGAGGCTAAACAACTTAAGGCATCACAAAAACAAATTTTAACATTAAGAGTTTGGAACGAATCTAATTTAGTTGGTATTACTACAACAAGTGATTTAAGTGAATCTGGAATTAAAAAGGCTCTAAATCAAGCAAATATTGCTTCTGATTTTGGCAACAAGAATGAAAGTACAGAATTTTCACCACTATCAAAAGATCCTATTAATGTTAAAGACGTAAAGAAAAGATATCCTGCTGGAATTAAAAAATTACTTACTCTTTTAAGAGAAGCAGAAGTAAAACTATTAGATAGTCATGAATCCATCAAATCTGTTCCATATAATGGTCTATCTGAAAGTTTTTATGAGAGAGTTTATGCTAATAGTGATGGTGCCTTTCGAAGTTATTCGAAAAGTCAAGCTGCACTCTATTTATATGCAAGAGCGGAAGAGAAAGAAAAGAAACCTCGTAGCTCAGGTTCCGTAAAACTTGGATATGGAGTCGATGATATAGACATAGAGTCCTGTATTAAAGATGCTTCGAATAAAACAGTTTCTCATTTAAATTATTCATCCATTAAAACTAACAAATATTTAATATGTTTTTCCCCAGATTCTTTTTTAACGATCATTAATGCCTTTAGCTCAATGTTTAATGCTAGAAGCATTTTAGATGGAGTGAGCTTATCTAATAAAAATTCTATTGGAGAGCAGCTATCTACAGAAGCACTTAATATTTATGATGATGGTCTTCACGAAAAAAATATTTCTTCATCGCCATTTGATGGAGAAGGAACGCCTACGAAAAGATTATGCATAATTAATAAAGGGAAAATTGAAAATTTTATACATTCTGAATCAACTGCAAGAATATTTAAAACTATACCTACTGGCCATGCTGGACTAGGATCAAAAGTCTCAGTATCTCCTGATTGGATAGTAGTTGAGAAATCAAAGGAAAATTATGATCTCAAAACATCATTAGATCATTCTACTTATGAGGGAGAATTTGTTTATATTGAAGAACTAAATGCAATCCACGCAGGTGTCAGAGCAAGTCAAGGTTCATTCTCTCTTCCATTTGATGGATGGCTTTATAAAAACGGTGAAAAAATCTCTATAGAATCTGCAACAGTCGCAGGGGATATAAAATATCTTTTAAAAAACATAGTAAATATTGAATCAAACGAAGAGGTAACAACTAGTGGGATTTCTCCACATATATGGGTAGATGAATTATCAATAACTGGTGACGCGTGAGAATTATATTCTGGGGCACACCTGAATATTCAATTGCGAGCCTTGATATTTTTATTAAATCTAAACATGAGGTAATTGCAGTAGTTAGCCAACCGGACAAGAAAAGATCTAGAGGAAATAAATTAATATCTTCTCCTGTTAAAAGCTTTGCCGAGAAAAAATCGATAAAAACTTATACTCCAGAAAAAATAAGGGAAAATATACATTTTATAAATGAACTTAAATCACTATATTGTGATTTATTTATTGTTATAGCTTATGGGAAAATTTTACCCAAAGAGATATTAGAAATACCAAAATTTGGATGTTGGAACGCACATGCTTCATTACTTCCAAGATGGCGTGGTGCCGCCCCAATCCAATGGTCCCTAATGAATGGCGATGAATTTACTGGAGTAGGAATTATGAAAATGAATGAGGGACTAGATACTGGAGACTTATTGTTGGAGAAAAAAATTAAAATCGATAATAACGATAATTTAAATACACTTAAGGAAAAACTTAGTATATTATCAGCAAAATTATTTTTAAATGCTACATCTTTAATCGAAGAAAATATTAATAAACATACTAATTCTCAATTAACAAAACAAAATACCTTTGGAAGAGAAATTACATACGCAAGAATGATTGAAAAATCAGACTATAAAGTGGATTGGGGCAATGATGCAATTAAAATTTCTCGAAAAATAAAAGCGTTATACCCACGAGCAAATACAACTTTCAGAGGTAAGAATCTAAAAATAATTAAAATTAAAGTTTTAAGTAGTGAAGAAATTAATAAGGAAAAATATTGTTTTATGAGCAATTTTTCAAAACCAGGTATTATTCTTGCTGTCATAGAAAATAAAGGAATAATAATTTCAACTAAAACTGATCCGATTATGTTGTTAGAAGCAAAACTTGAAGGTAAAAACACATCTGAGAAAAAGCAATTGATACAACAGTTAAAGCCATCAGTGGGTGAATATCTCTCAGATTAAGTTTTAGATTCTTTTTTAGAGAATCCCCAGATAAAAGCAAAAATAATCAAACTATAAAAATAATAGTCTGGAAGAATAGATTCTTTAATTAAAGTATTTAGTAAAAGTTTAATCCCAACAATTAAAATTGCTACGTAACCGGCTGCTTCTAATCTAGAAAAAATATCCAAAAGTTTTAGAAAAATTCCCGATGTAAATCTCAAGGCTAATACGCCAATTACCGCTCCAAATATTATTAATATGTATTGATCGCTGATAGCTACTGCAGTAGTGATACTGTCTATGGAGAATGCAAAATCAGTAATTGAGAGAAGTGCCACAACCCTTAAGAACTTAAAGTTATTTTTATTTTCCGCGCCATTTTCATTGATTTCTATTTCAGAATTTAAAAAAACATTTGAGAAAAATAAATATATTAAATAAAAACCAGCAAAAACCCTAATAAAAATAAACTTGAGAAGAACATTAGACAATATTATGAGAATAATTCTAAATAATAAAGATATTGTTATACCAATATTTAAGGCTCTTGACCTTAATTCCGAACTTTCGAGGGATTTAGTAAGAGAAGCTAGTGCGACAGCATTATCAGCCGATAATAATAATTCTAGTGCAATTAATATTGGTAAAAGTGTAATGATTTCATACCAACTATCTACCTCATCTAGTGTGGGGATAAAAGAATTTATTGCGGCTGAATCCATCAAATATTATTCACAAACAATATAAAATCTAATATAATATGGCAGATATGCGTAATCAAGATTGATAACAATAAATGAGTTTAAATACTTTAGTTAATTATATTTCAAACTCAAATATTACTTCTGAATTAATAAAAAGAATTTCAACAAATAACGAATTAAATATTGTTGGTTCAAGTAGATATGCAAAATCACTAATCATTGATAGCATCGCAAAAAAAGAAGATAAAAATATATTATTAATTTGTCCTAATATAGAAATTGCCTATAAGTGGATTGGTTATTTTGAAAGTATAAATAATAAAGCAGTTTTATACTACCCACCAACAGAACATCTACCATACTCATCAATTAATAAATCAAAAGAAATTGAATTTACTCAGCTAACTGTTTTATCCAAATTAATAAAAAAAGAAAGGGAACAACATAATATTGTTATTTCAACAGAGAGATCACTACAACCTCATCTAATAAATAAAAAATTATTAATAGAAAACATATTAGAGTTACAAAAAGGTGTTCAAATTGAGATTCAAGAATTAGCAAATAAACTTACTTTGCTTGGTTATATAAGGGAAAATGTAACTTCTAAAGAAGGTTTTTGGAGTAGGAGAGGGGAAATAATAGATATTTATCCAGTTAATAATGAGTTTCCTATAAGGTTAGAATTCTTTGATAATGTAATTGAGAAAATCAGAGAATATGATCCTCAGTCTCAAAAAACACTAGAAAGTATTGATGATATTGAAATAATACAGGCTGGATTTGATTTACTAATAAAAAATAAGTTAAATAATTTATCTAAGAACAGTATTTTTAATTCAGAAGATATAAATAAAAATAATCTTGATCGTTATTTAGGAATAATAGAAAAAAAGCCCTCAAATATAATAAATTTCATAAATAAGGAAACTATCCTTGTCATTGATGAATTAGAAGATTGTAAAAAATTTGCCAATAATTGGTATCTAGATTCAGAAAGTAATTTTGATAATTGTGAGTTTGAATTAAATGAAAACCTTAAAAATAATTATATTAATTTTAGGGCTAAGCCAAATATGCATTTGAAGTTTGATATAATATTAAATTCACTTAGTAATTTTAATTTAATAAAATTATATGAATTTGAATCTAAAGATAATATTGATAACAGGTTTTTATTAAACGATAAAAGATTAAATTCATACTCTAAAAATATAGGAAAATTATCAAACGATATAAATAAAAATATAAAAAATAAAGAAAAAGTATGGATATTATCAGCACAACCATTAAGAACTAAAACGTTACTTTTTGAGCACGAATGTAATTCAAACTTATTAAGTAATCCTAATAATATTGATGAAGCATTTAAGTCAATTAATAATTCAACGCCTTTAATTATAAAAAATAAGAATAATTATGAAATCGAGGGTTTTTATCTTCCGATATGGAAAGTTGTCCTCATAACAGATAAAGAATTATTTTCACAACAATCTCTTTTTAATAATGTATTCATAAGAAGAAAAAAAAGAAGTGTTAATTCAAATATAAATGTTAATAAGATTAGTCCAGGTGATTTTATAGTTCATAAAAATCATGGAATAGGAAAATTTTTAAAAATAGAAAAAATTAATATAACTGGAGATTCAAGAGATTATTTAGTCATTCAGTATCAAGATGGGAAGATAAGTGTTGCGGCTGATCAACTCGGTAGTGTTAACCGATATAGATCAAGCGGAAAATTAAAACCAAAAATTAATAAATTAGGAGGGACAGAATGGGAAAGAATAAAAGATAAAAATAAGAAACAAATTAAAAAAGTTGCTGTCGATATTTTAAAACTTTATGCGCAGAGAGAAAAACTAAAGGGACATACATACCCAGAAGATGGTCCTTGGCAAGATGAATTAGAGGAATCATTCCCTTATCAACCAACACCAGATCAAATTACCGCTGTAAAAGAAATAAAATCTGATATGGAAAGCGATAAGCCAATGGATAGGCTAGTTTGTGGAGATGTAGGTTTTGGTAAAACAGAAGTTGCAGTAAGGGCTATTTTCAAAGCTATTACATCAGGTAAGCAGGTAATATTACTAGCACCTACGACAATCCTTGCTCAGCAACATTGGAGAACAATTAATAATAGATTTTCACCTTACCCAATAAAAGTTTCATTACTAAATAGATTTAAAACCGTTAATGAGAGAAAGGAAATCTATGCAGGATTAAAAAATAACAAAATTGATTTAGTTGTAGCAACTCACCAGATTTTAGGAAAAGAAATAGAAATAAAAAATTTAGGACTACTTGTTATCGATGAAGAACAACGATTTGGAGTAAGGCAAAAAGAGAAAATTAAAAAATTAAAAACCAATATAGACGTTTTAACACTTTCGGCAACTCCAATTCCAAGAACTCTTTATATGAGCTTATCTGGACTGAGGCAAATGAGCTTACTAAATACTCCTCCTCCCTCAAGAAGATCAATAAAAACATATTTAGCTGAAATAGATATGGATGTAATAAGAACCGCGATCAATCAAGAAATTGATAGGGGAGGTCAAATATTTTATGTTCTTCCAAGAATTTCTGATATTGATCAAGCTGTAAACAAATTAAAAAATATGTTTCAAAGCTTAAAATTTATTGTAGCTCATGGACAAATGAACGAAACAGAGCTTGAAAATGCAATGATTGCTTTTAATAACGGAGAAGTAGATCTGATGATATGCACAACAATAATTGAAAGTGGATTAGATATCCCTAGAGTAAATACAATAATTATTGAGGATTCTCATAAATTTGGGCTATCACAACTTTATCAACTTAGAGGAAGAGTTGGCAGAAGCGGTGTACAGGCACATGCTTGGTTATTTTATCCAAATGTAAATAAAATTAATGACGCTGCAAAACAAAGATTGAAAGCGATTAAAGACTTTTCGGAACTAGGAAGTGGATATCAACTAGCAATGAAAGATATGGAAATAAGAGGTGTTGGAAGTTTATTAGGAGAAGAACAAAGTGGAAAGGTTAATGCTATTGGATATGATTTATACATAGAAATGCTCCATGAGGCTATTTCAGAAATCAGTGGGCAAGAAATACCAGAAGTTAGCGACACGCAAATTGATCTCCCAATAAATGCTTTTATACCTGCATCATGGATATTAAACAGGGAAGAGAAGCTTGAGGCATACAAATCAGCTACTGAATGTTCTAATAATAATGAATTAACTGAATTGGTCACAGACTGGATTAATAGATATGGAACGTTACCCAAACCTGTTGAGTCATTAATTATGTTGATGAGACTAAAATTACTTACCAGGAGATGTGGCTTTAACAGAATTAAACTAAAAAAACCCAACATTGTTATAGAAACCAAATTAAAAATATCAACTTTTAAAATACTTAAAAATTCATTACCTAGTAGTGTTCAAAATAAATTTAATTTTGAGGAAGGGGAACAATGGTCCTTTATAACTATAAGAGGTTTAGGAGTTACTGAAATTCAAAATCAAATTGATCAATTGATGTTTTGGTTTGGTTCATTTGTTGAAGAAATAAATAATTTTGATAAAGATCTTCTAGTTAAAAAAGAATAAATTATTAAATAATTATTTAAAATCCGCGAAATAGTATAAATTCGGTTAGGTTGGTAAAAATTTTTTATTTAAATGGGTGAATATATAGACATAGGGATTCACAATTCGATTTTTCCATTAACAATAATTTTATCTTCTCTAATACTTGGTATCTATGCACTTTTTGGAGTTGAAACCGAAAATGATGATGATGATTCTGATTCTGGAAGCGGTGGCTTAATGCAACCAATCTGAAGCTATTTATAGTTTACTTGTTTGGACCTTCTCTTATAAACCCTAATCAATCTAAAGAAACAACCAGTTAATAAAGCCAAAACAGTAATAGAAGATATAAAAATAAAAACAACCAATAATATTTCGTATAGATGCGATGATAGTTCAATTATTGATTTAAAAGATTTATTAAACGCAGAGGGTAAATTTTGTATCAGCAAATTTTTATTAGGAATTAAATAATTTATATAAAATAATAAAAGACTAAAAACAGACAAAAAGAAAGACTCAGTTAGGAGTCTTCTTGTGGATTTTCTTCTTAAACTTAATTTTTTTTTAAAAATATATTTATCAGATTTCAAATTCAAATTTGGGATGTTTAAATCTGCCATACTTCAATGCTCTATGAATAAATTAATAATCAATCTAAAAAGAAATTACCCTATAATATCGTGTTTGTATTTGCGATGCTAATTTGACTTTATTTTGCATTTATTAGTTCTTTTTCTTCCTTATCTTCAACAGGATTATAAAAATATATAAAAGTAGAGGAGAAGAGAACTAAAGAACAAATTGCTATAAAAGGCGGCATAAGCAAATTGAATATTTTAATTTTGTTTTTTAACCTAAATCTTACCTTTTCAGGAAAATTATAAGATAAAACATTTTTTTTAAATCTAACTTTTGATGATTCATTTAATTGATCAAAACAATTTATAGTGTCTGATAACAATGAATTACCAATCTTTAAAATCAATGGTTTTACATCTGGTTTAGAACTCTTGAGAACAATATTATGCATGTTTAAATTTTCAGCTTTTATATCAATTAATTTAGATTCATATACTGGGATTTCGGTATTTATTAAAAGATTTGAATAGATATAAAAAGCATCCATAATAGGCTCTAAATGTTCAATTTTCCCTTCAATAAGTGGTTTATTAATTATAGTTAATTTCCATTGTGAAATTATTGAAATTTGATCTTTATTTTCATTATTTGAATAGTCTGGTAATCCAATTATTTCGAGACTCACCGAAGATTGATGAAAAGATAATTTATTTTGCATCCTATTAAAAATCGTATAAAAAATGCTTCAGCCTTTGATAACCCTGACTAGAAATACAAAGAGATAAAGTAACTAAAGACATTATAATAATTTCATCATTATCAGTTTGATTTAAAAGCTTTTTCACTCTAATACTATTCAAGTTAAATCTCTCTTTAATCAACTCGATAAATCTCTTATTAAAATCATTCCAAATAATTGAATTCTTCTCAACATCTTCTTTAGATTGAAGTATCTCTCTCATATAAGGATATAAATATTTAGACATTTCAACTGTTATTTTAATTAAGGCATCAAATTCATCTAGTTTAATATTGTTATTCACATAAGACTTTCTCAATGGATTATTGTTTCTTAATTTCCAAATAGTAACTTTATTTGGCAAAACATCATTTAAATCAAGTTTATTTGATAAAGCGTAAAGGGATTGTATACCATTTAAATCAATAGTCTCTAAGATTAATAATAAAAAATCAAGTTTCTCTATAGATTGCCTTGATACCTGATTTTCTCTAGTTAAAACTCTAATTGTTCTTAAAAAATATTAATTCACTATAACAGAATTATAATTCCATTTTTTGAAATAAAAATGAATATAACTTATCAAGTTCTTCTATAGTTAGCATTCCATAACTCCATAATAAAATTGGTAATGGAGTGTTCTTTTCTATAGATAGTTTTAGACCAAGCTCAATAGAGGACTCCTCTAAACCTATTTCATTCAATAAATAAATTATCATCTCTTTGTATAAATAATTATTCATGAATTTAATTTGATTCTTGAGTAAATAAGAGATTTGGTCATTTGATTTAGGACTAATTTTCTTATAAAAAGAAAATTATTTAAAAGTAAAAATGAAAATTTTCTTATTGGAAATAAAAAAAGATTTTTATTTGCAAAAATTGATATCAATGAATCAGTTATGATAATAGTAAAAATAATATCTAAAATCCTGCTAGAAAAATACTTAAATTTAAATAAGATCAAATGCATTCTAGTAATAGACATTTTTTCATTAAAAAGATCAAAAATTGTATTTACATCTCTCCAACAAATATTTAAGCCTTGACCACCAACAGGATGAAATGTATGGAATGAATCACCAACAAAAATCAATTTTTTAAAATTTAAGACTGGTAAATTCAAGGATAATGAAACGGGAAATATATTAAATTCGCCAATTATTTGATCTAACTTAAATTCATCAGGCAAGATAGTTGATAAATTATCCATCAAAAAATTCTTATCAGAATTTAACCTTTCAATAGACTTTAATGTACTGGAAGTCCAAATTACTTGATATAAATTATTTTCTAAAGGTAATAATGCAAGTGGGCCTTCTTTTCTAAAAATTTCATAAGCACATTTTTCACAATTACCTCTAAGAGAAACCTTAAAAGTTAAGCAGGACTGATTATATGATTTTTTTATATCTACAAAATTTAAGAATTTTTTATCAAGTGAGTTTGCTCCGGTAGAAAAGAATTGATAATCAAACAATATTTTTTTAAGTATCAATTTTTGTGGCGTCATAAAAAAAATATTTTCAGAATTATCAATCTCTTGAAAAAATACCTTCATAAGATCTGAATGTTTAACTACCCATCCAATATTTCCAGCAGAACTTATATCATCATCTAAATCGGAAATTGATAAGTGGGTAATGGCAGAAGTTACGCTATCTGATATTGAAAGGGTATCAAAGCCAAATAAGTAGGGTTCTAATTTGTCCCAAAGTCTGAATTTATATAAGATTTTTCTTGTTGAGTGAGTAATTGCATAAGTTTTATCTTTATCAATTAATCTATCTTTAGTTAATAAATCAGTTAAAAAAATATTGCAATCAAATTTTGAAAGTGCAATTGAAAGTAATAACCCTGTTGGACCCGAACCAACGATTTTAAAATTGAATTTATTTTTCATCAGATAATATAGATCTCATCTATCTATTCAGATAAATATAGCAAATTTCTTCAAAAGCTGGTCTTAATAAATAGGGGTACTCACCAACCCATAAGTTAATTTCTGGCAACCAAGCATCGGTCAAATAAAAATCTCTGTCAAAACTAGGGTTATTAGATGTTAATAAACATCTAATATTCGAACCCATTCGAATTTGACTGTGCTTATTTTCCATAGGAAAACTTAACTTTTCTAAATAACCATCTTCATCCTCTAATTCAAGTACTAACCAAGTCCTTTTATTTTCAATAACTTCTAATTGACCTTGCCTGTTAGATTGTTCCCTAGAACTCTCAATCTTTTCTGTTTTATAGATATCTGATACGTAGCCATCAAATATAGAAAAAAATTTATACTTTCTAAATTGCATATTTTTTCTACTTGATTCAAGAATTGGGCCCCAGATGATATACAAAAAGAAAGCTACACATAGCAATAACCAGAAATTATTTGTTTGATCTCCAGTTGAACTAATAATTAATGAGATAAATCCTCCAATTGAGGAAACTATTACTCTTTGAAGAATTTTTCTTGGATTACCCAAAGTGTACTTAAATTGACTTCCTGTGCCTACTGCAGGAATAAGTTTTGAAATTTGATTAGGATTAATTTGAATTATCATTTTAAAAAATCAATTTTTCAAGTCCGTAAACTAAAGATTCATAATTACCTATTTTTTTAATAGCCTGTAAAACACCTGGCATATATGCCTTTCTATCAATAGTGTCATGCTTAATTGTATAAGTTTCACCTGGAGATCCCATAATTACTAACTGATGGGCTAATAATCCTGGTAATCGTACAGAATGTATATTAATTCCTGAATCTCTGACGCCTCCACGCACACCTTTCAATGACTCAGACTCTTTTACTAAATACTGATTAAATTTCTTTGGATATTCTTCAATCATTTCTGCAGTTTTTATACACGTTCCACTAGGAGAATCAGCTTTTTGATTATGATGCATTTCTATTAATTCAATATTTTCATAGAATCTTGCAGCTACTGAAGCTGCCTGCTGAAGAAGAACCATGCCTACTGAAAAATTAGGAATTATTGCACAACCAACAGATGCCTTCTGAGAAAAGTCAGACAAGTCTTTTATTTGAGAAGGAGAAAGTCCTGTTGTTCCGACTACTGGTGAAATACCATATGCGATAGCTGATCTGGTGTTTTCGTAAACAGAATCAGGATGAGTAAAATCAACAAGGACAGGTTTGATTTTTTCATTTCTATAATTTTGACTAACAGAACATAAAGTTCCTTCAAAATCATTTGAAACAAAAACATCAGAATTTTTTACCTTCAATAATTCAGAAATATTTGAGCCATTGTTCTTTTCGTTTATATCAATTGCAGCAACAAGTTCACAATCTGTAGAATTTAATACAGTATTCACAACTTCGCTACCCATTCTACCTAAAGCCCCAGATACTAGTACTGGTGTAGTTTTTTGAGAATTTTTAATCATTTTTGTGAAAAAATTTTTTTTAAAGGTTGTTACACGCTATTTATATTGCACACAATAACGTCTTTTCATTCGTAGTCTGGTAGAAATACTTAAAGAAAATCAATGTTTACGCAGGTCCGCTCAGCAAACCGCAGAGTATCTCCTGTTGAGGATAACAAACACAAAGTTGTAATAAAAGCAGTTTATGTTGTCCTTGAGCCACAATACCAAAATTCCTTAACGGAAGCTGCAAAGTCAATAAATGAGATGAATGGTCCAATAGGTATAGACCTTAGCGGCTATCTTATCGAAGAACTAAGAAATGAAAGTAATTTTGAAGATTTTAAAGAAGATATAGCTAATGCAGACATATTTGTTGCTTCCCTGATTTTTATCGAAGATCTGGCTCAAAAATTAGTTGATGCAGTTTCTCCATACAAAGACAAACTTAAAGCATCAATTATCTTCCCCTCTATGCCAGAGGTCATGAGATTAAATAAGTTAGGTTCATTTAGTATGGCCCAGCTAGGTCAATCTAAAAGTATTATTGGAGATTTAATAAAAAAGAAAAAAGAATCTGATGGAGCAAGTTTCCAAGATTCAATGTTGAAATTATTAAATACATTACCGTCAATACTTAAATATCTACCAGTAGAAAAGGCTCAAGATGCTAGAACATTTATTCTAAGTTTTCAGTATTGGTTAGGTGGTACTACTGAGAATTTAAAGAACTTCTTGTTAATGATTTCTGAAAAATACGCAGTTTCAGAGAATATAAAAGATCAAATAGAAGAATTTAAAATTCAAGACCCTGAAACATTCCCAGATTTAGGAATTTGGCATCCTCTTGCTCCCTGTATGTTTGAGAGTCTCAAAGAATACCAAAATTGGGAAAAAAATAGAAAAGATATAAATCCTAAAGACGACAAAACTCCAACAATAGGATTAGTGCTTCAAAGGAGTCATATAGTTACCGGAGATGATGCTCATTATGTTGCTGTTATCCAAGAATTGGAATATAGAGGAGCCAGAGTACTTCCTGTTTTCTGTGGAGGCTTGGATTTTTCTAAGCCAGTCAATGAATTCTATTTCGATTCAATTAATAAAGATATTCCAATTGTAGACGGAGTTGTATCTTTAACAGGATTTGCATTAGTTGGAGGTCCGGCAAGACAAGATCATCCTAAGGCTATTGAGGCTCTCAAAAGGCTAAATAGACCTTATATGGTTGCGCTTCCATTAGTTTTCCAGACCACTCAAGAATGGGAGGATAGCGACTTAGGATTACACCCAGTTCAGGTAGCTCTTCAAATCGCAATTCCAGAGCTGGATGGAGCAATTGAACCTATTATCCTCTCGGGGCGAGACGATGCTACAGGTAAGGCACATACACTTCAAGATCGAGTAGATGTGATTGCTGAAAGAGCCATAAAATGGTCAACTTTAAGGGTTAAGCAAAGAAAGGAGAAAAAATTAGCTATTACAGTATTTAGTTTTCCACCAGACAAAGGTAATGTTGGTACAGCAGCATACTTGAACGTTTTCGGTTCGATTTACAGAGTACTTCTTGAAATGAAATCGAAAGGATATCAAATAGATGATCTTCCAAGTAATTCAAAAGAATTAATGGAAAAAGTCATTAATAACCCAGAAGCAATGGATGGTTCTCCAGAATTAAATATTGCTCATAAGATGTCAGTAAAAGAATACGAAGAGTTCACACCATACTCACAAAGACTTGAAGAGAATTGGGGGAAGCCGCCTGGGAACCTAAATAGTGATGGACAAAATCTTCTTATCTATGGAAAACATTTTGGAAATGTTTTTATAGGAGTTCAACCTACATTCGGTTATGAAGGTGATCCTATGAGACTACTTTATTCAAGAAGTGCTAGTCCTCACCATGGTTTTGCGGCTTATTACACCTATGTAGAAAAAATATGGGGTGCTGATGCTGTACTTCACTTTGGAACTCACGGTTCTCTTGAATTTATGCCCGGTAAACAAATGGGTATGAGTGAAACATGCTATCCAGATTCTCTCATTGGATCATTGCCTAATTTGTATTACTATGCTGCCAATAATCCATCTGAAGCAACAATTGCAAAGAGAAGAGGATACGCATCAACTATTAGCTATCTGACTCCTCCAGCAGAAAATGCTGGACTTTACAAGGGGCTTAAAGAACTCAGCGAACTTGTTGGTTCTTATCAACAACTAAGAGAAAATAGTAGGGGTATTCAGATTGTTAATGCAATAGTTGAGACTTCTAAACAATGTAACCTCGATAAAGATGTTGAGCTCCCATCAAAAGACGTAGAAGAACTTTCCCTAGATGAAAGAGATCTTTTTGTTGGTAACATCTATAAACAGTTGATGGAAATAGAGAGTAGATTATTACCATGTGGTCTTCATACAATTGGAGAAGCTCCAACAGCAGAAGAGGCTGTAGCAACACTTGTAAATATTGCATCTTTAGAAAGAGAACAAGAGGGCTTAAGATCTCTCCCTGGACTACTAGCAGAATCCATAGGTCTAACTATAGATCAAATTTATGATGGTAATAATAAAGGAGAACTCAAATTTGTAGAGTTAAACGAAAAAATCATAAAAACGGCAAGAGAATCTATTTTTGCGATGGTTAACTCTTTAAAAATTGTTGATGGCAGAGTTTATTTAGAAAAATCTATTATTTCCAAACTTTTTGACTTTCTTAAAGTATTCGGTCTAAATTTACCAACTCCATGGCTAAGAGTTTGCAGACTAAATGGATTTAACGAAATAAACCAGACAGACTTAAATAAATTATTTGATTATTTACTTTTCTGTCTAGAACAAGTCTGTGCAGACAAAGAAATGGATAGCCTTATTAAAGCATTAGATGGTAATTATGTTTTGCCTGGACCAGGAGGAGATCCTATAAGAAATCCAGGTGTTTTACCTAGTGGTAAAAACATCCATGCACTTGATCCTCAATCAATCCCAACTACAGCAGCAGTTGCTGCAGCAAAGGCTGTTGTAGAAAAATTAATTGAAAGACAAAAGGAAGAGCAAGGCACATGGCCTGAAACAATTGCTTGCGTATTATGGGGTACAGATAACATCAAAACTTATGGGGAATCCTTGGCGCAAATCTTATGGTTTGTTGGGGTAAAACCAAAACCAGATTCTGTTGGAAGAATCAACAAACTCGAATTAATCCCTCTAGAAGAATTAGGTAGGCCAAGAATAGATGTAGTAGTTAACTGTTCTGGAGTATTTAGAGATCTATTTATTAATCAAATGGCATTAATAGATCAGGCGGTCAAATTAGCCGCTGAGGCTGATGAACCTTTAGAATCAAATTTCGTAAGAAAACATTCATTAGAACAATCAGAAAAAGAAGGAATTTCTATCAGAGAGGCTTCTTCGAGGGTATTCTCTAATGCGAGTGGGAGCTACAGCTCAAATGTTAATTTAGCCGTAGAAAATTCAACTTGGGAGGAAGAAAATGAATTACAAGAAATGTATTTATCACGTAAAACATATGCTTTTAATGCTGATAATCCTGGTGAAATGAATCAAAAGAGAGAGGTATTTGAATCTGTAATGAAAACAGCAGATGTTACATTTCAAAACCTCGATTCATCAGAGATTTCATTAACAGATGTAAGTCATTATTTCGACTCTGATCCAACCAAATTAATAAAAACATTAAGAGATGACGGCAAAGAACCAAGTAGCTACATAGCAGACACTACGACTTCTAATGCTCAGGTTAGAACACTTGGAGAGACTATCAGGTTAGACTCAAGGACAAAACTATTAAATCCAAAGTGGTACGAAGGTATGCTCAATTCTGGTTATGAAGGAGTTAGAGAGCTTTCTAACAGGCTTAATTACACTCTTGGTTGGAGTGCGACAAGTGGTCAAGTAGATAATTTTGTATATGAAGAGACTAATGAAACATTTATAAACGATGAAGAGATGAGAAAAAGATTAATGGACCTAAATCCCAATAGTTTTAGAAGAATAGTAGGGACTTTGCTTGAAGTAAATGGTAGAGGATATTGGGAAACTTCAGATGAAAATATAGAACAGTTGAAGGAACTATACCAAGAGGTAGAGGATAAAATTGAAGGTGTTAAAGAATAATAATCTTATTATTTTCTATAAATCCTATCAGCAACTTTTAGAATCTGATAGTTCAGTTTTACATTGTGCACTCTAACAATATCAATATTAAAACTCGAACAAAGACAACTTATTGCTAGTGTTCCAATATCCCTCTCTTTGGGATTTTGTTCATTCAAAATTTCCCCAATAAATCTTTTCCTTGACCCACCAATTAATAGTGGCAAATTCAATTTTTTAAAAACATCCAAGTTTCTTAGAATTTTTAAATTTTGATTTAAATCTTTTGAAAAACCAATCCCAGGATCCAATATTATATTTTTTCTAGATATATTTTTCTCTAAAGCATTTATTATCAAAGTCTCAAGAGAGCACTTAACTTCGCTTAATACATCCTCGTACTTCGAAAGTTCATTCATATTTTGACTATTCCCACGACTATGAGTAATGACGAATGGGCAATTAAATTGTGATACAACATCCAAAATTTCCTTATCCCTTCTTCCCCCCGTAACATCATTTATCCAATTAGCACCATTTAGAAGAGCTTCGTGAGCCACCTCTGAATTAAATGTATCAATAGAAATTAAAATCTCTGGATATTTGGATCTTATTAATTTTAAATATGGAATTAACCTTTTTATTTCCATATTAGTCCCAACTTCTTCAGCCCCAGGCCTAGTACTTTGAGCACCGAGATCAATAATATCTACGCCATTACATAAAAAATGATTAACTTTTTCTAAAACTTTTTTGGAAGAACTTAAATCTCCTCCATCACTAAATGAATCAGGAGTTAAATTAATAACTCCCATAATTGAAGTTTTCCCCCCCCAGCCTATTGGCCATGGGTTTGAATTATTGATAATTTGCAATTCTCGCAAAACTCTTTGGATCTAATGAAGCCCCTCCAACTAAGACTCCATCTATATCAGTCATTGACATGATTTCGTCAATATTATTTGATTTTACAGATCCTCCATATTGAATAATCACATCATCAAAACCAATTAATTTCCGAATTAATGCACATATCTTATTGGCATCTTTAGCTTCACATGTTTTTCCTGTCCCAATGGCCCATATAGGTTCATAGGCAACTATAAGATTTGATGGATCTGTATTTTCTAGTCCTTGTTCAACCTGTCTAGTAATAACTCTATCTGCCTCACCTCTCTCCCTTTGATCTAATGTTTCTCCAACACAAACTATTGGAGTAAGTCCACTCGATTGTGCAAAAACTGCTCTTTTATTAATTTGTTCATCACTTTCACTAAAATATTTTCTAGGTTCACTATGACCAACTATTGCATATGAGACTCCATGTTCAAGGAGCATTTTGGGAGATATTTCAGCAGTAAATGCACCTTGATCTTCCCAGTGAATATTTTGACTAGAAATATCTAAATAATCAAAATCAGAATGATTAGAAAAGGTTGAAATAGCTGTAAAAGGTGGAGCAATAACAATTTTACGATCATCCTTGATGTTTTTTATTAGCGGTATGAACTCTTCTAAGTAAGATTTAGCTTCAGCACATGTCATGTGCATTTTCCAATTACCAGCAATTACAGATTTTCTCAAAATACTATCTCCAAGAAAAATATACTAATATAAACTGTGGATCATAGGTGAACTATTAAAAAATTAATTCAATTTTTAGAAACATAACTTTATCTCCTTTATTTAATTTTCTTCCTCTTCTGGTTTCAATTACGCCATTAACCTTAACAGAACCAGATTTAATAAAAATTTTTGCCTCTCCACCAGAAGATACCAAATTTTGCCATTTTAAAAATTGATCTAATTTCATTGTTTTTTTAATCAAAAGATATTGATAAAGTAGGATAAATAATAAAGTATATAATATTTTGAGATTAATACCTCCAATCAGACCGTATTCAAATAGGTTCATAAAGGGTTTCATATGCATGCTAATTTACGTAGCTTGCTGGCCTTTGTTAGCTTATTTAGCCGGAAACTTAATCCCGGCAATTGGCTCTGGTGATCTTTCAAAAGTTTTTAGCATAATAGTTAGGTCTTTAATAGTATTTTTAATTCAAAAAACTGCTCAATTTGGACAAGATGTTTTTATCGCAAAACCATCTTTAGAAATTAGTGAATTAATGAGAGTAAATTTATTTAAAAAAATTCAAAAAATAGATATGCGTTCTGTTGAAAAGATTTCAGCTGGAGATTTCACATATAGACTGACAGAAGATGCAGATAGAGTAAGCGAAGTTATTTATAAAACAGCTCAGGATACTATTCCTTGTACCTTGCAACTATTAGCTGTAATAATATATATGTTTTACTTAGATTGGTCACTAACATTATCAACCTTTGTTTTGGCGCCTTTGATTATATTTTCAGTAAATAATTTTGGGAGAAGAGTTTTATTAGCATCTGAAAAAAGTCAAGAATCAACTAGTGACTTAGCAGGTTTAATAGGAGAATCTATAAATGGAATGTCAACTATAAGAGCTTTTGCTGCAGAAAATTGGATTGAGAATAGATTTTACAAAAGATTAAATGCTAATAAAATAGCAAAATATAAAACATTAAAATTACTCGCATTTCAACATCCAGTTGTAGGGTTTGTAGAAGCCTTCGGAATATTAGCAATATTAGGAATTGGAGCTGCAAGAATTAACCTAGGCCTTTTAACTAGTGAAGAATTTAGTAGTTTTTTTGCTGCAATATTGATGCTTATTGATCCAATAAGCCATGTAAGTACAAATTTCAATGACTACAAACAAGCAGAAGCATCAATAAAAAGATTAAAAAATATCAATCAAGAACCTATCGAAGATAATAAAAAAGATCTAACAAGAATATCAAATATTAAAGGCAAAATAAGTTTTAAAAATGTTGATTTTGAATACAAAAAAGGTAATCCAGTTCTTAAAAATATAAATTTAGAAATTAAAAAAGGAGAAGTTACAGCTTTCGTTGGATCTTCAGGAGCTGGAAAAAGTACAATGGTAGCCTTAATACTAAAATTTATAACGCCAAAAAATGGAGATATTTTTATTGACGACAAAAACTTAGAATTATTAAATACAAAAGATATACGAAATAATATTGCATTAGTACCACAACAGCCTTTTCTATTTTCTGGGAAAATAATTGATGTAATACGAATGGGTAGAAATTTCAACAAAAAAGAAGTTATAGAGTCAGCAAAGAAAGCAAATGCACACTCTTTTATTCAAAAGCTTCCTGATAAATATGAAACCAAGATAACAGAAAGAGGATCAAATTTCTCAGGAGGTCAGATTCAAAGAATAGCAATTGCAAGAGCAATACTAGGTAATCCATCTATTCTTCTCTTAGATGAAGCAACAAGTGCATTAGATGCAGAATCAGAATCAGAAGTACAAGAAGGTTTAAATAGAGCCATGAAGAGCAGGACTGTTATCGTAATTGCCCATAGATTAGCTACTACTCAAGAAGCAGATAATATAATCGTCTTCGATAAGGGTAAAATAATTGAGGTTGGGAAACATTTTGATTTACTTAATAAAGGAGGAGTTTATAAAGAATTATGTGAAAAACAATTGATAAAGAATTTATGATTATATTTTATTAATAAATAATTAAATCGATGAATGAAAACACAAAAGATTCTACAAACCCAGTTTTAACCTTTGAAGGAAAGAAATATTTGGTCAATGAACTTTCTAAGGACATAAAAGAAACTATAAAAGGGTTACAAATAGCGGATACACAGCTTAAAATGCATGAAGACACTTTGAAATTACTTTCCATCAGTCGAAATACTTTAGCCAATCAATTGAGAGAAAAACTCAAAGAATTAGATTAACATTTTAATAATTATGGATTTCTTGTAGCGAGTAGGTATCAATTTTATTCATTCGCAAAGCTTTGATTGCCTTAATAGCTGCCTTAGCTCCTGGTATGGTTGTAAAAGTTGGAATATTATATTCAAGAGCAGCACGTCTTAAATATGCATCGTCATGAAGTGCCTGAGAGCCTACTGGAGTATTTATTATTAACTGAACAAGTCCGGAACGAATGAGGTCCTCTATATTTGGTCTACCTTCATGAACTTTAAGGACCTCTTCAACTTGAATTCCTAAATTAACCAAATATGCAGCTGTTCCTCTTGTTGCTATTAACTTAAATTCTAAAATCAATAATTCCTTAGCAATTTCTTCGAGATTTTTTTTATCTAAGTTATTAGTAGACAAAAAAGCTACTCCCTCGGAAGGAACACCATTTCCAGCTGCCAATTCTGATTTAGCATAAGCAATTCCAAAATCTTCAGCTAAACCCATCACTTCTCCAGTAGATTTCATTTCAGGACCAAGAAGTGTATCAGATCCAGGAAATCTTTTAAAAGGCAAAACAGCCTCTTTTACTGCTTGATATTTTGGAGAAAATTCATTTGTAAAATTAACATCTTTTAATGTAGAACCCTGCATTAACTGTGTAGCTAATTTTGCAACTGGTTTGCCTATAGCCTTTGAAACAAATGGGACAGTCCTAGAAGCTCTTGGATTGGCCTCAAGAATAAATAATTTATTTTCTTTATTATTTAGATTTTTCACTGCAAATTGCAAATTAATTAAACCAACAACATTTAGTCTTTTTGCAATTAATTTTGTCCAGTTTTTTACACTATCTAAAGTGGATTTTGAGAGAGAAACGGATGGCAAACAGCAAGCTGAATCTCCAGAATGAATTCCTGCTGGTTCCACATGTTCCATTAGACCAGCAATCACAACAGATCCTTCTGAATCACATAAGGCATCAACATCTATCTCTATAGCATTATTCAAATATTGATCAAGAAGTATTGGATGCTCAGGCGATACCTTAACTGCCTCTGAAATATATCTTGATAATTCATTCTCATCTTTTACAATTTCCATTCCCCTTCCACCCAAAACATAAGAGGGTCTTACAACTAAAGGAAATCCTATATTTTTCGCTACTATCTGAGCTTCATTTAAATTACGAGCTAATCCGTTTGAAGGTTGCCTAATATTTAATTCCTCAAGAATTTTTGTAAATTCCTCTCTATCTTCTGCTAAATCAATTGAGATGGGAGAAGTCCCAAGAATTTTCGAGCCAGTTGCAACCCCATCACTAGATTTAAGCCAATTAAATAAAGGTAATGATAATTTCAGAGGGGTTTGACCTCCAAACTGAACAATTAATCCATATGGATTTTCCGCTTCTATTATATTGAGTACATCCTCCAGGGTTACTGGCTCAAAATATAAAATATCGCTCGTGTCATAGTCTGTTGAAACAGTTTCAGGATTACTATTAACCATAATTGTTTTGTATCCATTCGTGGAAGATTGATATGACGCATGACAACAACAATAGTCAAATTCTATTCCTTGACCAATTCTGTTTGGGCCTCCTCCAAGAATCATAATTTTTTTTGATTTATTATCTTTTGAAATCTCGCTATCGAGAGTTTGAGATTTAAGATTAATAAAAGATTCTTCATAGGTTGAATAATGATAAGGAGTTGAGGACGTGAACTCAGCCGAACAAGTATCAACAGTTTTATAAATGGGTATGATATTTAAAATTTTCCTATATTTTCTTACTTCAAAAAACTCAGAATTGGTTAATTTTGCTATCTGTTGATCTGAAAAGCCTAATTGCTTAGCATGCAGCATTAAATCTCTATCTAGATCATGAAGTTGTTTTCCCTTCAAAAAATCATTTTCAAAAGTAAAGATATTACGCAATTTCTCTATAAACCATAAATCTATATTCGAAACTTCATGAATAAAAGAATTAGTTTTCCCAAGCTGCATAGCTTTTTTAACTACGAGGATTCTTTCAGATGTAGGGGTTCTTAAATTATTCTGTAAGTCATTATCGTTTTTACATTCATTAAGTGAATCACATTCCCACCCAAAAATTCCCACTTCTAAAGATCTTAATGCTTTCTGAAATGATTCCTCAAAAGAACGACCAATTGCCATTGATTCACCGACGGATTTCATAGCAGTGCTTAAAGTATTTGAAGTGCCTTTAAACTTTTCAAAGGCAAACCTAGGAATTTTAGTAACAACATAATCAATTGATGGTTCAAAACATGCAGGTGTTTTTTTTGTAATATCATTAATAATCTCATCTAGTGTATAACCAACAGACAATAAAGCAGCAATCTTAGCTATGGGAAATCCAGTCGCTTTACTAGCCAAGGCTGAAGATCTACTCACGCGAGGATTCATTTCTATAACAATTACTTCCCCATTAGTTGGATTTATTGCAAATTGAATATTACTTCCTCCAGTTTCAACTCCTACCTCTCTAATGATTTTTAATGATAAGTCCCTTAATCTCTGATATTCCTTATCTGTCAAAGTCTGTGCAGGAGCCACAGTAATAGAATCTCCAGTATGTACTCCCATTGGATCTAAATTCTCAATACTGCAAACTATTACAACATTATCTGCAGTATCTCTCATAACTTCTAATTCAAACTCTTTCCATCCTATAAGTGATTTTTCAATCAATATTTGATTACAAGGACTTTCCTCTAAACCTGTTTTACACAATTCAACAAATTCTTCGAGGTTATATGCAATACCACCTCCTACACCTCCTAAAGTAAATGCAGGCCTTATTATTAGAGGATAAGAATTTATACTTTTTGATACTTCTTCAGCTTCCGTCAGGTTAGATGCTATTCCAGATGGGCATACATTAACATTTATTTTTTCCATCGATTCCTTAAACAATTTTCTGTCTTCAGCTTTATTAATAGCCTTTAAATCAGCGCCAATTAATTCAACATTATTTTTATTTAAAAAATCTGACTCTGATAATTTAACTGCAAGATTCAAAGCAGTTTGACCTCCCATCGTAGGAAGAATTGCATCAGGTTTTTCTTTCAAAATTATCTGAGAAACGATTTCAGTAGTTAAAGGTTCAATATAGGTTTTGCTAGCAATATCTGGATCAGTCATTATCGATGCCGGATTAGAATTTATCAAAATAATTTCATAACCAGCTTTTCTTAAAGCTTTACAAGCTTGAGTACCAGAGTAATCAAATTCACAAGCTTGTCCTATAACAATCGGTCCTGAACCTAGAATAAGAATTCTTTTAAGATCACCTCTTTGAGGCATAATTTAAAACCTTTATTTATTTCATGCTACTTATAAATCATCAGATGTTAATCAAGTTACTTGAAAAGCAACATTTGTTTCTATAGTATTGAAAGAAATTAATTTTTTATGAGCGAACTTCAGCGACTTAAAAATTTGTTGCCTGCAGAGAATGAAAGTTGGGTATTTATAGAAGCTTCTGCCTCTATAGACCCACCATTAATAACACTTGAGGAAATTGGTCGTGACGAAGTAGAAATTCAAATAGATTTAGATAAATGGGATAACTTTGCTATTGACCACAGAAATTTATTATTTTGGCATGAAGTCGGAAAAATTCAAAATGATTCTATTCCAAGAGATGGATGGGAAATGGCTGCTCTTGCCATAGGTCTTGGAGGGGCGATAGGTGAGTTATGGGTACAAGATGGATTACTATTATTACTTGCTCTTGGGTTATCAAGTTTTGCAGGGTATAGGTTATATTTAAAAAATAATTCTGAAAAAAAACTCCAGGATGCTATTTTTGCCGATGAAAGAGCTATAGATCTTGCTTGTAGATTTGGATACAGTATTCCAAATGCTTATAAAAGTCTTGGAGGAGCATTAAAAGAGTTAATTGAGAAAACTAGAAAAAAGAAAAAAAGAAGTTTTTTTGAGGATAGATTAGAAGCGTTAAGAAAAAGTGCTGAAAAAGCAAGATCAGAATTGTCACAACAAGAAGGTTCAGAAAGTTCAGTCTCAAGTGAAAATGTATATGGACAATAAAAGTTTAGTTTTAATGGCGGCTAGAGCTTGTGATGAAAGAAAGGCAAAAGATATAAAACTTATAAAAATTGACAAAGTTTCTTACATAAGTGAATGGATTTTAATCGCAGAGGGTTTATCTGATGTACAAGTAAGATCTATAACTAATTCGGTAGAGGGAGAGTTGCGAGAGAAAGCTAAACTTGAACCAATAAGAAAAGAAGGGGTTAGCGAGGCGAAGTGGGCCTTACTTGATTATGGTGATTTGATTGTTAATATTTTTCAACCAGAAATAAGAAAATTTTATGATCTTGAATCATTCTGGAGTAATGGAGATAATCTTGCATTTCCTTAAATATTATCTCATGAACGAATCTAGATGTCCTGTCCCTAAGGAGCAACAACCCACAAATGAATTCATTGAATTATCAAAATCTATCATTTTTTCTTGGCCAAAAACTAAGAAATCACTTATCCTTGCATTGATCAAATTTTGGGTAGTAACATTTATTCTATTTATCGTAATTTCTTCAGGCAGTATCCATTTCAAAACATCAATTATAAAGTATGTCCTACTAAGTTTTTTTACAAGCTTATCAATACCTCTATTAATTTCTATAAGGTTGTATCTTGGTTGGAATCATGTTTTTAAAAGATTAACTTCTGAAAGAGTTGAGTATGAAGAATCAGGTTGGTATGACGGTCAAGTATGGATAAAGCCATTAGTTTTAAGAGAAAAAGAATCACTTATTGCCTCAATTGAAGTAAAACCAATATTAAAAAATATAATTCAAATTTTCTCAATTATCTCAGTTCTTGCATTATCAGGAATTTTGCTTTTTCAATATAACAATTTCTAAATGGGTTCCAACTTTAAAAACCTCTATACATCTAACAACCCTCCTCTAGAAGCAATTTTAATGAGAGGTTCAAACATTGAGTCAATTCATAAAATTCATGCTGTAATTAGCGACAAAAAAGGAAGGGTTTTAATGTGCGCAGGAAATCCAGAATATAAAAGTTTTATAAGGTCAGCATTAAAACCATTTCAAGCAATACCTTTTGTTAGCAGTGGAGCCGCATCAAAAATCAATAATGCCTCAAAATCAATTGCATTAGCCTGCGGTTCGCATAGTGGATCAAAACTTCATGTAAGAGAAGCATTCAAAATTTTATGGGAATACGACATCGACATTAACCATTTGAAATGTCCAAAATCAAAGACAAGTCCACTAGAAAATAATTGTTCTGGCAAACATGCCGCGTTTCTAGCTACTTGCAAAAAATTGAATTGGCCAATTGAGAGTTACTTAAAAGGTGATCATCCTCTTCAAATTGAAATATTCAGAATTGTTTCTGAATTACTTGAAATCCCATTATCTGAAATAATTGCAGAACGTGATGATTGTGGCGCACCAACTCTTTTTTTAAAATTAATAGATATGTCCAAGTTATATTCAATTCTAAGCAGTTCCGAAAATGCTGAGTTAGAGCAAATTAGTAGAGCTATAGCAACTAATCCAATAATGATAAGTGACAAGAACAAATTTGATACAGAAATAATTAAGGCATCTCATGGACAAGTTATAAGCAAAGGCGGAGCCGAAGGAATACAGTGTTTATGCAAGGTAAATGAAGGGATTGGACTTGCTTTAAAAGTAGAAGATGGTTCAAGAAGAGCTAAACATGCGGTTAGTCTTCATTTACTAAAACAGTTAGAGTGGATATCTGACTTAAGAATTCAAGACATTGAAGAAAAGGTTTTAAATTTTTCTGAGGGAGTGCGAATTGAAGTTAAAGGTCAATTGAAATTCCAAGAATCCTAAAGAAATAGAAAAAAATAACCCTTTCAGATGTATGCTATGTATATGACGCGGGGTAGAGCAGTCTGGTAGCTCGTCGGGCTCATAACCCGAAGGTCGGAAGTTCAAATCTCCCCCCCGCCACCATTTATAAGAAGCCTTAAGGTTGCTTTTTTAATATTTATTATTCTTTCAGGAATAAACAAAGATACTATACTATTAGACTCTTGCAATATATCTTATTAAAAAGAACTTATTACAAGTCCTTTTGCATTGAAAATTTAAAATCAACTCTAACTAGTAGGCCAATAATTATAAAGAAAATTCCAATGTAAGAATTAAAAGAAAGTTCCAAAATATTTATTTATGGTTATATCTAAATCTTAGCTTATAAATCATTTGTATTAAATAGCCTCATAATAAATTATTGGAAAAAATATCAAAATGTTGAACTTTTTCTTACTCGAATGATTAAGTCTTTAAGGTAGAGTGACATCCATTAATTTATAAATTCATGCAGAATTTGCTACAGCGTGATCTAGGTTCAAGTTTGTTATCAATAGCTGTCATATTAGGTTGGTTAGGTCTGTTTTTAGTATTCTTGAGAGTATTAACAATTTCAATAAAGAGAATCCTTGAAGCTATTTTCAAAAAATCATAATTATTGAAATAAATAAACAATTCTGAATTAATCGCATAAATCCTTTGTCACTAGGTATAATAACCTAAAAATGTCAATTTTAGATAAAGTTAAGATAGGAAATTCTGTTCAAGTTAACCTAGAACTATCTAAGGATAGACTTACCACAGAAACTATTGATGCTATAAATGCTTCTTCATTGGGTAAGATAAGTGATTTCAGAATAACTGATGGTAAAGGTATTGGAGTTGTCTTGAAATTATCTAATGGAAAAGAGCAATGGTTTTTTGAGAATGAAATTGATCTTCTCGACGAAAACGGTAATGTAATTAAAAAAAATAATGATATAAAAGAGAATAGTAATTTTATATTTGATTATTTAAGAGGAATTAATTATGAAAATAAAAATAAGGTTAGCGATTTATTTAATCCAATTAACTTTTTTATATGGCTGGTTGTATCGTTAAAAGATATTTTTTAATTTGTTAAAAAATTTTCTAAAATAATAATAATTTAATATTTATTTGAATATAAAATTTCAGTAATTAAAAATTTAAATGGTACAAAATATTATCGATGTAAGAAATTTATCTAAATCATTTGATATCTCTTCCAAAGAACCAGGTCTTAAAGGAACAATTAAACATTTTTTTAGAAGACAAACAAAAAGTTTAAAAGTTATAAAAGATATAAGTTTTAAAATTAAAGCAGGAGAAATAGTAGGTTTTCTAGGAGCTAATGGAGCTGGGAAAACAACAATATTAAAAATGCTTTGTGGTTTAATTTATCCAAGTGAAGGTTCGATTTTGGTGTCAGGCTACTTACCTTTCAGGAGAAAAGAAAATTTCCTAAAGAATATCACCTTAATTATGGGGCAAAAGCAACAGCTTATTTGGGATCTTCCGCCAATTGAATCATTCTATTTGAATGCATCAATATATGACTTAGATAAGTTCGAAGCTAAAAAGAGAATAAAAAAACTATCGGAAATGCTTGAAATTGATGAAGAGCTATTCATACCTGTTAGAAAACTTTCACTAGGTCAGCGTATGAAGTCAGAATTACTAGCAGCTTTGATACATGAACCAAACATTCTATTTTTAGACGAGCCCACACTTGGATTAGATATTAATGCACAGAGAAATTTAAGAAAATTCCTTCAAAAATATAATAGGGAAACTAATGCAACGATATGCCTAACTAGTCATTACATGAAAGATATTACATCGCTATGTAAGAGAGTTATATGCGTCCACGAAGGGGCGATATCATATGATGGGAAACTTGACCTATTATTAAAAAAACTATCTCCTGTTAAAGAAATTTCAATAGTTTGTCGCTCAGAAGACGATGCAATTAAATTAGAAAATTCCGGTTTTACTGTTAAAAATAAAATAAAGAATGAAATCACTATAAAAATTGAAAACAACTCTATTACCTCTTCACTAAAAACTATCCTAAACAATTTTGATATTGTTGACCTTTTTATAAATGAACCACCTATAGATGAAATTATCGGGAAGGTATTAATCAAAAAAGATTATGATATCTAATTTGATTTACCGTAAAATATTTACCTTATTAAAAGTCCAATATTCATACATGTTGGAATATAGGGTAGAAATTGCATTATGGGCAATTTCAGGGGTTATTCCTTTTTTCATGTTAAACATTTGGACAAATAATAATCTAAATGAATCCATAAACATTAGTGATGTTATGCTTTCTAGGTATTTCTTATGTGCTTTTTTTGTAAGACAGTTTTCTGTAGTTTGGGTTGTATTTAGTTTTGAAGAGGATTCTCTTATGGGGAAAGTATCTCCGTATTTAATCCAACCTTTAAATCCATTTTTCAGATATTTTGCACAACATCTTGCAGAACAAATAACAAGATTTCCTTTCGCACTAATAATCGTATTTTTCTTTTTTATTTTTAATCCAGAAAGTATATGGATTCCAAACTTAGGTCTTTTACTCTTATCCATAGTATCTACTTTCTTATCCTTCTTGATTCAATTTTTAATTCAGTCAATCGTTGCATGTCTATGTTTCTGGACAGAAAAAGCATCATCGATAGAAAGATTGTTATTTATTCCAACTTTATTTCTTTCAGGTCTTTTAGCTCCAGTAGTTTCATTTCCCTCATATGTTAAATCTTGGATTTATTTAACTCCTTTTCCATATCTAATTGATTTCCCTGCGAATTTACTATCAGGTAATGAAACAAATATTAGTGGAGGCTTAAGTATGCAAATTCTATGGATTTCTTTACTTTTCCCATTATTTAAGAAAATCTGGTCTGAAGGAACGAAAAAATATACAGCTATGGGGTCATGAAATTAAGAAAATATCTAAAAGTTTATAAAAAATTCTTACATACTTCTTTGGCTTCTGAATTGGAGTATAAGACAAATATATTAATTGATCTAATTACTGCAATTTTAAGTTTAATAGGGAGTATTTTTCTATTATCTATTTTCTTTCAAAATAATGGATATATTGGAGGGTGGAAATTTGAACAGGCACTAATAATTCAAGGTATTTATACAATTTTGAATGGAATAACAAATACATGGTTCAATCCTAATCTTACAGAAATAGTTAAACATATAAGAGAAGGAACATTAGACTACGTACTTTTAAAACCTATTGATAATCAATTTTTTATTTCATTAAAAAAAATAAATCCATCTGGATTTTTAGAAATAATACTTGGATTTTTCTTGTTGTTCTTTTGCATAAGAATAAATCAAATAAATTTAAATTTAAGTTTTCTTACCCTATCCTTGATTACAATAAGCTGCTCGATTTGTATTTTATATAGCCTATGGTTTTTTATCTCTACTACTACTATTTGGTTTGTTAAGACTTGGAATGCAATAGAAGTATTAAGATCATTCCTTTATATTGGAAGATTTCCTCTAAATTCATTTTCATTTTCATTAAGAATTTTTTTTAGTATTTTCATTCCTATTGCTTTTATAACTACAATCCCCTCTGAAGTTTTTCTGGGACTTTCTCAATTGTGGAAAATATTGCTTGAAGTTGTTGTTGCTTCAGTATTTCTTATAACTTCAAGAAAGTTCTGGTTATTTGCATTAAAATTCTATTCATCAGCATCTAGCTAATCATTATTTAATAACCTCCCTGCATAATTCCCAAATTTGTTGTTTACTTTTCAGATTTGAAATCCTAGATAATTTCTTAAAATGAGGTTTAGATTTTTCGACAGATAAAAGCCTACAGTTGTATTCGATTTTATGATTTCTAGATATGATTCCTAATTTGAGTGCAACATCACAAAGGATAATTATTAAAGTGAGAAACAAAAAAATTCCGAAAAATTGTGAAAATGATTTTGAATAATTTTCTTTTTCAGTTTTTAATTCAAACTTCATTAATTAACTATATGTTGAGGGCACTTAATTGCAGCAATAGCGACAGCCGTAACTTTAAAATTTTCTGACTTTTCAATAACCTTTTTAACCTCTAATGGTCCAAATTTATTACTCGCATCACTATAAGAAAGAAGTAAAGATTTATAGTTATCATGACCTATATTTCTATACTCACAGAAATTATCCCCAACATAATTCAAAAGAGTTAGTAAAGTTAATTCAATCATTAAAGCTTTTTTACTAGCAAAGTTATTACGAATGATACTGTGCAAGACATTTTTAACAAGTAAAATCACTAAAAAACATTTGAAATCATAAAATAAGACTTTTACTAATAAACTTTAAAATTACAGAATTATTTCAGAATTTTTAAATTTTCATTTTAGAAAATTATTAAAACACTATCTGTAGTGTAGAGATACCCATAAGTTTGCGCTACAGATAGGGGGTTGCATTTTTTAAGAAATTGATTTAAAAATAAGGTTCCCCATCACCCGGCCCCACATATGTGAGGCCTTTTTTTATGGTTTTTAAAATAAGGTCTCTCAAAGTTTTATTTAATAAAATGAGTTATTCATTAAGCCCTTTGAGAATGAATAAAGATAATAATTAATTAATTTTTTAACTTATAAACCTGCTTTAAACTTTTTTGCCAAATTTTACAGCTATTCTCAACTAATTTATAAAAAACTTTTTATGGATTTAATCAATAAGCTAATACCAACCAAAATACAAACGGTTATAAAAGTTTTCTTAATTAAAATATTCCCATTTAATTTTGACAGGTGAGCCCCGAAATATCCTCCTGTAAAGGAACCAATTATTAATATTATCAATATATTTGAAGGAACCGATCCTATTCTTGCTAAAAAAATTGCTCCGACAAAATTCCAAAAAATTCCAACCGTAAAGAATGTCAAGCTTATAGCTCGAAGAAAATCCATTTCAAAAGTTTTTATTAAAAGTATTGTTACAAGCAATCCAGTTCCTGAAGAAATAGAACCATTTAATATACCTATAAGAAAAATAAAAATTAAAAATCTAATTTTATGAACAAAATTAAGCTTATTATTCCCAGATGATAAACCTAAATCTGGTTTAAGGAATGAGTAAAAAGCTAATAATATAGATATTATTCCTAAAATTAAGTACAAATACTTTTCTGATATATATTCAACTATAGAAGACCCTAAAATTACTCCTGGTAATCCAAAAATTAAAATTTGCCAAGCAACACTTATATCATTACCTAAAGATTTGTAATTTCTTAATGAACCTCCTATTCCTAGTGCTACTGTTGCTAATTTATGACTGGCCAGAGCCTGATAATAAGGAACTCCAGATAAAATCAATGCAGGCAATTGTAATAATCCTGCTCCTCCTCCAGAAATCGCTGAGAACGTGTTAGAAAAAAAGGATATCAAAAAGATATAAAAACTTTTAAATATAAAATGATCAAGACTCCCTAATGATTTTGTTAGTAGATAAGGCATTAAGTACAAATCCTAGAAATTTAATAATTAAAGAAATATTGTTTTGATAAGAAACATAAGACTTACAAAATTTTATTTTATCTTTTTCATCAAAGTTTTAAAAAAACTGTTAATATCAAAAAAAATTTTCAAGAATACTATGCATAGTCAAGATGCAATTTACCTTGATCAGTTTTGTCCAAAGATAAGTAATAAAGATTGGAGAGAGTCTCTTAATAAACTTACTAAGTTTAAATGTATTTATTGCGGTAAACCATCAGAATCACTTGATCACCTTCATCCAATGTCAAAAGGGGGTACTAGCAGGACAAGTAATTGCGTCCCATGTTGTTTGTCATGTAATGGCAATAAATCAGATTCAGAAGTTCTTAGTTGGTACAGAAAACAAAATTTTTATGATCCTCGAAGGGCAATGGCGATACGAGCGTGGTTTAATGATGATTTAAAACTAGCGGCAGTTCTTTTAAACCACTTAAATTAAACAATGAAATGATAGATAGATCGAGCTTCGAAAAAATATTTTTGTATATGGTTGGGTAGGATCTTCCTATTTTTGTAAAATAATGAATACTTATTTAAATTATTCTTTTACTTTCTGAATTTACTTTATTACTGAAAATGGCAATATTAGAATAATCATCTTTCCACATTATTGGCGAATCTATAACCTTTCTCTCTGGAGACTTTACTGAAAAAATTAATCCAAACACAAAAAGAATAGTAATCAAAATTATAGTCAATACTAATTTATCTGAAATATTATTCATTAACCTAATCTATCTTGAAAAATTTTTATCAGGAGTGGTTTTTTCATAAATTTCTAAAAAATATGATTTAAAATAGTCAACTCCCTCCTTTCCAATTAATCCAAATGACCATCCACAATCATTTACTACTTGCAATGAAATTTGATTTGCCAAGTCACTCTTCTCAATCCATTTTTTTTGTGGATTGTAAGAGAAAGATATAATGTTTTCAGTCTTTACAATAGCTGATTTCATTGCTTCATCTTTAGAAAAACCATTTTGAATAGCATTGCAATATTTCTTAGAGAAATTATTAGAGATCCTATTTTGAAGCAAACTAACACTAGGATCGGACGTATCAAAAGCTAAACCTATTGAAGGTTTCAATTGAAAAATTATAAATAAAAGTAAGCCAAAAAATAATTTTAACAACAGCTATTAATCAATACTTAATAAATAATATAATAGTATTTTAAAATTGTCTTTTCAATAAAATGTCATTACTATTAAAAGCTAATTAAATTTCAATTTATTAAAAATTAAAAGTATTGCGATAAGTTCAGTAATAATAGTCAGAGGTTTATTTGACTACTTATATGTACGAAACATTGATGACATTGCTATTTTTTCCTGATTGGACAAATGGACTACCTTCAGATTTCTTAATTCTTCATTTTTTTGTAGGAGCTGTTATTTTTCCGTTCAACATGATTCATGCTAAAGCAAGAAAAATTGACAGTCAAAATCCACAGGAAGCAGCTAATGGGTATAAAAATTCAGGCAATGCGACATTTTTTGGATATGAAGAAATCAATTAGATTTCAATAAAATTTCTTTAAGGAATTAGTTTATTGATGATAATTTCCCTAAATACAGCTTTAGATCTCAAAATTTTTAGTCCCAGTGAACCTATTGGAATATTGATTATTTTTTTAGGATTACTATTTACTAGTATGATTTTCTACATTATTTATGCAGTAAGTACTAATAAAGAATCACTAGAAGATAAAAAAATAAGAACTAAAAAAGAATACTTGCAAAAGGAGAAGATAGGAAAATTATTCCCTAAGAAAAAATAAATTTAATTGTTTTATTACTATAAAGGTATTTATTTATATTATTAATGATCAAATCAGTAGGATCCAAAAACATAATTTTTAGCTCTCTTAAATCAAACATTTTCCAAAACTTTATTTTAACAACTGAATCCTTTTTACGAGGAGTTTATATTGTTAATTACACAGCAAAGTTATTTTCATATCAAGAAAGTAATGTTAAAAATAGAAAAATGATTTTAAATCTTGGAGAATTCACCTCAATATCTATTTCTTGCTAGTGGAGAAAATAATGGAGAAGGGTTTTGGATTGTGGGAATAAAAAATTGCGATGAGAATATCCTTGAGGATGAAAATCTTTTAGATTGCCATAGAAAAGAATTATTAGGTAATGAATCAGCAAAAGATATTCTTTTAGCAATTAATTTAAACGTAAATAATTTGTTAAATGATCTAAGAGACAAAAACTACTTAATTGAAAAACCTACAATGGGAATTTCATTTGATATACCTTTAGAAATCTTGGAAAATATTTTTGATTTTTGGTTAGACATTTATAAAAATCAAGAAGCCTGGGAAACATGCCTAGGTCTTCTTAAAGTCAGAAAAAGGATTACCCTAACAAACCTAATTGAAAGCGAAAGTTTAAAAGGTAACTCAAAAAAATGGGCTATAAAAATTGAAACTTTACATACGTATATTCCTTTTTCACCTAGAATTAAAAAAATAAATAATCCCATGTGGGAATAATTTTATCTTTAAATACTCAAAATATTTACTTCCTTGCAAATTTAAGTAAAAATAAATTAATTAATAATTAAAAAATGAATAAACCCTATTCTTTTAGTATCGATCAAATGAACGGGATTGTAGAGGATACATACGCCAAGATAATAAATGAATGTGATAATTTAAAAAAAAATACTAATTGTCCAAATGAGCAAGTATTAGCACTTTTAAGCGTAATTGCATCAAATTATGCTACTACAACAGAAAAAAAAGAAAATTAAGATGATAAGTTATTTTACTTGGGGCGAATTTGATAAGAGCGTAGAACAAATTGCTAATAAATGTAGGTTTAAGGAGTTTTCTGGAATATATGGAGTTCCACGTGGTGGATTATGTCTTGCTGTAGCACTAAGCCATAAATTAAAAATTAAATTAATTTCAGAACCAATAAAAAATTCACTAATAGTAGATGATGTTTATGAAACTGGTCTTACATTAAAGACCTTCAAGGATATAGAAGGAGCAATGTTTTTTGTATTATTTAGTAAAATCAAACCTATATGGTGGAATACATTATTTATATCAAAAAAAAGCGAGTGGATAGTTTTCCCCTGGGAAAATACTTTAACTTCAAAAAGTGACCGCGAAGAGTACATCAAAAAAAGAGGTTTAAGTTGAGAAAGAAATTATATTTAGCAAATTCATATGGATTTTCAAAACAAACTAAAACTCTCTTACATGAATTTATTGAAATCTTTAATGATTTAAATGTAGAAGTATTTGAACCTTTTGAGAGAGCAAAACCACTAACACAACAAGAAAGTAAATGGGCATATGACGTTGCAAGAAGTAATTTCCATGATTTAAAAGAATGTGATTGTATTTTTGCGATTGTTAATGGAAATCCACCAGATGAAGGAGTAATGATTGAGTTAGGTATCGCAATTGCTCTAAAAAAGGAAATCTTTTTATTCAGGGATGATTTTAGAAATTGTTCCGATAGCGATCAATATCCATTAAATCTAATGTTGTTTCTTGGACTACCCAAAAATGATTGGGAAAAATATTATTTTGAATCATTACAAGATATAAAAAGTAATAAAAAAAAATTTGTTGAGTGGGCAAAAAAATAAGCCAAATAAAACATCAATCCGTGAGTAAAAGTTTTAAGTTTAAATTTATCTATTGAGGTGCTAGAATAATCTTTATTTGGAAAACTTTGACACAGGTAACAGTTGGGGAGAACGAGGGAATTGAGTCTGCCCTTAGAAGATTTAAAAGACAAGTATCTAAATCTGGAATCTTTGCAGATTTAAAAAGACTTAGGCATCACGAAACTCCTATTGAAAAATACAAAAGAAAGTTGCAACAGAGAAGAAAAGCAAGAAGAAGATGATTTGCTTAAACTTATAAAGTTTTTACAAATCTTTAATATTATAATTATTAATTTTTGGAGGGTAAAAAATATAACTATTTAAGCTTTTTAAGCTTCTTAACAAGATTTATTCCAACTCCTGATACAGCAAGAAGATCTTTTTCATCAGCGGCAAGAACTGCTTTTGTAGTTTTAAATCCTGCCTCATACAAAGCTTTTGCACTTTTTGCTCCAACTCCAGGAAGTGTGGTTAGAGTTTCAATATTTTTTTTAGAATTAACTGGTTTGCTTTTTGTTTTTGTTTTTGTTTTTGTTTTCGTTTTTGTTTTTGTTTTTGGAGTTTTTCCAGACTTAGTTACTTTTATTTCTTTCTTTAAAGGAGTATCAGAGGATACTGAGCTTTTAAATAGAATTGATTTTAGTTTGCTTAGGAATTTTGAAATCATTGGAATATATAAGTAATAAAATTACCTCTTTAATTTAATATTATCAATTTTTGAGAGAAATTAGTAATAAAAAATAGCTTATTCAATAGAAATAATTTACTTACAATCATATAAAGACACACATTTGATATTAATGCAAGCTTACAAGCCATTGCAAAGCATTTAATATTAGTCTAAAAATTTATAAAAAAAGGAAAAAATGTACTTTCAAAAATTAAAAGTATTTTTTAATAGTAAAGTTAAAGTCTTAATAAAGAGCAGATCGCAAAAATGAAGCTTATATTTATAAGTGGTCCCTCTGGAAGTGGTAAAACAACTTTATCAAATAAGTTAATAAAAAAAAATAAAAATGGTTTTGTTTTAAGTACCGACAATTACTATAAAACAGGACTAATAAGTAAAATACTATCAAAATTTGTAGAAGGTTTTTTTGATAGAAGTATTAGTTTTAATTACAAACTATTTAAAAAAGATTTTGATTTTATTTATAAGCATGGGATTTCATTAAATGATCGTTATTATAATTTCGAAAAGAAAACAATTCAAAATATATTAAAAGAAACAAATAATATTAGTTTTTTAATTGTTGAAGGTATTTTTGCAAAAGAATTCGCAAACACTTTAAATAATCAGAATTATTATTTTTTAGAAATAAAAACCAAAAAAAATCAGTGTATGAAAAGAGTTGTCCATAGAGATTTAAAAGAAAGGGGTAAAGATAAAAAACAAGCTAAGAATGATTTCTTAAAATCTTGGAGCATTTATTACGAAAAATTCAAACCCAATAGCATAAACAAAAATACAAATAAATTCATTATTAGAAAAAATACTGATATAGATCAAATTATGAAAAAATTATTTAATTAAATAATTAATTTTTTTCTCTAATATTAAAGCACTTAAAATTGAGCCTTCAATCCTGCCAAATCCCTCTCCTTCAAACCAGTCTCCACAAAATCCAATTCTATATTTTCTACTAAATTGTAAAGATAATGGTACGGCAATTCCAGCAGGTTGTGAAGCTCTCCATTTCATAATGGAGATTTCATCATCAAAAGTTAATTTATTTACTAAAGAATTATCTTCAAACAGTTTATTGAAATTTGTAATTATTTTTTGTTTAAAAAATTCTTCATGCTTTT
>QCII01000002.1 GCA_003216775.1 Prochlorococcus sp. AG-402-K21
ATACTTGGTTTTTGAATTTCATTAGAAATAGTTTCTTTATTAATTATTGAAATGTTTTTTAGGCTTTCATCCTTCTCCATAGTCGCATGCTGATTATTGTCTTGATTATTTCTAAAACTATTTATCTTTTGATTATCTAGAAGGCCACTTAAATGTATTTCAAACCAAAGTCTTGGATTATCACTTGTTTTGATTTGATATTCAATATTTCTCAAATTATGATGCCAATTTATTATTGTTGATTTATTTATTGTTTTTGAGATTTTGTCTAATTCATCTTGAAAGTCATCAGATGTATAGTAGAGATCTGAATATTTATTATTTGTGGTGTGTAGTAGCAAATCTCTTGTAATATTTAATAATCCAATAATTATTTGATGGGGTTCGTTTCCGGCATCATATAATTTGTTGCATGTGATTATTAATGACTCTGGATCATTAGCAATTAATGATTTAATCAGATTTGTTAATTCAATTTCTGATACTTCTCCTAGCAAGTTTTGAATATTTTTAATTGTTACCCCTTCTGGAAGAAGATTAAGTTGTTCAAGAATGCTTTGTGCATCTCTCATTCCTCCGTTAGATCTTTTTGCAATTATTTTTAGTGCTTGAACTTCATACTGAATTGACTCTTTATCTGCTATTTCTGATAAATGTTGAAAAATATCATCAGGACTTATTCTTCTAAAATCAAACTTTTGACATCTACTTTGTATAGTATTTAATACTTTCTCAGGATTTGTCGTCGCAAGGATAAATACAACCCTTGAGGGTGGTTCTTCAATAGTTTTAAGTAAAGCATTTGAAGCTGCCGTTGAAAGCATATGACATTCATCAATAACGTATACTTTCCATCTCGCTTGCGTAGGTGCAAATCTCGCTCTTTCTATAATTTCTCTTATATTTTCTACTCCTGTATTTGATGCTGCATCAATCTCGATAATATCTAGAGCCCCCCCATCTGTAATTTGTCTACATAAGTCACATTTACAACAAGGAGTTATCGTAGGTTGCTCGAATGCCAGGCAATTTAGAGATTTTGCAAATATTCTTGCACTTGATGTTTTTCCAGTGCCTCTTGGACCATTAAAAAGATATGCAGGAGCAATTTTTTTTGTTAAAAGTGCTTGTTTAAGTGTAATGGATATAAATTTTTGCCCAACCAGTTCGTCTAAGTTGTTTGGTCTATATTTTTGATGAAAAGGCTTATGAATATTAGGCATTTATTCTTCATTAATTAGAACAATATGGTTTGAATTTTAAAAATTAAACTCTACTTTTTACGCAGACTCTTTAATGATTCTTTTTGTTCCTGAAGGTAGTTTAACAATTTTGGATGAGAATAAATTGTCTACCATTTTTTTTGTAATTGTGAATTCATTTATATTTTTTTCAGAAGGCAAAGTGTACATTATGTCTAACATTAGCTCCTCAATTATTGACCTTAATGCTCTTGCACCTGTTTTTCTTTTAAATGCTTCATTTGCTATTGCTTCAACAGAGTCAGGCTCAAATTTTAATTCAACATTATCCATACTTAGTAAAGTTTTGAATTGCTTTACTAATGCATCTCTTGGTTGAGTCAGAATAGATTCTAAAGTTTCTTGAGTTAGACGATCTAATATAGCGCAAACCGGAATTCTTCCAATAAATTCTGGAATTAGGCCATATTTCACTAAGTCATCTAGTTCTAAATTTTTCAGGGAATCTCTTGAATCTACTATTTTTTTTGTATCAACTTTGTTTTGATCTGAATTGGTGGTAAATCCTATGGAGTGTTTACCCATACGCTTTTGAACGATATCCTCTAAACCTATGAAAGCTCCCCCGCAAATAAATAATATTTGACTCGTATCAATTTGGATGCAGTCATGATAAGGATGTTTTCTTCCGCCTTGCGGTGGCACATTAGCAATTGTTCCTTCAAGCATTTTTAACAATGCTTGCTGTACCCCTTCACCAGAGACATCTCTAGTAATTGAAGGATTCTCGCTTTTTCTTGCAATTTTATCTATTTCATCAATATAAATAATTCCTTTTTGAGCTAGTTCCACATTCATTTCTGATTTTTGTAGCAGTCTTAAAAGTATGTTTTCAACATCCTCCCCAACATATCCAGCTTCTGTCAAAGTCGTTGCATCAGCTACTGCAAAAGGAACATCTAGAAACTCTGCTAATGTTTGCGCCAATAATGTTTTTCCACTTCCAGTAGGGCCGATGAGTAAAATATTTGATTTTTGTAATTTAGTTGCTTGTGAATCTGTTGAATTGCTATTTTTATTGTCTTCTTTAACTTTCCAAGCTAATCGCTTGTAATGATTGTATACGGCTACTGATAATATTTTTTTTGCAGATTCTTGTCCAACAACTTGATTATCTAGAAAACTTTTAATTTCTAATGGCTTAGGAATGGATGTTAATTCTAAAGGAACAGATTTTTTTGGATTATCAGTTGGTAATTTCTTTTTTACTTGCGGAGAACTGTTTGTGTTCGCTTGATTATCAAGTAGTTCTTCATCGAGAATTTCATTACAAAGGTCTATGCACTCATCGCAGATATAAACCCCAGGACCAGCTATAAGCTTTCTTACTTGGTCTTGTGATTTCCCGCAAAATGAGCATTTAAGATGGGCGTCGAATTTAGCCATCGATTATAAGTTTTTAAAAGTGAAAGGTGTTAAATATTCCCTATTCACTAGGATTGCTTATAAATATCGATTCGTCATCATATTTTTAAAAAATCAATATTCCTTGTCACTTTTTGATAACTTTATCAATTAATCCATATTCGACTGCTTCTGAGGGAGATAAAAAGTAATCTCTTTCTGTATCTTCATTAATTTTTTCTAAAGGTTGACCGGTATGTTCTGCTAAAAGCGAATTTAATGTTTTCTTGAGAAAAAGTATTTCTTTAGCTTGTATTTCAATCTCTACTGCTTGACCTTGTGCACCTCCAAGTGGCTGATGAATCATAATCCTAGAATTAGGTAAAGCCAATCTTTTCCCCTTTGCTCCTCCAGAAAGTAAAAATGCCCCCATACTTGCGGCTACTCCAAAGCATATTGTCACTACATCAGGGGATATTTGTTGCATAGTATCGTATATGGCCATTCCTGCAGTTACTGAGCCTCCAGGAGAATTGATATATATTTGTATGTCTTTTTCGGGATCTTCAGCTTCAAGAAATAATAATTGTGCAACAAGTGAGTCAGATACTTGATCATTTATTCCAGTACCTAAAAAGATTATTCTTTCCCTCAATAGTCTTGAATAAATATCAAAAGCTCTTTCTCCTCTACCTGATTGTTCTATAACGGTAGGAATAGCGGCAATAGTTTTATTATTACTTTCGTAAGAACTTATTGAGCTTTGGATTAAATGTTTTTTTTCTGAGTTCACGAATTAGTTTTTGTCCTATAGATAATTTAAGGGGTTTTTGTTTAATTAGTAGGAAATTTCATAAATTATTTTTTTTCTTTTTTATTTTGAGTTTTTGTAGTTTTTGTCGCTTTTGTAGTTTTAGAGCTTTTGGTAGCTTTAGAAGTTTTTGTAGTTTTTTCTTTTACTTCAGAATTTTCTTCAAGCCAAATTATTAATTTTTCTTTGAGTAGATCGTTACTTACTACTTCTGTTAATTTTTTTATATCTATTTGTTTTGAAGATTGAGAGATTGCATCTTCATAATCTTTCATTTTCAGATCAATTTCATCTTTCTCAACTGTTATGTTTTCTTTTTCAGCTAATGCTTTTAGAGCTAAATTTCTTTGAACATTTTTTTCAGCCTGAGGCCTTGTTGACTCTGCTAATGACTTAACCAATTCCGGAGTGAAAGTAGATTTGACATCAAGACCTTGTTGAGCAAATCTTTGAGCGGTTTGTTCAATATTATTCCTTACTTCTATATCAATCATAGATTTAGGAATTTCAGCATCCAATTCATTTGTTAAGGCATCTAGTAAAGCTTCAATTTTGATATCTTTTTGAGTTTTTTCAAAATTGTCTTTCAGTTGCTTTTCAATATCTGTTTTTAATTCTTTTAATGATTCTTTGTTGCCAGACTGTTTTGCAAAATCGTCATTAAGTTCAGGTAATTCTTTTTCCTTAAGATCCTTAAGATTTACTTCAAAGATAGCCTCTTTACCTCTTGAATCCTCATGAGAATAATCTTCAGGAAATTTAAGGTTAAGTGTCTTAGTATCACCAATTTTCATCTTTACAATTCCCTCAACGAATCCGGGAATCATTTTGTTCTTTTCTAACTCAAGATCCATTGATTCACTTGTCCCACCATCAATCTCCTTGCCAGAATCTTTATATTTTCCTTTGAAACTAACTACAGCAATATCTCCTAATTTTGCTGCTCTATTGGTTACTGGAATAATATTTGCAAACTGACTTCTAGATTTTTCTAGCGCTTCATCTATTGACTTAGGATCAAACTTTGTTTTTGAGATTTCAACACTTAGTCCTTTGGATTTTTTTAGTTTTAATTCTGGGGCAACATCAGTTTGAAGAGTAACCTTAAGTGATTTTTCAGGACTAAATTTTGCAAGTAAAGATTCAAATCCATCTACCAATTCTGGCTCACTTAGTGGCTCTATAGATTTTATTTTTAATGCTTCTTGCCATGATTTATCAATAATTTTTTCTAGAGCAGAAGCATGTAATTGTGTGATGCCAATTCTTTGGATTAGGACTTGTTTAGGAATCTTACCAAGTCTAAATCCCGGAATTTTAGCTGAACGACTGATAGAACTGATTGTCTCATTTACACACGTTTTGCATGTCTCAGATGGTATTTCTAATTCAAATGAGATTCTACTTTGAGGAAGAGGAGTTGTTTTGACTATTAATGCTTCTTTAGCCATTTTTTTTATTTATTACTAAAAGCCGAATCTTAATTATTTCACATTATGTGATTTCCTTGAAAGTTATTTTTTTGATAAAGTAAAAAAAATAGTCAATCTATTTATAAAAATCATGATTAAAGTGTGAGACAATCTCCGTTTTTGCCTAATAGGCCATTAAAAGTAGCTGTTTTAGGATCTTCAGGTGCTGTGGGCTCTGAATTACTCAAAATTCTTGAACAACGTGATTTTCCAATATCAGAATTGATTTTGCTTTCATCAGAGCGTTCAGAAGGAAAAAAAATTATTTGGAAAGGTGAAGAATTAGTTACAAAAAAAACAACTAAGGAAGAATTTCTGAATCTTGATTTAGTTTTAGCTTCAGCCGGTGGAAGTATTTCAAAAAAATGGCTTTCTACCATTATGGAACAAGATGCTTTATTGATTGATAATTCAAGTGCTTTCAGATTAGATAACAATGTACCTCTTATAGTTCCTGAAGTTAATGCTAGTGACGTATTTAATCATGATGGTGTAATAGCCAATCCAAACTGCACTACCATTTTGTTGACATTAGTTTTAGCTCCTTTAAATAAACTTTCGACTATTCAAAGAGTTATTGTCTCAACATATCAATCCGTAAGTGGTGCAGGCCAATTGGCGATGGAGGAACTAAAACTTTTAACTGAAAAATATCTTCAGGGTAATCCTCAAAAAAGTGAAGTTTTGCCATACTCCCTTGCTTTTAATTTGTTTTTGCATAATTCACCTATGCTTGCAAATAATTACTGCGAAGAAGAGATGAAAATGGTTAATGAGACCAGGAAAATATTAAATATTGCTGATTTAAAGCTCTCTGCTACATGTGTTCGAGTCCCAGTACTGAGAGCACATTCTGAATCGATCAATATTGAATTTTCTGGTGTAGTTGAGCCTAAAGATGCTCTTGAAGAATTAAAAAAATCTCCTGGAATTGAAATTATTGAGGATTACAGAAATAATAGATTTCCTATGCCAAATGACGTTATGGGAAGGGATAATGTTGCTGTTGGCAGGCTAAGAACTGATATTAGTCAGCCTAATGGATTAGAATTATGGTTATGTGGAGATCAAATAAGAAAAGGAGCAGCTCTTAATGCTGTTCAAATAGCTGAGTTATTAATTCCAAAAAAATGATTACAGACAAAACTGAGTGTAATAATCCACTATTTGGGAGAATATTGACTGCGATGGTTACTCCATTCACTGAAAATGGAGATGTAGATTATGAACTAGCTATAGAACTCTCAAATTATCTTTTTGAGAACGGTTCCGATGGAATTGTGCTGTGCGGTACTACTGGAGAATCTCCTACTCTTTCATGGGCGGAACAGCATGATTTATTTATTGCGGTAAAAGGATCTTTGGATGCAAGCTGTAAAGTAATAGTTGGCACTGGTAGTAACTGTACAAGCGAGGCTGTGGAAGCTACAAAAAAAGCCTACGACTCTGGTGCCGATGGTGCTTTGGTCGTTGTTCCTTATTACAATAAGCCCCCTCAAGAAGGTCTTTACAATCATTTCAGTTCTATTGCTAAATCTGCAAAGGATTTGCCTCTTATGCTCTACAACATTCCTGCAAGGACAGGATGCAATTTATTACCTGATACTGTGAAGAAACTTATGGATTTTCCAAATATTCTCAGTATTAAAGCTGCAAGCGGTAGAATAGAAGAAGTAACAGAGCTAAGAGCTATTTGTGGCTCTGAACTCTCTGTATATAGTGGCGACGATTCATTGTTGCTTCCAATGTTATCTGTAGGTGCTGTAGGAGTAGTAAGTGTTGCAAGTCATTTAGTTGGATTGCAATTGAAAGAGATGATTCATTCCTTTCAAAGTGGAAAGGTTTCCAATGCTCTTGCTATTCATGAAAAACTTCAGCCTCTTTTCAAAGCACTCTTTATGACTACTAATCCAATCCCAATTAAGGCTGCTTTGGAGCTATCGGGATGGGATGTAGGTAATCCTAGAAGTCCTTTGTCACCTTTAACCAATGACATGAAAAAGCAACTATCTTTTATCCTGAAATCCCTATAATAGGGATTATATTTAACTTGATAATTAAATTTAAATAAACCTTATTTGATTACAAGCAGGCCTTCATAAATTTCAAAATTATGCAAACAAGTACAAATTCAACTGTAAATAGATCTACTCATGATTCATCTAGATCTAAAAGTAATACGCCAGCTCTGCGTGTAATACCTCTTGGAGGACTTCATGAAATAGGAAAAAACACTTGTGTTTTTGAATATGGCGATGAATTGATGCTTGTTGATGCTGGCCTAGCTTTCCCATCTGATGGTATGCATGGCGTAAACGTTGTTATGCCAGATACAACTTTTTTAAAAGAAAATCAAAGAAGAATAAAAGGAATGATTGTCACTCACGGTCATGAAGATCATATTGGAGGTATTTCTCATCATCTAAAGCATTTTAATATTCCGATTATTTATGGCCCAAGACTGGCAATGTCAATGCTTAGAGGAAAAATGGAAGAAGCAGGGGTATCTGATAGAACAACTATACAGACAGTAAATCCAAGAGATGTTGTGAAAGTCGGACAACATTTTTCTGTTGAATTCATTCGAAATACCCATTCTATTTGTGATAGTTTTTCTTTAGCAGTTACAACACCTGTTGGCACAATTATTTTCACGGGAGATTTTAAGTTTGATCATATGCCAGTAGATGGAGAGCAATTTGATATTGAAAGGATGGTGCATTATGGAGAAAAGGGCGTTTTATGCATGTTCAGTGATTCGACTAATGCTGAAGTTCCAGGTTTTTGTCCTTCTGAGAAGACTATCTATCCCTCTTTAGAAAAACATATTGCGGAGGCAAAAGAACGAGTTATCCTTACCACTTTTGCTAGTTCTGTTCATAGAGTGACAATGATCTTAGAGTTGGCCATGAAACATGGAAGAAAGGTCGGTTTGTTAGGTAGATCGATGATAAATGTTATTGCTAAGGCGAGAGATATTGGTTACATGAAATGCCCAGATGATTTGTTTGTTCCTATCAAGCAAATTAGAGATTTGCCAGATAGAGAGACCTTATTATTAATGACTGGAAGTCAAGGAGAACATCTAGCAGCGTTAAGCAGAATATCTCGTGGTGAACATCAGCATGTTCGTCTTAAGACTACTGATACTGTGATATTTTCAGCCAGTCCAATTCCTGGCAATACTATTTCTGTTGTTAATACAATAGATAGATTAATGAAACTCGGAGCAAAGGTTGTTTATGGAAAGGGTGAGAATATTCATGTTTCTGGTCATGGTTTTCAAGAAGATCAAAAGTTAATGTTGGCACTCGCTAAACCTAAGTTTTTTGTTCCTGTTCATGGAGAACATAGAATGCTTGTTTGTCATGGCAAGAGTGCACAAACTATGGGGGTTCCGAAGGACAATATTTTAATAATTGAAAATGGAGATGTAGTTGAGTTAACACCTAATTCTATTCAAAAAGGTGATCCTGTAAAAGCTGGTGTTGAACTGCTTGATAACTCACGAAATGGGATAGTTGATGCTCGAGTACTTAAGGAAAGACAGCAATTAGCTGGGGATGGCGTAGTAACTGTTTTAGCTCCTATTAGTACAGATGGGAAGATGGTTGCACCTCCCAGGGTTAATTTAAGAGGAGTTGTTACTACTGCAGAGCCAAGAAAAATGTCTATGTGGACAGAGCGAGAAATAAGCTGGGTCTTAGAAAATAGATGGAAACAATTATCCAGACAAACTGGGCCGAATAATTTTGAGGTAGATTGGATTGGTGTACAAAGAGAAATTGAAAATGGTTTATCGAGAAGAATGAGACGAGAATTACAAGTTGAACCACTTATTTTGTGTTTAGTTCAACCTGCTCCAAGTGGAACTCGTGCTTATATTCCAAAGATTACTGAAGAGCAAAATTTTTCCAACAGAAATAGAAATAATAATAATTTCCATAAGAAATCAAATAACAATCATCCCAATATTTCAAAAACCCCGCAAAATATCCAAAAAAGTTCAAAAGTTTCATCACAGAATTCATCAGCTGAGACTGCTAAGGAAGATTCATTTGAAGGTAGAACAAGAAGAAGAAGATCTGCTGTCACATCTTAACTTTTTTCAAAATATATATAGTTTTTATCCCAAACAATTTTTAAAAACTCTTGTAAGTTAATTTGACCCTTATTTTTTTCATAAATTGAAGTAGCTAATTTTGTCAGATTTTTAGAACTACATTGCTTTGCAGGTATTTCTCTTAAAAATCTATTTAAGATTGTGCACCTCGCTTCAATACACATACTATTTAAGACATTCCTATGGATACCTTTTTCATCTTTACAATATAGGAATGCTAGTTCACTAAGATCATTACGTTCATTATTGTAGTTGCTCATTTTTTGGGAAAAATTATTTATCCTTTCAGAACAGCCAGGATACATAACCTCCAAGGTGGGAATAATTTTCTTTCTTACTAAATTTCTTCTTAATTTTAGATCTGAATTTGTAGGATCTTCCCAGACTGGGATTTTCATATCATTACAAAATTGTTTTGTATCTTCTCTACTGAAAATTAATATTGGCCTTATTAAAAAAATTTGATTTTCTAGTAATCTTTTGCTCTCAATATTACTCAGACCGGCTAAATTGCTCCCCCTAGATAAATTGAGGATAAATGTTTCTGCGTTATCACTACTCGTGTGACCAGTTAACAAATAAATATTATGTTTTTGCTGTTTTTTATTTAATAAAGTTTTGGCTTTTTCACATAATTTTTTATATCTCCATTCTCGTGCTTTTTCTTCTGAAGAAATATTTTCTTTATTTGCTAGATCAACAGAGAATGAAATATTTTTATCTTCGCAATAACTTTTTAATTCAAGAGCATATAGTGAGGATTTTTCGTGCCATTGATGATCACCATGCCAAACACTAATAGACCACTTATGTAGTTTTTTTAGGTCATTAATTAGCGTTAACAAGGCCATTGAGTCTTGTCCCCCGGAAACACTTATTAAAATATTCGATCCTTTGGGAATTAATGTTTTTTGGGTAAGAATCTCCTTATGAAGCTTATGATGCCATGATGACCAATTTTTCTGAGTTAATTTTTGATCAGACATTTTGTGTTGCTCAGATAATATTTTTAAAAAAATGCACTGTTTTACTAAAACAATGTCACAATCGGGTAATAAATTCATTAAGTAAATGAGTCTGATTAATCTTTTGCCACAAAAAATTAAAGAAGAGTTAAGAAGCAAATCTTTACTCAAAGTTATTTCAGGATTGAATAATTTCGATGTTCAATCTGTGAAAATAATTGTTGAGGCTGCTTCATTAGGAGGTGCAGATCTTGTCGATATTGCTTGTAAACCTGAACTCGTTGATTTAGCACTTAAGAATTCAACACTACCAGTGTGTGTTAGTTCAGTAGTGCCTCGATCTTTTCAAGATTCTGTAAAAGCAGGAGCCTCATTAATTGAGATAGGAAATTACGATACTTTTTATGAAAAAGGCATTAATTTTTCAGATGAAAAAGTTTTAAACATTACAAAAGAGACGAGGGATTTACTGCCTAATGTTCCTTTATCAGTAACGGTTCCTCATACTATGCCTATTGATAAACAAGTTGATCTTGCTGTAAAGCTAGTTGAAGAAGGAGTTGATATTATTCAAACAGAAGGTGGCACCAGTTCTACTCCTTACTCTCCAGGAATTCAAGGCTTTTTTGAAAAATCAGTACCAACTCTTGCAGCTACCTATGCTATTCATCAAGAATTGAAGAAACAATCTCTGGATATACCAATCATGAGCGCCTCTGGATTAAGCCAAGTGACTTGTCCACTAGCAATATCCTCTGGAGCCTCAGCAGTTGGCGTTGGATCTGTAGTTAATAAATTAGATGATTTAATATCAATGATTGCGGTTGTTAGGGGCTTAAAAGAATCTTTGAAAAATTCAATAATTGGAGAAAAAATTTCTTAACATAGCAATATACTTTAGCTACTGGCTTGATGAATAACTATAAGCTTCAGGCTCCTTACGAGCCAAATGGAGATCAACCAGAAGCTATTAAAAAATTAGTTAAAGGTGTTAATAGTGGTAAAGAGTTTCAGACTCTTTTAGGAGCTACTGGAACTGGTAAAACATTTACTATCGCGAATGTAATTCAACAAACAGGAAGGCCAGCTCTTGTACTAGCTCATAACAAAACTTTAGCTGCACAATTATGTAATGAATTAAGGGAGTTTTTCCCAAAAAATGCTGTAGAATACTTCATCTCTTATTACGATTATTATCAACCTGAAGCTTATGTCCCTGTAAGTGATACGTACATAGCGAAAACTGCTTCAATTAATGAAGAAATAGATATGCTTAGGCATTCTGCAACACGCTCATTATTTGAGAGAAAAGATGTAATTGTTGTAGCCTCAATAAGTTGTATTTATGGTCTTGGTATTCCGAGTGAGTATTTAAAAGCTGCAATTAAATTTGAAGTTGGAAAATCAATAAATCTACGTTCTTCTTTGAGGTCTCTCGTTGAAAATCAATATACTAGAAATGATATTGAAATTACTAGAGGTAGATTCAGAATTAAAGGTGATGTTTTAGAAATCGGTCCAGCTTATGAAGATAGATTAATAAGAATCGAATTATTTGGTGATGAAGTCGAGGCTATTAGATATGTTGACCCTACTACCGGAGAAATACTTGAAAGTTTGGATCAAGTTAGTGTTTACCCAGCGAAGCATTTTGTGACTCCAAAAGAAAGACTTGAGAGTGCAATAAGTGCAATTAGAAGTGAATTAAAAATTCAACTCGATAAATTTACATACGAAGGAAAATTATTGGAGGCTCAACGTCTAGAACAACGCACCAAATATGATTTAGAAATGCTTAAAGAGGTTGGATATTGTAATGGAGTTGAGAATTATGCCCGTCATTTATCAGGTAGGGAGGAAGGTTCACCCCCAGAATGCTTAATAGATTATTTCCCAAAAGATTGGTTGTTGGTAGTTGATGAGAGTCACGTAACATGTCCTCAACTTCATGCAATGTACAACGGTGATCAATCTAGAAAAAAAGTTTTAATAGATCATGGTTTTAGATTGCCAAGTGCTGCAGATAATAGACCTTTAAAATGTGAAGAGTTTTGGGAAAAATCTAAACAAACATTATTTATAAGTGCAACTCCCGGTCAATGGGAATTAGATCAATGTAATGGTGAATTTATTGAGCAAGTTATAAGACCAACTGGGGTATTAGACCCTGTAATTGATGTAAGACCTAGTGAGGGCCAAATAGAAGATCTCTTATCTGAAATAAGAATTAGAGCTGAAAAGAATCAAAGAGTGTTAGTCACAACACTTACTAAGAGAATGGCTGAAGATCTAACTGATTTTTTATCTGAAAATAAAGTAAGAGTTAGATATTTGCATTCCGAAATCCATTCAATCGAAAGAATTGAAATTATTCAAGATCTTAGAATGGGCGAATATGATGTTTTGGTAGGAGTTAATTTATTAAGAGAGGGGCTAGATCTTCCTGAAGTATCATTAGTAGCCATTTTAGATGCTGATAAAGAAGGTTTTCTGAGGGCAGAAAGATCATTGATTCAAACAATAGGAAGAGCCGCAAGGCATGTTGAGGGAGTTGCCTTGCTTTATGCTGATAACTTTACAGACTCAATGAAAAGAGCAATATCTGAAACTGAAAGAAGAAGAACTATTCAAAAAAAATATAATCAGGTCAATGGTATTACTCCACAACCTGCAGGTAAAAAAATAGAAAATTCAATTTTATCTTTTCTAGAACTTTCCAGAAAATTAGATGCTGGTGGTTTATCTAAAGATTTAATCAATATAGTTAATAACAAAACGGACGCAATTCTCAATGCCAGCGATAATCAATGTTTGCTTGAAGAATTGCCTGACTTAATAGAAAAGTTAGAAATTAAAATGAAAGATGCTGCAAAAGAGTTAAATTTTGAAGAAGCAGCAAATTTGAGGGATAGAATCAAAAAGTTAAGACAAAAATTGGCAAGAAATAGCTAAAAATAACTTATTTCTCTAATGCGAAATGATTATGAATAGCATTAACTGCCTTATTACAATCTTTTTCTAAAACAATACATGAAGTTCTAATTTCACTAGTGGCAATCATCTCAATATTAATATTTTGGTCAGCCAGTGCTCTAAATATTTTTCCAGCCGTTCCAACCTTAAATGCCATTCCTGCTCCTACAGTACTTACTTTTGCTATCGCAGGTCCATCTTCAATGTACGAACCGGGCAATTTCTTTGTTAAGGCCTCAAAAACTAAATTAGCTTTTTCTCTATCTTGCTTATTCATGGTAAGACTAATATCCTTATTTTTTAAAGAAGAAATTCTTTCAGATTGGACGATAGTATCGAAAAGTAAATTATTTTCAGCTAATGCTAAGCATATTGATGCTGCGACACCTGGACGATCAGGCAGTTTCCGGAAACTTACTTGAACTTGGTTTTTATCTAATGCAATTCCTCTTACTTCAGGCTGATTTTGTTTTTCGTTGATTGGATTAATAAATATTTGTGTATCGGATAATTTAAATTTTTCAGCAACAAATCTGATAGCTTTAGGAATATTATTAATTTCTATAACGCAGCTTACTTTAATTTCACTAGTAGCTATTAACCTTACATTTATATTCGCTTGAGATAAAGTATCAAATAAATCAGCTGCAACACTCGGTCTACCCATAATGCCTGCTCCCTGAATACTCAATTTAGTCATGTTTGTTTTTAGATTGTATTCGCCTCCTAATTGAACCTTTATAAGTTCACATTGTTCTGCAGTTTTTTTAACTTCTGATTCACTCACAGTAAATGTAATATCGTTATTATTTCCATCATTAGTCGCTTGTATTATTAAGTCTACATTGATACTTGCTTCTGATAGTTTTTCAAATATTTGTGCTGCAATCCCAGGCCTATCAGGAATATTTGAGAGACTAAATACTGCTTGCTTTTCTAATACTTCAAGACTATTTACTGTTTTTGTTAATTCTAAGCTTCCTCTTTTTAGGGGGAGAGGTTGGATTTGGCTTTCTAAGAGAGTCCCACTTGAGTCACTTTGGCTTGACTTGACGCACAATTTTATTCCATAATTGCGGGCAATTTCTACAGCTCTTGGATGAAGAACCGAAGCACCGACGCTTGCAAGTTCAAGCATTTCCTCACAACTAATTTCATCTAGGAGTTTCGCATTAGGAACAATTCTTGGATCAGTAGTAAGAACCCCTGGAACATCTGTGTAAATTTCGCAAGTATCAGCTCCTAAAGCTGTTGATAGAGCTACTGCGGAAGTATCTGAGCCACCTCTACCCAAAGTAGTTATTTCCATTGATCCAGTATGGCTTAATGTTGTTCCTTGAAATCCAGCCACTACAACTACAAAACCCTGATTTAAGTAATTTTTGATTCTTTCTGTTTTAATATCTAGAATCCTTGCCTTGCCATGTATTGATTCAGTAATAATACCTACCTGACTACCGGTCATTGAAATTGCAGGTATACCGTATTCGTTTAGTGCCATTGAGAGAAGAGCTATGGTTACTTGCTCTCCAGTTGAGAGAAGCATATCTAATTCTCTTCGATTAGGATTTTTACTTATTGATTCGGCTAAACAATTTAAATCATCTGTAGTTTGACCCATTGCAGAGACAACTACGACAATTTCATTTCCTGCCTCTTTACTATCACAAATACTACTTGCAATATTTTGAATTTTTTTAATATCACCGACAGAAGTACCGCCAAATTTTTTTACTAGTAAAGCCATATTTAAATCATAATGTAAATTCTTAAACTTATAATCTGGTTAACTTAAGTTAATTAAATTCTCGGTAAAAACATTTATAGGATTATTACCTTTTTTTAGTAATGATTCAATATCTAATAAGTTACTCATTAAATTAATCAAATATTCTTGCGATATATTTTTGACTTTCTTTCGAATAAAAAAAATTCTTTTTGGATTAGAAATGCCTGCAAGATTACAAATTTTTTCTGCATTATCATTTCCCGAATTAACAGCTAATTTTATGATGGTATGAATTCTGATTTGACTAATTAAACCCGCATTTAGTTTTAAAGCAGCATCTCCTTTTTGTAAGGAATAATTTATTTCAATAAGGGATTGATTAATATTTTTTTGTAAGAGAAGATCAATGATTTTGAAAATGTTGGATTGATGATCGCTAAATATTTTTTTTATATCAGAACTTTTTAGAAAAAGTTTTGAATTCGAATCACTTGCTATCGCGGAAAGGTATGTTTTTGCTTTAGCTAATTCATTTTTTAATTTAAAGATATCATTTCCAACTGAATCAATAATTAATTCAGCTGCATTTTTTTCAATACTAATATTCATTGCATTTGCTAAATCTTCTAAATATTTTTTTTGTCCTTCATAGTCCCAAATTTCTGGTAAAGAAAATGATTTTTCTTTGGCTAAATTATTTTTGATAAGTTTTTGTAAAAATTTAGTACTTTTTAGTCTTGAATCTGGTTTTTTAGTATTTTGTAAAATGAAATAAGTATTGTTTGGAATATTGTCATGAATTCTCTCAAATTTAGTTCTGAGATCCTCGTTTTTTGTAGTAAAAATTGGATTATTTTTTAACGTAACTATTCTGTATCCATCTCCAAAAGGAGGTGTAAGAATTTCATCAAAAGCTTTATTTACTTGCTCATCATCATCTCCATTTAAATAAGTTACGTTTATTTCTTTCCATTCTTGAGATACTTCTTTATCAATTAATTCTTGGATGAATGTATTTTGAGCATTTAGATCATTTCCCCATAATATTTGTATTGGCATAATTGCTCAATAAAAATTATTTATTAACTATGATTACTTTTAGCACAAATTAAATTTAATGGTAATAGATCATCCAATTTTTTTGGAAAGTATGAGATTTATAAGATCTCATTTAGGAGCCAATGATCTAAATTATTTGGAAAAAAAAGTTTTAGAAAGATTAGTACATACTTCAGGAGATTTTTCCGTTCAAAATCTTTTAGAGTTTAGTGAAGGTGCATGCGAAAAGGGTCTTCAGGCGCTTAAAAATGGTGCTCCTATTTTAACTGATACTGATATGGCAGCAGCAGCTATAAAATCTATGGCAGAAAATACCACTAGGAATAAAGTGTTCACGGCTAGAATGTGGGATGGAGAGAATAATCAAAAAAAATTATCTAAAACTGCATATGGCTTAAGTGAAGGTTGGAAGGAGTTATCTGTTAAAAATTCTGGGATGAAATCACCTATTGTAGTAATTGGTAGTTCGCCAACAGCTTTAACGCATTTAATAGATATTTTAGATAACGCAAAAGACATACCTAGTTTAATTATTGGAATGCCAGTTGGATTTATAGGAGTAGAAAAAAGCAAAAACGAATTGCTTTCTACGGATCTTCCAAGAATTGTGTTGAATTCAACTAGAGGAGGCGCCGCTATGGCCGCTTCCTCAGTTAATGCGTTGCTGAGAGAATCTATTTAAAAGTTTAATATCTTGAAAAATATCAATAATTTAATGAATATTTTTATCTAATTTATTATTTTCTTCTAAAGAATTTAAAACTGATTTTGCTTTCTCAATAACTTCTCTAGGAACTCCTGCTAATTTAGCTGCTTCTATTCCGTAGCTTTTGTTTGCACCGCCTTGTGCAATCTTGTGACTAAAAATTAGCTGATCGTTATTTTGCTCAACTAAAACTTGAAAATTTTCTATATTTTTATTTGAATTTTTTAAATAATTCAATTCATGATAGTGCGTAGCAAAAATAGTATTACATTTAATTTTTCTTGCAAGATATTCACTGACTGACCAAGCTATTGAAAGGCCATCAAAAGTAGATGTTCCTCTACCTATCTCATCAAGTAAAACTAGTGAGTTGGAGGTTGCCTGATTCAGGATTGATGCAGTTTCAGACATTTCTACCATAAATGTTGATTGCCCAGATGATTGATCATCGACCGCCCCAATTCTTGTAAAAATCCTATCTGAAATTTTTACTTGAGCATTATTAGCAGGAACAAAGCTACCAATTTGTGCAAGGATTTGTATTAAACCAATTTGTCTTATAAAGCAACTCTTTCCGCTCGCATTAGGACCAGTTAATATAATTAATTTTTGATTATCATCAAAATAAATATCATTCGCTATAAACTTTTTATCATTTAGTAATTGCTCAACTATTGGATTTCTACCTGCAATAATTTTTGTATTATTTTTTGCTAATGAATCATTTATTGGTATTAACGAAGGTTTTATAAAATTGTTTTCTATTGCAGTAATTGATAATCCAAGCAATGCATCAAGAGATGCTATGGATTTTGCAATTGACCTTATTTGCTTTGTTTTTTCAGAAACTATATTTCTTAATTCGCAAAAAATTTCATATTCCCTTGAAGAAGCTCGACTTTTTATTTGGAAAATTTTATTTTCTTTATTTTTAATTTCTGAAGTGATATATCTTTCTTCATTTGTGAGTGTTTGCCTTTTTATCCAATGTTGTGGAGCTAAATTAACTTTTGACTTATTTATAGAAATGTAGTAACCAAAATTTTTATGAAATTGAATTTTTAGGTTTGAAATTTTGCTAATTTTCCTTTCTTTTAATTCCTCTTTATTTAGCCACTCAGAGTAATCATCCATTAAATTGCGTAAACCATCTAAGATGTTGTCAACACCATCGTGGATCATGCCTCCTTCATTTATGTTTAGAGGAGGATTTTCTATTAGTTTAAAACTTATAATATCAGCTAATTCTAAGAGTTCTTCATCAATATTTTTCAATTGATAAGTCCAATCTGGGAGATCATATTTAAATAATTCAATTATGGATTTTAGTCTAGGCAATTTTTTTAAACCTTCCGCTATTGCAATTAAGTCTCTAGGACTTGCATGGCCTGCACAAGCTCTACCTGCAAGTCTTTCTAAATCTCCCATTGCTCTAAGTAAATTTTGGGTATCTATACGTAATTGTTTCGATTCAATAAAGTTTGTAATTATATTTTGTCTTTGATGAATTTCATTAACGTTTAATAGTGGTGAATCTATCCACCTTCTTAAACACCTTGCACCCATGCAAGTATAAGTTCTATCAATACTCCATAGCAGCGAACCTACATAATTGTTTTCTCGTTGTGTATTTTTGATTTCTAAGTTTTTTTGAGTTTGATAATCAATAATTAATTTGTTGTGACCAAATTGAATTTGTGGAAAGTCTAGTGAGATTTTTACAGAAGAATCTTTATCTAAATTTGAAGGATTAATTTTTTCTAAATAATTTAATAAACCTCCAAGTGATCTAGTCGCATCGTTTAAATTTTTAAGTCCTATTCCTTCTAGGCTTGCAATTTGGAAATATTTTTTTATTAGAGAATTTGCTTCATTAATGCCAAAATTAGTCTCTTGAGAAACAGTATATGTAATTTGATTATTTCCTTTAATTAATAAATTTCGCACGTCATTGCTTCCTACAATGATTTCTGAAGAATCTAATTTAATAATTTCATCAAATAGTTTTGACAGAGATTGACCTTCTAAAGTTATTAATTCTCCTGTGCTTACATCAGCTTTCGAGATACCCCATTCATAAGATTCATCTGAGTTTTCTTCTGATAAGTAAATAGCAGTAATCCAATTATTTTTCTTTGCTATCAACATCCCCTCTTCAATGACAGTTCCAGGAGTAATGATTCTTGTTATTCCTCTTTTAATTGGAGTCCCATAATTTCCAGAACTTTTTTCTAATTGGTCGCATATAACCACAGAATAATTTTTTTTAATTAAATCAGCACAGTATCTCTCCATTGCATGGTAGGGAACCCCTGCCATAGGGATCTTACCAATCTCTTTGCCAGCATCTTTACTGGTAAGTGTTATTTCTAAAAGGTTCGATATTAATACAGCGTCTTCAAAAAAACATTCAAAAAAATCTCCTAATCTATAAAGTAATAACCGATCTTTATTTTCCTCTTTTAGAGTTACATAATGCTTCATTACAGGAGTTAATTTCTGTTTTGAAACTGTTTTATAGCTATAAGATTCTTCATTGATGCAAACATTTTTGTTATTTGAAATTAAATCAGTCTTGAATTTATTTATTAAGTTAGTTGAATTTTTTCTTTGTCTAGGTCTTTTTTGCGATTCTTTTTTTAAATCTTCCCAAGATAAATCTTCTGGAATTTTTGTTATTTCTTTTTGCTCATTATTTTCATTATCAATTGCAAATAAATTCTTTTGAATTATCGTATCTTCTTGCATACTTTTTTAATTCCTAAATAGATATTAGGTAGAAAATTTTTTTTTGCATTTAAAGTAGCTAAAGTATGTAAATTTTCTCTAAAAATTATCATTTTCATGAGAGTATGGTATTTATAATAATTGAAACCTAAGACTGAATTATGCAGGCTGTTAACTTTTTCTTTGTAAATGCTCTATTATTTGCTTCTTTAATTGCGGTAGTTGGAGTACCGGTTTTATATGTGACGCAACCTTCTACTGAGGAAGGACAGCGAGAAAGTAGGAGAAAAATTTATTCTATTGCTGCTGTTTGGGTTGTTTTGGTTTTTGTTACAGGGATAGTTTCTTCATTAGTTTGAACTTAATACCTTTTCGTGAGAGTCTATTAATATATCGAAGTAAAGTTTAATGGCTATTTTTGAGGGATCTTTTACTAATGCATCTACTTTAAAAGTTGGGATTGTAATAGCAAGATTTAATGATTTAATTACAAATAAAATTCTATCTGGTTGTCTTGATTGTTTAAAAAGACATGGTTTAGATACCTCTGAATTAAGCAATCAAGTAGATATAGTTTGGGTTCCTGGTTCATTCGAATTACCAATCGCAGCTAAAACCCTCATGAAAAAAAAGAGTTATGACGTAGTAATTGCTCTTGGGGCTGTGATCCGTGGTGAAACTTCACATTATGATGTAGTTGTATCCGAGGCAAGTAAGGGTATTTCACAAGTTTCTAATGAGAATAATGTTCCAATAATTTTTGGAGTTTTAACTACTGATACCATTCAGCAGGCTTTAGAAAGAGCAGGGATTAAAAATAATCTTGGCTGGAATTATGCTTTACAAGCAATTGAGATGGGATCCTTAATTAAAAATTTAAATTAATTGAAAATAATTAATTATTTCTATCATTGATCCCTTATTTGATATAAGATAACAGTTATCTGCGGATGTAGCTCAGTGGTAGAGCATCTCCTTGCCAAGGAGAATGTCGAGAGTTCGAATCTCTTCATCCGCTTTTAATGTTTGTATCTTTTAAGATATTTTTAACAATAATTTCGTCATGACAAGGGTAGTTTCTATTGAGGATTTAAAGGGATTATTTACTAAACCTTATGGCAAAGATGCACCAACAAAACAAAAATGGGCTGAATTTTATAATGAGAATGTTATTTTTATAGACCCAACGCAGGAAACAAAAGGTTTAGATTCCTATGTAAAAGCTCAAGAGAAGCTAGTTAAAAGATGTGACGATGTTTTTTTAGAAACTCATGCAATATCTATAACTGGGGATTGTGGATTTGTTGAATGGACAATGGGTTTAAAAATTATGGGCAAAGAATTTATTTATCCTGGAACTACTCGTTTATTATTTGGTGAAGATGGTTTAATAAAAGAGCACAGAGATTATTTTGATTTTTGTGGGCCAACATTTGGACCTGTTCCTATTTTAGGTCCCTTTATAAGATGGCTTTATAGTAAATTTGTATCTTAATTTTGTTTTCTTCAGAAACAGAGCGCTTTATATTTCGTGAATTAATAAATTCTGAGAAGTAACTTCATTAAAATTAAATTGAGAATAAAATAATTTTTTATTTGTCGTCATTAAATATAATTTTTTGGTATTTTTAATTTTTTTAGAAGATAATAGATTTTTTACGATTAATGAACCAAATCCTTTGCCTTGGTGATTTTGATCTATAACGATATCCCAAAGTACTCCGCGGTAAATCCCGTCGGTTAACGCTCTACCGAAACCAACTATTTCCTTGCCAACCCAAAGACTTACTACTACATCACTGTTAGCAAGACATTTTTTTAGATCATTAATTGTCCTATTTTTTGCCCAGAAAGCATTGGTATCTAATAATTTTTGTAGCTTCATTAATCCATTCGTTGGTTTAAGATTAGGACCTAATCCAAAAACCCTTAAACCTAAAGCTCCTTTGACATGTTTGATTAGAGATATTTCTTTCATTAATTAAAAAAAAGATTTTTTGAAAAGTGATGTCAGCTAGGATATTTTTGTGACTTCAATCTAAATACCTTAATCGATCGTTTCTATAAAATAAAGAGATAATAGTTTTCTTCATTTTGTTGTAACGCACTAATTTATAATGTTTGTAATAGGATAAATTTTTTAAGGACTGTTACTTATGCTCAAACTTTTGTTAGGAGACCCGAATACACGAAAGTTAAAGCGCTATCAACCAATAGTGGAAGAGATAAATTTTTTAGAAGAAGAAATTTCTCAACTAACTGATGATGAATTGAGGAAAGAAACCCATAATCTGAAAATAAAAATCTCATCAGAACTAGACATTAAAAAACAAAAAGAACTCTTAGAAGAATTTCTCCCTAAAGCTTTTGCCATTGTTAGAGAAGCGAGTAATCGTGTTCTTGATATGAGACATTTTGATGTTCAGTTAATAGGTGGGATGGTTTTACATGAGTGCCAAATTTCTGAGATGAAGACTGGAGAAGGAAAAACTCTTGTCGCAACATTACCTTGTTATTTAAATGCTTTAACTGGGAAAGGGGTGCATGTTGTTACTGTAAATGATTATTTAGCCAGAAGAGATGCTGAGTGGATGGGACAAGTTCATCGTTTTTTAGGTTTATCTGTTGGTTTGATTCAGCAAGATATGAGTCCAGTTGAGAGAAAGAAAAATTACGATTGTGATATAACTTATGCCACTAATTCCGAATTAGGATTTGACTATTTACGAGATAATATGGCCACCGATATTAATGAGGTGGTGCAAAGACAATTCAATTATTGTGTGATTGATGAGGTTGATTCAATATTAATTGATGAAGCCAGGACACCTCTAATTATTTCTGGCCAAGTCGAGAGACCACAAGAAAAATATCAGAAAGCTTCAGAAGTAGCTATGGCATTAGTCAAAGCTAAAGAATTAAGTAAAGATGGGATTGATCCTGAGGGAGATTATGAAGTCGATGAAAAGCAAAGAAGCTGTATTTTAACGGATCAGGGTTTCGCTAAATGTGAAAAGTATTTGGGAGTTAGCGATTTATATAATCCTCAAGATCCGTGGGCTCACTACATAACTAATGCTTTAAAAGCTAAAGAATTATTTATTAAAGATGTTAATTATATTATTAAGAATGATGAGGCTGTGATAGTGGATGAATTTACAGGTAGAGTAATGCCAGGCAGGCGGTGGAGCGATGGACAACACCAAGCGATAGAGGCAAAAGAGAGTCTTAAAATTCAGCCCGAAACTCAAACATTAGCTTCCATTACTTATCAGAATTTTTTTCTTTTATATCCTGGTTTAGCAGGTATGACAGGTACTGCAAAAACAGAGGAAGTAGAATTTGAAAAAACTTATAAATTAGAATCAACTGTTATACCTACAAATCAAACAAGGAAGAGACAAGATTGGTCTGATCAAGTTTTTAAGACAGAGTTAGGTAAATGGAAAGCCGTTGCTAAAGAAACTGCACAAATCCATAGAGATGGTAGACCTGTTTTAGTTGGTACAACAAGTGTTGAGAAGAGTGAGTTATTAAGTTCACTTTTATTCGAAGAAAATATCCCTCATAATTTATTAAACGCTAAGCCAGAAAACGTTGAACGTGAGGCGGAAATTGTTGCTCAAGCAGGAAGGGCAGGAGCTGTTACCATAGCCACGAATATGGCCGGAAGGGGAACAGATATAATTCTTGGCGGTAATAGCGACTATATGGCGAGGTTAAAACTAAAAGAGATTTTAGTCCCTTTGTTAGTGAAGCCAGAAAATGAGCATAAGCCACCAATCCCTAAACAAAGAAGTTCGAAAGCTAAGGCTGGTTTTTCTTCAAAGAAGGGCTCAAAGTTAAGGAAGAACTTTCAAGATTCTTCAATTAGTCTCTTCCCTTGCAAACTAGATGAAGGAATTGAAAAAAAACTGTCTCTTTTATCTAATAAACTTGTTGAAAATTGGGGAGATAGACAACTTTCTGTTCTGGAATTAGATGACAAGATTGCTACAGCAGCAGAGAAAGCGCCAACAGAAGACAATTTAATAAAGCTTTTGAGAGAATCCCTTGCAAATGTTAAAAAAGAATATGAAAAAGTTTTAATTCATGAAGAGCAAAAAGTAAGAGAAGCCGGAGGTTTACATGTCATTGGTACTGAAAGACATGAATCAAGAAGAGTGGATAATCAACTTAGAGGGAGAGCAGGAAGACAAGGTGACCTTGGAAGTACTAGATTCTTTTTATCCTTAGAAGATAATTTATTAAGAATTTTTGGAGGCGACAGGGTCGCAAATCTAATGAATGCATTTAGAGTTGATGAAGATATGCCTATTGAGTCAGGAATGCTTACAAGGTCTTTAGAAAGTGCTCAAAAGAAAGTAGAGACTTATTATTACGATATTAGGAAACAAGTTTTTGAATACGACGAGGTAATGAATAACCAAAGAAAAGCAGTATATAGTGAAAGATTAAGGGTCTTGAGAGGAATCGATCTAAAGAGGCAAGTAATTGGATATGGAGAAAGAACTATGAGTGAAATAGTAGAGGCTTATATTAATCCTGATCTTCCTCCTGAAGAATGGGATATTGAACAATTAATTTCTAAAGTAAAAGAATTTATATATTTATTAGATGATCTGAAAGCTGTGGATATTAATTTACTTTCAATAGAAGAATTAAAAAACTATCTTCAAGAGCAACTAAGAATAGCTTATGATTTAAAAGAATCACAAATAGAAAAGATTCGTCCTGGATTAATGAGAGAAGCTGAAAGATTTTTTATTTTGCAACAAATTGATAATTTATGGCGAGAACATCTTCAATCTATGGATTCTTTAAGGGAATCGGTTGGATTAAGAGGTTATGGCCAAAAAGATCCATTAATCGAATATAAAAATGAAGGATATGATATGTTTCTTGAAATGATGACTAATATGAGACGAAATGTGATTTATTCTATGTTTATGTTTCAACCTAAAACTGATGTGGATAGCAAAAATTAAATCAAGCTTTAATCATCCCCAAGAAATTCAATAATTTCTTTGTCTTTAAGATTTTGCGCATCACCAAGTTTAGAGATATCAATAGATTCTGAGTTGGCTAGACATTGTAGAGTTTTTTGTAATTTAAGAATTTCATTTTCAAGTAGATCAATTCTATCCATTAAATTTTTTATAACATTTGCTTCTGCATCTGGTAAGGCAGAGTGTGCTAATGGATTAACTTTAACACCGCTTTGATGAACGATTCTGCCAGGTACTCCAACCACAGTACTGTTCCCCTCTACATTACGAACGACTACTGAACCAGCGCCAATGCGGGTATTAGATCCTACTGTGATGGATCCTAGAACTTTTGCACCTGCTCCAACTACAACATTTTCCATTAGAGTGGGATGTCTTTTCCCATGACTTTTCCCCGTACCTCCTAATGTCACTCCTTGATAAAGTAAACAATTATTTCCTATCTCAGCAGTTTCCCCAATTACAACTCCCATTCCATGATCTATGAAAACCCGTTTACCAATTTTTGCTCCAGGATGGATTTCAATACCCGTTATAAGCCTATTAATATGACTTAATAAGCGAGGAAGTAAAGGGATTCTTAATTGCCATAATTTATGAGTAAACCGATGAATTACTATTGATTGAAAGCCTGGGTAGCAAAGAAAAATCTCTAATATTCCTCTAGCTGCAGGGTCTCTTTCTTTAATGATTTCTATATCTGATTTCAAAGTTCTAAGCATTATGGTTTAATTAATAACTCCAATTTCTTTTTTTAGTTGATTTATTGTTTCGATACTTAAATAATTTTTAGCACATATTACTTGAGGTAATCTCATGAGCTGAGAACGATTTTTTAATAAGGTGTTTTCTACAACTGATAAACTCGGCCCATCACATACGATGTGGTTTGAAGTCTTTAAAAGTGAAAGCAATCTAGTGTTGTTATCTGAAATTGCTGTCATAAGCATTAATTCACTACCTCGCATGCTGTGTATGATAACTTCTGCTGCCCTCAATAAACCGGGGCTAACACTAACAATGCCTACACAACTTCCAGGATTTAATTCTTTAAGAATATTCAATTCTTTTTGAAAGTCGCTCAAGTCAACTGCAATAGCACGAACCCCATGTTGTTTAGCAACCTTTTCAAGAGGCTGTAAAAAATACCTGCTTGTAACAATAGTGCCATTATTGGAATTACTTAAAACTTTTTCTAACTCTTCCATAGGAACAACTTCTACTGGTACATTCACTTTTGGGGATAAGTCTTCTGCTATTAGCATAGAAGCGCCAATATCCTCTCTAGGAGTACTGACTATAATTCTTGCTCCGCATTTAATACGCCAATCAATTTCATTGGTTAAAATTTCTCTTGCTTCTTGTAAAGTGCAGCCAAGATTTATGAAGTTATCAATAGCTTTCTTGGCTTCTTGATCTGGTGGTTTGCTTATTTTCTCTTTTGAATAAAGTGATTTTTTAAAGTCTCTTTTAGTAAGATTATCCCTTACATAAATACCTGATCCCGCGATAGCTTCAACAACTCCATCGATTTCAAGTTGTCTATAAACTTTGCTTATAGTATTTCTATGGAGCCCAGTCTGCATAGCAAGTTGCCTAGTGCTTGGAAGTCTGTGACCTGGGGGATAGTGTCTTGCTGCTATTGCGAAGCAAATCTGATTATAAAGCTGTGTCGATGCAGGTATATCACTTTCTTGTTGAATATGGAATCTCACTTTAGAAAAAACCTAACTAAATAATTTTTATTGGTAGTGATACTTTAACATTTGTCAAAATTTTCGATAACAATTTTTCACTCTGCCTCTTTTTTAACAAGAGGAGTTTTTCTAGGGCTTAAAAACATAATCATGTTTCTACCTTCTCTTTTTGGTTTTTGTTGTACTTCTGATTGCTCTTCTAAATCATTAGCCATTTTTAAAAGGAGTGTTTCAGCTAAATTCGAGTGTTGAATTTCTCTACCCCTGAAAATTACGGTGCATTTTACTTTATCTCCAGATTTTAGGAATTTAGTAGCTTGACCAATGCGTACGTCATAATCATGTTTGTCGATTTTATACCTCATTTTTACTTCTTTAACTTCTGTTTGATGAGATTTTTTTCTTGCTTCTTTTGCTTTCTTTTCTTGTTCAAATTTATATTTCCCGTAGTCCATAATTCTGCAAACTGGAGGATTTGCTTTTTCGCTGACTAAAACTAAATCAAGTTCTCTTTGGGAGGCTATTTCAAGTGCTTTTAACCTATCTATGACACCTAATTGTTTCCCATCCGAATCAACGACTCTTAATTGAGTGTATTTTATTCTTTCATTAATATTTGGAAGCTCTCTAACAGGAGCGCGGCGGTCAAAGCGTGGGCGTGGTGGCATTCAGTTTAGTTAATAAATTGATTGGACGATAAACAAATCTATTCTTTATAAAGTTAGCCTAAAAAAGACTCTATTTTAATTATTGCATCTTTTAGCAGGTTTTTGTTATTAAGCCAGATAGGATTATTTTTATTACGGAACCAGGTTTTTTGTCTTTTGGCAAACTGTATCGTTTTTGAAGTGGCTATTTCAATTGCCTTATCAAGGGTTAATTTGTTATTTAAGACATACCTAGCTTCACGGTAACCAATGGTTTCTAATATCTGCAAATCAGAGCCATATTGAGAAATAAGGTTTTCTGTCTCTTCAATTATTCCAGATAAAAACATATTTTTTGTTCTTTTTAAAATTCTTTCTTTTAAATTATCTCTTTCTAATCCAAGCTCTAGTATTTTCCATTTAGGCGGTTTTTGAACTTTTTGAGCGGACAAAGGTTTACCTGTAACGTAGAAGACTTCTAATGCTCTTATGGTTCTAATGTGATCAGCATAATTGATTTTTTTGGTTGAAAGTGGATCACAATTTTTTAATAGTTCCCAACATTCTTCATGACCAAGTGCTTCTAATTGTCCTCTTAAATTATTTTGTGGAGGAACATCTGGCACAAAAAAACCTTTTGTTATTGAGTTCATATATAAACCACTTCCTCCCACAAGAAAAGGTAAATTATTTTGTTGAATTTCTCTTTTTATTGATTTTTGCGCAATTTCTTGAAATTGTTTTACATTAATTGGATTAATCGGTTCTTCTATATCTATTAAAAAATGCTTTATTTTTTTTTGTTGTTTGTCGGATGGCTTAGCCGTCCCAATGTCCATAAACTTATAAATTTGTCTTGAATCAATATTATGTATACATGTTTTTAAATATTCTGCAATTTCAATAGCTAATTCAGTTTTACCACTTGCTGTGGGTCCAATTAGAACTATTACATGAGGAGGACAAGAAGACATATTAATTTCTGAAGAAAAATCTATTGGTTATATAATTAAAGTGATTAAATTTTTCATAGACTTCGAGCCTTTCTTCTATTGCAGTGGTAAGTTTAATGAAATACCTTTTAAAAATAAAATTTTAAAAGTTTAATGTTTTTCTTTTATATTAAATGAGTGAGGAAAAAAGATCTAATAAAATCTCAAATGAATATGGTGCAGAACAGATTCAGGTTCTAGAAGGTTTAGAGCCAGTACGTAAACGCCCAGGTATGTATATTGGATCTACTGGTCCTAGGGGTTTGCATCACCTAGTATATGAGGTTGTAGATAATTCAGTAGATGAAGCACTTGCAGGACATTGTGATCATATAGAAATAATTCTTCGAGCAGATGGATCAGCTTTAATTTCTGATAATGGACGAGGTATACCTACTGATGTTCATCCAAGGACTGGAAAAAGCGCTTTAGAAACTGTACTGACTGTTCTTCATGCAGGAGGAAAATTCGGTAGTGGTGGTTATAAAGTTTCAGGTGGATTGCATGGAGTAGGTATATCGGTAGTTAATGCTTTAAGCGAATGGGTAAATGTGACTGTTTTTAGGGATGGTAATGAGTTTAATCAAAGATTTGAAAAAGGTGTATCGAAGGGTGAATTGCAAACTAAAAAGCAGTCTATAAAGCCTTTTAAAAAAGGAACTACTATTTGTTTTAAGCCCGATAAAACGATTTTTTCTGGAGGAATCGAATTTGAATATGCTCTTCTTTCATCCAGGTTAAGAGAACTAGCTTATCTTAATGGTGGTGTAAAAATTGTTTTTAGAGACGAGAGAAGTAAATTGTCAGATGGTTCTTTCAAGGAACAAATTTACTTATATCAAGGAGGCATTAAAGAATATGTTCAGTATATGAATGCAGAAAAGGAGTCAATTCATCCTGAGATAATTTATGTTGACTCGCAGAAAGAAAACGTTTACGTAGAAGCAGCTTTGCAATGGTGTTCAGATGTTTATTCAGATAATATTTTAGGTTTTGCAAATAATATTAGAACTATTGATGGTGGTACTCATATTGAGGGATTAAAGACAGTTTTGACAAGAACATTTAATAATCTTGCAAAAAAGAGAGGGAAAAGAAAAGATATTGAAAAAAATTTAGCTGGTGAAAATATTAGAGAGGGATTGACGGTAGTCTTGTCAGTTAAAGTGCCAGATCCCGAATTTGAAGGACAAACAAAAACTAAATTAGGGAATACGGAAGTAAGAGGAATCGTTGATTCTCTTATAGGAGAGTCTCTTACAAAATATATGGAATTTAATCCTGGAATTTTAGACTTGATCCTTGAAAAAGCAATTCAATCATTTAATGCAGCAGAAGCGGCAAGAAGGGCTCGGGAATTAGTAAGAAGAAAAAGTGTTCTTGAAAGCTCAACTTTGCCAGGTAAATTAGCAGATTGTAGTTCTAGAGATCCTTCAGAATCAGAAATTTATATAGTTGAGGGAGATTCTGCTGGAGGTTCAGCAAAACAAGGAAGAGATAGAAATTTTCAGGCAATTTTGCCTTTAAGAGGTAAAATCCTTAATATTGAGAAAACTGACGATACTAAAATATATAAAAATACAGAAATTCAGTCATTAATAACAGCTCTAGGATTAGGAATAAAAGGAGAAGATTTTGACGTTAGCTCTTTAAGGTATCACAGGGTTGTAATTATGACGGATGCTGATGTAGACGGTGCTCATATAAGAACTTTATTATTGACATTTTTTTATAGATATCAAAGAGAACTAGTTGAAAAAGGTTTTATATACATTGCTTGCCCTCCTCTCTATAAAGTTGAAAGAGGTAAGAATCATAAATACTGTTATAACGAGAATCAATTAAAGGATACAATTTCAAGTTTTGGAGAAAATGCAAATTATAATATCCAAAGATTTAAGGGATTAGGTGAGATGATGCCAAAACAATTATGGGATACAACAATGAATCCTCAAACTAGAATGATGAAAAGGGTTGAAATTGAAGATGCACTTGAAGCTGACAGAATATTCAATATATTAATGGGAGATAAAGTTGCACCTAGAAGAGAATTTATTGAAACTCATAGTAGCAACTTAGATATGGCATCATTAGATATATGATTAGCAATCTTCTTAAGAATTTTTGCTTAATTACTTTTGCATTAATTGCTCCGATTACATTACCTGCTGGCGGAATTCAAAAAAGTTTAAATCAAAATAAGTTTATTAATAATACAAAAGAAATAATATTGAGTTCTAATTATCGGCTTTATTCTTTTCCTCAAATTTATTCTAAGGAATTATTAGTTCTTGATATAGGTACAACTTTATCAGTTTTACGTAATTGGAAAGTCAGCGAAAGTGAAATTTGGTTTAGGGTGGAATTAGCTTCGAATAAATTATTAGATAATCCTAATAAGATTACAAAAGGCTGGATAAAAATGTAAATTTTGGATATTTCCTCAATATGTATTGTTTTGTTTAGCAGTACTCTGGGTTTAATACTAAGAATATATATACAAAAAAATTTGAATATTAATATAGGATTTAATATTCAAAATACCTCAATAGTAAATTTCATAGCCTCATTTGTTTTAGGAATTTTAGTGGGAATAAATTTTACTAATAACGGTATTCTATTTTTTACCGGCTTTTTAGGATCTTTTAGTACATTTTCTTCTTTTGTTTATCAACTATTTGTTTTATTACAAAAGAGGAAATTCATGCATCTATTTTTCCACTATATAGAAGTAATCATAATTTCTTTTCTGTTCTTTTATTTAGGTTATTATTTTATGCAAATTATTAAATGAAAAAAAAAAGTTTCATTTATATTCTTTTAGCTTGTTATTTAGCTACTTTTCTAAGGATTTATATAAACAATAATTTTATTGTTTCAATAATGGGATCATTGCTTTTTGGTTTTGTTATTGCGAAAAGATTAAGTTACTCAAGCGAAAAAATTTTATTAAGTGGTTTTGTTTCTTGCTTTACATCTTTTAGCGGATTTATATATTTTTTGTACAAAATGATTAATCAAGGAGACTGGATAAAATTTATAATTTTTCTTAATTTTACGCTCATCATAAATCTGTTTACAATGTATTGCGGCTTCTGGATAAGTAGAAAAATTAATTAGATTTCTTATAATGGTGTTGTTACTTTGACAAGGGATTATATTAATGAATGAAAATAATCTTGAAACGGTTACATCCTTATCTGCAGATTTAAGCACTCGAGAAAATATAACTATTCAACTTGAACAATTGCTCGTTGCAGGAAATTATGATGAGGCAAAGTTACTGTTAGAGCCTTCCCAACCTGTTGATATTGCGGATGCTATTGGAAGCCTTCCATTAATATTGCAGGCGCTAGCATTTCGATTGCTAAAGAAAAATGAGGCAATTGAAGTCTATGAATATTTAGATCCAATAGTTCAGCAAACTTTATTAGACCGACTTCGTTCTGGAGAAGTTTTGGAAATCGTTGAGAAAATGTCTCCTGATGATAGGGTTCAACTCTTTGACGAATTACCTGCAAAGGTTGTACGAAAATTTTTGTCTGCTCTTAGTCCTGGTGAAAGGAAAGTAACAGCTGAATTGCTTGGATACGAACCTGAAACTGCTGGAAGATTAATGACAACTGAATTCATAGACCTTAAAGAGATGCAAACAGCAGCTGAAGCACTTTCTTTGGTGAGGAAAAGAGCTCCATTTACAGAAACAATTTATAGTTTATATGTGACGGACAAAGAAAGACATTTAACAGGTATTCTTTCTTTGAGAGACCTTGTAACTGCTGATCCATCTAAGCCAATTGGAGAGGTTATGACAAAAGATGTAGTTAATATTTCTACGAATACAAATCAAGAAGAAGTCGCAAGAGCAATTCAAAGATATGATTTTTTAGCACTCCCAGTTGTTGACAAAGAAAAAAGACTTGTTGGAATAGTAACTGTAGATGATTTAATTGATGTTATAGAGCAAGAAGCGACAAGAGATATCTATGCAGCAGGGGCAGTTCAACCTGGAGACGAAGATGATTATTTTCAAAGTAGTTTATTTACGATAACTCGACGAAGAATTCTCTGGTTGTTAATTTTGGTTTTAGCCAATGGTTTGACAACAAAAGTTATAGCAATGAATGATCAAATATTGAAAGAAATAGTTTTACTTGCTGCTTTTATTCCGCTGCTCATAGGTACTGGGGGAAATGTTGGTGCTCAAAGTTCAACGGTTGTTATTAGAGGTTTAAGCACTCAAAAATTAAAGTCTCTTGGCGCAATTAAGGCTGTAGTTAAGGAAGCGATAACAGGAGCTCTTCTAGGTGTTTTAATGATGTTAGTAGTTTTCCCTTTCGCTTGGTGGCAAGGAGAAGGTCCTTTAATAGCCTTTGCTGTAGGTATAAGTTTAATATCTATAACCACTTTGGCTGCTACAACAGGAGCGATTCTCCCTTTGTTGTTTGATAAAATGCGATTAGACCCTGCCTTAATGTCCTCTCCATTTATAACTACTGTTACTGATATTGCAGGTGTGTTTATTTACCTTAGTACTGCAAAATGGTTATTAAGCTCTCAATTAATATAAAATTCACTAGGTATTTATTCTCATTTTTGTAAATTTGTGGATTTTTTTGTTTAACTTTACATTTCTTAATGGTATTGTTTACAAAACAACATTTAACTTTCATGTCAACTGAAGCATTAAGCGAGAATAAATTGACCACAATATCAAGTTTAAAAGCTAGTAACGATGTCGATTTAGTTAGATCTTATTTAAGGGATATAGGTAGAGTTCCATTATTATCTCACGAGCAAGAAATAACTCTAGGTAGGCAAGTTCAAGAATATATGGAAGTTGAAAGAGCCGAATTAGAAATTATTGAACTAACAGGAGATAAGCCATCTGTTGAAGATTTATCAGAAAAATTGGATTTATCTATTGCAATTATAAAAAAAAGATTGAGAGCTGGACAGAGGGCTAAAGAAAGAATGGTAGCTGCTAATTTAAGGTTGGTTGTTAGTGTTGCCAAAAAATATACTAAGAGAAATATGGAATTATTAGATTTAATCCAAGAGGGCACTATTGGACTGGTAAGGGGAGTGGAAAAATTTGATCCCGCTAGAGGCTACAAGTTTTCAACTTATGCATATTGGTGGATTAGACAAGGAATTACTAGAGCGATAGCTGAAAAAAGTAGGGCAATAAGGTTACCAATTCACATAACTGAAATGTTGAATAAATTGAAGAAAGGTCAAAGAGAGTTGAGCCAAGAAATGTCTAGGACTCCAACTGTGAGTGAACTTGCGAAATACGTTGAGCTTCCTGAAGAGGACGTAAAAGATTTGATGTGTAAAGCTGGACAGCCAGTAAGTCTTGAAACCAAAGTTGGAGATGGTGAAGATACTGTTTTACTAGATTTACTAGCTGGCGGGGAGGATTTGCCAGATGAACAAATAGAAATGGATTGTATGAGAGGAGATCTACATTCTCTTTTGCATCAATTACCTGATCTGCAATGTAGAGTTTTAAGAATGAGATACGGGATGGATGGTGATGAGCCAATGTCTCTTACAGGTATAGGCAGGGTCTTAGGAATCAGCAGGGATCGAGTAAGAAATTTAGAAAGAGATGGATTAAGAGGTTTGAGAAGACTCAGTGACAACGTAGAAGCTTATTTTGTTTCCTGAAGAAATTCAAAAATCATTTCATTTGTTTTTTCCGGTTCTTCATCATGAGGACAATGACCAGCACCTTTAATGATATCAAGTCTTTTAATATTACTAAATTTTTCCTTCCACTCTTTTGCTTCACTTAAGGATTCCCAAGGATCTTTTTCTCCCCAAATCAGTTGGATTGGAGAATTAACTTTATCGAAAAGGTCCGTAGCAAGATAATCATCAAATAAGTTAATAAAACCACGAAATGCTTCTTTAGAGTTTTTCCTTTGAGAGGGTTGATATAGTATTTCAATCAATTCTTTGTCGATATTTTTTCCTGAAGGGTAAGCTTGTTCAAGTATTTTCTTTATAACCTTTGGATTAGCAGCTCTTGTAAAAAGTGTATTACTAATTATTCTTTGCCTTACAAATGTTTTTAATATGGGCCTGAGAAAATTCATCAAAATATCATTTTTTTGCAAGCGTTTATCATCCATAGTTCTTTGTGCACAATCAATCAAAATGACACCTTTGCAATTCTCTTTGAGGATTTCAGCAGCTTTTAAAGCAATAACACCACCAATTGAATTACCCACCAAGTAGACAGGAGATTTTATTACCTCTGCACAAAATGTTGATATTTGATTACTCCATAAGTCAAATGAATATTTGATTGAGTTTTCTTTATCAGGTTCGTAATTTAACAAAGCACTAGGCTGACTGCTCTTTCCAAATCCTAATAAGTCAATTGCGTAGCAGTTAGAAAATTTACCAAGAAAATCTTGATTATGTCTCCAGTGGTTTTTTGATGCCCCAAATCCATGAACTAATAAAATCTTAATATCTTTTTCAGAAGTAGATTCTTTTGATAAAGACCAAGAAATTTCCCAATTTTTCCACTTCCAAGTTTCCGATTGATTTAAAGACACTATGAATATACTTTTAATTAAACTTTAATTCAAAAAAAAATTATTCGTTTTTAATAAATTATTCTTAGTTAAGAAAAAACGTTATTTTATGGAAAGGAAAAAGGTCATATGTATTGGAGAGGCTTTAATAGACAGAATCAGAAATAAGTCAAATCAAGGATTTACAGATTTTTTAGGTGGTGCGCCGGCTAATGTTGCTTGTGCATTAAGAAAATTAAAAATAGATTCAATATTTATAGGAAGTTTGGGTAATGATGATTATGGAAAAAAATTTATTACGCAATTTAATAAATTGGACGTTAATCTAGATTTCTTGCAATTAGATAATGATTTATCTACTCGCGTAGTGAATGTAGATAGAGATCAATTTGGAGATCGTTTTTTTTCAGGATTTGAAGCAAGTTCTAATTCATGCGTTGCTGACGAAGTTCTTAGAAAGAAATTAATCGAAAAAGAAATTTTAAATTTGGAGAAATCTTTCCTAGAAACAAAATATTTGGTTACAGGAACGATCTTATTATCATCTCCAATATCAGCAGAGACTATTTTTTTTCTTCTTGAACAGGCTAAAAAATTTGAAGTCAAAATAGTCATTGATTTGAATTGGAGAGAGGTCTTTTGGGATCATTCAAGTTTTTCATCAGAAATTAGTAAAGCTGCGAGAGTTAATTTAATTAAGAAATTTTTAAATCATGCAAATGTTTTAAAACTTGCTAAGGAAGAAGCAACTTTGTTTTTTGAGGATCAAAATCCCTTGCTAATATCTCAACAATTGTCTAATAGACCAGATGTAATAATAACTGATGGAAAAAATCCCGTTGCATGGTATATCAATGGATTGCAGGGAATTACCGAAACTCCTACTTCACAAAAAATTGTCGATACAACTGGTGCAGGCGATGCTTTTCTCGCTGGTTTAATTTCAAAATTAATTTCTTCTGGCTATCCTTCAAATCAATTAGAGATAGAAGATTGCATTAAGTTCGCAGGTGTTTGTGGATTATTAACTTGTCTTGGTGAAGGCGCCATCGAGCAACAGCCATATTATGAGAAGGTTAATAAATTTTTGGGATCTCTTATGTCGTAGCGCCGTCCATAATTTTTTGCGTAACTAATTTCTATTTTCCAGAAATTATCAACAACTGGTTCTATTAACTCTGGCCATTCAATAACTAAAATAGCTTGTCTTTGTATTGCCTCTTCTTCTTCTGAAAAAAAAACTTCTTTTGCTGACGGAATATCGTCTAACCTATATAAATCTAAGTGAATTAGCGGAATTTTTCCTGAATAATAATGATGTGATAAAGCAAATGTAGGACTTGTAATATCCTCAGAGATTGATAACCCTTTGGCTATGCCTTGAACAAATGAAGTTTTGCCAGCCCCAATTGGACCTTGTAATAAAACAATTGATTGGGGATTTAATTTTTGTGCGAGTTTTTCCCCTAAATTTATAGTCTCTGTTAAATTCTCAACAAACACAAAATGGCATAAAAATCCTTTATAGTTTAATAGAAAAAGAATTCATTAGAAATGGTTATTGCAAACTCAGTTAAAACTACTATTCCAAATTACGTAATTACTGACATTTCATTATCAGATTTTGGCCGTAAAGAAATTAAAATAGCCGAAACTGAAATGCCAGGATTAATGGCACTTAGAGATAAATTTAAAACTGAAAAGCCACTTAAAGGTGCAAAAATAGCCGGTAGTCTTCACATGACTATTCAGACAGCAGTATTAATAGAAACTCTTGTTGAACTTGGTGCAAAAGTTAAATGGGCTTCATGCAATATTTTTTCTACTCAAGATCATGCGGCTGCGGCTATTGCAGAACAAGGAATTTCGGTATATGCAAAAAAAGGTGAAACTCTCGATGAATATTGGCAATATACCCATTACATCCTTGATTGGGGATCAGATTCACCAAATATGATTCTTGATGATGGAGGAGATGCAACTGGCTTATTGATACTTGGTAGTAAAGCAGAAAAAGATTTGTCTGTTTTAGACAAACCTTGTAATGAAGAAGAAATTGCTTTATTTAATTCAATTAAGTCCAAGCTGCAAACTGATTGTAATTTCTATTCTAGAATTAAGAGTAATATTATTGGTGTTACTGAAGAAACTACTACTGGAGTTGCAAGACTTTATCAACTGCAAAAGCAAAATGGATTACCTTTCCCTGCTATAAACGTTAATGATTCAGTAACTAAAAGCAAATTTGATAATTTATATGGCTGTCGAGAATCTTTAGTTGACAGCATAAAGCGTGCAACTGATGTGATGATTGCCGGTAAGGTCGCTTTAGTAATAGGTTTCGGAGATGTAGGTAAAGGCTCAGCACAGTCATTAAGAGGACTTGGTGCGATTGTAAAAGTTGCTGAAGTTGATCCAATTTGTGCTCTTCAAGCGGCAATGGAAGGTTTTAGTGTTGTTACACTAGATGATGTTGTGGGAGATATAGATATATTTGTTACAGCAACAGGCAACTTTCAAGTCATAACACACGAAAATCTTATTAAAATGAAGGATGAGGCCATAGTTTGTAATATTGGACATTTTGATAATGAAATTGATGTAGCTTCATTGAAAGATTATCCATGGGAAAATATTAAGCCTCAGGTTGATCACATAACTTTACCGAGTGGAAATAAAATAATTCTTCTTGCTGAGGGTAGATTAGTTAATTTAGGCTGTGCTACAGGACATCCAAGTTTTGTTATGAGTAATTCTTTTACCAATCAAGTATTAGCTCAAATTGAACTTTTCAATAAGTCAGATCAATATGAAAAAGAGGTTTATGTTTTGCCAAAACATTTAGACGAAATGGTAGCTAGGTTACATTTAAATAAAATTGGTGCAAAACTAACAAAATTAACTAAACAACAGGCTGATTACATTAATGTTTCTGTTGAAGGACCTTACAAACCAGAACTTTATAGATATTAGGTTTGAGTTTAATTTTTGTAAATTTCCTTACTTCAATTCCTGACTATATTAGTTTAGCTGTTGAAAAGAATTCAACAATTGCATACCTCACTATTTGTTTGGCCATGTTTTTGGAGAATATCATACCTCCAATTCCTTCGGAAATAATAATGCCATTGGGAGGGTTTTTTGTTTATCAACAAAAATTAAATTTCTTTATATTAGTTTTTTGGGGTTTATTTGGGACAATCTTAGGATCCTTGCCTTGGTATTACTTAGGAAGATTAGTAAATGAAAAAAGACTTTCAAACTTTTTAGACAAAAAAGGAAAATATTTAGGAATTTCCTCTAATGATTTAACTAAAAGTAAAAGGTGGTTTGAGAGATACGGTGTTTCCTTAGTTTTTTGGGGCAGATTAGTGCCAGGTATACGAACTTTAATTTCAGTTCCTGCTGGCATAGAACTTATGCCATTAAAACAATTTTTAATTTGGACTACATTAGGTAGCCTAATATGGGTTATTCTTCTCACTTATGCAGGTTATTTTTTTGGTGAAAATTATCCAATTATTGAAACCTATTTAGATCAAATCAAATTTATTGTAAAGCCAGCTTTGATTTTGATTTTCTCATATTTTCTAATAAAACTTTTTATTAGATTTATTAAACATAATAGAGCCTAGAAAGGGATTTCACTTGAGTTACTATTATTAGAATATTGGTTATTATTAGACTCTTTTTTCGAGCTTAGCAGGTTTAACCTATCTACTCTAACAACTGGTTTATATCTATCTTCTCCGGTATTTTTATCTTTCCAACTTTCAATTTTGAAGCTTCCTGTAATTCCAATTAAAGATCCTTTTTTGACGTAGTCTGCTGCTATTTGGGCTTGTTTCCCCCATATTTCTAAATTAAACCAGTCTGGCTCTTCATCTCTACTTCTTCTGTTCACTGCAAGAGTAAAATTAGCTACAATAGATCCAGATTCAAAATATCTGACATCTGGTTCTCTACCAGCTCTTCCAACTAGATTAATAGTGTTAATTTCCATAATTTTTTTTTTTAATAATACTCTTATTTTCAGTTTCTGCTCAAAGTTTTGCGTGCTATTCATAACTAAATGAGAGAATTGTGAGAGCTTAACAAAAAATAGATATATTATTTATAAAAAGAATACTTATTGTGATTTTTAACAGATTTAAATTTTCTAGAGACATTGGCATAGATTTGGGAACTGCCAATACTCTTATACATGTATCAGGTAAAGGAGTTGTTTTGCAAGAGCCTTCTGTAGTAGCTATGGATTTAGAAGAAGGGATCCCATTAGCTGTCGGTAAAGAAGCAAAGTTAATGCTTGGAAGGACACCTGGCAATATAAGAGCTGTAAGACCACTAAGAGATGGCGTTATCGCAGATTTTGATGCCGCAGAGCAAATGATAAAAACATTTATTCAAAAATGTAACGAAGGTAAGGGTATAGTAGCCCCAAGGATAGTTATTGGTATTCCCAGTGGAGTGACTAGTGTTGAGAGAAGAGCAGTAAGAGAAGCTGGTTTGGCTGGAGCAAGAGAGGTTCACTTAATTGATGAACCCGTTGCAGCAGCAATAGGAGCATCATTACCAGTAACTGAGCCAATTGGAACTATGATTGTTGATATAGGTGGTGGCACTACTGAGGTTGCAGTATTAAGTTTGGGTGGAACTGTATTAAGTGAATCTGTTCGTATAGCCGGTGACGAAATAAATGAATCAATTGCTCTATATCTTAAAAAAGTTCACAATTTAGTTGTTGGAGAAAGAACTGCAGAAGATATTAAGATCAAAATTGGATCTGCATTTCCAGATGATGATTTTGATAAACAAACTTTAGAGGTAAGAGGTTTACATCTTTTATCTGGTCTACCTAGGTCAGTAACTTTGACATCAGGAGAAATTAGAGAAGCCATGGCTGATACGCTTAGCAAAATAGTTGAAGCTGTCAAAAGAACTTTAGAGCGAACTCCCCCTGAGCTTGCTGCAGATATTGTAGATAGAGGAATTATGCTTGCAGGAGGTGGAGCTTTAGTAAGAGGTATTAATGATTTATTGAGCGATGAAACGGGAATTTTTACTCATATAGCAGAAAATCCACTTCTGTGTGTAGTTAATGGTTGTGGAGAGGTTTTGGATGATTTTAAAAAACTTAAAAGAGTTGTAGATACTCCTGACTTTATAAGGAACGCCATAAGAGATTAATATTATGTTAGATATCCGACGAATTTCTACTAGTCGTTGGTGGCATAAAAAAAAGAATTGGATATTGTTTGTAATTTTTTTATTTTTAGTTTTCGTAAGAATATCAAAAGGATCTATTTTTAAGGATTTTTATTATTTTATTTCAAAGCCTTTTTGGCCTGGTCAATTTCAAAAAGAAGTTATTCTTAAGAGCAGAGACCAAGAATCCTTAATCAAAATAAATCTTTTAAAAAAAGATAATTTAAGATTGCGAGAAATTTTATCTCTTCAAGATTCATCTGATATAAATAGTATTTCAGCAGCAGTTATTTCAAGGAAAACAGGCAGTTGGTGGAGACAATTAATACTAAACAAAGGTTCAAAAGATGGAGTAGAAATTGGTAATACTGTAATTGGCCCTGGTGGATTATTAGGGAGAGTAAACAATACTTCTTTCTTTACTTCGTCGGTAATATTGTTAACCTCACCAGAAAGTAAGGTAGCCGTGTGGTTGGATAGAATCCAGATAAATGGATTACTAGTAGGATTAGCAGATGATAATCCAAGCTTAATATTATATTCAAAAGATGCTGATATTAAAGTTGGAGATTTTGTTTCATCTTCTCCTGCAAGTACTTTATTACCTCCAAATATCCCTATTGGTATTGTCCAATCTATAGATGAGCCATTTAAAGAAACAAAAACAGCAAAAATATCACTCTTAGCTAACCCTCATGTAATTGATTGGGTACAAATTTTAAAAGTGAAAATTCAATGAATCAATTTTTTACAAAAAATTTTTCTATCATTTTCTTTATTTTTGTTCCAATTATTTTTTTATGGCACCCTAATTGGCTTGGATTTTTGGGTGTCCAGCCATATTGGCCTTTATTTTGGTTATTACCTTGGTCAATGATTAATGGATCTATTCATGGACTAATATTTGGTTTGTTTTTAGGTTTAATTTTAGATTCTTTAACTATGGATAATACTTTTACTCAAATACCAGGTTTAATGTTATGTGGATTCTGGTTTGGGAAAGTTCAATTACATAGTAATATTCTGGTTGGACATTTTAGGTATGGTTTAATTTGTTCTTTTGGAAGTTTTTTATGTGGTATTTTTTATTTTTCGCAGATTGTATTAAATAGTTTTTCAGATACTACTTTAGTATTGTTTATCCCCAGTGTTCATAATATTTTAGCTGAAGTTTTTCTGACAGGTTTTTTTGCTCCTTTAATTTGCTCACAACTTTTGAAAATCTTTAGATCTTCAGGTAGAAAATTATAATAATATATTTTGCACAGATGCAAAAAGTGCGCGAAAAAATTCATAACCTTCAGTTTTATAAATTTTGTAAATCTATGGAATATGTCTTTTAGGGTTCATAATGTTATATTTTTAATTGTTAGAATAGATGTTCAATGCAATATTTCTTTGCCTTGAAATATCTGGAAATCTTTTTTATCTATGTCAAAAGCAAGAATTTTAGTTGTTGATGATGAGCCAGCAGTTTTGAAGGTATTAGTTACTAGACTTCAACTAGCGGGATATCAAGTTTATTCAGCCACTAACGGAGAAGAAGCTCTTGAGTCTTTTCACAGAGATTCCCCAGACTTGATAGTTCTTGATGTTATGCTTCCAAAAATGGATGGATTCGCAGTTTGCCGAAGAATTAGAGCTGAATCGGTAGTACCAATAATCTTCTTAACTGCACTAGAAGCCATTTCAGAGAGAGTGGCAGGCTTAGATTTAGGGGCTGATGATTATTTATCTAAACCATTTAGTCCAAAAGAGTTAGAGGCTAGGATAGCTACTATTTTGAGAAGAATGGGCCCTACAGTATCTGTTACTGAAACTAAAGAGGTTCCATCAGGCAAAGGTGTTATGAAATTTGGTAGTTTAGTTGTTGATACTAATCGCAGACAAGTTTCTAGAGCTGGAGAAAGAATTAGCCTAACTTATACTGAATTCAGCCTTTTAGAATTATTATTTGATGAACCGGGTAAAGTTGTGCCACGAGCTGAGATTTTAGAACAGCTATGGGGTTACCCTCCTCGGAGAGCTGCAGATTTAAGAGTTGTCGATGTATATGTAGCCAGACTAAGAGGAAAATTAGAACCAGATCCAAGAAATCCTGAGTTAATATTAACTGTTCGAGGTATTGGTTATGCATCTCAGAGAGTTGGCGAAACAGCAACATCTTTGGCAAGTTGATCCTTAGTCTGATACTTTTATTAAATAAAACACATATATTAAAATAAATTTTGTCTGAAATAAGAGATGCCCGCTTACAAAAAGCAAATTCACTAATTAGTAAAGGGTTTGCTTCCTATGCTGAAAGTTTTAGAGTTTCCCATACTACAAAATTTCTTATTCAAAAATTTGATTATTTAGACAATGGTCAAGAAGAAGCCTTCAATGTCTCTGTTGCAGGTAGAGTTATGGCAAAACGGGTAATGGGTAAAATTGCTTTTTTTACGATAAGTGATCAAGAAGGTCAGATTCAGCTTTATTTAGATAAAGGGATTATCAACTCTAATTTAGCAAACCAAAAATTACTTTCTTTTGAAGATATTAAGGAACTAGTAGATATAGGTGATTGGATTGGCGTCTACGGCACTATTAAAAAAACTAATAAAGGTGAGCTTTCAATTAAAGTAGAAAAATGGGAAATGTTATCCAAATCATTACAGCCTTTACCAGATAAATGGCATGGGTTGACAGATATTGAAAAAAGATATAGACAACGTTATTTAGATTTGATAGTTAATCCTCACTCTAAAAATGTATTTAAAACAAGAGCAAAATGTATAAGTTTTATAAGAAAATGGCTAGATAAAAGAAATTTTTTAGAGATTGAGACACCAATTCTGCAATCAGAAGCTGGTGGTGCTGAAGCAAGACCATTTATTACTCATCACAATACGTTAGATATTCCCCTTTATCTAAGAATAGCTACAGAATTACATCTAAAAAGAATGGTTGTTGGAGGATTTGAGAAAGTGTATGAATTGGGAAGGATTTTTCGTAATGAGGGGATAAGTACAAAACATAATCCAGAATTTACTTCAGTTGAAATTTATCAAGCTTTTTCTAACTATGTGGATATGATGGATTTAACGGAAGAACTGATAAAGGATATCGTTGCTGATACGTGTGGCTCTTTAATTATAAATTATCAAAATAAGGAAATTGATTTTTCTAAACCTTGGTCGAGAATATCTATGAAAGACATAGTAAAAAAATATACAGGTATAGATTTTGATTCTTTTAGTGGAGATATTCTAAAAGCAAAAAAAGCAATTAAAAGCATAAATGTTGAATTTTCTTCTAAAATAAATAGTATGGGAAGACTTTTAAATGAAGTCTTTGAGCAAAAAGTAGAGTCAGAACTTATAGAACCTACTTTTGTCATCGATTATCCTGTTGAAATTTCTCCTTTAGCTAGACCTCATCTTGATAATAAAGAGATGGTTCAGAGATTCGAATTATTCATTGTAGGTAGAGAGCTAGCGAATGCTTTTAGTGAATTGATAGATCCAGTAGATCAAAGAGAAAGAATGCAATTACAGCAATCTCTAAGAGATGCAGGAGATTTTGAGGCTCATTGTATTGATGAAGACTTTTTGAATGCTTTAGAAATTGGCATGCCTCCTACAGGAGGATTAGGCATAGGCATTGACAGACTTATTATGTTAATTACTAATAGTCCATCAATTAGAGATGTAATTCCTTTCCCATTGTTAAAACCAGAAATAACTTCAAATAAAAATGAAAAATTACCCTTGCATGAAGTAAAATAGAAGAATTACTCCAATACGAATTTTTTTTAAATGAGTGGTGAACGTGTTGGTTTCCGTTTTAAACACGCGGATGCAGTTGTGAAAAGAAATCCTCAAGGCCGATCAAGAAGAGGATGGGTTATGGAACCAGTAGAGCAAACTACAAGCAGGGGAACAAAAATGCCTGCTTACAAAATTCGTTGGAGAGATAGTGAGAGACCTGAAACTGTTTTGCAGCATATGTTAATTGCCGATCCAGATCCTTCTCCTCCTCCAAGTTCCGTGAGTTTAGATTGATAGTTTCAATGCCTTTGAATAATTTTTTATCTTTTTAGTGCAGAGTTGATTTCTCTTTTAACAGTTTTTTGTTTTTCAGATTGTCGTTTATCATGTAATTTTTTTCCCTTGCCTACTCCAATAGTTAGTTTTATCCAAGACCCTTTTAAATAAAGAGATAATGGAACAATTGTCATTCCTTTTTTTTCGGTATTGGATTTCAGTTTAATTATTTCTCTCTTATGTAATAGCAACTTTCTATTCCTTAATGGATCATGATTAAAAAAAGATCCTACATTTTTATGTGGTGATATGTGAACATTTAATAATAAAATCTCACTGCCTCTGAATGAACAGAAACCGTCTCTTAAATTTGCTTTTCCATTTCTAATAGACTTTACTTCAGTTCCTAAAAGCTCAATTCCTGCTTCAATTGTTTCAGAAATTTCATATTGAAACTTTGCATATCTATTCTCAGCTAAACGTTTAAAAATATTTTCTTTTTTATTATTTTTTTGAAATTTGTTAGTATTTTTTGCCATTTTAGTTGTGAAAAAATCTTTCTACTCAGAACATTTGCAATTAACCTTTCATTATGGCAATAATTTCTTCCAATATAGACGATAATGAATTTCCTCTACGAAAAAAAGAGCTTAGACTAGTCGACTCAAAAATCATTCCAGAAGAAAAAAGAAATCATAAAATTAATTTAGCTCGTCCTGTTACTTTTCGAGAATTCATTGGCCAAGAACAACTTAAGTCTTCTTTAAGAATAGCCATAGATGCCTCAATCTATAGGAAAGAACCTTTGGAGCATACTCTTTTATATGGACAGCCTGGTTTAGGTAAGACTACCTTAGCTTTTTTGATAGCTCATGAAATGAAGACAAAATGTAGGATAGCCACTGCCCCAGCTATTGAAAGACCTAGAGATATTGTGGGGTTATTGCTTGGATTAAAAGAAGGTGAAATTTTATTTATTGATGAAATACATCGGTTAAATAGGTTGACTGAAGAGTTGTTATATTCTGCAATGGAGGATTTTAGACTTGATTTAACTATGGGAGCTAATAGAGGAGCGCGTTGTAGAACAATTAATCTTCCTAGATTTACTCTGATAGGGGCTACAACTAAATTAGCTTCAATTAGTTCTCCCTTAAGAGATAGATTTGGTATCTCTCAGAAAATTGAATTTTATAATAATGATGAATTAAAACAAATAATTTTAAATTTTGCGAGATTAATAAATCTTAATCTAGATGACGAAGCTTCTCATAATTTATCAAGAATATCTCGAGGGACTCCAAGAATTGCTTTAAGACTATTAAGACGAGTAAGAGATTATGCTCAAGTTGTCACAAAGACTAATGTTATCTCTACAAATTTAGTAAGAGAGGCTTTAAATTCTTTCCAAATAGACGAAAAAGGATTGGATTCTTTAGATAGACAATATTTATCTTTTTTAAAACAAAATAATAATATACCAATTGGCCTCGACTCAATTGCAGCTGGATTGGGAGATGATTCTTCAATGTTAGAATTTGTAGTTGAGCCATATCTCATGCGAATAGGTTTCTTAATGAGAACTCCTCGAGGAAGATTGCTTACGGATTTAGGAAAAAATTACATTGATTCAAATAATGATAACTTTTAAGAAAGTAAAGGTTTATTTCTTATTAATTTTTGTCTTTATCAATATTTTTTATATTGCACCATGTTATTCATTATCTTTCAGAGAGGATTTTTTTAAAAGTGCATTAGATTTAACTTCTGAAGGAAACTTTAATCTTGCTTTACAAGAATGGAATCGTTATCTCAAATCGTATCCTGATGATGCTGCAGGTTTGAGTAACAGAGGAAATGTAAGACTTGTAATTGGAGATATAGAAGGATCAATAGATGACCAAAATAAGTCAATAAGTCTGAATCCTAGTGAAATAGATCCTTATATTAATAGAGGTATAGCAGAGGAAGCATTAGGTCTATGGAGTCAGGCAAAAAAAGATTATATGTTTGTTATTTCGAAAGATAGTAAAAATTTCTCTGCATTATATAATTTAGCTAATGTTGAGGGTTCTGTATCACAATGGCAAAAAGCAAGAGATTTATTTTCAAAAGCTTCTTTTTATAATCCGGGATTTGCTATGGCAAGGTCAAGTATGGCTTTAGCGGATTATCAGTTGGGTAATATTGATGAATCTGAGAAAGAATTAAAAAATTTAATTAGACGTTATCCAACATTTGCAGATGCTAGAGCAGCCTTAACAGCTTTGAATTGGTCCCAAGGAGAATCTGGTAAAGCAGAAAGTAATTGGATAGCAGTAACTGAATTAGATCCTAGGTATACCGATGAAGAATGGTTAATAAAAGTGAGAAGATGGCCGCCAAAACCAACTAAAGATTTAATGAACTTTATTGATTTAAAATAAGGAATGAATAGAGATCGGTTTTTAAAAAAAATTGATTCATTCAATGATGAATTAATTCATTTAAGAAGACATATTCATGCACACCCGGAACTTAGCGGACTTGAAAATCAAACTGCAATTTTGATAAGTGGTTATTTAAAAAATATTGGTTGGAAGGTGACAGAATCTATTGGAAGGACTGGAGTTATAGCTGATTTTGGCCCCTTAGATAAAGGAATCATAGGTTTAAGAGTTGATATGGATGCTTTACCAATATTTGAGGAAACTAAATTAAGTTTTTCTTCAAAAGTAGATGGTGTGATGCATGCATGTGGTCACGATTTACACATATCGATTGGGTTAGGTGTGGCAAAAATTATTAAAGATTTACAACTTAATTTTGGTATAAGGATAATTTTTCAGCCCGCTGAAGAAATTGCGAGTGGAGCTAAATGGATGATTAAGGATGGTGCAGCAAATAATTTAACTTATATTTTTGGGGTTCATGTCTACCCAGATTTATCTGTAGGGACTATTGGGATTAAAGAAGGAAGTTTAACCGCAGCGGCTGGTGAACTAAAGGTAGAAATTAAAGGAAAATCAGGACATGGTGCTCGACCTCATGAAGGCGTTGATGCTATTTGGGCAGCCTCCAAAGTCATCTCTGGAATTCAAGAATTAATAACAAGGAAGTTAGATCCTTTAGATCCTGTAGTAATAACTTTTGGTAAAATAAATGGTGGAAATGCATTTAATATTCTGGCCGAAAAGGTCAATTTAGTTGGAACGGTTAGATGCACCAATCTTAAATTATTCAAAAATATTGGTAATTGGCTTAAAGAAAATATCTCTTCTTTGGCTAATAGTTGCGGAGCTGATGCAAAAGTAATATTTAGAGAAATTACTCCCCCAGTTAATAATAATTTTGAAATTAATAGAGTCCTTAGAGATGCGGGCATTAAGATCTTGGGCCAAGAAAATGTTATTGAATTACAAAAACCATCATTGGGTGCCGAAGATTTTGCGGAGTTTTTAAATGAGATCCCTGGAGCTATGTTTAGACTAGGTGTTTCTGGTCCAGATGGATGTGCTCCCCTACATAGTTCCAAATTTGATCCAGATGAAAAAGCTATTGCTGTCGGGATTAAAGTCATAACAGAGTCCATAGTAAAATTAAACAATGAAATATCTAGTAAAGTTGATAAATGAAAATTAATAAAGGATTTATTTTGTCTTTAGTAGCTCCTTTCATGATACTAGTATCTGCTATTGGTTTGATATTAAGGCACAATCCTAAGAAAATTTTTTATTTGCCTATTGGCTTAATGGGGATCTCAATTATTTTTGAGAAAGATTTAAGAATAAAATTGAATAGGAAAAATATTTTAAAAAAAATAAAGAATTATCAAAAAGTTAAATAAAATCTTTATTTATTTTTCCGCAATATGTGATGACTATTTTTTAGAAAAGAGCTATTAATAAAATAGATACTAGGGGTGCTAGGAAATTTAACTTAGCTGAGATCATACCCTTTGAACCTGAATCATTAAATTTGATAGGGGAAGTGGACATTTGATCAAACTTTAGTAATAACACTTTTAAAATTAATAAGTTATGAGAAGTTCTTGGATTAAGCCTCGTCTCGGCAAAGAAAATGTAACTCAGATGAATTTTGCAAGGAACGGATATATCACTGAAGAAATGGATTTTGTTGCCAAAAAAGAAAATCTGCCTGTTTCTTTAATAATGGAAGAAGTGGCAAGGGGAAGATTAATTATTCCAGCTAATATCAATCATTTGAATCTTGAGCCAATGTCTATAGGCATTGCTTCTAGTTGTAAAGTTAATGCAAATATTGGTGCTTCCCCTAATGCGAGTGATATCAATGAAGAAGTAGAGAAGCTAAAACTAGCTGTTAAATATGGGGCTGATACTGTTATGGATCTCTCTACTGGAGGAGTAAATTTAGATGAAGTGAGAAAAGCAATTATTCATGAATCTCCTGTTCCAATAGGAACTGTTCCTGTTTATCAAGCTTTAGAAAGCGTACACGGCTCAATAGATAGATTAACTGAAGACGATTTTCTTCATATTATTGAAAAGCATTGTAAACAGGGCGTCGATTATCAAACTATTCATGCTGGATTATTGATAGAGCATTTACCAAAAGTCAAAGGCAGAATTACTGGAATTGTAAGTAGAGGTGGAGGGATTTTAGCTCAATGGATGTTACATCATTTTAAGCAAAATCCTCTCTACACAAGGTTTGATGATATTTGCGAGATTTTTAAGAAATATGATTGTACTTTTTCTCTTGGAGATTCACTCAGGCCTGGATGTTTGCATGATGCTTCTGATGAAGCTCAGCTAGCTGAATTGAAGACTTTAGGAGAACTTACTCGAAGAGCATGGGCACATAATGTACAGGTGATGGTTGAGGGACCTGGTCATGTACCAATGGATCAAATTGAGTTTAATGTGAGAAAGCAAATGGAGGAATGTTCAGAAGCCCCTTTTTATGTGTTAGGCCCATTAGTAACTGATATATCTCCTGGTTATGACCATATATCAAGTGCTATAGGAGCTGCTATGGCGGGTTGGTATGGAACTTCTATGTTATGTTACGTAACTCCAAAAGAACATCTAGGTCTTCCTAATGCAGAAGATGTACGTGAAGGATTAATTGCTTATAAGATAGCTGCTCATGCCGCTGATATAGCCAGACATCGATCTGGAGCTCGTGATAGAGATGATGAACTTAGTCATGCGAGGTATAACTTTGATTGGAATAAACAATTCCAACTTTCATTAGATCCTGAAAGAGCAAAGCAATACCACGATGAGACACTACCTGAAGAAATCTTTAAAAAGGCAGAATTTTGTTCAATGTGTGGACCAAAGCATTGTCCAATGAATTCTAAGATTTCTGATGAATCTCTTGATCAACTAAAAGATAAACTTGAAGGATGTAATACTTCAGTTTAGTTATTAAGCTAAACTTATAGGATTTCTTTTGTCTTATTAACAACGTTTTCAACTGTAAATCCAAAATTCTTCATACATTCGCCACCAGGTGCTGATGCTCCAAATCTATCCATAGTGATACAAATTCCATCAAAACCTGTATATTTATGCCATCCAAATGAATGGGCTGCTTCTACTACAATTCTCTTAGTCACACTACTAGGTAATACACTTTCCTTATAGGTTTCATTTTGCTCTTCAAAAAGCTCTACGCACGGCATAGAAACAACTCTAGTTTTTTTGCCTAATTTTGAAATCTCCTTACTTGCTTCAATACAAAGATTTAGTTCACTTCCAGTACCAATGAATATTAAATCTGGTGTTCCATCGCAATCAGAAACTATGTATCCTCCTAATGCAACTTTTTCAATAGAAGTATTTTCTTGATTAGGCATACCTTGTCTACTTAAACAAAGTGCAGAAGGTCTTTTTCGATTTTGAATAGCAAGCTTATAAGCTCCACTGGTTTCATTACCATCTCCTGGTCTGAAAACAAGCATGTTAGGCATGGCACGAAGAGAAGGAATAGTTTCAATAGGTTGATGTGTAGGGCCATCTTCACCAACTCCAATTGAATCATGGGTTAATACATAGATTACGCCTAATTCGCTGAGTGCTGAAAGCCTCATTGAACCTCTCATATAATCAGCGAAAACAAGGAATGTTCCACCATATGGAATAAGACCACTATCGTGATAGGCAATACCATTAAGTACAGCTGCCATTGCATGCTCACGCACGCCAAAATGTAAATATCTTTTTTCAGGGCTATGTGGCTGGAATGATCCAGTTTCTCCTTTGATATCTGTGTAGTTAGAGTGAGTTAAATCTGCAGATCCACCAATTAATTCAGGTAGGTTAGGACCTAAAGCACCTAAACATATTTGTGAATGTTTTCTGGTGGCTAACCCTTTATCATCCGGTGAATAAGAGGGGAGATCTGAGTCCCAATTATCAGGTAATTGACCCTCTAACATTCTTTTTAACTCCGCTCCTTCAGAAGGATATTTTGTTTGATATTCTTCAAATCTAGAATCCCATTCTTTCTCTAAGTTTTCTCCTTTGCTGATTGATTTTCTAAAATGTGTATATACTTCCTCAGGTATTTCAAATGGAGGATATTCCCAATTTAGAAACTCTCTTGTTAAACCTGCTTCTTCTTCTCCAACGGCTGCTCCATGAATTCCAGCGGTATCTGATTTGTTAGGAGATCCATAACCAATAGTTGTAGAAATTTTTATAATTGAAGGCTTGTCTTTAATTGATTTTGCTTTTTCGATAGCAGCAGTTATTCCTTTAATATCATGATTACCATCTTCAATATGTTGTACATGCCACCCATAAGCATCGTATCTTTTTAAAACATCCTCAGTGAAAGAAACATCTGTTCGTCCGTCAATTGTAATTTGATTATCATCATATAGTGCAATTAATTTACCAAGCTTAAGATGACCAGCTAATGAGCAGGCCTCTGATGCGATACCCTCTTGATTACAGCCGTCACCCATAATGACGTAAGTATAGTGATCAACGATATTACAATCAGGCTTATTGAATTTAGCTGCTAAGTGAGTTTCAGCTATTGCTAAACCAACTGCATTAGAAATTCCTGCTCCAAGAGGACCAGCGGTAACCTCAACTCCTTCAGTTTCGAATGTTTCGGGATGTCCAGGAGTTTTGGATCCCCATTGTCTAAATTCTTTAATATCTTCTATGGAAACTGATTTGTATCCTGTCAAATGAAGCAAAGAATATAACAGCATGCAGCCATGACCAGCTGATAATACAAAACGGTCTCTATTGAACCATTTCGGATTATTGGGGTTGTGATTAAGTATGTTTTGCCATAATGCATAACCCATAGGAGCACACCCCATTGGCAATCCAGGATGTCCACTATTAGATTTATTGACTGCATCTACAGCGAGCATTCTTATACTATTTACACAAAGTGATTCTAATGAAACAGATGCAGCGACCATTGTTTTAAAATAAGTTAAGTTGGAAATACAGAATTGGTTGTCTTCAATTCATTTTGCTGAAAGCAAGGCAAACATTGTGACCACCAAAGCCGAAAGAATTTGAAAGAGCAACTCTTACTTGAGCTTCTCTTGCATTATTAGGTACATAATCAAGATCACATTCAGGATCTGGATTGACGTAGTTAATTGTAGGAGGGATAAAATTATGTGTCAAAGAAAGTATACAAGCTACTGCTTCTATACCTCCCGACCCTCCTAGAAGATGACCAGTCATCGACTTAGTAGAGCTTACAGGAATGAGGTAAGATCTGTCTCTAAATATAGATTTAATTGCAGAAGTTTCATTTTTATCATTAGCTGATGTACTCGTACCATGAGCATTTATGTAATCAACTTTTTCAAGGCTAAGAGAAGCGTCTTCAATCGCTAGTTTGATAGCTTCAGCGCCTCCAACTCCTCCTGGAGATGGAGCAGTAATGTGATGAGCATCACATGTTGTTCCATATCCAATTATTTCTGCATAAATTCTTGCATTTCTTTTTTGTGCATTTTCTAAAGTTTCTAAAACAAGAATTCCAGATCCCTCTCCTATAACAAATCCATCTCTTTCAGCATCAAAAGGTCTGCTAGCAGTTTGGGGACTTTCATTTCTGAAAGAAAGAGCTTTGGCACTGGCAAATCCAGCTACTCCCAGAGGCGTAATGCTTGCTTCTGCTCCTCCACAGATCATTGCGTCTGCTTTTCCAAGTTGAAGTAATCTAAAAGAATCACCAATTGCATTTGAACCTGCAGCGCAGGCGGTTGAAACAGAGGAACTTGGTCCTTTTGCACCCAAAGCAATAGCAGCCAATCCAGTTGCCATGTTTGGAATCATCATTGGCACCGTAAATGGACTTACTCTTTTAGGTCCTTTATGACTGAGAATTTGAGCTTGACTTTCCATAGTTAGTAAGCCTCCAACACCAGAGCCAATAATTACTCCAATTCTTGATGAATTAGATTCAGTAATTTCAAGTCCTGAATCGCTAAAGGCTTGCTTAGCAGCAATAACTCCAAACTGGGAAAAACGATCCCATCTTTTAGATTCTTTAGCTTCAATAAAATTTTCAGATTGAAGATTTTTAACTTCTGCTGCAAATTTGCAAGGATGTTGTTCGGGATTAAAGAGAGTAATATCTGAAACCCCATTGGTACCTTTTTGAAGACTGACTAAATATTCATCAATGTTATTACCAATTGGAGTTACTGCTCCGATACCGGTAATAACTACTCGATGGAAATTTGGCATTCTTTACTAACCTTTTTTTTCTTCGATAAATTTTACTGCATCGCCAACAGTTGCGATTCCTTCAGCTGCTTCATCAGGGATTTCAATATCAAATGCTTCCTCAAGAGCCATTACTAATTCAACGGTATCTAGAGAGTCTGCACCTAAATCATTTTGGAAATTTGAATCTGATTTGACTTCTCCAGCTTCAACACTTAATTGTTCTGAAACAATAGAACAGACTTTTTCGAGGATTTCTTGTGACATAGTTTATGAAAATTACTAATTATCTATATGATTTTATGCCCTAGAGTTAACAAGAGTGAAGCATATCTTAATTTTTTTAATTTCTTTGTAAGACAATAGTATTATATAACGAGGTTCAAAAGACAATTTTTACATGTCACACGCAGTTAAAATTTATGACACTTGCATTGGATGTACCCAATGTGTAAGGGCTTGCCCACTTGATGTTTTAGAGATGGTTCCATGGGATGGCTGCAAAGCTGGCCAAATTGCATCATCGCCAAGAACTGAAGATTGCGTAGGTTGCAAAAGATGCGAAACGGCATGTCCGACAGATTTCTTAAGTATTCGTGTTTATTTAGGAGATGAAACTTCTAGGAGCATGGGTTTGGCATACTAACTTATATAGTGCAGTTTTAAGAGAGTCCATGTTTTAAAAATACTCATTTTTTTTCAAATATAATTGAAAAAAAATTAATGTATGTGTGGAATAGTTGCTGTAACAGGTTATAAAAAAGCTCTGCCATTATTGATTAATGGCTTAGAAAAACTTGAATACAGAGGTTATGATTCTGCAGGTATTGCAATAATAAATTCTGATACAAATTCAATTACTTGCAATAAAGCAGAGGGAAAACTTAAGAACTTAATAAATAATCTGAACGATGATAATATTCCAGGAACTGTAGGTATCGGTCATACGAGATGGGCAACTCATGGAAAACCTGAGGTTAAAAATGCCCATCCTCATATTGATAGTTCAGGAACCATAGCGGTTGTTCAAAATGGCATTATTGAAAATTTTCAAGACTTAAAAAATAAATTAGAGAAAGAGGGTATTATTTTCAATTCTGATACAGATACTGAGGTTATTCCGCATCTAATCAAAAGAGAATTAAATACATTAAGTAAACTTAACCTTGAGAATAATGGTTCAACATTATTAGTGGCTGTAAGAAATGTAATATCTGATCTGGAAGGATCTTATGCCTTAGCTATTTTATGGTCTGAAGCTCCAACCTCTCTGGTAGTTGCAAGAAGACAGGCACCCTTGATTATTGGTTTGGGCGAAGGAGAATTTATTTGTGCAAGTGATACACCAGCTATTGCAAATTTTACAAATATTATTTTGCCTATGGAGGATGAGGAAATAGCTTTGTTGACTCCTCTTGGAATAGAAATATATGACTCAAACAATGAGAGACAATATCGAAATCCAGTTTCTCTAAAAGTCTCAGAGCAAATAATGGATAAAATGAATTTTAAACACTATATGTTAAAGGAGATATATGATCAGCCAAAGACCGCAAAAAACTGGTTGGAAAATTATTTAATTCAAAACTTAGAAGAGGGCACATATCAAATTAATTATCCTTTTGATACAACGTTTTTTGAATCAATCGAAAGAATTGAAATTATCGCTTGCGGTACAAGTAAACATGCTGCAATGGTGGGTAGCTTTTTATTAGAACAATTTTCAGGTATCCCTACAAATGTCTTTTACGCAAGTGAATTTCGATATTCACCACCTCCACTTCTTCCAAACACATTAACTATTGGAGTTACTCAATCTGGAGAAACTGCTGATACGATTGCAGCTATAGATATGGAAATTAAAAGACGGTCTTCGATTGAAAATAAAAACTTTAAACCCAACCTTATTGCAATAACAAATAGAAAAGAGAGCTCCATAGGAAGGCAGGTTTCAAATACAATTGATATCTGTGCAGGAATAGAGGTGGGAGTTGCAGCAACAAAAACTTTTTTTGCTCAATTACTCTCTTTTTATGGATTAGCTATAAAATTTGCGGAAATTAAAGGAAGTCAAAGTTCAGATGAAATAAGTAAATTAATAACTGAACTTATAAAACTGCCTCCATTAATTGAAGATCTTTTAGAGCAACATAATAATTCTTCAGAAAAGCTAGCACATGATTTTTTTAATATTAAAGATGTTATTTTTTTAGGAAGAGGTATAAATTATCCTATTGCTCTTGAGGGGGCGTTAAAACTCAAAGAAATTAGTTACATACATGCGGCTGGATATCCAGCTGGCGAAATGAAACATGGTCCAATAGCTTTGTTAGATAAAAAAGTACCTGTAATTTCAATCGCCTCCCCTGGTGAAGTTTTCGATAAAGTTATCAGTAATGCACAAGAAGCAAAAGCTAGAGATTCATATTTGATTGGGATTGCTCCTGAATGTAATGGAACTGAAATTTTTGATTATTTAATGAAAGTTCCTGCCTCAAATGAATGGATTTCACCTTTAATTAATATAATTCCTTTACAATTATTGAGTTACCATATTGCAGCTCATAGAGGACTTGACGTGGATCAACCAAGAAATTTAGCTAAAAGTGTAACTGTGGAATGATTAGTTTCTTAGGAATTTTTTTTTTTAAATTTATAGCTCTAAAAGTCCTTTTGGAGGATTGATTATTAGAAAATTATTTTTTATATCTACGAATGGGACTATTTCATTAACGAATGGTATGAGAACTTGTTTTCGATTGTTAAATAGTTCAATAACAAGTAAATTATTTCTCTCATTTTCTAAATTAATCACTTTCCCAATTATTTTTAATTCATCCTTTTCTAAAGTCTTGACCTTCAGATTTATAAGTTCTAACAAGTGGAATTCTTCCTTTTGTAATTGAGGTAATTTATCAGTTTTTACAAGAATTTTAAATTTTTTTATTTGTTCTGCATGATTTCTAGTATTTATTCCTTGGAGCTTAACTATAAAAGTATTTTTACCAGGCTGTTTGAAACCTGATATAAGTTTTATTTTTGAAGGAGGTTCATTTTCTTTTTGCAACCATCGCATTCCTGGTTTTGAAAATCTTTCTTCAAAATCACTTAGAGATTTAACCTTAACCTGTCCATTAATTCCATGACATGATGTTATCAATCCAATAATCAACCATTCATTTTTATTTATCATATATTGTATTAGAAAGAGTGTTTTATGGAATTATCTACTAAACCCATACTCCCAGGTTCTTTGGTTATTGTAAAAGACGATAACTCTATATACAAAGGATATAAAGGGTTTGTACAAAGAGTTACAAAAAAAAGAGCAGCTGTCCTTTTTGAAGGAGGTAACTGGGATAAACTCATAACTTTTAAGCTAACGAATTTAGCAATAGTATAAAAATTAGATTTTACCTAAAGTTATATATTTTTCTATCAAAACTCTAGCTGCATTTGTTTCTGCTTGTTTATGGGATTTGCCGAATGCAGATGATTCTTTTAACCCTTCGATAAATATATCGCAAGAAAATCTTTTAGGATCCCCATTTTTCTTTGAAAGTTCAATTATTGTATAAACTGGTAAATCAATACCTTTACTTTGACACCACTCTTGCAATACTGTCTTAGATTTGAATTTATATGGAGCTTTTAAAAATGTTTCTGAATCTTCCTCCCAAATATCATCCAACCAAATATTTACTTCCTTAATTGATTTAAAGCACTTATAAAGGGCGCCGATTAAAGCTTCTGTAGCTTCACCAATAATGGTATTTTTTGAATTTTCATCACCAAGAGCCTTAGGTCCTTTAATTATTAATTGCTCAATATGAATTTTTTTTCCTAATTTAGTTAACCATTCATCACTTACTATTTGTGCTCTTAGCTCTGATCTTTCTCCTACACTCATTTGAGGATATTTTTTTTCAATAAAATTAGAAGCAGCTAATCTGAGTACTGCATCTCCGAAAAATTCTAGGTTTTCGTAATTTACAACATTGTCCTCTGAGGAATGGATAAATGCTTGATTAAAATCTTGAATTACTGAAATATTTTGTGTTCTAATTATTTCAGAAAATCTTTTTGATTTTATATTTAAAGACTTTAGAAAAGTAGTTATTTGATTAATTCTCTTTGCGTTAATTATATTTGTCATCTGATTTAAATAATCACAACAATTAGAAAGCAGGTCATAAGCCGGGTTCTGTTCATCTTAAGTAAGATGGGCAATCATCTATCTAGGGCTGGAATTACTTCACAGTCTCAAGCGGCGCTTAAAAGTAGATTGTTTAATGGTCATCAATCTACTAAGCCTTGCTCCCAGCCGGGGTTTACCTAGCCAACACTTCTCAATGTTGCTGGTGCGCTCTTACCGCACCCTTGCACCCTTGCCATACATAAAGTATTAGGCGGTATGTTTCTGTGGCACTATCCTCACGGTTACCCGCACTGGGAATTACCCAGCAAGCCTGACCATGTGGGAGCCCGGACTTTCCTCAAGAAAGTTTTATTTTGTTTCCAAAATAAAACTTTCTTGCGATTGCCTCTCCTGCTTTCATCTAGCATAATGCTTAATACTCCAAAAATCATCTATTGGGGCTGTAGCTCAGCAGGATAGAGCAACGGTTTCCTAAACCGTAGGTCGTGGGTTCGACTCCCGCCAGTCCCGTAAAAATAAAAAACTATATGTAGTATGTGTGCAAACTTGCTACTCTCTAGCTAGCGTATAGTTAGTAATAAATCTTTTATGGCTAAGTTGCATGATATGCGTTTAAAGCTCTTAATTCAACAGGAGCATGAACGTATTTCTAAATCCCAACCTAATGATTTAGATCTTTCAATAGTTCAAGCAAGATGTCTGTGTTGGCTTGCTTTATTGGCGGAAGCCCACGAAGATCAAGCAAATGATGCTGAAAAAAGAGGAGATGCTGAGCAAGCAATGGGATGGTTTGCTGATTCTATGAGACTAAGAGATGTCATTAATTTGGTTACTAGTATTGAGATACCTTTGCCAGATAGTCCAGATTCACTTGATGAAAATGACGAATTATTGGATGGTCCTACAAATTTGCCCAAATAGTGAGATGATATAAAAAGAATTAGTATTTCTTTTGGCTGAAGAACCATGTCAATGCTCTGAATGTCAGAGATTTTATAAAGAACATGATCGTCTGATTAGGGAATTTCCTACCTTTAAGCAGCAACAAGAATTAAATTGGGCATCTATTCAATCTTTCAGAACTCTTTGTAATAAGGTTACTGATGAGTTGCAGAGAGAATTATCTGAAAGAGAATCGAATGAAGATATCAGTCTAGATGAAAAACATATTTCTGATGCAGAACTTAGTGAAGCTTTAGATGAACTTGAAAATGTTAATGCCTATTTATTTTCAATTGAAGCATTAATGGAAAAAATATTCGATGTAAAAATTTCAAATAATATTGAATCAAAATTTCAAGAAATTGCAAAAGAATTAGCACCAGACCCATTAAACATGGATCGATTAATTTTGAATAGATTATTTCATCAAACCCCAGATTCGCCAGATAAGAAAAATATTAATTAGTTAATTCTTCGACATCGCAAGTAATTTCTACTGGCATTGGAGAGACTTTCCAAATAGATTTACAGTACTCTCTTATAGATCTATCTGATGAAAAATATCCTGATCTAGCGGTATTTAATAATGCCATTTTATTCCATGATTTTTTATTGTTCCAGCATTCACTGACTACATCCTGTTTATTTAAGTAGTCTTCAAAGTCAGCCATAACAAAAAATGGGTCGTGTCCAGTCAAGCTATTTAATAGAGGTTTAAATAATTCCTTATCCCCATTACTAAAGTGGCCTATTTCAATTAGGTGTATTACTTCTTTGAGTTCTGGACATTGATCAATAAAAGTTTTGGGAGAGTAATTATTATTTTTTAAATCCATAATTTCGCTTTCAGTTTTACCAAAAAGAAAGAAATTTTCTTTTTTCACAAGATCTCTTAATTCCACATTAGCTCCATCTAAAGTTCCAATAGTTAACGCTCCATTCATGGCAAACTTCATATTTCCAGTTCCAGATGCTTCTTTCCCAGCAGTTGAAATTTGTTCTGAGAGATCCGTTGCGGGATAAACTATTTCACCAAGTTTAACGTTGTAATCTGGCAGAAAAACGACCCTTAATAAACCATCCATATCCGGATCAGAATTAACTACATCAGCAATACCATTAATAAATCGAATCATTAACTTTGCCATAAAGTAACCTGGTGCAGCTTTACCTCCGAATATTATCGTTCTTGGCACTTCATACTTGTTTGTACCATTTTTGATTCGTAGATATTGAGCAATAATTTGTAGGGCATTTAAATGTTGCCTTTTATATTGATGAATTCTTTTAACTTGCACATCAAATAAACTTGATGGATCTACAAGTATTCCAGTTTTTGAATGGATAAAACTAGCTAATTTTCTTTTGCCATTTAATTTAGTTTCCTCAAATTTTTGTAAAAAATTGTTATCGTCTTTTTTCCCCTCTAACTTTTTAAGTAGGTCCATATTTGTTATCCAATTAGGACCCACTTCTTCTTCTAGAAGGTTAGATAATGATGGATTAGATAGGGCAACCCATCTCCTGGGAGTAACTCCATTAGTTACATTTGTAAACTTTTCAGGCCATAGTTCAGCAAATTCAGGAAGAAGTTGTCTTTTTATTAAATCTGAGTGAAGTGCAGCCACACCATTTATATGATGTGCTCCAATTGTAGCTAAGTGAGCCATTCTTACTGATTTAGAACCTTCTTCATCAATGATCGAGAGTTTTTGCAGGATTTTGTCATCGCCGGGATAACGTAGTCTCAATTGTTGTAGAAATCGCCAATTGATTTCATAAATAATTTCTAGATGTCTAGGAAGCAGATCATTAAATAAACCTAAATCCCATTTCTCTAATGCTTCTGGAAGTAGGGTGTGGTTGGTATAAGCAACTGAAGATGTGGTGATGTTCCAAGCCTTGTCCCAACCAACTTGATATTGGTCGATAAGAAGTCTCATTAATTCTGCTACAGCGATAGCAGGATGAGTATCGTTTAATTGGACAGTCCAATGTTGTGGAAAGTCTGTAATTGGTATTGATCTTTTTTCGAGGCTTCTCAACATATCCTGAAGAGAACAACTTACAAAAAAGTGTTGTTGTTTGAGTCTTAATCTCCTCCCTTCATCAGTTCCATCGTTTGGATATAGAACTTTTGAAAGAGTTTCAGACGCAACTTTTTCTTCTACTGCTCCATAGTAATCACCAATATTGAAGGCATAAAAGTCGAAACTTTCTGTTGCATCAGCTCTCCATAATCTCAATCTGTCACAGGTATTGACTCTGTATCCCAAGACTGGAACATCATGAGGAACTCCAATGGCGTGTTCTGAAGGTATCCATCTTGATTTATAGTTTCCTTTGTCATCTCTATAACTTTCAGTTCTACCTCCAAAACCAACAAAACATGATTCATCAGGTTGTGGAAGCTCCCAAGGCCATCCACCTTTTAACCATTTATCAGTAACTTCAACTTGCCAACCATCTCTAATTAACTGATTGAATATCCCAAATTCGTAGCGAATTCCATAGCCAACCGCTGGAACTTGTAGAGATGCAAGTGATTCCATATAACAGGCAGCTAGCCTACCAAGTCCACCATTACCCAATCCAGGCTCTTCTTCTACTTCAAGAATTGTTGATAATGATTCAATTCCAAATCTTTTTAAGGCGACCTCGGCCTCTTGTGTTATTCCGAGATTGAGCAGATTATTACTTAATTGAGGACCAATTAAAAATTCTGCTGATAAGTAAGCTACGGTTTTTTGTGGTTTTTTTCTTATAACTTCCTGACTGGCTAAATATCTTGTCATAAGCCTATCTTTAACTGCGTAACTTAACGCCATATATAAGTCGTGAGGACTTGCAGAGGTGGCTAACTTACCGAGTGTATAAAAAAGATGTGCTGTCATTCCTTGAAAAACAGCATCAGAATCCATGCCAGCTTTCTCAGGATCTAGATAGCAGCCTGGGGTAGGCAAGCGAAGATCAAAGGGTTTGTTGGGATTCATCGGATTAGACATATATCAGACAATAGCCATTTTTCAGGAAATTTCTTTGTTGTAACTTCAGATCCACACTTGTTGAGTATTTTTGCTTTTTTCTTACATATTTCTTAAAGTGGGCCCTCAATAAACTATCTTCCAATTAGGAAGTTTATTTTTTTTCATTTCATATGTATTTCTTACTTGCTGAATTAAGTGCACATGATTTAGAAGTTGCTGAAACATTGATAGGAGTTATAAGGTTTCTATTAATATTTTTAGCTGCAAGAGCACTAGCAGAAGTTTTGGTAAGACTAAGTTTACCAACGATTGTAGGTGAACTTCTTGCAGGGGTTGTAATAGGAGCATCAGGATTCCATTTGTTAATTCCGCCTTCAGCTGGAACCGAATTAAATGAAGGACTAGTAAATGTTATTAGTTCACTAGCTTCGATTCCCCCTGAAGCAGTTCCCGACGTTTATTTTGAAAGTTTTCCATCCCTTCAAGCAGTAGCAACACTTGGCTTATATGCACTTTTATTTTTAACAGGATTAGAAAGTGAGTTAGAAGAATTGGTGGCTGTTGGTGCTCAAGCTTTTACTGTTGCAATGGCAGGGGTCATTTTACCGTTTGCTTTTGGAACTCTTGGATTAATGTTTATTTTTCAAGTAGATCTTATCCCAGCTGTATTTGCTGGTGCATCTATGACCGCCACAAGTATAGGAATTACTGCTAGTGTTTTTGGTGAGTTGGGATATTTAAAAACCAGAGAAGGACAAATTGTTATTGGTGCAGCAGTACTAGACGATATTTTGGGAATTGTAATTCTTGCTGTTGTTGTGGCTCTTGCTGCAGGAGGTACTTTAGAAATTGCTCCGATTGTTAAATTAGTTGCTGCAGCCGTAGTATTTGTTATTGCTGCTATCGCATTAAGTAGAACAGCAGCCCCAGGGTTTGATTGGTTATTAGATAGATTAAAGGCTCCTGGAGCCGTAGTGGTAGCTTCTTTTGTGATACTTGTGCTGTGTTGTTTTGTCGCAACAGCCATTGGATTGGAAGCAGCTTTAGGTGCTTTTGCAGCTGGACTAATTCTTAGTAGTTCTAAAAATAATCACGCAATCCAACAATCTGTTTTACCTTTAGTATCCTTATTCGCAACTATTTTCTTCGTATTAGTAGGAGCTGGAATGGATTTATCAGTTATCAATCCACTTGATCCAACAAGTAGGTCAGCTCTTGTAGTTGCAGGATTTTTATTAGTTGTAGCAATTATTGGAAAAATTGCTGCCGGATGGGTATTTTCGAGTGATAAACCTACTAATAGATTAGTTGTAGGTTTGGGCATGATGCCTAGAGGAGAGGTTGGTTTAATTTTCCTTGGGCTAGGAACAAGCGCTAAGTTGTTAACTCCTTCTCTTGAAGCAGCTATTTTATTAATGGTTATAGGAACTACATTTCTTGCACCTGTTCTCTTGAGAATTGTTCTAAAAGATAAGCCACCAAATGATGGCAATAAAATTTCAGATGATGTTGCAGCTGATCCTGTAGGTCTTCTTTAGGAAATAATTTTATTAATATTAACCAATATAGTATTTTCATTAAATGGAAAAATCAGCTCTGATAGATAGTGATGTAAATTATGACTGGAATTTTTTAAATTACCCAATACATACTATTTCTGCTAAGCCTGAGCAAATATCAAAAGATTGTGCAATTTTATTAATTCATGGTTTCGGGGCCTCTACGGATCATTGGAGATTCAATATCCCTATTTTGAGTAGCAAATATGAAGTTCATGCGATGGATCTTCTTGGTTTTGGAAAAAGTCCTAAGCCCCAAGATGTTGAATACTCAGGATCTTTATGGAAGGATCAGGTTGTTGCTTATGTACAAGAGAAAATAAAAAAACCCACAATTGTTGTTGGAAATTCATTAGGTGGTTATGCAGCATTAGCAGCTGGTGCAGAATTAAATGATCTAAATGCAGGAGTGATATTACTGAATGCCGCAGGATATTTTAGTGAAGAAAAAACTATCAAAAAGAATATGTTGCAAACTTCAATTGAAACAGTTGCCGGCATATTTTTGAAAAATATTGTTCTTCAACGTTTGATTTTTGAGAATATGAGAAATCCAAAAAATATTAAAAAAACTTTGAATCAAGTTTATGTTGATAAAAAAAATGTTGATGATTTTTTAGTTGAGTCAATAAGGAAGCCTTCATTAGATTTCGGAGCTTTTAATGTTTTTAGAAGTGTATTTAACCCTTCAGGTCCTCAGGGATTGCCGTTGGATAAGTTATTCGCAAAACTAAATGCACCATTATTACTTCTTTGGGGTGGGAAAGATCCATGGATGAACACTCCAAAAAAAAGAAATCTATATAAAAAATTTACACCAAAGAATACAAAAGAAATTATTCTTGATGCGGGACATTGCCCTCATGATGAGATACCTGAATTAGTTAATCAGCATATTTTGGATTGGGTTGATTCTCTTTAAGTAATAAACGTGAAACTTGAATTATCTAAAAAGGACCAAGGAATTTTTGTCTTTCAGTTAGATAAAAATAATTACATTAAATTGTGTCCTGAAAGGGGAGGTCTCATAACAAATTGGGTGTCGGATGGTAATGAAATACTTTATTTCGATGAAAAAAGATTTATGGACAAGACAAAAAGTATTAGGGGAGGCATTCCAATCTTGTTTCCAATTTGTGGAAATCTCAATACCTATAGTTCAGTATTTGGAAATAGTTATTTGCAATTACCACAACACGGTTTCGCTAGGGATTTGCAATGGCAATACTCCTTCAATGAAAATCAAAAATTTTTATGCTTATTCTTAAATGCATCTAAACAAACCAAAAAATATTATCCTTTCGATTTCGAACTAAAAATAGAAGTTACCTTAAAGATTAACTTTTTAGAATTTGAAATTACAATCCATAACAAAACAGATTTTGCTATGCCTATAAATTTTGGTCTGCATCCTTATTTTAATGTTTCAGATTTCAAAAATTTAGAGTTTGTTGATAATCCACTTAATTGTCAGGATCAAGAAAGAAATACTATAAGTAATACTTTGGTTGAATTAAACAAAATTAATTTAGGAGTTGATCTACTTATGTATACTTCCGGTAGAAGCTCTTTTCGAGATAAGATTTTTAAAAGAGAGGTAACTTTAAATCATCCATATCCTTTTGATTTAGGTGTTATTTGGAGTGATCCTCCAAGAAGAATGATATGTCTCGAACCTTGGACTAGTCCCCGAAATTCTTTTATTGATGGATTTAGAAACATTATGATTCCTTCAAATGATAGTAAAAGGTTAAATGCCTCAATACAAATAAAATCTCTTAAGTAATTTTGTAATACTTATGAAATTTGTCGTTATAGATGATGATCCAACAGGCTCTCAAACTGTGCATGATTGTTTATTACTACTTAAGTGGGACTGTTCAACTTTAGTCAAAGGTTTTGAATCTAAATCTAATTTATTTTTTATTTTGGCTAATACAAGGTCACTATCGGAAAATGATACGAAATTAACAATAGAGGAAATTTGCAAAAATCTTAATACTGTAATTACTTCTCAAGCCTATGAAGAAGAAATTATTTTTATAAGTAGAGGAGACTCTACTCTACGAGGACATAACTTTTTAGAGCCAATTGCTCTAAATAGTTGCTTAGGTCCTTTTGATGCTACTTTTCATATTCCAGCTTTCATAGAGGGTAAAAGATTAACAATTAATGGATCTCATTTTGTTGATAAAACTCCTATTAGTCAAACAATTTTTGCAAAAGATAAAATTTTTGGATTTGAGACAAGTAATATCAAGAATCTTTTATTTAAGCAGAGTAAATCGCAAATAAATTTTGAAGATATTCAAAATCTTTTATTGTCGGATATTGAAATGCTAAATGAAGAAGAAAATAATATTGTTTTTAAAACACTAAAGAACTTGAAGAATAATAAACATGTAGTTGTAGATGTAGAAAATTATTCTCAACTAAAAAAATTTTCTTTAGTAATTAAAAAATTAATTAAACAAAAAAAATTCCTCTTTCGAACTGCAGCAAGTTTTATAAGTGCAATTTCTGAGAAAAAAAGCGTCCCTCAGGTTGAGACATTTTTCTCAAATTTAAGAATAAGAAATAAAGAAAAGAGTTTTCTTCCGGGACTGATAATTGTTGGATCTTATGTAGAACTTTCAACAATACAATTGAATAATTTATTAGAGATAAGTAATTGCAATCCAGTTGAATTAGATGTTTTTGAATTCTGTAAAATTACTTCATCAGATAATAATCAGAAGCGAAGGAATTTGTTTAAAAATAAATTTTTGAAAGAAATTAGATTTTCTTTTGAGAAAGGAAAAACACCTGTTTTGTTTACTTCAAGAAAATTTATGTCTATAGATCCTTCTGAACTATTTAATTTTTATAATTCACTTGCTTGTTTTATTGCTGAATTAGTCGCAGATTTGAAGGATGAAATAGGATATTTGATTTCAAAAGGTGGAATAACAACAAATTTGATTCTTAGTAAAGGACTTAATGCAGATTATGTTTATCTTGAAGGACAGATTTTAACTGGCATTTCAGTGGTGACTTACAATCTAAAAAATGGCGAAAAACTTCCCATTGTTACTCATCCTGGAAACATTGGCACTAAAGATTCACTGGTAAATATTTGGAAAGTTTTTGAAAATAAAAATAATTTTTAAAATTAGAAATTTGAGATAATTTCTTCAGCAAAACTGCTGCAGGATAAGGGTTCTACTTTTGGTTCCATTAAGCGTGCTAGATCATAGGTGACTTTTTTTTGCTCTATTGCCTTACTTAAACCATTAGTAATTAAGGTAGCTGCCTCATCCCAACCAAAATATTCAAGCATCATTACACCACTAAGAATTACTGAGCCTGGATTAATCTTATTTAAGCCTGCATGTTTTGGAGCAGTACCGTGCGTAGCTTCGAAAATTGCTGCATTATCTCCAATATTTGCACCAGGAGCCATACCTAGGCCACCAACAATTGCTGCAGCTGCATCAGAGACATAGTCTCCATTGAGATTTAAGGTTGCAAGAATTGAATATTCTTGAGGTCTAGTTTGAATTTGTTGAAATATACTATCAGCTATTCGATCATCAACAAGAATACGTTCTTTCCATTTTCCATCTCCGTGAGAATTTGATATTGATGCAATAACTTCTTTAATTTCTTCGCAAATGAATGCTTTTTTGTTATTTGTAAGCTTGTCAAAACCTGGTTCAATTTTTCGAGCATTATTTTCAATTGTAATTTCTGGATTTTTCTGAATATTATCTAAAATCCAGCTTTCTCTTTCTGTAATGCAATCTTCTCTAAATTCATTTACTGCTAATTCATATCCCCAATCTCTAAATGCACCTTCTGTATATTTCATTATATTCCCTTTATGTACAAGAGTCACATGCCTTTTATCTCCTGATAATCTTTTGGCATGTTCAATAGCTTTTCTAATATGCCTTTGGCTACCAGATTTACTCACCGGTTTTATTCCAATACCTGATCCGTCGGGTATAGATCTATTTTTTAAATTTTTACTTTTTGGTATGACAACTTTATTTAGATGATTAATTAATTCAAGACAATTATTATCCTCCGCTTCCCATTCAATTCCCATGTAGATATCCTCAGTATTTTCTCTATAAACAATAACGTCTAAATTTTGAGGATTTTTGTGAGGGCTTGGAGTTCCTGAATAATATTTGCATGGTCTAACACAGCTATATAAATCAAATATTTGCCTTAATGCAACATTAAGAGATCTGATACCTCCACCGATGGGAGTCGTTAAAGGACCTTTGATGGCTACACCAAAGTGTTTGATTGCTTCAATAGTATCTTGAGGGAGATAATTATATGTTCCATAAAGTTCACAAGCTTCATCGCCTGCATAGACTTTAAACCAATTAATTTTTCTTTCATCTCCATAGCTTTTTTTAATCGCTGAATCAAGAACGATTTGAGTAGCTGGCCAAATATCAACTCCAGTACCATCACCTCTGATAAAAGGGACAATGGGATTATTTGGAACATTTGGTTTGCCTTGATTAAAAGTTATTATCTCACCTTCATTAGGTAAAGTTAATTTTTCAAATTTTGGCATAGCATTGAATTGATAAAAGATAACTCATTGAAGTTTTTCGTATTGTAATTTGCGATGAGTTAGTTTCTTTAAAAGCTAGAAATTTATTATTCAAATGTGAATAGAGAATACTTTGTTGATCAGCATTTCAACATCTTTATTAAAAGAAAAAGTAGTTAATAAGCAAGTTAAATCAAATTATGTCATTTTCAAAAAATAATACTCGGCTATTTATGAATGCTAGTTCAAATGTAAGTAATGTTGAAATAGCTAATAAAATTGCTTCTACTGCTGCTTTGTTTCGGAAATATTTTCCCGACGCAAGTGTAAACTTCAGTCCCTGGGACAATTCAAACAATGAATCAATGCAAGATTCTATTGATTTTGCGTTTCATTTCCCTGGTTGGAGTCCTCTTATTGAATGTAGAGCAATACTCTTACAATTAAGAATTGACAATGATAATAATGACAGAGTCCCAAAACTTTTAGGAATAATAATGCGAGGTATGATTGTTCCCTCCGAGAGATGGAGAGTGGCTACTATCGGTGATTGGGAAATGACTGGTACTCATCTACCGCAAAAGGAACAAAAAGATAATCTTTTTTTGGTTTGTAAAGAACTTTATAAGTTATTCTCTACAACATCCGCTGGTAACAAAAATTAGCTGTTTTATGTATTTTCCTTGTAGATTAAATACACTATCAAAAATAATTCAGAATATATGGCAATAGCTCTTGCAGGACAATTAAGAGAAGGGACAAAAAAATCCCACACTATGGCAGAAAATACTGGCTTTGTAGCTTGTTTTTTAAAAGGAGTTGTTGAAAAAAAATCTTATAGAAAATTAATTAGTGATTTATATTTTGTTTATGAAGCTATGGAACAAGAAATTGAAAGATTGGTCCATGAGGAACATCCAGTAATAAAACCTATTGGTTTTAAATCATTATTTAGGAAAGAAACCCTTGAAAATGATCTTAAATTTTATTTTGGTGATAATTGGAAGAATGAAATTAATATTTCTCAATCAGCAAAAGAATACGTCGAAAGAATTCGTGAGGTAGCAAAAAATTCGCCAGAGTTATTGGTTGGTCATCACTATACACGTTATATAGGAGATTTATCTGGGGGGCAAATATTGAAAAGGATCGCTAAAAAAGCATTAAATTTACAGGGAAATGATGGTTTAAATTTTTACGACTTTGAATTAATTGCTGACGAAAAGAAATTCAAAGAAGAATATTCCCTTACTTTGAATCAACTTCCAATAAATCAAAATACTGCTGATCAAATTATTGATGAAGCAAATCAAGCTTTTACTTACAATATGAAAATGTTTAAAGAACTTGAAGGTAACTTGATTGCTGTTTTGGGCAAGATTGTATTTAATTACATTACAAAAAAAGTTAGGAAAGGAAGCACTGAGACCTAGTCATTTATGTTTGATTCATTAGTTGATTTCCTCAAAACCAATATAGATGAATTAAATGGTCATGAAGTGCAAATATCTAGTGAATTCAAAGAACATCATAATTCAGACGCAAAATGCATTATTAAAAATTGGCTTTTTTCATCGCCCGAATATAGAAAGTGGCGAATAACCAGATTAGATTGTGGTAAAAAACTGCAAGTGTTTAATACGGTCGCATATCCAAATTTTGATAGTGAATTGCCTATCTTAGGAGCTGATATTTTATGGTTTGGAAATTCTCAAAAGTTATTAGCAATACTTGATTATCAACCTTTAATTCAAGAAGGCAAGTATCTTGAAAAATATTGTTCAAGTTTAGGTAGTATTAAGAATAAATATTCTGAATTTGATAATAATAAAATGAAAAATATCTATGATTCAAAAAAGTATTTTTCCCCATGGGTGATTATTTGTAGAGGAAATAAATTAAACCTTGATAGAGATTTAAATAATATATTCCAATCATTTGTAAATAATTATTTGAATATTTATAAATTGAATCCTGTTAATCAATTTTTAAATGCAGATGAAATAAAGATTAATCAAATTAAATATGATAAGTATAGTTTTGAAAAAGACCCTGCGGATAAATTGTTTAAATCTTTTTTTGGAGAAAAATGGACAAAAAAATTTATTAATAAATTTCTTTTTACATTAAATAATGAGATTATTCATTGAATGTTAATACAAGATACTATTTTTTATAAACAAGATTGGAGATGGCATAATTTTCTAAAATATTTAACTAATAATTTAAGTAAATATAACTGTTTAGAAAAAACAATACCCCCCGAATATTCTTATAAAGATTCAACTTATGGTTCAAAAAAATCAATAAAAAATGTGAGTCTTTCTACTTGGGGTGTAACGCATCAAAACAGAATTCAATTCGCAAGAGCAGTTTGTATTAATAGTCCAAATTATTCTGTTTTAAATTTTTTAATTATTCCTAATACTATTTATAACGTCCCATTTTTTGGAGTAGATTTTGTTTCTCTACCTAATAGTCATTTATTAGTATTAGATTTTCAGCCTTCATTAAAAATACAAAATCAATACAGTAATGAGTTATTAGAAAAACTTATAAAACTCAAAACTCGTTGTCATTCATCACTCCCATTAGCTGAAAAAATGTCTGCAGATGTAGCTAGATTTTTTTCTCCAGGACTAATCTGGTCAAAATTACCAAAAGAAGAAAGGAGTGATTTTTTAATTTCTAATTATCTTTATACCTCATTTAAGGAATATCTTAATTTGTATTTGGAAATTCTTTTCGAAAGCAAGGAAGTCAATATTGATTTGCAAAAAGAATTAATAAATGGTCAAAATAATTATTTAAAATATAGAAGAAATAACGATCCAGCAAGGCCAATGTTATCGAGTTTGTTTGGCACAGAATTTACTGAATCTTTAATTGAAGAAGTTTTATTTACTACTTAAAAGTCTTATAATTTATGTAAATTTGAAATCATATGAAAAAAATTTCTGTTCTTTTTGTATGTTTGGGAAATATTTGTAGGTCTCCTGCAGCAGAAGCTATCTTTAATAGTCTACTTGAAAAGAAAGGATTAACAGATTGCTTTATTGTAGATTCTGCTGGTACTGGGAGTTGGCATATTGGAAAAAAAGCCGACTCTAGGATGCGAATTGCGGCAGAAAGAAGAGATATAAATATCTTAAGCAGAGCTCGACAAATTACTAGCAAAGATTTTGATGAGTTTAACCATATTCTCGCGATGGACGACTCAAATTTTAGAAATATTAAAGATCTTAAAAATAGAACAACTTCAACTGATCTTGCATCAATTAAAAAAATACAAGATTTTAGATCAGTTTTTAATGAGCAAGAAGTTCCTGACCCATATTTTGGAGGTGATGACGGCTTTGATTATGTCTTGGATATTTTAGAAGACTCTGTAAACGGTTTTTTGGAAAGTATTTCTTAAATCTATTGGATCTGGGTCTCTTTAGGAATCTTGTCATCATAAAGATCAATAATTTTATCTACTACCTCATTAATTGAATATCCATCTGTAATAATTTCTATTGCGTCATTCGCTTTTATTAGAGGTGAAATTTCCCTATTGGAATCTTCAAAATCTCTTTTCTTTATAAGTTCCTTTAATGTATTAAGGTCTATTTCTTGTGAGTCTGTAGTATTTTTGTCAGATTGTCTTCTTTTTGCTCTTTCATCGATGCTAGCAGTTAAAAATATTTTAAGTTCTGCATGAGGAAAAACAGTAGTTCCTATATCTCTACCCTCGGCTACAAGTCCGCCTAATTCTCCAATTTTTCTTTGTTCTGCTACTAAGAATTTTCTTACTTCTTTTATTGAGGAAATTTTAGAAACGATGGAACTTATCTCTTGTGATCTAATTTCTTGAGTAACACAGTAGTTATTAATAAAAACATCCTGATGTGAAATTGTATTTGACTTGAAAACAATAGATATATCTTGAAGAATATTTTGCAATTTTTTTTCTTTTTTATAATCAATATTTTCTTTTATAAGAAGCCAACTCAATGCCCTATACATTGCTCCAGTATCTAAATATAAAAGTTTAAGTTTCTTCGCTATTAACTTTGTGACAGTACTTTTACCTGACCCTGCAGGGCCATCAATTGCAATAATTGGCATTCTTTTCATTAGAAAAACGTGATCAATTAATCTTGTCTTTCCACATCTTATCGCACCAGCCAGTAACGAAATATTATCTTCAAGACTTGCTTTTTGGAGCGTATGAGGGTGTAAATGTTCTAAATATTCAATTGAAATTTTTTTTGTTGATAGCTTTTTAATTATTTCTTTTAAATTGATCTTTTTTTCTCGTTGAAAAATTTTTTTTGCTTGTAATAACTCACTTGAAAAAAATCTAATTAATTTTCTTTCATTTTTTGATAAATGTACATTACGTGAACTTAAAGGAATTCCATCAAAATCTCTTTGTGTAGGAATAGATTTAATAGCAACATTTAATTTCTTTGTTAGGACAAGATTTTTTAAAATTAAAAGTTGTTGCCAATCTTTTTCTCCTAAGTAAAGGTTTTTTGGCTTAATGAGATTAAGTAATCTATAAACTACTGTACAAACGCCATCAAAATGTCCAATTCGATTTAATCCACATAATGCAGAAGATAATTCTATTGGAGCTTTAAGGAATTTAATATTTTTATTATTTGGTGGATATATATCTTCTGTACTTGGAATAAAGATGGCATCTGCGCCATTTGCAAAGGAGATTTTTATATCATCTTCAAGTGTTTGAGGGTAATTCTCTAAATCTAACTTACTATCAAATTGAAGTGGATTAATAAAAATACTTACTAAATTAACATTAGAATTGTCATTTTTTGCTGTTGATATTAGTTTAATATGTCCACTATGAAGGTTCCCCATTGTTGGAATGAGGTTAATTTCACTATCTGTATTTCTCCTCCAATTTTCTATTTCTTCAGTTTTCCTTATGATTACTTTCTTCACTTTGTTTTTAAAAATAAATCTATTTGATAAATAATTACTGGACAAAAGCAATCTTAGGAGGAATATCTATATAGGGAAAGTCTATCATTTTTATTTCATGGATTACAAAACATCAGGTGTTGATATAGAAGCCGGGCGAGAATTTGTTTCCGAAATTAAACAGGCAGTTGAAGGAACTCATACATCTAATGTGATAGAGGGTATTGGTGGCTTCGGAGGTTTGTTTAGAGTTCCTATCGATGGTTTTAAAAAACCAGTTCTTGTTTCAGGAACTGATGGTGTTGGAACAAAATTAGAATTAGCTCAAAGTAAAAACTTTCACTTTGAGGTTGGTATCGATTTAGTTGCTATGTGCATAAATGATATTATTACTAGCGGAGGAAAACCTTTATTTTTTCTAGATTATATTGCTACTGGTAAGCTTGATAAGAAACAATTATTGAGGGTTGTTCAGGGTATTTCACATGGCTGCAGAGAAAATAACTGTTCATTACTGGGGGGAGAAACTGCTGAAATGCCAGGATTTTATTCAAAAAATAAGTATGATCTCGCGGGGTTTTGTGTTGGAATAGTTGATGAAGATAAGATTATTAATGGTAAAAAAGTATCTGAAAATGACTTAATAATTGCTTTAAAAAGTAATGGAGTTCATAGTAACGGCTTTAGTTTAGTAAGAAAAATAATTCATAACAATAATCAAATAGATAAAGAATTTGAAAAAGTTTCTCAATTAAATTTTTATGATGAGTTATTGAAACCTACGAAAATCTACAATAATGTGATTAACCAGATGTTATCTGAAAATATAGAAATCAAAGCAATGTCTCATATTACTGGTGGAGGAATTCCAGAGAATTTACCAAGATGTATGCCTTCTGATTTTATTCCCTATATCAATACCAGTTCTTGGGAAATTCCTATTTTATTTAAATTCCTAAAAGAGAAAGGATCGATTCCTGAAAAAGATTTTTGGAATACTTTCAATCTTGGAGTAGGATTTTGTTTAATTATTGATAAACAATTTAAGGAAGCCATATTTAATATTTGTAAAGATCATGACATAGATAGTTGGGAGATTGGAAAGATAGTTCGAAAAAATGATTCAACAATTAGTAAATTTTTACCAGAAATCTTGACTTAAAATTTTTTCATCTTTTTTAAATGAGTTTTAAAAAATAATTTTTATACCCAAATCAAAAAGTTAGATGTAATATAATGAAATTACCGCCGAATTATATCGGAAGTTTAAGTATTAAGATTTAACCTTTTATTCAATGCCTTTTGCAAATAATCAAAGAATTACTCGTAGACGTAGTTCAGCCGGCCCTATACCTCCAAAAAGACCAGCAGGTAATAATTCTGAGTTTAATGGTAGACAGGCTCAAGGCCCTAGACCAACGTTTCTGACACTAAGAGATCATGGAAAAGTTTTTGTTGCTGATTTACCTAATTTGTCCGATGGTCAATTAGCTCATATTAGTAAAGAAGCTAATGAAGTTTTGAATAGTTTGGAAAAACGGCTTAGTGATCTTGAAAATGAGCCTAATATTAGTAATCCTGAAAACGATACGCTGATAAAAGCTTCTACCAAAAGAGATGTCACATTGAGGTTTATTAAATCCATAGAAGAAGAACAAGAACATAGAAAGAATAATCCTGCTTTGAGAGATGCTGCTTCTGAATCTTTACCGAGAACTTTTCTTGAAGTTGCTAGACATAGATTGCCTGGAGCAACTTTTGATTCACTACTTCGGGAGGCTCTAGAAGCATGTGCAGTTGATGAGAGTACTGAAGAAAATCAAATTATGGACGCACCCAAAGAAACTGTAAAAATTATGGATATACCCTCTTCCAACACAAACGCTTCACTTGTTGTTAGTATCGATTCAAGTGATGATTCTAAGAATGGCTCTATTTGATTCAAAACAAGAGTTATTAAGTGCAAAAGTTCAAAATAATTTAGAAATTAATCTTTCTTCAAAAAAAGATATTATTCTATGTAATTATTGCAAAAGAACAGCATCAAATGGTGTGAGATGTTTAGGAATGTGTGTGGCAGATAATGATTACTAAAACTGTTAATAATTCTCTGTAATGTTATTTATCAATAAATACATAAGATAATATTTATCAAAAATGAATAAAAATTTTTTTATATAAATAAGTAATAGGAAATAATAAACCCATTATTGATAAGTTGTTTTCAAAATTATGGTTAGAGATCCTTCCTGAGTAAAAAAATGCTGGTAGGTGAATTCATGGGATAATATTACAAAAGGGAAAAAGGTCAATTCACCTACCACTCACCTACTGCTAAAAACGCTTTAAAATTTAAGAACAGATATTCAAAACTCAAGGTGGTGGATGGGATTACAGCGAATCATGTAAACCTAATAATGAAGGCGGCAGCCAGATTCGAATTGGGGTATGAATACTCAGAAATTCAACTATAACTCCTGTTTCAGCGATATAAATTAACAACTTACCGCCCACTTACCGCCTATAAGAGATATTTTTAAGTGTAATTTTTGATCTTAATTAACTTATACCGCAGGATTTTCGGGCGGTAAATGATATTAACTTGCACCTTTAAATTGTTCCCCTAATGAATAGGTGAGATAATCTTGAATAAGGAATACAAAAGATTGAAGAAAATACAGGAGGAGCAACAACAACAATGACAAAAGATTTTGACGATACAAATTGGAAGCAAGAATTATTAGGGAGTTTGGAGTTTAACCAATCCAAGTTTGCTAGTAAGTTACTCAAAAATGGAGCAAAATCATTTATGCAGAGTATCTATCTTGGTTATCTCTACACCAGATGGAAAAAATTGAAAGGATATGACAAGTTTGATCCAAAAAAAAATAATGGGCAGATGCAATCATCATTAAAAGATTTCTTTAAAAAAACCAAATGAAGATTATTGCAAAAGTTAGGTATGTAGATTTTCAAAAACGATCCCACACAGTTGAAGTGCAAATTGCTATGCGTTATAAAAGAATTGAGAACTTAAGTGATCATCTACAAAGCAAATTTACAAATAAGAATGTCATTGATAAATAAATTCTCGATTAAAGATTTCATACTCTCAATTAAAGAGGCATATCAAAAGGAACTCAATAACAAAGGTGTGGGTTCAGATATAGGAAAGTCATTATTTAATAAATTCTCGATTAAAGATTTCATACTCTCAAGCAAAGAGGCATATCAAAAGGAACTCAATAACAAAGGTGTGGGTTCAGATATAGGAAAGTCATTATTTAATAAATTCTCGATTAAAGATTTCATACTCTCAAGCAAAGAGGCATATCAAAAGGAACTCAATAACAAAGGTGTGGGTTCAGATATAGGAAAATCATTATTTAATTAATTCTCGATTCAAGATATCATACTCTCAGGCAAAGAGGCATATCAAAGTATCAAAAAACCTGATTATTTATTAGGTAACTTAACGCCCACCTACCGCTAAAAACGCTTTGAAATTTAAGAACAGATATTCAAAACTCAAGCTTTTGGAAGGGGTTACAGCGAATCTTGTAACCCGAATAATGAAGGCGGCACCCAGATTCGAACTGGGGATAAAGGATTTGCAATCCTCTGCCTTACCACTTGGCCATGCCGCCGAAAAAGATCTAATTGAATCTTCTTACGATCTTAACAGTAAGGTGACTCATTCTCTATTATTTATATGTAATGGCCATGGAGAAGATATAATTGCGTCTGAAATAATAAAAAGATTATTAAAAAAAATAAAAAATAAACATATTGAAGTTTTGCCTCTAGTAGGAAATGGAGACGTATTTAATTCGATAAAATCTCAGAATTTTCGTAAAATAGGATATTTAAGAGAGCTACCTAGTGGAGGTTTTAGTAATCAAAGTTTGAAGGGATTTTTGCTTGATTTGTTTGCAGGATTTTTAATAGATAATTTAAGAAATTTTTTAATTGTAAAACAAAAGTCAAAACATAACTGCAAAATTATTGCAGTCGGAGATTTCTTACCATTACTTTATGCTTGGAGTTCAGAATGTGAATTCAGTTTTATTGGAACTCCCAAAAGTGACCATACTTGGAGTAGTGGGCCCGGTTGGGCTTTAAGTGATTTTTATCATAAGTTAAAAGGTTCTGAATGGGATCCATGGGAAATGTTTTTAATGACATCTTCAAGGTGTAAAAATTTAATTATGAGAGATAAAATAACAGCTAATAATTTAAAAAGAAAAAATATTGATGCAAAATACTTAGGTAATCCAATGATGGATTTTGTGAATGCAAAAAATCAAAAGATATCAAATATCATTACTTTCAAAAGGATAATTTTATTAGTTGGAAGTAGATACCCAGAAGCTCTTAAAAATCTTGATAATTTTCTCGATTGTTTGCAAGATTTTAATTTGTCTAAGGATTTGGTAATACTTTTTCCTTTGAGCATTAATGCGAATGTTTTTAAAATTCAAAGTTATTTAACTAAATATGGTTTTATAAAACAAAATAACGTTCAATTTTTAATTGATGAAGATTCAGTATGGAAAAAGAGAGAAAAATATATATTGATTGGTAAAGGCAAGTTTAATTTATGGGCAAATATGGCAGATATTGGCTTGTCTAATGCAGGAACTGCTACAGAGCAAATTGCTGGTTTAGGAATTCCATCTCTTTCTCTTCCTGGATCTGGACCACAATTTACAAAATCATTTGCAAAGAGGCAATCAAGATTATTAGGAGGTAGTGTTTTAGTGTGCAAGAATAAAAAAATTCTTATAAAACGTTTAAGTCTTCTTTTAAGAGAAAATGTTTGTAGGTTAGAGCAAGCAAAAATTGGAAAACAGAGAATGGGCGAATCTGGCGCAAGCAAGAAAATTGTAGATTTCATAAACTCTAATTTGTTATCTTAGTAAATGGAATTAGTATTTAAAAAATTTTTTATGTATCCAATAAATGATCGGCAATATCTAAAAATTTGTGCAAACATTGCGAAGCTTATGAGTGTTAGCTTATCTTCTGCAAAGAAGAAAGTAGAAATTCAAATTGCAAAAGAAGGCTCCAAAACTATTCAAGAAAAAATACAAGTTGCGCAAAATTTATTAGAAATTTGTGAAAAGAATGAAGGAGATAAATTAAGTTCTTCGAGAATACTTGATAAGCTAATGGAAACTCTTGATAATGAAGATAATTTTTTAACTGAAGATTGACTTTAATGTTCGAATATATTTGAAAACTTAAGTATGTCTAAATCAGAATGCACAGAAACTGTTTTGAAACATTTTTGAGCTAACTCGTATCTATTTTCTCTTTCTAAGATAACTTTTAATTTATGCATAGCTTGAATTAAATATCTAACATCATTTGCTGCATAGGCTAATTGATCTTTTGTTAAATCTTCCTTGCTACCCCAATCACTGCTTTGTGAGCTTTTATCTAACTCTATTCCTAACAACTCATTAATTAAATCTTTTAAACCGTGTTTATTTGTATATGTTCTTGCCAATTTACTAGCAATTTTTGTACAAAAAATATTTTTTGTATTAATTTCAAGATTGCATTTTAACGCTGCTACATCAAATCTTGCATAGTGAAAGATTTTAGTAATTTTTTCATCTTCCAGAAGTTTTTTTAAATTAGGTGAAGAAGTTGTATTTAGTTCGATTTTTATACAGGATGTTCTTTGAAATTCATTGCATATTTGAACTAAACACAATCTATCTCTTCCATGAATTAATCCCATTGCTTCTGTGTCAATAGCTAAGTAGGATGATTTTTTATAAAGATCATATAACTCTGCTGTTAAATCACTATAAAGAAAATCAACATTTTTATTTTCAATAGTCATATTTAAAAAGTATTTAAAGTCATTTAAGGTTTGCGATATTACTTGGATTTTATTTAATTAAGAATTTTTATCTCATAACCCATTTTACAGAATAAATCTAAAAAATTATAATATGATGAAATTTAAATTTTTATTCTAGAGTTATTATAAAAAAAATTGATTTAATGTCCTATTCTTTAAATTCAACATTATTGCTGACAATTCTTCTCGCTATAGGATTATTTTTTTTTCTTAGAGCTTCAAGTAAAGATAGAACAACCATTGTTGAGATTTCATCTTCTCAACAGCCAGTAAAGGTTTTAAATGGTTTATGTGAATGGCTTAATTTAAGGGGATGGAAGCAATCGGGAGGAGATTTTGAAGAAAGAATCCTAATATTCAAGGGACAAGTTGTTTCTAGTAAATTTTTGGCAATTTTTTTAGGTTTTCTTGGTGGTTTTGGATCTTGCGCTTTGGGGTTGGTAATTATTCAAATATATCCTGATTTAGGTTGGTGGCCTATTCTTTTAGGATTAGTTGGTGGCCCTTTGTCTGGCATAGTTTATTTTAAAAAATCAGCAAGAGAGGAGAAATTTGAATTGAGATTGATTAATGATGATGATAATGATTCAACTTTAATGCGTTTAAGAGCGCATAGGGATGAATTAATCTCTTTAGAAAATGAACTTGGAGAAAAACTTCAATTGAAAAGCGACGGATCTTTATTTAAAACTCCTATTTAAAATCATCTAAAAATTAGTTTGATGATTTTTTAATCAAAAATATTATTTTCCATGCAGAATTTTTCTAGATCTTTATCATTTAGCCAATCTTGAGGTTTTGTAAAAATTGATGTTAGAAATTCTTCTCTTGACCCCTTTTGAGCTTTATATCCATACTCCCATCTAGCTAAAGGCGGTAATGACATTAATATTGATTCAGTTCTACCTTTTGTTTGTAATCCAAAAATTGTCCCTCTATCCCAAACTAGATTGAATTCTACATATCTACCTCTTCTATATAACTGGAATTCTCTTTCCCTAGATTTATATGTTTGAGTAATTCTTTTTTCAATAATTGGTAGATATGAAGGAAGGAATGCTTGCCCACAGTTTTCTGCCAAAGAAAATAAATCATTCCAATTAAAATTAATTTTACCAATATTTTCAGATGCTTTTGATGCTTTTCCATCGTGATTATTCCCTCTATAAATATTTCCTGAGCCATCTTGATAGTCATAAAAAATACCTCCAATTCCTCTAGATTCATTTCTATGCTTTAAGAAAAAGTATTCATCGCACCATGGTTTGAAAATTTCATGTAAATCTTTATGAACTTTTTCACAAGCTTTTTTATGTTCTTTATGAAAATGTCTTACATCAGAAAGATAAGGGTAAAAAGGCGTTAAGTCTGCACCTCCCCCAAACCACCAAACAGGACCAGCTTCGAAATAACGATAATTCAGATGAACTGTAGGAATATAGGGATTTTTAGGATGCAATACCATAGATGTTCCTGTTGCAAACCATTCATGCCCTTTTGCTTCGGGCCTCTGAGAGATTATTGATTGTGGTAATTCTTGTCCTTGTACTTCAGAGAAATTTACTCCTGCCTGCTCAAAAATAGAACCGTCTTTCAATACTCTTGATCTTCCACCACCACCTTCGTCTCTTACCCACGATTCTTCTAAGAATTTTCCTTTGCCATCTGCACTTTCAAGGCTCGAACAAATTTGCTCTTGTAAATTTAATAAGAGATTTTTAGTTTTTTCTCTCGAGTTTGTAGGAGGTTCTTTGAACATTTATTTAGTTAAATCTTGAAGAAAAAATTTTTTGGTTAATTATTAGTTTCCCTTTATAATTTCTCTAAAGGGGGGCTTATTTCCTTTTATTTGATAGTTCGACATAGTTCTTAATCTTTTAAACTATCGACTACCTTGTAAAAATATTTAAAAATTTTAATGACCACAAGAGATGATGCGAATTTTGCTTTACAAAAGGTTCTAGATGCTGGATCAAAGAAAAATGTAATTGAGTTAGCTTGGATTAAAAACGTAAGAGTAATAATACCAAGAATTGTTGTAACACTATCATTACCATCATTCGCAAATTCTCAGAGAGATAGAATTGTTCAAGAAGTTCGCAAAATACTACTGGATTTTGAAGATATTGATGATGTTCAAATAGAGATAGATAATAATCAATCTAAAACAGAATCCAACACTGAAAGCAATATTCCTGCATTGCAGCAGATTAAAGGTATTGAGCATATCATTGCTGTTAGCAGTGGTAAAGGTGGAGTTGGAAAAAGTACGATTGCAGTTAATCTGGCTTGTTCTTTAGCTAAGTTAGGATTAAAAACTGGTTTGCTGGATGCGGATATTTATGGACCTAATACTCCCTCAATGATGGGAGTTGCTGAACAGAATCCAAAGGTTACAGAAGGTAGCGGTACTGATCAAAGGTTAATACCAATAAATAAATATGGAATTTCATTAGTATCAATGGGTTTTCTCATAGAAGAAGGTCAGCCAGTTATATGGAGAGGACCAATGCTAAATAGTATTATCCGTCAATTTCTTTACCAGGTCGAATGGAATAATCTTGATTTTTTGGTTATTGACTTGCCTCCTGGGACAGGAGATGCTCAAATTTCCCTTTCTCAATCTGTGCCTATTTCTGGAGCTATTGTTGTCACTACTCCACAACAAGTATCTTTGCAAGATGCAAGGAGGGGATTAGCAATGTTTAAACAACTTGGTGTACCTTTACTGGGAATTGTAGAAAATATGTCAGTATTTATTCCGCCAGATATGCCTAGTAAAAAATATGAAATTTTTGGTAAAGGCGGTGGACAAACCTTAGCTAAAGAAAATGATTTACCTTTATTAGCTCAAATCCCTATTGAAATTCCTCTTGTAGATGAAAGTAACAAAGGAATACCAATCTCAATAAGCCAACCAACTAAAGAAAGTTCTATTGCATTTGGTAATTTAGCTCAATTAATTAAAAATCAATTTATCAAAAAATAATTGATGTTTAGAAGAATTTCTTTATTTAAAGAGAGAGGATTTTTACAAAAAAAAGATAAGTTTAGTAGAGGTTTTTTATTCTCTCCATTATTATTAATTCCACTATTTTTAGTAATTATTTCAGGTTTATTAATAAAAAGTATTCAGGGAGATTATTTAGTATCTAATTATTCCAGTCATATTTTAACTGGATTTTTTGGTTATCTTTTGGCATTTTTTATTTCTTACATACCGTTAGAGAGAATTAAAAAGTATTTGATACCATTTTATTTCTGTACTTTAATATCTTTATTTCTAATATATTTTGTAGGGATCTCAGTCTCTGGAGCTCAAAGATGGCTAAATTTGGGATTTTTATCTTTTCAGCCTTCGGAAGTCGCTAAGTTAAGCACTGTTTTAACTCTTGCTTTAGTTCTTGACAAAAAAATAATTTCAAGAATAAGAGATTTAGTTTTGCCGTCAATAGTAGTAATACTTCCTTGGTTATTAATTTTTTTTCAACCAGACTTAGGGACCTCTTTAGTTTTATTGGTTTTGACTGGTGTAATGCTCTATTGGTCGCAAATGCCCATAGAGTGGATTTTGATAATAGTCTTTTTTATTGTTACTTCAGTATTGTATCTAACCTTACCAATTGTTCTTGTTTTTTGGATACCACTTACAGGATATCTTGCTTATAGATCATCAAAAAAGAAAATTATTTTTTCTGTTCTTGCTATTTCTTTTCATGTTTTGGTGGCAAAATTAACACCAGTTTTGTGGAAATATGGACTAAAAGAATATCAAAAAGATAGGTTGATCTTATTTCTAGATCCTAATAGAGATCCATTAGGTGGTGGATATCATTTGTTACAGAGCAAAATTGCAATTGGTTCTGGAGGATTTTTTGGGACAGGATTATTACAAGGTAAGCTGACTAATTTGCAATTTATACCAGAGCAACATACTGATTTTATATTCAGTGCTTTAGGCGAAGAGTTAGGTTTTTTGGGATGCACAATAGTTTTATTTTTGTTTTTTTATGTAATTAAGAAACTAATTGATATTGCAAAAAGAGCCAGAACTGACTTTGAATCTCTTATTGTTATTGGAATCGCCGCAACTTTTTTATTCCAAATAATTATTAACTTATTTATGACAATTGGATTAGGACCCGTCACAGGAATTCCTCTCCCTTTTATGAGCTACGGTAGGACATCTTTGGTGATTAATTTTATATCTATTGGACTTGCCCTATCTATACTGAAACGTTCTAGGTCTCTAAGAATTTGATGGAATCGAAAATTACTATAAAAAAAATTCAAGACTTCTTGATTAAAGATGTTCAAACTATTCATGTGGATGATGATACCTCTAGAAGAATGTGGTGGGCCTCTTTAGAAGTTATTCAGAAAGAGTTTCTTTCTCAGAATTATCAACAGGGAGGTATTTGGGTTGCATCTCCTTTGCCAGCTCTTAATGATAAAAAATTTTTTAATCAACTTTATGGCTGGTTGTGGTCACCAGAGGGGTTTCCATACTTTCAAAAAGAGAATGCAGGTTTTTTACCACTCAATAATTCAGCTAATATAAAAAAAGATTTAGATTTTATTAGTAATTACAAAGTCTTAAATCTTACTCAAAAAGATGGTTACGAACCTTTTTTGATGATAGTTACACCAAATTTTCAATGTATATTATCAATTGCGGGCGAGAAAGATAAGAAAATTTTGTTAATGAAATGTGATGAGGAAAGCTTAAAAATTGCAATTGAGTTAATGCATGCGAAATTAAATCAAGAAAATTACGAAGAAGGGGTTAAATTTCGTAATGCAATCAATAATCTAGGCAATCTTAATAGTAACAATCAATTTGAAGAAAATTTTTGGCCGATATTATCAGCAAAATTAGCAAAATTTGGACCAAATCATAACATTCAGAAATCTGTTAAAAACGATTACAAAAATGTGCAAATAACAGAAGCAAAATTGTTAAGTGCAATTTCTCATGAGGTCAGAACTCCATTAGCCACTATAAGAACCCTCATAAGTTCTACTTTGAAAAAATATAATATGGATGAATCAATGAGAAATCGTTTAATTCAAATAGATAATGAATGTAATGAGCAAATTGACAGGTTTGGTTTAATCTTTAATGCTGCAGAATTGGTAAGCAATGAAGTTCCCTCATTGAATAACTTGGCCAAAATTAATTTGGCTGAAATTTTTAATAAACTTACTCCTATATGGAAAAAACAATTAAACCGACGTGGGATTTTTTTACGGATAGACATTCCAAGCCAACTTCCGCAAATTTTGAGTGATTCTGAAAAATTAGAATTAATGCTGAGGGGATTAATTGATAAAAATACTAGAGGATTGAAAGAAGGCAGTACATTAATTTTAGAATTAAGACCAGCAGGCCAAAAACTCAAACTTCAATTAAAAGTTCAAAAATTAGAGAGTAAGAAAAAAGAAATACCTAATGGAGATACTGGTTCTGATTTAGGACCTGTTTTAAATTGGAACCCTCAAACGGGTAGTTTACAACTAAGTCAAAATGCCACTCAAAAGTTGTTAGCTAGTTTAGGAGGGCATGTCACCCAAAGGCGTGATACAGGTTTAACAGTATTTTTTCCGATTTCAGATTCAAATTAAAACGAGAAACAAATTTTATATTTATTAAATAATGTAGAAACTTTTCTATCAATTATGATTTTTGTAAAATATGAATGCTAATTTCTTATTATAAATAACTTAAATTCTAGAATGACGGAAACTTTAGTTGGTCAATTTCCAAAGCATATAGGCAGTACTGGGGGTTTATTAAACTCAGCAGAAACAGAAGAAAAATATGCAATTGTATGGAATAGTTCAAAAGAACAGGCATTCGAATTGCCCACCGGTGGTGCTGCTGTTATGCATGAAGGTGATAATCTAATGTACTTTGCAAGGAAAGAACAATGTCTTGCATTAGGAACACAATTACGCGCTTTTAAACCAAGAATTGAGGATTTTAAAATCTACAGAATTTTCCCTGGCGGTGATATTGAATTCTTACATCCAAAAGATGGTGTTTTCCCTGAGAAAGTTAATGAGGGTAGAGAAAAAGTCGGTCATAACCCAAGGAGAATTGGTGAGAATCCAAATCCAGCTGGGTTGAAATTTACAACTAAGAATACTTTTGATTAACTTCCTTAAAGTTGATATAAAGGAAGAATATATTTATAATTTGGGTTGACTTTATTAGTATGATCAGCTCCCAGAAAGATAGTTTTTTCAAAGCTTATAAAGAGGGTAAAAACTTTATACCTATTATTCAGACTTGGCCAGCAGATTTAGATACACCATTATCGACTTGGTTGAAATTATCTGAAGAAGGTTCTCATGGCGTTTTTCTTGAATCTGTAGAAGGTGGGGAGAGTTTGGGAAGGTGGAGTATTGTTGCTACGCAACCTCTATGGGAAGCGGTTTGTTATGGAGAAGAAATAGTTAAAACTTGGCAAAATGGAAAAACTGAAAATTATAAGGGTGATCCCTTTAATATTTTGAGAACGTGGACAAAGGAATATAAATCATTCATGCTTGAAGATTTGCCATCAATTGGCCAATTATATGGCTGTTGGGGGTATGAATTAATTAATCAAATAGAACCAAGCGTTCCAATAAATGAAATAGAAAAAAACAACATACCTGATGGTGCCTGGATGTTTTTTGATCAGTTAGTTGTTTTTGATCAAATCAAAAGATGTATAACCACAGTTGTTTACGCAGACACAACTTCTTCAAAAGAGTCTTCTATTGAAGAAGTTTACCTAAATTCAATTTCTAAAATTCAGAAAACTAGAAATTTAATGAGAGTACCTCTTAAAGAAAAAGAGTTTTTAGATTGGAATGAAAATGAGAATTTGAATTTAGAACTTAAAAGTAATTGGAAGAAAAAAGATTTTGAGGATGCAGTTCTCTCTGCAAAAGAATACATAAGAAAAGGAGATATCTTTCAAATAGTTTTAAGTCAGAGATTTCACACAAAAGTTAATAATGATCCTTTTAATTTATATAGAAGTTTGAGGATGGTTAATCCCTCTCCCTACATGTCATTTTTTGATTTTGGATCATGGTACCTGATTGGCTCAAGTCCTGAAGTAATGGTTAAAGCTGAAAAAAATAAAAATAGTCAGATTATTGCAACTTTAAGACCTATAGCTGGTACAAGACCTAGAGGTATTGATAACCACCAAGATTTGGAATTAGAAAAAGATTTATTAAAGGATCCGAAAGAGATAGCTGAGCATGTAATGCTAATTGATCTTGGAAGAAATGATCTTGGAAGAGTGTGTGAAATTGGTACGGTAGAGGTCAAAGATTTAATGGTTATTGAGAAGTATTCACATGTTATGCATATAGTTAGCGAAGTTGAGGGAATCTTATCCAACAATACTGACGTATGGGACTTGCTAAAGGCATGTTTCCCGGCTGGGACAGTAACCGGTGCTCCAAAAATAAGAGCTATGCAATTGATTAAACACTTTGAAAAAGATTCCAGAGGACCTTATGCTGGTGTTTACGGATCTATTGATATAAATGGTGCATTAAATACGGCAATTACAATAAGAACTATGATAGTTAAACCCTCAAAAGATGGGAAATATGACGTTTCAGTGCAGGCAGGTGCTGGAATAGTTGCTGATTCTTCTCCTGAAAATGAATTTCAAGAGACAATTAATAAAGCTAAGGGGATACTGAAATCATTAGCCTGTTTGGATAATTAAATGAGTGAAAATAATCTTTATAAGGGTTTTGAGGTGGAACTTTTCACAGGTTCTTTAAATTCTCATGTTGGTGTTTCAGATGATATTGAAAAAAAATTTTCTAATTTTGTGAAAGAGCCAGATAACAGAAATGTTGAATACATAACAACACCTGAAAAGGAATATGAGCTTTTATATGAGAAATTAATAACTCCAAGAAAACATTTAAGACAATGGCTCAAAAAAAAAGGGTTAACAATTATCCCTTCATCGACTCTTTGTTTTAGACATGATGTTCATTTTCAGCGCTCTGATATTGACAATGTTTATCATCAATTTATAGAAGATAATTATGGAACATCTATTGCGACTTCAAGTGTCCATATAAATATAGGGATAGATGACTTAGAAAAACTTTTTGCTGCTATCAGACTGATAAGATGTGAAGCTGCTTTGTATCTGTCGATCAGTGCTAGCTCACCTTTTTTAAATAATAAAATTACGGATAATCATTCTCAGCGATGGATTCAATTTCCTAAGACACCTAGTGAGGTTCCTTTTTTTGTAGACCATAATTGCTATATCAATTGGATCAAGGAAAATATAGCTAATAAAAATATGCAAAATATTAGGCATTTTTGGTCTTCAATTCGACCAAATGGTCCCCAGAGGCCTTTGATTCTTGATCGTTTGGAATTGAGAATTTGTGATTTCGTTCATGATATAAATTTGTTATTGGGGATAACTGCAATGCTAGAACTAAGGATTCTTCATCTTTTTGATAATTTTGAGACTTTAGATCCCTTGACTGCAAGTATTTTGTCTATTGATGAATTATCGAAAATATGTGATCAAAATGAAATTAATGCTGCTAAATATAGTTTGGATTCAGAGTTAATTCACTGGAAAGACGGCAAGAAAGTTATTTGTAGAGAATGGATTCAAAAATTATTATCAGATTTATCATCAACTGCAAAAAAATTTAATATGAAACATCTTTTGAAACCTATTTACTTAGTTCTTGAAGAGGGTAATCAATCTATGAAATGGATAAATCAATATAAAAAAGGTCTATCTATAGAGCAAATAATGAAAATTTCTATCGATGATATGATCAATAACGAAAACAAAGGTGTTTGATTATTTAAACAAAAATTTGATCTGAATATTTTTACTTGTGACATAATGATTATATGGAATCTTTTCAACAGATTAAAAATAATAACGTGGATCTGATAAGTAATAATGATCCACTTGATAAAAATCGTCTTTTAATAGAAGATCTATGGGAATCTGTTCTCAGAGAAGAATGCCCAGAAGATCAAGCAGAGAGATTGATACAGCTTAAAGAATTAAGTTATTCAAAACAAATTGATGGTGATAGTTCAAAAACCTTTAAAAATGAAATAGTTGATATTGTAAATTCAATGGATTTGGCAGAATCCATTGCAGCAGCAAGGGCATTTTCATTATATTTTCAACTAGTTAATATATTGGAACAAAGAGTTGAAGAAGATAGATATATTCAAAGCTTTACCAATAAGAATGTTCAAAAATCTCCCGATAATCTTGATCCTTTTGCTCCAGCATTGGCTAGACAAAATGCTCCGGTAACTTTTAGAGAATTATTTTATAGGCTGAGGAAACTAAATGTACCCCCAGGAAAGTTAGAGGCTTTATTGCAGGAAATGGATATTCGTTTAGTTTTTACTGCACATCCTACTGAAATAGTAAGACATACGATTAGACATAAGCAAACTAGAGTTGCAAATTTATTAAAAAAAATACAGGTTGAGCAATTTTTAACAAAAGAAGAAAAAATTTCTCTAAAAACTCAATTAAAAGAGGAAGTTAGAATTTGGTGGAGAACAGATGAATTGCATCAATTTAAACCTTCAGTTTTAGACGAAGTAGATTATGCACTACATTATTTTCAGCAAGTTTTATTTAATGCAATGCCTCAATTGAGAGGCAGAATAGCTGAAGCACTTAAAGAAAACTATCCAGATGTTCAGATGCCTTCAGAATCTTTTTGCAACTTTGGTTCTTGGGTCGGTTCAGATAGGGATGGTAATCCATCAGTTACTCCTGAGATAACGTGGAGAACCGCTTGCTACCAAAGACAGTTGATGTTGGAAAGATATATTATTGCAACATCCAATCTTAGGGATCAATTGAGCGTTTCCATGCAATGGAGTCAAGTCAGTTCTTCGCTATTAGAATCATTAGAAACAGATAGGGTCAAGTTCCCAGAAATCTATGAAGCTAGGGCTACAAGATACAGATCAGAACCTTATAGATTGAAATTAAGTTATATTTTAGAAAAATTAAGATTGACTCAAGAAAGAAATAATTTGTTAGCAAAAAGTGGCTGGAAATTTGACTTAGAAGGGGAATTGGATACTAAAAATATAGATAAAGTTGAAAACTTACATTATAAATCAGTAAACGAATTTACTTATGATCTTGAACTTATTAAAAATAGCTTAATTAGTACTGACTTAAATTGCGAAGCAGTAAACAATCTACTTACTCAGGTTCATATTTTTGGATTTTCTTTGGCAAGTTTAGATATTCGACAAGAAAGCACAAGGCATAGTGACGCTATACAAGAACTTACAAATTATCTTGATTTATCTGTGCTTTATGAGCAAATGTCTGAGGAAGAGAAAATCAAGTGGCTCATAGATGAATTGAATACAAAAAGGCCTTTAATTCCGTCTGAAGTTAACTGGACAAAAAATACAGAAGAAACTTTTTCAGTTTTTAAAATGGTTAAAAGACTGCAGCAAGAATTTGGAAGTCGTATTTGTCATTCTTATGTAATATCAATGAGCCATAGTGCATCTGATCTGCTTGAAGTTCTTTTGCTGGCTAAAGAAATGGGACTGCTTGATCAAAATTCACAAAAGTCAAAATTATTAGTTGTTCCTCTTTTCGAAACTGTTGAAGACCTTAAAAGAGCACCAGAAGTAATGGAAAAGTTGTTTAAATTAGACTTTTATAGATCTTTATTACCAAAAGTTGGAGAATCTTTTAAACCTCTTCAAGAATTAATGCTAGGTTATTCTGATAGTAATAAAGATTCAGGCTTTGTTTCAAGTAATTGGGAAATTCATAGAGCCCAAATAGCTCTTCAAAATCTTGCAAGTACAAATAATATATTGCTAAGACTCTTTCATGGAAGAGGTGGTTCTGTTGGTAGAGGGGGAGGCCCAGCCTACCAGGCAATATTGGCTCAACCAAGCGGGACTCTCAAAGGACGAATAAAAATCACAGAACAGGGTGAAGTTTTAGCTTCAAAATATAGTCTCCCAGAACTGGCTTTATATAATTTAGAAACTGTTACTACAGCGGTTATTCAAAATAGTTTGGTAAATAATAGACTTGATGCTACTCCAGAATGGAATCAATTAATGTCTAGGCTGGCAGAAACATCAAGGTCTCATTACAGAAAATTAGTGCATGAGAATCCTGATTTGTTAAATTTCTTTCAAGAAGTTACGCCAATAGAAGAAATAAGTAAATTACAGATTTCTAGCAGGCCTGCGAGGAGAAAAAAAGGTACAAAAGATTTGTCAAGTTTAAGAGCTATTCCATGGGTATTTGGTTGGACACAAAGTAGATTTCTTTTGCCCAGTTGGTTTGGAGTAGGTACTGCATTATCATTTGAATTGAATTCTGATCCACAACAAATTGAATTATTAAGAGTTCTTCATCAAAGATGGCCTTTCTTCAGAATGCTTATATCCAAGGTGGAAATGACATTATCAAAGGTGGATTTGGAAGTCGCTAAATACTATGTTGACACTCTTGGAAGTAAACAAAATAAAGATTCTTTTGATGGTATTTTTGAAGTAATTTCTAAAGAATATAATCTCACAAAATCTTTAATACTTGAAATTACTGGAAAAAATAAGCTTCTCGAATCTGATAGAGATCTAAAATCATCAGTAAGCTTAAGAAACAAGACAATTATTCCACTGGGGTTTTTGCAGGTTTCACTTTTAAGAAGACTTAGAGATCAAACAAGACAACCCCCAATTAGCGAATTTCTTATTGATAAAGATGAATCTAGAAGAGCTTATAGTAGAAGTGAATTACTGAGAGGAGCACTTTTAACCATAAACGGGATAGCAGCTGGCATGAGAAATACAGGTTGAAAATTGCAATATTTTTCTAAAAAAAAACTTGTTCTTCCAGAAGGTTATTTTGTTAATTCCTCTCAGATGCCATTGGCTAAAGAAGTCAACAAACTTTTAGCAAATTGTGGTTGTGAGTCATTTCCAATTAAACTCCTTTCTGAGGCTATTCAGAAAAGTAGTTTCTTTTTTTCTATACAAAATCAACTAAAAAATAAATTATATGGCTTTGTAAGAGTTACATCTGATAGAGGACTGAATGCTAATTTATGGAATTTAAGCGCAGAAAGAGGTAATAATCAGAAATTGTTTTATTCAATATTGCTTCAAGTAACCCTCGAGAAAATAAATAGAGAAATGCCTGGATGTAGCATTTCTGTACAAGCTCCAGAATCTTCATTTAAAAGTTTAGAAGAAAGTGGATTTATACTAGATCCCAACGGTATAAGAGTAATGGGATATAAGCTTTAGATATCATGTTACGAGCATGGAGGGATTCGAACCCCCGACTCTCAGAACCGGAATCTGATGCTCTATCCAACTGAGCTACATGCCCTTTAATTTTTCAATTTCTTTAAAGAAATTCTAAATATTTTAAACTTAGCTAATTTAATTAATGAATGCATAAAAAAAATTTTTTTAAATCAATTAAAAATTAAAAACTTTCGGAACCATAAAAGTTTTGAAATTGATCTAAAAGAGCAAAGATCTATTGTGCTTGGTTGTAATGGTATTGGCAAGTCAAACTTACTTGAAGCGGTTGAATTTTTAAGTCAATTAAAATCGAATAGAGCACTAAGTGATAAAGATTTAATAGAAAATGATAGTGATATGGCTGTAGTTTTTGGACAGGTAGATTTTAGAAATGACTTAAAGTTAAATTTATTTAGAAAAGGTCCCAAAAAAATTTATGTTAATGAATCTATTTTGAAAAAACAGAGTGAAATAAAGAATTATATAAGGAGCGTATGTTTCTGTTCTAACGATATAGATATAGTTAAAAGTGAACCCATCTATCGAAGAACATGGATTGATAAAATTGTAATTCAACTAGAGCCTATTTATTTAGACTTGATTACTAGATTTAATAGGCTTTTAAAACAAAGAAGTCATTTTTGGCGTTCAGAAAGCTTTTTTAAAAAACAATCCTCAGAAATTGTTGAAAGCTTTGATATTCAAATGTCAATAATAAGTACAAGAATTTTTAGACGCAGAAGAAGGGCTTTATTAAAAATAAAACCATATGTTGAATATTGGCATAATCACTTAAGTAAATCTAAAGAGCAAATAAACATCAATTACCTTTCTGGTATAGAAAATATTTGTCCAGAAGAAGAAGAAGAAGAAGTTATTAGTAAGAAAATAGCAGAACAACTATTAAATCAGCGTTCAATCGAAGCATTAACTGGTAAATGTAATTTTGGACCTCATCGTGATGATATTGAGTTTCTAATTAATAATATTTCAGTTAGAAAGTTTGGTTCATCTGGTCAGCAAAGAACCTTCATCTTGGCTTTAAAAATGGCTGAACTAGATTTATTAACTAAAACATTAAATGTCCCTCCAATACTTATACTCGATGATGTATTGGCGGAACTAGATATTACTAGGCAAAATTTGTTACTAAATTCTGTTGGCAAAGATAGTCAATGTTTTATAAGTGCGACACACCTAGACAAATTTAATAAGTCTTTCTTGAGCTCTTCACAAATGATTCATTTATAATTCTAAAAGTAACGATTTTTAGCTAATCTAATATTCATATAAATTTTTTAAATGGTGGTGCACAAAAAAAAACAAACTTTAAGTTCGTTTAGTAATGACCAAAAATTAATACATAAAAGTAAACACCTTTTATTGGAGCTTTATAGATGTGATCATGACAAATTAAATGACGAATCCTTTCTGCGCTGTTCATTAAATAGAGCTGCCAAATTAGCAAAGGCAACAGTTCTTAATTTAATAAGTAATAAATTTGAGCCTCAAGGGGTTACAGCAATTGCATTACTAGCTGAATCTCATATTTCAATACATACTTGGCCAGAATCTAATTATTCTGCTGTTGATATCTTTACATGTGGTCAAAATATGTTGCCAGAACTTGCTAGTCAATATTTAATTGAAGCTTTGAAGGCTAGAGAACATTCCTTGCGTGTCATTGAGCGAAATCCACCCGCAACAGTCCTTGAAGAGTTGAGAACAGTTGTTTGAACTTATAAATTTATCTATTTAATTTACCGCTTATCAATCCTTCAAGGTCCAAGCTTGTACAATTAAATCCTAAATTAGAAAAATATTGAACTAATTCACTAAAATTATACTTTTCAAAAAAATGTTTTAATTCATCTTGGGGAATTTCTATTCTTGCAGTTGATCCTTGGCATCTAACTCTAACCTCAGATATTCCACCTTTTTTTAGGTATTCTTCCGCTTTTTCAACCATTTTAAGCCTAGCACTAGTTATTTTATGGCCATAAGGAAATCTTGATGATAAGCAAGGCTGAGCGGGTTTATCCCACCAAGGAAAACCTAATGCTCTTGATATATCCCTAATATCTTTTTTTGAAAATTTAAATTTTGCTAGAGGAGAAAAAACACCTGCATTTTTTGCGGCTTCTATACCTGGCCTGTAATCTTTAAGATCATCTAGATTGACTCCATCTAAAACAATCTTGTAGTTAAGTTTTTGAGAAAAATAAGTTGTATGTTTGTGAAGCTCTTTTTTACATGCGAAGCACCTGTCCTTTGGATTTTCACTGTAACTTGGTTGGTCTAATTCTGAAGTTTTAATTTCTAAATGCTTTACTCCAATCCATTTTGCTTGACTTCTTGCTTCTTCACGAAGTTTATTGGCTAATGCAGGAGAAACACCAGTAATAGCAATAGCTTTGCTACCTAATTGCTCGAATGCTAATGATGCTACTAATGTACTGTCTACTCCCCCTGAATAAGCAATACAAACACTATCAAGATCTTTAATATACTTTCTAATTGTATAAAGCTTTTCACTTTGTTCATCAGAGAGAATTTCTAGTTGATTGAACATGCTAATTACTCTAAAATTCAAATTACCTAAGACTAGGTTGAATTTATTATTAAGTTTTTAATAATATCCTTTACTATATCTTAGATTAAATTAATTAACCTTGTTCAATTGACGAATACAAGTAGAAATAGAGGAATAGGAATTGTCACAGCAAATGACAGTCAGGAGAGATCAAAAGGTCAATTACATATTTATGATGGTGAAGGTAAAGGTAAAAGTCAGGCCGCTTTGGGTGTCGTGCTCAGAACAATAGGATTAGGAATATGCGAAAAAAGACAGTCAAGAGTGCTACTTCTAAGATTTTTAAAAGGTCCAGAGAGATCATATGATGAGGATTCGGCTATTGAGGCCTTGCAAAGAGGCTTCCCACACTTAATTGACCATGTAAGGACAGGAAGATCGGAATTCTTCACTGCTGATCAGGTAACAAGATTTGATATTGGTGAGGCAGAAAGAGGTTGGAACATAGCTAAAGGAGCAATTGCTAGTTCTCTTTATTCTGTAGTTGTCCTAGATGAGTTAAATCCAGTTCTAGATTTAGGAATGCTTGATATCAAGGAAGTAGTTGATTCTCTCGAAAATCGTCCTGATGGGTTGGAAATAATTATTACTGGAAGGGCTGCCCCTCCTTCTTTGGTAAGAATATCGCAACTCCATTCGGAAATGAGGCCACGTTTAACAGGAGATTTATCAAAGTTAACAGGACAAACAAGTTTTAAAGGTGGAATTGAGATTTATACAGGTGAAGGTAAAGGAAAATCCACAAGTGCCCTTGGCAAAGCTCTACAGGCTATTGGTAAAGGAATATCTCAAGATAAAAGTCATAGAGTTTTAATATTACAGTGGTTAAAAGGTGGAAATGGTTATACCGAAGATGCTGCTATTGAAGCTTTAAGAGAAAGTTATCCACATTTGGTAGACCATTTGCGCTCAGGCAGAGATGCTATCGTGTGGAGAGGTCAACAACAACCAATAGATTATGTTGAAGCGGAGAGAGCATGGGAAATTGCTAAAGCTGCTATTTTGAGTGGTTTGTACAAGACAATTATTCTGGATGAATTAAATCCAACTGTTGATTTAGAGCTGCTACCTGTGGAATCAATACATCAAATACTCTTAAAAAAACCAGCAGAGACAGAAGTTGTTATTACTGGGAGATGTAAAAATGAACCTTCATACTTTGAACTTGCCGATGTTTACTCTGAAATGGTCTGTCATAAGCATTATGCAAATGTTGGAGTTGATTTGAAAAGAGGTGTAGATTACTAAATCTTCTTTAAATTATTAATTGCATAACATTTTTACCTTTTCAATTCCACCTTCAATTGATCTCGATTGAATTTTGAATTTAGACAAGATTTCTGAAGCTTTTTCGGAACGTTTCCCTGATTTACATATGGTGAAGACCTCTTTAATTAAACTTTCTTTTTGAATAAATTCTAAGTCAGATTTTTTGTTCAAATGACTTAGGGGGATTGATATTGAACCCTCTATTGCAGAATTAGAAAATTCTTCATTTTCCCTAACATCAATTAAAAGAATTTTGTTAGGTTTTGCTTTGTATAAATTATTAAAATCATTAGCATTTATTTTGTTGACTTCATTTTTTTTCTCATAACATTCATCATCACTATAAAAGTCTAAAAACTGAGAAAGATTTTCAATTCGCTTGTTTATCTGATCACTTTTTAGATTTAATTTTTTCATATTCATATTCAGTAGATTAAAAACTAAAATTTTTCCATCTAAGATTTCACCTTTTTTTAAAATGACTTTGACAATCTCATTCACCTGAAGAATTCCTATTAAACCGGTTGAAACTCCTGCAACTCCATATTCTGCGCAACTAGGGATTGCATTCTTTAGAGGTGATTCTGGCAGTAAGTCTCTTAAATTAGGACTATTTTTGTGCAAGTTAAAAACACTCACTTGCCCTTCAAAGCCTTGTACACTTCCAAAGACTAGAGGTTTGTTTAGTATCAGACATGCATCATTTATCAAATATCTGGTGCCAAAATTATCTGAGCAATCGCAGATAATATCAAATTTACTAATTATTTCTAGGGCATTATTAGGATTAATCCTCTCTTTAAATGTTAATAATTCAAGATTTGGATTAAATTTTTTTATTCTATCTCGGGCAGAATCAATTTTGAGCATGCCAATAGTATTTGTCTCATGAATTATCTGTCTTTGGAGATTAGACTTTTCCACGTGATCGTTATCTAATATTCCAATTTTTCCAATTCCTGTTGCTGCGAGATAAAGCAAAACAGAAGAACCTAACCCACCTGCTCCAATACATAATACAGAAGTATTTTTTAGACTCAGTTGACCCTCTAAACCTATCTCTTTAAGGGTTAAATGTTTTTGGTATCTCTCTTGCTCATCTGGATTTAAGAATTTAAGTTTGATATCTTTAAGCATTTCTTTTCCTTAAATTTAACGAAATAAGCTATAGGAATATAATAATTAAAAAGTAAATTTTAGCCTTTTTTTTTTTTTTAATGGAATTTATTAATTTTTTTGTTAGAACTAGACGATAATGTGAAGTTTTTATAAATCAATTTTTAGTTCAAATATCTTCAAAAACTATATGTACCAACACATCTAAAAAATACAAAATGTTTCGGTTCGGAATTTTGCACAACAAAAAGGTAGTCAACGGGCGTTTTTTCCGATACTGTCTGGTTCATATATTAAGTTTACTGAATTCATGAGTGATAACACTCCAGAGTCAAATCAAGACCCCGGCTCCGATACAAGCTCAGAAACCAAAAGCTTTTCAGAAAAGTATTCTGATGTAATGGGAAAAGTCAACGAAACCCTAGGAAATGTTGACTGGACTCAAATGGGTAAGTATGGCAAAGCAGCCGGCATAATTGCTGTTGTCGTTATAGCCCAAATAATAATTAAAGTTGTTATTGACACGATTAACTTTTTCCCAATTCTTCCAGGTTTACTAGAACTACTAGGTGTTATTGTTGTTGGTCAATGGAGTTGGCAGAATCTCCGTACTAGTGAAAATCGTGAAGCTGTTTTAGATAAGGTACAAAATCTTAAAAAAACATATTTAGGATAGTGTAATTTTACATATCGATTATGGCTTTTACATAATCTTTGACTTGGTTTAAGTAAAGCCCTCCGAACATATTGGCATGATTTAATATGTGGTAAAAATTGTAGATAATAATTCTTTTTTCAAAACCTTTTTTTATTGGAAAAATTTTATGATACTCTTCATAAAATTCTTTTCTAAAACCTCCAAACAATTTAGTCATAGCTATATCGACTTCGTTATCTGCCCACCAAGATGCCGGGTCAAAAATAACTCCTTTACCACTTTTTTCTGTCCCTACATTTCCTGACCATAAATCACCATGAACTAGTGTATTGATAGGTTCATGGTTAATTAATTCTGTTTTGATTTTTTCTTTGACTTTATTTATAGTTTCCTTATCCAAGATATATGTTTGGAGAATTGATAATTGAGGTATTATTCTTAAATTTAGAAAACAATCTACCCAATTTTTTTCCCAACCTTTTTTCTGATTTGTTAATCCAATAAATCCCTCAATCGGGTAACCAAATGTTTTTGGATTAGACTCACTTGAATTTAAGTGCATTTCTCCTAAACCCTTCCCTAGCTTTTTTTGGTCAAAGTTTTTCATATCTATCCATTCAATTAAAAGAATTTCTACATTTTTAATATTTTTATATGCAATAACTTCAGGAACTAGGACGTTTTTTTGATTGATATGTTCTCTCAAATTTTTGAGACAGTATTTTTCAAATTCGAGAAATTTTATTTTTCTATTGTTTCTTTTAAGAAATAATTTAATGTTCGCAAATTCTATCTGCCATGCGCTGTGAATATTTCCTCCATATACTTGCTTAACACTTTTTGGATAAGTTTCACCTAATTGATCACAAATTTCGCTAACTTCAAGAGATGATAATTTTTGCATTTAAATGAGAAAGTCCGAAGTTGTTGTTGTTGGTGCTGGCATAGCAGGACTAACATCTGCAGCAATTTTATCAAAACAAGGTTTATCAGTGACTTTAATTGAATGTCATACTCAATCAGGAGGTTGTGCAGGCACATTTAAAAGAAAGAATTATATTTTTGATGTTGGAGCTACACAAGTTGCTGGTTTGGAGAAAGGAGGAATTCATAAAAGAATTTTTGATTTTTTAGATATCCCATCACCAGAAGCCACTATTTTAGATCCTGCTTGCATCGTTGACTTAAATGATGGTGGTAAGCCAATACCTATTTGGTATGAAAAAAGTAAATGGATGGCTGAACGAGAAATGCAGTTTCCTGGAAGTGGTAGATTTTGGAAACTTTGTAGCCTCATACATCAAAGTAATTGGATATTTGCTAATCAAAATCCAATATTGCCAATAAATAATTTTTGGGATTTTTCTCAACTTCTTAAAGCACTAGTCCCTTCAAACCTTGTTACAGGCATACTACTTAAGTCTACTATTTTTGATTTATTGCGAATATGTGGATTATCTAATAATGAGCGCTTGATTAAATTCTTAAATCTTCAACTCAAACTTTATTCCCAAGAGGATGTTTACAATACTGCAGCATTGTATGGCTCTACCGTTCTTCAGATTAGTCAACAACCACATGGTCTTTGGCATCTTAAAAAGTCTATGCAGTCTTTAAGTGAAGCATTAGAAAGATCATTGCTTAACACTGGTGTTAAACTAATATTTGGTCAAAAAGTTAATTCCATAATCTTTGATGACCACAATATGTGTTGGAAAGTATCTGCTAATTCGAAACAAAATTCTTTTATTTACCAAGCAAAAAATTTAATTTACACTGCGCCCCCTCAATCATTGCTGAATCATTTGCAGGGACCTTTAAGTAGAAAGCAAAGTTATAAAAATCGACTAATTAATTTGCCTAATCCAAGCGGAGCTTTAGTGTTTTATTCAGCATTAAAAAAAGAACATATAAAAAAAATTTCTTCAAATCATTATCAATTTGCTTCGAATGAATTTGGCTCCATATTTGTATCAATTAGTGATGATGGTGATGGAAGAGCACCAAAAGGGGAGGTTACTTTAATAGCTAGTATTTTTACTAAGACAAAAGATTGGTTTAATTTAGAAAAAAAAAATTATTTAAATAAGAAAAGGGATTCCCTAAAAAAGATATCTCTTGAATTGGAAAGTAAATTTGATATTGATCCTGAAAATTGGCTACATAGGGAATTAGCTACTCCATTAGGATTTGAAAAATGGACGAATAGACCTAATGGAATAGTAGGAGGGCTTGGTCAAAATCCAGATATTTTTGGTTTATTTGGATTATCAAGTAGGACTCCTTTTAAAGGTTTATGGCTATGTGGAGACTCAATTTATCCTGGTGAGGGAACCGCAGGTGTAAGTCAGTCTGCATTAATGGTTTCAAGGCAAATTTTGGCTTCCAAAGGCATAGAAAATTTTAATTTATAAAATTTTTTCTGATTTCTCTTGCTTCAGTAAGTTTGTTAGAAAGTAACTCCCAATTTTTCTCTTTTATAAGAGTTTCCAATGTATTAAGCTTATTTTTAAAATTATTTATAGCATTTAAAACATGAATCTGATTATTCATAGCTAAATCCAAGCCAAGTTTTTCATTGCCGCCGCCAACTCTTGAAGTGTCAGCAAATCCTGTAGCTGCAAGCTTTTGTGAGAGATCTAATAAAGATTGATTATTTTTTGTATCTACAGTTTTAATAAGGGCAGAAGCTAAAAATATAGGCAAATGAGAAATTAGAGATACTGCTTCATCATGTTCTTTTGGCGCGGCTTGGCAAATTTCACAATCCATTGATTTTATTAGCTCTGAAATAGTTCTGACTGCATTAAAATCACTATTTTGTGTAGGAGTAATAATCCATTTTGCATTTTTAAAAAGACCTTCGAAACCTGAGTCAACCCCTTTATTTTCTGTTCCTGCCATAGGATGTGATCCAATAAATAGAGGATGTAAATGTTCCCATGTATCTACAATTGGTTCTTTAACAGAGCCTACATCAGTAACTATTGTTGTTTGAGGTATTGACGCTACTAATCGTTGAGATGGGCTGATCAAATCTTTTATAGGCAATGCTAAAATTATGAGCTCACATTTTGTTAATACGCTCAGATCACAGGTAACAAAATTTGCAAGCCTTTTTTCCTTGGCTTTTTTTTCATTAAATTCATTATTTGCTATTCCATAAATTGTATGGTTAAGACTTTGGAGTTTTAATCCTAAAGAACCACCAATCAAACCTAACCCTACTATTCCAATTTTCATAGATTTATTAATTCATGACTTTCTTATATTGATACCAATATTTTTGTATATTAGGTTCATAAATTTTTTGTGTATTTGAAATTTATTATAAATGCTTGAAATTTTAAGTCATCAATATTTGAAAAATTTTTTGAGAGATCAAAGTATTAATTGGGAACATATATATTCTTTTGGGAGGATAATCTCCAAGTGTATTGAGAATAATTCTACATATCTAATTAATTCAGAAATTTTTTCTAGCCATGATTGGCTACCTCCAATTTTGATCTCTCTATTTTTAAAGGAAGAAGATTCAACTTTTATTTTATCTGAAGCAAAAATTAATTTTTTAAGAGAGTTTCAGATTGATTCATTGAAAAATTTAGGGTTTAATTTAATTTTAAAAAATGATCAACTTATTTTTGGAGACCATCATGTTCGCTTGATAACAATCCAAGATTTACTTAATGATCCTAATTTTCTTAATCTTAGAAATCATCGCATAGTTTATTCTGGAGTTGAGGATATAAAACAAGATTTAAAAAATCATTTTAGTATTACTTTAGTTAAAAAGGATTGGACAAAAAATTTTAAAGAATTTGAATTAATCAATCAAAAATTTATAAAAGTATATGATTATTTTAAGAAAAAGTTCTTTATGAGAAGGGTCTTAGGAAATAGTTATATCAATTTAGATGAAAAAGAAATTAGCTTTTTTTTAAACTTTTTTCATGAAAATTCTTTTTTTTCTGATAAATTTTTAAGTGTCAACAAAGCGTTATCTCAAGGCTGGGCATGTTGGGTAAAATTAAATGATACAAATTTGGATTGGAATTTGTATTTGCAGCCAATAGATGAACTTTCTCAAATTAAGGAATTTTTTTTAAATAATAAATTTGTTTTTTTATCAGCTTTGAGAAAAGATAATTTTTTCCAAATGTATCTTAAAAAGCATAGTTTAGATATTGACTTGGTTATTAATTTTAAAAGTAATTTTGAAGAGAAAAAGATTTTATTATATATACCCTCTAAACAGTTGCTTCCTAATAATCCTCTTTTTACTAATTCAATCTTGGATAAATGCAAGAAGTTAATACTTTTTAGAAAGGGTTTGACTTTAGTTTTGTCTGACGATATTGATTTGAAAAATAATCTTGCCACAGAATTAGCCTCGAATTATGGGAAGAGGGTCTTGCTAGAGACAATTCCCTCTCATAATAATGAAATCCTTTGCTCTAGTTATGATTGGTGGATTATGAATTCTCATTTAATACAAATCCCAGATCAAATTATCGTTCCCTTACTTCCGATTCCTAATATGTCTGAACCTATTAACGCAATTACAGTTTCTCATAAAAAAAAGCTTTCTCAAGATTGGTTTAGAGAATTCTTTCTTCCTCAAGCCAGAATGAAACTTGAAAGATCTATTGCCCCTTTAAGAAGAAATTCAGGTAAGTTAATAATTTTAGATGGGAGAGCAAATAAACGAAACTGGGGAAGATTACTTTTGAAAAACATTCAACCCTCAAAAAAAATTAATTATATGCTACCTTTTGATTAGGTTATATTTTTAAATAACTCAAGAAATATGGGAGAAGCAAAAAGACGTAAAACAATTGGTTTACTTCCAAAAAAAAATAATACTAAAAAAAAATTTGATGAGTCTCCAAGATTATTTGAATGGCTGCCCTTTACAATTAATCAAAGAGATAACCTAATTCAATTAAGTATTAAGGCCAGTTGGTTTGGAATCGCAGGGTTAGTTATCTTATGGATTGTAGTTAGATTTATAGGCCCTGCTGCTGGGTGGTGGACTTTAGCTGATTCTTTATAAATTATTAATTTAAGCTACTGTTTTTATATCATTAACAGCGATTTTATTAGCAGGATTGCTATTTAATGTTTTCATTGAATTAGAACTGACTTCAGTACCTTCTGTTAATTTGTCTTTAACCATAGATTCTACTTTATTTCTAATTTCTAAGTTTTGATCAAGCCAAATTATTGTATTTTCCCTTCCTTGTCCAATATTTTCTCCTTCATAACTATACCAAGCGCCTCTTCTTATTATGATATTAGTCTCTTCTGCTAAATCTAATAAACATCCTGTTGTACTAATACCTTTCCCGAAGAGAATATCAAATTCTGCGATTCTAAATGGTGGTGCAACTTTGTTTTTTGCTACCTTTACTTTCGCTCTAATGCCGTATTCTTCAGTACCTCTTTTAAGAGTTTGAATTCTTCTGATATCAAGTCTCACTGAGGCGTAAAATTTTAATGCATTACCTCCGGTGGTTGTTTCTGGATTGCCGTATGTAACCCCAATTTTTAGGCGTAATTGATTTAGGAATATTACCGTACAACCAGATTTACCAATATTTCCTGTTATTTTTCTCATTGCTTGACTCATAAGCCTTGCTTGGCTTCCAATTACGTGATCTCCCATCTCTCCTTCTATCTCAGCTCTTGGAGTTAGTGCTGCTACTGAGTCAACAACTACAAGATCCACCGCACTAGATCTTATAAGCTGGTCAACTATTTCTAGAGCCATTTCACCAGTATCTGGTTGTGAAACTAACAAATTTTCAACATCAACTCCTAAAGAGGCTGCATAAACTGGATCGAGTGCATGCTCAGCATCTACAAATGCAGCTACCCCTCCATTTTTTTGAACTTCCGCAATCGCGTGCAGCGTCAACGTAGTTTTCCCTGAACTTTCTGGCCCGTAAACTTCTACTACTCTTCCTTTTGGATATCCTCCTCCTAATGCTAAATCTAGGGTGAGCGCTCCAGTAGATATTGTTTCTACTTTCATTCTTGAGGCGTCACCAAGTCTCATTATTGATCCTCGTCCAAAATTCCTTTCTATTTGACCTAAGACGAGACTTAATGCCTTGTCTTTTTCTTTTGATTCAGTTTTTTTCTTTTCGTCTAGGCTCATTGTTTGATTTATCGGTTAAAGTTCTTATATTTATTTTAAATTTGGAAATTTTTATTTAAACCAAACTTCATAAATACAAACTATAGTACACCTGTACTCTAGCTGATTATCTTTAAATTGCAACTAATTTCTCAAGGTCATGTAATTTTAATAATTTAATTTCATTGCATAAATTATATCTATCAGGCTTTTTTAAATATCCCCAATCAGCTAGGAAGCATGGAATATGAGAAGTTTCTGAATTTTGTTTAATATCAATTAGAGTTTTTTTTCTATCTTCTATAAAACCTAAAATTTCATAAGTTTTTGTAAGCTTTTCAGCTATTTTGACTTTTGTTCCGGATTCATAACCAAAAATAAATTCTGGAAAAATATTTAATTGTTTAAGAATTTTTTCTGCGAATATTTCCCCTTTTGTTGTTATTATTCCGGTTTGGATTTCTCTATTCCTTAATTCTTTCATGAAATCTATAACTTCAAAAAATGGATTGTGTAAATTTACCCAAGATATAAAATCTTTATCAATTTGGTAATTGCGAGACTTATCTAATATTTTTTGTAAATCTTCGGCTATCCAGGAATTATCTTTTAAAACCTTCTGGCAATTTTGATGATAATCATTAATGAAATCATCTTTATTAAAATTGTTTATTGGATTTTCTGTTTTAATAATTTCGTGAACAATTAGAACCATTTCCCAACCATATTTAACCCAAGGCCTAATTTCTTTGAAAGCATTTGGTACTCTTTTATAAATTTTTTGATCAAAAGAGATGTAAGGTGAATTTAAATATTTTTCACAGGCCAGCAAAGAACTATGCCAATATTCATACATTCCATCAACAATTACCCCATCAAAATCAAATAGAAATATTTTTTGAGAAGACACCAACTGTATTTTAGGACTGGGCCGCTAGGATTCGAACCTAGGAATGTCGAGACCAAAACCCGATGCCTTACCACTTGGCGACGGCCCATTGAATCTTCATTTTAATACATGAAAAGATTTTTTTCTATCAAAAAAATACAAAGTTTTCATAAACACGGAGTAGGTTTAAAAAAATAAAAATATTATGTGACTTAGCTCGATTTCCATGGCTCTAAAAATTTCTTAGCTTTTTTGATTGCCAAAGCCATTCTTTCAGGATACTCATAGAGTCTTTTGTTATTTTTGTAAGCAAATTCAAGAAAGGGTTGCATAATTTTTCTTGCAGCACTTCCAAATGCTATTCCGTCTGGAAGATTATTTGAATGCAAAAATTCATGAGTTTTTTCGTTAGTTCCTCCGGCTAATTGAATTAATCCTGGAGGAAGATCTGAACCAATTCTTTTAAACAACTTAACTGTATCTCTACTTGTCGTTGGAGCAAGATCACCAGACATTGGCCTTCCATCTAGCTGCCAAATAAGGGGGATATTAAGTTCAATAAGCATTTCATATCTTTCCCAAAGAGCTTTCAAAAGATCTTTGGGATCTTGTGATTTTTTGATAGATTGATTTAATCCACAACTAATAGATATCTTATCTAATTGCGTTTCAGAACTTTTAAGGATACTAACAACTTTTGAAAAAGAATCTAGGCGATTGATTTCTGTATGAATTTCTACTGCATTAGGCTTTATTTTTTGAAGTGTTGATTCTAAATTATCTTTTGACAAATTATATTCATATTCACTAATTAGATTTAGGGGACAGCTATTTAAACATCTTCCACATCCATAACATTTACTCTCTTTAATCCCAGAATTATCAATTGCAAAGGTGGGGCATACTTTTTCGCAAGGTCTTGGACAAAGAGGAGGACACTTTAATGGATCAAATTTTGCTTTACGAAAGTGGATATCATTACCATCACTGATGCTTATCATTAATCCAGGAGAGTTTTGAAAGGTTTTTTTCGCCCACTCGATTCCTTTTTTTGCGGCATGAACTATAGATTCTTCTGCTGCAACATCTATATAGTCGACACCAGCAGCAGTATAGATTGCACATAAATCTTCTATAGCAACAACATCTTCATTACTGGCACCACAAATCAATTTAATCCATTTATCTTTTTTATTATTGGATTCAATCAAATGATTTAACTTTCAAATTCATCCAAAATATAATCACTTAACGACTTCCATTCAAGTTTTCTTGAACCTCCCATTTCAACAACAATTGTTAGTTTGTTTTCTTTAGTGCAAATCTGTATTAAGCTCTCCAACTCAGCTTGAGATAATACTTGACCCTCTAACAACCAAAGTAATTTATTTTTATCATTTTCATTAAATAACTCAGAAGCTTGAGGGATTACTTGTTGAACTTCCCCAAGAGCTCCGTTTCTTCCTACGCTTTGATGGCCAAGGTGGGGTGGTCTAACCCCATGCAATTTAAGCAAGAAGACTTCTGGATCTCCAAGCCCTCTTGCTGAGGTTATAAAAGTTTTAAAGCCCTTACCCCTCATTCTCCTCAAAAGACGAGTTTCATAACCACCTTCAAGAGGAGCAAAGATTGCAAGACATTTGTTAGTTTTTAAATCGTTGTGAAACTTTTTCCCTGTAAGAAGTAATGGCATAAAAATTTCCTTTATTTTATTTTATTTTATTTTATGGTACTTGATGATGTACAATTGTAACTCAGTGAATTTTTAAGCTCGCAAGCTAGCCGAGCCTCTACAAAATCTCACATTTTTAGCGTTTCGTTAAAAAATTCAGGTGGGTTTACCCAATGAGAAACTATCTAAATTTTTTTAGGTAAGTCTCAACCTTATTTAATAGTTTTTTTATTAACTTCATCTAATCACATTGAGAGGGTTTAGATAATTTAAAAATCATTACGAGCTAGCCTAATTTAGTCTTATGTCTATAGGAATTTTAGGAAAGAAATTGGGCATGTCCCAACTTTTCGACGACAAAGGTAATGCGGTTCCAGTTACTCTGATTGAGGCTGGACCATGCCGTGTCACTCAATTGAAAACTACCGCTTTGGATGGTTATACTGCCGTTCAGATAGGTTATGGCTTGTCCAAAGATAAGCACATTAGTAAACCTGAAAAAGGACATTTGTTGAAATCAGGTAAAGAACTTTTAAAACATCTGAAAGAATATAAGGTTGAAGAAAATTCATCGTATGAAATCGGTAATCAAATCACTGTAAAAAACTTTGAGGTTGGCCAAAAAGTTGATATCAGTGGAAAATCTATGGGTAGAGGTTTTGCTGGTTATCAGAAAAGACATGGTTTTAGCAGAGGTCCTATGAGTCATGGTTCAAAAAATCATAGAGCGCCTGGATCTACAGGAGCTGGAACAACCCCCGGCAGAATTTATCCTGGGAAAAGAATGGCAGGAAGATATGGAGGGAAACAGATAACTACGAAAGGATTGCTAGTTCTAAAAATTGATGATCAAAAGAATTTGCTCGTAGTAAAGGGTTCTGTTCCAGGTAAGCCTGGCTCAATTGTCAACATTAAGCCAAATAATGTTGTAGGCAAAAAAGGAGGTGAAAAATCATGACAACACTCGAAAATCTCAAATGGGATGGTAAAAAATCAGGGAAAGTTACTCTTGATTTGTCAGTTGCTAAAGAAACTTCTTCTGCAGACTTAATACATAGAGCAGTTCTTAGGCAGCTAGCAAATAAAAGACAAGGGACAGCATCAACTTTGACAAGATCTGAAGTACGTGGGGGCGGTAGAAAGCCATACAAACAGAAAGGTACCGGAAGAGCACGTCAAGGATCAATAAGAACACCTCTAAGACCTGGCGGAGGAATTATCTTTGGACCGAAGCCACGTTCCTACAATCTTGATATGAATCGTAAGGAACGTAGGTTAGCTCTTAGAACAGCATTAATGTCCAGAGTTTCTGATATGAAGGCTGTTGAAGATTTTGGATCTACTTTAAAGCAGCCTAAAACAAGTGAAATCATCAATGGCCTTGCTCGATTAGGTATACAAAAAACTGAAAAAGTTTTGGTTATTCTTGATAGTCCCTCAGAGGTAATAAAAAAATCAATCAATAATATTGAAAAAGTAAAATTAATTGCCGCTGATCAATTAAATGTATTTGATATTCTCAATGCTAATAAGTTGGTAATAGGTCAATCAGCAATAAATAAAATTCAGGAGGTTTATGCATCATGAGTAAATTATTTGATTCTCGTTTAGCAGATGTAATACGAAAGCCTGTTATTACTGAGAAAGCTACCAACGCACTAGATCTTAATCAATATACTTTTGAAGTGGATCACAGAGCGGCAAAGCCACAAATCAAGGCAGCCATTGAAGCCTTGTTTAGTGTTAAAGTTATAGGAGTCAATACTATGAATCCTCCAAGGAGAACAAGAAGAGTCGGGAAGTTTTCCGGTAAACGTTCTCAGGTCAAGAAGGCAATTGTACGTCTTGCTGAAGGAGACAAAATCCAACTATTTCCAGAATCTTAAGGAGTTTTAATCATGGCAATTCGTAAATTTAAACCTTATACACCTGGCACTAGACAGAGAGTAGTTACTGATTTTAGTGAAATAACAAGTTCAAAACCTGAGAGATCACTAATAGTTTCAAAACATAGATTTAAAGGCAGGAATAATCGTGGAGTTATTACTTGTCGTCATCGTGGAGGTGGTCATAAAAGGCAATATAGATTAGTCGATTTTAGAAGAGATAAAAGAAATATTAACGCTAAAGTTGCAGCTATCCACTACGATCCTCATAGAAATGCAAGACTTGCACTTTTATTTTACGAAGATGGAGAGAAAAGATATATAATTGCTCCAGCTGGAGTAAAAGTTGGACAAAATGTCATATCTGGAGAAAGCGTTCCAATTGAAGATGGAAATGCAATGCCACTTTCTGTTATGCCATTAGGATCTAGTGTTCATTGTGTTGAGCTATATGCAGGAAGAGGTGCTCAGATGGTTAGATCCGCTGGAGCTAGTGCACAAGTTATGGCAAAAGAGGGAGATTATGTTGCTTTAAAGCTTCCATCTACCGAGGTAAGACTTGTTAGAAAAGAATGCTATGCAACTCTTGGAGAAGTTGGTAATTCAGAAATTAGAAATACTAGCTTAGGTAAAGCAGGAAGAAGAAGATGGCTTGGAAGAAGGCCACAAGTAAGAGGAAGTGTAATGAACCCATGTGATCATCCACATGGAGGAGGAGAGGGAAAAGCCCCAATTGGAAGAGCAGGCCCTGTTACTCCATGGGGTAAACCAGCTCTCGGGTTAAAGACACGTAAAAAGAACAAACCAAGTAATAAATTAGTAGTTCGAAGGCGACGTCGAGTTTCCAAGAGGAGTAGAGGAGGAAGAGACTCTTGATTACTTCGTTTTTTATTTTAATTTCTATTTCATAAACATGGGACGCTCACTAAAAAAAGGACCTTTCATAGCAGATAGCTTGCTAAAAAAGGTAGAAAAACAAAATACTGATAATGACAAGTCTGTTATTAAAACTTGGTCTAGATCCTCCACGATTTTGCCTGTAATGATCGGCCACACAATTGCGGTACATAATGGCAAGACCCATATTCCTGTTTTTATAACCGAACAAATGATCGGCCATAAACTCGGAGAATTTGCTCCTACACGCACTTACCGAGGGCACATAAGAGATAAGAAAGGAGCCAAATCATGACAAAAACGTCAGAAACCCAAAAAATAGCCATTGCTCATGGAAACTATGTTCGAGGATCAGCTTCTAAAGTCAGAAGAGTTTTGGATCAAATAAGGGGTCGGTCTTATAGAGATGCATTAATCATGTTGGAATTTATGCCCTACAGATCTACTGATCCAATTACTAAAGTTCTAAGATCTGCAGTTGCTAATGCAGAGCATAATCTTGGAATGGATCCATCTACCTTAGTGATTTCCTCTGCATGGGCTAATAGTGGTCCTGTAATGAAAAGGTATAGACCTAGAGCGCAAGGTAGAGCTTTCTCTATCAAAAAACAGACTTGCCATATTAGTATTTCTGTTGAATCTGCGAATACTCAAACTAATGCGGAGGTACAAAATTAATGGGACATAAAATACATCCATCTGGACTAAGATTGGGAATCACTCAAGAGCATCGCTCCAAATGGTTTGCTACTTCAAAGACATATCCAATTTTACTTCAAGAAGATTTTAAAATTCGGACTTTCATACAGAAAAAATATGGTGCAGCAGGAATTAGCGATGTATTAATAGCTAGAAAAGCTGATCAACTGGAACTTGAATTAAAAACAGCAAGACCAGGCGTGATAGTGGGAAGACAAGGAAGTGGTATTGAAGAATTAAGATCTGGAATTCAAAAAACTATTGGAGATAGGACAAGGCAAGTCAGGATTAATGTTGTTGAAGTTGAACGCGTTGATGCGGATGCTTTTCTACTAGCTGAATATATTTCACAACAACTTGAAAAAAGAGTAGCCTTCAGGAGAACTATTAGGATGGCACTTCAAAGGGCACAAAGGGCTGGAGTACTAGGCCTCAAAATACAAGTAGGGGGTAGATTAAATGGAGCTGAAATTGCTAGAACCGAATGGACTAGGGAAGGTAGAGTCCCCTTGCATACTTTGAGAGCCGAAATTGACTATGCGACACGTGAGGCTAATACAACTTATGGCGTCTTGGGCATAAAAGTTTGGGTTTTCAAAGGTGAAGTTCTTCCTAAAGAAGAACAAACAATTCCTGTGGGTTCAAACCCTAAGAGGAAAGGTAGTCGAAGACCTCAGCAGTTTGAGGATCGTTCTAACGAGAATTCATAGGAGGTATAAAAATGCTTAGTCCAAAACGTACTAAATTTCGTAAACAACACAGAGGCAGAATGAGGGGTGTTGCCTCCAAAGGCAATACTATTGCTTTTGGTCAATTTGCCCTCCAAGCCCAAGACTGTGGATGGGTAACTGCACGTCAAATTGAGGCAAGTCGAAGAGCAATGACTAGATATATCAAACGTGGAGGTCAAATATGGATAAGAATATTTCCTGATAAACCTGTCACTATGAGGCCTGCTGAAACAAGAATGGGTTCTGGTAAAGGTAATCCCGAGTTTTGGGTTGCAGTTGTAAAACCAGGAAGGATACTTTTTGAAATGGGTGGAGATGATATTACGGAGGATATCGCGAAAGAAGCTATGCGTTTAGCTCAATATAAACTTCCTGTAAAAACGAAATTTATCTCAACTGACAACAAATTAGAAAATCCCTCCTCAAAAGAGTCAAATACTAAAACAAAGTCTCAAGAGGAGGTTAAACAATGAAAAACTCTGAGTCACTTAAAGAATTTAAGAAATTAAATTCTTCCCAAATTACTGAGAAGATTAGTCAATTACGAAAAGATCTTTTTGATTTGAGATTCAAACAAGCTACTAGACAGCTCAATGAAACTCATAAATTCAAAATCATAAAGAAACAAGTTGCTCAATTACTTACTCTCAGTAAAAGTCAAGCGTCTTCTCAATCAACTTCAGATTAATTATTAGTTATGGCACTTAAAGAAAGAATTGGTACTGTTGTCAGCGACAAAATGGATAAAACAGTCGTTGTTGCTGTTATTAACAGATATCCACACCCCATTTATAAAAAAATTGTAAGTAGAACTACAAGGTATAAAGCGCATGATCCTGAAAATACTTGTGTTTTAGGTGATCGAGTTAAAATTAAGGAGACTAGACCACTTAGTGCTCATAAAAGATGGGCAATAGAAGAGATTCTTAATAAATCAATTCAAACTAAGGAGGTTAAAAAATGATTCAACAAGAAACTTACTTAACAGTAGCTGATAACAGCGGTGCCAAGAGACTTCAGTGCATTAGGGTGTTAGGATCTAATAGAAGATACGCTCATGTTGGAGATGTTATTGTAGCAACTGTTAAAGACGCTCTTCCTAATATGGGAGTTAAGAAATCTGAAGTTGTAAAAGCTGTTATCGTTAGAACGAAAGCAACATTAAGACGAAATACTGGTAATTCGATTAGATTTGATGATAATGCTGCTGTTTTGATTAACGAAGATAAGAATCCAAAAGGAACTAGAGTTTTTGGTCCTGTAGCTCGAGAACTGCGGGATAAAAATTACACCAAGATTGTTTCTCTTGCTCCGGAGGTAATTTAAATGTTGAATTCATTAAAACAAAAGAAAAGTTTCCAAAGAATAAAGATGCGAATCAAAACGGGAGATTTAGTAAAAGTAATTAACGGAAAGGAAAAAGGAAAAACTGGAGAGGTTTTAAAAACCATTCCTCTTGAAAATAGAGTAATTGTTAAGGGAATTAACCTTAGGACCAAACATGTAAAACCAACTCAGGAAGGAGAAACTGGAAGAATACTTACAGAAGAAGCATCTTTACATGCATCAAATGTAATGTTTTTCTCAAAGGATAAAAATCTTACCAGTAAGATTGAATACTTCATTGATAAAGAGGGAGTTAAGAAAAGACGATTGAAGAAAACTGGTGAAGTAATTGATTAATTTTTCATCAGAAACTAGATTTAAACTTTTTTTAATTTATCAATTCTGACAAAGACCAGAATTAACAAAAATTATGACTCTAAAAAATCGCTACAAAGAAACAATTAGACCAAAACTTCTAAAAGATCTTGGTCTTAAAAATATTCATCAAGTCCCTAAAGTTGTCAAAGTCAACGTCAATAGAGGTCTTGGTGAAGCCGCTTCAAATTCAAAAGCTCTAGAAGCTTCTTTAAACGAAATGGCAACAATTACAGGACAAAAAGCCTTAGTAACAAGGGCTAAAAAAGCTATTGCGGGTTTTAAAATTCGTGAAGGCATGCCGATTGGTTGTACTGTAACTTTGAGGGGAGACAGGATGTATTCCTTTTTAGAGAGATTTATAAATCTAGCTCTACCAAGAATAAGAGACTTTAGAGGGGTTAATCCAAAAAGTTTCGATGGGAGAGGAAATTATACCCTTGGAGTTAAAGAACAATTGATTTTTCCTGAAATCTCTTTTGATAAAATAGATTCAATAAGAGGCATGGATATAACGATTGTTACTAGTGCAAGATCAGATCAAGAAGGTAAAGCTCTTTTACAAGAGTTAGGTATGCCTTTTAGTAAGAATTAAATTAAAACTATGTCAAATCACGATCCTATTTCAGATATGCTTACTCGCATTAGAAATGCGAGTCAAAAAAAGCATATGACAACAACAATCCCAAGTTCAAAAATGTCCTTAAGTATTGCCAAAGTGCTTCAAAAAGAGGGTTTCATTTCTGATATTAATGAGGAAGGTGAAGGTTATAAATCACAAATAGTACTTGGTCTCAAATATAGTGGTAAAAATAAATTCCCTACTATACGTTCTATGCAAAGAGTTAGTAAACCTGGCTTGAGAATTTATAAGAATACTAAAGGTTTACCAAAAGTTCTTGGAGGCCTAGGAGTTGCCATTATCTCGACTTCTAAAGGTGTAATGAGCGATCGTGATGCCAGGAAGCAAGGAGTCGGTGGCGAAATCCTTTGCTATGTTTATTAAGGAGAATTAATCATGTCAAGAATCGGTAAAACGCCAGTACTTATTCCAGAGAAAGTTTCAGTTGATTTTGATGGATTAATGGTTATAGTTAAAGGCCCAAAGGGTGAATTAAAACGACTTATGCCTGAAGGTGTTAGTTTTGATAAAAAGGATAATGCTGTTATTGTAAGCCCTACTACAACAAAAATACATTCACGTCAAAGACATGGTTTATGTAGAGCCTTAATTGCAAATATGGTGGAAGGGGTTAGCCAAGGTTTTTCAAAAAAACTTGAAATAGTAGGTGTTGGATCTAGAGCACAAGTAAAAGGAAAAAATCTAATTGTGAGTGCAGGATATAGTCACCCAGTAGAAATGATCCCCCCCGATGGTATAACATACAAGGTTGAAAGTAATACAAACGTTACTGTATCTGGAATTGATAAGGAAATTGTTGGCAATGAAGCAGCAAAAATCAGATCAATTAGACCTCCAGAGCCTTATAAAGGAAAAGGAATTAAATACCAAGATGAGAGAATTCTCAGAAAAGCTGGTAAATCTGGCAAAAAATAATTCGACTTAAAAACAATGACCAAACTTTCCAGGAAATTACAAACCCAAAAAAGACATAGGAGATTAAGAAGATCCTTAATTGGAGATGCAACACGTCCAAGATTGTCTGTTTTTCGCTCTAATAACCATATTTATGCACAGGTTATAGACGATACTTCTCAAAAAACTATCTGTTCAGCATCAACTGTTGATAAAGAACTCAGAGAAAAATCCGAGAAGTTACCTTCTGATTGTAATTCTTCTTCAACTGTCGGGAAATTACTAGCAAAGAGAGCAATAAAAAAAGGTATCAAGCAAGTAATTTTTGACCGTGGAGGAAATTTATATCACGGTAGGGTTAAGGCTCTTGCTGACGCTGCTCGTGAAGCTGGCTTAAAATTCTAACTTCAATTTTTTACTATGACTGATACTCCAATTCAACAATCAACTCAATCCAAGACTAATAATGTCTCTAATGCTAACCCTAGCGAACAAAAAAAGAATAATCGTAATAACGATCGAAAAAGGAATAGAAAAGGTGATTCAAAAAATCTAGAGAGAGATTCTGATTGGCAAGAGAGGGTAGTTCAAATAAGGCGTGTATCTAAAACAGTTAAAGGCGGAAAAAAAATGAGTTTTAGAGCCATAGTTGTTGTTGGTAATGAGAAAGGCCAAGTTGGAGTTGGAGTTGGTAAAGCTGGAGATGTCATTGGTGCTGTTAGAAAAGGTGTTTCAGATGGTAAAAAGAATCTTGTCAGGGTTCCTTTGACCCCAAATAATTCAATACCAACTTTATCTAAAGGTAGAAATGGCGCTGCTAATGTACTCATTAGGCCAGCAGCTCCAGGTACAGGTGTAATTGCTGGTGGTTCAATTAGAACAGTTTTAGAATTAGCGGGCATAAAAAATGTCTTAGCTAAAAGATTGGGTAGTAAAACACCTTTGAATAATGCAAGAGCTGCTATGGTAGCTCTTGCTCAATTAAGAACACACAAATCTGCCTCTAGGGAGAGAGGCATCTCTCTTGAACAGCTCTATTCTTAAAATTATGACTTCATTACTAAATACACTTAAATCAAACTTTGGCTCTAGAAAGAAAAAATTAAGAAAGGGTAGAGGAATTGCTGCAGGTCAGGGCGCTTCATGTGGTTTTGGAATGAGAGGCCAAAAGTCACGTTCTGGTAGACCTACTCGCCCAGGTTTTGAAGGTGGACAAATGCCTTTGTATAGAAGAGTTCCAAAATTAAAGCACTTTGAAATAATTAATCAAAAGAACTTTTCCATAATTAATTTAGATAAATTAAATGATTTTAATGATAATGATACTGTTAACATAGACTCACTGGTTAAAAAAGGATTAATCTTTAAGCCAAAATTTCCTTTGAAAGTTCTTGGTAAGGGAGAAATAAATGTCAAATTAACAGTCCAAGCTAATGCATTCACAAAAGCTGCAAAACAAAAAATTGAGGACGCTGGTGGATCTTGCGAGCTTATAAATAATAAATAAATTCACTAAAAAGTTTAAGTAAGCTTCTAAAATGTTTGTCAACAAAAGTAGAAATCCTAGCGCTTCTGAAATAATCTCTCAATTATTTTCAAATAAAGAGCTAAGAAATAGAGTTTTAACAACTTTAAGTCTTCTTCTTTTAGTAAGACTTGGCATATACATTCCAATGCCTGGTATTGATAGAGTTGCTTTTAAAAGTTTCATAGATCAAGGTGGCCAATTAATAGGTTTTTTAGATATTTTTACTGGAGGTGGAATTTCAACCCTTGGAATTTTCGCATTGGGTATACTTCCCTTTATCAATGCATCAATTATTATTCAGCTCCTTACCGCTTCATTGCCTGTTCTTGAAGACTTACAAAAAAATGAGGGAGAAGCAGGTAGAAGAAAAATAGCCCAAATAACTAGATATGTCTCATTGGGATGGGGGTTTTTGCAAAGTATTATTTTTTCTTTAATTCTTAAACAATACGCAATTCAAGGGATTAGTGAAACGACATTTGTCTTGCAAACCTCTATTGCCTTAGTCACTGGCTCAATGTTAGTTATGTGGTTTAGTGAAATTATTACAGAGAAAGGCATAGGGCAGGGAGCTTCATTAGTAATTTTTTTGAACATTGTTTCGACCTTGCCAAAGGCTCTAAGCTCAACAATTGAAAAAGCACAGACTGGTGATCGCGGAGATGTTTTAGGTATAGCAGTTTTACTGGGAGTATTTTTACTGACAATTGTTGGCATAATTTTTGTCCAAGAGGGAGCTAGACGAATCCCAATAGTTAGTGCAAAAAGGCAAATAGGGAATTCAACATTACTTCCTTCAAGGCAGAGTTATTTACCTTTAAAATTAAATGCTGGAGGAGTTATGCCTATCATATTTGCATCTGCCTTGATTTTTTTACCTATAACTATTGCAAATGTCACGGGCAATCCAGTTTTAATTAAACTCGCGAGTAGTTTAAATCCTGGATCTTCAAATCCATGGCCTTATGCTCTCACATTCTTTGCCTTAATATTAGGTTTTTCCTATTTTTATGCATCTCTTACTATTAATCCAGTTGACGTGGCGTCAAATCTAAAGAAAGGAGGAGTAGCAGTGCCTGGAGTTAGGCCAGGTACTAACACAGCAAATTACTTATCAGGAATACAGAATAGGTTGACATTATTAGGGGGATTATTTTTGGGATCAGTAGCTATAATTCCAGCTGCAGTAGAAAGAGCTACAAATGTGCAGACTTTTCAAGGTTTAGGAGCAACCTCATTACTTATTCTTGTGGGTGTGGCTATTGATACTGCTAAGCAAGTTCAAACTTATGTTATTTCTCAAAGGTATGAAGGTCTAATTAACAATTAATGAAAAAATACTTACTATTTTTAGGTGCCCCTGGAGCAGGTAAAGGGACTCAGGCGGAATTACTAAGTAAAACCAATTCTTATTTGCATCTTTCTACAGGTGAATTATTAAGAAAAGAAATTGAAATGAATACTATTCTTGGTAGACAAGTGAAGGATATTATTAATAAAGGAGAACTTGTCAGTGACGAACTTGTATTGAAAATAGTAAGACAAAACTTAGATAAAGATAATAAAGGATGGATTTTAGACGGCTACCCAAGAAATTTATCTCAAGCAGATTCGTTGAATAAGGTTTTAATGGAAATTAGTCAACCCCTAGAAGTGGTTTTTTACTTAGATATTCCAGAAGAAGTGCTAGTTAAGCGTTTAATTTTGAGAGGAAGAAAAGATGATACTGAAGAGACTATTAGAACAAGAGTTAATATTTATAAAAAAACAACAGAACCACTGATTCAATATTTCAAGGATCTTTCATTGTTAAAGTATATTGATGCAAATAGAGATTTAAAAACTATTTCCTCAGATATAATGCAAAAAATGGCTTGATGATGATGTAGAATATAGTATTAATGTTTTAATTGTAAAACCCCCCATGAAGGTAAGATCCTCAGTCAAAAAAATCAGTCCTGACGATCAGATCGTGAGGAGAAGAGGTAAAATCTATGTTATAAACAAGAAAAGACCTCGCAATAAACAGCGTCAGGGTTAAATTTTAACTCTTTAATTCAAACTTTTACTTACTCAAAACACGTGGCCAGGATTGCAGGAATTGACATACCTCGCGAAAAGCGAGTTGAAATTGCACTTACATACGTTTATGGAATTGGTTTAACAAGATCAAAACTTATTCTTGCTAATACGGGTGTAAACCCAGATATTCGTGTTAAAGATCTTTCAGATTCTGATGTGCAAAAACTTAGAGCTGCTTCGGAGGAATTCAATTTAGAAGGAGATTTGAGAAGAAAAGAGGGAATGGCCTTGAAACGTTTACAAGACATAGGGTGTCTGAGAGGAAGAAGGCATAGAATGAGTCTTCCAGTAAGAGGTCAAAGAACAAGAACTAATGCAAGAACAAGACGTGGTTCAAGAAAAACAGTTGCTGGAAGAAAAAAATAACTAAATAAATCTATTCACAATTACCAGTATTAAATTTAATTATCATGGCAGCTACAGTTAAAAAAACAGGTTCAAAAAAATCCAAACGTAATGTACCTAATGGTGTGGTACATATTCAAAGCACATTTAATAACACTATTGTTTCAATTACTGATACTTCGGGCCATGTAATTTCATGGTCATCTGCAGGAGCAAGTGGATTTAAAGGAGCTCGGAAAGGTACGCCATTTGCTGCTCAAACAGCAGCAGAAGCCGCAGCCAAGAGAGCACTTGATCAGGGCATGAGACAAATAGAAGTATTAGTTAGAGGGCCAGGCTCAGGTAGGGAAATGGCCATAAGAGCTTTACAAGTGGCCGGTTTAGAAATAACTCTAATAAGAGACGTCACTCCATTACCTCATAATGGATGTAGAAGACCTAAACGGAGACGCGTCTAAGTCTTAACCATTCTCTAATCCTCCTAAAAACTTTTAACCTCATTTTTTCCGTGTTGCAATACCAGATTGACAGAATCGACCATCAAATAGCAGATGATCGCTCCCAAACAGGAACTTTTTTAATTGGCCCTCTTGAAAGAGGACAAGCTACTACTTTGGGTAATTCGCTTAGAAGAGTCCTTATGGGAGGGCTTGAAGGAAGCGCAGTAACTGCCGTCAGAATAGCAGGCATTAATCACGAATATGCAACTATTCCTGGTGTAAGAGAAGACGTTTTAGATATCCTTCTCAATTGTAAGCAGCTATCAATTAATAGTTCTAATCCAGAGGTAGAAATTGGTAGGTTAGTAGCAAGCGGTCCAATGGAAGTTAAGGCAAATGATATTCAGTTCTCATCTCAAGTTGAAATTGTTGATGGTGAAAAACCGATTGCAACTATTCAGGAAGGCCATCACTTAGAGTTAGAAATACATGTTGAAAGAGGGGTGGGATATAGGCCAGTCGATCGTAAGAATGAAGAAACAACTGCTATTGATTTACTTCAAATAGATGCAGTATTTATGCCAGTAAAAAGGGTGAATTTTACGATTGATGAAACTGCCGTAGCAGAGGGTGGAACAGGCAGAGAAAGATTAAAAATGGAAGTAGTTACAGATGGCTCAACAAGTCCTGATGATGCAATCGCAGAAGCTGCAAACCAGTTAATAGAACTCTTTCAACCTCTAGCTACTGTTACAATGGTAGAGGAAATTCCTGAAGAACCAGAACCATCTCCTGAAGCTCAAATTCCTTTGGAAGAACTAAACTTGTCCGTTAGAGCATATAATTGTTTAAAAAGGGCGCAAGTTAACTCAGTTTCGGATTTAATGGGCTTTAGCTATGAAGATCTTCTTGAAATTAAGAACTTTGGCTCCAAATCTGCAGATGAGGTTATTGAAGCTCTTGAGAGGATAGGAATTTCTATTCCACAGAGTAGAACTTCTGTTTAACAATTTTTAAGATTATGAGACACCAACTTAGAATTCCATTATTAAGTAAGCCTGCTGACCAGAGGAAAGCACTTTTGAGGGGTTTGACCACTCAATTAATTAAAGAAGGTAGAGTAACAACAACAAAAGCCAGAGCAAAAGCTTTAAGAAACGAAGCTGAGAGGATGATTTCACTCGCTAAAGAAGGAACTTTAGCCTCTAGAAGAAGGGCTATTGGATATATTTACGATAAGAAATTAGTTCATTCATTATTTGAAAAAGCAAATGAAAGATATGGTGATAGAAAAGGTGGTTATACACGAATAGTAAGAACCGTCGCTAGAAAGGGTGACAACGCTCAGATGGCTATTATTGAACTTGTTTAATTGTGATATTTAAGGTTTTTACTAGAAAATATAACTTTTGAAAAGGGTAGCTTTAATAGTCCAATATGATGGTTCAAATTATTCAGGTTGGCAAAGACAAAAAAATGCGAAGACAGTTCAAGAAATTCTTGAGACAGCCCTTTTAAAAATTAATCATAACTACGTAAAAACTTTTGCTGCAGGAAGAACTGATGCTGGAGTTCATGCTTCAGGTCAAGTAGTCCACTTTGATATTGATTGTGTTATTCCAGGAAATCGTTATGCAGATGTACTGAATAATCTTTTACCCTCATCAATTAGAATCTTGGAATCGGTTGAGGTTGAAGATAGTTGGCATGCATGCTATTCAGCAATGTATAGACATTATCGATATGTCATTAATAATAGTAAATTTACTAATTTGTTTATAAATAATTGGGCATGGCATAGATATCAAAAAGTGTTAGATGAAGTTTTAATGTCTAATGTGTTAAAAAAAATGGAGGGAGAACATGATTTTTTTGCCTTTCAGAAAAGTGGAAGTAATAGGTCAACCTCTATTACAAAAATAAGAAATATAGATATAAAAAGAGTAGAAGAATTGATTTTAGTTGATGTTAAAGCTACTGGTTTTCTTTATGGAATGGTTCGTTCAATTGTTGGACAATTGGTTCTAGTTGGAGAAAAAAAAATATCGCCTGATACTTTTACAGATAGATGGATAAACAAAAAGAAAAGTGATGTTAAAGAATCTGCTCCAGCTAAAGGTTTATGTTTTGTTAATGCTGTTTATGAAGAAAATGTTTTTAAAAAGATTAATAAAAACGATTTTTTCCCAGTATTTTTAATTCAGGGTTTCTCTTAATTAAATTTAATAAGAGCAGGTTTTTGTGTAAATACTCCAAAATCATTGTTTAATACTCCTTCAATAAGGTAGAATTTAGAATTAAATTTAAATTTATCTTTAATAAATTTGATAAATGAATAAAACAATTACTCCATCTCTAGAAACTATCGAAAGAAATTGGTTTTTAGTTGATGCGCAAGATAAGACACTTGGGAGACTTGCTACAGAAATTGCAACTGTATTAAGAGGTAAAAATAAACCAACATTTACTCCACATTTAGATACTGGTGATTTTGTTATTGTTGTAAATGCCGAAAAAGTTGAAGTGACAGGTAAAAAAGCTTCGCAAAAGTTATATAGAAGACATTCAGGTAGACCAGGAGGAATGAAAATTGAAAAATTTGAGTCCCTTCAAGAAAGAATTCCTGAAAGAATCATTGAGCAAGCTGTTAAGGGGATGCTTCCTCATAACTCTTTAGGAAGACAGCAATTTAAAAAACTAAAAGTTTATAAAGGTGCTGATCATCCTCACGCTGCCCAGAATCCTGTATTATTAAATAGTTAATTTAACAATATGAATAGTCAAATAAAAAACAAAGCTGTTTATTGGGGAACTGGAAGAAGGAAAACTTCAGTTGCAAGAGTTCGATTGATTCCAGGTAATGGGCAAATCAAAATAAATGGTCGTTCTGGTGATGATTACTTAAACTTCAATCCTCTCCACTTAAATTCAGTAAAAGCTCCCTTGCAAACTTTAGGTCTTGAAAATTCGTATGATATTTTAGTAAATGTTTTTGGGGGTGGTTTAACTGGTCAAGCAGGTGCTATTAAACAAGGAGCAGCTAGAGCACTTTGCGAACTATCACTTGATAATAGGAAACCACTAAAAACTGAAGGCCATCTTAGTAGAGACCCTAGGGCAAAGGAAAGAAGAAAATATGGTCTTAAAAAAGCGAGAAAGGCTCCACAATTTTCTAAACGTTAAAGGATTTTTTATTATGCCAAAATCAGAAATACACCCAAAATGGTATCCAGATGCAAAAGTTATTTGTAATGGAGAAGTTGTAATGACTACAGGCTCAACTCAGCCTGAATTACATGTTGATGTTTGGAGTGGAAACCACCCTTACTTTACGGGAACTCAAAAAATCCTTGATACAGAAGGTAGAGTTGATAGGTTTATGAAAAAATATGGAATGGGTTCAGCTAATTCAGCTACATCAAAAGAGCAAAAAGAAGAAAAAGATACTACTAAATAAAATTTTCAAAAATTAAGCACAATTTCAATTGGAATACTCAACACTAATTGCAAGGTTGAAAACTGCTTCAGAAAGTTTTGAAAATTTGGAAGTGCAACTTGCAGATCCTGACATAGCTAATGATCCTAAAAAATTAGAATCAATAGCAAGAGAAAGGTCAAAATTAGAACCTTTGGTGATTGATTTTAATAAGTTGCTTGATACTGATAAGGAAATTGAAGATTCAAAAAATCTATTAAAAGAGAATAGAAATGATAAAGAGATGGAATCTTTGATAAATGAAGAATTAACGAATCTAGAGGAATTTAAGAATGAACTTATTCAAAAAACTACAATCGCTTTATTACCCAAAGATCCAAGAGATGAGAGAAGTGTAATGTTAGAAATAAGAGCCGGTGCAGGAGGTAACGAGGCTTGTATATGGGCGGGTGATTTAGCAAGGATGTATGAAAGATATGGACAAAAAATTGGATGGTGTGTTAAGCCTGTGAGTGCTTCTGAGTCAGATATGGGAGGATTTAAGGAGTTAGTTATTTCCGTTAAAGGAGATTCTGTATATAGTCAACTTAAATTTGAAGCTGGTGTACATAGAGTTCAAAGAGTTCCAGCTACTGAATCTCAGGGTAGAGTGCACACCTCCACTGCTACAGTTGCGGTGATGCCTGAGGCTGATCCTGTTGAGGTTAAGATTGATCCAACCGATTTAGAAGTTGGCACAGCCAGGTCAGGAGGTGCAGGAGGACAAAATGTTAATAAGGTAGAGACTGCTATTGATCTTCTCCACAAGCCTACAGGAATAAGAGTTTTTTGTACTCAAGAAAGATCACAATTGCAAAATCGTGAAAGAGCAATGGAAATTTTAAGAGCTAAATTATATGAAATTCAATTAAAAGAAGCCAATGCAAAAGAAAGATCACAAAGGCTTTCACAGGTTGGAACAGGTGATAGGAGTGAAAAAATTAGAACTTATAATTTTAAAGATAATAGGACAACTGATCATAGATTAGGTTCCAATTTTTCATTAGAACCCATTCTTGCTGGTCAATTGGATGAAGTGATTGATGCATGCATAGCTCAAGAGCAAAAAAGGATGATGGAAGATTTTAATAATGAAGCGAATTAAAATTTTATTTTTTAGATTGCCCCGCCTATTACGTATTTACTCCATTCTTTATGTCTGCCAGAGTCAATTTGTCTTGTTGCCTCAAAATTGAGATTACTTAGTGGACGGTAAGGCTTTCGTTTTAAAGGCATTTTTGCCTCCTCTGGTGTACGGTTTCCTTTTTGTACATTACATCTGAGACAAGCTGTAGTAACATTTTCCCAGTTATCAGTTCCACCTCTGCTTCTTGGTAAAACATGATCTATTGATAAATCGCTACCTTTATAGTTACAGTATTGGCAGGCATTATTATCTCTTAGGAGAATATTTTTTCTTGTTAGAGAAACCTCTCTAAAAGGAACCTTGACGTAGTACCTAAGTCTTATAACTGTAGGTAATTTTCTTCCGTAATGTATTGAAAGTGATTTATCTTCCTCTAAGCTTTCTGCTTTACCTTTGATCATCAAAATGACAGCTCTTCGCCAAGAAGTAATGTTTAAAGGTTCATAAGATGCATTTAAAACGAGAGTCTGGCTCATGTCAAAATACAATTTACATGTCATGCTAACTGTATATTTCAATAAGCGCATATAATTGCGCAAAATTAATGCAAATTCGGCAAGCAAATCAGGGATTTAATTTTGATAAATATCCAACTTTTGAAAAAGATATTGATCCAAAACAAAGAGCATGGATTGAAGTTAAAGGTAAAGCAATAGAAACAAATGTAAGGCATTTAAGAGCAAAGTTAAGTAAAGATTGTCAATTGATGGCAGTTGTTAAAGCGGACGGATATGGACATGATGCAAAAGTAGTATCGGAGTACGCTATCAAGGGTGGAGCTTCCCAATTAGGAGTTGCTACTTTACAAGAAGGGATTAAGCTTCGTTCTTGTGGGGTTAAAATACCAATTCTTATCCTAGGCAATCTTTATAAGAAAAGGGATTTAATAATATCTTTTAAAAATGATCTTATGCCAACCATAAGTAGTATAAGAGAATGTTTAATTTGTAATAATATTGGTAAGCATTTTGGGTTGAAATTTTCCTTACATCTTAAAGTCGATACTGGAATGTCAAGATTAGGATTTGAATCTGATAAATTTGTTCAGCAATTTCAAAAAATAAAATCTTTTGAAAACATTTCAATAAAAGGAATATATAGTCATTTGTCATCTGCAGATGAAGAAAACTCTTTAGAGCCTAAAAGTATTACGCAATTACAAAGACTAAAGTTTCAGGAATTATTAAAGCAAATTAACCTCAAGGGAAATCACAATATCAAGATTCATTTGTCGAATTCTGCGGGCATGCTTCTTAATAAAGATTTTCATTTTCATATGGTACGTGTTGGTCTTTCTTTGTATGGATATAGTCCTCTTGCAAAAATAGATAAAAATTTATCACTTACACCAGCTTTATTTTTGAAGGTTAAAGTAGCTTTTATTAGAATTATTGATCGAGGAGTAAAAGTAAGTTACGGAGGGAAATTTGTAAGTAGTAGAAAAACTAAGTTAGCTGTATTAAGTATTGGTTATGCAGATGGAGTCCCAAGAAATCTCTCCGGCAAGATAAAAGTTATTTACGATAATAAACTTTATCCCCAAGTAGGATCTATAACTATGGATCAAATGATGGTGGATATAACAGGTTCAAATGAAATTAAAGTTGGTAGTACGATGGTATTACTAGGTTCTGAGGGAGATAAAACAATTACTCCTATTGATTGGGCGAATGAATCTAATACTATTCCATGGGAAATTCTTTGTTCTTTTAAAAATAGATTGCCGAGAGTTCAAGTTGATTAGACATTTCGATTAAATAAATATTTTTGAATGTTTGCAAAAAAATTGATAATCTATAAGAACTGGAGAGGTGGCTGAGTGGTTGAAAGCGGCTCCCTGCTAAGGAGTTACAGGAGGTAACTTTTGTCGAGGGTTCGAATCCCTCCCTCTCCGTAATTAATTAAAAAAATTTTTCAATTTATAATTTTTTAAAAAAGTCAAGATTGATATTTTTTAGGTCATAAATAGAATTTAAAATTAAGTCAGCACCTGCATCTTGTAGATTTTTTTCGTACAAATTACGTTCATTTAATCGAGACTTTGAATGTAAATGAGGAGGAGCTATTCCAATACTTATGAATTTCTGAGATGGTATTTCTTTTTTAGCGTTCATAACTGTATTTATATCTGCAATAGTATCTCCTACATATCCAATGGGAATATTTGATGAGCCAAGTTTACCTCCAAGAAGTTTTTTGGATAAGTTAATAAAGCCTTTTGGATCAGGCTTGTCCGGCGCATCTCCCATAGATATTAATGGTGGTGACATTAGTCCAAGTCTTTTTTCTAAAACAAATCTTGCCGAGGCAGACTCGGCGCCACTTACAAAGCCCCAAATTATTCCATTGCTTTCTAATAAATCAAAAAACTTTTTATCCACTAATAACTCTTCATTTGTTATGAATCCAGACCAATATTTGCTGTCTGCATTTGGATCTCCTCCAAAGTAAAATTCTTCAAAACATTTAACTATGTTCTCTCTTGGAGGTATTTCAATGTTGAAATTACCTTTTTTTTTAAATCTTTTTATAAATTCTAAACTTAAATCCCAGTCATTATTCCAGATCCCTTCATTTTTGGCATTATCAATATCTACATAACTTGGCTCCCATCCGGTAAATTTATGGACTGTTTTTTTTAATGAAAGTCTGTAACTATTCTCTACGCTGCGTATTACACCATCTATGTCAAATAAAATTAAACCGATATTTTTCAATGAATTTTCTTAATCCTTTATAAAAGATTAGTATTCTTATTAAAAAAAAGCAAAGAAAAAAATTCTTTGGTTAATCTATTTATTACCTAAATTGAATTTTGTAAATATCCTCTTGGAGTAAGGAATATTTCATCTATTAATGTGGTTTGAGAATTGCCAATAATTATTATTGATAACATATCTATTTCTTTAATAGGGATAGTGTTTAAAGTGAAAAATTTTTTTGATTGATTTTCTCTACCTACTTGTCTAGCTATTAATACGGGAGTATTACCTGGCCTAGATTTTAAACATTGATCTATTACACTTTTTAGCTGCCAATTTCTCTCAATTGATTGAGGATTAAATAAAGCTACAACAAAGTCACCTAGAAGAGCTCCTTCAATTCTTTTTTCTATTAAAGACCATGGAGTTAACTTATCACTTAAGCTAATTGAACAAAAGTCATTCATTAATGGTGCTCCACTAAGCGCAGCAGCTAATTGAACACTACTTATACCAGGATGTACTTCAAAGTATGGTCTAGATTCTTTTTTAATTTTTTGAAGTAACTCCAAAAGTAAACCAGCCATTCCATAGAATCCAGATTCTCCTGACGAAATTAAAGCTACTTTTATACCTTCCTTGGCTAGTTTAATTGTTTTACTGCATCTCTCTTTTTCTTCAGTAAGTTTACTTTCAATTAAAACTTGGTCACTTCTACTTAAGGGCTTAATTAAATCTAAATACATTTTGTATCCAATCCAAACAGTACATCTTGAAAGTGCTTTTCTTGCATTATTTGTTAGGAAGGAAATATCACCAGGACCACTTCCAATAATATGTATTTCACCATGGGTTGGATTATATTGATTTTTTGATTCTGCTACAGCCATAGTTACTGCCCCAGATTGATTTTTAAAAATTCTTTTTTCTTCTAATAATTTTGATTCTTCTCCTGCTGCGAGTAAGCAAGATGCTTCTGCTACGGAAGGCGTGCCAATTTCCTTTTGGACGACATTTGATGGATTTGGAACAATTATTGTTGAAAGATCTTCTTTACTAAAAAACTTTATAGGCAAGTTTTTTTCTTCAGCAACTTCTAAAATTCCTTGCTCATCTTTTTTAATATCAATAGTTGCAAATCCGGCAATTGATTGCTGTGATAAATTTCCTGACTTAAAAAAATTATGTAAAGAATTTAATATTAATTCTTTGCTTGTATTTCTCTCACATCCTATTCCAATCCATAATACGGGCGGATGCCAATTTCTTTCATTATTTTCAAATATACTCACATGAAATGTTGAATCTGGTTTTTCAGTTTCTTTTTCGTTAATTTGATTAATAATCTTACCTGATTCTGAAGTTTTCCATAAGCGATTACCAGATAATTGTTTGCAAAATATTTCTTCGTCCTTAGCTTGTTTAATTACTAGTTTAGACCAATCTTTTATATTGCCAGATCTTTTCCAACCCCATTGATTCCCAAATGCATCAAGATTTAATAAGTTTTGATCAATAGAATTATTAGTTTCTATTATTTCGCCACCAAATAAATTAGCAATTTGACATGCAATATTTTGAGTATTTGCCAGATGTAAGCCAACTAAAGGAACTATCTTGGAACATTTGTTATCTATAACGATTACACCTGGATCTTGATCTTTAGAGGTTAAAAAAGAATTTATTATGCGTATTGATGCAGCAATTGAGCCTATAAAAATTATTAAATCTATCTCCTGCCATTTTTTAAGTAAGATTTCTCTAGGTTTTTGTACTTGAATAAGTTCATTTTCCTTTTCATCATTTTTTGAAGAACCTGCAATATATATATCTTTGACAAATTCTGTTTTTTTAAGCCTTTTTAAAATTTCTTTTGAATTATTAGATAGACCTATTGCAATTCCTTTCAAATCAGAAACTATTGATAGTTATGTTGAAATTATATCCTGTCGCTGGATTTAAAAAATTTTCTCTGAAATATAAAAAAAAATTTAAGAAATTTATATAAAATTTGAGTAAAAATACTCATAATTTAGTCGTAGACTAGAATTTAACAAAATATTCATATAGTAACAATCATTAGAACATTTGTTACGTTAATGCATAACGAAAGAATCTTTGCCTTATTATTTTTGAAACGAATATCTAAAGTTCCGAAGGATTCGTTTTCTTGAACATTATCATTAAAAATAGGTTCAAGTTCCGATCAATCGGCTTTAATGTCAATTATTTTCGAGGTGCTAGATGACCATCAGCCCACCAGAAAGTGGAGAAAAAAACAAAAAGGTTTTGGAAGATCCTGTTAAGGCCGATCCAAGACCAATTGATTTTGCCAAATTAGATAAGCCAGGTTTCTGGTCAAGTAAATTATCTAAAGGTCCAAAAACTACGACTTGGATCTGGAATTTGCATGCTGACGCACATGATTTTGATGTGCATACAGGAGATGCAGAAGAAGCAACAAGAAAAATCTTTTCAGCTCATTTTGGACATCTTGCAGTCATTTTTATATGGATGAGTGCTGCATTTTTCCACGGAGCAAGATTTTCTAATTACTCAGGTTGGTTAGCTGATCCAACTCATGTCAAACCCGGAGCTCAGCAAGTATGGGCAATTGTTGGTCAAGAAATGCTTAATGCTGATCTTGGTGCTAACTACAACGGTATTCAAATCAGTTCAGGAATATTTCACATGTGGCGAGCATGGGGCATTACTAACGAGAGCGAACTGATGGCATTAGCAATAGGTGCTGTAGTAATGGCTGCACTTATGCTTCATGCTGGAATTTTTCATTATCATAAAGCAGCTCCAAAAATGGAGTGGTTCCAAGACATTGAGTCTATGCTTAACCACCATATAGCTGGTTTAGTAGGGCTAGGATCTTTAGCATGGGCTGGCCATTGTATTCACATCGGAGCTCCTACTGCTGCTCTCTTAGATGCAATTGATGCAGGTTCTCCTCTTGTTATTAACGGCAAGGAGATAGCAACTATTGCAGATATGCCTATGCCTCATCAACTCTGTGATCCACAAATTATCGGTCAGATATTTCCAGGATTAGCAAGTGGTACAGGTAATTTCTTTAGTTTAAACTGGTTAGCTTTCTCAGACTTCCTTACTTTCAAAGGTGGACTTAACCCTGTTACAGGAAGTTTATGGATGACTGATGTTTCACATCATCATTTAGCTTTTGGTGTAATAGCAATAATCGGTGGTCATATGTATAGAACCAATTACGGTATTGGCCATAGTATGAAAGAAATATTAGATTCACAGCAAGGAGACCCAATATTATTCCCTGCTCCTAAAGGTCATCAAGGTCTTTTTGAGTTCATGGCAGAAAGTAGGCATGCACAGCTGGCGGTTAACCTAGCAATGCTTGGATCAATAAGCATACTTGTATCTCATCACATGTATGCGATGCCTCCATATCCATATATAGCTACTGACTACATGACAGTTCTTGGATTATTTACTCATCACATGTGGATAGGTGGATTATTTATTGTAGGTGCAGGTGCGCATGCCGGTATTGCAATGGTTAGAGATTACGACCCAGCAAAACATATTGATAACGTATTAGACAGAATCCTTAAAGCAAGAGATGCCTTAATCAGTCACTTGAACTGGGTATGTATGTGGTTAGGATTCCATAGTTTTGGACTCTATATTCATAACGACACTATGAGAGCTTTGGGCAGACCCCAAGATATGTTTAGTGATTCTGCAATCCAACTTCAGCCAATTTTTGCTCAATGGGTACAGAATATTCAAGCATCTGCTGTTGGAACTTCTCTTTTAGCAGGTACTGCAGAAGCTTTACCTCACAAAGCTATAAGTGAAGTTTTTAATGGAAGTTTAGTAGAGGTTGGTGGAAAGGTTGCTATAGCTCCAATTCCATTAGGCACAGCTGATTTAATGATTCATCATATTCATGCTTTCCAAATTCACGTAACTGTTTTGATACTTCTCAAAGGAGTACTTTACGCAAGAAGTTCAAGGTTGATCCCTGATAAAGCTTCTTTAGGATTTAGATTCCCTTGTGATGGGCCTGGAAGAGGTGGTACATGTCAAGTTTCTTCATGGGACCACGTGTTCTTGGCTCTTTTCTGGATGTATAACTGTTTATCAATAGTTATTTTCCACTTCTCTTGGAAAATGCAGAGTGATGTTTGGGGACTTACTGGTGGTAATTTCGCACAAAGCGCCATTACTATTAATGGTTGGTTAAGAGATTTCCTTTGGGCGCAAGCTTCTCAAGTATTAACAAGTTATGGCCAATCCATAAGCATGTACGGTTTGATGTTCTTAGGAGCTCACTTCATATGGGCATTTAGTCTAATGTTCCTCTTTAGTGGAAGAGGATATTGGCAAGAATTATTCGAATCCATTGTTTGGGCACATAACAAACTTAAAGTTGCTCCAACCATTCAACCTAGAGCTTTATCTATCACTCAGGGTAGAGCAGTAGGTGTAACACACTTCCTTGTCGGTGGTATTGCTACCACATGGGCTTTCTTCCACGCTCGCCTTTTCGGCCTGGGCTAATTACCTGAACTTCACCTTTTTAATTCAATGGCAACAAAATTTCCATCATTTAACCAGGGTCTAGCTCAGGACCCTACAACCCGACGAATTTGGTACGGAATAGCTACCGCTCACGACTTTGAAAGTCATGATGGTATGACCGAAGAAAAGCTTTATCAAAAGCTTTTCTCTACACATTTTGGTCATCTAGCAATAATCGCCCTCTGGGTAGCTGGTAACTTATTTCATATTGCTTGGCAAGGTAACTTCGAGCAGTTTGTACTTGATCCAACTCACGTTCGTCCTATTGCTCATGCTATTTGGGATCCACATTTTGGATCTGGTATCACAGAAGCAATGACACAAGCTGGAGCTAGTGGTCCGGTAAACATAGCTTACTCAGGTCTCTACCATTGGTGGTACACAATTGGAATGAGAACTAATGAGCAACTGTTTCAAGCTTCAATATTCATGAGTATTTTGGCTTGTTGGACTTTATTTGCTGGTTGGTTACACTTACAGCCAAAATTCAGACCTTCTCTAGCTTGGTTTAAAAATGCAGAGTCAAGATTAAATCATCATTTAGCTGTTTTATTCGGATTTAGCAGTATTGCTTGGACTGGTCATTTGGTTCATGTGGCTATACCTGAATCAAGAGGACAGCATGTAGGTTGGGATAACTGGTTAACAGTGCTTCCACACCCTGCAGGACTAGCTCCTTTCTTTACTTTAAACTGGGGAGCATACGCCCAAAATCCTGATTCTCTAGATCAAGTATTTGGTACAGCTGAGGGAGCTGGTACAGCAATCTTTACTTTCTTAGGTGGTCTTCATCCTCAAAGTGAAGCATTATGGCTTACTGATATTGCGCATCATCATATTGCGATTGGAACAGTTTTTGTAATTGCTGGTCATATGTATAGAAATACCTTTGGTATTGGTCATAGCCTCAAAGAAATTACTGAAGCTCATAATACAAGACATCCTAATGATCCTCATAAAGGTAGTTTCGGAATTAACCACGATGGAATATATGAAACTGTAAATAATTCATTACATTTCCAACTTGGACTAGCATTAGCATCACTTGGTGTAGCAACTTCTCTAGTAGCTCAACATATGGGCGCACTTCCTTCTTATGCTTTCATTGCAAGGGACTACACTACACAATCTGCTTTATATAGTCATCATCAGTACATAGCAATGTTCTTGATGGTTGGTGCTTTCGCACACGGTGCTATTTTCTTCGTCAGAGATTACGATCCAGAATTAAATAAAGATAATGTTTTAGCAAGAGTGCTAGGAACGAAGGAAGCTTTGATTAGTCACCTTAGTTGGGTAACAATGTTGCTTGGATTTCATACTCTTGGAATTTATGTTCATAACGATGTTGTTGTAGCTTTTGGTAATCCTGAAAAGCAAATTCTAATTGAGCCAGTATTTGCTCAATTCGTTCAAGCTGCTCAAGGTAAGATGATGTACGGCTTTAACGCTTTATTATCTGATCCCACAAGTTCAGCAACTCTCGCAGCTAATTCATTGCCAGGTAATCATTACTGGATGGATCTTATCAATAGACAAGATGCATTAAGTGCTTTCTTACCTATCGGGCCAGCAGATTTCTTAGTTCACCATGCCATCGCTTTAGGTCTTCATACAACTGCATTAATACTTATCAAAGGTGCACTTGATGCTAGAGGAACAAAATTAATTCCTGATAAGAAAGATTTAGGTTATGCTTTCCCTTGCGATGGACCTGGACGTGGAGGTACTTGTGATAGTTCATCTTGGGACGCTATGTACTTAGCTATGTTCTGGGCATTAAATTTACTAGCATGGGTAACTTTCTACTGGCATTGGAAACACCTAGCAATTTGGCAGGGTAACGTAGCACAATTTAACGAATCAGGAACTTATTTAATGGGTTGGTTCAGAGATTATCTCTGGTTAAACTCTGCTCAACTTATTAATGGATATAATCCATTTGGAGTAAATTCTCTATCTCCTTGGGCTTGGATGTTCCTATTCGGTCACTTAGTTTGGGCTACTGGTTTCATGTTCTTAATATCATGGCGTGGTTACTGGCAAGAGTTAATTGAAACATTAGTTTGGGCACATCAGCGTACTCCAATTGCTAACCTTGTTGGCTGGAGAGATAAGCCAGTTGCACTTTCAATTGTTCAAGCTAGATTAGTTGGACTAGCACATTTCACGATTGGAAACATACTTACATTTGGGGCATTTGTTATCGCATCCACTTCAGGTAAGTTTGGTTAAATTTCCCTTAAATAATTTAAATCACCACAAACGTGGTGATTTTTTTTGTTTAATTTTAATGTTCTAAATTAAGTTAAAATTGTGTAATTATTATTAAATATAAATGTCAGATATAAAACAATTAATTTCTATTATCGTCCCTGTTTTCAATGAAAGCGAGAGTATTGGTCTTTTATTGGATGAAGTTATAAATGTAATGTCATCTCATAAATTTAATTTTGAATTGATTGTTGTAAATGATGGTTCTAAAGATAATACTCATCAAGTATTAAAGCAACTAACTCTCAAAATTAAAGAATTGTCAGTAATTTCTCTTCGCAAAAATTATGGTCAAACTGCAGCAATGTCAGCTGGCTTTGATAATTCTAAGGGCGATATTGTTATTACTTTGGATGGTGATTTACAGAATGATCCAAATGATATTCCTTTATTAATTTCAGAAATTAATAATGGTTATGATTTGGTTTGTGGTTGGAGGTTTGATAGAAAAGATAAATTAATTAATAGAAAGATACCATCAAAAATAGCGAATAAGTTAATAGCTCACGTAACAGGTTTGAAGTTGCATGACTATGGTTGCTCATTAAAAGCGTTTAAGAAAGAAATAATAGAAGATATAAAGTTATATGGCGAACTTCACAGGTTTTTGCCCGTTTTAGCAAATATTGAAGGTGCAAGAATCAAAGAAATTAAAGTAAATCATAGGAGCAGGCAATATGGATCTAGTAAATATGGAATTGATAGAACTTTTAGAGTTTTAATGGATTTACTAACTGTTTGGTTTATGACTAAATTTTTAACAAGACCGATGTATGGATTTGGTTTTGTTGGAATTATAAGTATTTTCTTTAGTCTTGCGATAAGTTCTTATTTGATAGTTTTAAAAATAATGGGTGAGGATATTGGAAATCGTCCGTTGCTGATGTTTGCATTAATATTAGGAATTGCTGGTGTTCAATTATTTAGCTTTGGATTATTGAGCGAACTTTTAATTAGGACATATCATGAAAGTCAAAGTCGTCCAATTTATAGAATTAGATCAATAAACAGTGCTAAGCAAAATTGATTGTTTACTTGAACTGTTTTATTAATATAGCTGAAATTTCAACGACTTCAGGAGAAATATCTCTTAAGCCTTTTCGTAAAATTGGTAATGTTGATTTATCAGCCAATTCTTCCGCAATTTTTAATGCCTTTAATTTATTTTCTGTATCACCCTGAAAAAGACTAATCATTTTATTTCTTTGAGAATTTTTATAAAATACTGAGTACTTTTTTTCTTCGTGATTGTAAATGTAACTATTTTTTTTTGATAGAAATTTATTATTACTTTTTTTATTTTTCTTTAATTTAATAGAATTTAAATTGCTTTGATTTATTAACTTTTTAAAGCTTCTTTTTTTAAAAACTAGAAGTAATATTCCTATAAAAATAATAAGTAAAAATGCAAAAAAATTTAACATGTAAAAAGTTAATAATTTTTATATCATCCAGTAATAAAATTAACATTATTTCGAAGATAAATACTAAAGTGTTTAAAGATGTTTAAAGAACTATGCCATCTGATTTACCAAGTCTTTTACCTTCAATTTTTGTTCCATTAATTGGTATAGCAATGCCTGCTGTTTTTATCGTATTGATTGGAAGATTAATTACAGCAACTGAATAAATTATCAAACACTAAACTATTAAAAAAATGAGCGACTTTCAAAAATCATTCTCTGAATCAACAAGTTCTATTAAGTTTGATGAGAAATACATAGATACTTCTGTTCAACCAAATGATATTGGCGTAGCAGAACAATGGGCAGTAAAAACAGTTGCTGATCCTTGTGTTGGTAATTTAGCTACTCCAGTTAATAGTGGTTATTTTACAAAAGCCTTTATAAATAATTTACCTTTTTACAGAGAAGGTATTTCCCCTAATTTTAGAGGTTTAGAAACTGGAGCAGCTTTTGGATATCTTCTATACGGACCTTTTACAATGACTGGCCCATTAAGAAATTCTGAATTTGCTCTAACAGCTGGACTTCTCGCTACTATTGGAGCTGTTCATATTTTGACAGCACTTTTTGTTCTATACAATGCACCTGGTAAAGCACCTAATGTTCAACCTCCAGATGCTACTGTTAATAATCCACCAAAGGATTTATTTACAAGAGCTGGTTGGGCTGATTTTACAAGTGGATTTTGGTTAGGAGGTTGTGGCGGAGCTGTTTTTGCTTGGTTACTAGTTGGGACATTACACTTAGATACCATAATGCCAATCATTAAAAATATTTGGACTGCTGGTTAATTCCTAAATAAAAGAATAAGCAATATTTTAAATTAAACTATGGGCTCTACTTACTAACGTATAGTTCTGTCCCATCTATAATTTCTAACTATTCTTCCTGCCGAAGTAAGTTTAGATTTATAATGCAATGAGATTTTATCATTAGACTGTTTTAGGGTATCTAATCCTATTCCATTTCTGCCAAAATCCCTTCCAGAGCTGTGGTAATACAATCCATCTCCTCTATAGATTCCAATATGATCGCATTTTTTTTCATTTCCAAAAAATAAAAGATCACCAGGTCTTAGAGCCGCATAAGACTCTTTGAAATAAAAAAGATGTTTACAATAACTTTTAATTTGATAAGAGTCTCGAGGTATATAAATACCATGCTTTAAAAAAGCAGTCTGAATTAACCCGGAACAATCATAATTTGGTCCTATTGTGCCTCCCCAAAGGTATTCATTAGTTAACTCAGCTTGACTCTGTATCCATTTTAAAATTGAGTTAACTTTATCTTTTATAAAGAAGTGTTCTTTTTCTAAACTGTTATTTTTTTTGAATTCGTATTTCTCAATAATTAATCCATCTAAATTAATCCAACAGACGTAACCATCTTCATATAGTTGAACTAGAATTCTTGAAAATTTATGGTTATGTTGATAAACATTTGGATAAAGTAGCCTAAAAATTCTATTTTTAAATATTTCAGTCACTAATTTATTTTCTATTTCATTTTGATATCCAGAAATATTGACTTTTAATTTCCACCAAATAGTTTTTGAATAATTAGTTTGTTTAAATAGTGAGATAGGATTTTTATAAATTTCCATACAATGTCCTTTTACTATTTAAGTCAGGAGATGGGTCTAGCCTTAAATGATATTTTAAGGAAAGCATGCTCTAATAATAAAGATTTTTTAAGAGAAGATATTGCCATAACTTGGATTAATTATAAAAGTGAAAATAAAAGTATATTTAAAGGTTTTGGAACTGGTATTAATAATAAAAAGATGGTTTACCCTGCCAGCATAGTCAAGTTGGTTTATGGCCTTGCTGCATATTATTGGATTAAAAAAGGATATTTATTATTATCAGATGAACTTATTGATGCTGTAAGTAAAATGTTGTCTTTTTCCAGTAATAATGCAACAAGCTTCTTAATTGATTTACTTACTGGAACAACAAGTGGACCTTGTATTGAAGGCAAATTATGGGAAAATTGGAAATATCAAAGAAGTATAATAAATGATTGGCTACATGATTTACATTGGGAGGAATTGAGTGATATAAATTGCTGTCAGAAGACCTGGGATGATGGACCATTTGGTCGTGAAAAAGAATTTTATGGACATGATAATAACAATAGAAACGCTATGAATTCTGATTCAGCTGCAAGGGTTTTGGAGGAAATTATGATTCATATTGATTATCAAGAAAATAATTTAAATTTGCGAAGTTTTTTAAAAAGAAATTTAAATAAAGTTGTTCTTAAGAAGGATTCTCTTAATCAAATAGATGGTTTTTTGGGTGAAGGATTACCAGAAAGCATTAATCTTTGGAGTAAAGCAGGCTTAATGTCTGAAGTTAGACATGATTCAGCTTGGTGGATTAATAATCAATCTCTACAAACTTTATTAGTAGTTTTTTGCAATGGAGAAAAATATTCCAAAGATTCTTCCCTTTTACCGTTTATAGCCAAAGAAGTATACGATTTTAATAAGAGATATACTATTGAGGACTAAAGTGAATCTTCTAAGAAATTAGAATCTAATTTGTCAGTATATGCTTCATAAGGTAGCATCATTACTTCTTCAAAATCTAAATCATTCATAATCCATTCTCTATATTCTGCTAACAAACTTTTTCTATCTTCATTATCTAATTCATAAATACGCAATGCGGTATCTTTAAAATTTTCTTTTATTAAATTTTCAATTTCTTTCTTCATCATTTTATGTTAATTCTCCCTCCAAAATCACTCTCCTAATTGTTGATAATGCAATTCCAGTTTGTGTTCTGATTGATCGATATGAATATCCTTCATTACGCAATCTGATTACTAAAGATTCTTTTAAAGGACTTATTTTGGGCCTGCCTCCCAAATTATTTCCAGATAATTTTCTGCGTAATAGTTTTTCTTTTTTTCTTTCACCTAAACTTTTGTCTTCTAAATTATCTAATTCATATAAAATCTTAAAAATTGAAGAATTTGCATTAGAAGATTCATTAGCAGCAAAAAAACCAGTCAAAGTTCGCAATTGAATATCCTTATTAATAAGTTTATTTATTGTTATCAAACATTCTTTTTTATTTTTAAATGCTCGATCAAGCTGAGTTATTATTAATTGATCGCCTTTTGATAAGGAATTTATAGCTTTATTGAATTGGGGTTTGATTTCTTCATCTAAACTTATAAATTCAGAGAACACTAAACTGCAACCCTCTTCCTTCAAAATTTCTATTTGCTCTTCTAAATATTCATATTCATTATGAGTAGCTCTAGCATAACCTATTGCTTTAGAGTTTTTATTTTTTTCCGATAATAAAATACGTTTTCTTTTAAATTTAAAAGTCAATGTTTTATTACATATATTTTTTACTGTATCAAAAAATAATTAAAAAAACACTTTTTAGTACAAAATATTGCAATTATTATTTATTTCTTAAATATATTTTTAAGGTTAGTACGTTCTGATATCTGTATTAAAAATAACGTTATGAAATCTGATTTAATTTTAGTTAATGGAACAAAAACGTTGTGTAACTAGTAAATTTAATTAAGATTTTTTAAATTGCAGAAGGATAAGTTGAATTCATTTATTTATTTACTTCTGTTGAATGAGCTTCGTCTTTGAAATTATAAATAGTTAATTCAAATTGTTTTTAGTAAAATAAGTCTATAGGCCAGAAACAATTAAATTGACTAATAATCCTAATAGCTTAATTTCAAAACCTGATTGGTTAAGAGTAAAAGCTCCTCAAGTTGAGAGAATTGGTAATACTGCAAATTTATTAAATGATTTAAATCTCAATACCGTATGTCAAGAAGCAAGCTGTCCAAATATCGGCGAATGTTTTGCTAGTGGAACTGCAACTTTCCTCATAATGGGTCCTGGTTGCACTAGGGCATGTCCATATTGCGATATTGATTTTGATAGATCTAAGAGAGACTTAGACCCAACTGAACCATATCGTCTAGCCGAAGCTGTTTTTAGAATGAAGCTTAAGCATGTTGTAATCACATCAGTTAATAGAGACGATCTTGAGGATGGCGGCGCATCTCAATTTTTTAAATGTGTTCATCAAATAAGAGAAAAATCTCCTGAAACTACTATTGAGCTTTTAATTCCTGATTTTTGTGGAAACTGGAAAGCTCTTGAACAAGTTCTTGATTCAAATCCAAACGTTTTAAACCATAATATTGAGACTGTGCCTTCGCTATATAAAAAAGTAAGACCTCAGGGTAAATATGAAAGAACTCTTGAGTTACTTAAAAGAACCAGAGACTATTATCCCAAAATTTATACAAAGTCAGGCTTCATGCTTGGTTTAGGGGAAAAAGACGAGGAGGTCTTAAGTCTGCTTAAGGATTTAAAAAGTAATTTCGTTGATATTGTGACTATTGGCCAATATTTATCTCCTGGCCCTAATCATTTACCTGTTAAAAGATTTGTAAGTCCTTCAAAATTTAATTACTTTAAAGCGTTCGGGGAAAAAGATTTAAACTTCATGCAAGTAGTTAGTTCTCCTTTAACTCGTAGTAGCTACCATGCTGAAGAGATTCAAAAACTTATGAAAAAGTATCCAAGATAGTTATATTCATTTATTAGGATCTACCCACTCATTTAATTTCCATTCAACTAGATCATTTTTAATCATTGGATCATTCTTAATTATTTTGAGTGCATTTCTATAATTATTCATCTCAAGAATAAGTAATCCGCCGTCACCTGGCCTATTTAACTCATCTACCAAAAAGCCACTTTTTATATTAATCCCCTCTTTTTTTAATTTTTTTACCCAATCAATATGTTCGTTAATTATTTTTCGTTTTAAATCATTATTAATTAAGTATTCTTTTTTTATAATTTCAGTTTTTACAAAGAAAGGCATTTACATTTTTTTTATACCAAGCATCTCTTCTTCGCTTGGGGGAACAATCAATTTAAAAGTACTCTTAAAATGAGACCAATTTTCAATTATTTTGGCAGCCTTTAAGCTATTTGTTTTTGCTTGATATTCTCTAATAATTTCCAATAAGATATTTTCCTGCTTTGATGAAGTTATTTGATGAATGCTTACTATTTCTTTATTTACTTTATTACTTAAATCATTTTTTTCATCGATTATAAAAGCTATTCCACCAGTCATGCCCGCACCAATATTCCTTCCTGTGGAACCTAGAATAACTACTTTCCCACCAGTCATGTATTCACAACAATGATCACCTGCTCCTTCTGTTACCGCTGTAGCACCACTATTTCTAACCGCAAATCTTTCTCCCGATTTTCCTAATGCAAATAATTTTCCACCTGTTGCTCCATAAAGACAAGTATTTCCTAGGATGACTTGTTCGGAGGAGATTTCATTTATTTTTGGTGGAACTATTGTGAGTATCCCTCCATTCATTCCTTTACAAACATAATCATTAGCTTCGCCGATTAATTGCACATTCATTCCCTTCAATAAAAAGGCACCAAAGCTTTGTCCTGCATATCCTTTGAAATTTAAGTTAAGTTCTCCATTGAAGCCAGTGTTGCCATGAATTTCCGCGATTTCGCCTGATATTTTCGCACAAACACTTCTATCTGTATTTTTTATCTCAATTGCCTTGGTTAATTTTTCGTGATTTTTAATTGAATCTATAAATTCAGTATCAGACAAAAACTCGTCTTCTAATACAGAACCATTGCTATGAGCATTTTTTGAATGTTTTAACCATGATCTATCAGTTATTGAGTATTCATTATTTACTAAAGAAGAAAGATCGATATTAGAAGTCTTTGGAAGACTTATATTTCTTGCAGAGAGAAATTCTTTATTCCCAATCAGTTCTTCCATGTTAGAAACACCGATACTACTCATTATTTGTCTTACTTCTTCAGCAATATACAAGAAAAAATTGACAACATTTTCTGGAATACCTTTGAATCTTTTTCTTAATTCTTCTTTTTGAGTGGCAACTCCAACAGGACACTTGTTTGTATGACAAACCCGAGCCATTATGCAACCTTCAGCAATCATCGCTACAGAACCGAAACCATATTCTTCAGCACCTAGTAAAGCTGCAATAACTACATCCCAGCCTGTTTTAAGACCTCCATCAGTTCTCAAAATTACTCTTTCACGTAAGTTATTCTCTAAGAGAGATTTATGAACCTCAGCAACACCTAGCTCCCATGGTAAACCTGCATGTTTAATAGAACTTAGGGGAGAAGCACCTGTACCACCGTCATGGCCTGAAATTTGAATTACATCTGCATTGGCTTTGCTCACTCCAGCAGCTATAGTCCCTATACCAATTTCAGAAACAAGTTTAACGCTCACTTTCGCTTTTGGATGAATTTGGTGTAAGTCATGAATAAGTTGAGCCAAATCTTCAATTGAATAAATATCATGATGCGGAGGAGGAGATATTAGAGCTACTCCAGGTTTACTATTTCTTAGTTTTGCGATGTAAGAATCAACTTTTGGGCCAGGCAATTGTCCCCCTTCTCCAGGTTTTGCTCCTTGAGCCATTTTTATTTCGAGTTGTTTACCACTTCTTAGATATTCAGGTGTAACTCCAAATCTACCTGATGCTATTTGTTTAATAGCTGAGCATGCGGTGTCTCCATTTTCTAGACCTTTAATAAATGGCAACGTCGCTGATTGAGTATTCTCATCGATATCATTTAAAACATTAAAACGAGCTGGATCTTCGCCTCCTTCTCCACTATTGCTTTTCCCACCAATTCTATTCATTGCGACTGCTAATACTTCATGTGCTTCTCTTGATAAAGCACCCAAACTCATTCCTCCAGTGCAGAACCTTTTGCAAATCGATTCAACACTTTCAACTTCCTCTAATGGAATGCTTTTTCTATTTGAATTAATTGTGAGTAAATCTCTTAGAGATGTTGTCGGTCTATTACTGATGAGTTTTTTGTAAGTCTCAAAATGATCGTAACCTGGTCCTTGTTTTACGGCTGAATGTAAAACTTTGGACATCTCTGGGTTATTGGAATGATATTCTCCATTATTTCTAAATTGCACAAATCCTAAAAATTCTAATTTCTTTAAATCGATCTCTGGATAGGCTTTCGTGTGTATTGAAAGTGTTTCATTAGTTAATTCTTTTAATGTTATGCCGGCTATGCGGCTTGTTGTACCATCAAAAGCAATTTTTATTAAGTCAGATCCAAGGCCTACAGCTTCAAAAATTTGTGCACCATGGTAACTAGATAAAAGTGAGATGCCTATTTTTGAGAGAATTTTTCTTAGACCGTCTTCTAGAGCTTTTTTAATATTTTCTTGAACATCAATAATTGATAATGGATTTATTTTTTTGCTATCAATGAGTTTTTGTGTTTTTGGATGTTTTAACCAGTGTCTACCTGCTTCGAAGGTCAACCAAGGGCAAACTGCACTTGCTCCATATCCAATTAAACAAGCTAAATGATGTGTGCTCCAACATTGACCAGTCTCAATTATTAGAGAAGCTTTTAGCCTGATTTCTTTTTTAAGAAGATAATGATGAATTGCTCCAACAGCAAGTAAAGGAGGTATGAAAGTCTTTTTAGGATTAATTCCCTTATCAGAAATGATAATTAAAGAGCAACCTTCTTTTATAGACAGCTCACTCTGTTTACAGATTAGTTTTAATTGGTTCTCTAAGCCTTGAATACCTTCCTCTAAATCAAACAAACTTGAAATTGTCTGAGATTTAATTTTTGATTTTTTGATGGAAATGAGTTCTTCTTCATTTAGAATCGGACTTTGTAAATGAATAAAAGGTTTAGCATCTTTAATTTCAAATGGTGTACATCTTTCTCCAAGATGCATCTCTAAACTCATTACAAGTTTTTCTCTCAGAGGGTCAATAGGAGGATTAGTAACTTGCGCAAATCTTTGCTTAAAGTAGTCGTATAAAATATGTGGCTTAGATGAAAGAACTGCTAATGGGATATCGTCGCCCATGCAGTAGGTAGGCTCTTTAGCTAATGAAGCCATTGAATCTAAGATAAGGTCATTATCTTCCGCTGAAAACCCGTATGCAGTTTGTTGTTGCAACAACTCAAGGTCTTTTAGTTTGCAATCTTTAACCCATTCATTATTTTCAATTTTTATAGTTCTATTACTGAGAAGATTTTTATAATCATGCCTTTGTGCGGCTTCAGATTTTACTTCCCAATTTCTTAGGATTCTATTTTGTTGAAAATCAACTGCCAACATTTGTCCCGGTCCTAATCGACCTTTTTCTATTACTCTTTCCTCTTCAAGATCTACTACTCCTGTTTCAGAACCCATTATTACAAAACCATCATTTGTGATTGAATATCTTGCTGGTCTTAGGCCATTTCTATCAAGCGTTGCTCCGACAAAATTTCCATCAGCAAATACAAGGAGTGCTGGACCATCCCAAGCTTCTTGTAGGCTTGCAGAATATTCATAAAAAGCTTTTATATACTCTCTCTCCTCAAGTTCTGGTTGATCTCTAAATGCTTCAGGAACAAGTTTTAATAATGAGTCAGTAATGGGCTGACCTGAACGAATATTGATTTCAAGAGTTGCATCAAGATTTGATGAATCACTTTTGTTTACATCTACAATGGGCTTAATTTCATTAGATAACTCTCCCCAAAAATCATCTATATATGTTTCTGCAGCTTTAGCCCAATTAATATTGCCTAAGAGAGTATTTATTTCGCCATTATGACCCAAAAATCTCATGGGTTGAGCTAGTGGCCATTTTGGAAGTGTATTAGTACTAAATCTACGATGATAAACAGAAAATGAAACTTTAAAACGCTCTTCTTTTAGATCTTGATAAAACTCGGATAATATTTCAGAGCGAACCATACCTTTATAAACAACTGTTTGAGAACTTAGTGAGGCAAAATAAAATTCACAATCCCCAACATCGTTTTTAAAGGTATCTCTTATTTTTTTTTCAATTCTTTTCCTTAATTGAAATAAAAGCCTTTCAACATCCTTATGATCTTTTTTATCTATATATAAAATCCATTGACAGATGAATGGAGCATTTGATTTAGCTAAAGGACCTAAAACTTCATTATTAACTGGCACTGTTCTCCAAGATGTGGTGTTGATTCTTAATTTTTCTGCTTCCTGATTACAAATTGATTTACATTCTTCAATTTTTTCTTTTTTGTTAGGCATAAAAACCATGCCTAAACCTCTATTAAAATTATGTTTATTTTTTAGATTCGTTCCCTCTTCTAAGTATTGCCATGGAATCGAACATAAAATTCCTGCTCCATCTCCTGAGTCACTATCTCCTCCACAACCTCCTCTATGCTCCATGCAGTTAAGGCCTTTAAGGGATTGTTTGAGGATCCAGTTACTCTCTACCCCTTTAACATTTGCTATGAAACCCACTCCACAAGCATCTTTTTCACCAATTATTCCATTTGGGGAATAACTATCTTGATATGGCCTAACGATTCTTTTGTTACTCTCTCCCATAGATTATTTAATTCTATTTAGTTATTTATGTATTCCTATTATAAAAATAAATATGAAAATAAATCTAAAGATAATGAATATTTACCAAAGAATCTTAATTTACCAAATTTTTTGAAAAAAATGATTAAAAACTTTTAGTTGGAGCTCGTAAAAGGTTATGATAGTTAAATGTTTATTTTTATCTAAATATAATAGATGCCCACCATCTCACAATTAATTGGCTCAGAAAGAAAACGTCTGACTAAGAAAACAAAGTCTCCTGCATTAAAAGCTTGCCCTGAGAGAAGAGGGGTATGTACGAGAGTTTATACATCAACGCCCAAAAAACCTAATTCAGCTTTGAGAAAAGTTGCGAGGGTTAGATTAACTTCTGGTTTTGAAGTGACGGCTTATATACCGGGAATTGGTCATAATTTGCAAGAACACTCTGTAGTACTACTTAGGGGTGGAAGAGTTAAGGATTTACCAGGAGTTAGATATCATATAATAAGAGGAACTTTAGATACGGCTGGAGTCAAAGATAGACGTCAATCTAGATCTAAGTATGGCGCAAAAGCTCCAAAAAATTAATTTGTAAACATCACTTTTTTAAAAATGTCACGTCGTAATGCAGCAGTAAAAAGACCAGTTCTACCAGATCCTCAATTTAATAGTCGTCTTGCTTCAATGATGATTTCTAGATTGATGAAACATGGTAAAAAATCTACAGCTCAAAGAATATTGTCTGATGCTTTTTCTTTAATAAGTGAGAGATCAGGGGGAAATGCTGTTGAATTATTTGAGACTGCTGTAAAAAATGCTACTCCTCTTGTCGAGGTAAGAGCTAGAAGAGTAGGTGGTGCAACATATCAAGTACCTATGGAAGTACGTCAAGAGAGGGGCACGGCTATGGCACTGAGATGGCTCGTTACATTCTCACGTGCAAGGAATGGTAAAAGTATGTCCCAAAAACTTGCTGGTGAGTTAATGGATGCAGCGAATGAAACTGGTAGTGCAGTTAAAAAAAGAGAAGATACTCATAAAATGGCTGAAGCTAATAAAGCTTTTGCACATTACAGATATTAATTTCGTCAAAAAGGTACTTAAGTAGTTTATTATTATTAAAGTTTACTTTTAGTGTGAACTATACTTATCAAAAATTATTTTATTTGGAGCTTTAAAATTGGCACGCGACTTTCCCCTAGAACGAGTAAGGAACATAGGTATAGCCGCTCATATTGATGCAGGGAAGACAACAACAACTGAAAGAATCTTATTTTATTCAGGTGTGGTCCACAAGATAGGAGAGGTTCATGATGGTGCCGCTGTAACAGATTGGATGGCTCAAGAAAGAGAGAGAGGAATTACTATTACTGCTGCTGCAATATCTACAAGTTGGCAAGATCACAGAATAAACATTATAGACACCCCAGGACACGTTGACTTTACTATTGAAGTGGAAAGATCAATGCGCGTCTTGGATGGAGTTATTGCAGTATTTTGCGCTGTTGGGGGAGTACAGCCTCAATCTGAAACAGTTTGGCGTCAAGCAGATAGATACTCTGTCCCAAGAATGGTTTTTGTTAACAAAATGGACAGAACTGGTGCAGATTTTTTAAAGGTTAATAATCAAATTAAAGATCGATTAAAGGCAAATGCATTACCAATTCAGCTACCTATTGGAGCTGAAGGTGATTTAACAGGCATTATTGATTTAGTTGCTAACAAAGCGTATCTTTACAAAAATGACCTAGGAACTGATATTGAAGAAGCACCAATTCCATCTGAAATGGTCGCTGAAGCTGCTGAGTGGAGAAATAAGTTAATGGAGAGCGTAGCAGAAAATGATGAAGAGTTAATAGAAATATTTCTAGAAACAGGAGAATTATCTGAAGAACAACTTAAAAAAGGTATTAGAGAAGGGGTTTTAAAACATGGATTGGTTCCAGTGTTGTGCGGTTCGGCTTTTAAGAATAAAGGAGTCCAACTTGTTTTAGATGCTGTTGTTGATTACTTGCCAGCTCCAGTTGATGTGAAACCAATACAAGGTGTTTTACCAAGTGGTAAAGAAGATGTTAGGCCTTCAGATGATAATGCTCCTTTTAGTGCATTAGCGTTCAAAGTGATGTCTGATCCTTATGGAAAATTAACTTTTGTAAGAATGTATTCGGGAGTTCTCTCAAAAGGAAGTTACGTAATGAATTCTACTAAAGATGCAAAAGAGAGAATTTCTAGATTAGTAATTCTAAAGGCTGATGAAAGAGAGGAAGTTGATGAATTAAGGGCTGGAGATTTAGGAGCTGTTTTAGGCCTTAAGAACACAACAACTGGCGACACTTTATGTAATACAGATGATCCTATTGTTTTAGAGACTTTGTTTATTCCTGAACCAGTTATCTCAGTTGCTGTTGAGCCAAAAACTAAAGGTGATATGGAAAAATTATCAAAAGCTTTAACCGCTTTGTCTGAAGAAGATCCAACTTTTAGGGTGAGTACAGATCCTGAAACAAACCAAACTGTAATTGCAGGTATGGGTGAGTTGCACCTAGAAATCCTTGTTGACAGAATGTTAAGGGAATTTAAAGTTGAAGCTAATATTGGAGCTCCTCAGGTTTCATACAGAGAGACCATTAGGTCTAGTTCTAAAGGTGAAGGAAAATATGCAAGACAAACTGGAGGAAAAGGTCAATACGGTCATGTAATAATTGAAATGGAACCTGCTGAAGTTGGTAAAGGTTTTGAATTTGTCAACAAAATTGTTGGTGGGGCTGTACCAAAAGAGTATATTGGCCCTGCATCTAATGGAATGAAAGAAACATGTGAATCTGGTGTTCTTGCCGGTTATCCACTCATTGATGTAAAAGTAACACTAGTCGATGGTTCATTCCACGATGTAGACTCATCTGAAATGGCCTTCAAAATTGCAGGTTCCATGGCTTTTAAAGATGGGGTTAAAAAATGCAATCCTGTCCTGTTAGAGCCTATGATGAAAGTTGAGGTCGAAAGTCCTGATGACTTTCTTGGATCTGTAATTGGTGACCTCTCTTCTAGAAGAGGTCAAGTAGAAGGACAATCTGTTGATGATGGATTGTCTAAGGTTCAGGCCAAAGTGCCCTTAGCCGAAATGTTCGGTTATGCCACTCAACTCCGATCAATGACTCAAGGTCGGGGTATATTTTCAATGGAGTTCGCAAATTATGAGGAAGTTCCCCGTAATGTTGCTGAAGCTATCATTTCCAAGAATCAGGGCAACTCCTGATCTCTAAACTAAAACACTCTTAAACCCTCGATTCTTTAATTCAAAATGGCTCGCGAGAAGTTCGAAAGGAACAAACCACATGTCAACATAGGTACTATTGGCCACGTTGATCATGGAAAAACAACACTTACTGCTGCTATTACAAACGTATTAGCAAAAAAAGGTCAAGCTCAAGCTCAAGACTACGGAGACATTGATGGTGCTCCTGAAGAAAGAGAGCGTGGCATTACTATTAATACAGCACATGTCGAATATGAAACTGAAGGCAGACATTATGCTCATGTTGATTGTCCAGGACATGCTGATTATGTAAAAAACATGATTACCGGAGCCGCCCAAATGGACGGAGCTATTCTTGTTTGTGCAGCTACAGATGGCCCTATGGCCCAAACAAAAGAGCACATTCTTCTAGCTAAACAGGTTGGAGTTCCCGCTCTTGTAGTTGCTCTCAATAAGTGCGATATGGTCGATGATGAAGAGATTATTGAACTTGTTGAAATGGAAATCCGAGAACTATTAGATAGTTATGACTTCCCTGGGGATGATATTCCTATAGTTCAAGTCTCTGGTTTAAAAGCTCTTGAAGGCGATTCTACTTGGGAATCAAAAATTGAAGAATTAATGAAAGCAGTTGATGCTAGTATCCCTGAACCTGAAAGAGAGGTAGATAAACCATTCTTGATGGCAGTTGAAGATGTTTTCTCTATTACAGGTAGAGGAACTGTAGCTACTGGAAGAATTGAAAGAGGTAAAGTTAAGGTTGGAGAAGAAGTAGAAATAGTTGGAATAAGAGACACAAGACTAACAACTGTTACTGGTGTTGAAATGTTCCGTAAACTTCTTGATGAAGGTATGGCTGGCGATAATGTTGGTCTACTTTTACGTGGTGTTCAGAAAGAGGATATAGAAAGAGGAATGGTTCTCGTGAAGAAAGGATCAATTACTCCTCATACTCAGTTTGAAGGAGAAGTTTATGTTCTTAAGAAAGAGGAAGGCGGAAGACATACACCTTTCTTCGCAGGATATAGACCCCAGTTTTATATCAGAACAACTGATGTAACGGGTCAAATCACAGCATTTACCTCTGATGATGGTTCTAATGTTGAAATGGTTATGCCTGGCGACAGAATTAAGATGACTGGAGAATTGATTTGTCCAGTAGCTATTGAACAAGGTATGCGCTTTGCAATCCGCGAAGGCGGACGTACTATTGGTGCTGGAGTTGTTTCTAAAATTCTCAAATAATTTATTTGCATTTTAAGAATCAAACCTCAATCACTTAAACTAGTTAATGAATAAGGGTCATTGTTAATTAATGACCCTACACTAGAGATTATTTGAAATTATGACCGCATCAATTGCACAACAAAAAATAAGAATAAGACTCAAAGCATTTGATAGAAGAATGCTTGACTTATCTTGCGATAAAATAATTCAGACTGCTGATACAACATCTGCTTCGGCAATAGGTCCAATTCCTTTACCTACAAAAAGGAAGATCTATTGTGTCCTAAGGTCACCTCATGTTGATAAAGATTCTAGAGAACATTTTGAAACAAGAACTCATCGAAGAATAATTGATATTTATAGTCCTTCCGCAAAAACTATTGATGCTTTAATGAAGTTAGATCTTCCTAGTGGTGTAGATATAGAAGTTAAACTATAAGAAATCCCAAAAACGACTTAAATTGATTAAGATAAAAGTTATATATGAGGTTTAGATGGGAGAGCTCTCAGTAAGGGAATTACCTTTATTTCCTTTGCCAGAAGTAGTCCTTTTTCCTCAAGAGGTGTTGCCTTTACACATCTTTGAATCGAGATACAGAATAATGCTTCAATCTGTCCTAGAGACCGATTCTATGTTTGGAGTCGTAAAGTGGGATCCAACTTCTAAAAGTATGGCGAATGTCGGCTGCTGTGCCCAAATAATCAAACATCAAACTGCAAATGATGGTAGAAGTAATATTGTTACTCTTGGACAACAAAGATTTCAAGTCCTAGAAATCATTCGTTCAACACCATTTTGTTCAGCAATGGTGAGTTGGATTAGTGATGATAATATTGATAACTTTCAAAAATTAGATTCACTAAAAGATTCAGTTACTGAAGCACTTAGTGACGTTATTAATCTAACTGGTAAATTGACAAATACCAAGAAAAATTTACCCGATAAATTACCTAATAATCCCATGGAATTATCATTTTGGATTGGAGCGCACTTGGGTGGACCTGTTGCGGATGAGCAACAAAGACTTTTAGAAGAAAGAAATACTTATACTCGTTTGCAAAGAGAATATGAAATGCTCGACCATACAAGAAAACAACTTGCAGCAAGAACTGCCTTGAAGGAAAGTTTTCCTGATATAAAAGAAAATTAAATGCTTGAATTAACCCTAATTTTTTTTTTACTGGTTTTAGTTCTTTTATCTTTATCTCTCCTATGGAGAATTAATGCTAGAAAATTTATTTCTTCCGATACTGTGGCATCGGCATATGATTCTTGGACTCAAGATAAATTACTTGAGAGATTGTGGGGAGAGCATATACATTTGGGCTTTTATCCCTTAGAAGAAAAAAATATTGATTTTAGAAAGGCTAAGGTTCAGTTTGTGCATGAGTTAGTAAAGTGGAGTGGTTTGGATAAATTGCCAAAAGGTTCAAGGATTCTTGATGTAGGTTGTGGAATAGGAGGAAGTTCTAGGATTCTTGCAAAATATTATGGTTTTAATGTTACTGGAATAACAATTAGTCCCGCTCAAGTTAAAAGAGCAAGAGAACTTACTCCTTTTGAACTTAATTGCAATTTCCAAGTTATGGATGCTTTAGATTTGCAATTTGAAGATGGAGCATTTGATGCGGTTTGGAGTGTTGAGGCTGGTGCACACATGAATGATAAAGCTAAGTTTGCAGATGAAATGCTGAGAACTTTGAGACCTGGGGGTTATCTTGCATTGGCGGATTGGAATTCAAGAGATCTTAGATCATACCCTCCATCTTTTTTTGAGAAGTTAGTTCTTAAACAATTACTGGAACAGTGGGTACATCCCAATTTTATTAGTATTAATGAATTCGCTAATATTCTAAGAACTAATAAAAATAGTGCAGGAAGAGTTATTTCTGAAAATTGGAATTCTTATACTAATCCTTCTTGGTATGACTCCATTATTGAAGGTATTCGAAGACCCACTGCTATTTTGTCTCTTGGTCCTTTAGCAGTAATAAAGTCCATTAGAGAGATTCCGACAATACTCCTAATGAATTGGGCATTTAGAAAAGGTTTGATGGAGTTTGGAGTTTATAAATGTAGAGGATAAATTAATCTAATTCAACATCTTCAGAAAAATAACTGCCAAAGTCTACAAAGTTCTTACACAAGGGTTTTAAATTATCCTTTAAATCAAGAAAATTTTTAATATTATTCTGATTATTTATTTCTAAATCAATATAAATTATATATTCGCCTAACTCTCTTTTAGAAGGCCTAGATTCAATTTTACTCATATTAAATCCAAAATCTGCAATATAATTAATAGCTTTGAGTAAAGCACCAGGTTGGTTAGAGATTAATGAGAAAGCAAAACTGGCAATATTAGATGGATCAGAATTAGGTTCTTTGCTCAACAATACAAATCTTGTACAATTTCCTGGAACATCATTAATTGGAAAGGCTAATTCTTTAAGTCCTTCAATTTCAATTAATGATTTTGAACCGATAGCAGCTCTGAACTTACTCCCTTTTACCATATTGACAGCTTCTGATGTTGAATTTGTTGGAAGAGGGATTGCATTTGGAAGATTCTCTGATAACCATTCTGAACATTGAGCTAATGCTTGGGGATGAGATAATACTTCTGAAATAATTGAGAGTTCTCCATCACTAATTAATGCATGTTTAATGGGTAAAACAATTGCTTTATTGATAAATATATCTGGAAATTTCCAAAGAGCATCTAGGGTAGCTGTAACTCCGCCTTCTACAGAATTTTCAATAGGAACTACAGCAGAATCACAATTGTTGTAGGCTATCGATTTAATGACCGCATGTAGCCCATTACATGGTACAAATATAGGAGCCTGAAAATTGGCAAGCTTTGATAATATATGAGCTGCTTTTTCTGCGTATGTCCCTTTAGGACCTAAATATGCAACTTGTTTGCGCATGATTAAATGTAAGAAAAAAAGAGATCAAATAAGCATTGGAGGACAATAGAAAATGCTATTGTCTTTTGATGCTAAACAGAAATTAAAGCTTTCTGTAAAACGAAATAAAGAATATCTTTCTAAATATCTTTTGGAAGAAGAAAGAGTTGTGGGAGCAATGCTAGACTCCAAAAAATTAGTATCTGAAGGGGAAGGTAGATATAAGTATACAGTAACAAGTTTTAAGGTTTTTCAATTAGATATTAACCCTGTTGTTTCAATTGCGGTAGAGAATAAAGATGGGATTTTAAGAATGAGCGCTCTTGATAGTACATTGGATGGTTTAGGGATTGTAGATGACTTTAACCTTGTTTTGAAAGCCTATTTAGAAGCAACTGATATTGGATTAGAAGGAGAGGCGCTTTTGGGGGTGTCTGTAAGCCAACCTCCTTTATTAAAGCTGGTACCAAGGAAAATTCTGGAATCTACTGGTCATTCGGTTTTAAATGGCATTTTATTGGGTATAAAATCGAGAGTTCAACAGCAATTAGTTAAAGACTTTTTAGAGTGGTGTGAATTAAATAATATTTGATTTTCTTAAAAAACTTTTCCTATGAAGATTAGTTATTCCATTTTCTTTAATAATTGAGAGATGCTCTTGGGTTCCATAACCTTTATTTTTAAATATTGCGTATCCTGAGTATTTTTTGTCTAACCTTTCCATTAGTTTGTCGCGAGAAACCTTTGCAATGATGCTTGCTGAAGCTATGGCGGTAAATTTCGAGTCTCCAGATACTATATTTTTTTGAATTCCTTCCCATGGCCTTAACAGTAAGGGCCCATCAATTATTAGTTCAGAAGGTTTTTCTTTTAGTTTTTTTAAAGCTCTTATCATTGATAGTTCTGTTGCAACTCTGATGCCGAGCTTATCGATTTCTCTGGTGGAGGATTGTCCAACGCCATAATCTGAACAAAGTAATAAAATTTTGGGCAAAAGTAATTTTCTTCTTTTGGGAGTTAATTTTTTACTATCCATCACCCCAACTTGTTTTAGGATATATTTATTTTTTTCAGTTAACACAACAACTGCTGAGAAAACAGGACCAAAAACTGCTCCTCTTCCTACTTCATCTATTCCAACTTCGAATATTTTATTCAATACTTGCTGAAGATCTTCTTCTTTTTTTTCTTGCATTATTTATGTCATCTGTAAGTTCAATTTCATCCTTCTTATCTAAAAATATAACTTCTTCATTCTCATAAGTTTTTTTTGTTGATTTATCCTTAGAATTTGTATATTTCTCAATATTACTTTCAATCGCTACTGAATCTTTAGACTTTGAAATTTTTTTTACTTGATTTGATTTTGATTTCTTATTCTTTATAGTACTTTCTTTGTCTTTATTATTATCTTTTAAACGGACAAAATTATTGCTAGTAAGATATTCTTTACCTAACTTTATTAGTGGATTAATACCTAATTGACTGAAAACAATTTTTTCATCATTAGTAAGTTCAACATTTATTATGTTTTTTTCTTTTGGATTTAATATGTTCAAATCATTATTATCATTTTCTTTTTTATTAGAAGAATTCTCCTTATCTAAGTTTTTTGTATTAAGGAATTCCTTTTCAATTATTGTTTCCTCCTTATGGGTTGATTGAAAAGCATCTGAATCTTCAGATTTTATACTCTTTGATTTATTAGGGTTTTCTTCAATGTTTTTTATTTGAAGATTAGAAATCTCATAATCAAGTGGAATTTCTATATGGCCTGTACCATCGCAAGTAGAACATTTTTTACCGAATAATTCATATATATTTTGACCTTGTCTTTTTCTAGTTAATTCAACTAGACCCAATTCGGTAAGCTGTGCTATCTGAGGCCTTGCAGAATCATCTTTTATAGCTGAAGTAAAATGTTCAAGTAACTGGAATTGATCTCTTCTAGATTCCATATCAATAAAATCAACTACAATAACTCCACCAATATTTCTTAATTTCATTTGTCTTGAGATCTCAACTGCTGCTTCACAATTTGTCCACAAAACAGTCTGTCTCGAGTTGGCAGATCTTGTAAATGATCCTGAGTTTACATCAATTACAGTCAAAGCTTCAGTTGGTTCAATTATTATATAGCCTCCTGAGGGAAGATCTACTCTCGGTTGCAGAGCTTTTTGAATTGTTTTTTTAATTTCATACTTTTCTAAGATATGTTGATTTAGATCGTTATCGTGAAATTCAATATCTACATTTGATTCAAAATTTCTTAAAAAGTCTTTTGCCCTTTCAACTGAAAATTTACTATCAATTATTAAGTTTTTAGTTGTTAATTTAATATAGTCTCTCAAAATCTTAAGAGAAAAATCATCATCTCTTTTTATTAAATTTGGTGGATTTGAAGTTTCAGAAACTTTTAGAATATTCTCCCATTGTTGAATTAAATTTTCTAAATCTTCAATAAGAAGTTCTTCTTTAATTTTTTCGGCCTCTGTCCTAAATAGTAAACCTGTACTAGGTGGTTTTATTAAAACCCCAAGAGCTTTTAAACGACTTCTTTCCGTTTCTGTATTTATTTTTCTAGAAATATTTACTCCTTGACCATATGGCTGCAATATTGTGTACTTTCCTGGGATTGAAATACTACCTGTGAGTCTAGGTCCCTTAGATCCTGTGGGTTCCTTTATTACTTGTACTAGTACTTTTTGCTTTGGTTCTAGTAGTTCGGTTATTCCATATACTCCTTTTTTGAGTCTTAATGGGCCTAGATCAGATACATGGATAAATCCATTTTTATCACTTTCATCAATATTTATGAAAGCTGCATCAATTCCAGGAAGAACATTTTCAACTGTTCCTAAAAATATATCGCCAATTTGATATTGACCTTGTGCGACGATTAATTCATCAACTCGATTATCTGTGAGAAGAGCTGCTATTCGAACCTGCTCCGCGATGATAATTTGCTGAGACATATAGTTGATTCCTAATGGTTTGACTTTTGAAAATCATCTAAATTAAAGAGTTAAATTTTATCTTTTAAGAAAAAAATAGTTTATAGCTAGTATTATTACTTTTTAAAATTAAAGTTGATAGCATTTTGGTAATGCTATTTTTAAATTTTTGGACGATTTTCAAATTATTTGAAATTGAATTCATAGCTATGATTATTTCTTAAGTTAATCATAACTAGCATAATTTTAACACTTAATTACCACTAAAGCACTATGATCCATTATCCTTATAATGATTATTCTTTTTCTTTAAGTGATCCAAGTAAACGAAAATTATTTAAAACTCAAAGCAGGTTATTTATTTCCTGAAATAGCTAAAAGATTAAAATTATATTCTTTATCAAATAAGAGTTCTAACATAATTAAGCTTGGTATCGGAGATGTAACAGAACCATTACCTAAAGCCTGCAGAGATGCCATGGGTAAAGCTTTAAATGATATGGGAACAACTGAAGGTTTTAGGGGTTATGGACCAGAACAGGGTTATTCTTGGCTTAGAGAAAAAATATCTGAGAATGATTTTATATCAAGAGGTTGTAAAATTTTACCCGAAGAAATTTTTGTTTCAGATGGTTCTAAATGCGACAGTAGTAATATTTTAGATATTCTTGGCAAAAATAATTCAATTGCCGTAACAGATCCTGTATACCCTGTCTATGTTGATAGTAACGTTATGACAGGAAGGACTGGAGATGTTTGTGAAAATGGTACTTATCAAGGGTTGACATATCTCGCAATAAACGAGGAAAATAACTTTTTGCCAGAACTTCCTAAAAATAAAGTTGACATTTTGTATCTTTGTTTTCCAAATAATCCTACTGGAGCAACTATCACTAAAGAAGAGTTGAAAAGGTGGGTTGACTATGCTCTTCAAAACAAATCTTTAATATTATTTGATGCTGCTTATGAAGCATTTATTCAAGATAAGGATATACCTCATTCAATATATGAAATTGAGGGAGGAAAGGATTGTGCTATTGAATTTAGATCTTTTTCAAAGAATGCAGGATTTACCGGAGTAAGATGTGCATACACTGTAATACCTAAAAACCTTATAGGTTACAGTTCAACAAACGAAGAAATAAAGTTATGGTCTCTTTGGAATAGGCGACAATCTACAAAATTTAATGGTGTAAGTTATATCGTGCAAAGAGGGGCAGAGGCTGTGTATTCTACTGAAGGAAAGAAAGAGGTTAAAGATTTAATTGACTTTTATATGGAAAATGCAAAAATTATGAAAAATAAACTTCAGACTGCAGGATATAAAGTTTATGGTGGGGAAAATGCACCCTATATTTGGATTAAAGTTCCTGATCAAATGACATCTTGGAACTTTTTTGATTTCCTTTTGCAAACAGTTAATGTGGTGGGTACACCTGGAAGCGGATTTGGACTATCAGGAGAAGGTTATTTTCGTTTGTCAGCATTTAACTCACGAACGAATGTTATTGATGCAATGGAAAGAATAATTAATATATAATCGTTATTATCATTTGATTTATGAATTTAATGCAATCTATAAAATTAGAACAAAGCGTAAGTAATAATTCAGCAGTGATTGAAAAAAAGCCTGCTGAAATAAAAAATAAATCTCCCAAATATAAGGTTTTACTTCATAATGATCCAGTTAATTCTATGGAGTATGTCACTATTTCACTTAGAGAAGTTGTCCCTCAATTAAGTGAACAAGATGCTATTTCAATAATGTTAGAAGCTCACAATACTGGCTTAGGATTGGTAATTGTTTGTGATCTAGAGCCAGCAGAATTCTATTCTGAATCTTTAAAATCTAAAGGAATTTCTAGTTCAATTGAGAAAGAGGACTAATAAGAGTCAAATTTAATTATTTTGAATGAGCTAATTTTCTTTCCGATAAAGGACGAACTTTTAAGGATTCTTTTAATGAAGATCTACCATATTCCCTCTCAAGAATATTTATGACTGTTTTACCAAATTCATCTTCTTTATTGTCAAAAGCCTCAAGACAAACTTGACCAAGTTTTTTCCCTAGAGAGCCTGGATTCCAAAGAAGTTTTCTTGCTGTCCAAGGCATCATGCTCATTGGATTATAATTTGGCTTCAAAATTTTATGATCTAAAGCATACTTCTCAAGAAGAGTATGAGGTTGTAAACCTATAAAGAATATAGCTGGATCAACTAAGCCTTTTCCAAAAATATTTTCTAATTCTCTATGATAAGCAATTGTTTGTCTTATGGTGCTTGGCGTTTCATCAAAAACATTAAATGAATAATTCACGGAAACATGGTTCTTGAAACCTGATTTGACAAGCATTCTGCAGTTATTTAATACTGTTTCAAGGTCATATGCTAACCTCATTTTTCTAACTAGTTCTTGTGATCCTGAAGTGATACCTATTTCAAAATAACTCATACCTGTATCTACCATAAGCTGAGCAAGGTCAGAATCAATATTATCTGCTCTAATGTATGCAGCCCAATTAATATCGTCCCAGCCTTGGTCTTTGATCGCTCGTAAAAGTGTTTTTGCATCTTCGATATTTCTTTTGGCTGGAATAAACTGCGCATCTGTAAACCAAAATCCTCTTACTCCAAGATCATATAATTGCTTCATCTCTTGGATTACTTCTTTAATAGGATTAACACGAACCTTCTTGCCTTCTACAACTGTATAAACACAAAAACAACAATTATGAGGACATCCTCTTTTTGTTTGTACCCCTACATAGTAATCTCCACTATCTATATACCAATCAAAATCTGGCCATATGGATCTAATGTATTCATAGTTGCATGCAGTTTTAATAATGCCTGTAGGTTGTTCATGTATTAATTTGTTACGGGGTTTTTGACCAGCGAGATAACATCTTTCTTCATCTATTGAATCATTATTAATTATTTTCTCTATGAGATTTTCTCCTTCTCCAACAGAAATTACAGTTCCCTTTGGAAGTAGACTTCCTAATTGTTCATAAAAAACACTAACAGCGCCTCCTCCTAAAATTACTCTTATATCTTTATTATATTTTTGTGCTCTTTTAAGTCCCATTTTGACTAAAGAAGTGTTTCTGTATATTTCTCCATAATGAGATGCAATTAACTTTAATCCTCCCCAAGAACCCCTAATTTTTTTAAAGATATTATTTGAATAGAAAACCTCAAAAGAGTTTTGCAATGGGTTTCCGCTTCTGCCATCTACAGGCGCATAAATTTGTATATCTCTCCATGAAAAAATAATAAGATGGGGTCTAAATTGATCAATTTTTCTATTCAAATATTTAGAAACTAAATTGGATGGAATTATTGCTAAATCAATAAATTGCTGCTCTATAGATGGGAAACATTTATGAATATGATCTGCTAAGTAAATAGGACCTATTGGAAATATTGGATTGCACGGAAGTCTTACAGTAAGTATTTTCCCAAAATGTTTTCTGTGGAAATTTTTTCTATTTAATTTTTTGGACTCAAAATTAAAATTCATGCCATGAATTTTTAATTAACTTTCAATAAGAATCTAACTATTTTATTACTAATTTGGTGAAATTAAAAATCTTTAGAAAAAACAGCTGTCAATTTATTTTAATTTAAATATCAGAAATCATATAAATCCAGCAAACTTTGAGGAGTTTTAATCCATCAATCCATCTAGATATATTTGGTGCTCCAGATTTTCTAGCATAGTATCTAACAGGGTAATTAAGTATTTTAATATTATTATTTGCTGCTTCAAAAATTATTGTGAAGTCTCCAAAGGGGTCCGACTTGGAATCCCAACTTCCATTTTGCTTCATAAGTTTAAAGAATTTTCTTGAAAAAACTTTTGTCCCACAAAGTGAATCTGATACCGGCTTATTTATGAGAATTGATAAAAATATTGCGAAGAGTCTATTTCCTATGTAATTCGCCCATCTCATTGCATCTTTTTCCATAGGGAAAGTTGTGCGGGCACAATTAATTAAGATGTTTTCATTTTTAGTTGATTCCATGATAGCTGCAATACTGTCATCAATATCAACAGTAAAATCACTATCAATTATGGCTAGGGTTTCGCCCAAAGAAATATTAAATCCCTCTACAACTGCGTTTTTCTTCCCTTTAGCAGTTTGTTTTAAAAGAGTTATTTTGAAATGATTTGAGAAATTTTCTTTTAACTCTTCAAGTATTTCATATGTATTATCGTTACTATTCCCTTCAACAAATATAATTTCTAATTTTTTGGGTATTCTTTTAAATTTATTTAATGCGTTTATTAAAAGTTCTTTATTACCAGCTTCATTTCGAGCAGGGATTACTATTGAAATTAAATTATCAGAAATATTTTCACAATATTTATAAAAAACTATTTCTAATTCATAAGCAAGTTGTTTAATAATTGGCAGTTTACGGAAAATATTTTTTAAAGATTGTGGAATTAGTTTAGTTGGTAAAGGAGTTAATTTTTTTGCTTTCCATCTAATTGATCTATAGTTATATATTTCTGCTAAAGATTCAATATCGCATAAAGTTATTCTTGCTTTTCTAGTAGTTTCTCTAAAAATTCTCGAATCAAATTTTAACCATCTAACTATTGGCTCCCAAGTATTACCCCTGACTTTAATTGAAATGAATTCGTTATTACTTTTAAATAATTGATGAAGTTTATTATTTGTCAAATTCCATGTATTAACAGATTTCATTACTTTTTTAAAACTAATTTCCATGGTTTTAAAATATCATTTTTATATATAACTTCATAAGAATTTTTGTTGTTTTTTGTTTCTTTAAATTCAGTTGTCCAAGCTAACTCTGTTTTGTTTAATTGATCAATACTCTGTAAACCTTCACCTAGTTGAGGAGTTAATAATGAAATTCTTATGATTTTTGATAGAGATAGTGAATTGTTTATTCCTTCTTTATCAACATTTATCGGTTGATTTTTTACTAAATCTAGTGACGCTACGTACTCCATATTTTCTCTTAGTTCTCTTGATCTGTCAGTGAATAATCCTGATTGTAAAAGAAATGAAGTTAATAAGTAAGGACCAATTATAAGAGTTATTAATATTTCTTTGAATGAGTTTTTATATTTTATGAATGACCAAGATAGTCCAAAAAATAATAGTCCAAGGATTATACATGTATTCTCCTTAAAATTAAAGTTGCTTATATTTTTAAAGAAAAAATAATATACTAAAGCTAAAGTAACTAAAAATAATGGAATTATTTTGGAGGTAATTAATATAAAAAATGATTTATATTTTTTTGAATTAAATATAAATTTTATTCCTTCAAAAGTATTTAGTGTAAAAATAGATGAGATCTGTAAAGTATAATAGGGCGTTTTCGTAGAAAAAGTACTTAGAATTATTATCAATATTAAGGGGAAAAGTGAAAGTATATATTTTTTTTCTTTCCCTTCACGAAAATTGCATATTATCCCGATAATTGCAAGAATACTCCAAGGTAGGAATGTTGTAGGAATATTCCAAAAGTAATAATAGAAAGGGTTTGTAAAGATATTTTTATTAGAAAGAGTGTTAAACTTTTCAACTAAATAAAAAATAATATTTTTCTCAAGATAAGGATCAATAGATAAAGCCCAAAATAAATATGGAAAAAATCCAATAAGTAGGCCAATCCAAAAGAATTTACTCAATAAAATATATTTTTTTGTATATAGATATGGAAGGAGTGAAAGTAGAGGAACTATAACGAGAAAAGTTTTCATCATAAAAGATAAACCAATCCAAATACCAAAAATCAGAATAAATAATCTGTTATTTATATTTTTTATTTTGACTAAAGAAAATACTCCAATGGTTACTAAACATGAATAAATAATATCTTGAGTGGCTAAGTGTGAGTGGTCAAACCATAGATATGTAGTAGAAAGTATGAGTGGAGAAATAATTGCATATTTTTTATTAAAAAATTCTTCATGTAATTTGTAAGTGATGAACAACATCAATATTGCAGCAGCTGTTGTAGGAAGATAGGCGGAAAACATATTTCTTCCGAAAATGTCTTGTGACTTTGCAATTAAAAACTGTAATCCTATTGTCCTATCTAAAATATACTCATCCCACCAAAGAGGAATGGTCCAGTTTCCTTTATCCAATATCCATCTAGCCTGTAGGGCATAAAACCCCTCATCATAAGCAACGTAACTTCTTTTGCCAAAATAAAATATAAGAGGAATAAAAATAAAAAGTTTAAAAAAATTTTTTAATTTTAAAATTATTTGAATCATTATTTTTTTTTGTGTCCTTTTATAATGCCGATAATTGGAATTGAACCAATGACTAACTGTTTACGAGACATTTGCTCTACCGCTGAGCTATATCGACAGTATTAAAAAATTTCTATTTTAATTTACAATTAATCTTATAATATAGAGAATTTATGCCAAAAATAGACCCTGAATTAAAAAAGAAATTATTAAAGGAATCCCAAACTCCTTTCAAGGGATTGAGGAGGGTATTATGGATAGCATTTAGCGGTTCGGCATTTTTGGGGCTTCTAATAATGTTTTCCAAAATTGCAAGCGGAAGTGAATTACAGCAAAATAACCTTCTCATACAATTAGGTGCTTGTATACTATTTCCTACTTTATTATTTGTTGATAGAAATAATGATTAAGAAGTTAAATATTTAAATATTTAACTTCTTATGTATTTAACTATTGAGTTAATGTCCTTTTTTTAGTAACAAATTTAAATGCTTCGATTATGTCTCCCTCAATCCAAGAAGAAAACTTATCGCAACCAACTCCACATTCAAATCCAGTATTGACTTCTTTTACATCATCTTTAGACCTTTTTAGAGAGTCTAAATTACCCTCAAAAATTACTTGATCTGATCTAATAATTCTAAGAGAACAGTTGCGCTGTAATTTGCCAGTTTGTATATAACAGCCTGCAATAGCTCCTTTGCCTACTGCAAATGTTGCTCGAACTTCGGCTTTACCTAATGACTCTTCCACAAGATCGGGTTCAAGTAAACCTTCCATCGCTAACTGAATATCTTCTAAGAGTTTATAAATTACCTCATATTCTCTTATATCAACATTATTTGCATCAGCTGCTCTTTTTGCTCCAGACGCTAATGAGGTGTTAAAACCAATAATTACTGATCCTGATGCAGCTGCAAGATCTATATCTGTTTCAGTTATTTCTCCTGGAGCAGAGAAAAGAACTCTTACTTGTACTTCATTTTTAGGTAATTGTTCTAGTGATCCCAATATCGCTTCAACACTACCTTGAACATCAGCTTTAAGAATTAAGTTTAACTCTTTTAATTCCCCATCATTTGCTTGAGTTGATAAAGATGATAGGCTCACTCTTCTAGAGGCCATTTGCTGAGCTAGTTTCGTAGCTCTATCATTAGTGGCTCTGTCTCCGACTATCGCTCGAGCAGTTTTTTCGTCGGAGTAGACTTCAAATTCATCTCCTGCTGTTGGTACTTCACTAAATCCCAATGCTTCAACTGGAAATGATGGTCCTGCTTCTTTGATTCTATTGCCATGCTCATCAACCATAGCTCTAATTTTCCCGAGGACTGAACCTGCAGCCAACACATCACCAGATTTTAAAGTACCATTTTGTACTAATAATGTAGCTACAGGACCTTTTGCTTTATCTAAGTGGGCTTCAATTACTGTACCTTTGGCAGATCTATCAGGGTTAGCTTGTAGATCTTCAACTTCTGAAACTAATAAAATCATTTCGAGTAATTTATCGATATTTTGTTTTTTAATTGCACTTACTGGTACCATCACTATGTCTCCTCCCCAATCTTCAGCAATTAAATCTTTTTCAGATAGTTCCTGTTTAACTCTTTCTGGAGATGCCCCTTCTTTATCAATTTTATTTATTGCAACAACAATTGGTACTTTTGCAGCTCTTGCATGACTAATGGCCTCAATTGTTTGAGGTCGACAACCATCATCTGCAGCTACTACAAGAACAGCTACATCGGTAACTTTTGTACCCCTTGCTCTCATTGCCGTAAAGGCTTCATGACCAGGGGTATCAAGAAAAGTTAATTTTCTCTTTTTAGATTCATGTTCGAATTCAACTTGATAAGCTCCTATATGTTGAGTTATCCCTCCTGCTTCTCCTGAAGCTACTCTGGATTCTCTAATGGAATCTAAAAGACTAGTTTTGCCATGATCTACATGCCCCATGACTGTAATAACAGGTGGCCTTTTTATAAGACTATCAATATCATCAGATTCAATCATATCTACTGTTTTCTCAGCAGCTTCTTGAATATCATCTTGTAAAACAGGTACTCCAAATTCTTCTGCAACTGTTTCAATAGTTGCAAGATCAAGTGATTGAGTTACAGTTGCCGTTATTCCTTTAAAGAAAAGTGATTTGATTATTTCAGAACTTTCAAGACTTAATTTATCTGCTAACTCTTGAACTGTTAAATTATCTTCAGGAATAATTATCATCTCAGGTCTTACTTGTTTTGCCTCTTTTGCAGCTTTCAATTCCATAGCTCTTCTTTTTTGTCTTTGTCTGGTAGTCTCTTTTTTCTTCTTAAATTGTTTTTGTTTTATAGATTTTTGAGATTTATTTTCATCAGACTTTTCTTTCTTTGGACGCGCCAAACTTGCTGATAATATTGATATTTTTTCACCTGAGTATCCACTGGTCTCAGATGTCAATGAATCATCATTCTCCCCTATAATATGAACCTTCTGTCTTTGCTTCTGGGGATTTTTATTTCTTAATGCTTCAAGTTTTGCACTATCATCCCAATCTGTTCTTCCTGGTTTTTTTGAATTATTTGAAAAAGTTCTATTCTGTGGTTTTTTGGAACTCGGAGCAGCATTTGGACGAACATTAGGAGCTTTTACCTTCTGTTTTGGTGATTCAATATTTTGTTTTTCGTTTTTCTTTAAACCTTGCTTGTCTTTATCAGATTTATTAGTTTTTTGAAGTTGCAACAGTTCACTAGGTGCTACTGGTTTCCTAATCCCTGAGGACTTTTGAGCATTAAATTTAGAACCAGGCCTATTAAATTGAGACTGTTTAACAGAACTTCCTTGTGTGAAATTCCCACCAGGCCTGTTGGGAGTACCGCTTCTATTCGAATAACCAGACCTATTGGGAGAACCAGGTCTGGTTGAAGTACCGCTTCTATTCGAATAGCCAGGTCTATTGGGAGAACCAGGCCTGTTTGGATAACCAGGCCTGTTGGGAGTACCGCTTCTATTTGAATAACCAGACCTATTGGGAGAACCAGGTCTATTGGGAGCGCCAGGTCTGTTGGGAGTGCCAGGTTTGTTGGGGATGGATTGTTTTAAAGAAACGTTTTGGTTGTTATTATTTTGTTTATTAGGGTTTATTTTTGGATCATCTCTTCTAATTGGGGCGCCTACTAGTTCAGGAGTATTTTTTCTTTTATTAAAATTTCTTGAATTAGAGTTGATACCATTTTGATCAGATTTCTCTGATAGTTGTCTTCTGCCTAAAGAGTTGTTGATGTTCTTTTTTGATTCATTAGATTCAGAATTATTAGTTAAATTTTTAGGCTTTTCAATTAGTTGAATAGGTGGTTTTGCCAGGTTTTTGATAGGTGAATTTTTGTTATTAGAGAAAGTTTGTTTATCTTGGTTAGAGTTTTGTGGTGATATATTTTTAAAGTTCTGATTTCGAAGATTTGATTGAGATTGTGTACTGTTAACAATGTTAGGTTTGATCGGATTTTTAGGTTGATTAGCATTCGTTTTTCGACTATCAGGCTTATTTAGAGGTTTTATCAATAACGGTTTTTTGTTTGGATCGTCTTTGAGGGATTTTCCTTCTTTAGAAAAGATGACAGGTGGTTGATTGCCTATGTTTTGATTGAAAGTTTCTTTTTTGACAGAAGGTTTATTAATGGAAACTATTTTTTTATCTGAAGTTTTGTTATTAATGAGATTTTTAATTTTTTTTGCATCTTCTGCAGAAATAGAACTACTATGGCTTTTTACTGAAATTGAAAGTTTTTGGGCAGCGTCCAATATATCCTTATTTTCCAGATTTAAGTCTCTGGAAAGTTCGTAAATTCTGATTTTATCGCTGATAGTCATTTAATCTGATTTTTACGCTTTTAAAATTAAAGATTTTAATTTAATTATATTCCCTTATTGGAATAGTCATTATAGCTTGCAATTTCTTTTTCAAAAATATCAAAAAATTCCGGATTTAAATTTGTTTTTAAAGCTTTTTGAATCTTTTTTTTGATTTTGGAATCCAAATAACATTTTTTTGACTTGCAAATGTAAGCTGAACGCCCCATACCTTTTTGAAACACTATGCCTTGCTTTTGATCTTTGGTAATCTTTATAAGATTTTTCCTGTCATATGGTTTCCTGCATGAAATGCACATACGCATAACAGGGGTTTGTAGTGTCACCGTGTTCTCTCCTCTTTAGCAGAAATTTCATTATCTTGAACTGTCTCTGATTGATCATTACCAAGAGAGGATTCTTCTTCGTATTGTTCTTCTCCATATTCTTGATTATCCTCAGGAAGGGGATAAAGTTCCCTTAATCTTGCGTCCTCTGCGGCTCGCTCAGCTTGCTCTGCTTCTAATCTTAGTTCGGCTTCTCGCTGGAGGTTCTCTTCATCTTCCCTTTGAATGATTAATTCAGAGACTGCTGCATCCTCTGCTTCTTGATCATATTCATGAGAGTTTTTAACATCAATTTTCCAGCCAGTTAATCTTGCTGCGAGTCTGACATTTTGCCCTTCCCTACCAATTGCAAGACTCAACTGGTCAGGTGGAACCAAAACATGCGCATGTTGACCTTCAGGGTCAACTAATCTTACTAAATCAACTTTGGCAGGACTTAAAGAATTTAAGATGTATTGTATTGGATCTGATGACCATTTTATGACATCAATTTTTTCGCCTCTTAATTCATTAACTACTTGTTGAATTCTTGCCCCTCTAGCTCCAATACAAGCACCAACAGGATCAACTTCTTTTTCGACACTATCAACAGCTACTTTTGTTCTCGGCCCAACTGCTCTTGAGGGAGGGTTCGCTTCTCTTGAAACAGCGACAATTTTTACGGTGCCTTCTTGAATTTCTGGAACCTCATTTTCAAATAAATAAACCACTAAACCAGCATTGGCTCTACTTACAAAAAGTTGTGGCCCTTTCCTAGCAATTTCGCTAACTTCTTTTAAAAAAACTTTGAAAGTTGCATTTGCTCGGTAATTATCATTTGGCAATTGATCCCTTTTGGGAAGCTCAGCCTCTACTTCAGGTCTGCCAATACCCGAACTTACCCCCATAATTACTGATTGTCTTTCAAATCTTATAACTCTTGCAGTTAAAACAGGATCCTCTAAGTCTGCAAATTCCTCCTGAATCATTTTGCGTTGTTGATCTCTTAATTTCTGGGCTAAAACTTGTTTTGTTGTTGAAGCAGCCATTCGCCCAAAGTCTTCTTTTTCTGGAGTAACGTCTAAAACAACTGTGTCACCTATTTGGGCATCATCAGCTACTTGCTTAACTTCTTGAAGAGATATTTGATGATCCTCACTCTCAACTTCATCAACAATTATTTTACTAGATAATATTCTGTAACCCTCTTCATCAAGATCTAACCCAACATCAAAATTACTAAAATATTCTTCATCAAATGGATCTGAGTTAATTCCGATATAAAAAGTTTTTCTATATTTTTCGTATCCTTTTAATAAAGCTTCGCGCAAGGCCGCTTCCACAACATTAGGAGGTAACTTTTTTTCCTCACTAATATCATCAATAAGATTGTTTAATCCGGGGAGAATAACTAATGCCATCTATGATGGGGTAATTGGATAATGGTTGAAAAATAATTAATCTTTAATTGTAGAAAGACTAATCCTAAGTACTTCATCAAAGGGGATTTTTTTAATCTTACCTTTTATGTTAATGGCTAAAAAATCATTAGACTTTTCATAAAGTAAACCATCCAGAAATTTTATTTTTGAATTCTTTTGGTTTAACTCAACATTAACTGGAAAACCCTTAAAAGTTTTGAAGTCCCTCTCTGAGGTTAATTCATCACTGACCCCTTGACTACTTATTTCTAACACATATGAACAATTTAAAAGATTTGATTTTTCTATTTCTTCAGACGCAGGAGTATTAAATTGCGCACAATCATCTAATGTGATGTCATTTCCATCACTCTTTTTTATCGTAATAACTATTTTAATTGGATTATGATTGGTTTCTAAGTTTAAATTGCAGATTTCGAAATCCCATTCACTGGCAATTTTTCTTAAGAGAATTTCCAGTTTAATTTTGTTTTCTTTATTCAAGTTAAGTTACATAAATTTATCTAAAATTATTGTCACATATCAAAAAGTTTTTATTTTAGAAAATTCAAAAAATTTTATTTTATGGATGTAAACAAAAAGACAACGAAAATATATTTCTTCAGGTAGATTTTAGTTAAATATAGAAGTTATTCAATAAATGAAAATATTCAAGATTAAATTAGTTAATTTATTTCAAATTTTCATTATTTTTTGCTTTTGTTTTGTTAACTTCTCCCAAAAATCTGCAATTTTAGCTTTAACTATTCCTGAAAACCACAATTTTGTATCATATGCAGTGAAAAATGTTAGTCCTGCAGTTGTAAAAATTGATACTGAGCGATTGGTAGAGAGGCAACAATTTGATCCAACCTTACTTGATCCTTTATTGAGGGACTTACTTGGAGACCCTGGAATTACACCTGAAAGAGAAAGAGGTCAAGGTTCTGGAGTAATTATTAATGAAAATGGCCTAGTCCTTACAAATGCTCATGTTGTAGAGAGAGTTGATAATGTTTCAGTAACTTTGGCAAATGGTACTATTTGCGATGGTCAAGTATTAGGAACAGATGTAGTGACCGATCTAGCTTTAGTAAAAATCGAAGATTCAACTTATTCTGATTTTGCACCACTTGGAAATTCTGAAGATCTTGAGGTTGGAGATTGGGCAATAGCTCTTGGTACTCCTTATGGTCTCGAAAAAACAGTTACCTTAGGAATTGTAAGTAGCCTTCATAGGGATATCAATAGTCTTGGATTTTCAGATAAAAGGCTTGATCTTATACAGACTGATGCAGCAATAAATCCTGGGAATTCTGGAGGCCCACTTGTTAATTCAAATGGTGAGGTGATAGGAATCAATACTTTGGTTAGAAGTGGTCCTGGAGCAGGACTGGGTTTCGCAATACCCATTAATTTAGCTAAAAATGTTTCTGATCAACTTCTTAAGAACGGTGAAGTTATTCATCCATATTTAGGGGTCCAATTGATTTCTTTGAATCCTAAAATTGCTAAAGAACATAATCAAGACCCTAATGCACTAGTTCAATTACCAGAAAGAAATGGAGCATTAATTCAATCAGTCATTCCCAATAGTCCTGCTGAAAAAGCTGGTTTAAAAAGAGGTGACTTAGTAATAGCTGCAGAAAATATTTCTATAAAAGAACCTAAAGCTCTCCTAGATGAGGTAGAAAAAGCGCAGATAGGGAAAGTTTTCCTCCTGAATGTTTTGAGAGACAATAAAGAGATAGAGATAAATATCAAGCCAGAACCTCTCCCTGGTTTGACATAAATCACCCATTGAAATTTAATAATCTATAAATTAGGAAAAAAGATTTTGGATTTACAAACTCAAATGAAACAAATAGTTGCCAATGCAGCTATTAATGAAGTAAAGAATGACATGATACTAGGATTGGGATCTGGTTCAACAGCAGCGCTTATGATAAAAAGTCTGGCTCATGAAATCAGTTCTGGAAAATTGAAAAATATAAGAGGTGTTGCAACTTCTTTTCAGTCAGAAGTCTTAGCTCTTGAACTTAATATCCCACTTATTGATTTAGCTTCAGTTTCTCAAATTGATTTAGCTATTGATGGAGCAGATGAAGTTGATCCAGGATTTCAATTAATAAAAGGAGGAGGAGCCTGCCATGTTAGAGAAAAATTAGTCGCATCTAAAGCTGATCAATTATTAATTGTTGTTGACCAAACTAAACTGGTTCAAAATTTAAATCATTCTTTCCCTTTACCAGTAGAAGTTTTACCAAATGCTTGGAAGCAAGTTCAAGAAGTGATTTCAGAAATGAATGCAAGTTCTTCTTTAAGAATGGCTAAAAAAAAGGCAGGTCCAGTTGTGACTGATCAGGGAAACTTAATATTAGACGTATTGTTTAATTCTGGTATTGAAAATCCAAAAAATATCGAAATGATTATTAATAATATTCCTGGTGTATTAGAAAATGGATTATTTGTCGATCTTGTAGACAAGGTATTAGTTGGTAAAGTTGAAAACAATATTCCAGTTGTTTATTCTCCTTCAAAAGTTGTCTAATCTTTTAAGCGTATTTGTATTGAATTAGCATGACTATGTAAGCCCTCACTTTTAGCAAGATTAATAATATCAAGACTGTTAAGCTTTAAACTTTTTTCGCTAAACTCTATTATTGAAGTATTTTTCATAAAAGTTTCAACTCCTAAAGAACCGCTAAATCTGGAGTTGCCTGATGTCGGTAAAGTATGATTTGGTCCAGCAAGATAATCTCCTACAGCTTCTGGGGTCCATTTCCCCAAAAATATTGCTCCTGCATTCTCTATACCTTCAAGGATCTTTTTATCCTCAAAAGCTATAATTTCCAAGTGCTCCGGAGCAAATTCATTGCTTAGTTCGATACATGATTCATGATTTTCGCAAATAACAATTAATCCCCAATTTTCTATTGATTGCATGCAAATTTCTCTCCTTGGATGATCATCTATTTTTTTATAAAGATCTTCTAAAACTTCTTTAGCCTGATCCTTTGATGTAGTTAGCAGTATTGAAGAAGCCAAAGGATCATGTTCTGCTTGTGCTAGTAAATCAGATGCTATGTGTGTACTTTGAGCTGTTTCATCAGCAATAATTAATATTTCACTTGGACCAGCTAAGGAGTCAATTCCTGTAGAGCCATAAATTTGTTTTTTGGCAGTAGTTACGTAGATATTTCCTGGACCTGAAATCACATCAACTTTATTGATTTGATTTGTGCCAAACGCTAAAGCACCAATTGCTTGAGCTCCTCCAATTCTAAAAACTTTATTAATTCCCGACAAATGAGCTGCAGCTAAAACAGTTTTATTTATTCTCCCTTCTTTATTTCCAGGAGATACCATTATAATTTCCTCTACTCCAGCTACTTTTGCGGGTATAGCATTCATTAAGACAGTACTAGGATACGAAGCTCTACCTCCAGGGATGTAAATACCTGCATTTTTTACGGGTCTCCATCGCCTTTGGACTTTATCACCATGTTCACCCTCTATAGAAAAAGATGATGGAATTTCTTTTTTATGGAATTCTTTAATTCTTTTATGGGCCACCTCAAGTGAGCCTTTTAAATTGCTATCAAGTTCATCCCATGCATCTCTTAAATCACTTGCTTTTACTTGCATAGGTTTAGGATTAAAACCATCAAATTTTTTGGTATATTTTTCTACGGCTATGTCGCCATAAGTTTTTACCTCTTGAAGAATTTCTTCAACAATTACATTAATCTTGTTGTTGTTTTCTGAATTAGTTCGGGTAGAAATCCTTTTTAATTCTTTGATAGCATCTTTTTTATTTTTTATGATCTTCATATTCTTAATTTTTCAAAATTAAAGGCTCAAAACCCAATTTAGTTATATTCTAAAATTATATATGATTGATTAGTAGTCATTTTATTTGTTATGATGATGGTCTTCTTAATATGTACACTCTGTGGCCAATAACAAATCAGCAAAAAAGAGAATACAAATTGCCGAAAGGAATCGTCTAATAAATAAATCATACAAATCAACAGTTAGGACTTTGACTAAAAAAACTCTAGAAAATTGCGAAAAATATAAAAAAGACCCTAATGAGGATAATGAAAATTCAATTAAAACAAGTCTTAATAAGGCCTTTAGCTTTATTGATAAAGCAGTTAAAAAAAATATACTTCACAAAAATAACGGTGCTAATAAAAAATCAAAAATTAACAATTTTGTAAAAACCACTCTCACCGCTAAGTAAAAAAGGTAGAGCATTATTATGAGCGATATTGAACTCATAGACTCTCACTGTCATTTAATATTTGAAAATTTTGATAAGGATCTTAATGATGTCGTTTTAAGATTGCGTTCTAGGGGTGTTAAAAAATTAGTCCATGCTTGTTGTGAATTAACAGAGATTCCAAAGTTAAAAAAAATATCGAATGAATTTCATGAAATTTATTATTCAGTAGGCTTGCATCCGCTAGAAGCAAAAAAATGGGAAAAAAGTTCCAAATCGTACTTAAAAAAATCAGCTCAAGAAGATAGAAAAGTTGTGGCTATTGGGGAATTAGGTCTGGATTTTTTTAAAAATGAAAATAAAACTCAGCAAATTAATGCTCTGATTCCACAAATGGAGTTGGCTTATGAACTTGAATTGCCTGTAATTATTCATTGTAGAGATGCTGCAAATGAAATGATCGAGATTTGTAATGACCTTTCTAAAAAAGGTAAATGCCCTAAAGGTGTACTTCATTGTTGGACAGGAACCCCAAAAGAAATGAATCAATTCCTGGATCTTGGTTTTTATATCAGTTTTAGTGGAATAGTGACTTTCCCAAAAGCATATGAAATACATGAATGTGCAAAGATAGTCCCTAATGATAAATACTTAATTGAAACTGACTCACCCTTTTTAGCCCCTGTTCCTCACAGAGGTAAAAGAAATGAACCTGCATTTGTTAAAAATGTTGCCAATTTTATGGCAGATTTAAGATCTACAGAACTAATTACAATTGCGAAAGAGTCATCCAAGAATGCTGAAGATTTGTTTAAATTTGACTTGTTAAATTGACACAGAAGCTGTTAAAATAAGGAATTACTGGAAATTTTTCTCAATTATTAAGTTTTAACTTTGTTAGTTTGTGGTTTCCCCCTCCATAAAGCTCAATTTTTTATTTTTATAAAAAATTATTTTTTGTTGAATTCGAGATTTAATTATCGATTTCAGATTGAAAGAAAAGTTAAACAACTATATTTTGGGTAAATTAAAAGTAAATAATAAATCTCACATAACCTCAGGTTTCCTTGGATGAGCAGTAGCGCTTTACAGGTAGCAAAAACAGCTACTTATCTACCAGATTTAGTTGAAGTACAAAGAGCAAGTTTTAAATGGTTTTTGGAAAAAGGTTTAATAGAGGAATTACAAAACTTTTCTCCCATTTCTGATTACACAGGTAAATTAGAATTACATTTTATCGGTGAGGAGTATAGGTTAAAAAGACCTAGACATAGTGTTGAGGAAGCAAAAAGAAGAGATGCAACATTTGCCTCTCAAATGTACGTAACTTGCAGGTTGATAAATAAAGAGACAGGAGAAATTAAAGAGCAAGAAGTATTTATTGGAGAATTACCATTAATGACTGAAAGAGGAACTTTTATCATTAATGGTGCAGAAAGAGTAATTGTAAATCAAATTGTTCGAAGTCCTGGAGTTTACTTTAAGGATGAACTAGATAAAAATGGTCGAAGAACTTACAATGCGAGCGTCATTCCAAATAGAGGTGCATGGCTAAAATTCGAGACTGACAAAAATAATCTACTTTATGTAAGAGTTGATAAAACTAGAAAAATTAATGCTCATGTTCTTATGAGAGCAATGGGTCTTACTGATAATGATGTCATAGACAAACTTAGACATCCTGAGTTTTATCGAAAATCAATTGATTCAGCCAATGATGATGGTATAAATTCGGAAGATCAGGCCTTACTTGAACTCTATAAGAAGTTGCGACCTGGCGAACCTCCCTCTGTTTCTGGTGGACAACAGCTATTACACAGCAGATTTTTTGATCCTAAAAGATATGATTTAGGCCGAGTTGGCAGATATAAGATAAATAAAAAATTAAGACTTACTGTACCTGATCATGTGAGAACTCTTACCCATGAGGATGTTCTTTCTTCTATTGACTATCTTATTAATCTAGAACTGGATATTGGTGGTGCTAGTTTGGATGATATTGACCATCTTGGTAATCGTAGGGTTAGGTCTGTAGGAGAACTTCTCCAAAATCAAGTAAGGGTTGGACTGAATCGTCTTGAAAGAATCATTAAGGAAAGAATGACTGTTGGGGAAACCGATTCTCTCACTCCAGCTCAATTAGTCAATCCTAAACCATTGGTTGCAGCTATAAAGGAGTTTTTTGGCTCCAGTCAATTAAGTCAATTTATGGATCAAACAAATCCTTTGGCTGAATTAACACACAAGAGAAGAATCTCGGCTCTTGGTCCTGGAGGTTTAACACGAGAAAGAGCAGGGTTTGCTGTAAGAGATATTCATCCTTCACATTATGGAAGATTATGTCCTATCGAGACTCCTGAAGGTCCTAATGCTGGACTTATTAACTCTTTAGCTACCCATGCAAGAGTTAACGAGTATGGGTTTATTGAAACTCCTTTTTGGGAAGTTAATGACGGCAGGGTTAAAAAAGAAGGTGAGCCTGTTTATCTTTCCGCTGATTTAGAAGATGAGTGTAGAGTTGCCCCGGGAGATGTAGCAACCGATAAGGATGGAAATATACTTGCAAACCTTATACCAGTAAGATATCGCCAAGATTTTGAAAAAGTACCTCCTCATCAAGTTGATTATGTTCAGCTTTCGCCCGTGCAAGTCATTTCAGTTGCGACTTCATTAATTCCTTTTTTGGAACATGATGATGCAAATAGAGCTTTAATGGGATCGAATATGCAACGCCAAGCCGTTCCTTTGCTTAGACCGGAGCGTCCTTTAGTTGGTACAGGTCTAGAATCTCAAGTTGCTAGAGATTCTGGGATGGTTCCAATAACTAAAGTTAACGGAACTGTATCTTATGTAGACGCTAATGAGATTGTTGTTCAAGATGATCAAGGTAATGAACATTTTCATTATCTTCAAAAATATCAAAGATCAAATCAAGATACCTGCCTTAATCAAAGACCCATAGTCAAAATTGGAGATCAAGTTATATCCGGGCAAGTATTGGCAGATGGATCTGCATGCGAAGGAGGGGAAATAGCCCTAGGTCAGAATGTCTTAATTGCATATATGCCATGGGAAGGATATAACTATGAAGATGCAATTCTTGTAAGTGAGAGGATGGTGACTGATGATTTATATACATCAGTACATATCGAAAAATATGAAATTGAGGCAAGGCAAACAAAGTTAGGACCTGAAGAAATCACAAGAGAGATTCCTAACATCTCAGAAGATAGCTTAAATAATCTTGATGAGATGGGAATAATAAGGATTGGAGCTTTTGTTGAGAGCGGAGATATTTTAGTAGGAAAAGTTACTCCAAAAGGGGAATCAGACCAACCACCTGAAGAAAAACTTTTGAGAGCCATTTTCGGTGAAAAGGCAAGGGATGTTAGAGACAACTCCTTGAGGGTCCCCAAGACAGAAAAGGGGAGGGTTTTGGATGTTCGTATCTACACTAGAGAGCAAGGTGATGAGTTACCTCCTGGCGCCAATATGGTTGTAAGAGTTTATGTGGCCCAAAGAAGGAAAATACAAGTAGGGGACAAAATGGCTGGAAGACATGGCAATAAAGGAATTATTAGCAGAATCTTACCTAGAGAAGATATGCCCTATTTGCCTGATGGAACCCCAGTAGACATAGTTCTTAATCCTCTTGGAGTGCCAAGTAGGATGAATGTTGGTCAAGTTTTTGAATTATTGATGGGCTGGGCAGCCTCAAACTTAAACTGTAGGGTTAAAGTTGTCCCATTTGATGAAATGTACGGTGCTGAAAAATCACATCAGACTGTTCAAGCTTTTTTAGAGGAGGCTTCAAAACAACCAGGTAAAGCATGGGTTTACAATCCTGACGATCCTGGAAAGTTATTACTCAAGGATGGAAGAACTGGAGAACCTTTTGATCAGCCAGTTGCGGTTGGATATTCACACTTCCTTAAATTAGTTCATTTGGTTGATGATAAAATTCATGCCAGATCTACTGGTCCTTACTCTTTGGTTACACAACAGCCATTGGGTGGTAAAGCCCAGCAAGGTGGGCAGAGGCTTGGAGAAATGGAAGTTTGGGCTCTTGAAGCTTATGGAGCAGCCTATACTCTTCAAGAATTACTAACAGTTAAATCCGATGATATGCAAGGAAGAAATGAAGCTTTAAATGCCATCGTTAAAGGTAAGCCAATTCCTAGACCTGGCACTCCAGAGTCATTTAAAGTTCTCATGAGAGAATTGCAATCTCTTGGTCTAGATATTGGGGTTTATACAGATGAAGGAAAAGAGGTAGATTTAATGCAAGATGTAAATCCGAGAAGGAATACTCCATCGAGGCCAACTTACGAATCACTAGGAACCTCTGAATATGAGGAAGATTAAATACTCTATTAAAACTATTAATTTAAATTTCCCAAAATGACAAACAGCAACCTAAGAACTGAGAATCACTTTGATTACGTAAAAATTTCAATAGCATCCCCACAAAGAATAATGGATTGGGGGCAGAGGACTTTACCAAATGGACAAGTAGTGGGGGAGGTCACCAAACCTGAAACAATAAATTACAGGACACTTAAGCCAGAAATGGATGGATTGTTTTGTGAAAAGATTTTCGGGCCTTCCAAAGATTGGGAATGTCATTGTGGTAAGTACAAAAGAGTTAGACATCGTGGGATTGTTTGTGAGAGATGTGGCGTTGAGGTGACTGAAAGTAGAGTGAGAAGACATAGGATGGGTTATATAAAACTTGCTGCGCCAGTTTCTCATGTTTGGTATTTAAAAGGAATTCCTAGTTATGTTGCTATTCTTTTGGATATTCCACTTAGAGATGTAGAACAAATTGTTTATTTTAATTGTTATGTTGTTTTGGACCCAGGTGACCATAAGGAACTCAAATATAAGCAATTACTTACTGAGGATGAATGGCTTGAAATTGAAGATGAAATCTATGCTGAAGATTCAACAATTGAAAATGAACCTCTTGTCGGTATTGGTGCAGAGGCTCTAAAGCAATTACTTGAAGATCTCGATTTAAATCAGGTTGCTGAAGAGCTCAGAGAAGAAATTACACATAGTAAAGGACAGAAAAGAGCAAAACTCATAAAAAGGATAAGGGTTATTGATAATTTCATTGCAACTAATGCAAAACCAGAATGGATGGTTTTAGATGCAATTCCAGTTATACCTCCAGATCTTCGACCTATGGTTCAGCTTGATGGAGGAAGATTTGCAACTTCTGACTTAAATGATCTGTATAGAAGAGTTATTAATAGAAACAATAGACTTGCTAGGCTTCAAGAAATTTTAGCTCCTGAAATCATTGTACGAAATGAAAAAAGAATGCTTCAAGAGGCGGTTGATGCTCTTATAGATAACGGAAGGAGAGGAAGGACTGTTGTTGGAGCAAATAATAGAGCTCTTAAGTCTCTTAGTGACATCATTGAGGGGAAACAAGGAAGATTTAGGCAGAATCTTCTTGGTAAGCGTGTTGACTACTCAGGAAGATCTGTAATTGTAGTAGGCCCCAAATTAAAAATGCACCAGTGTGGCTTGCCAAAGGAAATGGCTATTGAGCTCTTCCAGCCTTTTGTAATTCATAGATTAATACGCCAAAATATTGTGAATAATATCAAAGCTGCAAAAAAATTAATACAAAAAGCTGATGATGAAGTTATGCAAGTACTTCAGGAAGTTATTGAGGGGCACCCAATTCTTTTAAATAGAGCCCCTACACTACATAGGTTGGGGATTCAAGCTTTCGAACCAAAATTGGTTGGAGGAAGAGCGATACAATTACATCCTTTAGTTTGTCCAGCATTTAATGCTGACTTTGATGGAGATCAAATGGCAGTTCATGTTCCTTTGGCTTTAGAGGCACAAACTGAAGCACGCATGCTCATGTTGGCTAGTAATAATATTCTTTCGCCTGCGACTGGGGAGCCAATTGTTACGCCATCACAAGATATGGTTTTGGGATCTTATTATTTGACGGCTTTGCAACCTAATTACCAAAAACCAAATTTTGGAGATAATCAGACAACTTTTGCTTCACTTGAAGATGTCATTTTTGCTTATGAAGATAAAAGACTGAGCTTACATGAATGGGTGTGGGTTAGATTTAATGGGGAAGTAGAAGATGAAGATGAAATGAGCAAACCTAAAAAAACTGAAGAGCTAGAAGATGGCTCGAGAATAGAAATGTGGAATTTGAGAAGAGATAGATTTGACTCCCAAAATAATTTAATAAGTAGATTTATTTTGACAACTGTTGGGAGAGTGGTTATGAACTATACCATCATTGATTCTGTATCTAAAACGTAATTTTAAAAACAATCTTTCCTTTATTTAAAAATCATGACTTCATCCAAACCTAAAAAAACTTCCAGAGTTCGTAAAACTGCTAAAAATGCAAAAAAGAATAATCAAGTGACAACAACTGCTTTAGCAAAAACGCCACCATCATTTAAGAATAAAGTTGTTGATAAAAAAGCTTTGAAAAATCTAGTTTCTTGGGCTTAT
>QCII01000003.1 GCA_003216775.1 Prochlorococcus sp. AG-402-K21
ATCCAAAAAATGATCTAGAAAATAAAAAAGAGATAAATTCTGAAAAAATGCAAAAACAAAAAAATAACAAAATTAAGAACACTTCAAAAAAAAGGAAAATTGAGCTTCAATCTTACAAAATAATTTTCATTTTGAAAGATGTAGATCCTAAAGATCCTACTGAGGAGTTAAGTACCATATTAAGGAATTCTGAGGTAAATTTTGAAATAGAAAAGATTGAACGTATTTTAGATTCAAACAATAAAAGTATGAACAAAAATTAATTAAAAAAATTAAAAAAAAAAAAATGAAAATAACAACTAAAACTGAAGCATTAAATATTGTCGAGACATCATATTTAGCATCTCTTTCGTCTTTATTTTGGGTAGCACTATATTATTTGCCCATTGGAGGAGCATTATTAAGGTTAATTTTACCCCTCCCAATGATCTTGTTGCATTTGAGAAGAGGAACTAAAATTGCATTGGAAGGACTATTAATACAATTTCTACTTTTATTCATAATTATGGGTCCTGTTAGAGGAACTTTATTCTTATTTCCTTATGGAATCTTGGCTTTTTGGTTAGGTTGGTGTTGGTTTAAAGAAAAAAGTTGGGAACTTAGTTTAACTGTAGGAGTTGTTATTGGAACCCTTGGCTTCTTACTACGAGTAATAGCATTATCCATGTTGGTTGGAGATAATCTTTGGGTTTTAATTACAAGGGCGAGCTATGGTCTAATAGAAAAGTTCATTGGATTATTTAATTTACCTCTATCCCCATCAATTTTGAGTATCCAATTAGGAGCAATTTTATTAATAATTTTTCAAGAAATAGTTTATGTTTTGACGGTACATGTAGTTGCATATTCTCTTTTCCCTAGATTTAAATTAACTATCCCAGATCCTCCAAGATTATTAAATAGCTTAGTTGATTTACATAATTGAAAAAAGTAATAATGAACATTACAGAATTAGGGATAAATTTTTTTGGTAATGAATCCAATAAAAAAAATCTACTTAATAAGATAGAAATACTGAAAAAAAATATAAATAATTTCAAAATATTTCTTGTAATTGCAGGGACTAATACTTCTCAAATTCCTGGAATTTCTGCTGCAGGGATCAATTCAAAATCGAGGAGAAAAACTGCGCTTGCGGATGCCGAATTTTTGCTTAAGGGTGCTTCAAAAGATCATAAATATAAATTGCCTCTCCTCAATGCAGGAGTAACTCCAGCTCTAATAAGTTATGTTTGTTCAAAGCTTATAAATATTTATCCAGTCATTGTTCCTCTAGGAATAGGAGTGAAGCCTTATTTTAATCATTTAGTTGTAGAAGATAGAGATTTGGGTCCATCAAATTGTCTTACTACTGGTAAATCTATGTCCAAAGAGAGAGTTATAAATCTCTATGAAAGAGGTCTTGCGATAGGAAAATCATCACAACAGCCCATCTTAATTTCTGAATCTGTACCAGGAGGCACTACAACTGCTCAGGCAGTAATGGAAGCTTTTGGTTTGCGAGTGTCTAATTTAGTAGGGAGTAGTTTATATAAAGCTCCAAGAGAACTAAGAACAAAAGTAGTTCAAAAAGGACTTTTAAATGCAAATCTTAAGACTGATTTTGACTCTTTTGATGTTGTTGCGGCGGTAGGTGATCCTTTCCAAGCTTTCTCAATGGGTCTATTAATTGGTGCAAGGTTAGCAAAACAACCTGTCATATTGTCTGGCGGAAGCCAGATGATAGCGATCATTTTGCTTGTATTAGAATTCTTAGATGTAAAAAATGAAGATGACTTTATTGAAGATGTTTTTATTGCAACAACTGGGTGGCTTGTGAAAGATAATTCTCTAAATAATTTATTAAATCTAATTAATGAAAAATATGATGTAAAATTATTAGGTTTAGCAAGTCCTTTAAATTTCAAATCTTCAAAATACAAAGAATTGAAGGATTATGAATTGGGTCATGTAAAAGAAGGTGTAGGTGCGGGTGGAATATCATTGCTTGCCTTCTTATTTGGATTTAAAAATGAAGAAATAGTTTCATTGTGTCAACAAAATCTGGAAATGATGAAGGGCCTAGGTCAAATTTCTTTAGAGAAGGATTGCTGAATGTTTTCAAAATTTGAAACCAGAAGAGAATTTTTAAATTATGGTAAGCTATCGCTTTTATTTCTCTTAAACTCTTGCAGTAATCTTCCTAATAAAGTAAAAATTGCACTTCAAAATTCTTTTTATCCAGAATCTTTTAAAGATACGATTCCAAAAGATTGGAAGCAGGAAAAAATTAATTTTGAAAGTATCGAGCTACAAAAAAATAGAAACATAATTTCCAATTCTGACTTTACTTTAATAAACGATGGATGGATTACTAGTATAGATTTTGCAGAATTTGAAAAAATAAATCAATATCCATTGATCGAAAATTTGGATAAGAGATCGAAAGATTTTTTGGAAAGTTTTAATCAAAATCAGAGAAGTAAATTATTTCCTATTGGCGTAGTACCTTATACAATTATCATTAAAAATAATAAAGAATTAATAAATTCAGCCAGAACTTCTTGGGATTTTCTTCTTTCTAAAAAATTAACTGGGAAAATTATTTTTCCACAAAGTTCCAGAATAATCTTGTCAATTTCTCAAAAAATTAATTCATCTAATTCTTTAAAAAAACTCAAAAGCCAAGCAATGTTATTTGATGATAAAAATATGCTCAATTGGTTGATTAATTCTGATGCTTCTGTCGCAATAGTTCCTTATAGTCTCTGCTCAAAATATTTAAAAATAGATCCAAGGCTTTCTTTAGTTTTCCCAAGCCAAGGCGTACCTTTGATGTGGCATTTCCTACTTAGTAGATCAAATATAAATAATGCAATATTAATTAAATGGATTAAATCTTTAGAAAATAAATCAACAGTAGATAAATTAGTAAGCCAGGGTTGGTATCTACCATTCAATAGTGATTATTTACAAAGTAAATATAAATCTGAGATGTTACCCATTTCAGGCCCTTCTGAGAAATGTTGGAAAAATAGTTGGTCTTTCCCTGTCCTAACAAATGAACAAAAAATCAATCTTAAAAATTTCTGGAATGAGTCTTTAACCCCATAATCTTTTTGTCGGAGTTTCAATTAATAAGTTATGGGTTTGCTTTAATAAATTTGGAATATCTAATTGACTAGGACATTTAGGAACACATTTATTGCATTCTTGACAAAATGAGGAATTTTTTTCTTCCCACCAGTGGCCTGCTTTTCCTATTAAATTGTATCTTTCTTTTGAAAATTCTAATTGGCCATAACCAATAGATATATTCCTTAAACGAAGTATTTCTGGAATAGGTATTTCATTTGGGCATGGAAGACAACATCTGCATTGTTCACATTTTGTTGAGTTCAATCTTTCATTAGCACCTTCCTCAATTTTATTGAGGGCCCTTTTTTCAAGTTTTGTAAGCTTATCGGAGGAGTTTTTAAGTTTATGCGCAAATTCAAAATCTTTTTTGTTTTGCGCCCCCAAGGACAAAGTTGTAATGCCTTTTGCCAGAAGAAATCGATACGCTAATTCTAATGGATGAAAAGGCTTTGAGGCCTCTAACAAAATATCACTTGGAGAATATAATCTACCGCCTTTATCAGCAGGAGATATTGCTAGTACTCCCATACCTTTTTTTATAGCTTCCTCTGCCAAGGCAATTTTAGATTGATCTAAATAATGTAAATGTAGACTACAAAAACTAAAAACTTCACAGTTAATTGCATCTTTAATTAGTGAATAACTTCCGTGTGAGCTAAAACCAACTTGATCAACTAGTCCCTTGTCAAGTATCCAAGATATGAATTTCTTACCTTCTCCAGTTAGAACCCAGTCTAAATGTTTTTTTAAGTTCAATCCATGAATTGCAAGATTATTAATTTTCTCTCGATTTAAATTTTTAAGAGAATTTTTAAAATTATTTTTTAAAAAGTTAAAATCACCTTTTGGTAAAACTTTGGTAGTAATCACCCAGTTTTTTTCGGATATGTTATCTTCTAATGCTAGTTTTTTTATTGAATTTCCAATAAGTGATTCAGCATCACCATAAGAAGGTGCTGTTTCTATGTGGTTAATTCCAACATAATATGCATTTTTTATTATGCTATACATTTTTTCGAGACTTTCAGTTGCTCGCATTGTCCCTAAAGTGAATAAGCTCACTTTTGCCCCTCTACCAAATGATCTTTTTTGTGAATTAATAATCATTTAAATATGATTAATTTCTTTTTATTTACTCTTTAACTTATTTATAGTTGAAAATAATTTAAAGTAAATTAAAGTAAATACAAAATTTTGCAAAAATTTTTTTCTTAAATATATGTTCACAGGAATAATTCAATCAATTGGAAAACTAAAACAAGAAAAAAATATTTTAGAAATTGAAATTCTAGATAACTTTTTTGATATAGCAATTGGTGACAGCATAGCTGTTGATGGAATTTGTTTGACAGTTAAAGAGATTTTTCAAAATAAATTTACTGTTGATGTTAGTGAGGAAACATTAAAAAAGACAACTTTAGGAGTAAAGTCGAACCTGAATCAGATTGTTAATTTGGAGCCCGCTCTTAGGGTATCTGACCGTCTAGGAGGGCATATAGTTAGTGGACATGTTGATGGCCTTGGAACAGTCGAGAATATAGAAAAATTAGAAAAATCTTGGCTCTTATCCATAAAGTGGAATTATAATAATTTTTCGAAATATGTAGTTAATAAAGGCAGCATTTGTGTAAATGGTATAAGTCTTACAATTGCAAAATATGAGAAGGAAGGAGAAATATTTACTATTGCGATAATTCCTCATACTTGGCATAACACAAATCTGAATAAATTAATTGTTGGTGACAGCGTAAACCTTGAGGCAGATGCACTAATTAAATATGTAGAGAAATTACTTTTGTTTAATAAAAATAGTAAAGGAGATTTCTCTTCAAATAATATTTCTTCAGAGTGGCTAAAAGAAAACGGTTGGTAAAATGTATTTTTAATTTAATGGAATCAGATAAATTGTTTTTGACTCTTTTTTTAGATCGATTTTAAACTCCTGACCAGGCTCTAGACCTAATTTTTTGGTGTAGGCATGACCAATTAATAGGTTACCATTGCCATGCACTTTAGTTTTGAATTCTGCCTGTCTGCCTCTTGAAGCTCTATTACCATTTTTCCCCTGACGACCATTTCCTATTTTGTAACCCTTAGCTTCAATAAGCGCTCTGTAAAAACTTTTTCTTAAGACTCTACCGCTTGGACCAACGTAACCACAGCCTTTGGCTATCTCATCTTCAGATTGTTTACTTAATAATTTTGCTTTCTCAAGAAGATCTTTTCCTTCTAGCATTATCTAACAAATTTCTAATTATATATTCTTACTAAAAAAAAGAACTGTGGCAATATAAATTAATAAAAAATATATTTAATTTTTTAAATTTAGCTTTTTATAAAAGATACAAAATAATAAATAAAATAACCCATATTCCATCTACAAAATGCCAGTACAATTCAACTGCTTCCAATGGGAACATATTTTGACTAGTGATTCTTCCACCATTTATTCTCGATTGCCAAGCAATAATTAAAATCATTAAAGTTCCTAAGGTGACATGTAATCCATGAAAACCAGTAAGTGCATAAAAAGTACTTGCAAATAAATTATCGGTTAATCCAAAAGGTAAATGAAAATATTCAAATAATTGACATATTAAAAATATAATTCCAAGAACAGCAGTAAAAAACAACCATTTTTGAGAATCAGAGTTTTTATCTTTTAAAAGTGCTTTACCTGCTTTATGGAAAGTTGCACTACTAACAAGTAATAAAATTGTATTGATTGTAGGTATTGGTAGTTCTAATTCATAAATAGCGCCATCAGGTAATGGATTTACTGCTTTATAAGTTAAATAAGCAGCAAAGAATCCAGCAAAAGTCATTCCGTCCGCTATTAAGAAAGTTATAAGACCAAACATTCTGAAGTCTTCATGTGTTTCATTAACTTCAGAATCTTTTTTTTGAACTTCTTTTGAGCTATCTAGAGTTGTCATATGATTTTTATTTTTATTCAGAGAATTGTTTACCATAACCATAAGGTTCTTCAACTAATGGAGCTTCTCCTTCCCAATTTTCAACTGGAGGAGGAGAAGATGTTAACCATTCAGGTGTAAGAGCATTCCATGGGTTATCTCCAGCATCTTTACCATTTCTAAAACTAAGGAAAACATTAATTAAAAAAGGAATTGTACTTATAGCCATCAAGAGAGCTCCAATACTACTAATTTGATTAACGAGCTGGAATTGAGGATCATACTCTGCAACTCTTCGCGGCATTCCATTTAAACCGAGCCAATGTTGAGGAGCAAAGCACAAGTTGAATCCAATAAAGGTAATGATAAAATGTAAAATTCCTAATTTTTCATTTAGCATTTTCCCAGTTACTTTGGGGAACCAATGATATATCGAAGAGAAAATAATAAAAACAGTCCCCCCATAAACTATGTAATGAAAATGGGCTACAACGAAATATGTATCATGAACGTGAATATCGAAAGGTACCTGTGCCAAAGCAACTCCTGTAATACCTCCAAAAACGAAATTTATAATAAATCCACAAGAGAATAACATTGCACTATTGATGGAAATTTTACCTCCCCATAATGTTGCAACCCAATTGAAAAATTTTATACCTGTTGGAACAGCAATAAATGCTGTCGCTATAGTAAAGAACAATCTCATCCAAGGGGGGGTTCCACTAGTAAACATGTGATGCGCCCAAACAACTAAACCTAAAACTACTATCCCCATTATTGAAAAAACCATTGTTGTATATCCAAAAAGTGGTTTTCTAGCATGTACAGGAAGTATTTCACTAACTAAACCAAAGGCAGGAAGGACCATAATGTAAACTGCTGGATGAGAATAAAACCAAAATAAATGCTGATAAACTACGACATTGCCACCTAAAACAGGATTGAAAAATCCTGTTTTAGCAATGATATCAAAGCTGAGTAGAATTAAGGTCCCTGCTAAAACAGGAGTTGATAAAACAACTAATAGACTTGTCCCAAGCATTGCCCAACAATACATTGGCAATTTCATGAGCTTTAATCCTGGCCTTCTTAATTTGATAATGGTGGCAATAAAGTTTATCCCACCAAAGATAGAACTGCCTCCGAGCAATAGAACACTCAGAATCCAAATTATTTGTCCCGATTGAGGAGTCGTTATACTCAAAGGAGGATAAGCCGTCCATCCAGCCTGAGCAGCACCCTCAACAAAATAGCTTGCTACTAGCATCAAACCCGAAGGAGGAATCAACCAAAAAGCTACGGCGTTTAATCTTGGGAATGCCATATCTCTTGCACCCACATAAAATGGAATTAAATAATTTCCAAAAGCACCGTTAACTACAGGCACTATCCAAAGGAATATCATTATTGTTCCGTGTAAGGTTAAAACTTGGTTATAAACATCTCTTGGCATAAAATCAGACATTGGACTAGCCAGTTCAATTCTTATAGCGCTCGCTAAAGTTCCTCCGATCAAATAAAAAAGAAAACCGCAAACCAGATATTGTATTCCAATTACTTTATGATCAAGACTAAAACTAAAGTATCTAAGCCAGCCTTTAGGTTGAAGACTTTCATTATTAGTTTTTTGTGGATCAATTGATATTGTCATAAATTCACCTCTGTTTTTTTATTTTTGTTAAACCAATCGTTATAGTCAGATTCTTCTTCAACGATTATGGAGGCCCTCATTCCACCATGATATGGGCCACATAATTCTGCGCAAATTATTGGGTATTTTCCTACTTTTGTAGGAGTGAAATTTAGAACAGTTGGTTGTCCAGGAATAATATCCTGTTTAATTCTGAACTCAGGTACCCAAAAAGCATGAATGACATCTTTAGATTCCATTTTCATCGATACTTTTTGATCAACTGGAACGTGTAGTTCTCCTGATATAAAATTGCCATTGGGATAATTGAATAGAAATGCAAATTGCATAGCTGAAACTTCAATTGATAAATTATTTTTTGATATTTCATTATCAGAAGTTTGACTAATCCCAGCCCATATTTTTTCAGGATTTGAACTCATCATTTCGTGGCTATGATTTAGTTCCTTCATCCCTCCCATTCGGTCGTAGATGTTGTAACTATATAAACCTATTATTAAAACAATTATTGAAGGGATAATTGTCCATACAATTTCTAGGCTTAAGTTTCCCTCTAAAGCTATACCATCCCCTATTTGATCATTTCTTTTCCTAAACTTAAATAAACTGTAAATAACAGCTATTGTCATTCCTATAAAAATAATTAAGCCTATGATGAAAAGAATTTTAAAAAGTTCATCGTAAATTGGGGCGTTAATACTTGCTTCAGCTGGGAGCAAATTTACGTTGAATCCTATCCAAAAAGATATAGCAAAAACGAGTGAAATAATTAATATTAAATAAATGTTTTTATTTAACAATTGATAACTAAAAATTTGTATTTATATTTTTAAGATATTCAATTTTTTAAATTCTGCATCCTTTGTTAAAAGAAAATCATTTAAATTCATAACTTCTTAAGATTTAAGAAATAAAAGACGTATTATTAATAACTTTTTAAACTTAATTGTCAGGAAAAAAAGATTAAATCAATAAATTATTTTTTAAATTAAACATATTAATTTTTAATTAATGTTTGGTTTTTGAATCTAAATTATTATGCAAAATAATAGATTTTATCCATTTGATTAGTAACCAATTATATAAATCAAAATATCTGCCAATTTTTAAAAGATTAGGAAGTCATACTGTATTTGCACTCATCGCCCTAATTGTAATTGGAGGTGCTACGAGAGTCATGGAGGCTGGCCTAGCTTGTCCAGATTGGCCATTATGTTATGGATCTTTTTTGCCTTTTAGTCATATGAATCTAAGAGTTTTTCTAGAGTGGTTTCATCGCCTAGATGCTTTTCTGGTTGGAGTATTAATTCTTTTTAAATTTGCCCTTTCAATTATCTGGAAAAAAGAAATTCCAAAATGGTTACCTAAAACTTACTCATTATTACTTTTTCTTGTTATTGTCCAAGGATCTTTTGGGGCTTTAACAGTAATAAATCTGCTTGATTCATATACTGTGACTGGCCATCTTTTAATAGCATTTCTACTTCTCATTACAACAATTTCAATAAATCAAAATTTAGAAAATAACGAAAGAGAAGAGCCATTAATCTGGTGGAGATTATTATTATTTGTTCCCCTTTTACTTACTTTGATTCAATCTTTTATTGGAGTAAGGCTTTCATCAACCTGGTCAGCTCATATTTGCTTATCTTTTAATAATCAATGCCTAATTCTAAATATTCATAAATTATTTGCTTTCCCAATTTCTTTTTCAATTCTATTAATTATTGCTACTGCTTTTTATAAGAGAAATTTATTTATCAAAAATTGGAAATATCTCTCATCACTTATTCTCCTCTTGTTTTCACAAATTGTTTTGGGTGTTTTAAGTCTTAAAACGAATTTGAACGAACCTATTTTTATTATCGGTCATCAACTTAACGCCTCTTTATTTATCGCGATATTAACAACATTAATTTTTAGAAATCCTTCTACCAATAAAGTTATAAACCACTCCCTAAATTCTCAAATGGTTGGTATTAATTCATGAACAGTAGTAACTTGGAAAAATTAAACTATAAATCTTCAATAAGGGATGAAGTTGTACCTTCAAGAAAAAGATTAACTTTGCCACCTTGGCTTGAAGTAGCAAAACCAAGATTAATCCCACTTTTACTGGCAACAACTTTGGGAGGAATGGCTTTAACAGAGGAATGGCCTTTGTCTTCACCAAAACTTATCTGTACTTTAGGAGGTGGAGCTTTAGCAGCAGCAGCAGCAGGAGCTCTTAATTGTTTGTGGGAAATGGAATTAGATAAGAGGATGAAAAGAACTAGCAAAAGAGCTTTGCCAGCAGGAAAATTGTCATCTGAGACTGTTTTTTTAGCTGCCGTATCATGTACTTTGGCAGCTTCTATGCTTTTAGTAAGTGGTGTAAATTATTTAGCTGCGGGATTAACTCTTCTTGGTCTATTTAGTTATGTAATTTTATATACAGTTATCCTGAAACCTCGGACAACAAAAAATATTGTTTTCGGAGGAGTTGCTGGTGCGATACCACCTTTAGTTGGAGCATCCGCGGCTACAGGTCATGTAGGTCTTAGTGGTTGGTGGTTGTTTGGTTTGGTAATGTTATGGACTCCAGCTCATTTTTGGGCACTTGCAATTTTGTTGAAGGATGATTACGCATCTGTTGGAATTCCCATGCTCCCTGCTGTTAAAGGATCTGTTTTTACTGCTAAAGCCATTTCTCGTTACGGATGGGCAACAGTTTTAATGAGTATAATGGGAGTTTTTGCTTTGCCCGAAGGGGGTCTCTTATACGGAATCATGTTATTGCCATTTAATGGAAGACTTTTGCAATTAATAAATGAATTAAAGAAATCTCCTGATGATCTTTCAAGAGCAAAGTCTCTTTTTAGGTGGTCTATCTTATACATGTTTGGTATTTGTCTTTTGTTATTAATTTCCAGAACCCAACTATCCGTAGAATTTGAGCAGCAATCTATGCAAATATTTTTCTCTATATTATCCCTGCTTAGTAATTAAATTAGATGTAAAATGTTTTTTAAGTAAATAATAAGTTTGATGAATTATATAAAAGTTAAAGGGCTCTCAAAATCTTATTCAGATATCAAGGCATTAAAAAATTTGTCGATGGAAATCGAAGCTGGCAAATTATTTGGAATACTAGGTCCAAATGGTGCTGGCAAATCAACACTAATAAAAATACTCGCTACTTTAATAGAGCCTGATAGTGGAGAAGTTTTTATAAATAATATAAATCTGATAAAAAATTCAAGGAAAATTAGAGAATTAATTGGTTATGTTGCCCAGGACATTGCACTTGATAAAATATTAACTGGACGAGAGCTTTTAGATTTTCAATCAGATTTATATCACATCAATAAAACCAAAAAATTTGAAAGGATAAAGCAATTAATAGATCAATTAGAAATGAATGATTGGATTGATCGTAAGTGTGGAACTTATTCAGGGGGAATGAAAAGAAGAATAGATCTGGCAGCTGGACTTTTACATTTGCCCCAAGTATTAATACTGGATGAACCCACAGTTGGTTTAGATATTGAAAGTAGGAATATTATATGGCAACTTTTGAAAGATTTGAGAAATAATGGAATGACTATTATTTTAAGCAGTCACTATCTTGATGAAATAGATAAATTGGCAGACAGATTAGTGATAATTGATGATGGAAGAGTTATAGCACAAGGGTCTCCTAAAGAACTCAAAAATAAATTAGGAGGAGATAGAGTAACTTTGAAAGTAAGAGAATTTAGTAATCAGGAAGAAGCAAAAAATATATGTCAAATTTTATCTTCAATAGATGGAATTAGTCAGATTATCATAAATGAAGCTCAAGGTTTCTCGATAAATTTTGTAGCAGATAAGGAAAAAGATTTACTTACCAAGCTCAAAGTGGAATTAGCCTTCTCAAAGTTTGCAATTTTTTCTCTTACCCAAAGTCAGCCAAGTTTGGATGATGTATATCTACAGGCAACCGGAAAAACATTATTGGATGCCGAAATTTCTATGGCAGGGAAAAGAGACCTTAAAAAAGAATCAAAGCAATCAATGCGATAAAAAAACTTTTGGCTAACTAACTATAATGAATACTAATTACGACTATTTATGGAATTACAACAGTACAATTTATTTTTTTTATATCAAGAAACATTTGCCTTAACAAAGAGATTATTTATTCAATTAAAAAGAAGACCATCAACTCTTTTAGCTGGAATATTACAACCCATAATTTGGCTTTTTTTATTTGGGGCATTATTCTCTAAAGCTCCTGAAGGTTTTTTACCAGGAGTTGATTCTTATGGGAATTTTTTAGGAGCGGGACTTATTGTTTTTACTGCTTTTAGCGGAGCCCTAAACTCTGGTCTTCCTTTAATGTTTGATAGAGAGTTTGGATTCCTTAATAGATTACTTGTGGCTCCTTTAACCAGTAGATTATCCATAGTGTTATCTTCTTTTTTTTATATTACGATCTTGAGCTTTGTTCAGAGTATTGTAATAATGGTTGTTTCATACATTTTGGGTTATGGATGGCCCAACTTATATGGTTTAGGAATTGTGTTTACAACACTAATTCTATTAGTTCTTTTTGTGACATCAATAAGTTTATGTTTAGCTTTTGTTTTGCCTGGGCATATTGAATTAATCGCTCTTATATTTGTAATAAACTTACCTCTTCTTTTTGCAAGCACTGCTTTAGCTCCAATCTCTTTCATGCCAAATTGGCTTGGGTGGTTAGCTTCATTAAATCCATTAACTTTTGCGATTGAACCTATTAGGACTGCTTATACAGAAACTATGAATTTAGAATTAGTAGCTTTACATGCCCCATATGGTGATTTAACTTGTAAGAGTTGTATATCAATTTTATTTTCTTTAACAGTTTTTTCCTTGATTATCATAAGACCTCTGTTAAATAGAAAGTTAAATTAATAAATTTATGCTTTTAAAAAATCATCTAATAGAAGTTTTTAAAAAATCCATATTAGAAAATAATATTTTGCTTAAAGAAAATATTGTTCTTAAGTGGGTGCATAGATTTGGTATTGATTCTTTAAATGATTTATTAATCCATAGCTCAGCACTAAAGGAATATCAGCATGAAGAAGAAAATCAAGAACAAATCTCTTTAATGGATAAAGTAGATGAAGAAGAAAATCAAGAACAAATCTCTTTAATGGATAAAGTAGATGAAGAAGAAAATCAAGAACAAATCTCTTTAATGGATAAAGTAGATGAAGAAGAAAATCAAGAACAAATCTCTTTAATGGATAAAGTAGATGAAGAAGAAAATCAAGAACAAATCTCTTTAATGGATAAAGTAGATGAAGAAGAAAATCAAGAACAAATCTCTTTAATGGATAAAGTAGATGAAGAAGAAAATCAAGAACAAATTAAACTTGAATTATCAAAAACTTTTGAAAATATAGAAGAAACAAAATGGGAATCAAATCGTCAAGAAAACTCTAGCTGTAATGGAATATTTAGCAAAGAGCAAAATTCCAAAAATATAAAACAACTTACTGATATCAACAAATTACCACTGCCTAATATTAAAAATTTAAGAAAGTGGATTAATAATGATAAAAAAGCAAGTTAAATTTTTACATCATTCCAGGCATACCCATACCACCCATTCCAGGCATACCCATGCCACCCATTCCTGGCATGCCCATACCACCCATTCCTGGCATACCCATGCCACCCATTCCAGGCATACCCATGCCACCCATTCCTCCCATTGGGTCCCCACCTGCTCCTCCAGGGGCTGCAGCAGCTTCAGGCTCTGGAATGTCGGCCATAGCGACTTCTGTTGTGAGGAGCATAGCTGCAATAGATACTGAATCTTGAAGAGCTAATCTTATTACTTTGGTTGGATCTAATATTCCGGAATCCCTTAAATCCTCATATGTTCCTGAATTAGCATTAAAGCCTTTCTTAAGTCTTTTAATTTCAGCGACAACTACATCACCATTAAAACCAGCATTTTTTGCTATTTGTTTGCTAGGTTCCAAAAGGGCTTCTTTAACTATATTTATTCCTGTTCTAAAATTATCGGAATATGTTTGACTTAAATTTAAAAGGTCTTCTGATATTTCAATTAAAGTTTGTCCTCCTCCAGAAACAACACCCTCTTCAATAGCGGCTTTCGTAGCATTAAGGGAATCTTCGATTCTCAACTTTTTATACTTCAGCTCTGTTTCTGTAGCAGCTCCTACTTTGATAAGAGCTACTCCTCCGGCTAGTTTGGCGATTCTTTCATTGATTTTATCCTGATCATACTCTGATTCAGTTATATTAACTTCTCTCTTTAATTTCTCTACTCGTGCTTTAACTAAATCTTTAGTGTCTTCGAAGGCAACTATTGTCGTTTTATCCTTTGTGATAGTTATTTTTTTTGCTTTGCCTAAATCATTAATCGATACTTTATCAAGTGTCATCGATTTATCTTCGCTAATTAACTTAGCCCCTGTAAGGATTGCAATATCTTCAAGGGCAGCTTTTCTTCTCTCACCAAATAAAGGAGCTCTTACGGAAGCTACATTTAAAACCCCACTATTCTTATTCAAAACCAGAGTGGTTAAAGCCTCTCCTTCGATATCTTCAGCAAGAATTAGAAAAGGTGAGCCTGACTTCTGAATTTCTTCAAGTATTGGAACCAGATCAACTAAAGTTGAGATTTTTTGATCAGTTATTAAAATTTTAGGGTTTTCAAGTTCACAAACTTGTCTTTCTTGGTCGGTTACGAAATATGGAGAACTATAACCTCTATCAAAAGACATTCCTTCAGTTATATCTAATTCTGTTTCGAGTGATTGAGATTCTTCAACAGTTATTACACCATCAGAAGTAACAATATCCATTGCTTTCGAAATTATAGATCCAATTTCTTCATCACCTCCAGCACTAACTGTTGCAACTTTTTGGATATCAGAACCACTTAATGAAATACTTTTGGAACTTAATTTTTCTAAAACAAAAGCTAGGCCTACCTCCATACCTTTTTTTAACTCTATAGGACTGGCACCAGAAGCAATATTTTTTAATCCCTCCTGAACCATCTTCTGAGTCAAAATAGTTGCTGTGGTTGTTCCATCACCAGCACTCTCTTTTGTCTTGGATGCAACTTGTTCTATTAATTTCGCACCTAAATTAGAAATAGGGTTTTCAATCTCAATCTCTTTAGCAACAGTGGACCCATCTCTTACTATATCTGGCGAACCAAATTTTCTTTCTATTACTACGTTTTTTGCCTTCGGCCCAATAGTAACTTTTACTGCATTAGCTACGAAATTTACACCTTTTTCTAGTGCTTCTCTTGATTCATTAGAAAAGCTTAACTGTTTTGCCATGTTTTCTGGGTCTTTTATCTTATTCTAATCTCCCATAGAATCATTTTTAAGGGATATTTAATTAAGTGGGGAAAGCCGAATTTCTTTTTAATGAGACATACAAATTAATTCAAATAAGAGTATCTTTAAGATATGGATGAAACAAATAATCTTATTTTTACTCTTACTGCAATCCTCGCGATTGCTATGACACTAATATACTTTCCCCTAAGGTTTTTCTTGACTTTAACTGCTAGAAGTCGAAGACTAAAACTCTTACAAAAAATTAGAAGGTTGAGAGATGAATTGGGCCAACCTTACGAAAGTACATAATTAAATACTCATACCCCCATCTATACTGATCGTTTGTCCTGTAATGTAACTTCCAGCATTGCTTGAAACTAAGAATGATACTAAGTTTGCAATTTGAGAACAACTTCCTAATTTCCTCAAAGGAATAACTTTAAGAATATCTTCAGTATTAAGTTTTTCAGTCATCTCTGTTTCTATAAAGCCTGGAGCTATTGCATTTACGTTTATACCTCTTGAAGCAAATTCTTTGGCGCAAGTTTTGGTGAATCCAATAACTCCAGCTTTGGCCGCAGAATAATTTGCCTGACCGGGATTACCAATTAATCCAACAACAGATGAAATATTTACGATACTACCACTTCTTTTTTTCATCATAAATTTTGAAGCATATTTTGTACAAATAAAAACTCCTTTTAAGTTTGTATTTATTACGTCATCCCATTGTTCCGATTTCATTCTCATCAATAGTCCATCTCTAGTAATACCAGCATTATTAATGAGGATATCAATGGTGCCATTAATTTTTATGATTTCTTCAAAAGCTGAACTGACAGAATCCTCTTTTGATACATCAAATTTTAATTTATGAGCTTTGCCTCCCGAATTTTTTATTGAATTTACAACTTCTTCAGCTTTTTCATCGGATGAAGAGTAATTAATAAAAACTTCTGCGCCTAAACGACTTAGTTCTAAAGCAATTTCTTTACCTATTCCTCTGCTCGCTCCAGTGATTAAAGCAACTTTGCCTGATAATGATTCTGTATTGGGCATTATGAAATTTTATAATTTTCAATCGTAGTACTATTTGTGTAAAGATATTGCTTTTATTTATAATTGTCTAGAAAATATTAAGACTTTTTATCGTGCACTTTTTAATACCAGCTGCAGGGAGTGGTAGCAGAATGAAAGCTGGAAAAAATAAATTACTTATTGATTTAGAGGGAGAGTCTTTGATTTATTGGACACTTAAATCTGTATTTTCTGCAAGCTCAATAAATTGGGTTGGAATAATTGGGCAACCGAAAGATAAAGAATTAGTATTAAAATCAGCAAAGGATTTTGCCGATAAAGTTCATTGGATTAATGGTGGTGATACCAGACAAGAGTCAGTTTTTAATGGTTTAAAAGCGCTGCCAAAAGATGCTGAAAAAGTTTTAATACATGATGGTGCTAGATGTCTAATTAATCCTAAATTAATAGACCAATGTTCCAAGCAATTAGATGAAAATGAAGCTGTTATCTTGGCTACTAAGGTAACTGACACAATAAAGATAGTTGATAATGAGGGTTTTATTAAGGAAACACCAGATAGAAATTATTTATGGGCTGCGCAAACTCCTCAGGGCTTCTTAGTAGATAGATTAAAAAAAGCTCATTCGATGGCAATTGATAAAAACTGGAAAGTGACAGATGATGCCTCACTATTCGAAATGCTTAATTGGAAAGTAAAGATTATTGAAGGGACTTATTCAAATATAAAAATTACATCCCCTTTAGATTTGAAAATAGCAAAACTTTTTGTGAAGAACTCTTAGTTAAAAAGGTATATCGATACTAAGAATACCATCATCGCCATTTAAGTTTGCTTCATACCCTAACGGGATGCATGCATTACCAGATATGTGGCCTATGGGGAGGTCAAAAAGAATAGGAAAATTAAAATCTTTCAGCCTTTCAAAAATGCAGTCTTTGAGTAAATCTTTCCATTCAGGGTCGCAGGAATCATAAGAAAAATTTCCGAATCCAATACCTGCAATTTCAGTCAGTATTTTTGTCATCCGAAGATAAGTCAACATGCGATCAATTTTATAAATATCTTCATTAATATCTTCAAAAATTATTATTTTTCCTCTGCAATCTGGAAAGTGATTAGTACCTATTAAAAAAGTAGCAATAGTCAAATTAGAAACTATTATTTCTCCTTTAGCTTTTCCTCCTCTTAAAGGGATCCCTATTATGTCCTCAACATATCCTTCAAAAAGTAAATTTTTTAATCTCTTAATACTCCACTCTGGTTCTTTGAAAAGGCTTGTAACCATAGGCCCATGAATAGAACCAATAAAACCTTGAGAATATTTAGATAGTAATAAAGAACATGTATCTGAGAATCCAAGCATTAAACCATGCCCCCAAGAAGGTTCTTTTTCTAATATTCTTGCTGAACCCCAGCCTCCTTTTGCAAAAATGATTAACTTACTATTTTGTGCTTTTTCCAGTTCTTTAAATCTAGTTAGATCATCACCTGCAAAATAACCAAATTTTTTTGATAAAGAATTATTTTCATTAACTTCTAAGCCCCAGCTTTTTAAGATTTCTAGGCCTTTTTGAAAATTTTCTTCATCATCAATAAAGGAGCCTGGAGTTAAAATATCGATTAGATCACCTTTTTTTAATCTATAAACCATATTTAGAATTTATGAGGCAATAATAATTCCCAATAAAAGTATTCCTCCATAAATTGATTGATTTTTGAAGTGATTCCCAATATTTTTTATTGATTGCTTTTTTTCAGGAAATACCTTTATTATATCTCTCTGCATTAAGATTGAGATTGTGAGCCAAATAGGCCAAAAAATAAAATCCATTTGATTAATAAATCCGCATAATGCGAGAAAACTAGAAGTTAAAAAATAACAAATTTGTATAGTTATTCTTGTATTGTTCTGGAGGTTAATAGCGGAACTATTTATTCCAATTTTGATATCATATTTTTTATCTGCTAATGCATAAATCGTGTCAAACCCAAAAGTCCAAAAAATGGTAGCTAGCCAGCAAAACAATAAAACAATACTATTCAAATTTCCTTCAATTGCTGCCCAGGGTATTAAGACAGCAAAACCCCAGCATATGGATAAGATTAATTGAGGATATTTAAACCATCTTTTGGCAGAAGGATAAATTAGAATAATAGGTAAAGCTAAAAAAGCAAGTGAAATTGAAAGTACCCTTCCTGGTTGAGGTAGTGACAAGGTTAAAAAGAAACTACATAAAATTAAAAAGAAAAGAATTAAATAAGCTGTTTTAAGACCGATTTTATTTGCAGCTAGAGGTCTATTCTTTGTCCTAAAAACTCTTTGATCAATTTTTTTATCCCAAATATCATTAACCACGCAGCCTAATCCACTTACAAGTAGTCCTCCCAGGATTATTCTTAACAACATTAAAAATGTTGGATTAGCATCTGGTGTTAAATATAAACTCCATCCAGCAGGAATAAGTAAGATCATTCTTCCAGTCGGCTTATTCCACCTTAATAATTCAAAAAAAGTACTTAGTTTAATTTGTCGATTTTTATTTTGCATATAATCTATTGTATATTTCATAACTTTAAATAATCTTACTAGGATTAAGTGATTTCTATTATTTAATAATCAATCTTGAGTATATTTATTAATGGATTAAAGACATCTGCATCTTATAAAAAGAAATGATTCAGAAACAAGATTTAAGATATTTTCAAGAAAAGCAAATTTTAGTAGCTTCGATAGATATTGGAACTAACTCTACACATCTCTTGGTAGCAGAAATTAATCTAGAATTAAAATCATTTTCAATAAAATTCACTGATAAATCAACCACTCGTCTTGGAGAAAGAGATGAGGAGGGTAATCTTACTGAAGAATCAATCCAAAGAGCATTAGGTACTCTTAAGAGATTTAAGGAATATTGTAAAAGTAATGGAGTAAAACAAATAGTAACAGCAGCAACAAGTGCAGTTAGGGAAGCTCCAAACGGTCAAGATTTTATTAGAAGAGTTCTTGATGAAACTGCTATTCAAATAGAAATGATAAGTGGTTCTGAGGAAGCCAGATTAATTTACCTTGGTGTTCTTTCTGGAATGGCTTTTGAAGATCAGTCTTTTGTAATCATAGATATTGGAGGAGGATCTACAGAATTAATACTTGCAGATAAAAAAGATGCAATAGCTCTTACCAGTTCGAGAATTGGTGCGGTAAGACTTAAGAACAATTTCTTAAATAAAGAGTCTATAAATTCAGAAAGATTGAGGTTTCTAACAACTTTTATTCAAGGATCTTTAGAACCATCCGTTCGAAAAATAAGGAGTAGATCTAAGGGAGATAACCCTTTATCTATGATTGCAACAAGTGGCACTGCAACCTCATTAGGAAATTTGATTTCAGATAATTTAGGAGAATCTAAACAAAAGTTGCATGGTTATAAATTGAAAAGGGAAAATTTACAGAATGTATTGGAAAAACTAATTAAATTGCCTGTTTCGGAAATCAAGAAAATACCTTCATTAAGTGAGAGAAGAGCAGAAATAATTATTCCAGGCGCATTGATATTAAATACCGCAATGGAGATGTTGAACTTTAATGAATTAACAATAAGTGAGAGGGCGCTTCGAGAGGGTTTAGTTGTTGATTGGATGCTTCGTAAAGGGATAATAAAAAACGAGTTAAATATTCAAAGCAATATTAGAAAAACAACTATAGTTCATCAAGCCAGAAAGTTTGGAGTGGATAATACAAGAGCTGAGAAAGTTATCGATATTGCCTTTCAGATCTATGATCAGACTAAAAATATCTTTCATAGCGATAATGACCCTAAAGCTAAAGAACTTCTTTGGGCAGCCTCTAATCTTTATAATTGTGGGAAATACGTAAATGTTGGTTCGTATCACAAACACTCATGGTACTTAATAAAAAATTGCGATTTGTTGGGATATTCTGAAGTAGAGACAAATATTATTGCCTCGATCGCTAGATACCATAGAAAGACTCTACCCAAGAAAAGACATGAGTCTTGGCAAAATTTAATATCCAAGGAAGATAAAAAATTGGTTCTTGAAATGTCATTAATTCTTAGACTAGCAGCATCTCTTGATCAAAGACCTGACAAGGTAATATCCTCAGTTCAAATAAAATTACAGAAAAATATTCTTACATTTGAACTTGTACCTTTAAATAAAGACAATGATCTTCTTCTTGAAAAATGGAACTTAGGATTATGCCGTAATATTATAAAAGAACTAAAAAATTTGGATTTAAAAGTTATTTAGTTTTGTTAATAAGTTCTTGTTTTGGAGTTTGATTCTGAAAAGACTCTGAAAATAAATTAAAAATTAATGAAGAGGCGATTAGTCCGAGAAACCCTGAAATTAAAATAAATACTCCGAAACCTAGAGGATTGAAATTCTTAGATGACCTAGATTTATGATTTTTTCTTGAAACTTCTTCGACTATTTCTTCAATTTTTACTTCTTTCCTTACGGTATAAAATTCACTCATTATAAATTCAGTATCAAGTTTAAGCTTTTGAGCAATTCTTCGAACCATTGCTTTGATAAATACTTTTTCAGGAAGCTTTTCTTCATCGCCTTCCTCAATGGCTTTAAGTTGGTGAACTCCGATTTTTAATTCAGAAGCCAAATCTTCAATTGATTGGTCTCTACTCAATCTTGCTTCTCTAATAAAATTCCCAATTCTTATTAAAGAGGAATTTCCTCTTTTATTTTTGTCTTCTGGAACAGATTTTAGTTCTTCCAAAGTAAGTAAATTTTTACTAATTATAGTGATTAATATTTTTCTATCAACTTTAAAATTACTTATTTCTAAAGAGATGTCTATAAGATGGATTGTAAAGATTAGACCTATTTTGAGAATTACTAATTGCTGGGCTAATTATGTAAATAGTTGTTCTAATTAACTTTTTTTCAATAGAAAAATTTTCCATATCTTTTAATTCTATTAATGATGTCCAACCATCATCCCAAGATACTCTGAATCCAACAATAACTTTAGTATTTGGTGGATAAAACTCTAGCAAAGTTTCTTGTGAACGTTTTACATGCCTAGCACTTAGATAAAGACATAGAGAGGAATTGTGTTTCGCAAGATCTTTCAGAGATTCTTTCTCTGGCATACCAGTTCTTCCTCCTGCTCTTGTTAAAATTATTGTTTGCGTTACGTCAGGGATAGTTAACTCAGCTTCATGATATGCTGCTGCGACTTGAAAAGCACTTACACCTGGAATAACTTCAATTTCAATTTTTTCTTTTTTTAAAATTTCTATTTGTTCTCCAATCGCGCCAAAAAGACAAGGGTCTCCATCATGCAACCTTATAACAGTTTTCCCTTCCCGAAATTTTTTTATCATAATTGAGGTGATTTGCTCTAAGTTGAGCGAACTCGTTTTTATATTTTCAGAACATTCTTTAGAAAAATCTAAAATCTTTTCAGGAATTAGAGAATCAGTCCAAATAATGACATCTGCAATTTTTATCTTTTTTAAAGCTTTGAGTGTTAATAAATCTGGATCGCCAGGACCAACGCCAATAAAGGATATTTTTTTATCCATTCTTTCTATTTTTACCACTATATATTCTTAATCTTAAAAAAAATATTCCAATTAATCCAGAAGAAAATAGAAAAATACTTATAAATTGAGCCATCCTTATACCGCCACTACAGAAAGGTGGAAGCCCGCCAATACATAGAGGGTCAGTTCTTAAACCCTCAATCCAGAATCTTCCAAAGCTATAACTTATTAAATAAAAACAGCTAATAAAGCCAGGCCTAAAGAAATCTGTTTTATTCTGTTTATTAAAGATAAAAATAAGGAGGATGAATATTAAAAAATTCCACAATGACTCATAGAGAAAAGTGGGGTGAAAAAATTCGTAATGAATAAATTCTAAAGGCCTATTTTGGATAGGTATAAATAATTTCCAAGGCAAATTTGTAGGAATCCCAAAGGCTTCATTATTGAAAAAATTTCCCCACCTTCCTATAGATTGTCCAAGAATAATCGAGGGTATTAAAATATCTATAAAAGTTTTTAAATGAATGTTTCTCGACTTACAGAAATAAATAATAGATAATAATCCCCCAATTAGACCGCCATGGATTGCTATGCCTCCTTCCCAAACTGCTAGAAAAGAAGGTATTTGAATGGTGTTATTGAATAGTTCTAAGGAAGTAAAAAAGTTTTCTCCGCTATACTGCCTCCACTCAAAAATTACGTAATAAGCTCTAGCTCCAATTATTGAAAAGATTATTAATGATGGAAGTATTTCACTAATATACTCTGGGTTAATATTCCTTGCCTTTGCAAGTTTTTTAGAGATAAAAAGGCCTATTAAAACTGAAAACGAAATAAGCAATCCGTACCATCTAATAGTTATAAATCCTAAATTTAAAAAAGTTTCTCCCGGAGATTGTATAAAAGCTTGAAATATAAGCATTTAAAGAAAGTTAGATACCCTCTGCTGCTTGCACTTTTTCTACTTGTTTTTTCTTTAGTACTAAGAGTATTTGAGTTAGACCTACACCAATAAAGAATGCAATCAATCCAATTACTCTATAAGGACTCTGAAGTACAACCTCAGCATCTAATTGCCCAAAGCCGCCAACGTTAGGATCATTAGTAAGAGGGTCACCTGCATTAATTTTGTCTTGTGCTTTTACGATCAGTTGAGGACCAACAGGGACTGCTTCAGTAGTTATCTCACCATTCTCGTTTTCTATATTAACCTTGTAGCTACCATCTTCGATTGTTTCTATTGAATTAATAGTTCCTGAGGTTGAAGAAGTGAAAACTAAATTATTGCTTTTTTCTCCAGTTGGGTATACCTGACCTCTGCCTCTATTACCTCCGATATGTAACGAGTATTTTCCATAGTGATATTCTTTATTAGTTGATGGATCAGGGGAAAGTACAGGAAAAACGATTTCTTTATTGGTATCGCCAGGCAAAGGTCCGACAATGATGATATTGTCCTTCTCTTCACTGTAATTAGTGAAATAAACCCCTTCTGTCTCCTCTTTGATTTCTTCTGTCCATCTTTCTTGTGGAGCAAGTTTAAAGCCATCAGGAAGCATAACAACAGCACCAACTTGAAGTGGAACTTCAGAACCATCAGCCCCGATCTCTTTTAAGTCATTTTTGTAGGGTATTTTAACTACAGCTTTGAAAACACTGTCTGCACCAACAGATTGTGGAACCTCTGCAATTGTAGGCATCTGAGCAAGATGACAATTCGCACAGACTATCTTTCCTGTGGCTTCTCTTGGGGACTCGTAGTTTTGCTGAGCCCAAAATGGATAAGCAAAAGTGGCTATAGGATAAAATACAATGCTCGAAACAAAAAGCAGTGTACAGATAAATAAACTTGTTTTTTTCATGATTTGATTTTTAAGACCTTTCATTTTTTTATGCCCACCATGGACTTTCATTAGTTCTAAAGTCAGTTTCTGACCATTGTTTGACTAGTACAGCATCATCTTCAATATCGACATGAGCTAGCGCTAAAGATAAAGGAGCAGGCCCTCTGACTACCTTTCCATTTATATCGTACTGACTGCCATGACAAGGACATATAAATTTATTAGCACCACTATCCCATGGGACAACGCATCCTAAATGAGTACAAATTGCATTTAAACCAAATTCTCCTATTTCCCCACCCTCATTAACTATTAAATAAGTTGGATCTCCCTTTAGACCCTGCACTAGACTTCTGTCTCCTGCTTGATGGGTAGCTAACCAACCTGTCTTAGTTATTGGATTACCTAATTCATCTTTAGCAGAAGTTCCACCACCACCACCACCTGCTCTTAAGGGCATGAAATAATTTGCTACGGGGTAAAGTGCTCCTAAAGCTACACCAGTTGCAGTACCAAATGTAAGAAGATTCATAAATTGCCTTCGACCCATTGAAGGGACATCATTGGAACTTAATTGAGTCATTCGCTACTTGGTTCTGTTATTTATTAGTTATTATGAAGCAAATTGTACGTTTCCTGTTGCAAATAGATAGGACTTTTAATAATTTAAAGTAAAAGTTTAGGAAGTCTTAATTAATTGATTTATATGAACCCTTTATTTGTAGATGAAGTTATCCATTATTTGATTCATCGCTGGGGGAAAAAATATGATTTTAGACTCTTTAGAAGAGGAAAGTTTGTTTATTTTCAAATGATGTGGGGATTTCTTGGACAGGAATCATTTCCTTTAAGTGAAGATGAATACAAAAAATCCATAGCTGATAAAATCGAGATTTTAAATAGATGTGGATATTCAGAAGAAGTAAGGGAATGGCTAAAGAAAGTCAATGCTAAGCCAAGGTTAGGCAGAGCTGTCAGCTTGCAATTAAATATTAATGAGAAGATGAAAGAGTTTTTGACTTAAGATTTTCTGATAAGTAAGTTAATCCAGTACCTACAAAAAATAAAAACACAATCGATATTGATAGCAATGACATTGTCAAGGGATCTGTTGAAGGGGTAATCACTGCTGATAAGATTGCGGAGGAGATTACAACTATCTTCCAATTCGAAATCATTTTTTCTGTCGTAATTATTCCAAGAGAACCAAGAATAAATTGTAATACTGGCAATTGAAAAGCTATTGCAGTACTAGACATTAATAAGAGAACAAAATCAAAATATCTTTCTATAGACCAAGTTGGTTCAACAATATCAGCTCCGAAAGTAATAAAAAAATTTATGGCTGCAGGAACTAATATCCACCATGAAAAAATTAATCCCAAAAAAAACAAAAGACCTGAACCAAAAACTGCCGGCAAGATAAGGCTTTTTTCTTGTTTTGTTAAACCAGGGGAAATGAATAATATTATTTGATAAAAAATATAAGGCATAGAAACTATTAATCCGCTGTAACCTGCAACTTTAATAGCGACAAATAAAAACTCTCCAGGAGCAAGTTGTAGTAAATGAATATCACCAGCTGGAATTTCTAAAAAAGATATTAACGGCTTTATGATTAGAAAACTAAAGAATATTGAAATAAGTATTGAGTAAATTGAGTTTAGTATCCTTTGACGAAGCTCCTCTAAATGATCACTAAAAGTCATCGAATCTGATAATTTAGTTTCACTTTGACCTGTACCTCTCATTATTATTTGATAAAGATTCTATAAGAAAAGGGTTTCAAATTATTGTTATCAAAATCCAATTTATTTTTCGATAAATTTAACTATTTGCTTAATTTTGGATTAGTTGGATCGGGTAATAAGAAAGGAGGGGCATCATTTAGAGATGATTCACCATAAGTTTCATATTCTCTGTATCCACCCATTTTCCCATTTGTTTTCATCAAAGCGCTTACAAAGGCAAGTAATAAGAAAACAGTAGGAGCTCCGATTATTAATGCAGCACCAAATAGATATCCAACAATAAATTCTGGAAAACTATGATTCCCTAAGAATTCATGAGTTCCTAAAAGAAAATCAAACATTTAAATTTAAAATTTTTTTTATTATAAACTAAATTACTGTTTTAAGATTTTTTTTAATGTAATCTTCTCCTCTTGTAGGATTTCCCCAAATAATTTCTCCATTTTTAAAGGAAACGCAACCCGGACCTCCGTTTTTGATTTTTTGCAAATCTTTAATCTTTACTAAATTAATTGGAACTTTAATGTTTCTTTTAGCCTTACTAAATAGAGCAGCTAAATCTGCGGCTATTTGAAGATCTTGTTCAGATGCTGCTTGAGATGAAGACTTTAAAACTACATGACTACCTGGTGATTCCTGTGCATGAAACCATAGATCGCCTTTTTTTGAAAACTTAAAGCTTATTAAATCATTTTGCCTCATATTTCTCCCTACCTGAAGCTTCAATCCTGTGGGAGTGTAAACTTGAATTGGTGAAGATTGTAACTCAGATGTACTTTTCTTATCTTCTCTTTGCCTCTTTATGTTGATATTAAACTCGTTACATATTTCTTCCATAATTTCTTCTAGTAGTTTGATTCTCAAAAAAAGTTTTTCATGATTTAAAGAATTTAGATTTTCTAGAAGTGTAGTGAATTCATCTAATCTTTCTATGTTTGTTTTGTAAATATTTAATCTTTCTTTTATCAATTCTCTAGATCTCTTAAGTTTTTTTGACTTTTTATATAGTTTTTGTCCTTTAATAATATCTCTTTTGTTAATCTCATTTGAAGAAAAAATATTGTCAGCTTTTTCTTTATATACTTCGTAGTTTTCTGACCTTGATAGGAGATCATATTGAATATTTAAATTTTTTTTCTCGATACTTATTTGTTTGAAAATTATCCCCTCAATTTTCTTCACTAATAATTCAAATTTTTTTTGTTTTAGATGATAATCATAATAATTTTCTAAACCTGTGCATAAATCAATTTTATTATCACAATTAATTTCTTTATCTAAAAACCAAACGCAATAAAAAACATTATTAAATATGGAAAATTTAAAGTTATTGTTTTTAAATCTATTTATCCATATCTTCCAACTTTTAAAAATCTCCTTTAAGTTCTCATCAGTAATGAAATCAATATTTTTTTGCATTATTTCCGACTCGTTGATATTACTAACTACCTCTAATTGTTTTGTTAGTATGGGGCTTACTCCTTGGTAGGTATTTATCAAACAGTATTTCAAAGACTCAGGTACTGTTGAGATTGATTCTTTCCATGATTGAAAAGTCTCATCTTCTATAGGTTTTTTTTTGAGATTGACTGGAGGATCGGAATAAATTGATCCAGTCAAAATTTTTCTAAAACTAGATTGACTGGATTTAATTTGTTTACCAACTGCGATAATTTTATATTTATTATCTAAATAAAAAAAATTACTATGTTTTCCCATTAACTCAATAATTAAATACTTACTGATATCATCTCCAGGCTTTTTTGCAAAACCAAATTTTATAACTCTTTCGAAATTATCTTGATCAATCGAGATTAAAGCCATATATTTTAATCCGTACCTTATTTGTTTAGAAAGTGTACTTTCTCTCCCAATTTTTTCTGGCTTATTTATTTTTAGTATTCTTGGAGATTCACCATTCCATGAAACTTCTAACCAAGTTTGAGAATTAACTCCTCTGAAACATAATTGAATTGTATTAGGCTCTGGTTGTTGAGCAGTTTCAAACTTTGTAGGTAAAATGTTCTTTGTTAAATAATGCAAAACAGATCTAATCGATGTAATATCCATTATCTGTGGCACACCTTTTTGCATTATTTCTTTTTAATTCACAAGATAATTATTTTACTGCAAAAAATTTAATATGAAAAATCAAAAAAAACTCATTATTCTTACCGGGCCTAGCGGGGTAGGTAAAGGAACTGTTGTTAAAGAACTATTAGGTAGAGATAGAAATATTTGGCTTTCAATATCTGCAACTACTAGAGAACCTAGAGAGGGAGAGAAGGCAGGAGAAAATTATTACTTTTTGAATGAAGAAAAGTTTAAAGAAATGATTGAACAAAACCTGTTTCTTGAATGGGCTAAATTTGCTGGAAATTACTATGGAACACCTTTATCTTCTGTTAATGAAAAAATAAAAAATGGATTTACAGTATTACTTGAAATTGAAGTGGAAGGTGCAAAGCAAATAAAAGAAAAGTTTCATAATTCCTTATCAATATTTTTACTTCCTCCTGATAAAGAAGAGTTAGAGAAAAGAATAAGAAATAGAGGTACAGAAAATGAAGAGGCAATTAAAAAAAGACTCTCAAGAGCTGATTATGAAATTTCTGTATCAAATCAATTTGATTTTGCATTAATAAATAACAATGTTGATGAAACAGCGGAAAGAATAATCAAGTTAATACAAACTTGATTATTCTTTCTTGTATCAGCTCATTGGATGGAATAATAAGTCTGGGAAAAATCTATTGAATTCAATAATTATTCCGGCTGTAAGGCTTAGCCAAATTGCTGCAACTACTGGAGCAGATCTAACAAATTTTGTATTTAGAATTTTGAACATTTGTTTTTAAGAAAGTTTTTAAAATGTTTAACGAGGTCCGTTGAGTGTAATATTGTTGTCCTTTTCTCTTAAATCTCCATTTCTACCTTGTTTATTAGCAAGAAGAGGCCATTGTGCACCTTTTACAAGACATTTTTTAGCTAAGTCTAGATCAATAATGATCTCAAGATCCGCTGGATTCTTAGTCTTCTTTGATTCAATCAAGTACTCTCTTCCTGACCAGCCTATAATTCCAGCAATGTAAATGAACAATACTCCTGGAATTAGTAAATCTCCCTCATGACCTCTGTTTAAGAGAGCTCCCCATGGCTCAAGTGGCGGTCCTATGATTAAGTGTGGGAGACCATCATCTCCGCATGAGGCTTTTCCGTACCTTTCAAATCTTGCGATGTCTTTTTGTGTAGTTGCGGAGCTTGCTCTCTCAATGAATTTAGGGTTTTCAGAGCATTTTGTGAGGGCTGATGCAGTATATTCTGTGCTTGCCCTGTCTGCGTTCAAAGCAGGGCCATTAGCAGCAAGAGCAATTGGAGTGATTCCTAGGAACAGAAAAACTGAGGTTATGATTGAAAAAAAGAATTTCATAAGTTGCAATCTTTAATTCCTTATAGTGTGTTAAGTAAGAAATTAATATTAAAATAGAACAAGTTGAATCAAATATGCGTAAAGTTTTAGCTATTGAAACAAGTTGTGATGAGACATCTGTCTCAATTGTTTCTAATAGTGGCGATACTTTTAAAATTCATTCAAATATAATCGCATCTCAAATTGAAGATCATTCAAAATGGGGGGGAGTAGTTCCTGAACTTGCAGCTAGAAAGCATCTAGAGTTATTACCTTTTGTTTTAGAAGAGGCATTAGAAGAATCAAAAATTACAATTGAGGAAATTGACTATATTGCATCAACCGTAGCCCCTGGATTAGTTGGATGTTTACGAGTTGGTTCTATTACTGCAAGATCACTTTGCATGTTACATTCAAAGCCATTTTTGGGAATTCATCATTTGGAGGGGCATTTATCCTCAATTTTATTTTCAAAAAACTATCCAAAGAAATCTTTTCTTGCATTACTTGTTAGTGGCGGACATACTGAATTGATAAAGGTTGATGAGAGAAGGGAAATGAAAAGACTTGGGAAAAGTTTTGATGATGCCGCTGGAGAAGCCTTTGATAAAGTTGGAAGATTATTAGGCCTTAGTTATCCAGGTGGACCTGCAATTGAAAAGGTTGCTCAGAATGGAGATCCTTTGAAATTTAACTTACCAAAATGCAGGATTTCTGATAAGAAGGGTGGATTTCTTAAATATGATTTCTCATTTAGTGGTCTAAAAACTGCTGTACTAAGATTGGTTGAGAAAATAAATTTAGATGGGAAGACTGTCCCAGTTCATGATATTGCTGCAAGTTTTGAAAGAGTAGTGGCGGAGGTATTGGTAGAGAGAACTATAAGATGCGCAGAAGATCATAGCTTGGATAATGTTGTGGTAGTCGGGGGCGTGGCTGCTAATAATACATTAAGAAAAATGATGATTAGTGAAGCTAGTAAAAAATCTATTAAAGTTCACTTAGCTCCTCTTAATCTTTGTACAGATAACGCGGCCATGATTGGTGCAGCGGCATTGTTCAGGATAAAATTTAAGGATCATTTAAGTTCACTTAAATTAGGTGTCTCAGGGAGACTTTCAATTGAACAATCAAATACCCTTTATGAAGATAATCCGCCTTTCTAAATCCAATGAACAAACAACCTAAAATCGAGATTAAAGAAACAAAAAATTTCGTAGATAAAAAGGAACTGAATTTATGGAAAAGAGGTTTTACCCCGCAAGCTGAAATATGGAATGGAAGAATGGCAACTATTGGTATAGGAATAATTTTTATTATTTTTGCTGTGATCAGCCAATTTTCCTAGTTAGATAAATTATTTGAACTCTTTTGTAATTCTTAAAACTTATTAAATTTCATTCTAATTAATCTAATTAATTAAATTAATAAATATTGTATTTAATGGACGCGAGATAAGATTATTGATTTAATCAAAATAATATGTAATTTTTATTATTTATAAGATTATATGACGCCTGAGAGGCTTGGATTACTTTGGGGAATAACTGTTTTCGCAGGTGCTTGTGCGCGACTATTTTCTTCTCTTACAGGATTTCCAAGTGTTGTTATTTTATTACTTTCTGGATTATTCATCGGAAGATCAGGATTAGGACTTGTTGAGCCTTTAGACCTTGGACAAGGACTTGAAACTATTGTAGGACTTTTAGTCTGCTTAGTTTTATTCGAAGGGGGACTTAATTTAAAACTGCCTGAAGGGAAGATAAGAAATACTGTTTTGAAAATTTCACTTGTAAGACTTTTTATTTCATTATCAGCTGGAATCTTTATTGCTCATTGGTTGGCAGGCCTTTCATGGCAAGTTGCCGGAATATATAGTGCCATTGTTCTTGCCACTGGACCAACAGTCGTTTCTCCATTAGTTGAACAAATAAAATTAGTTTCTCCTCTCTCTGAAGTTTTAAAAGCTGAGGGCTTATTACTTGAACCAATTGGTGCAGTATTAGCTTTATTACTATTAGAACTTTCTTTAGGGGACTTACGCGGGATTAAAGATGTATTTATTGCATTAATGCAGAGATTAGGGGGAGGAGTTTTAATCGGATTAAGTACTGGATGGTTACTATCCGAAATTTTAAAAAAAATAAAGAATGAAGCCTCATTTGGAATAGAGCTTCAAGTTACGCTTGGCTTTATTTTTTTGGTGTATGGAATTTGTGAATATTTTTTGCCAGAATCAGGATTGCCTGCTTCTGTAGCAGCAGGCTTTATTGTAGGCAATAGACAAGTAATAGATAAGGAGAGATTGGATAATCTCATAGGTGAATTAGCTCAATTAGCAATAACAGTTCTTTTCCCTCTTTTGGCAGCTGATGTTTCTTGGGGTGAATTAAGTCCGCTGGGCTGGGGAGGCTTTATTTGTGTTTTCATGATGATGGTAATTGTTCGTCCTATTTCTATAGGGTTAGCAACAATGGGAAAAGAATTAGATTTAAAGAAAAAAGTATTTCTAGCATGGTTAGCTCCAAGAGGTATTGTTACTGCTGCAGTAGCCTCCCTTTTTTCTATTAGATTAGAGCAGGCAGGGATCCTTGGTGCGGGACGTCTTCAAGGATTAGTGTTTCTTACTATTTTAATGACAGTAGGAATTCAAGGCCTTACGGCTAAACCTTTGGCTAATCGGCTTGAATTAGCACAAAAAGAATCTAGACAGTTGTGAGACATCTCTCGATCCGCGACATATCACTTTTACTCTCCGAGAAGAGTTCCCAACTTTGAATTAAATCTGGCCCACTGAGACAACCAAAAAAGGCTACTCTTAGTGATTTCATTAAAATTCCTTTTTTTACCTTATGCGTTTTTGAAATTTCACTAATAATTTCCTTGGCTTTATCTTTGTCTAATTTTTCAGTATTTTGTTCTTTCAAATAATTTAAGATAAGTTTTAGAGATGCTTTGCTTTCAATATTTTCGAGAAAATCTTTACCCTCTTTTAGGATTTTAGGTATTAAGAAAAATGGTTCTGATTGATCAATAGCATCTTTTAAAAGGGTCATTGAGTCTCTAAGCAAAAATACCAGTTTTATAGCCCATTCTTGAGATGGAGGTTCCCAACTCATTTCATCCCAGTATTTTTGAATTATCTTGCTTAACTTAATTGTTTCCATATTTTTTATGTATTGTGAATTAATCCAGTTGAGTTTTTCCCAATTGAATTTTGCTCCAGCTTTATTTATATCTGATAAGTCAAAAATTTCAGATATCGCATCAATTGAGAGTATTTCACCTTCAGCAGATTTTGGTGACCAACCTAAAAAGGCCATATAGTTAGTTAAGGCCTCAGGCAAATAACCCATTTCTTTAAATTCGTCGATTGATGTAACGCAGTCTCTTTTGGATAGTTTTTTCCCTTCGCTATTTAGTATTAGAGGTGTATGTGAAAACGTGGGTAGTTTAAAATTTAATGCCTTATAAATCAATATTTGTTTTGCAGTATTAGAGATATGGTCTTCTCCTCTTACTACATGAGTAATATTCATGAAATTATCATCAACTACAACTGCAAGATTATACAAAGGATCTCCAATCTCATAGCCCAAAGACCTTCTTGATAAAACTAAGTCACCTCCCAAGTCTTTACCTTTCCATTTGATTTCACCTCTTATCTGATCTACCCAAGTGATATCTATTTTTTCATCAATCTTAAATCTTATTACAGAAGTTTTCCCTTGGGATATGAATGTTTCAATTTCTTTGTTTGAGAGATTTCTATGTCTATTATCATGTTTTGGAGGCAAACCGTTCTTTTTTTGTTCATCTCTTAATTGAGAAATCTCATCTTCTGTAGTGAAACATCTATATGCAGCTCCACAATCCAATAACTTTTTGATGTAGGTTTTGTGAATTGAAATTCGGTCACTTTGTTTTACAGGTTCTTCATCCCATGAAAGTCCGAGCCATTTCAAGCCTTCTAATATATTCTGTGTGTATTTAGATTTAGATCTAAGAGAATCTGTATCTTCTATTCTGATTAAAAATTTGCCACCTATTTTTTTTGCGTATAGCCAGTTGAATAGTGCTGTTCGAGCTGTACCAATATGAAATAGACCTGTTGGACTCGGGGCTAATCTTAAACGTTTTTCCAAATTTTTTTTAGAAAAAAACGGGACCGACGGGATTCGAACCCGCAACTTCCGCCGTGACAGGGCGGTGCTCTAACCAGTTGAACTACGGTCCCAAAGTTTTAGCTCTAAATTTAATTAGAACTTCATTCTTAAAATTATCAGATCATAATACTTAATTAATGTTGTTGTAATAAAAAACATTTTTTAATTTGAGGATTTAGAAAAATAATTAGTTTAGAACTGCTTAACAAATTAATTATTATTTTTGAGGTCTAAAGCCAGCAGGTTCTATCAATCTAACTTGGTTGCCTCTAGCAGTAAATTCTCTGCCTTGGTCACTTTGCACAACCACTCTTCCACCAGATTTAACTCTGATGACTCTTGCACGAACCCATCCTAAAGCTGCTGATTCGAGGACTTTAACTACGTCACCGGGTTGAAGATCTAACTCCATATTATAAAAATGATTTACATTAATGTTGGTCAAACGCGCCGTGGAGGACTTGAACCCCCGACATCAGGTTTTGGAGACCTGCGTTCTACCAACTGAACTAACGGCGCATCTAAATGATTATAAGCGCCTTTGAGACCAATAAGTTGGTTCCTTTACAACTTTATCGATCAAAGCGTTGTTTTACGCGGGTAGCTTTTCCTACTCTATCTCTTAGATAGAATAACTTAGCTCTTCTTACTTTACCTCTACGTTCAACTTTTAGAGAGGCAACTTGTGGACTATGTAGCATAAATACTCTTTCTACACCTATGCCTTGGAAAATTCTTCTTACTGTAATTGTCTGGTTAATACCCCCATGTCTTTTTGCTATGACAACACCTTCATAAGGTTGAACCCTTTCTTTGTTACCTTCTGTGATCCTTACACCAACTTTAACAGTGTCTCCAACGTAAATTTCAGGTAATTCCTTTTTTAGTTGTCCATTTTCAAATTCATTAATGAGATTGTAAGCACTTATTTTTTTTGTGGTTTCAGAAACCAAGTTTTCACCTTTCTGTTCAACTGCCAAATCAATTGAATCATTAGTTTTAGTGCCAGTTTCTAATTCATTTTCTTGTTTCTCTTTAGCCATTTTGGTCTTTTTTATCCTACAAGTTATACATCCTAACCCTTAGACTCGCCATTAGTAACCTTTTTGGTAAATGAAATTGTTTTTGCAAACATTTTGAATCCAGTTACTAGCATCCATAAAACTCCTAGAGAGTTTAATAATACATATATTAGTTCTCCATTATCTCCAAGCCACTCGCCTTCATGGAGAGACATTAACCAATGAACTTGGTCTCTAGAGTAACCTAATAAATCTTTTGAAACCCTGTATAATAAACCAGTGATTGACGATATAAACAATGGAATGAAAACCCAGGGCGCCAAAGCTTTATGAAATTGCCTAGAATTATAATTAGATTTCATTCCTGTTCACCATTGTTATTGATAGATTTAAGATAGCCGATCTAATAATGGCTATTTTTTTGATATTTACCTATTACTATTATTTATTCAGATGAAACATTTTGCAGATCTTTTATTAAATAAAAATAATTCTAAAATTAATGATCAAGTTCCATTTATCCAGAGGAGAAGAGGAATTGAAATAAAGTCCGCACGTGAAATAAATCTTATGAAGAAATCTAGCAGGATAGTAGCAACAGTTCTGAGGGAAATCAATGACTTAATTCAGCCAGGAATGAGTACAAAAGATTTAGATGAATTTGCAGAAAAAAGGATAAAAAGTTTTGGAGCTGTTCCAAGCTTCAAAGGCTATCATGGTTTCCCCTCTAGTATTTGTTCGAGCATTAATAATGAGGTTGTTCACGGAATACCAAATAAAAATAAAATAATTAAAAATGGCGACTTAGTTAAGATTGATACTGGAGCATATTTAGATGGCTTTCACGGAGATAGTTGTATATCAATATGTGTTGGCGAAGTTAGTGCCAAGGCCCAAAAACTAAGTGATGTGGCATTTAAAGCTCTTTATGCGGGGCTTGCAAAAATTAAGGCAGGGAATACTCTTCTAGAGGTAGCTGGGGAAATTGAAGATGAAGTTAAAAATAATGGATTTAGTGTAGTTGAAGATTATACAGGCCATGGGGTTGGGAGGAATCTTCACGAAGAACCTTCTGTCTTTAATTTTCGGACTAAAGAATTGCCTAATGTAGTCTTACGTGAGGGCATGACATTAGCTGTAGAACCTATTGTTAACGAAGGGAGTAAATTTTGTAAAACATTAAATGATAAATGGACAGTCATCACAAAAGATGGAAAATTATCTGCACAATGGGAGCATACAATAGTTGTTTTAAAAGATGGTATTGAAATTTTGACAGATAGAGACTTTTAGCTTTTAAGATTTATATTTGTAAATAATTCGGCAATATAAAAAATTTAAAAATTCTTTGAGGGGAAAAAGTAGGAAGGTTAATGGGTTTGGACTAATTATTATTAAATAACTGTTTGAATTAGCTAAATCATAAATTTTCTTAGAGACAAATTTCGCACTCATAATTCCTATTGGGTTTAGTTCTGATTTAAAAGGCCCAAGGATGATTTTTTTTATTGTTAATCTTTTCTTAACATCTTTGTTTTGAAGATTTTTTTTGAAAGAAACTAATTTACCAATTAGGGATTTACTTATCTCATATGATGGATTTAAGGCTGGTAATATTTCTGCTTCAGATGTGTTTATCCATATCTCTCTTTTTACTAATGACTCATTAGCTAAAGCAATATCTTCAAATAAATTTAACAATTTGAACTTGCTCAATGCATTTATTTCTATTGAGTTTTCATAATTGAAGTTTTCTCTACTTAAGTTATAGATGCCATGATTCAAAATTAAAATATCCACCTTTTTTAGATGCTTTTTTAATGTCGATTCTTTCCCGCATTCCCATTTAATCCATTCATTAGGAGATTCAAGATTTATTTCAGAATTAGGTGTACTGTGTGTAAATCCAATAACTTTATATCCCTTATGACGAAACAACTTTGTTAGTTCTTTTCCTAGCGCTCCCGAAGCTCCAGTAATTCCAACGGTTTTTTCATTTTTGATTGAATTTTCCATTTTTTCTAATTTGAATAAAATGCCAAATAACTAAAATAAATTTACCCAATAAAATATTTATTTATTTATTTGATTAAAACTCATAAATAAATATTTGTTTAATCTAAATAAAAATATTATCTTGAATCTATTGATAGATAATTTTATTAATTATGAGCGATATATTATTAATTGGTTCATGTGAGCCATTTAGTGGTAAGTCTGCATTGGTTCTTGGAATAGCAAAAAGACTTTTGCTAGAGAAAAAAAAAGTACGTATTGGTAAACCACTCGCAACATGTATTGAACTTACTAATTTACCTTCAATGTCTTATGAAGGATTAATAGATGATGATGTTAAGTTTATTGGTTCTACATTAAATATTGGAGAGACGAATTTAATTTCTTCAGTAGGATTATTGGATAATATATCGGCGGAAAAAAGAATTTCTAATAAAGACTTGCTCCCAGGAAAAGGTTTCGAACAAATTAAGGAATTGGTTAATGATGATTTTGAAGGGTTGAATATTCTTGAAGCAGCTGGAAGTCTTCATGAAGGAATGATTTATGGTTTAAGTCTCCCACAACTCGCTGAGAGTTTAGATGCGAAAGTTTTAATTGTTAATTTATGGGAAGATTGCAAAAGCGTAGATGCTTTACTTGATGCTAAAAAACAATTAGGAGAGCATTTGGCCGGAGTAGTATTGAATGCAGTTCCACCTCATGAAGTCGAAAAAGTTAAAAATGAAATAATACCTTCTCTTAAAGATCTCAATATTGAAGTGTTTGGGGTTATGCCGAAATCACCACTTCTTAGAAGCGTTACAGTCGGAGAGCTTGTAAGAAGACTTGATGCCCAAGTAATTTGTTGCTCTGAAAAAGATCAATTACTTGTTGAGACACTGAGTATTGGTGCAATGGGGGTTAATTCTGCAATGGAGTTTTTCAGAAGAAGACGAAATATGGCTGTAGTTACTGGCGCTGATAGAACTGATATCCAACTTGCGGCTTTGGAAGCCTCGACTCAATGCCTAATTTTAACTGGTTTGGGAGAGCCTTTATCACAATTGATTCATAGAGCCGAGGAATTAGAGGTCCCAATCTTAAAAGTGGAATTAGACACTCTTGCCTCTGTAGAAATTATTGAACAAGCTTTTGGCCATGTCAGAATTCATGAATCAATTAAAGCTTCTTATGCTGTTCAATTAGTTCAGGAGCATGTAAACCTAAAAAGAATCTTCGAAAAGATAGATTTTCCCTGCAATTTTCCAGATAAATGCTAATTTCAATGATAGGAACCATTTTATTTTGAGTCGCTCTTTAGATTTACCAGCAACTGAAGGCGTTGATGCCTTAGCTCAAGAACTTGCAAAACTCCAAGATAACGGGAAAAGGAGGATTGCTTTTTTAGGAACTAGACATGTACCGGTTGTCAATATTCATTTGATTGAGTTGATAGCAAGGTCATTAGCAGAGGAGGGACATAATATCCTCACATCTGGTTCTCAAGGGGTCAATGCAGCTGTTATTCGAGCTGTATTAGATATTAATCCATCATTATTGACTGTTTTATTACCTCAAAGCCTTGATAGGCAAATACCCGAAATAAAGGATCAACTTGAAAGGGTTATGCATTTAGTTGAAAAAAGTGAAAATGATGGATTACCTTTGCCTCTTGCAAGCAGTCTTTGTAATCAAGAAATTATAACTAGGTGCGATCAATTGATATGCTTTGCTTTTCACGATAGTGAAACATTACTAAATAGCTGTAAATGTGCAGAAGAAATGGGGAAAGTGGTTAGTTTGTTGTTTTTTGATTAATTAATCTATTTTAACTTTTTAAAGATGATCTATGCTAATAATATTTAGCGTTAAAGTTTTACAATGGCAGAAAGTTTTTCATTTGATGTGGTTTCTGATTTTGAGAGACAGGAATTAGTTAATACTCTGGATCAAGTAAAAAGAGAAATTTCTCAGCGTTACGATCTTAAGGGAACAGATACGACAGTTGATTTAGATAAAGAAAATATCTTTATAACCACTAATAGTGAACTTACTTTGAATGCTGTTAATGACATAATTAGACAAAAGGCAATAAAAAGAAACTTATCTTTAAAAATATTTGACTACGGTCAAATTGAAATAGTTAGTGGTAATAAAGTGAAACAGACAATCTTATTAAAGCAAGGAATTAAGCAAGAAATAGCCAAAAAAATCAGTAAAAATATTAGAGATCAAATAAAAAAAATTAATGTCAGCATCAATGGAGAAACACTTAGAGTGTCGAGTAAGAGCAAAAATGATCTCCAGTTGGCTATTAAGCTTGTAAGTGAACTAGAAGAGTCCTTGAACATTCCTCTAAAGTCAAATAACTTTAGATAAAATCTTTATTAGGAATATTTTTAAAATATGGCAGATTATTCAGAATCTCTCATTAAGGAATTGATTAAAAAAGTAACAGAATACCCTCGTTTCTCAAAGGGAGAAATAGAAAAATTTTGTTGGATGGCAGTTCATGAACATAAGCATGGTGTTTTACCCTCTGAATATGACATTAGGGAGATAGATGAGAATCTTTATCTACAACTTTTGCATGAATTTAAATCAACTATTTAATAAAAATAATATCTATGTTTCTTTTGCAATTATTAAAAAAATATTTTAATTAAATGCCTTATCAATGCACTAAGTAAATTCATTAAATATGATTAATTAAAAGTTAAAATTAAATGTCAACTTCTTTTAAAAATGTCACTCCGACTGGTCCTGGAGGTACTGCAACTTTATTGATTGTATTGTCTTTTACCGGGTTTCTTTTACTTACCCAGTCACTTTTTGTTGTTCCCTCTGGTCAGGTTGCAGTTGTGACAACATTAGGAAAAGTAAGTGGTCCCTCTAGAAGGGCTGGTTTAAACTTTAAACTTCCATTTATCCAGTCTGTTTATCCATTTGATATTAAAACTCAAGTTCAGCCTGAAAAATTTGAAACATTAACTAAGGATCTTCAGGTTATTAGAGCAACAGCCACAGTCAAGTATTCGGTGAAGCCTAATGAAGCTGGCAGAATTTTTGCAACAATTGCAAGCAGAAATAGCGATGTCTATCAAAAAATTGTGCAGCCATCTTTACTAAAAGCTCTTAAATCAGTCTTTTCACAATATGAGCTAGAGACAATAGCTACTGAATTTGCAGTCATTTCTGAAAAAGTAGGTGATACAGTTGCTCAAGAGCTAAACTCGTTTGATTATGTGGATGTAAAAAGCCTAGACTTAACTGGATTAGAGATTGCTGAAGAATATAGAGCTGCTATTGAACAAAAGCAAATAGCTGGTCAACAACTATTAAGAGCAAAAACTGAGGTAGAAATTGCTGAACAAGAAGCTCTCAGATATGAAACATTAAATAGAAGTCTTGACGATCAGGTACTTTTTAAATTATTTCTTGACAAATGGGATGGTAGTACACAAGTTGTACCAGGTCTTCCAGGTTCAGAAGGGGGTAGTCCTCCAGTTATAGTTGGTGGAAGAAGATAAATTATTATATTTATCTTCACTTCTTATTTTGCGTATATTTTTTAAAATAATTAATTTTTTATAACATTGAAAGAATGATCAAATGCTTCGATTGTTTTACTAATTTCATCTTCACTATGAGCAAGTGATGTGAATCCAGCTTCAAAGGGACTTGGAGCTAAGTATATACCTCTTTGAAGCATTTCTCTGTGCAATTTACCAAAAAGTTCGGCATTATTTAATTTCGCTTCTTCAAAATTCCTAACTGGTCCTTCACATAAGAAAAATCCAAACATAGCGCTTACACTTCCACCGTTAATAGCGATACCATTGTTTTCGGCAGACTGAATTATCCCTTCAATTAATCTAGATGTTATTGCATCGAGTTTTTCATAGGTACCTTCTTGTTTAAGAAGCTCAAGAGTTTTTATTCCAGCAGTCATTGCGAGTGGGTTCCCACTCAAAGTACCTGCTTGGTAGACCGGTCCCGAAGGAGCTACCATTGACATTATTTCTTTCTTTCCTCCGTATGCTCCTACAGGTAGTCCTCCACCAATCACTTTTCCAAGTGTAGTTAGATCAGGAGTAACCCCAAATTTTTCCTGGGCGCCTCCATAACTTATTCTGAAGCCAGTCATAACTTCATCAAATACTAATAAGGATCCATTTTCAATGGTTAATTCTCTTAATCCTTCTAAGAAGCCAGGTTCAGGAGTAATAAATCCAGCATTACCAACTATAGGCTCTAGAATTACACCTGAGATGGCGTCAGGATTTTCAGAAAATAATTTTTTTACAGCTTCTAAATCATTGTAAGGAGCAGTAAGAGTGTTGGCAGTTGTTGTTCTTGGAACCCCTGGTGAGTCTGGCAGTCCTAAAGTAGCCACACCTGAACCTGCTTTCACCAAAAACATATCTGCATGACCGTGATAGCAACCGTCAAATTTAATAACTTTATCTCTACCTGTGAATGCTCTCATAAGCCTTAAAACGGCCATACATGCTTCAGTTCCACTATTAACGAATCTAACCATTTCTACGGATGGAACGGCATCAATAACCATCTCAGCAAGTTTGTTTTCTAAAACGCATGGAGCTCCAAAGCTTGTACCCTTTTCAATTGCTTCTTGTAGTGCCGTGGTAACTTCAGGGTGGGCATGTCCACAAATAGCTGGTCCCCAACTACCTATATAGTCAATATATCTATTTCCATCAATATCCCATGCAAAAGGACCTTTAACTCTGTCAAAAACAATTGGCTGGCCTCCAACAGATTTAAAAGCTCTTACTGGAGAGCTAACTCCTCCAGGCATTAATTCTTGTGCAGCAGAGAAAACTTCTTCTGATTGGGTGTAATTTAATATGTCAGTCACAGTTTAAATAAATTTAAATTTGAAAAATTTTGTCATGTTCTAAATTAGAAATAAGTAAAAATTTTGTCAATCAGATTGAAATTCTACATTATGATATTTATATAACGATTGTTTGGATTGTAAATTATTAATTTAAGTAAATCATAATAAAAATTAGTTTTTTTGGAGATAACTCTTTATTAATAAGTGTTTTCAAGGACTAATAAAATTTTATTTTTTTGTTTATATTTCGAAAAAATTATCCTCATCTTCATAAAAATCTAAATTTAGGTCATCCAAGTTAAGATCAATTATTACTGGGGCATGATCACTTGGACGCGAATTTCCTCTAGGTAAGCTGTCTATCACACAACTTTTGAGTTTTGGAACTAGTTCTTTACTGATGTAGATATGATCTATTCTCCAACCTTTATTTAAATCATATGCGTTATTACGGTAATCCCACCAACTCCAATGACCAGGATTTTTTTCGAATATCCTGAAAGAATCTATAAATCTTCCTTTCAGGACATTATTAAGTGCTTTTCTCTCTGTATCAGATGCCATTATCCCTCCTTCATGTTTCTTTGGGTTATAAATATCCAAATTTGATGGTGCAATATTAAAGTCACCCATAAGGCAAATTAATTTTCCTTTTTTTTCTTGCTCATCCAGTAAAGAAGTTAAACAATTCAACCAATTAATTTTGTATTCGAACTTATCGGATTCTAATGAAGATCCATTAGGGACATAGACATTTATAATCTTAATACCATTAATGTCAGCAGAAATTAATCTTTTTTGTTGTGAGAAAATTTCAAAATTTTGATCAGAATCTGTGAAATCTTGGAATCCTTTTTTGATATTTTCAGCTTTTATTTTAGAAATAATCGCGACTCCATTATAGGACTTTTGTCCGTAAACCTCCACTGAATAGCCTAAATCTTGGAAAGGTTCAATTGGGAAACTATCATCTATCACTTTTGTTTCTTGCAAACAAAGAATATCTGGATCAACTCGATTAATCCAATCTAAGATTTGTGAAAGTCTTGTCCTGATAGAGTTAACATTCCAAGTCGCTATTAACAAATTTCTATAAAATTATGTAAAATTAAGTTAGCAAGAATTTTGGGTATTAAAGAATTTTGAAATTAAATAAAATGAAAATTTATTTTTGTAAATACACTTCTAGTCCAATAGCTTTGGTAATTTTTTTTATTTCATTAATTTCCTTTAAAGGTGATTTCCTAAATGCTGAAAATCTATTTGAAGACTTGCAAATTGATACCTCAACTAAAACAGAAGATGATAACTCAAGCATTCCAACTAATCCATTTGAAATTGTTGAAATGATTAGGAGATATAATAGTTTAAATGATGCGACTAATCCCTCTGATGCCATAGATGATGCTTTAAAGTCTTTTAATAGTTTGGAGGAAAAATAAGAAATTTAATACGGCAAATTTTATTATAAATTTTTAATATGTTAAAAAATCCTATTCCAAAAGTAACTAATCAATTGCAGTACAGAGCAATTGGCATTGTAAACGGTATATTTATTCCTCATGATGTTAAGCAATTAAATAGAGGCTTTTTAACTGATAATAAAGGTGAAAAAATTGAAACAGTAGTACTAGGGAAAGCATTATCTCTTTTAAAAAAGCATATTGATTTGAAGAAAAGTTATTTTTGGATTGTTTATCCAAAGAATAAGAATACTCATCACTTGCATTTGCAGGTTGCGGGAATATGGGATCCATATCAGCTTAATGATTTCCCCGATAATTCTTCAAAAACAAATTTTTCGATATTGTTAAATGAATTAGATTTAAAAGATAATTATTTTTCTGTAAGAGGAGAATTGGTTTATGTAAATACACAAAAGAGAGAGTTTGTTATTAAGATCTGCGCTGCTTCAAAGTTGCAGAATTTAAAAAATAAAAATTTTAAATTAGTCATAAAAGGAGACCTTTCTCTTGAACTCCTTAATAATTTTGTAAGTTTAGATGTTATCAGAGATGGAAATTCCTTGAAATTACTAAAGTACGAAGTTATTGAAAAGAATCTCTCTAAAAGTAATTAGAATAAAAAGTTGATGGATATTGCTTTTTATCCCACTAAAGATTTTTAAAATTTATGGAAGAAGTTTTAATTGAATGTTCTCCAGGCGTCTCTGGGGATATGTTATTAGCAGCTTTTTACGATTTAGGAGTACCAAAAAAAGTAATTGAAAAACCACTTATTGATCTTGGATTAAAAAATCTTTATAATCTTCAATTTGAAGAATCTAAAAGTTGTTCAATTAGGGGTGTAAAGGCCAATGTAGAGAAAATTGATAGCAGTCTAATTAAAAGAAATTGGAGAAGTATCAAAGAACTTATTTTAAATGGAAACTTAGAAGAAAAATTACGGCAAAGAATTTATAAAGTATTTGAATCTTTAGCAATAGCTGAAGGAAAAGTTCACGGTATTAATTCTGATGATGTCCATTTTCATGAGATTGGGGCTATCGATTCATTAGTAGATATCATAGGAGTATGTGCGGCATTAAATTTCTTAAATCCTAAAAAGGTTTATTGCAATGAACCAATGCTTGGAAAAGGTTTTGTTCAAACTGAACATGGAACATTATCTGTCCCGACCCCTGCGGTAATAGAGTTAATAACAAAAAAAAATATTAATGTTATTTCATGCTTAGACTCAATAGAGGGGGAGCTATCCACGCCAACGGGTATTGCTTTACTTTCTAACGTAATTGACTATCTCCAGCCTCCTTCAAAATATTCTATTAATTCATATGGCGTGGGTATTGGAAGCCAGAAATTCCCATTCCCCAATTTGGTTAGAATTTATAAAATTATTCCATGTGAAGATTCCTCTACTAATGGACAAATCAATCCAAAGTTTGAAGAGATAATAGTTCAAGAAGCATGGATCGATGACCAAACATCTGAAGACATATCAAATTTTGTTGAGAAACTCAGAATTGAGGGTGCTTATGACGTTTCTTATCAAGCCATTAACATGAAAAAAAGTAGAATTGGATTTTCCATCCAAGCAATCATACCAATACAAAAAAAAGAATATTTTAGGCGAATATGGTTTGATTATTCCAATACTATTGGAATTCGTGAAAGGACTCAATCAAGATGGATATTAATTAGAAGAAGAGGCGAATGTTCAACGTCTTTTGGAACTATAAAAGTGAAACAGACTATGAAACCAGATGGGTCAATTAGTACGAAACCTGAAAATGACGAAGTTTTTAGATTAAAACTGAATCATAAAAAATCAGCAGATGAAATTAGAAAAATAATAAAAGAAACAAGTAAAGATTTTAAGGCTTTTGAAAACTGGAAATGAGATTGAATATCGGGAATTTATCATATTGGAAATTCTTTAGGAAAATCAATTTTAATGATCTAAAGATTATTTTCTTTATCTCAAGTTTGTTATATTTTTGCATTTATTTTTTTTATAATATTAAACACATTTCTTTTGAAATCAATTTAGGTAAAAATGGAAATAGTCTATTTTTATCATTTTTATTTTGCGTTTTAAGCATTTTTTTTAACGCTTTTGCATGGAAATATATAATTAAATGGTTTGGTTCAGAATGTAAAAGAAGTAATCTGATTTCTTTTTATGTTTTCAGTAATATTCTTAAATACGTTCCAGGAGGAATTTGGCATTTTATTGAAAGGTTTAATTTTTTGCAGAAGGTAAGCAATCCTCAGGTTGCTTTATATTCGACACTCATAGAACCTTTCTTTATGTTGAGTGGAGCTTTCCTTTTGGCATCTTTGGGAGTAATTTTCTCGCCATTTTACCTTTTTTTAATATTGCCTTTAATATTTCTAAATAGCAAATTAATTTATTTTATCTTAGTAAGATTAGAGCCTCTCAAGAAGAAAACTTTAAAGCTTTTGAAATTTGTAAATTCAAAGGATCAATTCGAAAATAGATTAAATATACTTTCCTTTTTCCCTACCAAGGCATTTTTATTTGAAATTGGTTTTGTTTTAACTAAATTTGTAGGATTTTACTTTTGCTTAAATACTTTTTATATAGACAATACTCTAAATATTATATTTTTATTAGTAATCTTTTCTTTATCATGGTCTTTAGGTTTGATAGTCCCAGCGGCTCCAAGTGGAGTTGGCGTTTTTGAAGCCTGCTTCCTATTTCTTGTTGGTAGAAATATTCCAGAGAATATAATTCTTGTTAGCTTAATTTATTTTAGAGTTATATCTACATTGGCAGATTTGTTATTAAGCTTACCTTTTTTATTACGAAAAACATTTAGTAAAATTTAGCTCTTTTTTTCAAGACTTGGAATTAATGTACTCGATGCAATAAGTCCTAAAATTATAATTATTAGAACGGGTAGAATAGCTTCTGCAATACGTTCATCTCCTGCATATTGATATATCCTTACAGATAAAGTATCGAAATTAAATGGTCTATAAATAAAAGAAATTGGTAATTCCTTTATGGTATCTACAAATACTAAAAGTGAACCTACAAATATTGGTCCTTTGAGCAGTGGTAGATGAATCCTTCTTATAATATCGAACCAATTCGATCCTAATCCATTTGCCGCTTCATCAAGAGTAGGAGAAATTCTCTCAAGCGCTGAGTCAATCGAACCTTTTGAAATCGTAAGAAATCTAATAACATAGCCCCAAATTAGTAAGCAAACAGAGATTAATGTGAATCTTGAAGAAGAAATAGTTACCAAAGTTATAGCTAATACTGAGCCGGGTATTGCGTATCCTATTCCTGCTGGGTATGTTATGAGTTTTAAAAATAAATTTTTATTTTTACGATTGGCTAAGGAAAGTAGTAAAGAAAATATTACTGCTATTAATGATGTAATGAGACCTAAGCTAATAGTTTTTAATGATAGACTTAGCAATTCTGTTGTTAATCCTTTATTTAATTGATCAAAATTTAAAAGAACCCAGAAAAAAGGAATGCCAATGGCAAAAGTTGGTGGGAATAACGTAACTATGATCGCAAAAAAAGCCCTATGTTTTTTTAATACCCATCCTTGAGAATCTAATGATGCAGGATTATCACTCCAGCGTTTTGTTTTCCTGCGTGAAAATTTCTCGAATATGATAAGCGAAAAAACTATTATTAATGCAATTAATGATAATCCAGTAGCACTTTTTAGATTCCCTTCAAATTCCCAATTTTCGTATATACCTGTAGAAATGCAAGGGATATTCAACCTCATCACTGTACCAAATTCATTCATGACTTCCATACACATCAAACTAACTCCAGTTATTAGAGCTGGAAGAGCCATTGGCAAGGCAATCTTGAAAAAGCTAACCCAAGGGCCAACTCCTAATCCTCTACTTGCATTGATTTGGTTAACTCCAAATTTATTAAAACTTTCGTTAGCAAGAATAAATACGTAAGGATAAGTAGAGATAGAAAGTATCAGTACTCCCCACCAAATACCAGTAATCTGATATCCAAAAATACTACCTAAATCTTGTAAAACTATTGTTATTAGATATGCAGGGACAGCTAATGGAATAAGTTGACAAATACGAAGGAATTTTCTAAGTCTGAATTCGCAATTTGATAATAACCATCCATTTAATGTACCTAGGCCTCCTCCAAATAAGCTTGTGAAAAAAAGAAGTTTTAAAGATCCTAAAATCTCTTCACGCCCTGAAAGACCTAATGAAAAATTTCCACTAAAGATTAAATTAAAACCCTCAATAAGGAAATTAGAAATTGGTATTAATACTATTATTGCAACAATAAACGAAGTGATATAAAGAATTTTTAATTCGGTTACTGCTTTTCCCAATCCTGTAATAAGTATTTTCAAAAATTAATTAAATCGTAATGTGTACTCTAATCTGAATTGAATCTACATGATGAAAGTTGATTCTTGATAGTTTGATGATCTAAGTTTTTCCCAATTAATACTATCTTGTTAGATTTCTCTTTTGTCCATTCTTCATCATCTAGAGAAAACCGTTTCCCAGAAAGGTGAAAAATGTGTTTTCTTTCACTTTCCATAAACCATAATATTCCTTTCGCTCTAAATATATTTTGTGATACTTGATTATCTAAGAAATATTGAAATTTTCTTAGGGAAAATGGTTCAGATGTCTCATATGATACTGATGTAAACCCTTCAATATTATTTAGATCGTGTGAATGGGAAGAGTGATCGTGTGAATGAGAAGAGTGATCGTGTGAATGAGAAGAGTGATCGTGTGAATGGGAAGAGTGATCGTGTGAATGGGAAGAGTGATCGTGTGAATGGTCTTCTACATCTTCTTTATCATTATTGAATTTAAAAGTATCTGTTTCAAATAGACCTACACTCATTATTGTTTGTAATCCAACTTCACTATTGGTTGATCTCAATATCCTTGGTTCTTTTTTTATTTTATTTATAAATTTTTCGACTTTTTTTAATTGTTCTTCTTTGACTAAATCACATTTATTTAGAAGAAGGATATCTCCATATAAAATCTGAGAATATGCGACACTTGCATTATTAATTTCAAAATCAAAATTTTCTCCATCAATAACAGTGATGATTGAATCTAATCTTACTTTTTCTCGAAGATCTCCAGCGGCAAAAGTCATGGCTACTGGTAATGGATCTGCTAGCCCAGTAGTCTCTACAATCAAATAGTCTATTTTTTCAGATCTTTCTAAAACTTTGGATACTGTATTTAATAATTCACCATTAATAGAGCAACATATACAGCCATTATTTAATTCGATCATATCTTCTGAGCCTTCTATTATTAAGTCATTATCTATTCCTATCTCTCCAAATTCATTAACCAAAACGGCTGTTTTAAGACCAACTTGATTTCTTAAAATATGATTTAAAAGAGTAGTTTTGCCAGAACCTAAAAATCCACTAATAATCGTAACAGGTAATAACTTTTTAGACATTTTGAAAAATTTTTAAATAAATAAATTTATCTTTGTAATTTTATTGATCGAAAACTTTATTTATCTCTGAAGCTAATGTTTGATCAAGATTTGTTATTCCCCCCAAATCATGAGTAGTTAAACTAATTATTACCTTTGAATAAACGTTTTCCCAGTTAGGATGATGGTTATATTTTTCGCAGATTAAAGCAATTTTAGTCATAAATGAGAAGGCTTCAATAAAATTAGAAAATTTAAATTCTCTCTGGATTTTTTCATTGTTAATTTCCCAGCCGGGTATTTTGACAACTAATTCCTTTAATTCTTCATTTTGCAAAAGGTAAGGTTCCATTAAATAATTAATATTAGTTTTTATTACTTACATTATAAATATTTTGCCTTTTTTCACCAATTATATGTACATTTAAAACCCTTACTTTTTGATCAAATCTATGTTCCCATAAATACACTGCTTGCCATGTACCAAGCATAATATTGCTGTCCTGAAAACTCAAAGATAAACAAGTATTTGTTAAGGATGTTTTAATATGTGCTGGCATATCGTCAGCTCCTTCTTGATAGTGTTTATAAGAAATCTCTTCTCTATTTTTTGATAAAGTTAAGTATGAATTATAAGGGACTATAGATTGCATATATTTTTTTAAGTCTTTTAGTACGTTTGGATCAGCATTCTCATTAATAGTTAAGCTGCAACTGGTATGAAGTGAAGTTAAATTTAAAATTCCTGAATAAAAATTATTTTTTTCAATAAATAAATTTAAATCATTTGTTATATCAATAAAACCCTCACCATTAGTTATAAATTCTAATTTTGAAAATATTTGTTCCATATAAATAAAAACTCAATTCATTAATATTCTATTATGGATAAACAATGTATGTTTTATGCAAACATCAAAATTTTTATCTTAAGATGAATTTAATATATATATAAATTTTTGGCCGAAATTCAATGGAATAAGCTGGGGGCTTATCTTAAAGAAACTCAATTATTAGGTTCAATCCAAAATACACTTTATTGGGATCAGAATACTGGGATGCCCAAGAAAGGAGCTTCTTGGAGGTCTGAACAACTTACCTATATTGCAAAAATCTTGCATAGGAGAAATTCTTCTGAAGAATTTTCTAATTTAATACAATCCGCTAAAAATGAATTATTAGATACTGAACTAGATTCCAATAATCAAAAGTTTATTAAAGGTAAAGAAAGAAACATTAATCTTTTAATCAAGGAATTTAATAGAGCGAAAAATTTAGATCCTAAATTAGTTGAGTCTTTAGCAAAGGCAAAATCTAAAGGATATGAAAGTTGGCAAGAAGCTAAAAAAAAATCAGATTTCAAAGTTTTCCTCCCATTCTTTAAAGAACTAGTTGAATTACGGATTGAAGAGGCAAAACAAATATCAGATCAATATTCACCATGGGAGACTCTAGCTCAACCCTTTGAGCCTGAATTAACCTTAAAGTGGTTGAATAAAATGTTTCAGCCTTTGAAAGACTCTCTTCCGGAGTTGATTAGAGGAATTAATAAGTCAAAAAAATATCATTGGGATTTAAGTCCAGAATCTCAACAGAATTTATGTTCTAAATTACTTGATGAGTTTGGGAGAGATAAAGATTTAGTAGTTGTTGGAAAATCTCCCCATCCTTTTTCGATTACATTGGGGCCTAATGATTTTAGGATTACGACAAGAATTGTTGAAGGTGAACCATTATCTAGTTTCTTAGCAACTGCACATGAGTGGGGACATTCAATTTATGAGCAAGGTCTCCCATCACAAAGTCATCAATGGTTTGCTTGGCCTTTAGGTCAAGCAACTTCTATGGGTATACATGAAAGTCAATCATTATTTTGGGAAAATAGAATAGTTAAATCCAAATCTTTTTCGAAAAGATTTTTTAAAAAATTTGTTTCAGCTGGATGTACATTAAATAATTATTTTGAACTTTGGAAATCTATTAATCATTTGGAAGCAGGATTAAATAGGGTTGAGGCAGATGAATTGACCTATGGTTTACACATTCTGATTAGAACCGAACTTGAAATAGATTTAATTGAGGGAGGGTTACCTGCTGAGGATATCCCAGAGGAATGGAATAAAAGATATGGTGAACTCCTAGGAATAAAACCATCTAATGATTCAGAAGGTTGTCTTCAAGATGTTCATTGGAGTGAAGGAGCTTTTGGATATTTCCCTTCATATTTGTTAGGTCATCTTATAAGTGCGCAAATATCTTTTCAAATGGAAAGAGACATTGGTTTGATAGATGATTTAATCCAAAATGGTGAATATCAAAAAATTATCTTTTGGTTAAGAAATAATGTTCATAAATATGGCAGATCAGTTAATTCTATGGAATTGATAAGAACGGTCACTGACGAAGAACTATCACCAAACTATTTTATTAATCATTTAAGGTCTAAGATAAATGATTTTTGCTGAAACATTGCTTTCAAAGAATTTTGTTGAGCGTGAGGATGTAAGATAAATAAAAATTATTTCTTGATGGCAAATCTTAATCAACCCCCAAGCAGGGTTACACCAAATTTATTGCATATACTAAACGCTTTCACTGACGGCTCGAATACAATAATTAACACTATTGTTGAATTGAACTCTAACACTATAAATAAATATGAATTAATTACAGAAACAGGTCACCTTAAACTTGATAGGGTAGGTTATTCTTCACTTGCCTATCCTTTTGCTTATGGATGTATACCAAGGACATGGGATGAAGATGGAGATCCACTTGATGTGGAAATTGTTAGTGTAACTGAGCCATTGATACCTGGATCTATTGTGGAGGCAAGGATTATTGGGGTGATGAAATTTGATGATGGTGGAGAGGTGGATGATAAGGTAATAGCGGTTCTCGCAGATGATAAAAGAATGGATCATATCTCAAGTTATGAAGACCTTGGAGAGCATTGGTTAAAAGAAACAAAGTATTATTGGGAGCACTACAAAGATCTAAAAAAACCTGGAACATGTACTGTTAATGGTTTTTTTGGGATAGAAGAAGCTGTTAAAGTGATTAAAGATTGTGAAGAGAGATACAAAAAAGAAATTGATCCTAAATTAGTAAATTAACTAATTTTTATTGTCTCTAAATTCTTCAAATATTTCGCTGAGTATTTTGTCAGCGCCTTGGAGCTTTAGTTTTTTTGCTAGTTCTATGCCTACCAGTTCAGGGTCATTAATATTGCCAATAACTTGATCTTTTATAAGCCTTTCTCCGTCAAGAGAGGCTACCATACCAGTAAGGTAAAGTAGTCCATTATCAATATTACTATTAACACCGATTGGGACTTGGCAACCACCTTCAAGGTCTCTTAAAAAAGCCCTTTCTGCAAGACATCTTTGACTAGTGGGTTTATCTTCTAAGACATTTATAATTTCTAAAACTTTGTTATCGTCAGATTTACATTCAATGCCTAGAGCTCCTTGGCCAACGGCATGAAGAGAAATTTCACTTGGTATAATCTGGTGAATTCTGGATTCAAAGCCTAATCTTTTTAAACCAGCGGCCGCAAGAATTATACAATCAAATTCTCCAGCATCTAATTTTTCTATTCTTGTAATAACATTTCCCCTTATATCTTTGAAAACAAGATGTGGGTACTTATTTCTTAATTGTGCAAGTCTTCTTAGAGAGCTTGTTCCTACAATCGAACCTTCAGGTAAGGTTTCTAATTTATAACAGTCATTTTTTTTGCTTACTACTAAAGCATCTGCAGGATCTTCCCTTTTTGTGATGCACCCTAATTTCAGGCCATTAGGCAAATTGGTTGGTAAATCTTTCAGTGAATGTACTGCTATATCTGCATGGCCTACGAGCATTTGTGCTTCAAGTTCTTTTGTAAATAAGCCTTTGTCACCTATTTTTGCTAATGCTACATCAAGAATTTTGTCACCTTGAGTTGCCATGGCCTCAATAGTAACCTCTAAATTTGGAATATTTTTTTCTAGTTGATCTTTAACCCATAAAGTTTGAACCATGGCTAGTTTACTTCTTCTACTAGCAATTTTCAGTTTAAAATTAGTCATTAAATATTATTTTTAATTTGAATTAAAATTAGGATCGTTTTATTTTAAGCTATTGTTTTGCAACTTTCCTAAGCTGAAAATTATATTTAACTTTTTTTATTTTATATATTCTTTTAAAACACCATTTCGATTTGGATGTCTTAGTTTTCTAAGTGCTTTTGCTTCTATTTGTCTTATTCTTTCTCTTGTTACATCAAAAATTTGTCCGATTTCTTCAAGAGTCTTCATTCTCCCGTCGTCAATTCCATATCTCAATCTAAGAACATCCCTCTCTCTTGGACTTAATGTTGCCAAGACTCCTTCTAGGTCTTCTCTTAGTAAAGTTTTAGAAACATCTTGTTCTGGATTTTCTATATCAGCCTCTATAAAGTCTCCAAGCCTTGAGTCCTCTTCTTTACCTATTGGAGTTTCTAACGAGATAGGTAACTGAGCGCTTTTAGCTATAAATCGTAATTTTTCAATTGTCATTTCCATACTCTCAGCTATTTCTTCTTCACTTGGCTTCCTTCCGAATTCTTGGCTAAGAACTTTTGTAGTTTTTTTAATTCTGGATATCGTCTCATATAAATGAACTGGCAATCTAATAGTCCTACTTTGGTCTGCGATTGCTCTAGTAATGGCTTGGCGAATCCACCAGGTAGCATAAGTAGAGAATTTATAACCTTTTTCATGGTCAAATTTCTCCGCTGCCCTAATTAGACCTAAACTTCCTTCTTGGATTAAATCTTGAAATGATAAACCTCTATTCATATATTTTTTAGCAATGGAAACAACTAATCTTAAATTTGACTGAACCATTTTTTCTTTCGCTCTCCTTCCCAAAAGAAGTCTTCTTCTGAATTTGGAAAGAGGCATGTCTATTAATTCTGCCCATTCTCTAACTGATGGGAAATGGCCTTTTTCGGACTCATATTGAGTTGCCAGTTCTTCTAATTGGAGTAAGTCAGCAATTTTCCTAGCGAGTTCAATTTCTTCATCAGGTCTTAAAAGTCTTATTCTTCCTATTTCTTGGAGGTAAACTCTTATTGAATCTTCAGTATATGTGCCTTTTGGCCCCAGCTTTATATTACCAAGCCCTTTATCTTCATCTTCAGAATCACTGAATTCACTATTGTTTTCTAAGCTACTTTCGCTTGAATCAGGAGATACCTGTAAATTCTGACTATTGATATTATTATTTTCTTCAACGAATGTTTCTAAGCCGGTATTAATTTTTTTGTTAATCTTTTTTTTTGAACTAGGCTTGGAATTCTTTGATTCTGCTGCGACTGGACACATGATTGACTCCTTTCTACGATGAATTTAACTAGATTAAATTTTATTTAGGGCTAATTTGTACATTTAGTAGTAAAACGTCCCTTAATTTGTAAAAGAACTTTTTCAGGAATTTGAATAAAAAGTTTTTTTAAACTGTTGAAAAATTTAAATAGTGCTATAGATTACCTAAAGTAAAAAGTCTTGGGATTTCTCAGACAGGCAAATCATTTTTTGAATTTTCAGTCAATGATCAAAGCTTCATGTCTCCCTTAAGAGCAGATACTTACAATGTGCAAAAAACACTTTGTGGAATGTTCAACAATCCAATACTAAGAAAAAGTTTTGAAGCCGGCAAGTAATCAGTTATTAAATATCTCCTACAAATTGGAAATTTTGCTTGATATAGGTAGTAGTAATGAAAGCTTTTACTATTTAGATGGAAATAGTCTTGGTGCAGAAGTTGGGGATATTGTAAGTGTGAGACTAAGAGGGAGATTATTGAATGGGTTGGTGATCTCCAAAAAAAACTTTTCGACAAATAATAAAGACGAAACAAATATTACTGGAGGAAAAAGTATAAGATATTTGTTTGTTGAAAGTATTTTACAGAAAAAAATAATTGATGACTCTTGGAGAGAATGGATAGAGTCCCTAGCCTCTTTTTATATGGTTAGTAATTTAAAAATGTTTAAAACTGCATTTCCTCCTGGCTGGATTGGCAAATATAAGAATATTTCTCAAGTTTTAAAAGATCAAATATGGATTGAAAAGGAGAAGGAATTAGATATAAAAAAAATTGAATTGACCAAAAAAGAATTTTTTTTAATGAATACTTTGCCCGAAAAAGGTAATTGGCAAAGTGAATTAATAAAGTCTGGTTTTAATCATACGCTGATTAACTCAATGGTCAGTAAAAATTACCTTCTTAAATGTAAAAGAAAAAAAAATATAAATACTAAATTAAATTCCTTTTTAGATGATCATTTTGAAATAAAAAAACCAAATCTTACCAATGCGCAAAAAAATGCATGTAAGGAATTCCAAGAAATGGAAGCTGGTGATGTGTTGTTGCTCTGGGGTGAAACAGGTTCAGGTAAAACAGAAGTTTATATGAGAATTGCTGAAGATCAATTTCTTAAGAAAAAAAGTTGTTTGATACTCGCCCCAGAAATTGGACTAATTCCTCAACTTATTGATAGGTTTAGTAGGCGATTTAATAATGTTGTTTACGAATATCATAGTAACTGTTCTTCCAGCCATAGAACTGTAGTTTGGAAGAAAATTATTGATGCTAATGAACCTCTAATAGTAATAGGAACAAGGTCCGCAGTTTTTCTTCCAATTAAAAATCTAGGCTTAATAATAATGGATGAAGAGCATGATGTTTCATATAAACAAGATAGTCCTATGCCTTGTTATGACGCAAGAGAAATTGCTATTGAAATCGTAAAAAGGAATTCAGCAAAGTTAATTTTTGGGAGTGCAACTCCATCAATGAAGACTTGGAAAAAATGTATTTTTGAAAAGAATTTTAAATTGGTAAGAATGATTCAAAGGATATCCAGTAATGAGATTCCTGAAATAAGAATTATTGATATGCGGGATGAGTTCAAGAAGGGCAATATGAAAATTTTTTCTAATGAATTATTACAATTGCTTCCTCAACTACGTTTAAAAAATGAGCAGGCAATAATTTTGATCCCTAGGAGGGGGCATAGTGGGTTTTTAAGTTGTAGAAATTGTGGATACTTAATAAATTGCCCCAACTGTGATGTTCCTTTATCAGTGCATCTTGGTTCACAAGGAAAAAAATGGTTAAGCTGTCACTGGTGTGATCATAAATCGAGATTGATTAATCGTTGCCCAGATTGTCATTCAACTGCCTTTAAACCTTTTGGAATAGGGACACAAAGGGTAATAGAGTTTTTAAATGAAGAATTTCCTGACTTGAGAGTACTTCGCTTTGATCGAGATACAACCTCCGGAAAGAATGGTCACAGAGATATTCTTACAAAGTTTTCTAAAGGGGATGCTGATATTCTTGTGGGAACTCAAATGTTGGCAAAAGGGATTGACATCCCAAATATTACTCTTTCAGTAGTTATTGCAGCAGATGGGTTACTTCATCGCCCAGATATTTCGGCAGAAGAAAAATCATTACAGTTGTTTTTGCAATTAGCAGGCAGAGCAGGCAGGGCTCAAAAAAAAGGAAAAGTAATTTTTCAAACATATAAACCCAACCATCCGGTAATTTCGTATCTTCATAAAAGAGATTATGAAAGATTCTTAATTGAAAACTCGAGATTGAGAAAAGATGCTAAATTATTTCCATTTTGCAAGATTTGCCTTCTTAAATTATCAGGTGAAAATTATGAATTAACTGAATCAATTGCAATAAAATTAGCAAAATATCTAATCAATTTTTGTGAGAAAAAGAACTGGAAATTAATTGGCCCTGCTCCTAGTTTAATTGCTAAAGTCGGTAAAAAATTTAGATGGCAGATATTAATGCATGGTCCTGAAGGGTCAAATATTCCTCTGCCAGACAGGTCATTATTATGGAAACTTATTCCAAAAAATGTTTTTTTAACAATTGATGTTAATCCAGCAGAGTTGTAATTAATTTGATGGAAGTTGAGGCAAATCTGTACCTAATTTAAATCTATAGAATCTTAATAAATAAGCAAAAATTATAATTATTAAAATAGTAGATGTCCCAATCAAAAGTTTGTTGAGGCTCCAGAAAGAAAATTCAATACTATTTATCTGGCCTTGATTTAAATTCCAAATTATAAGATTTTTTGTGATTTCTAAATTGGAATTATTTTTACCAATAAGGGTAGCTTTATTAGGGTGAATAATTTTGAGAATGAGTTCTAAATTATCAACATCTTGAATAGAATTTATATCCAAATCTAATCTGTAAAAGTATTTTTTAAAAAAAATAAAGTTTTTTTGAGTAGTATTAATTTCGATATTCGTTGATCCTCCCGCTAACTCTCCAGCAGTATTTTGAGTGATTTTAAGAACTTGCTTTGTATCTTCTAGATTGAGATTCTTATGTTTCAAAGAAAAGGTTGATTCGTCTTGTTCAATTTCTGCGTCAGGGAAAATATCTTTCATTTTCTCTTCAAATTTTAATTGCCAAGGAAATTTCTTTATATATTTACTTTCTATCACTAAATTATTGGTTATTGAACCAGGTTCACTAAGATCAAGTGTATCCTCAACTTTAACGCAGCCACTTAGGAGTGGGATTAATAATAATAGTATTAAAAAAATGATAAGCGAAAACCCTTTTTGAAAGGGTTTTGTTTCGCCAGTTGGAGTCTGAGTAACATTAATAAATTTCTTTTCCTCCAATACTTCTCTTTTTTTGCGCAGTGAGTAAAGAGAATTTTTATTTTGTAAAGAGTTGCTCTCAAACTGTAAGTTCCAATTTTTTGGCTTTTTAATGTCAGGAGAATCTATAACTTCCATCAAATAAATTGCATTTTCTCTAGTCTTACTATCGTAAGATTTTAGAAGTTCTTTACAAAATCTTTTAGCCTCCTCCTTTTTATTGATACCACAAAGTGCAGTAATTAAAATTGTTCTTAAATTTACTCCCTCTTTGCTTGATAAAGGAAAAGATTCGATTATGGGTAAAAGAAATTCAATACAATAATGATATTCACCTTTAGCTAAAGCAAGTTCTACTGTTTCTAAAACTTGCTCATAAGTTTTCATAGGTTAGGCGACTATCATTGTACCTATTCCGGAATTTGTAAAAATCTCAAGAAGTAATGAATGTTCTATTCTTCCATCGATTATGTGAGCTGCTTTTACTCCTTGAGCTAAAGCGCTTATGCAGCATTCTGTCTTTGGAATCATACCTTCAGTCACAATTTTTTTATCAATAAAATCTCTTGCCTCTTTGAGATTCGTTTTTTCAACAAGACTATTTATGTTATCTTTTTCTTTTAAAATCCCTTGAGTATCAGTAAGAAGAATAAGTTTTTCTGCATTTATCGCAGCAGCAATTTCTCCAGCAACAAAATCTGCATTGATATTATGGGAAATACCCTCCATGGTTGATCCAATACTAGAAATAATAGGGATATATCCTTTAGAAATAAGAGGATCTAATATTTCAGGATTGATTTTTGTGACCTCTCCCACTAACCCATGGCTCCCATCTCCTAATTGTCTAGATTGAATTAAGTTCCCATCAAGACCTGATATTCCTACAGCTAAGGATCCAGTTTTATTAATGCCTTTTACAATTTGTTTGTTAACCCTACCCATTAAAACCATCTCGACAATTTCCATTGTTTTTTGATCAGTAATTCTTAATCCATTTTCGAATTTAGGAGATATTTCTAATTTCTTTAACCAATTATTAATCTCAGGTCCACCTCCATGAATTACTACCGGACAGACCCCAACGGTTGATAAAAGTGCTATGTCTCTAAAAAAAGCATTTTTTAAATTATCCTCCTCCATAACAGAACCACCATACTTGATAACAATTTTTCTACCTGAGAAACTTTGTATATATGGAAGTGCTTCGCTTAATATTGATACTCTTTGAGAATCATTCATTATTGAAAATTACTAAAAATTGATTGAATTGAAAATTAGTTCTTTACAAATATATCCATTATTCAATAAAAGAGAATAAAATCAAATTCTTTTTTATTATCGTCGATAATAAATTCTGATTCAAGACCTTTGACGAAAAACCTGTTTAATCTTTCTTGTTTTTCAATCCATTTTTCTAAAGGGACAGCGTTTAATTCGAAACGCATTCTGAGACCATTTTTTTCTTCCTTTGTAATTTCTTCTATCTCTTTTAGTTGAGGGGGATCATCCTCGTCCCACAAATTTAAAGATTCTAATGACGATTCAAGATGAGCTTTTATTCCATACCTCCATCTTGTAACATCCTTAACTAGTGCTGTTAATTCTTTTGGTCTATTAAATTTATTAGTCGCAAAGTTTGTCTTGTCAAATAGCTCTACAGGAGGTATTTCGGAAGTCTTTAGACCTAATCCAATTAGGAAAATAGGTACTCCATAAAAGAAAGTAGGTACACTTAAATTTACTGAGTCTGTAAAATAAGCAGTCATTCCAACAAAAGCTAATATACCCCCAGCGGTTACGATAAAGTTTCCAGGCGATAAGTATTTTTTCATTTTGATTTAGTAGAATGAGTTTTAATTTAGGCTAAAATTATTATGCAAGATCCTAATACTGCAAATCAAGGAGATTTAATTTTTAAACTTGATCAAGATAGAGCATGGCTATTAGAAAATCTTGATAAGGGTAAATGGCCAGAAATCAGAAGCGAACTTGCCTTGCTTGAAAGAAAAATAAGCAAATTAATTATAAGTGTTCAAGAAAATAATGTTGATATTTGATTTAAAAAGGTATTTCGTCAACTTCGGGAACCAAAGGTGAGCTATTCCAACTGGAATTTTTAGAGATTTCTTTTTTATCAATTGACCCATCAATTTCTTTTTGATCAGACTTATTAACATCAACTGGTGAGATTTGATGAATCTTTGAAGCTGTAAGTTCTGGTTGCTTTTCTTTTGTTCCATCTTTTCTAGTGACAGAATTCATCTTTAAACGTCCCTCAATAACAATATTTTGCCCCTCCTTTAGTTCATCTACCATTCCTTGGGCAATATTGCCCCATCCTATGATCTTAAGTTCTCGGGTTGGATCTTCACTACGTAATCCTTTAAAATTAACAATCATTTCTGCAATTGGAGTTTGGTTTTCTTTGGTATACCTCATTTCGGGAGCGCTGTTAATTACCGCCTGAATTAAACAATGATTCATTACTTTCTATTTAATTAAAGACATACTGATGCAGAATCAAGGAAATTGCTATAAAAATGTTTGGATCCTATCAGGTACTTCTGATGGACCTGTAATAGCTAGTAGACTTATTGAACTTAATTATTCAGTTTTTGCAAGTGTTTTAACTTATAAAGCAGGGCAAGCTTATATTGAAAATCCAAAGTTACATATCATTACGGGTAAATTAAATAATAAAGATGAAATAATTAATTTCATAAAAAAAAATAAAATCAAATGGGTTGTAGATGCAACTCATCCGTTTGCCTTGATAATTTCTAAAAATCTTAAAAATGCATGTAAAGAAATTAATACACCTCTCTTACTATTTGAGAGGAAATCTTTAATAGATAACACTAATAATTTTTTTTATATTAATGATTTAAAGGATATAAATAACGTTGATCTAGAAAATAAGAACATTCTTCTGGCTATAGGATCAAGATTCCTTAACGATACAGCTGATTATTATATTAATTGTAAAGCAAATGTATTCACAAGAGTACTACCAACTTTTGAGAGCATAACAAAAGCTTTTGGATCATGTATTAAAAATTCAAATATAGCGATACTTAAACCGAGCAAAAATAATGAAAGCATTTTAGAAAAAAAACTTTGTGATTTTTGGGAGATAGATTATGTTTTATGTAGAGAATCTGGAAGTTATTCTCAGAAAAACTGGGAGAGGATAGTTTCTGGAAGTAAAATGAAGTTATTTTTGGTTAAAAGGCCAAAAGTTAAAAATGATTATTCTTACTCTTTCAATCAATACCAAAATTTGATAGATCACATAATTAAAAAAAATATTGATATTTAATTTATTATGGAAGTGTTAGTTATGATCACAACTGAATCAAGTAAAACAAATGCTTTGCGAATAGCTAAATTACTAATAAAAAATAAACTTGCAGCTTGTGTTTCGATAAAGCAAATTTTCTCAATTTACGAGTGGGATGATGATATTGAAGAAACTAAAGAGTTTGAAATTACAATTAAAAGCAAACCAGAATTTAAAGATTATTTAATTGAGTTCTTACATAAAATTTCAACATATGATGTTCCACAAATTATTTACAAAAAATATTATTGTGAGATGAATTATTATGATTGGTTAATCAAGACAATTTGATTAAATTTCTTTTATTAACTCTTTAAGATCTATATTTGATCTAGATCCTAATTGTGTAATTATATGCCCAGCACAAATTGAACCTAGCTCTCCGCATTTTTCGAGGGAATAATTATTTATTAATCCATGAATAAATCCTCCGGCATAAATATCTCCTGCTCCAGTAGTATCAATAACTTTCCCTTTATTCATTGACTTAATTACTTCTATATTATCTTTGTTAATTATCAGAGAACCATTGCTACCCAGAGTTACTACTACTAATTCACAAAGTGAAGAGAGGTCTCCTTGACAGTTTGCTAATTTATCCTTTTTAAATAAACTTAACACCTCGGATTCATTACAAAAAACAATATCTACATATTCATCAATTAATTCTAAGAAACTCTTTCGATGTCTATCTACACAAAATGAATCAGACAATGAAAGGATTATTTTTGTATTAGATTGTTTTGCAATCTGGGCGGCTTTAAGAAAAGCATTTTTAGCTAATTCGCTGTCCCATAAATAACCTTCTAAATATAAGTATTTACTTTCGCTTAGTAAACTAAAATCAATGTCTTTGGGTTCAAACTCTATAGATGCTCCTAGGTAAGTGCACATAGTTCTTTGAGCATCAGGAGTAATCAAAATAATTGAATGAGCTGTTGAGGCACCTTCATTGGTGGGTGGAGTATTAAATATAGTTTTACTTTTTTTAATATCAGAAGAAAAGAAAACTCCAAATTGATCATTTTTCACCCTTCCAATAAACTGCACATCATTACCCAATTCTGCTAAACATACAACAGTATTTGCTGATGATCCCCCTGATATTTGTTTGATCACTTTGCAATTCTCTAACAAAGTCTGAGATTCATCAGAATTAATGAGATTCATTGATCCTTTGTCCAGATTATTTATCTCAAGAAACTCATCTTCTATATTTACAATAATATCTACTATTGCGTTGCCCAGACCAATGAGATCAACCTTTTTATTGTGTTCAAAATGTCTAAAGTACTCCTCCATTAATTTTGAACTAAATTACCTTAGAAGTGCTCTTTTAGGCCCATGAATTGGGTCTTCAATTACAATCGTTTGATCTCTATTTGCCCCCAACGAGACAATGGCAATTGGAACCTCCATTAATTCAGCTAAAAATCTAAGATAATTCATAGCATTCTCTGGAAGATCAGATAGTTTTCTGCAATCTGCAGTTGAACATTGCCAACCTTTTAACTTTTTGAAGATTGGCTTACATTTTTTTAAGTCATCTGAATTTGTAGGAAAGTAGTCTATTTTTTCTCCATCGAGATCATATGCAATACAAACTTGAATCTCATCTAATTCATCTAATACATCTAGTTTCGTAACGGCTAAACAATCAAGACCATTCACAGATACAGCATATTTACCAATAACTCCATCAAACCACCCACATCTTCTCCTTCGCCCAGTAGTGGTTCCAAACTCACTGCCTCTATCACATAGTTGATCATTAATACTCCCCTGTAATTCCGTTGGGAATGGCCCCTCACCTACTCTTGTGGTGTAAGCTTTTGCGACGCCTATGACTCTATCAATTAAAGTGGGGCCCACTCCAGCTCCAATACATGCCCCTCCAGATATAGGGTTTGATGAGGTAACAAAAGGATAAGTCCCATGATCCAAGTCAAGCAGCGTTCCTTGAGCACCTTCGAATAGAATATTTTTCTTGTTTTTTGAGGCTGCATGGATAGTCCTCGTACAGTCAACAACATGCTTTGATAATCTTTTCCCATAGTCAAGATATTCTTCAACAATGTCTTCTAATTTAAGTGGTTTAATGCCATAGATCTTTTCTAAGAGGCCGTTTTTTTCTCTTAATGGTATTTCGATCACATCACTTAGCCTATCCTTATTGAGCAAATCTCTTATTCTAATTCCATTTCTTTGTGACTTATCCGCGTAAGTTGGGCCAATACCACGACCTGTTGTCCCTATTTTGTTTGAACCTCTATCAGCCTCCATCGCTTCATCTAATATTCGATGGTAGGGCATTGTTACATGTGATGTTGATGAAATTTTTAATCCTGAGATATCAATTCCATTATCAATTAACATATCAATTTCTTTGAGCAAGATTTTTGGGTCTACAACGGTTCCGGACCCAATTAGACAAGTAGTATTTTTATACAGTATCCCTGAGGGAATTAAATGTAATTTTAAGACTTTATTATCTACAACTATAGTATGTCCTGCATTTACTCCCCCTTGGTAGCGTACGACAACATCAGCCGAACGACTAAGTAAATCGGTTATTTTACCTTTTCCTTCGTCACCCCATTGGGCTCCGATTACAACAACATTGGCCAATTTTAGAAGAGCATTATTTTTGTGCGAATATTTAATATATTCAAAAATCTTGGTTTACTTTTAAAAAGTAAATGAATTGTATCAACTTTCTCTTAGAACCATTTTTTCAGCGAGAGAAAATTCTTTAGTTAAACGCTCCTTAAGTTTATCTGGTAAAGGTCTACTTGCAAAGTTTTTGTAATGACCTGCCATAGCATTTAATGCTGTTTGCATAGTGGTAAATGATTGAGTTTTATTGACCATCCCACGATTTCTGTATCTGGAAATATAGTCAGTTATAAGAGTAAGAGCCTCATTTCTTACTTCATCTTTATTTGGTGAATCTTTTGGAGTATCAACAGCTGTTTGTAATGTTTTAACAACTGAAATCGTATCTTTTGTATAGTCACCTGTCATAGAGGTTTTCGCAGCTATAGAAGGAGAACTAGATATTGAAAAAACAACAATTAAGGATATTGAAAAAGATATAGCCTTGGTAAGATTTTTGAAAAATAATTTAGATGACCATTTCAGTAACATAACTTAGCTCCCAAAAAATAAGCTTTAAGACTTTTTATTGTACATTATTTCTGATTCGGAAATAAATGTTTCCAACAATTTATCAGTACTAATTTTAAACTTAGTATTATTTGTTCTGCAAAAAAGCTCTACTTCTTTATTAACAGAATCTCTGCCAATAATTATCTGAAAAGGAATACCAATTAATTCCGCATCTTTAAATTTCACGCCAGCTCTATCGTTTCTATCATCAAGAAGGACATCAATTTTATTAATTAAAAAGTTTTTATAAATTTGCTCAGTTAGGTCAATTTGAATAGGATCTTTTAGGTTTGTTGGAATAATAATAACTTCAAAAGGAGAAATCTGGATAGGCCAACAAATTCCCTTTTGATCATGATGCTGTTCGATTGCAGCTTGAGCTATTCTTGTTACTCCAATTCCATAACAACCCATCCATAAATTTTTTAACTGACCATCCTTATCAGAGAACTTTGCATTTAATTTTTCACTATATTTTTGACCTAGTTGGAAAATATGTCCAATCTCAATACCTTTTTTTTCTTGAAGTTCCTCATTATCATCAAAACTTACTTTATCTCCTTTTTTGGCATTCCTTATATCCCCAATTAGATAATCTTTCGAAGCAAAAGAAAATTCTTGAAAAACTTTATGTAAATTAAATTTATTACCACCACTTATAAACTTCGAAAGGCTACTTGCAGAATAGTCAATTATTCTTGTCCATTTTTTATCCCAATTAGAACTAGCTTTAATAGTTTTATTATCTAAATCTGGCCCGATAAAACCCAAGGGAAAATCAACTAGATTTTTTTCGATAGTATTTTTGTCTTCAATCTTTTTAAGATTAAGGAGATTGAAATTATGAAGCTTATTTATTAAGTTAAAAAGCTTTACTTCATTAATGTGTTGATCGCCTCTTATGCATGCAAGAATTGGGACCTCAAATTTACCTTCAAACTGTGCAAGGAATACTACTACTTTAATGAGCTGACTAGGGTTTAAATTATTATTTTCGCAAACCTCTAGGATTGTTTTTTGTTGAGGTGTTTCCAACCACTCTGCAATATTATCTATTAATGGAATAGGTTTAGAGGGTAGAGAAACAGCTTTTTCAATATTTGCAGCATAAGAACCACTTTGAGTAAACAAAATGGAATCTTCTCCAGCATCAGCAGTGACCATAAATTCTTTAGAGGAGGCACCGCCAATTGCTCCACTATCAGCTTCAACCCCTACTGTCTTCAGTCCACAAGATTTAAAAATATTTTCATAAGCATTGCCCATCTTTTCATAGAAATAAGCAAGATCGTTTGCTGAAGAATGAAAAGAATAACCATCTTTCATTATAAATTCCCTACTTCTCATCAATCCAAACCTTGGCCTTATTTCATCTCTAAATTTTGTCTGAATTTGATAAAAACATTGAGGTAATTGCTTATAGGAATTGATGATCTCTGATGCAATACTCGTGATCACCTCTTCGTGAGTTGGAGCTAAACCAAATTCTTTACCTTGCCTATCTTTCAGATTAAACATTATTCCCTCACCTGCGGTATATCCTTCCCATCTTTCACTTTTTTTCCACAAATCTGCTGGATGAAGTTGGGGTAAAAGTAATTTAGTGCAACCAATACTATTAAGTTCTTTGTCTATTATTGCGGATATTTTTTCAATAACTCTAAGCATTATTGGCATGTATGCATAAATACCACTGTTAACTCTGCGAATGTAGCCAGCTTTTAGTAATAATTGATGAGAAATAATCTCAGCTTCAGAAGGTGTGTCACGAAGAGTCCCCAGAGGAAATGAGGTTGTCACGCGCATACAAAAAAATCTTTAATAATATTTAATTTTATCAATTAAGGTGAAAAAAGAATTTAAAGTGTCTTGAGTCCCTCAACGCGGCTAGTCTAAAAATATTCTTTCTGCTAACTTCTTCAGTAATGAATTCCAAACTCTTTTAAAAGTTCATTATTGCTAAAACATTTTCTTAAGTTTATGGAAAATATAGATTCCAATATTTCTAGCGAAGAGGAATTAGTAGGTATTGATGAAGTTCAAAAATTCCTAAACAGATCAAGAGCTTCTGTCTATAGGTATACAAATACAGATTTAAGAAATCTAAACCCTAACTTTAATCCAAGAAAATTAAACCCCGAATTTAGAACTGATCAAAAAGATCCTTTAAAATTTCATCCTAATGAAGTAGCAAGATTTGCAAAAGATATTTTAAGAATTAAGGAAGTTACTGTAGAAGTCTTTAATACGCCTTCCTCCGCTGCTCAAAATATACTGGCACAAATATTAGACGAACTAAAATCTATTAGATCTTTGCTAGAAAAAAAGTAATTAAAAATTTACTAATCAATGTTTTGATTTATTGACATTTTGAATGTAGGATATTTATGTTTAATTATCTCCTTAATCTTTACCAATTAAGAGTTCTTGAGTTACACGAAATCAAAGCAGTTTATTCAAAGTAAATCAAGCGAAGAATCTTCTTTCGGTTCTGCTAGAAGTGATTTTGAAAGAGATGATGATGACCCCTTAAGTATAAGGAGTTTATCAATAACTTCTTTAGGTATTATTTTTGCCTTTTTGACAATTTTATTACCTTCAATAAGCATCTTAATTGGCAGACCTTTATCTCAAGGAAGCGAGATAATGCATAATCACGATTTTAAAAAAGATGGACCTTAGTTCAATACCTCCATCTCCAATGAAGGGAATAGTAAATATTGTTGTTGAAATACCTGCAGGGAGCAGGAATAAATACGAATACTGCTCTGATGCAGGAATAATGGCATTAGATAGAGTATTGCATTCTTCAGTGAGGTATCCTTTTGATTATGGTTTTATCCCAAATACCCTTGCTGATGATGGCGCTCCTCTGGATGCAATGGTGATAATGGATGAGCCTACTTTTGCTGGTTGTCTTATAAAAGCTAGACCTATTGGAGTTTTGGATATGCATGATTGTGGTGCATATGATGGAAAACTTTTATGTGTTCCTATGGCTAATCCTAGGCAGGCCAATATAGTAAGTATTAATCAAATTGCTCCTAATCAGCTTGAAGATGTTGCTGAATTTTTTAGAACTAGTAAAGGACTTGATGGAAGAACAGTTCAAATTGATGGTTGGAGAGATTTCGATGTAGTTGAAAATTTATTGAAAAATTGCACAACCCTAAAGAAGAAAAACTTTAAAGTGCTAAAGAAATCAAACATTAGTAAATTAAATTGAAAAAAATAATTTTTTATAGTTATTTAAAATGCTCTACTTGCCGAAAAGCTGCAAAATGGCTTGAAAGCAAAGATTTCGAATTTCAATTAATTGATATTGTAAAAGAACCACCACTTGTCAATTATTTGAATCTAGCCTTAGAACAATACTCTGATGATAAGAAAAGGATTTTCAATACAAAGGGTAAAGCCTTTAAAACTCTTAATCTTGATATTTATGGTTTATCAAAGGAAGAAATTATTCAACTTCTTTTAAGTGATGGCAAATTAATAAAAAGACCATTTTTGATTTACGAAGGGAAAAAAGTAATATTAGGTTTTAACGAAATTGAATATGCCAAACAATTTATATAAGGTTAAAAAATTTAGACTTTATTAATTTTATGTCTGCTTCTATTAAAAGTTTTTTAAGAGAGTGGGGTTTACTAATCCTATTAACTTTTTTTGTTTCTTCTTGTAGATCATTTTTCGCAGAACCACGCTACATCCCTTCTGGTTCAATGCTCCCAGAATTACAAATAAACGATAGGCTTATTATTGAAAAATTATCTTTGAGAAACTCATTACCAAAAAGAGGAGATATTGTTGTTTTTAACTCACCTTACTCCTTTGACGAAAAATTAATTCTATCAAGATCTAAGCCTTTACCCAAAAAAAGATATTGTTTTTTTATGAGTTTTCCTCCAATGTCGTTTATTCCTGGTTTGAGGGATCAAGCTTGCGATGCATATATTAAAAGAGTGGTGGCACTACCAGGAGAAATTGTCAGTGTAAATAAGAAGGGTGAATTAATAATAAATAATAAATTAATTCCTGAACCTTATGTCTTTTATAAGTGCTCATTATCCCTCTTTAATAATTGTGGTAATTTTGAAAATATAAAAGTTCCAGAAGATCATTTTTTAGTTTTAGGCGATAATAGGTCAAATAGCTGGGATGGAAGATATTGGCCTGGTAGTAAATTTCTTCATAAAAAGGAGATAATTGGTAAAGCATACTTCAGATTTTGGCCTCTTAGTCAAGTTGGCTTTTTCAATAAATAAAGCCTTTTTCTGACTCTGACTTTATGAAAATAATTTTTTAAAAGGGTTTTTATTTAAAGTGCTCCAGAAGCAGTTGAATCAATTATTCCTCCTAGATGTGTAGTAATGTTAAGAGCACTAATCACTGGGGGCTTATTTGGATCCTTAAAAAGGTCGATTATAGTTATGCCGCCATTACCTTGTTTTATCATCCAAATATTTGAATAATTAATCCCAAGGATATTGCAAATTAGAGTTTTATTGACTGCATCATGAGCAACCAGAAGGCTTAGATCATTATCCTTTTGAGATAAACAAATTTTGTCAAAAGCTTCTACAGACCTTTCTGATACGTCTTTTATAGATTCACCTCCGGGCATTAATACTTCTTCAGGTTTATCATGCCAATTTTTTAGTAAAGCAGGCCACTGTTTTCTGATTTCTGCTTCAAGTTTCCCCTCCCATAATCCGTGACTAATTTCTACAAGTGAATCTATTTTTTCTATTTTTAAATCTTTATTATTTTGAAGAATTATTTGTGCAGTCTCGTAAGGCCTATGCATTGAACTTGAAAATGCCTTATTGAAAGAAATATTTTTCAAATATTCAAAAGTTTTACTAGCTTGATCTTTACCATTTTCGTTTAAAGGAATATCAATTTGTCCTTGGAATCTACCTTCTTTGTTCCAATTTGTTTCACCATGTCTTACAAGAAATATTCTTGAATCTCCAATTTGATTAGGAATATTTTTATTAAGATGTGATGTTTGATTTAAACATTCAATTTGCGTCTTAAAAGAGTTATCTTTCCTTGAAATATTTATAATTGAGAAAGATGCATTTTCTAGTCTTATTTTTCTGAACCCTTCATTAGGCTTGCCCAGTAATAAAAGGATCAAACATCTAAGAATCGCATTATGTCCAACTACTAAGATATTTCCATCATCTTTATCCAAATAAATCCTTAAAATATTTTCTATAAAATTATTTGCTTGATTAAATAACTCTTGAATTGGTTTATAAGTTTTACCGTCGCTTCTTTTTAAAATTAAATTGTCTGGGTCATTTCTCCATATTGGATAAATTTCTGGAAATTTACTTTTTATTTCATCAATTTTTAGACCAGACCATTCACTAAGGTCTACCTCTAACAGATTATTATCATAGATAATATCTTGTTCTTTATTGAAGTTCTTTTTAATTGTTTTTGCAGTTTCTGCAGCTCTCACAAGAGGGGATGAATAGATTTTGTCGAAGTTTATTTTTGATAATGCTTTTCCTGCTTTTAGTGCTTGTTCGTATCCTTCATCTGTTAATAATGAATCATCTGTCCTACCTTGAATTAATCCTTTTGCATTGAAGCTACTAAGTCCGTGTCTAACTAAAACCAATCTTATAGTCATTATATAAATTTGAATATGATAATAATTTAATCATCTCATGGCGTGATAAAAATAGGTATATCAAAAATAAGAAATTTCAACGATAACTAACTATAATTTTTAACTTTATAATAAATTATGATTTTTAAAAATATTTCTAAAACCAAGATTTTTTTAGCCTTGATTTCTTTAGCCATAACCTTCTTCGTATGGCAACAAGGCTTAAGAGACAGTTTGGATAGACCATCTGTTTCTTTCGACATAAGTCAAAAAGAACAGGAGATTGCTGAATTAGCGGTTCAATCAATACCAACAAACCTTAAAAAATTTTTCATCACAAATGATCCTGTTGATCAAATAAATAAGTCACTCGCTCTGGTCTCATTTAATGAACTAACTGAGAGAAATAAATTAATTAGGATAATTTCTTCAGAACCCAATGAATTTCTAATAGATAAAAATATATTCAAAGATTTTGAGAATCAAAACTATAAATTACTAATATATGAGATAGAAAAAAAATCAAATAATAATTCTTATAAACCAAATTCTGATAAATTTGATTTATTTAAAAATGATAGATTTTTATATCACCTTTTAAGCAAGAAATTTGATTTTGACGATAGTTCATTTATAACAAAATCTTTTTCAAGCAAAATGTTTATAAAAATATTAGCTATCAGATTAATACCACTTTTAACAATTCTGTTTGGATCAATTCTAGCTTTAAAAATATTATGGGAAGCTATATCTATGAAGAAGTTTGGTTGGAAAGAAATTAAGCCCTTAGAACTAGAATTAATAGATATGGTTTTATTAATTGCCGGTGGATTTGTTGTCTTGGGAGAAGTGGTTTCACCATTGTTCTCAATAAGTTTGGTTGAACTGTTTTTTAAAAACATTTCGACTGAGTTGTCGCAATCTCTAAAAATATTTTTTGGATATCTTTTTATGGCTATTCCCCCATTATTTATAGTTTACTATCAAATTAAATCTTTAAATGGTGAATTTACTCTTAAAAAAGATTATCTTCAGTTCAAATTTTTGCCAATGAAAGATGCAATTATTCAGGGAATTAAGGGTTGGTTAAGCATAGTTCCTTTTGTCTTATTAATTTCTTTAGTTATGAATATTTTTATTGAAAATCAAAATGGCAGTAACCCTTTGCTGGAAATTGTTCTTAATAATAATAATTATTTATCTTTTATTCTATTGTTTCTAACAACTACTCTCTTAGCTCCTTTATTTGAGGAGATTATATTTAGAGGCATTTTACTACCAACTCTTTCAAGAGATTTTGGAGTAATTTCGGGCATAATAATTTCAGCGTTTGTCTTTGCATTAGCTCATTTAAGTTTGGGAGAAATGCTGCCATTATTTGTTCTAGGGATTGGATTAGGAGCTACAAGAATTGCTTCAGGGAGTTTGTTTTCTTCAGTGATTATGCATTCTTTATGGAATGGATTGACTTTTTTAAATTTGTTCTTATTGAGGACATAAAGAATTTAATTTTTTACTTGCTAATCAATCAAAAAGATGTTTATTTAATTAATAACACTTCTTTCATTTAAAAAATAAATCATAGATGAAACCTTATGGGAATCAAATTAATTTAAAAAAAAAAGTTTCATATGAAAGTAAAAAAAATTCCGAAAAAATATCCATACTTAATATCAAATTAATACATCAAATTTTTGACACCATTAATATCTCTCTTTTGGTATTAATTTTTACCTTATTTTTCTTATCTTTTGATAGCCAAAAGAAATGGTCCAATACATATAAAACCTTAGCTAAAACAAGAGCCATCAATAATAATCTCATTGATTATATTTCTAAAATTGAGGAATTTTATATTAGTGAACTTGAGTCTCTCAATATCTATAGAAAAACTAAACCTGAAGATTTAATCTATCTAGATAAAGTTGTAGAACAGAAAGAAAGTTTATTTGAGAAAAATTTAAGTAGTTTCATTGAAGGTTTTAGTGATCGCAAATATCAAAGGGGATATTGATGAAGAAATACAAAAAAATTGTTCGTCTAAAACCACTTGATCAAAAAAGATTTAAATTTCTCTATATTTTTTTCTTAATATTAATATTTTGTTTATTTGGTAGGTTAGTTAAATTGCAAGTCTTTAATGCCTCTGATTTGCAAAGGAGAGCTAGATTAATCCAGTCTTCTAAAACTAACTCCTTAAAAAAAAGGAGATCAATTGTTGATAGAAATAATAGGCTAATTGCTTACGATAAACCGCTCTATAAATTATGGGCCCATCCAAAGTATTTTAAATTTCCAGGTGATTCAATTAACAGGGTTCGAAGTATTGAAGAAGTTACAAAAAAATTGTCACCTATTTTGGATATTAATGGTGAAATACTTTCGGGGAAATTTAATAATAAAATGAGTGGGATCAAGCTTTTAGATAGAATTTCTGAAGAAAAAGCTGAAAAGATTAAAACTCTTCAAATAAGCGGACTTGATTTGTTTAAATATTCGCAGAGATATTATCCACAAGGAGAGATTTACTCTAATCTTATTGGCTTTGTTAATGATGAGAATAAAGGATCTGCAGGCCTAGAGTTACATTTAGATAATAAAATTAAAGTTTTTAATAAAAGTAATTACATAAAAAGAGGAGGAGATGGAACCCCTTTACCTGATAATTCAGCTCCAGGTGATTTTATTTCTGATTACAAGAGTTTAGGCCTAACTATAGATTCAAAATTACAGAAGTCTTCATTCAATGCATTATCAAAGCAAGTAAGCAAATGGAAAGCAAAGAAGGGATTCGCAATAGTTATGGATGTTAATAACGGCCAGATACTTTCCTTGGTTTCAGTGCCTTCATATGATCCGAATAAATTTTGGCAGTATGATTCTGAACTCTTCAAGGGTTGGTATTCTCAAGATTTATTTGAGCCTGGTTCAACTTTTAAACCAATTAATCTTGCCCTAGCGTTAGAAGAAAAAGTAATAGAAAAAGATGGTTTAGTCGAAGATATTGGGAAGATTAAGGTTGGAGGTTGGACACTTTTTAATTGGGATAAGAAAGGTAATGGATACATTGATTATCCAAAAGTATTGCAGGTTTCAAGTAATGTTGGGATGGTAAAAATAATGCAAAATTTAGACCCCTCAATTTATTGGGATTGGTTAAAAAATTTAGGTATAAGTGAAAATTTAGAGACTGACTTATATGAATCAACTGCAGGCCAATTAAAAAGAAAAGATTTATTTATAAATCAATCAATTGAACCTGCTGTTGCTTCTTTTGGTAAAGGGTTCTCAATATCGCCAATTAAATTGGTTCAATTGCATGCGGCCCTTGCAAATGGCGGTTTTGAAGTTACTCCCCATGTAACTTCAACTTTTAAAGAAAGAATAAGTAATAATCCAAAAAAACAATTTTTTTCTAGTGAGGTCTCTAAAACTGTTCTAAAATGGATGGAGAGCGTAGTTGATAAAGGTAGTGGATCTGGAGTGAAAATTGAGGGTTATAGAATAGCTGGGAAAACGGGTACTTCTCAAAAAGCCATAAATGGCTCTTATACAAGTAAAAAAGTTTGTAGTTTTGTCGCGACCTTACCAGTTAACGATCCGAAATATGTTGTCCTTGTAGTAATTGATGAGCCATCTAAGCCATATGCATATGGTGCAACTGTTGCAGTACCAGTTGTAAGAGACATTATCGAGAGTTTAATAGTGATTGAAAAAATACCTCCCAAAATTAAAGATCATAGAACGATTGTTAAAAAACCCTGAAATTTTCCAACTTTATAAGAATTTAGTTGATAATTTGATGATTTCATTAGGAATTAAAGCTAGTTTATATATATAAATATGATTACTTAGAAATGAAATCAATTTTAGAACAATTGTCCTCAATGACTGTTGTTGTTGCGGACACAGGAGACTTAGATTCTATAAAAAAATTTCAACCTAGAGATGCGACTACTAATCCATCACTAATATTAGCTGCAGCTAAGAATCCTGATTATGTGAAATTAATTGATAAAGCTTTAGAGAGTTCGATAAATGCATTGCCCGAGGAATCTTCTGAAATTGAATTAATTAAAGAAACTGTTGACCAAGTTTCAGTATTTTTCGGGAAAGAGATACTGAAAATTATTTCTGGGCGCGTATCAACTGAGGTAGATGCAAGGCTAAGTTTTGATACTGAAGCTACGGTAAAAAAAGCGAGAAAATTAATCACTCTCTATAAAAATTTTGGAATTGAAAAGGAACGAATCTTGATTAAGATCGCTGCCACTTGGGAAGGGATTAAGGCAGCTGAAATTTTGGAAAAAGAGGGTATTAAATGCAACTTAACTTTACTTTTTAACTTTTGCCAAGCCGTAACTTGTGCAAATGCTAAGATAACCTTAATTTCTCCTTTCGTTGGTCGTATATTAGATTGGCATAAAGCAAAAACTGGTAAAACTAGTTTTATAGGGGCTGAAGACCCTGGTGTTATCTCGGTTACAAAAATTTATAAGTATTTTAAAGAAAAAGGTTTCAAGACAGAAGTAATGGGGGCGAGTTTTAGAAATCTTGACGAAATAAAAGAATTAGCAGGTTGTGATCTTTTAACAATCGCACCAAAATTTCTTGAAGAACTAAAAAAAGAAAAAGTAAATTTAATTAGGAAATTAGATCCAAGCAGCCAAACCAAGAATTCTATTGACTATAAATTTGACGAGAAAGACTTTAGATTGAATATGTTAGAGGACCAAATGGCTAGTGAGAAGCTTAGTGAAGGTATTACAGGATTCAGTAAGGCCATAGAAGAATTAGAAGAGTTATTACTCAAGAGATTCTCGGAAGTTGAAAATCAAAAATTAATTTCTGCAAAATAAATTTAAATTTTTAATGGTTAAATAAAATTTAAATTCAGCTTTTTGTTAAAAGTCTTTTGATAACTCTTTTTGCTATGTCCTCATAACTCATTTCTCCTGATAATATTTGAGCAATTCTTTTGGGAGCTGTTTTCCTTTTGACACCTAATTGATATCCAGTTCTAGGGAATCTATAAAATATCTGTGCGATTCTCTTCCCCCAAGCCATAGACCTCCCCCAATTATCGTTCATTTTTTTTGTATAAAGATTTAAATCTTCTTCTTTCCCTGCAAGGCATTTATCTATGCATTCTGCCGCATAAAAACTGCTAATTAAAGAAGGTCTAATTCCTTCAGCCAAAAACGGATCGCATAAAGAGGCTGCATCACCCACCGCTAAAACTTTATCTCCATTAATTGAGTGGAACCCGTTCCATATCCTAAGTTTTTTATTTATTGTTTTGTAGGGAAAATCATGAAAACCGAAGCTTCTTATAACTTGATTATTTATATCCTGATTTTCTAGAGGGCCATTATTTATAAAAGTACCTAAACCAATATTTAAGCTTTCTTTTAGAGGAAATGCCCATGCAAATCCATATTTTACGAAACCAAACTCAAATCTAACTACATCTTTAGGAACATCACCTAAACCTTTTAATCTTAGTGAGATTGTGTTTGCAAATTTTGGTCTTCTTGGACCCAATTTCAAATATCCTGCCCACTTGGATTGGGAACCATCTGCGATAACAAGAAATTTAGATGTAAAAATGCTTTCATTATTACAAGTAATTTTCCATTTATCATTTTTTTTTGATACGTTTTCTACGATTACTGGTCTTATTATTTGAACGCCATTATTCATGGATTTATTAAGTAATAATTGATCAAATTTCTCTCTTTTTATAATCCAAAATGGAGATTCTCCAGACAGATCTGAGATAACATTATCTGAAGCCTTCCATCTAAATTCAACACTCTTTATTTTAGATTCTATGGCATCTTTTATGTCTAAAGGGAGGAATTTCTGCATTGAAGATGCCATCCCACCTGCGCATGGCATGTAATTTTGAACTTTTTCTTTTTCAATAACTAAAACTGAATATCCCTTTTTTGATAGGTTTAATGCGGTGGAAGATCCAGACAAACCTCCGCCAATTATTACGACATCAAATTCATTCAAACTTTGAGAATTTCCCTCTCTTTTTCAGACAATTTAGTTTCTATTAGTGCAATAAACTTATCAGTAATTTTTTGAATTTCAGATTGATTATCTCTTGACGCATCAATTGAGATTAGACCATCTTTTTCATCTTTTTTTACTTTATCAACAGCAACCCTCCTAATATTCCTCAAAGCTACTTTTCCTTCTTCTGCATATTTGGAGGCTAATTTACAAAATTCTTTTCTTCTTTCCTCGGTTAAAGGAGGAACGTTTATTCTTATTATTTTCCCATCATTATTTGGAGTAATACCCAAATCACTTATCGAGATAGATTTTTCTATCGCTTGTAAACATGAAATATCGAACGGTTGTATTGAGATAGTTTGTGAATCAACAGTACTTATTGTGGCAAGTGATTTGATTGGAGTTTCTGCACCGTAGTACTCAACACTTATTCTGTCCAATAATGAAGCATTAGCTCTACCAGTTCTTATAGTATTAAAGTTTCTTTGCGTTGCTTCAATACTTTTATTCATATTTTCTTGAATTTCCTGTTCTTTCATAATTAAAATTTGAATAAGCTTTAACTGATTAAAGATCCGATAGGCTCTCCAGCAACAGCTTTAGAGATGTTCCCTCTTTTGAATATATCAAATACCATAATTGGGATATTATTATCTTTGCAAAGTGCAATTGCAGTGCTGTCCATTACTGCGATCTCATCACTAAGAACTTGTTGATAACTAAGAGAAGAATATTTTTTTGCATCTTGAAATTTATTAGGATCACAATCATAAACCCCATCAACTTTAGTAGCTTTCATTACCACTTCTGCGTTTATCTCTGCCGCCCTAAGGGCCGCTGTAGTGTCAGTTGTAAAAAATGGATTTCCGCAACCACCTCCGAAAACTACAACTCTCCCTTTTTCTAAGTGCCTCATAGCTCTTCTTCTAATGTAGGGTTCAGCAATTTCCTGCATTTCGATTGCAGTCTGAACTCTAGTTGCAACTCCAACTCTTTCGAGTCCATCTTGAAGTGAAATTGCATTCATTACTGTTGCGAGCATCCCCACATAATCGGCAGTCGCTCTATCCATTCCATCTGAAGAACCTTTAAGTCCCCTAAAAATGTTCCCACCTCCAACAACTATGGCAAGTTGTACCTTATTTTCTACTACTTTTGAAACGTCTTCTGCAATTGACTGGACTATAGCAGGATCAATACCATAGGGCTTTTCACCCATAAGTGCTTCACCACTTAGTTTTAAGAGAACTCTTTTGTAAGTCATTCAATAATCATACTTTTAAGACCTTAGCAAGTAAACGTACCGAATTAATTTTTTGTTCAGATATTGCTTGCGTCTTTAAACATTTCTAAATCTGACTGAAGAAAATTAAACAAAAAATTGTTTAACCTAGAATTCAATGCATTTTTGTGCTTTTATTCCTTGTTCTTTGAAGGGATGTCTTATTAGGTTCATTTCTGTAACAAGATCTGCGTAATTGATGATGGAATCAGATGCTCCCCTTCCAGTTAAAACAACATGATTTTTTCTATTATTTAAACTTTTTAAAAAAGTGATTATTTCTTCTGAAGCAAGATAGCCAAGTTTTGTGGCTATGTTAATTTCATCAAGGATTATAAGTTTATAAGATTCATTTTTAATATATTTTTTAGCTAATTGCCACGCCTCTTGAACTAATTTTTCATCCCTAATTCTATCTTGTGTTTCCCAAGTAAAACCCTCTCCTAAGGAATGCCAAGAAATGTTTGAAGACAAATTTTTAAGTGCTTTTTCTTCCCCCGTGGTCCAGCCCCCTTTAATAAATTGAATAATTGCTACTTTATAACCGTGCCCTATTGTCCTTAATGCCATACCTAAAGATGCAGTTGTTTTACCTTTGCCATTTCCTGTAAATACAATCAATAAACCTTTTTTTGTTTTTCTAATTTGCAGTCTCTCAGCTTGAATATCTTTTCTTTGCTGCATTCTTTTTTTATATGAGTTCTCATCGCTATCAGGTGATAGTTTGCCTCCCATACCCAGTTCTTTGGCTAGATTATCCAGATTAAATATCTTCTTCGAAGATGGGGGTTCTTCTTTCATATAACTCTATTTTATTTAATGATTATATATCTTTAAAACTTTTTGCCCTCTTAACTTTTAAAAGTGCATTATTAACAGCCTCTTGTTGATCTCTTTTAGTAATCCAATGATGGTAAGTTTGAGTATGAAGGCTAACTGAATGTCCCATCATTCTGGCAGCCACAGTATCAGGTAAATCATAGAAAATTGTTCTTACTGCCCAAGCATGGCGAAGATCATAAGGCTTTACTTCTAAAGAGTATCGCTTAAACTGGTCTGTTATTTTTTTCCCAATATTTTGTAGTGTTGTAACTTTAAGGTCTCTTTTAATATTTGGTAGTAGTTCTGGATTTTTGCCAAGTTTTGATAATTCGAACTTTTCTACCCATTCTGGATGGAATGGCCAAACTTGATGTTCCCCTGTTTTAGTAGTAGGTAGAACTCTAATAATTTTGTCTCCGAAATTTGTTAAAGAGCTTAAATCACAAAAAAATACTTCATGATTTCTTAATCCATATGTAGCCATAAGACCAAAAACATATTTCCAAGATTTATTTGGTATTTTCTCCCAGAGTTTTTCTATTATTTCGTCTGTAGGAAGATCTCTAAAACCTGCTTTATTTAAACCATATCCTTTAGAATTTGATTTCCAATTTTCTGGAAGTTTAACTTTCAAAAACTTAGCCAAAACACTTAGCGAAGTGGCGCATTGCTTCCTACTTCTACTTCCTTCCTTATAACTTTCAAGTGTTTTTTCAAATATATTTTCCAAATCCTCATTAGAATATTCATTAGAGATATGAAGTATTCTTTTCAGATAGGGCTTGTAAGAACTTCTCCACGTGGTTTTTCTAGTACTGCTCAGGTATTCATTTTTTCTTTCTTTAAAAAAAAACTCTTCAAATTGATTTAATCTATTTTGAAAATCAAAATCATTTTTTATTCCCTTTTGGTTAGGATGACTTATCCAATTAATCCAGTCAAATTGATTCAATTCCAGTTGCAAATTGACTAGTTGTAATTTTTTTTTGGCCTCCTCTAATCCAGAAATATCAGCCTTTATGCCAAGAGATATTCTTTGATTTCTAAAGTCGTTTTTATCATCTTTCGAAGGTAGTGAACCTCTAATATTTAATTTATCTCCTCTTTTCTCAATTCTAAGTTTGCTGCCCTGAGTAGCAAATTTATCATTGACATTATTAATTTCCTGAATTACGTTCATTTACTTATATAATTGACCATATAATGACGTTTTTAATGTTGATTTTCAATCTTCATAAATTTTAAATGGATAAAATAGGCGTCTTACTAATGAATTTAGGAGGGCCTGAACGCATTACCGATGTAGGCCCATTCTTATATAATCTTTTTTCTGATCCAGAGATAATCAGGACACCTTTCCCTGCTTTTCAAAAACCTTTGGCTTGGTTAATTAGTACGCTTAGAAGTACTACTTCACAACAGGCTTATCTTTCAATAGGTGGAGGTTCGCCCATTAGAAGAATAACTGAACAACAAGCAAGAGAATTGCAATCAAAATTAAGGGATAAAGGGTTAAATGCTACTACCTACATCGCAATGAGGTACTGGCATCCTTTTACTGAATCAGCAATAGCTGATATGAAAGCAGATGGCATAGATCAAATTGTTGTACTACCTTTATATCCACATTTTTCAATCAGTACAAGTGGTTCAAGCTTCAGGGAATTAAAAAAATTAAGAGATTCTGATAGTGATTTTAAGAAAATTCCTATGAGATGTATAAGAAGTTGGTTCAGTCAATCAGGTTATTTAAATTCAATGGTTGAATTGATTTCCGAACAAATATCACTTTGTGATTCACCTTCTAATGCTCATATATTTTTTACTGCTCATGGAGTTCCTAAGAGTTATGTAGAGGAAGCTGGAGACCCGTATAAACAACAAATTGAAGATTGTTCTTTACTGATAATAAATGAGCTTGAGAAATATTTAGGGCACAGCAACACTTATACACTTTCTTATCAAAGTAGAGTTGGTCCAGTTGAATGGTTGAAGCCTTACACAGAAGAAGTGTTAGAAGATCTTGGAAGATCTAATGTTAATGATCTGATTGTGGTTCCAATAAGTTTTGTTGGAGAGCATATTGAAACATTGCAAGAAATTGACATTGAATACAAAGAAATCGCTGAAAAAGCTGGCATTAAAAATTTTCGAAGGGTTAAGGCTTTAAATACTCATCCTACTTTTATAGAGGGACTTAGTGATTTAGTAGTTTCTTGTTTGGAAGGGCCATTAGTTAATATTGAAGAAGCGTCTCAGTTGCCTGAAAAAGTTAAACTTTATCCCCAAGAGAAATGGCAATGGGGTTGGAACAATAGTTCTGAGGTTTGGAATGGAAGAGTTGCTATGATAGTTTTCCTTATACTTTTTATTGAACTTATTTCAGGCTCTGGCCCTTTACATAGGCTGGGAATTTTATAAAGATCAATTTTTATTTTCCTAAAAAACTTGAATTTATTGAAAAAATTTTAAATACATTTCTGACATTACATTTCTAAATGAGGCAAAAGTTTTTGATTAAGTTTAATATTTATAGTAATTATTGAATTTCTTTAGTGACTCTTACTTCGAGATCCTTGTCAGAGGGTAGTTCAAAAAAAGAAAATCCAGTTTGGATTACTGGTGCAGATGCACTAATGGATTCATTAAAAATTCATGGAGTTAAGGTTATATTTGGATATCCAGGGGGAGCTATATTACCAATTTATGACGCTGTTCATAAAGCAGAACAAGATGGTTGGTTAAAGCATTATATGGTAAGACATGAACAAGGTGGTTCTCATGCTGCTGATGGATATGCGAGATCTACTGGTGAGGTAGGAGTATGTTTCGGGACCTCAGGACCAGGTGCAACAAATTTGGTAACCGGAATTGCAACTGCTCAAATGGATTCAGTTCCTCTAGTAGTAGTTACTGGACAAGTTCCAAGACCTGCTATAGGGACAGATGCTTTTCAAGAAACTGATATTTTTGGCATAACACTTCCAATAGTTAAACATTCATGGGTGATAAGAGATCCTTCAGACATTGCGAAAGTAGTTTCAGAAGCTTTTTATATAGCCTCTTCTGGAAGACCTGGCCCTGTTTTAATTGATATACCCAAGGATGTAGGTCAAGAATTCTTTAATTACCAAAGAGTTTTGCCTGGTGATATTATTCCTAAGGGATTCAAAAGAAATGGAGATATAAATGACTGTGATGTCAAAAAAGCTATTAAATTAATAGAAAACTCTGAAAGACCTCTTCTCTATGTTGGTGGTGGTGCGATATCTTCAGGGGCTCATGATGAAATAAGAACTTTAGCAAAAAATTATCAAATACCAGTTACTACAACACTAATGGGGAAGGGGGCTTTCGATGAAAAAGATAATTTATCAGTTGGAATGTTAGGTATGCACGGAACTGCTTACGCAAACTTTGCAGTTACAGAATGTGATCTTTTAATTGCTATTGGAGCGAGATTTGATGATAGGGTGACAGGGAAATTAGACACTTTTGCACCTAATGCAAAGGTCATTCATATAGATATTGACCCAGCAGAAGTTAATAAAAATAGACGTGTAGATATTGCAATTGTTTCTGACGTCTCAAAAGCTGTTCGTAAAATTAATGAAGAATCTCTGAATAACAAATTTTCTTGTAAGACGAAGAACTGGCTAGAAAAAATTGATTTTTGGAAAAATAAGCATCCTTTGTATAATCCACCTAAAGAAGGAGAAATTTTTCCTCAGGAAGTTCTTTTGAAAGTTAGGGAACTTTTACCTGAAGCTTATGTAACTACAGATGTAGGACAACATCAAATGTGGGCTGCTCAATATCTAAGGAATTCTCCAAGAAAATGGATTAGTAGTGCAGGCTTAGGAACTATGGGTTTTGGATTGCCTGCGGCAATTGGCGTGAAGGCAGCCTTACCTAATTCAGAAGTAATTTGCATAGCAGGAGATGCAAGCGTTTTAATGAATATTCAAGAATTAGGTACTTTGTCCCAATATGGTTTAAACGTAAAATTGATCATCATTAATAATCGCTGGCAAGGGATGGTAAGGCAATGGCAGGAAAGTTTCTACAATGAAAGGTATTCCTCATCTGACATGAGTTGTGGCGAACCTGATTTTGTAAAACTTGCGGAGTCTTTCGGAGTTAAAGGATACTTAATTTCTGATAGAAAACAATTACAGAATGAATTACAACATGCATTCGATCATGAAGGCCCTGCATTGATTAATATCCTTGTCAGGAGAGGTGAAAATTGCTATCCAATGGTACCTCCCGGGAAAAGTAATGCTCAAATGGTCGGATATGTTAATTGTGAAGACTAATTTTTTTAATACGTCTTATTAAAAAATTATTTTTTTTAATATAATTTACAGGAATAAATATTTCTGAATTGAAAAAATTGTCAAAGTTTCTAATTATACTTAGCCTGATTATTTTTAATCCTGTGATAGTTAATTCGGCTGAAATTCTTCAAATTAAAAGTTCAAATACTATATTGGTGGGAGATCAAAACAGAAACTTAACAATTGGATTATTTTGTGTAGATGTAAATGAAAATGATGAGCTTGAAGCTTTTAATTTGCTTAAGAGTGAATTTCCAAGGGGAAGCAAAGTAAAAATAAAACCCTTTGGCTTCAAAGAGGATTTATTGTTAGCAAAAGTTTTTAATATTAAAGGTACTAAGGAAATGACCGAATTATTGTTTGCTAAAGACTTAACTCAAGAAATTTGTACAAATTAACTATCTTTAAGAGCAAATAAAGTTCCATTGCCTCGATTTTGTTTTGTTCCTTCTCCAGGAATTAAAATCATTTTTTAATTCGTACGTGCATAAATTTGAGATATCAATATTTTTATAAGGTATGTTCTCATTCAAAAGTTGGCCATAGGCAAATCTTTTAAGATCAAGTTGGATTAAGTTTTGATCTTTCAAGTGATTTGAATAATTAAAACTAAGATCTTTTTCAGCTCTAGTCAAATTGACTATTATTTTTTTGTTTTCGGCCTTTCTATAAAATTCTTTGAATGTCATTTTATCAACTAGATAATGATCATTAGATATAGCTGGCCCAATTGCAATTAGTAAGTTATCTCTGGAAGTCCCTAAATTATCGAAAATTTTAAGTAGATTTTTTATTATATTTTTTTCTAAGCCTTTTCTTCCACAATGCAAGGCTGCTACATTTCTTGTCCTTTTATCTGCAAAAAATATTGGCATGCAATCAGCTGTGTAAACCCATAAGTTTTGATTGCATTTATTACCAAAAAGTCCATCAGCATTAATCTTTCTCCCTTCTTGAGAATTTGATCCAAAAGATACTATATTACTGTGAATTTGATTAGAAACACAATTTACAGAATTTTTATTAAAGTATTTTCCTAATAATTGAAGATATTTTTCAGAGCTAGACTTTGTAAAGTATGCATGTTTGAAATTATTTTGACTAAGAATAGGAGATGAATAGTACTCAAATTTTTGGCTTTTAATAAAAATTTCATTTTTTGAGAAATATATTTCTTTGTAAGGAAAAGTTCCCATTACTGAATTGAATTTATGAAATTAATTCAATATCTCTCAAGATCCAGAATCCTGCAAATTTTTCGATGTATGGTGTTGGCTGTATGGAGATAAATTGATAACCAAAAGAATTTTTTTTATTCTCTAAAAACTTTTTACTCCAAATGTTTGCATCTTTTTCTGGTAAATCTGTTACCAGCCACTTATCGTCTTCTGAAGCTTCAAGTATAAGTTGGTTCTTATTTATATTTAGTTTAATAGGCTCTAAACAACTAAACCATGCAGAAAGTGCAAGGGACCTATCTTTGCTAAAAAGTCTTAATCCTGGAACTAACCCACTATCGTCAATATTTTGATGAATTGGGAAAATATCTCCAAATTCCATAGGCCAATTTTCTGCCGATTTTAATTCTCCAATAGATATTTCGGAGATAGTTAAAGCATCACCCCTCACTGCTTCTGGTAGAGGTTTAGGGGAGTTTTCCATCTTGGAAGTGAACGTAGGAGCTAGTACCCCTCTCACGTAGCCTTTTTCCTTTGGGTAAATCTCTTTTTCAAGAAATTCAATTCTATCGAGCAAATCGTAAGTTCTTCTACTAACGAGAGCCTCAATACTAACCGCTTCCAGAGATTTCTTGATGATGGATTTCATTGACGATCTCCAGAATCGAACTATTGATGGTTTTGCCCATCCTTCTTTTTTTGCATCATTTATTGCATCATTTAGTGCTTTTGTAAGCCATACAGAATTCACTTCATTGGCAGGGCATTTTTTATTCCAAAGAAAAATATTTTCTGACTTATAACTTCTTGTAGAGCATATAATTAACTCCCACCTTTTTTTTCCATTTGATTCAATAATTGGTCTTGAGTAAAAGTCTAATTCCCAATTTGAAATTTTTAATTCAAGACTTGTTTCTTCTATTTTATTATTGATATTCATTTATCTTGTTCTTTTTTATCGAAGAGTGCTTTTGTTTTAAGTGCTCTTTCTGAGGCTTCTTTCATAACTTTTTGTTTGTCAATAATCAGTTCTCCTGCAGAGTTCTCTAAGAGTGCTGTATTAAGACCAATACGCCCTTTTTCGAGGTCAATTTCAGATATTAAAGCTTTAATAATTTCTCCTTCTCTAAAAATTTCTCGTAAAGAACGAATAGATCCTTTTGTTACTGAGGATTGATGAAGAAGTCCACTGGCTCCGCCTAAATCAATAAAGAAGCCATATGGTTTTACTGCTAAAACTTCTCCTTCAATTAATTGACCCAAATCTAGATTTGTAAGTTTAGAGACCAAAGATGCCTTTTTCTCAGAGAGAACAAGCTTTCTGGATTCTGGATTCACTTCAATAAATGCTACTTTTAAATTTTTGCCAACAAAAGATTGATGATCTTGACCATCTTCAAGTTGAGATCTTGGGATGAAGCCTCTCAATCCATCTACATCGCAAGTAAGCCCACCTCGATTAAATCCATTAATTAAAACGTCAATTAATTCTCCATTTTTTGCGGCACATGATACTTTCTCCCAACTTTGCCTGAGAATTAATGCCCGAGCACTGACTGTTACCATCCCATCAGCATTTTGTTCTTTGATAACCAAAACTTCCATTTCAAGGCCTATAGAAAATTTTTCTTTAAAGTTAGTTATGACACCCAACCCACATTCTTTTTTTGGCATATAACCAGGGGCTTTCCCTCCAATATCAACATATAGTCCGTCACTTTCTATTGCTATAACCTTCCCTGAAATTGTTTCTCCGGTAGTTCCAACTGGCTCATTTGCATTTAAAGCCTCCAAAAAAGCACTTTCATCAAAATCGAATTCATCAACTGTTCTTTCTAATTGAAAATCTGAATTTGGCTCAGAAAAATTAAGGGGTTTATTTAAGTCTTGTTGAGAATTATCAAAAGCTTTAGTGTTTTCATTACTGCACTCAATTTCTTTTACTGATTCATCTTTAATTAATTGAGGTTTTTTTACGATATTTTCTTTTTTAATTTCCCCTTGGGAATTGGTTTGTTCATTCTGTATTTCTAGAGACTGTTTTTGAGTATCTTTCTTACTTATGTGAAGGACCTGAAGAGGTTTTTTAAGATCTTTTTTATTGCCCTTTGTTTGGATATTATCTTGGGCATTTTTATTATTGACTCCCATCGTAGGTAAAATAAGGTTAATTAATTATTAACATACTCTAAATGTTAGTACTCAAAATTAAAATTAATGAACTTTAAACCAATACCTAATAAATTTGAACATTTAAATTGGCAAGAAATTGAAAGTTTTGCAAAAGACAAAAGATCAACAGTGATTTGGCCATTCGGCGCTGTTGAACAACATGGGCCTCATTTACCTCTAGCTACAGATAGTATTTTTGTTGATGAAATTATTAGCGAAGTTTTTAAATTATTCTCTTCCGATATTCCATTAAAAAAACTTCCAACACAATATATTGGGTTTTCTCCAGAACATAAGGGTTTCGCGGGGACAATTTCACTTTCCTCAAATTTATTAATCTCAATGATTAAGGAAGTCGGAGGTCAATTATCTCAAATGGGTTTTAAAAGATTGATATTGATTAATGGACATGGAGGTCAAATCTCACTCCTAAATACAGCGGCAAGAGAGTTAAGAAGTTCTTCACCTGAGATGGCGGTTTTCCCTTGTTTCTTATGGAGTGGTGTTAATGGATTAAGAGAATTGTTAACAAAAACTGAGATCGAGGATGGGCTTCATGCTTCTTTAGCCGAAACAAGTTTAATGCTTGCTTTAAAACCAGATTTAGTAGGTGATGAACGCCCAAATGAGTGCATTAAGGGACAGATTCCAGAAGGTTGGAGTCTAGAGGGAAATGCGCCTACTGCTTGGCTTACTGACGACTTCAGTAAATCAGGTGTTATCGGGGATAGCAGAGGAGCAAATGAGTCTTTAGGAAAAAATCTAAAGGAATTATTGATTAATCATTGGTTTAAATTGATAATGAATCTGATGCAATCAGATTGGCCAAACAATTATTAAATAAATTTTAGTAAAAATGTGACTTAACAATTGAAACTATTTTCATGATATTTAAATAAACTCACTATAATCGTGTAATATTCATGCATAATGAGCTAAAGATTACTGACATGCAAACTCTAGAATCAAATAAAAAAACCACTGAGGAATCTACTAATTCTAATTCTTTGAATTTGCCCGACTTTACTACAGATTCTTATAAGGATGCTTACAGCAGAATAAATGCAATTGTTATAGAGGGAGAGCAAGAAGCTCATGATAATTACATTTCAATAGCAACATTAATACCAAATGAATTAGATGAGTTAACTAAATTGGCAAAAATGGAAATGAAACATAAAAAGGGCTTTACTGCATGTGGAAGAAATTTAGGAGTTGTTGCTGATATGGAATTTGCTAAGAAGTTTTTTTCTAAATTGCATGGTAATTTTCAAATTGCTCTCGAAAAAGGAAATTTAACAACATGTCTTTTAATACAAGCTATTTTAATCGAAGCATTTGCAATCTCTGCTTATAACGTCTACATAAGAGTTGCAGATCCTTTTGCAAAAAAAATAACAGAGGGAGTAGTTAAAGATGAATATCTTCATTTAAATTATGGTCAAGAATGGCTTAAAGAAAATTTATCCACTTGTAAAGGTGAATTAATAGAAGCTAACAAAGTTAACCTTCCCCTAATTAAAAAGATGTTAGATGAAGTAGCAGATGACGCATCAATTTTGGCTATGGATAGAGAAGAATTAATGGAAGAATTTATGATTGCTTATCAAGATACCCTTATGGAAATAGGTCTAGATAATAGAGAAATTGCAAGAATGGCTATGGCAGCCATCGTTTAATTATAATTCTAATCGATTAAGCATTTTGATAATTAATCTTTTTATTTAAGTAGTTACCTCTGTGCTATTCTTCATAACATCATATTGAAACCATTAATAAATTTTAAATGTTTGGGTTAATAGGCCACTCAACTAGTTTTAAAGATGCAAAAAGAAAAGCTTCGTTACTAGGCTTTGATCATATTGCTGATGGTGACTTAGATGTTTGGTGTACAGCTCCTCCACAATTAGTTGAGAATGTAGAAGTTAAGAGTGCTACTGGAATATCTATTGAAGGTTCTTACATAGACTCTTGCTTTGTTCCTGAAATGCTTTCTAGGTTTAAAACGGCAAGAAGAAAAGTATTAAATGCGATGGAACTAGCTCAGAAAAAAGGTATTAATATTACGGCACTTGGGGGATTTACCTCTATTATTTTTGAGAATTTTAATCTTCTTCAGCATAAACAAATTAGAAATACTTCATTAGAGTGGGAAAGGTTTACTACTGGCAATACTCATACCGCCTGGGTTATTTGTAAGCAGCTAGAAATAAATGCTCCCCGCATTGGCATAGATCTTAAAAGAGCAACTGTTGCTGTAATTGGTGCAACAGGTGATATTGGTAGTGCTGTATGTAGATGGCTTATCAATAAAACTGGGATTTCAGAACTTCTTATGGTAGCAAGACAACAAGAACCACTAGCTCAATTACAAAAAGAATTAGATGGTGGCACCATCACAAGTTTAGATGAGGCATTGCCTCAGGCGGATATTGTTGTATGGGTTGCAAGTATGCCTAAAACTATTGAAATTAATACTGGTAACTTAAAAAAACCATGTTTAATGATTGATGGTGGATACCCTAAAAACCTTGATGAGAAATTTCAGGGTGAAAATATTCATGTTTTAAAAGGAGGTATAGTAGAGTTTTTCAATGATATTGGTTGGAATATGATGGAACTTGCAGAAATGCAGAACCCTCAGAGAGAAATGTTTGCTTGCTTTGCAGAAGCTATGATTTTAGAATTTGAAAAGTGTCATACAAACTTTAGTTGGGGAAGAAATAACATTTCTCTTGAAAAGATGGAATTTATTGGAGCAGCTTCGTTAAAACATGGGTTTTCTGCAATTGGACTTGATAAGCAGCCTAAAGTATTAACTGTTTGAATTATGGCTAAACGTTATCTTCTTGATTTTGAAAAGCCTCTTGTTGAACTTGAGAAACAGATAGAGCAAATTAAAGAATTAGCTCGAGATTCAGAAGTTGATGTTAGTCAACAACTTCTACAGCTTGAAACTTTAGCTGCTAGGAGAAGAGAAGAAATATTTAAATCTCTAACTCCTGCACAAAAGATTCAGGTAGCTAGACATCCTCAAAGACCTAGTACGTTGGATTTTGTTCAAATGTTTTGCGATGACTGGATTGAATTACACGGAGACAGAAATGGTGGCGATGATATGGCACTTATTGGGGGGATAGGCTCGATAAATAATAGACCAGTGTTAATGTTAGGGCATCAGAAAGGCAGAGATACAAAAGAAAATGTAGTGAGAAACTTTGGGATGGCAAAGCCTGGAGGTTACAGAAAAGCTCTTAGATTAATGCAGCATGCTGATAGATTTTCCTTGCCAATTCTTACATTTATTGATACACCTGGAGCTTATGCAGGTTTAACAGCTGAAGAGCAGGGACAAGGAGAAGCGATAGCAAGAAACTTAAGGGAAATGTTTGGTTTAAAAGTTCCTATAGTTGCTACTGTTATTGGAGAAGGTGGTTCAGGAGGCGCACTTGGAATAGGTGTTGCTGATAGGTTAATAATGTTTGAACACAGTGTTTATACAGTAGCTAGTCCAGAAGCATGTGCATCAATTTTGTGGAGAGATGCTGCGAAAGCGCCAGAAGCCGCATCAGCACTTAAAATTACTGGTAAAGATTTACTTAAATTGGGGATAATAGATGAAGTATTGCCAGAACCTTCTGGTGGAAATAATTGGGCTCCTTTAGAAGCTGGCACTACTCTAAAGGAGGCTATCGAGAAGCACCTTAATTCCCTACTGCAAATGACTAAAGATGAACTCATTGAGCAAAGATATAAAAAGTTTAGGGCTTTGGGTAAATTTATCGAGGCTAATAATATTGAAGAGATTTATAGTGATATCCCCCAAAAAACTGAATAAATTGAAATTAGCTTTTATAACTGGAGCCACAAAAGGTATTGGTAGATCTACCGCAATTACTTTTGCTAATGCTGGCTGGGATTTAATTTTACTTTCTAGGAACATGGATTTAATGGAGAAATTAAAAAGAGAACTAGTGACTACGAACTCGAAAATCAGCTTGGTTGAATGTGATTTATCTAATCCTCTAGAAATAGGTAATTTAGTTAAAGATGCAATTGAGAAGTATGGTTGCCCTTCAGTGTTGATAAATAATGCCGGTTGTGCATTTAATGGTCCCCTAGTTGAGATGAATTTGGGACAATGGGAACAAATTATGCAAATAAACCTCACAAGTGTTTTTCAAATTTGTAGTTCAATTGTTCCTAAAATGAGAAAAAATGGTGGTTTAGTTATTAATGTTAGTAGCCATGCTTCTTATAATGCCTTCCCCCAATGGGGCGCATATTGTATTTCAAAGTCTGCACTAGCGATGCTTACTAAATGCTTAAGGGAGGAGGAGAGATCTAATTCAATTAGAGCATGCACATTAACTCTAGGTTCAGTAAATACTCCTCTTTGGGACTCAGAAACAATAAATTCTAATTTTGATAGAACTTCTATGCTCTCATCAAGTCAGGTATCAGATGCTATTCTCTATATGGCAGAACAACCCGAATCCCAATTGATTGAGGACTTAACTTTAATGCCCTCTGGAGGGGTTTTCTAAAAATTTTGCTTCTTAATTAATCTTTAAAAGGTGATTTTTTTTAGCACTAATTGAACCCGATTGAACAAGAGAATGTGATATAGTTAATAAGCAATTCAGCATTTGAAGATACAGTAAAACTAAGTTGTAAACTATTTTCTGTTTAAAATTTTATGACCTCTACATTACCCAACGATAATATTAGAAATTTTGATGATCAGATTACTAATAAACTAATATCTGAAATAATTAGAGACAGAATTAAAAATGCTGGTACTAGATTTAGTGCAAATGATAACATCGCAAATTTTATTAATCCAGGTGAACTAGAAATCCTAGAAAAAGAAGTTGCCTCAAGAGTTAAAGACCTACTTAAGTCTTTAGTAATTGATGTTGAAAATGACCATAATACTCTAGAGACCGCAGAAAGAGTATCAAAAATGTATTTAAATGAAGTTTTTAAAGGTCGTTATCATGAGCAACCTAAAGTTACAAGTTTCCCTAATGATAAAAACCTCGATGAGATTTATACTGTAGGCCCCATTTCCGTTAGATCTGCATGTTCACATCATCTAGTTCCAATTTTAGGGGAATGTTGGATAGGGATTAAACCTGGGAATAAGGTTATAGGACTTTCTAAATTCGCGAGGGTTGCAGATTGGGTTTTTTCAAGACCTCATATTCAAGAAGAAGCTGTGATGATACTCGCAGATGAGATTGAAAAATTGTGTGAGCCTAAAGGTTTAGGCATTATTGTAAAGGCTCAACATTACTGTATGAAATGGAGGGGGGTTAAGGAACCAAACACAAGTATGATTAATTCCGTTGTAAGAGGTGATTTCAGGCATGATTTAAGTTTAAAACAAGAATTTTTTGAGCTTGTAAAGCAACAATCTGCTACTAATAATTATTAATACTAATTTAAATACTTAATAAGCTCAGCTGTTTTTCTTAGATCTTTTAAGCCTGGAGATATCTCAATACTGCTAGAAATATCTAGTCCATCTGGTTTGATGTTAGTTAAAATCTCATCAAGCCATTCAATTGATATTCCACCTGCTAACCACCAAGGCTTGCTGAATTTCAAGTTTTTAAGATAAATCGAATTTATTTTTTTTCCTGAACCTCCATATGTTTCTTTATTCCAAGAATCAAGTAGTATTGCATCTACGAAATCTTCAAAAGGTTTAATAGTATCCAAGTCCTTTTCTGTTTTTATTCTGAAAGCCTTCCATATGCCAATATTTGGAATTTTTTTTCTTAATTCTTTGCAGTAATCAATATCTTCATCTCCATGTAATTGAATGATAGTTTCACTTGGATTGCCTAAGAAATTTTTAAAAATTAAATCTATAGAGCAATTTTGTACGACAGATACTCTCTCGATTTTTGGATAAAAACTTTCTAGGGTTTTAAAGATTTTTTTCTTTTTTTCAGCTGATATATATCTTGGTGAATCTTCAACTGCAATAATTCCGATAGCATGCACTCCTAATTTGGCGACTCGAAGAGCTTGTTCTTCAGACGTTAGTCCACAAATTTTAACCAAAGTATTAGTCTTGGGCATATCTTTATTCTGTATGTAAAATTAATGTTATTGCTAAATATAGCGGAGATTATTTTTGAGAAGTTGGCAAATTTTTAAAATATGGGGAATTCCCTTCAAAATTCATTCTTATTGGTTTGCTATTCTCTTTTTATTTGCATGGAGTATAAGTAACCAGGTTAATTTAACCTCAGGTGATATTTACAATACTAAAGAAGCTTGGATAATAGGATTTTTTACTTCTTTTTTTTTATTATCTTCAATTATCTCTCATGAGGTTTTACATACCTTTGTTTCTCTAAATCAGGGTGTAAAAATAAAAAAAATTACTTTTTATTTTCTTGGGGCAATTTTACAAACAGATAAGTATTGTCAGACTGCTTTTGGGAATATAAAAATCGCAATTGTTAGACCTCTATCATGTTTTGCTTCAGCATCTATACTTCTTTTAATTAGTAACCAGAGTCCATCTCAAGAACTAATAGCCATTAATATAATTGCTAGAGTGGGCATGTTAAATTTATTCTTAGGCTTCTTAAATTTAATTCCAATTAGTTCTCTGGATGGAGGGAAATTATTAAAAAGTATTATTTGGTATTTCTCAGGGAGTAAAAATAAAGGAAGAATTTTCCTCAATAAAGTAAATTTATCCTTATCTTTTTTAGTTCTAATATTTGGGATAATTTGTTTATTTAGATTTAATTTTTACTATGGTTTTATTCTTTCCTCTTTAGGTTTATTCGGGGTTAATTCTTCAAAATCAGAAAGTCAATTTTTTAAAATTGAAAATTTACTTAAATTTAGTAAAGTTTCTGAGCTGAAATTAAAGCCATTGAGAAAAATTGAATTTGATTCAAATTTCTCAGAATTTAATAAACTAATAAAAAATAAACAGGGTGAGAGGGATAAATATTTTTTTGTGGCAAATAATGGAAGATGGACTGGTTTTGTAGATGAGAATATTTTAAAAACTGTCACCATAAAGAAATGGGAGCAGAACTTTGTTGGAGACTTTCAGAAACCAATCAATAGTTTCGCACATGTATTTATTAACGATAAACTATGGAAAACTATAGAAAGACTCGAAGAAACGAATGAAGGCTTTTTATTGGTTCTAAATTCTGCAAATATTCCTTTGGGGATAATTGACAGGTCGAAAATTGGATACTTTATATTTAATAAATTAGGTTTTAATTTACCTATAGAGATAGCTAACAAATTTAATCATAAGAGTCAGTATCCTTTAGGAATTCAATTACCAAGAATAGTTAATTCAATGAAGCAAAAAGGTGATCTTTAAGAATGCATGTCATGAAAACTCTCTAATATTTTTATTATATAGGTCAATATTTATGAACCTTATATTTGATTTATTTTCTAAAAAAGAATTTCTTAAATGATGAACTATTTCATCATTTGTGAGATCTAGATTGACTTTGGGTGGAGCTTCTTCTTTAAATAATTTTAACCACAAATCCCTTGATGGATTTGTTTGAATCTCTCCATGTTGAAGGAATGCACCTTTTTTACGATATTGGGCACTTCCTATTCTCTTAAACCCATCCTGATCAACTAAATCAGAAATTAATGAAGTACCAAAACAATTTGTTTCAATGCGTGATTTTCTTAAATTACCATTTTGCAACTTTAGACCTAATTCTTTAAAACTCTGAATCAACCAATTATTGACCATTTCATAACTTAGGATCTTATAGTAAGTTTTTTTAAATGTTAATGCATATGTTATGCCCCCTGAATGCAAAACAGCTCCACCTCCAGATGGACGTCTAACAATGTTAATTTCCCCATTTGATAATAATTTTTCCCAATGACGAGGAATTTCTTTTTGGTGATAGCCAAGTGAAAGCCAGTCACCAGTCCAGTAGTAGAACCTCAATGTGAAAATTATTTCAGGATTGGAAATAGTCTGATCTAAAGAATTTAAATCTAAAGCCATTTGATCAAATCCAGATAAATTATTTGTCGAAAAAATTAAAGCTTGATTTCCTATTCTCAAAATTAACTTTGTAGATCTATTTATAATAATTTTCAATAAATTTTTTCTTTCAATTTATTAATTTCGTAACATCATTTTGTAATAGTGTGTCAAATTCACTCTTTTGGGTGGAGAATATAAGAAATATTTTTTTTCCTATGGAGCCAACTCAAACAATAAATTTAATTGCACTAAGCCTAATAGTAGTTATGCATGCAGGAGTTTTAGCCCTTAGATTAGGAATTAGTTTAGGTAGAAACTAAAATTTATTAGAAAATATATGTTTTTAAGGTAATAATCATAGTAAGAATGAATTGATTTATTCAGTAAAAATACCAATAACAAATTTGTCAAAATCTTCTTTTAAAAATAGTAATTTTCACAAAAAGTATCTTGATTCTGTATTCAAAAAAAATCAACAGAAACTGGATAACTCTGTATCTTTAGTTTATTTGAGCATAAAAATTTGTTTTTCCCTTCTAGCACTAATAAGTTTAGTTAAACTTGGATATAGTTCCAAAGTTAGATTAACGAGACTGAGGGAAATTCAAGACTCTTTTTTATACGAAAAATATCGATTTAATGTTTTAACAAGTAGGTTTGATGATTTATTTTCTGCTACAGGTGAGCAAAGATTTATGAAGGATCAAGATCAAATAATTTCTAGGGACATTATCAGAGTAATATGGCGTTGATAAGGATGATCTAGAATAATTATCTTTTATCATTTCCCAAATAACTTTTTTGCTAGTGAGTAAGAACATTCAAGGTTTAGTCCTAATCACAGGAACAACTTCAGGAGTTGGATTAAATACTCTAAAACCACTATTAAGATTTGGATGGGAGATTATAGCTGTTAATAGATCAAATAAAAGAGCTATAAAAATAGCTGAGGAATTCTTGACAAAAGAGGAAATAGAAAATGTTCACTTTACAGAAATAGATCTTTCTAATTTGGATGATGTTAGAAAAGGTTGCGATGAAATATTAGAAAAATTTAAAAAACCAATAAATTCTCTTATTTGTAATGCAGCAGTTTATAAACCGAGACTAAAGAGACCTGAAAGGTCTCCGCAGGGTTTTGAAAACTCTATGGCAGTAAATCATTTTGGGCATTTTCTTATGATAAACCTTCTTTTAGAAAATATATTATCTTCTGAAAGAGAAATTGTTTTAAATGGTAAATCAACTGTATTCATTCCAAGAATAACAGTATTAGGGACCGTTACGGCTAATTATTCAGAACTTGGAGGAAGGATCCCTATCCCTGCCCCAGCTGATTTGGGAGATTTATCTGGATTTAAAAATGGTTTTTTATCTCCAATAAGTATGGCGAATGGAAAGAAATTCAAACCTGGTAAGGCTTATAAGGATAGTAAACTTTGCAATATGGTGACCGTTCAGGAATTATCAAAAAGATATCCTGCCGAGAAGATTATTGTAAATTCTCTATATCCTGGATGTGTCGCTGATACAAAACTTTTTAGAGATACACCTTGGTTATTTAGATTTCTTTTCCCGATATTTCAAAAATTCATAACAAAAGGATATGTCTCACAAAGATTGGCAGGAGAGAGGGTCGCTCAAGTGGCAACTTATAAAGAATTTGCTAAATCATCAGTCCATTGGAGCTGGGGAAATCGTCAAAAAACTGGCAGAAAAGCTTTTTCTCAAAAGTTGTCAAAAAGAATAATTGATAAGAAGACCTCTAAACAAACTTATGATTTAACAAGCCAATTGGTTGGATTAGATTAATTTAGACTAATCAAATCCTAATAAATCAAAAATTTCTCTATCTTTAAGTGGATTGCCTTCTAAAGGTTCCACGTTTTCAAGCATATTTTTAGCAAGAGATAAATATTCATTTTGAACTTCAATAACATCTTCAGTTGGTTCCATTTCAAAAATTGTGCATTTTTTTAGTCTTGATCTTCTGATGGCATCGACATCTTTAAAGTGGGCCATAGTTTTTAAACCTGTTCTTTCATTGAATTTATCAATTTGGTCTGTATCTTTTGATCTATTTGCGACTACCCCACCTAATCTGACTTTATAATTTTTTGCTTTTGCTTTTATTGCAGAGACAATTCTATTCATAGCGAATATTGAATCGAAGTCATTAGCAGTAACGATTAGACAATAATTTGCATGTTGCAATGGAGCTGCAAATCCTCCGCAAACGACGTCTCCAAGGACATCAAAAATAACAACGTCGGTATCTTCTAATAAGTGATGTTCTTTTAATAGTTTAACCGTCTGACCGGTTACATACCCCCCGCACCCTGTCCCAGCAGGAGGACCTCCACTTTCGACACACATTACGCCATTAAAACCTTCAAACATGAAATCGGTTGGCCTCAATTCTTCGCTATGAAAATCTACCTCTTCGAGAATATCGATAACTGTAGGAACCATTTTGTGCGTCAAAGTGAAAGTGCTATCGTGTTTCGGATCACATCCAATTTGTAGAACTTTTTTACCTAATTTTGAGAATGCCGCAGAAAGGTTTGATGATGTAGTTGATTTTCCAATACCACCCTTCCCATACACGGCAATAACTAAAGCCCCTTCTTCAATATTTATTTTCGGATCTTGCTTTACTTGAACACTTCCTTCTCCATCAAGAGGTTTATTTATAGTACTTGTCATTTAAAGCTTAAAACACATTATTATTTATATTCTTGCAGTGTAAATACACATGAAATATGTTTCTAAACAAATATGTATTTATTTGTATTAAAAGTGGGAATTATGTTCTTATAACTAAATTTTTAGGATTAAATCTATTAGATTATAAGTGAAAATACTCATGACTTAATTATATTTTATTAGTAAAAATTTAGCTGAAATATGCTTTGGCGTCGTAAAGAGTTTCCTCGCTTATCTCTGGAATTCCTCTCAAGATTGCGTATTTTTCAGTATTTGTTTTGACTTTACCTCTTACAAAAAATGGAACTTTAGTTAATTCAGCTCTACCTGATTCAGTCCAGATAATGCCCTCTTTAGGATTATTATCTTTTTTATCGTCAGAATTTATTAAATCCTTTGTGTTTGTCGCTGTATGTCCCAAATGGCTTTGATGACCATCAACAAACTCAAAATCATGTTTGAACATATCAATAAGATGCTCTTCTAAGCCCATCATTAGGGGATGTACCCAGTCATCAAAAATTACATTGGCTCCTTCCCATCCCATTTGTGGGCTATATCTTGCAGGAACATCTTGAACATGCATTGGTGTACTTATTACTGAACATGGAATGCCAAGTCTCTTTGCACTATGCCTTTCCATTTGAGTCCCTAAAACTAGTTCAGGCGCGGCTTTTTTCATTGCATCTTCTACTTCTAAATAATTATTAGTAATTAAAGCTTCTACATCTAGTTCTTTTGCAGTTACTCTTACTTGTCTCGCCATTTCCCTGCTATATGTCCCAAGACCAACTACTTCAAAACCTAATTCATCTTTGGCAATTTTTGCAGCCGCGATAGCATGTGTTCCATCACCAAAAATAAAAACTCTTTTGCCGGTTAAGTAATTTGAGTCAACTGATTTTGAATACCAAGGAAGTTTTGACTTGTGTTCTAATTCTTCTTTATTAGTCAAAGGGAGATCCAACTTATTATGAACTTCATTTATAAATTCAATTGTATTTTTTATTCCAATTGGAATAGTATTTGTATATTCCATTCCAAAGTTTCGTTTAAGCCATTCGCATGATGCTTCAGCAATTTCTTGATAAAGACAAATATTTATTTCAGCATCAATTAGTCTTTCAATATCATCTGGACTAGCACCTAATGGAGCAACAACGTTTGTATCTATTCCTTGTTCTGAGAGTATACGTTGGATTTCTATAACATCATCCCTACATCTAAATCCAAGCAATGAAGGACCAAGTATATTAACTTTAGGTCTGCGACCTAATTCCTTCCACCTTAGAGGACTTATTTTTTCTGAGGAACTTACTTTCTCTTTTAAAAGAGTTCTTGTTAATTGATAAAAAGTTTCTGAAGCTCCCCAATTTTCTTTCTTGCTATAGGCAGGTAATTCAAGATTAACAATTGGCATATCAAACCCCATTCCTTTTGCAAGAGCCCCGGGTTGGTCTTGGATTAGTTCTGCCGTACAACTTTCTCCAACTAAAAGAGTTTTGGGTTTAAAACGTTCTACAGCTTCCTTAATATTTTTCTTCACTAATTCAGCTGTGTCACCTCCAAGGTCTCTAGCCTGGAAAGTTGTATAAGTTACTGGAGGCCTTTGCCCCCTCCTCTCAATCATTGTAAAGAGAAGATCTGCATATGTATCTCCTTGAGGGGCATGAAGCACATAATGTATATCTTTCATTGAAGAGGCGATTCTCATAGCCCCAACATGTGGAGGACCTTCATATGTCCATAAAGTTAATTCCATAGTCTTTTAATGAGTTACTAAAGTTTTTGAAGTTAGTATTTGATTCCTTTTTAAAGGTTTAGAGAAGAGACCTGCCAAATCTGCGGCTTGATCAATACCATGAATTGGACTGAATACCATTTCTATCGACCACTTAGTACTGATTCCTTCTGCCTCAAGTGGGTTAGCTAAACCCATCCCACAAACTACTAAGTCTGGATTAGATTCCCTTACTCGATCTAATTGTTTTTCTACATGTTGTCCTTCGACAATTTTTGTATTATCGGGTAATAAATTAATCTCCTCTTTCATTAATTCCTTATTTAGGTAAGGAGTTCCTACCTCTATAAGATCCATTTCGCATTCATTATGCAAAAATCTTGCCAAAGATATTTCCAGTTGCGATTCAGGAAGAAGAAATAATCTTTTCCCCTTAAGTATTTCCTTGTGAGATTCAAGAGCAAGTTTTGCTCTATTGATTAAAGGCGAAATAATTTCATGAACTTTAAGTTCACTAATTTTGAAAGCTTTGGCTGCAGCTAAAAACCATTCAGTACTTCCTTCTATACCTAGAGGAAATGGAGCCGAAATTATTTCACAACCGCGATGTTTAAGGTCTCGAACTGTTTCACTTAAATAAGGCTGAGTTAGTAATACTTTTGTGTTTTTGCCAATCTTTGGTAATTCTGTTGATTGCCTTGGTGGAAAGCTCTCAACATTTGAAATCCCTAAATTTCCAAAAATCTTTTTAAACCTATCCTCTACATTATTTGCAAGAGTCCCAACTAATAATAATTTCTCCTCATTTGAAGACTCCATTAATGGAATTAAAGCTTTTAAGGCACCATCCTCTCCTTGGGTAAATGTTGTTTCTATCCCGCTGCCAGAATAATTAACGAATCTTACTTGACCTAAAAATCTATTATTTAATTTCTCTGCGACAGTTGCAAGATCTAGTTTGATTACTTCACTCGGACATGATCCAACCAGAAAAAGAGTTTTAATTTCTGGTCTTCTCGCAATAAGATCATTAACTACTCGATCTAATTCTTCATGAGCGTCAGCAAGACCGGCAAGATCTTTTTCTTCAAGAATAGCTGTCCCAAATCTTGGTTCAGCAAAAATCATGACTCCAGCAGCGCTTTGAATTAAATGAGCACATGTCCTCGAGCCTACTACCAGAAAAAATGCATCCGGCATTCTTCTATGTAGCCAAACTATTGAAGTTAAACCACAAAAAACTTCCCTGGGCCCAGCTTCCTTATTAAATTCAACTTTACTCATTAAAATTTTCAAGAGCTTGTATTTCAAGCTTGCATAAACTTTTTAATTTAAGAAAGTAATTAATAAGTTCTCTTACAAAAATATACACATTTAAAAAACTTATATGAATGTTTAAATACTTAAATGAGAATTATGAAAATTATTTTTAGGGCGTATTTTAATTTCTATAAAAAGAATTTCCTTGACTAGTTTTTGATATCTTCCATACATTTCTGGCTATTTTCGTAGCTAATAATCCTGCTCTTTCTAACTTAGATTTACCAGGCTTAGCTCCAATTAAAGTTGTCACTTCTGAAGTAGTTAAAGGGGCTCCTGTATCTATAGCTAATTGTGTTAACTCCAATCTATCTCTAAGGTTTTTAAGATTTACTTTCTCTATTTTATCTTCTTCTAACCAACTAAAAGATGGGTCTTTCTGAGATAGTTTTTGCATCAAACTTAGGCTAACTAATCCAAGAGTTTGATCAGGAGTTAATTCTTTTTCAGTACCAGAAACATTTGGTTCTTTTTTTTGAGAAGTTCCCATAAAAATGCATATCTTTTACTTGAAGTTATCGTTTTGTGGGAAGCATGCAAGTAAATTTAATAGAAAAAATGAACCATTATCCGTTATAGTCGCGTGAATGGAACCAACTTCTAGTTTAAATAGAGGGAACCGAAAAAAAGGGAGTTCTCTTGTGACAGGATCTGAGGTGCAATCTCAGGCCAGTGGTGCAAGCTGTTTTATTACAACTGATTCAGAAAAGTCTTTGGTATCCAGACAAGCCAGTCAAGTTGAGCAAATTGAGTTAAGAACATATGTTTTTTTAGATTCTCTTCAACCTCAATTAGCTGCATATATGGGTACGGTTAGTAGAGGTTTTTTACCTATCCCTGGTGATTCATGTCTTTGGATGGAAGTTTCACCTGGAATGGCCGTTCATAGAGTCACTGATATTGCCTTAAAAGCAAGTAATGTAAGACTTGGTCAGATGATTGTTGAAAGAGCATTTGGTTCACTTGCTCTTTACCACAAAGATCAAAGCACTGTTTTACATTCTGGAGATGTTGTTCTAGATGCCATTGGAAGTGAAGTTAGAAAAAGAACAAAACCTTCAACAAGTTGGACTGAAGTAATTCGCGCGATTACTCCAGACCATGCTGTTTTAATAAATAGACAAAACAGAAGTGGATCAATGATTCAATCTGGAATGAGTATGTTTATATTGGAAACTGAACCTGCTGGTTATGTTTTAAAAGCAGCAAATGAAGCTGAAAAAGCATCTAACATAACTGTTGTTGATGTGAAGGCAGTTGGCGCTTTTGGTAGATTAACTCTCGCTGGGAAAGAAGGCGATGTAGAAGAAGCCGCAGCTGCTGCTATTAGAGCAATTGAAGAAATCTCAAATTACTGAGAATTTTTTATTTAAACCTTTTTTAACTTAAACCTATCTCTTTTTTTAAAAAAGGTGACATAATTTTCGCAGCTTTACCTCTACTACCTAATTTATTTAGTTGTGATTGTGAGAGCTCACCGTAAACACAATTAGCTTCTTTAACCCAAAAAATAGATTCGAATTCCCCATTAGGATATTTTGGGTTCTTGAGAATTTCTCCCCAGCATATTCCTGTTGTATCTTTAACTAAGTTTCCTGAGGGATCGCACAAAACCATACAACTTATAAATCTTGCACTCCTATAAGGACTATCAGAAAGTTCATTAATTAATTTTTTAATTTTCTCATCATTATTTTTGGCATATCGAGCAGAATAAATTCCTGGTCGACCATCTAAAACATCTACTTCAAGACCCGAGTCATCAGCTAATGCCCAAGTTTTTGTCTCTAGAGAAGCTGCCTTGGCTTTAAGTAGTGCATTCTCAAAATATGTTTTCCCAGTTTCTTCGACATTTAAATATTCTGGTTGCTTCTCAACCTTTAAAGACAAAACATCCAGCATCTCTGAAATTTCAGAAACCTTTCTTTGATTGCCACTCGCAATAGTTAGAACTGGAAGGTTCAAAATAATATAAAAAATTATTGTGAATATTATCTTACTTCAAAGCTTGATACGGAGACAGGAAAGGTTGAACATTCCACACCTGTATAGACAGGGCCTGTCTCGTACGGAAATAACATAATGTAAATTTTTTCTTAACACAACAGTATGTTTTGATGCACTAACTAATTTGCATAAGTATTGACATATCAATAGTACCAAGGGTGATAAGTTTAACTTATGAATGATAGAAAAAACATTAATGGAGATTTTGTCGAAAACGCTTGACTTATAAGTACTTAATGAAGCATTCTTCGAATTGAACATTCCACATTTAGTATTTAGTAGACAATGGCTACAGAAACAATGGGTATCGCTCTCGGCATGATCGAGACACGCGGACTTGTACCTGCAATCGAAGCAGCAGACGCAATGACAAAGGCAGCAGAAGTTCGCCTAATTGGTCGTGAATTCGTTGGTGGCGGTTATGTCACAGTATTAGTTAGAGGCGAAACAGGCGCAGTTAACGCAGCTGTAAGAGCTGGTGCTGATGCTTGTGAAAGAGTTGGTGACGGTTTAGTTGCAGCTCACATTATTGCTCGTCCTCATAGAGAAGTTGAACCTGCTCTAGGTAACGGTGAATTTCTTGGTCAAAAGGACTAATTAATTAAAGCAAGATTTATAAATCTTGCATAATAATTATTTTCCCTATACAGACCTAAATTTATCCTCATGAGTAAGAAGTATGACGCAGGGGTAAAGGAGTACAGAGATACCTACTGGACTCCAGAATATGTACCCCTAGACACCGATTTACTAGCCTGTTTCAAATGTACAGGTCAGGAAGGTGTTCCAAGAGAAGAAGTCGCAGCAGCTGTTGCCGCTGAATCTTCAACAGGTACTTGGTCAACAGTTTGGTCCGAGTTACTTACAGACTTAGAATTTTATAAAGGACGTTGTTATCGAATCGAAGACGTTCCTGGAGATCCTGAAGCTTTCTATGCTTTTATTGCATATCCTTTAGATCTTTTTGAAGAAGGCTCAATTACAAACGTATTAACATCCCTTGTAGGAAACGTTTTTGGATTTAAAGCTCTAAGACATCTACGTCTAGAAGATATTAGATTCCCAATTGCTTTCATTAAAACTTGCGGTGGTCCACCAAACGGAATCGTAGTTGAAAGAGATCGACTTAACAAATACGGAAGACCTCTACTTGGTTGTACCATTAAACCTAAATTAGGATTATCTGGTAAAAACTATGGTCGAGTTGTATATGAATGTCTTAGAGGCGGTCTTGATTTAACGAAGGATGATGAGAATATTAATTCTCAACCATTCCAACGTTGGAGAGAAAGATTTGAGTTTGTTGCAGAAGCAGTTAAGCTTGCTCAGCGAGAAACTGGAGAAGTTAAAGGTCACTATCTAAATTGTACTGCTAACACTCCTGAAGAACTCTATGAAAGAGCTGAATTTGCAAAAGAGCTAGATATGCCAATCATCATGCATGATTATATAACTGGTGGTTTTACTGCAAATACTGGATTAGCTAATTGGTGTCGTAAAAATGGCATGCTTCTGCATATTCACAGAGCTATGCATGCTGTTATTGATAGACATCCAAAGCATGGTATTCACTTCAGAGTTCTTGCAAAATGTTTGAGACTATCTGGAGGAGACCAATTACATACTGGAACCGTGGTTGGAAAACTAGAAGGTGATCGTCAAACAACTCTTGGTTATATTGACAACTTAAGAGAGTCATTTGTTCCTGAAGATAGATCAAGAGGTAACTTCTTTGATCAAGATTGGGGTTCAATGCCTGGAGTATTTGCTGTCGCATCAGGTGGTATCCATGTTTGGCATATGCCTGCACTTCTAGCGATATTTGGGGATGATTCCTGTCTTCAGTTCGGTGGAGGAACACATGGTCATCCATGGGGTTCAGCTGCTGGAGCTGCAGCTAACAGAGTTGCTTTAGAAGCTTGTGTAAAAGCTCGTAATGCTGGTCGCGAAATCGAAAAAGAGAGTAGAGACATTCTTATGGAAGCTGCTAAGCATAGTCCTGAATTAGCTATTGCTCTAGAAACTTGGAAGGAAATTAAGTTCGAGTTTGACACTGTCGACAAGCTTGATGTTCAGGGTTAACTCAAGTTTCGAAATTGAGGAGATTAATTCTCCTCAAACTTATTAAAATCTCGTTTTTACGAGTAATTACATTCACATTTTGATTAATTATGCCTTTCCAGAGCACAGTAAGCGACTATCAAACAGTTGCAACCCTGGAAACATTCGGTTTTTTACCACCGATGACCCAGGAAGAAATATATGACCAAATTGCGTACATAATTGCTCAAGGTTGGAGTCCAGTTATTGAGCATGTACATCCAAGTGGATGTATGCAAACTTATTGGTCTTATTGGAAACTCCCATTCTTTGGGGAAAAAGATCTTAACTTGATCGTGAGCGAATTAGAGGCATGCCATAGAGCATACCCTGATCATCATGTAAGAATCATCGGATACGATGCTTACACTCAAAGTCAAGGAACAGCTTTTGTAGTTTTCCAAGGACGTTAAAGCTACTTATCGTAGTTAATATCTTTCTCCAAAAAATTTTTTGGAGAAAGATTTTCAAAAAAGTTTTTAAAGAATTTCAAACTTGAAGATTATGTCAAAAAAAACCAGCAGAGAGATTGCACTTGAAAGAAGAAAGGCGATGAGTGATAGCGGTAAAAAAGCTACTGCTTATTCTTCAACTACCAAAGATAGAGTTCGATCTTCTCAAGATATACATATTTCTGGGACTCAGTCTTCTCCTAATAATCAAAATATTTCTAAATCAGCTACAAAACATATTCCAAAAACTCAGGTAAACAGAAATTCTTCAACAACTTTATCTAGTAAAGAATTAGTAATAGAGAGAAGAAAATCAATGTCTACCCATGGTAAATCAGCTATAACTTCATCCGATAGAACTCGTACGGATGTTAAAAAAGAAAGTCCTGTAAACATAGTTAAATCAACTATAAATAAAAATCAAGAAAGTCTGGATTCAACTAGTACAGAATCTAAGTCCCTAAAACCCAACGTTAAGAGAAGAATTAATCAGAAGAGAAAGCCTATTACTAATACAAGTAGAGATATTGTTTTAGCGAGAAGAGAAGCTCAATCTAAGCATGGTAAATCAGCAACTAAACAAAATACCAGTGCCGCTTCTTTAGCTAGAAGGGGAGACCCAGATTTAAGTAGTAGAGAAATTTCTCAGAGAGTGAGAGAGTTAAGAAGTAAAACTGGTGCTACAGGCAACAAAGGTAATGGTAAATGTAGACCATGTGGTCCAAATAAAAATGGCGCCAAACAAAATATTGCAGATGCTAGCTGGAAAGTTGGTAAAAGTGAAACTGATTCAGGTCAAATAGTGACTGGAACACAAGCTAATAGATCTGTAAAAACTACAGGAAATGAAGCAAGTACATGCAGAACAGTTACAGGCACCCAATACATGGGAGCAGAAGTTGTTGATCAATTTTGTCAAGATAGACCAAGTTATAAACAACCACTTAGATCTACTGTTACTGCAACAACATCAGGAAATAAAGTCACTGGGAATGAAGTTGGTAGATCTGATAGGGTCACAGGCGATGAGCCAGGGACTTGTAAAAACCTTACAGGTACTGAATATGTATCTTCTAATCAATCACAGAAGTATTGTGGTGATGTTCCAAAAAATCCTTCAAAGGTTAAACATAGTACTACAACCGATGGATTAAAAGTATCTGGATCACTTCCTGGTAGATCAACCCTAGTTACTGGAGATGAATCAGGTTCTGGACATCAGTTAACTGGAGATCAATATCTTGGCTCTGAGCCAAATCCAAAAGGTAAAGCATTTGAAAAAGTAGGTAGTTACAACACTCTTAATGGGAATAATGTAACTGGTACAGGGGTTGGAAGATCAGACCATATGACAGGCAATGAACATGGGAGTTGTAAGAATGTAACTGGCGATGAGTACATAGGATCTCAACAATACGAGAAGTTTTGTGGTTCAAAACCAAAACCAGAAGCTAGGAAAGTAGGTTTAAGTCTTTCTTCAAAGTCAAATTTAATAAGCGGCACTATGACAGGAAGATCAGAAATAGTAACTGGAGATGAACCAGGTTCATGCAAAGTGTTAACAGGAACACCATACGCAGGCTTAGATCAGATTAATGAAAATTGTAGTACTGAGATTTCTGAAGATATGAAATCCCGATCAACAGTTAATTCTGGTAATAATTCAAATGCCAGACTTACAGGACAGCAACCAGGAATTGGCGGAATAATGACAGGTGCTAAGAAAGGTGCTTGTAAAAATCTAACAGGTACTCCCTATGTTGGTGGAGATCAGCTCTCGCAAGCTTGTGATAATCCTCCACATGATACGGCTTATGCGAATCCGGAAAAGTCAGCAGGTAACTCTTGGAAGGAATTCTCTGTTAAATCACCATCAAGAGATAAATATTCTGAAAAAAATACTCAAGGTGTTACGGGTAATGAATATGAAAATGGTTCGAAGGTGACAGGACCTTTTGATATGGCAGTTGATAAGGTCACTGGTACTGAAAAATTTAGATTTGAACCGAATAAAAATATTACTTATAAACAAAAAATGGAAATTGAAGAGACAGACCGTGCTGCAAAGACACCAGAAAAAAGAGTCGCATCAAGGATTACTGGTGAAGGACAATCAGTGGGAAATGTAACTGGTGACGATTGGGATCGTGGTGATAAGGTGACGGGCACAGAGGGAGCTTCTTCTAGAAAGAGAAATCCATCAAGAGCGGGGTTCATGAGTGCAATGCCCCCTATGGAAGTTAAAAGAAATGACGAAACAGAAAAACCAGATTTCTTGATAACTGGATCAAGTGGTAATACTCGTGAAGGACAACTTGTTACCTTTTCAGGTGGTGCAAGAGGTTAAGTAAATAATGCCTTTAAGAGGACTGGCTAAAGCCAAGAACTTTACATTGGGGCCAACAGCTCCAATGAAAACTTTTACTGAAAATATCCACATACAAACTAAAGAATCAAATAATTTCCGAAATTCTGGAAAGTCTCATAAATTAACCAATAATATTCAAAATGAAAATCTATTTAGGTATGAAAGCAAAATAAAAAGTGATTTTGACGAAATTGTTCCAACTCTCAAGGAAATTGCTCGAATTCAACATCACGAAGATTTTATAAATAAGGCTCAGAAAATATCAAGAAAAAATTTGGGAATAGATTTACCCCTACATGTATTAGATAAATCTTGGGTTAAACCTCTTGATATGAGAGCTTTATATGCATGGTGTGCTTTCAAACAGCATGAGAAACTTAGCGACAATTTTTTTAACAATGATCCACTTGAAGGTTCTGTTGGAAGTAGGGATGCGGAAGACTTTGAAAAATTTCTCTTAGATTGTGGAATACATTTACTTGATATAACTCCTTGTTCAGATGGAAGATTAGCTCATTCAGTTGCATATGTAATGAGAATACCTTTTAGTTCAGTAAGAAGAAGATCCCATGCTGGAGCACTGTTTGATATTGAAAATACCGTTAATCGATGGGTAAAAACTGAACATAAAAGATATAGAGAGAATGTTCCTAATGAAGCTCATAAAGATACAAGGTACTTAAAAGTTGTAACTTATCACTTTAGTTCAGTAGATCCTTTGCATCAGGGATGCGCAGCTCATGGGAGTAATGACGAGTTAGCTGCGGCAGAAGGTAGAAATAAATTATATGCTTTCAAAGAGGCTGTAGAGAATAGCTTTTGCTGCGGAGCTTCTGTGGATTTAATGTTAATTGGACTTGATACAGACACTGATTCATTAAAAATACATTTATCAACTAGCGATGGCGGTATAGATTTAGAAAAAACTATTTCTACATTAGAAATTTATAATTCAACAATAAATTTCTCAAAAGAGCATGCAGAAAGAGAAATTTGCCAGATAATTTCTAAGCAATCTTCAAAAGATAAACTCATTGGACTGGAAAAATTTACGTATAAATTGATTGTCAATAATATTTCTCAAATTGATTATGTTAAGAGTTTTCATAATGGTTCTTATGAAGATATTGGACATGCAGAGAGGTTTATTGGAGTAGGTATAGGTTTCAAAGAAGTACATCTCAGAAATTTAACTTATTTTGCTCATTTAGATACAGTCGAAGAAGGGGCTCCAGATTTAGATGTAGGAGTGAAGATTTTTACTGGATTAAATGTTTCTCAAGATCTACCTATTCCGGTAGTAATAAGATTTGATTACTCTGGAAAAGTTCCCGGAGCAAAAGAGAGAGCAATAAACGATTGTGAAAGAGTTAATAATGCGATATCAATTAGATATAAAAATTTAGTTGATCAAGGTTTGTTACATACTTGCTCTACTATTAGAGATAGGGACAACATTCATTCCGCCCAAATTATTGGAATGTCTTTAGATAAAAAAACAGAGGAGGCTCACTAATTATGTTAATTTGCAAGGTTGTAAAACCACTTGTTTCTACCAATAGGATTCCTGGTTTTGAACATAAACATCTGCAGGTTGTATTAGATGGTTCTTCTAATAAAGTTGCAGTTGATGCTGTTGGCTGTAAGCCAGGAGATTGGGTTATTTGTGTTGGAAGTTCTGCTGCTAGGGAAGCAGCGGGAAGTAAATCTTATCCAAGCGATTTAACGATTGTTGGAATAATTGATCATTGGGATCCTGACAAGTCATAAAAAAGGAGGATATTAATTGTGGAAATCATGAAAGTATTAGGAAGGATGGTATGTACTCAAAGAGTCGCTGGCTTAGGTCATATGAATTTACGAATTTTAGAAAATAATAAAGGAAAGAAATTAGTTGCTGTTGATCCTGTCGGCGCTAGAGAAGGCAATTGGGTGTTTACTGCTAGTGGATCTGCAGCGAGATTTGCATGTCCTAATCCAGAAGTTCAAACCGATTTAACAATTGGTGGCATTATTGATTATTGGGAAAGTGACTAAAAATTTGAACTTCAAAAGTTTATTGAGAACCTTTGTTGAATGTATAGTGTAATTAGTCTTGAAAAAAAAGAATTTAATGTGGAATGAAAGAGAATCACCTTTGAGAATTGAAAAAAGATTTGAATTTGATCAATACTCAAAAATTAGTAAATTCATGGGGGAAATTGAGAAATTATGTAAAGAAAGGGATATCTATCCAAATATAAGCTTCGGTAAGAACTTTGTAAGTCTTTCAATATTTTTAGATAATAAAGAAATATCAGACAAGGAAAAAGACTTTTCAATTGATATTGATAAATTTTATTTAGAAGATTAGTCCTTTTTAATAGTTATTTGGCTTTGCAATATCTCTTTTGATTAAAGCCATTAAATATGTTGGGGCTTTATATCTACTAGGTAGACATCTATTTAAAGTTTCAAGATGACTCCAACACACTGTCTTTTCTATATCTTTAGCTGAGTTTCCTTTTAAAATTAATAGTCTAAGAGCTTTGCAAAATAAAGGATAACCTGCTTCTAGTTCATCTATATTAAGCTTTGCTGCTGACATAGGTCAAAGATGAATTATCAACTAATAATCTATACAACTATGGTGCACAATTGGTTCATATTTCAAATTTCTCAATAATTAGAAATTAATCTATAAATGCGACGCAATCTATTTCAACTAAAACTCCTTTTGGTAGAGATGAAACTTCCACACAGGCCCGTGCTGGAGGATTCTCTATATTAAAAAAGTCACTATATATTTTATTGACAATTTGAAAATTACTTAAGTCCGTTAAGTAAATAGTTGTTTTTATTACATCCTCTATTTTGGCTCCACCAGCTTTAAGAACTTCTGCGAGATTTTTTAAAACTTGAACAGTCTCCTTCTCTATATCACCTAAACATGTTATTTCATTTAAAGCTGGGTCTATAGCTATTTGACCAGAACAATAGATAAAATCACCAGCTTTTATTGCTTGATTATAAGGCCCTACGGGATCTGGGGCATTTGATGTTTTAATTACTTGTTTGGGGGACATTTGTTTAATATGATACCTATCTATTTAAACCCATAAATCTTTATTTTCTCTTAAAAAAGTAAATTCTTCTAAATTTTCTGCTCTTAAGAAAAGGTTTATTTTCATCTCTTCATCAAGTGAAAATGGAATTGTCAATTTGTTAAGAGAAAGTATTTTTTCAACTTCCGAAAGTTTATTTCTTATATTTTGATCTCTAGGCTTGAGATTCAATGCCCACAATATATTTGCCTTTGTATATTCATGTGCACAATATATGAGAGTATTTTTTGGTAAAGATTTGATTCTTTCTAGTGAAGAATACATTTGTTGATAAGTTCCCTCAAAAATTTTTCCACAGCCTCCAGAAAATAATGTGTCACCAATAAAAAGAACAGGATTTTCCTCATTCAAAAAGAAGGCAATATGTGAGCTTGTATGTCCTAATACTTCAATTATTTTTACTTCTTCACCTAAAATATTCAAGGTTTCTCCATCCTCTACAGATACATTTTGAAAAGGTATTCGCTTTTTTTCTTTGGAGGAAGCAATTACCTTTACATTTGGCCATCTTTCAATAAGAGACTTCGTCCCTCCAATATGGTCTGAATGATGATGCGTTTGCAAAATAGCTTTTAAGTGAAAATTGTTTTCATGTATATATCTAATTACTGGTTCGTGAACAGATGGATCTACAACCACTACTGATTTATCTTTTACCCACAGCCAAATGATGTTATCACTTAAAACTCTTAGTCCGATTATATTTCGAGCTTTATTAAATTCCATTGTTAACTTAGAATGAAGAATCCTTGGAAGAAATTGATCTATGTTTACTATAGCTTTACCGAAAGGAGCTCTGTTAAAAGATTCAATTTCAACTTTTAAAAGAGCTGGGTTAGATTTCTCTGACGCTTTGGACGAAAATAATAGATCATTAACTTTTGAATCAAATTGTAAACGGGCTAAAGCTTTATTAGTAAGAAATGGAGATGTTCCTGTATATGTGAGTTATGGTCAGGCTGATTTGGGTATTGTTGGGTATGACGTTTTACGAGAATCTGAATTAAAAGTAGCAAAGTTATTAGATTTAGGATTTGGGGGTTGTCATATGTCGTTGGCGGTTAAGAAAAATAGCAATTATTCAAAACCTACTGATCTTCCAGCAAATTGTAAAGTAGCAAGTAAATTTATAAAAACAGCAAGATCTTATTTTGAAGACTTAAATATTCCTGTTGAAATAGTTCATTTGACAGGATCAGTCGAGCTTGGTCCTATTACAGGTATGGCGGAGGCAATAGTTGATTTGGTAGCAACAGGGAAGACTCTTAAAGAAAATGGTTTAATTAAAATAGAAGATCTTTTTTACTCGACTGCAAGACTAATTGGAAATCCTTTATCTATGAGGTTAGATGATAATCATCTCAGAGATATTATTTTATCAATAGAATCAACTAATGTTTTATAGAAGATTAGCTAAATGTTTAAAGATTTTAGAAGGATTAAAAAGTTAGGTAAATATTTAACTAAAGATAAAAAAACAATATATCTTATCTTGATAGTTTTGTTGCCTGTTTCTTTTTCTGGAGCTATTCAACCATTATTAGTTGGTCAAGCAATTACCATTCTCAAGAAAGAAACTACAGATGTTTGGCTAAGTAAAACTTTCTTTGGGCAGTCAATAAATGCCATAATCCTAACTTTATTCATAACTGTTCTATTTAGATTAATTCTGCAGGGATACCAAACTTACAATATCCAGGCAGTGGGTCAACGTTTGACAGCAAGAATAAGAAGAGAACTCTTTGATCATTCAATATCTTTATCTCTTAAGTATCACGATAAAATGCCGGTAGGGAAATTATTAACAAGATTAACAAATGATGTTGATGCTTTAGCCGAGGTTTTTGGTAGTGGGGCAGTTGGAGTTATTGCTGACTTCGTGAGTCTGATAGTAATTTCTTTGACAATGCTGTCAATTGATCGAGGACTTGCCATTTTATTACTTTTGACTCAAATCCCAGTTTCATATTTCATTATTTGGCTTCAGAAACGTTATAGAAGAGCCAATTATCAAGTAAGGGAAGAATTGTCTCAACTCAACTCTGATTTTCAAGAGAATCTTCAGGGTTTAGAAGTTGTTCAGATGTTCAGAAGAGAGGCTTTTAATAGCAAGAAATTTTCCAATACTGGAGTTGCTTATAAGAAAGCAGTAAATGGAACAATATTTTATGATAGTAGTATTTCGGCATTTATAGAATGGATTTCTCTTGCTGCAGTTTCCTTGGTTTTGGCAGTAGGAGGATATCTTGTTACTTCTGGAAATATTGGTTTAGGAACATTAACAACTTTTATTTTATATTCCCAAAGACTTTTTGAACCTTTAAGGCAGCTTGCAGAAAGATTTACTCAGATACAAGGAGGTTTAACAGCTGTAGAGAGAATAAATGAATTATTAGATGAAGAAATACAGATTAAGGACTCTATTTCCGCAAAACATTTTTTAGAAAATGCTAAAAATGTAAATAAGAAATTTAAGGGCAAAATTGAGTTCAAAAATGTTAATTTTTTCTATAACGAAGGAGAACATATTATTAAGAATTTATCTTTCATCATTGATATAGGAGAGCATGTGGCTTTTGTAGGACCAACTGGTTCAGGAAAGACTACCATAATAAGACTATTATGTAGATTGTATGAACCTCAATCAGGCCAAATTTTAATCGATGATATAGACATAAAAGATATTCCTATTGCAACTCTTAGAAATATGTTGGGGGTAGTTTTGCAAGATACTTTTATCTTTAGTGGAAATGTCGCAGATAATTTGAAACTAAATTCGAATATAGATAATTTTGAATTAGAAAATCTTTGTAACGAATTAGGTTTAGATAATCTGCTGAAAAAATTACCAGAAGGTTTGAACACCTTATTAAGAGAAAGAGGGGGGAATCTCTCTTCTGGGGAAAGACAACTTCTTTCAGTAGCTAGAGTAGCGATTAGAAATCCCGTTGTTTTAATAATGGACGAAGCAACAGCGTTTATGGATCCCTCTACAGAGGCTACTTTGCAGAAAGATCTCGAGAGAATTCTGTCAAAAAGAACAGCATTAGTAATTGCTCACAGATTAGCAACTATTGAAAGTTCTGATAAGATTTTAGTCTTAAAAGGGGGATCATTAGTTGAAGAAGGAACACATAGTGAATTGATACTGAAAAAGGGTTTATATTTTCAGCTTTCTGAGCTTCAACAAAAAGGATTCGCTAATTTTTAATGATTTTTAGAAACCAAGGATCATTAATAAAAAAATCAAACAGCATATCGAGGGATGAGCTGATAAATCTTTATGGTTTAAATTCTTATGAGTTCACGCAAGCAAATAAAGAAGAAATATTTGTATGTAGTAAAAATAAAGATTTAGATCTAATAGAACTTGATCAGCTTTTGCAAACTGTTGGTTGGAGCAGAAGACCTATAAGGAGAGTGAAAAGAGCTTTGGATTTCAGTATTTTAGTGGTTGGGTTATGGCGTCATGATGATAAATTCCCCAGACTAGTAGGATTTGCAAGATGCACTGGCGATGGAATTCTAGAAGCAACAGTTTGGGATGTAGCTATTAACCCTGTCTATCAAGGACTTGGATTGGGGAAAGAGTTGATGAAATATATCTTAAAAGAATTAAAAAATATTGGAATTTCTAAAGTAACCCTTTTTGCTGATGCTGAAGTAGTTTCATTTTACAAAAGACAAGGTTGGGTATTAGAACCAAGAGGCTCTAAATGTGCTTTTTGGTATGCAAATTAATCATTTTTATAGTAGTCATAATATATAGATTTTAAAGATTCACCTTTTAACCATCTTCTTCTAAAATTCCAGTTTCTTATTGCCTGTAGAAAAATATTAGTTCTTTCCCATTTCCTTGAACTTATAAAAATAGATGAATTTAATTGTTTTAAATCTTTTTTATTGTTTAATCTCTTTAGAAAATCCACATCTTCCATTAAAGGTATCTTTCTAAAACCATTATTCTTAAAATAGGTAGTTCTATGAATTATTAAACCTTGATCACCATACGGTTGTTTAAAATATTTACTCCTAAAATTTACAAGAATTTCGAGGACTCTATAAATTAACTTTTTATGATTAATTTTAAATTTAAAATAGTAAATACTATTCTTGTTTCCCTTTAAAAATGAATTTGTTTTACTAAACCAATCATGAGTTAATCTTGTGTCAGCATGCAAAAATATTAGCCAGTCTCCTTTTGAATTCTTAGCTCCTATATCTAATTGTAAACCCCGATTTCTTTCTTTGGATATACATACTTTCGCCCCATAAATATTTGCTATATCAATAGTTTTATCTTGACTTCCACAATCAACAATTATAATTTCTCCCTCTTTTTGCATAGTCGATAAATCTGAAAGTAATAATGGCAAATTATCAGCTTCATTAATAGTTGGGATGATAATTGAGATTTTAGACAAGTCGATTACATTATATTTTCAATATCAATAATTCTATCTATATCTATTTTTTTATCTAAAAACTTATAGTTTAATTTTGTAGAAGCAAAATTATCCATTGTATTTTGCAGTACATTTTCTGTCCCCCACCTAATATTGATAAAAGGTAAATATACATGCGATGACATTATTTTTTCTGATAAACCAATAAGCCAATATCCTCCATCATTAGATGGTCCTAAAATAAGATCATTTTGTTGTAGCTCTTTCAGAGTATTCAATAAATCTTGATGGCATAAATTTGGAAGGTCAGTACCAATAAAAATAATATTTTTTATCTTATGCCGAGCACAAAATTTTTTGTTGATAATTATCTGCCTTTTCATTTTTTCTCCCAGGCAACCTTTCCCCTGTAAATTAAATTTTTCAATACCTAATTCTTTAGACCATCTTCTACAATTACCTTCCCCTAAACCAGCTATAGCTAATGAAATATAAATTAGTTTAGTTTCTTGGACAAATTTTGCGACTGAAATAGTGTGTTTAGTCATCACACTTTGTACTTTTGCAGAATTATTTTTACCTATATCTCTTGATAATCTTGTTTTGCATCTTCCATAACCATGCCATTTAGCCATGATAATAAGTAATGCTTTATCCAAAATTTTAGAGGGTTTTGAAATAATTATATGCCTATAAAAAAATTTAGAATTAATTTTATAAATTTAGATGATCCTTTGTTAAATAATCTTAAATTTGTGGTGATCTTATGATTTGATAATGGCCAATTATGAAATTCCAACTAGATTAATAATCTAGAGAATAAAATTTTGCAAGCAATTAATCCTATTTGGGCGGAAGTTCAACAATCACTCCAAAAAACCTTAAGTAAGCCTTCATTTGAGACATGGATAAGGCCTGCTAAATTTAACTGTTTCGAGAATGGACTATTGACCTTAATTGCTCCAAATACATTTTCCAGTGATTGGTTAAGAAAGAATTATTGTGAAACTATTGAAAAAGCTGCAAAAGAAATCTGCGGCCATGATGTAAAAGTTGTTTTTAAATCTGAAACAAATACCAACAGCGATTTAACAAATGAAGAGAAACCCAGCGAACAGAACGTTAATTATCAAACAAGATCCTCTTCTAGTAGTAACCAAAATAATTCTTCAAAAAATCAATTCAAAAATCCTAATGGTTTAAATTTACGCTATGTATTTAAAAGATTTGTTGTAGGTCCAAATAGTAGGTTGGCTCATGCCGCAGCTTTAGCTGTTGCCGAATCTCCTGGGAGAGAATTTAATCCATTATTTATTTGTGGTGGAGTAGGTCTTGGTAAGACTCATTTAATGCAAGCAATAGGTCATTATCGAGTAGAAATAGATCCAGAAGCAAAAGTTAAATATGTATCCACAGAGACTTTTACTAATGATGTTATTAGTGGTATTAGAAGAGATGGAATGACAGCTATTCGAGATAAATATAGAAATGTAGATTTGATTTTAATAGACGATATTCAGTTCTTAGAAGGTAAAGAGTATACACAGGAAGAATTCTTTCATACTTTTAATGCTCTACACGAATCAGGAAGTCAAATAGTTATTGCAAGTGATAGACCCCCAAATCAATTATCAGGAATTCAAGAGAGATTAATTTCTAGGTTCTCAATGGGTATGACTGCAGATATTCAGCCACCTGACCTTGAGACTAGGACAGCCATCCTTCAAAAAAAGGCAGAACAAGAGAGGATGAGTCTTCCAAGAGATTTAATTCAATTTATAGCAGGAAGATTCACTTCGAATATTCGAGAATTAGAAGGTGCATTTACTAGAGCTGTTGCATTTGCATCAATAACAGGCTTGCCTATGACAGTTCAATCAATTGCTCCAATGCTTGATCCTAATAGTGTTGGAGTAGTTGTAACTCCAAAACAAGTTATTGACAAAGTGTCTGACTTCTTTAAAGTTTCTACTGATGAATTAATTAGTTCAAGTAGAAGGAAACCAGTAAGTCAAGCTAGGCAAATAGGCATGTATCTTATGAGACATGGAACAGATTTAAGCCTACCAAGAATTGGAGATCAATTTGGAGGGAAAGATCATACAACTGTTATGTATGCTATTGAACAAGTTGAAAAAAAATTATCTGTCGATCCTAATATTGCAAGTCAAGTTCAAAAAATAAGGGATTTACTTCAAATAGATTCAAGAAAAAATTTATAGTTTTAATTTTAACTAGAAATAAAATTTCTAGGATCTTGATCATATCTATTCCTGAAAGGTATCTTATCTACTTCATTGAGATTACTCAGCGATTCAATTTTATTTAATGATTGTCTTAATAACCTCGCTGAAATAATTGGCATATCTCTTGGAACTGAGATTCTGTTTTTTAAGTATCTTAGAGAGATTCCTGAAAGTTTTTTAGGGATTAGTACTTCACCTGTGATCATATGGGTCAGCGCTGATCTCAATGATTCTTCGAAAAATTCTTTATCGTATGGGTTTACTTTTTGTAAATTGTCTTTATGCTTTATTACTCTTTTGAGAGCAATTTTAGCGAAATATTTTGAATCAAAATCTTTATTTAATTCATAATTACCGAGGCCCTTACCAGTATCTATTAATTCAGAGAAAGTAATCTGTTGTTCATTTCTTTCTTTATAACATCCACCCATTTGTGGCGGTAAATCATGAGAGTGAGTATGAAAATCTCCTTGAGTACCTCTGTAAGCACTTGTCCCCTCAAAAAGGGTAAGCCAGTTATCTACATGAGGGTAATTAGATCTTAAATTAAAACCTTTATAATAAATCAGTGAAGCATTCATTCTCTCCATATAGGGAATAAATATTATATCTCCAACACCTGGCTCCATATCACCTGTATTAGATACTGATGGATCAATGAAACCTGATTTTGATCTAATTAAGATTTCATCGAGTTTAGAAATGGATTCTTTAAATTTTTTTTTTCTAAAAGAGTTATCTATAAAATTAAAGCTTTCTCTGCAGAGCCAATTACACCAGGATCTGAAAATTTCTCTTTCTAATTCTCGAATTTTAATAAGTTTACTGGATGTTATAAAAGATCCAAGTGCTCCAAATGTATTTTCTAAAAAAGCAATGATATCATCGCTTTCAGTTATAACTTGACCTTTAAATTCAATTGCAGGTAATTTCCCCGATCTGACTTTATCAAGGAACCAACTTTCTTTTTGACCGTAGCAAAACATATTTATTTTTTTGACTCTGTAAGGAATTCTCTTATATTCAAGCCATAACCATATTTTCTGACAGTAAGGACACCAAGAATGCCTATCCCTATAAAGGGTAACTATTACATCATTTTCAGTATGCCCAAATAATCTTAAATTTGCGTAGGAATTATTAATACCATTGACTCTGTCAAGATCTTCAACTTCGAACTTATTTAATTCAGCCCACGTCAAAATCCCATTCATTATTTGAATTAAAGCTCTAAACTATCGTTATAATAATTGATTTAAAAAAGTCTTGGAATTTGAATTCGATTTAATTGTTGTTGGAGCTGGATCTGGGGGACTAGCGGCTGCTAAACGTGCAGCAAGTTATGGAGCAAAAGTTGCAATCATAGAAGTAAATGAAATAGGAGGAACTTGTGTGATAAGGGGATGTGTTCCTAAGAAATTAATGGTTTACGCAGCTAGATGTAAAAAAAATATGGATTCTTCTGACGGATATGGATTAAAAAATGAAGGCATTAATTTCGAATCAAATATTTTATTGAAGAATGTTAGAGAGGAGGTTTCTAGATTAAGTAATTTACATAGAAATTCTTTAAATAAATTGAAGGTAAATGTTTTTGAAGGATTAGGAAGATTTACGAATCAAAATGAATTAGAAATAATTTGTCCAAAAACAAAGAAAATTAAAAACAAAATAAGTTCAAAGAAAATTCTTATTTCAGTTGGTGGTAAACCAAAGAAATTGGATATTCCAGGGATAGATTTGGCATGGACTAGTGATGATATTTTTGAATTAGAAAATTTTCCCAAATCAATATTAATAGTTGGAGGAGGATATATTGCTTGTGAATTTGCTTCTATTTTCAGGAATTTAGGTACTGAAGTAACTCAATTAATTAGAGGTCAACATTTACTTAATGGTTTTGATGAAGATCTTTCTTTCTGCCTAGAGGAATCACCTACGTTTACTGACATAAACATAATCTCTAATACTCAATTAAAGGCTATCAAGAGGGCAAATGAAAATCTGGAATCTACCTTAGACTCGGGTGAAAAACTCCTAACTAATAATATCCTTATTGCTACAGGTAGAGAACCAAATCTTTTGCCTTTAAATTTAGATTTTTTAAATCTAAAGATGGATGGCCAATATTTAGATGTTGATGAACTTAATCAAACAAGCAACGCAAATATTTTTGCAGTTGGGGATATTACAAATAAACCAAACTTAACTCCAGTAGCAATAGAACAAGGGAGAGTTTTTTCGGATAATTTTTTTAATGACCAAAAAAGAAAAGTAAATTATGAAAATATCCCTAAGGCCGTTTTCACTATTCCTGAAATTTCAACAGTTGGCTTAAGTGAGAAGGAAGCTATAGAGATTCACTCTGAAAAAAATATAAAAATTTTCAAATGCAAATTTACTCCTATGTCTAATACTTTTAAAGAGAATAAATCAAAATGTATGTTGAAGATTGTAGTTCATAAGCTAACTGATATAGTCCTGGGCTGCCATATGTTTGGAGAAACATCATCTGAGATCATTCAAATGGTATCAATTTCATTAAATGCAGGGATCACAAAAAAAGACTTTGATATTACTATGGCTTTGCACCCAACTATCTCAGAAGAGTTTGTAACTATGTATGGCTAAAACTATGAATTAGAAAACTTTAATTTTTCTTGAGCAAATAGAATTAATATAAGTAGTGAAAAGTAAATAAATAAACCTATCCTTAATTCGGAGAGATAATTAAATCCATTTAAAAACAGTATCTTATCGAGAATGTAAAAAATATAAAAATTAATTAAAATAAATCCTTCAATTCTGGTAATTTTTCCTTTGCTCCAGAAAATTGGTAAGCATGCAAAGGTAGTTAAAACCATAAAAGGTAAGTCAACTTTTATTAGACTTTGTTCAATTACTAAACCTTTAAATCCTGAAAAAATACTACAACTTCCAAGTATGAGAAGTTGATTGAGCAAATTACTTCCTATTACATTGCCAATCGCAAGATCTGTTTTACCTTTAAATGCAGCAATTATTGAAGTCACTAATTCCGGTAAAGATGTTCCGGTGGCGACGATAGTTAAACCAATAACAATTTCATTTACCCCCAAAAGGTTAGCAAGCGTTTGAGAACCATTTACTAAAGTATTTGAACCAAAGCTTAAAAGAAATATTCCCAATATTAACTTTAGTAAAATATTAAGCTTCCCTTTATAGTTATCTTTAAATTCTTCTATCTCTGGTTCAGCATCTTTGGTCTCTTCTCCTTTCTCATTGATAGTATTAATTTCCCATATTGTATTTAAGATTAAACAAAATATTAGAAAGACCCCTGCTTGCAATGTTAATAAGCCTGTTGATGACATAGCCCAAACCGCGCAAGAGATAGCCATTAATAGAGGCACATCTCTTCTAACTATTCTGCTTTTTACCTTAAGAGGTGTTATTAATGAGCTTATACCCAAAACAACGAGAACATTGAAAATATTGCTACCAATTACATTGCTTGCCGCAATCGAATCACTGCCTTTTAAAATTGAACTTAAACTTACCAATAGCTCAGGAGAGCTTGTTCCAAGAGAAACAACTGTTAATCCAATTACTATTTGAGGTATTCCTAAAATTAAAGATAAAAATATAGCTCCTTGAATGAAGAACTCTCCTCCAGCAAAAAGTAAAAATACTCCTAAAACTATTTCTATTATTGGAAATAAAAAATCACTCATATTTAGGATTTCATTTAGATAATAAAAATTTTCATAAATGGTTAATAACTATCCTCGAATATCTATAAATTATTGTCAATTTTAATTTGTTGTTAAAATTGATTAAATAGAAAAAATTTTGAAGACTTTAACCATAATAAAACCTGATGATTGGCATTTACATTTAAGAGAAGGTCTTGTATTAAAAAATATTATTCATTTTACTTCCGAATTTTTTGGAAGAGCTATCGTTATGCCAAATACTAAAACTCCCATTACATCTGTTGCAAGCGCTATCTCTTACAAAAAATCTATTGTTGAAGCGTTACCAGAAAGTTCTAAGTTTGAACCACTAATGACAATATATCTTACAGATGATACTGATAAAGCAGAACTAATAAATGGTTTCAAAAAAAATATCTTTTTCGCAGCAAAATTATACCCTGCTAATGCGACGACAAATTCTAGTTATGGAGTAAAGAAAATAGAAAATCTATATAAGATTTTCGAATCAATGCAAGATAATGGAATGCCTCTATTAATTCACGGTGAAGTGACTGATTCTGAAGTAGATGTATTCGATAGAGAAGAAGTTTTTATAGATAAAGAACTCTCTCAAATAACTAAAAGATTTCCAAAATTAAAAATCGTTTTAGAACATATAACCACCTCTTATGCAGTGGATTTTGTTCAAGAAAATAATATTGGAGCTACTATCACTCCGCATCATTTGCATATAAATAGAAATGCAATGTTTTTTGGAGGCTTAAATAGTGATTTTTACTGCTTACCAGTTGCTAAGAGGGAAAATAATAGACTCGCTTTAAGGAGAGCTGCAACAAGTGGAAAAAAATGTTTTTTCTTGGGAACTGACTCTGCTCCACACCTTAGGAAGTGGAAGGCTTTTTGTGGATGTGCGGGCATTTTTAATTCGCCAGTAGCAATAGAAAGCTATTTAACAGTATTCGAAGAGGAAGATGCTCTAGATAATTTTGAAAAGTTTGCAAGTTTAAATGGCCCTAATTTTTATAATGTTTCTCCAAATAAAGAAAAATTAAAATTAGTTTCTAGACCTAATAAAATTAGAGAATTTATTGATGTTGTTGAAGGAGAAAATATCGTCGGACAAATAAAACCATTTCATGCAGGTGAAATTTTACAATGGCGAGTAGAAGGGATAGTAAATTAAAAAATTAGATTTAATCTGACAATTAAAAGTGTAAATTTTCCAATTTTTCTTGGTTAAATGGGTTGCTTTCGGCTACGATAAAAAAGCGCAAATTCCTTTTGGGAGTGTGGCGGAATTGGTAGACGCGCCGGACTTAAAATCCGTCGAGCGATTTAGCTCGTGGGGGTTCAAGTCCCCCCACTCCCATTAATTAATTATTTTTAGTTCTGACGATAACTTCCAATAGTTGTTATGTTTTAACTAAGAAACCATATATCAAAATGGAAAGTTTTTTCAATAATTCATTCGCTACTTTAATTGCCTATATTGGAATTATTTCTACCTATTTATTGGTTATCCCATTATTACTATTTTATTGGATGAATAATAGATGGAATATTATGGGCAAATTTGAAAGATTAGGAATTTATGGTCTTGTATTTCTATTCTTTCCAGGTTTAATTTTATTTTCTCCATTTTTAAATCTCAGATTAAAAGGAAGTGGTAAAGGGTAAATAATTGACTAAAGGTAAAGTTATACAAATAGGTTTATTTATTTCATTTATAGGATTAATTAGTTATAAATTTGTACCGCAAATAGGTATCGACAATTTTACAGCTACTACTCTCTCAAGTTGCATCTTGATTTTAATTGTTATTACTTGGGTAACATCTTATGTTTATAGAGTTGTAAATGGAAAAATGACGTTCATGGAACAAAGGAAGCGTTATAGAAAAGAGTATGAAAAAGTTGTTAATGATAAACTAGAAACCAAATTCAATGCATTGTCAAAGGAAGAGCAACAAAAGCTAATGGAAGATTTAGAGAAAAATCCATAAATTTTTCATAGAAAAAATCCAAAAATCATGAAAGATAACAAAATGCAAATTACTAAAAATGAATCTTTATCTAAGGTAGATGAGAAGTTTTGTGAGTTAAAAAATAATAAAAAATTAGCTTTAATGCCTTTCATAATGGCTGGGGACCCCAATATTGAAATAACGTCAGAGATCTTATTAAAGTTACAAGAAAATGGAGCAGACCTTATTGAATTAGGCATCCCTTACAGTGATCCACTTGCAGACGGACCTGTCATTCAAGTGGCAGCCTCTCGCGCCTTAAAGTCAGGTACTAACCCAAGAAAAGTAATTAAACTTTTAGAGTCTTTAAAAGGTAAATTAAATATTCCCATCATCCTTTTTTCTTATTTAAATCCACTACTATGTTTTGGCTTTGAAAATTTTTGTGAGATGGCGTCTAATGCTGGAGTTTCTGGACTAATAGTTCCGGATCTCCCTTTAGAGGAAGCTTATAAATTTTCTAAGATAGTTAGTAACCATTCTATGGACTTAATTTTATTGGTAGCTCCAACTACTCCTTTTGAAAGAATGAAACAAATATCAAATCATACAAAAGGCTTTACTTATTTAGTGAGTGTTACTGGTGTCACTGGTGAGAGAAACAAAATGGAAAATAGAGTAGAAAATCTTATCGCTAAATTAAAAGATGTAAATAGCAATCCAATTGCTGTTGGTTTTGGGATATCCACCCCTGAACATGTTTATAAAGTTCGTGAGTGGGGAGCAGATGGAGTAATTATTGGTAGTGCATTTGTCAAACGAATTTGTAGTTCAAGTGAAAAAGATGTCGTCTATCATGTTGGTGAATTTTGTAAAGAAATGCGTTTAGCTGCTGATCAAAAAGAATAAATACAAAGAAAATTTATTAATTAAAAGAATTAATTTTAGTCATTAATTTAAAATGATATATCCAATTTATTTTTGTTGTCTTTAAGATTCTTCTGTAGGTAATAATCTGATTTGTTTTCTTCCTAGCTTAATTTCGAATTCGTCGCCTGCTTTTAAATCAAGAAGTGCTGTATACGCTTTCCCAATCAGAAGATTTCCGTTGCCTTGAACTGTAGCTATATAACTGAGTTTTCTTCCTCCTTTCCCAATACCTGCAACTCCAGAATCACCAAGATTAACCCCTTTTGCTTCTAAAAGTGCTTCATAAAATGCTGTAAAGTTCAAGCGTTCACCTCCGTTTTTCTTAGTGGAAACATATCCACAGGCGCGAACTAGGTCAGATTTGCTAACATCACCAAGTTCTTTAACTTTTGCAAGGAGATCGCTTCCAATTAGCATAATTAATTAAAAGAAAGTTGTATTAAATAACATAGCAATTTATGTGTAATATATGCAATTATTTAGTATGTATTTATTCTATAATTTATCTTAAAAAATGGAAAAGTTTGTAGTTTTTGGAAAGTACTGTGAAGATGCAATTATTAAAAGGGGACCGTTTCGCGAACAGCATCTTAATAGACTTAAAGAATTTAAAGATCGTGATATTTTAGTTACTTTAGGACCAACAAAATGTAATAAATATTTGTTTGGAATTTTTAATGCTAATGATGAAAATCAATTAAGAGATTTTATTGAGGAAGATATATATTGGGAAAAAGGGATATGGATAAATTATGATATATATCCATGGGTGCAGGCTTTTTAGCTAGAATTCATAATATTTTTTTAGTATTTTATATTTTTTATTAAATTAAAATTTATTTAAAAAAATATATAAACATATTTTTTTAATAATTTAATTTTTAATTATGTATTGGAATTAAAGCGATATTTATTTTTAAAAGATTAATTTTTAACAGTGATATATTTTGTATTAAATAGAACGTTTTAATAAATATTTATTTACTAGTGTCTTGATTTATCTGATTTACTAAAGAGTCGATATCTAGTTGATTATATGGTGGTGTTTGTTTTATCTCTTGATAATTATTTTTGAGATTGTTTAACCAATTTTGTTCAATCTTTATGAGATTTTTTGCAATGTTAAACATTCCGCCTTTTTTATGTAATTCTTTAATTTTCAGAATTATCTCTGAGGTCCTGCTCGATTTAATATTTAATTCATATGCCAAATCTTTCTGGTTAAATCCATGAGATTTCAACCAATCCTTAATGAAAGATATAAGTTCTTTTTCTTCCTGTTGAGATAATTTACTCATTTAATAAAAAGGGAATATCTTATTAAGTTTGTTCTCCGCTCTTGATCTTATTGAAGGAGTCATATATTTACTCCATATACTAAGAACTGCTGTTAGAGCTACAAAATCATCACTAAAACCAACTAATGGCATAAAGTCAGGGAAAAGGTCAAATGGCATAATTAAATAGGCTAGTGCAGCCATTAAGGAAACTCTTACTTTTGCTGGAGTATAAGGATCTATAGCCATCTCCAAAACTTCTAAGGCTGGCTTGGCAATCGTTCTTCCTGCTTTAAAAAGAATTTTGATAATAATATTCTCATCGAATGTTGAACTTTCTAAAACTTCAGCATCATAAACTTTTTCCTGGTTGTTGTAATTTTCTTTCATCTTTTAGAAATGAACCTTTAAATATTTTTAATAGGATTTTTAGCTAATGCTATCAACTAATCCATTTTGTATACCAGCTTTTCTTAGTTTTCTTAAGGCGCGTTGAACGACTTGCCGGCAATATTCTCTGCTACAACTCATATGTCTTGCTACTTCAGCTAAAGTTCTCCATTCATTTGAACCGTCTAAACCAAATCTTAGACTTACTATCTTTCTTTCTTTTTCAGTTAAATTTGCTTTATCTAATAACTTCCATGCAGAGGCTGTCCTTTCGGCTAATTCGGCTAATTCCATTGGTGGAGTTTGATCACTTGGAAGAATATCAACTAGCTCAGAGGGATCAGACTTTGATTTAACAGTGCCTTGGAGACTGACAGTAATACTTCTCAATTCACAAGAAAGGAGTTCATCGATTTCCTCCTTAGATATTTTCATTTCTTCAGCTAGCTCAGAACTAGTGGGAGGAATTCCCTTAAGTTGCATAAGCTTTGATTTTGCTGATCTTAACTTCGTGAGTTTTTCATTGATATTAACAGGTATCCTTATAGTTCTACTTTGAGTTGATAATGCCCTATTTAATCCTTGCCTGATCCACCAATAAGCATAGGTGGAAAATCTGTGACCTCTAGATGGATCATATTTTTCTACAGCCCTCGTCAGCCCTAATGTCCCTTCTTGAATTAAATCCAGCAATTCTAGCCCTTTGCCTTGGTATCTCTTGGCAAGGTTGACAACTAATCTTAAGTTGGCTGTTATCATCTCATTTTTGGCTCTTTCACCAATCTTGATCTTTTTTCTTTCGGATTCGGAATATTCACAAGCTGGTCCTTTGCCACCAGCCTCTTGACATCTATTTATAAGAACCACCATTTCTTGGACTTTTCTGCCCATAGTGAGTTCTCTCTCGGGAGTCAAAAGTTGATGACGACCTATTTCTCCAAGAAAATCGCTTAATGAACTCACGATTTACCTCTTTGTTGATATATTCAACTTATAGTCAATTTAGTAATAAGCCATACATGTAATAATTAATTAATATTTAATTAATAATTATTAATTAGTTAATTAACATTTTTTTTTAAATTTTTAGGTTAAAAAAATTATAAATTTTAAATTTTAATTATTTAATTTTTTCTTCTTGATTCTAGAACAGCAAGTACATCTCTCCACTCAACGCCTTTATGCAAAAGGGCTACTTGCAGATGATAAATTAAATCAGCAGCTTCATTTGAGATTGAATTCTTATCATTATCTTTGCAAGCCATAATAAATTCTGCGGATTCCTCTCCTATTTTTTTTAAAATAGTATTACTACCTTTTGTTAATAAATGATTTGTATAACTTTTTTCTGATGGATTTATCGATCTTTCGTTAATTGTATTGAATAATTCAGAGCAAATATTTGAGAAGGGAGCTGTTTTTTTCTCTTTTTTATCATTTTGATTAATTTGGATTTCGTTGAAAAAACAACTTTTTTCACCAGTGTGACATGCTCCTGAACCATTTTGTTCAATTAAAAGGATAAGTGCATCATTATCGCAGTCGAATCTTATCTCCTTAAGTATTTGGGTACTTCCACTTGTAGCTCCTTTTCTCCAAATTTCTGATCTTGATCTACTCCAGTAATGAACGTGTTTGGTTTCAAGTGTCATTTTCAACGATTCTTTGTTCATCCAAGCAAGCATAAGAATTGATCCGTCAAGCCAATCTTGTGCTATTGCAGGGATTAATCCATAATTATCAAAGCGTAGATCTTCTATCGAAAAATTAGTTGAATAAGTCATTATGTTCGTTATGTTAAATCCTACTCAATGTGTTTTGTTAAAAATTATCTTAACAGTTAACTGATGTATATTCATTCTGTGAAATTTTCATGCAGCAAAAGTTACGAGGATTTTCCCTGTTCACATAGGCAATGGCGACATGAAGGCCACTGCAGATTTGTTCATGGATATTCAAGATCATTCACCTTTTGGTTCACTGCAAAAGAATTAGACCTTAATGGTTTTGTTGTGGATTTTTCAAGTCTAAAGCCCCTAGAAAATAGACTAAAGGAGCAATTTGACCATACTTTTTTAGTAAATAAAGATGACCCTTTGTTGAATTACTGGGAAAAATTGCATGACTTAGATGCTTTAGATCTGAGAATTATGGAAAATGTCGGAATGGAGTTCACTTCTGAATTAATTTGGAGATGGGCGAATGAATACTTGCAGGACAAGGATAAGGGCAGAACATGTTGTTGGAAAACAGAATCAAAAGAAAATAAATCTAATAAAGCAAATTATGAGGAAATTCCTGATTGGTTCAAATCTTAGATTAAAGTTGTTAAATTTCAAGTCATAAAGAATTCTTTAATTAAGATCTTTAATCAACAATAATTTTTCCATTAACCATATAAATATTAATCTCATCTTTATTAAGGTAATGATTATTCAATATATTATTTGAAATTTTTGTCTCAATTTGTTTTTGAATAATTCTTTTTAAAGGTCTTGCACCATAGGCATGATCAAAACTATTTTCAACAAGTTGGTTAATTGCCTCATTCGTAATTTTGAATTTTAAGTTTTTTTTGCTAAGTCTTTTTTCTAAATTTTGAAGCTGGATTTTTGCAATTTCTTTTATGTCATTTAATTCTAAATTATTAAAAATAACTATTTCATCAAGTCGATTTAAAAACTCAGGCTTGAAAAATTTTTTAAGTTCATTATCTACTACTTTTTTAATTTCATTTGTATCTTCTTTTCTAACTGATAAATCATTTATTGATTGACTTCCTAAATTACTTGTGAGAACAATGATTGAATTTTTGAAATTGATTGTATTACCTTGGCCATCAGTAATGATTCCATCATCAAGAACCTGTAAGAGAATATCTAAGATATCTTTATGAGCTTTCTCTATTTCATCAAGAAGTATCAATGAATAAGGATTTTTGCGTACAGCTTCAGTTAGTTGACCACCTGATTCGAAACCTAAATATCCAGGAGGTGAACCTATAATTTTGCTTACTGAATGTTTTTCCATATATTCAGACATATCCAGTCTTGTAATTGAAGAATTTGAATCAAATATTATTTCGGCTGTTACTTTACTTAGCTCTGTTTTACCAACACCAGTTGGACCTAAAAAGAGGAAACTGGCTAATGGCTTGCTTGGATCATTTAGACCAGTCCTTGATCTCTTAATTGAATCTGCAACAACCCTAATTGCACTATCTTGACCAATAATTTTTTCTTTAAGGATTGACTCGAGGCTCAAAAGTTTATCTTTTTCTGACTGGTTTAAATTCTGTACTGGAATAGAGGTCCACTTTGAGACAACTTCTGCAATATCATCAAAAGTAACCTCTTGCCTTAAAAGACTCGTCTCTCCGTTTTTGTGAGAATTAACTAGAGACTCACTTTTTTCTTTCAATTTTTTTTGTAAAGAATTTAAAGTTCCAAATTCTAATTCTGCTGCTTTGTTGAGGTCAAAACTCCTTTTTGCTTGGTCTATTTGCAATTGAACAGATTCAATTTCTTCTTTTATGGTGCTAATCTCATCAATTTCATCTTTTTCTTTTTTCCATTGAGCACCTAATTCTGCTTGTTTATCTTTAAGGGATATAAGTTCATTATTGATTTTTTTTAATCTTTCTATAGAAAAATCATCTGTTTCTCTTTTCAAAGATAATTTTTCCATCTCAAACTGTAGAACTTTGCGATCAATTTCATCAATTTCTTCAGGTTTGGAAGTTATTACCATATTTAATCTTGAGGCTGCTTCATCGATTAGATCTATTGCTTTGTCAGGAAGAAATCTATCGTTAATATATCTTTCGCTAAGGGTTGCGGCAGCAACTAAAGCATTATCAGAAATTCTCACACTATGATGAACTTCGTATCTTTCTCTCAATCCTCTTAATATTGATACAGTATCATCTATTGAAGGAGCATCAACTTTTATTTTTTGAAATCTTCGTTCTAAAGCAGGATCTTTTTCTATATTTTGTTTATGTTCATTAATAGTTGTAGCACCAATACATCTAAGTTCTCCTCTTGCAAGCATTGGTTTCAATAGGTTGCTTGCATCTAAAGAACCTCCACTAGCACCTGCTCCAACAACTGTATGAATTTCATCAATAAAAAGAATAATCTTACCGTCAGATTCCTTAATTTTCTTTAGAACATTTTTTATTCTTTCTTCAAATTCTCCACGATATTTTGCTCCAGCCAAAAGTGAACCCATATCTAATGAAATTAGTTTCCTATCTTGTAGCGCAGAAGGTACATCGCCATTAATAATTCTTTGAGCCAACCCTTCCACAATGGCTGTTTTACCAACACCAGGTTCTCCAATAAGAACCGGATTATTTTTTGTCCTTCTACTCAATATTTGAATTGTTCTTCTTATTTCTTCATCTCTACCAATAACTGGGTCTAAAATTCCATCTCGTGCAGATTGAGTTAGATCAATACCATATTTTTCCAAAGACTCATTAGAAGCATCAAATTCATTTTTTTCGCCCGGATCTGACTTCATTTTCTTTATAATTTCAAGAAATTCTGGAATACCGTTTTGATTTAAAATTTGGACTCCATATTTATCATCATAAGTGAAACCGTAAACTAAGTGTTCGGTTGATATCTCTACATCATTTAAAGTATTTTTAATATCATTCGCTTTCAAAAATATTTTGTGAAGAGTATCACCAATATATAAATTATCTTGTTTATTTTTCATTTTTGCCTTCGCATTTAATGAAGAAATTATTTCACTCTCAAGATCTTTTAGATTTACATTGTTTTTTTTTAAGATTTTTTTTGTCAAATTGTCTTTTTTTATAAGAGCTAAAAATAAATTGTCAGAGTCTACGTTTTGTTGATGATTTTTATAAGCAATTTCTTTGGCCAAAATAAAATAGTTCCAAGCAGAATTTGAAAATTCGCTTGGAACTATTTTCATCAATTAAATTATAACTATGAATGTTGTAGGTATTAAGTAAAAAGTACTTAAGTATTAAAAGATTTATTCAACAATAACTTTACCTACCATTCCAGCTCCTCTGTGAGGCTCGCAATAGTAATCATAAGTGCCTGCAGTATCGAATGTTTCTTCCCAAGACTCTCCTGGAGCAAAAGCTAGATCTGCATGACTTAATTCCTCATGCCCATCAAAAACAGCATTGTGAGGAGCGAGTTTATTATTGACGAATTTCACTGTATCACCAGCACTAATGGTTACTGTACTTGGTTCGAATGCAAGCATTCCAGCATCCGTACCAAGTTTTACTTCAACAGTCTGAGCAGATACTGATGAAATACCTAAACCTAGAGTTAAAACTATTGCGCATAACCCTGCAAAGATTGAACGTAACATAATTAAAATTTACTTATTTATATATTACAAGGCTTTGGGAACCTAACTGTGAGAATTTTAATTGTTATTACAGCTTGGTAACTTAGATAACCTTAAAATGTCATTCAGTGACTTGGCATGACTTTTAAGTTTGAAAGTCTCGGGATTAGTGATGGGGACATGATTAAAGTCATATTTTTTGATACTGAAGCTATCCCATTGGGTGGTTTGTATAGGAAGAATTCTTAATAATATTTTTAGAATTTTTTTTGTAAGGGGTATCGCAAAATATCTCCTCATTTTATTTCTTTTTAAAAGTGTAATTATGGCCTCATCAATTGAAATATATTTCTGACCTAGAACAAATTTTCTAAAGCCTTTGTATTGCTCTTCTTTATGATTTTTAATTAGAAACCCGCAAATTTGGGCAATATCATTTGCATGTATAAAGTGAAATTTGGAATCGAGTTTTAAAAATCTTGCTATCCAAAGCCATTTCCCAATTTCTTTCAATCCACTAGTTAAATAACTCACAGGATATTTACTTTTCTCGCCAAGATTTCCTCCGAAAACCAATGTAGGGAAAACAGCGAATGTTTTTTCTGCATATGAGCTTTCTCTAAGTCTCTGGAAACATTCATATTTTGTTTGTATGTATTCTGTTCCAAAAATCAATGATTCCCTCATTAATTCTGTCTGTGTATCAAGAATGCTAGCTGTTGAAAAATAAATAATCTTTTCTAACTTTTTAAAATCAAGCATTTCAAGTAATTCTTCAAAAGCTTTAATATTTACTTCATAGGCTCTTTTGGGATCTCCCCAAGCTGTAGCAGTATGTATTAAGTAATTAATTTGACTAATTTCCTTTTTATATCTATTTGCTTCCCTGATATCGCATACTATTAACTTAACTTTTTTATTCTCTTGAATAGAAATTGGTAACTTACTTTTATCTCTTACCATGAGATAAAGCCTGAATTTTGTGTTTTTTAAAAACCAATCAACTAAATATTGGCCAACACATCCATTCGCACCTGTTATTAATAAGTTTTTATATGCCAAGATTTTTACTAATAAGTAAGTTTTTTTCCATGTTCAAAAAATGTTTGAGCATTTTCTTCTGGAGTTCCAGGTAAAATCCCATGACCTAAATTAAGAATATATTTTCTGTCTTTAATCTTTTTAAAAGTATTATCTATCCTTTCTTTTATTGATTCTTTGTTTCCGAATAAAATGCCAGGGTCAACATTACCTTGAATTCCTATCCCACTAGGGATTCTTTTACAAGCCTCTTCAATATCTACTGTCCAGTCTAATGAAATTATATCTACGCCAGTTTTTGCCATTCTCTCTATTACACCAGCACTTCCTGAAATATAAAGAATTACTGGTGTCTCAGGATACTCCTCTTTCACAATGTCAACAACTTTTTTTTGATATGGCCCAGCAAAGATATCGTAATCTTGTGGGCTTAGTTGACCTGCCCATGAATCAAAGATTTGTACTACTTGCGCTCCAGATTTTATTTGATATTTAAGATATTCACCAATAGATTTTGCAAAATGATCAAGAAGTTTATGAAGTAAATTTGGTTCTTTAAACGCCATTGATTTTATTAAAGAATAATTTTTACTGCTTTTACCTTCAACTACATAAGCAGCAAGAGTCCAAGGTGCGCCAACAAAACCTAAAACTGTTGCCTCATTATTCACATCTTTTTTTAGCGAAGAAAGAACTTGCCCAACAAAACTTAAACTCTCACTCGGATTTAATTCTTTTAAATGTTCTATCTGGTTAAGAGTTCTTATTGGTTCCTCAATTATTGGACCTTTACTTTCTATTATTTCAAAATTTATGCCCATCCCTGGAAGAGGTGTGAGAATATCTGAAAAAAGGATCACACCATCCGGTTTGAAAGCATGAAAAGGCTGCATTGAAATCTCATATGATAGTTCTGGATTCTCAGACCTCTCTCTAAAGCTTGGGTAACGCTCCCTTAAATCTCTATAGATTTTCATATATCTTCCTGCTTGCCTCATCATCCAAACTGGAGGCCTATTTACTTTTTTACCTAATGCGGCAGAAAGTAGTAGCGGTAAATTTTCACCCATTTTTCAATTCAATATGTTTTTTTAAAAAAATTAAAATTCCAACTTAAAAATCTTACAATGCAAAGCAGAGGAAAAGCGTTATATGAACATTTATATGAAGTAGTAGGTTAAATGAGCCTTCTTATTTTTTTGATTTATGTTTGAAGATACTTACGCTTAATGGGGGCAAAGCAAGTTCTAGAGCATTTTGATAATCATGAATATTGTAATTTATAGTTTCTTTACCTCCCATATTTCCTTTATTACTGCCTCCATATCTTGATCCATCTGAATTAAATATCTCTTTGTAGAATCCTTCTAAAGGAACACCTACTTTATATGAACCATGAGTATTAGGTGTAAAGTTTGCAACTACAACAAGCCACTCATTGGTATCGTTTTCTCTTCTCATAAAACTTATTACCGAATTAGATTTGTCATTACAATCAATCCATTGAAATCCATAAGGATCAAAGTCGTTTTTCCATAACGCAGGTTCATTTTTATAAAGTACATTTAGGTCATCAATCAAGTTTCTGATACCTTTATGAGGCTCAAATTCTAGTAACTCCCATTGCAGATCATCCCAAACATTCCATTCTTGTCTTTGCCCAAATTCCATTCCCATAAATATCGTTTTTTTACCAGGGTGGGTCCACATATAAGTTAGTAAAGCTCGAGTATTTGCAAATTTCTTCCAGTCATCGCCGGGCATTTTATGCAAAAGATGACTTTTACCATGGACAACCTCATCATGACTCAGAGCGAGCATAAAGTTCTCTGTATAGTTATATGTTATTGAGAAAGTTACACTATTTTGATGGAATTGCCTAAACCAAGGATCTATCTCAAAATAATCGAGCATATCGTGCATCCATCCCATATTCCATTTCAAATTAAATCCTAACCCTCCCATATCAGTTGGTTTGGTTACCATTGGCCAAGTTGTTGATTCTTCAGCGATCGAAAGTGCACCTGGGAAATGTTGGAAGAGTACATGATTAGCCTGTTGAAGAAATTTAACGGCTTCAATATTTTCATTCCCACCATTTTCATTGGGTATCCATTCTCCGTCTGGGCGTAGATAATCTCTGTAAAGCATTGAAGCTACAGCATCTACTCTTATGCCATCAATATGAAATTCTTCAAACCAATAAACGAGATTGGCTACTAAGAAATTTCTTACTTCGTTTCTGCTGTAATTAAATATTAGCGTTCCCCATTCTTTGTGTTCACCTATGCGTGAATCTCCATGCTCATAAAGATGACAACCATCAAAAAATGCTAAACCATGCTTATCTTTTGGAAAATGACCAGGTACCCAATCAAGAATTACTCCTATGCCCTCTTCATGACATTTATTGACAAACTCCCTAAATTCATTTGGGGAGCCAAATCTACTTGTAGGTGCATACCAGCCTGTAACCTGGTATCCCCATGAACCATCGAAAGGATGTTCAGATATTGGCATTAGTTCAATATGAGTAAATCCTCTCTCTTTTACGTAAGGGATGAGTTTTTCGGCTAATTCTGGATAAGTTAATAATCTTGTGTCAGGTTTTAAATCGGCTGCAGGCACTGGGTCTCTTGGTTCGCCATTGTTTTCAAGATATTTATTATCTGTTGATTCATGGAGCCAACTTCCTAAATGCATTTCATAAACTGAAATTGGTTTGTTAATTTGACTAGAAGAATCTCTATTTGAAATCCAAGAACTATCATTCCAATTAAAGTTTTTCAATTTTGAAACTATTGAACCATTTTGAGGTCTGATTTCATGAAGGAAACCATATGGATCAGCTTTCTCATAAATATGACCTTGTTGTGTTCTTATTTCATATTTATATTTGTCTCCCTCTTGCATTGTTGGCATGAATAGTTCCCAAATTCCCCCTAATCTTTTTTGCATTGGATGATGTCTACCATCCCAAGAATTTATATCTCCAATTATCGAGATTGATTTTGCATTTGGAGCCCAAATGCAAAACATGACACCTTTTTGATTCTTTTGATCAATGAGATGTGCTCCCATTTTTTCCCAAATATGATGATGATTACCTTCTGCAAAAAGATGCCTATCAACTTCTCCCATCCACTCTTCAACATATGACCAAGGGTCATGTTGTATATGTGTGATCCCACCTCGTGAAATATTTATTTCGTAATCAGAATTTGGATTTTCAGGGAGGATTGCTTCAAAAAGCCATTTATGGTTAATGGTTTCCGCCTCGTAGGTATTATTTTTGAAATTTATTTTAACTTCCTCGGCTTCAGGCATCCATACCCTTATTACCCATTGTTCTTGATAAAAATGAGGACCTAATATTTTTAATGGATTATCATTGCAACAATTTTCTAGGTTGATAGCTTCTGATTTAATCCAGTCTGCTTGAATTTTCTCGATCATGACTGGTAGATATTAAGGATTAATAATATCAAATGATTAACCAAAAAAATAATTATTTATTAAAAAAAAGGGGTCATTTTCATAAATGTTTTATAAAGGCTAAAACTTAGAGTAATAATTCTATGATTTGCTGATGGTGCTCCAACGTTGCCCTCCCCATATCCAGGATTAACTCCAATAGCTGGATAAGCTGCTGCAGATATAGATAAGCGAAGCTTGCTCCCTTTAATCAAACAAATATTTGTTGGCTGCATTGTTATTTGATAAATGGATTCTTCACTTATCTTGGAGTTTTTAACCCTTAAGAATCCAGTTGAAAATTGATTCACCTTCTCATTACCTTCTTCAACTAGAGATAAAGCAAGGCAGATATCGAAATTGGGCTGATCACTTTTTACAGGGATTTCTAATCTGGGAACTCCTGAGAAATATTGATCTTCTTCAAAATAATTAGTTTGAAAAACTCCTACATCCAGGCGTTTATCAATAATATTTCTATTAAACTTTCCTGGATTTGGACCTAAATGACCCCCATCAGATGGAGTAGGTCTCCATGGGTCACTAACAATTGTGAACCATCCTGATCCTTTTGAATTTATGGTAAGACTTCCATCTTCAACCTCTACATTTGCTGTGCCATCGCTTTTGAGCCCAAAAATAAATTCAGGGTGAAATTTATTATCTAATTCCTCCCATTTATTTAATGAAATATTCCATATTTTTTTCTCATCTTTTAAATTCTTAGAATTAAAATTTTCATCTGATTTTAAATGTTTATCAAAAAATTTTAATAAAGATTCTTGTGATCCCTCCCACCAATTTAGATGTGTCGCATTCCCAATAATAATCTCTGGGCTGCCGCCAGCTTCTTTAGATTTTTTATAAAGATCAAAGGCACCTTTTAAATGTGGATCCCAAAGTCCACCAATAATTAACATAGGTTGTTTAATCCATGTTGAAATTGGCTTAAATTCTTCAAATGGGCGAGCTTTATTTAAATTTTTAAGCCATTTCAAAACAAAGCTATTAGGATCATATTTTTTTAGAGTATCAATTCCTTCCCTTAAATAACTTTTATTTTCTAAAGCTAATCTTATCTTTCCCCACTCAAACAATTTATTTTCTCTTTTCATTTTTAGTGCTGCGATTTGAAGTCCCCATGCAATATTGTTATGCCACCAATATGCTCCTCCATCTGAACACCAATGGTCCTTAATATTCATCCCAGTCATTGCTGGAGATAAACAATCGGGCGGCTTTGAATTTAATTCACCAGTAAGCTGAGTAAATCCTTGATATGAAAAACCATATAAGCCAAGTTTTCCATTACATTCTTTTAGAGACCTTACCCATTCATGTGTTTTGGAATTGTCGCTAGCTTCTTGTGAGAAACCATTAAAAACCCCCTCAGAAGAGCCCATACCTCTAACATCCTGAATTATCACCATATACCCTTTTGAGGTCCACCAAGTAGGGTGGGAATAGGTAATCGTTGATGCTATTTCTCTCCCATAAGGTTGTCTCATTAATAATGCAGGCCATGGCCCATTGCCATGAGGCAGCCAAATCCTTGATGTAAGTCTGACCCCATCCCTAAGTAATAGAGACTTATCAAAACATCTTGAACCGTACATTTTAATTGTTAGATAATATCTGGACAGTGAAGTCCGATGACATAAATAGAAAAAATCTCCGCATTAACAGGAGTTAAATTATTTTTTTTTGATACAAACTCTATAGCTTTATCTGAATTAGCAGAAATACCCTTTGAATTAAACTCCCTAAACTTATTACATAAATTTATAGCTTCGTCTGGATTCTTTTTTACACTTTCTAATAAGTTCGATTGACTAAAAGCAGGGGGTAAATAGTCAGAAAATAAAAATAAAAAAAATAAAAGAAATTTCATTATTACTAGCTTTTTTTAAATTCTACATTAAAAAAATTTTTTAACCAAGATTTCAAATAGATTTGTAGATTTGCTTTGCTCTTTCAATCCATTTTGTTAATAGAGCGAAAGTTATATCTGCCTCAGTTTTTACTCTAAGTATTCTTTCTAATCTCCCGATTTTGCCTTCTAATTCGTTGGGCGTAGCAAGTGATAATGATTTAATAGATCCAATTCCGCAATGTAAAAGAAGATATGCTTCAGGTGGAGAAATTGAAATTTCTTTTTTAAAAATAGCTATAGCTCTAATTTTTTTTAAATTATTTAGTGTACATAATTGAGATTTTATTTGAATCTCATTTATATCTGAGTCAGAAAGATTACTTAGCTTTTCAATGTCATTTAGATTATGTTGAATAAAAAAAGATTTCTCATGTCTAAAGTTGGTTGGTAAAAAATCTAAAAATGTTTTAATTTCCATTTTCTTGAGATTAATTCATTTTGACATTTTTTTGAACTTCTCCTATTATGACCGGCTTACTTACATCATCTGAAATTTTTTCAAGTTTTCTTATCTTTATTTTTACGTTTGCGCCCGACCGGCTACCTTTCCTTAGGTTTTTCGATAATTGTTCTAGAGTTGGTTCGATAGATTCTTCTGGAAAGTCATCATCTGCTTTCGCAATAATCAAGTCGAACCCATTGTCATAAACAATTGGAGCATATTTTGCACCTTCTATTAAAACTTTTTCAGTATAACTTTGTATAAATGCCCAACTACTTAAAGAAAGCAATAATGAAAAAATTGTTGCTCCAATTATTCGAAATTTAAAGCCAAAATTAAATATAAAAGCTACTATTGCGCAGATAAAAAGAAATATTCCAAAGAATCCAAAAATTTCTGGTGTGTTCTGTAATAGTTCAAAAAAAGACATTTAGTGGCTTAGACCTGATTAATTTCTTATATTTTGTAAGCCTACTCTATTTTCGGGCTCTAACTTGAAAAAAATTAGATCTCTAAATTTAAATACTAAGATTCTTTTGTTAGGGATGATTTTCCCTTTGGGGTTTTTAGGTACTTTTTTATTAAATAATTTTTTAAAAGAAACTTATAGTTTTAGAAAATTAGAAATAGAAGAAAGGATTGAGAGTATTTTAAATAAAAATGTTGATTTAGGTGATTATGTCGGGATTAGATTTCTAGGTATTTCTTTAGGTAATTCAAAAATAAGTGATAAAGAAAATATAGATTCTGAAATTAAAGCTAAAAATGTATATGTGGGCATTATGCCTTTTAGATCTTTTTTAAAACAAAAATGGATAGTAAAAATAAAACCTGAGCAAGCTGAAATTAATATTGATAGAGATTTTTTTAAAAGGGATAAACCTTATGAAAAAGCCAGAAATACAAATAAATCACAATTTAAATATGATTTGAATTTTAACTTTAATAAATATTCAACTCTAAATCTTAAAAAATCAGGATTAGAAACAAAAGTAAAAGGTAATGTTATTTATAAATCCAGTAATAGACAAATTATTGCAAATATAAAATCTAATTTTGATGGTAAGGGTTTTCTAAAATTTAAATTTAATACAAAATTAAATCAAGATTTTTTAAAGCTAGAGTTATTTTCTAGAGGATTAGATCTTAAGAACTCTAAATATAGCTTTGGAAATAGAAAAATAAGCTTTAAAAAGGGAAACTTTAAATCTAACTTTAAATTTAATAAATCATCAACACGAACATTTTGTAAAGGAAGCTTTTCTTTTACTAATTTAAAAATAAAATCAGAAGATCTCTCAGAGAATATAAATTCAGATTCAACTAGGTTTTTTTGTAAAGATAATAATTTAATAGGAAATTCTGAGAACTTAAATTACGGAACTTTGAATTCAAACTTTAATCTAAATGTCCCATTAAATAAAAGTTCTAATAATATTGATCTAAAAGGAAGCGTTGGATATATTAATAGTCTGAATCCAGATATTAAACTATCTGGAAATGTTCCTTATTGGGTTGATGAAAGAGGTATTAATTTTGGGGATATTAATTCTAGTTTTAATATTAATAGAACTCAATTATCTAATTTAAATATTTTTCGAAAAAATGATGTTAGGGGTTTTGTTACTGCCAAAGGAGAATTAAAAGGAAAAATTAGTGATCCTGATATTTCAATAAAGTTTAATGTTGATTATCCGCACTTCAAAGGGGTTCGTATCAGAGAAATATGGGAGGGAGATATAAAAAATAAAAATAATCAATTTCTGTTAAATATGAAAAATAGAAATTCTCCCATCCCTTCATTTCTCTCTATAAATTTTGACTCTAATTTTAAATTAGATAATCTATCTTTTAGTAGAGTTTTTAACTCTAATAAAGGAAGCATAGAAGTAGTTAAAGAGAATAATAATTATATTTGGACGGCTGATAATTTTCCTCTTGATGAACTTGAATTATCTATAAGCAACAATCAATTCGATAGAATTAAAGGAATTATTAATGGTTCGGGATCAATATCTTCAGACCAGTCCTATCTTGATGGGCGACTGGCTTGGAGTCTAGGTAAATATAGAAATATAGAGCTAGATAATTCGTTATTTGATTTTAACTTCGAAGATAAATCTTTTTATGTCATTTCTTCATTGTATCCAATTGATGGAGGAATAATTGAAGCAGAGTATAACTCTAATAAAAATAATTTAATTAATTTAGACTTCAATAATATTAGTACTAAATGGACAATACTTACCGCTATTGATATTTTTAATTTTGATAATAAAAAAGTCACTCCAATAAGTAAATCAAATATATTGGATGATTTAGAAATAAACAAAGATAAAAATTCTTTTAAAGAGAAGATTGATTTTATAAATGACTTTATTGAAAATAATAATGCCCTAGATGAAAAATTTAACCTAGAAAAATATTTAAATAAATTCAATAGTAGATATACTGCAAAAGTATCCATTAAGGGGAATAAGCCAAATAACTATAAAGTAAATGCAAAATTAAATGGCTATCTTGATGTTTCTAGAGATGATTACAAAAATAAAAAAGAGGAATTTTCTATTGATTTAGAAGGAGGATTATTAAGAGGTAAAGGTTCTTTAAAAATTAAAAAATTACCATTAAATACTGCAAACATTTTTTTAAATCAACCCAGAGATTTTATCGGAGGTTTGGATATGGATTTATTTTATGATCTTGATAAAAAATCTTTCTCTAGTGAAATTTCTTCTAATAATTCATCAATAAAAAATAAAAAAATAGTATTTGATAAAGGACTACTTGGATTTAAAAATAACTTTTTTGAGATTGATTTTTCACTTTTAACAAATGATTCTGAAATTCCAATTAATATTCAAGGCTCAATACCTATGAATAAATCAGATAACTTAGATTTAAGATTGACAGGCAATGGGCAATTTATTGAGTTAATAGATATTTTTGCTGATGAATACTTTACCTTTAAAGAAGGTGAAGTTAATCTTCGAATGATAGTAAAAGGGAGTTTAAATAAACCAATATTGAACGGTTTTATAGTAATTAAAGATTCCGAAATTGATTTTTACAAAAATATAATAAAAGATATTGATAGTTTGATAATTTTTGATTTTGATTCTTTAGAAATCAAAAATCTAAGAGCGAATGGGGAAGATTCTGGAGATATATCTATAAGAGGTTCCCTGCCTTTTTATGGTAAGAATGATTCTGGCAAATCAGTAATTAATATTAATATGAATAAATTTACTTTAAAGACAGACAATTCTAATTTTCTAATAGATTCGGATATAGATTTAGGTGGATCATTTGAAAATCCCGTTTTGGGAGGTAATTTATCTCTTAATAACGGATTTATTAACTTTAATAGCAATAATCAAAAAAATAGATTAGATAAAAATATTAAACGAAAGCAAGATAAAAATGATTGGCCAGAACTCTACTGGAATAAAAATCAGAGTATTGAAATAATTTCAAATGAAACAATTTTAAATTCAGTTCTTTTAGGAGAAACATTGCCTAATTATTTGAATAATTTGAGTTTCAATAATTTTAAATTAAAACTTGGTCCAGATTTTAAACTTCAATATTCAGTGATAGTTCAAGCTTATTTAGATACTAAATTAGATCTTAATATAAAAGGAAAGGTAGGAAAAGATTTAAATGCTAGAGGTCTAATTTATCTCAAAAAAGGTAGAGCTAATCTTTATACAACTCCATTCAAACTTGACAAAAATAAAGATAATTATATTTTATTTGCATCAAGAAGTGGTGTTGTTCCATTTATTAATTTTTCTCTTGTTAGTAAAGTTCCAGATTCTATAATACCCATAAATGAAAATAATCAGGATTCAAACATTTCAGGTGATCTTGATGTAAATGCGAATTCGAGTGGTTTTGGATCATTTGGTATTGGCAATTCAAGGCTTATTAAGATTGAAGCTTCTTACGAAGGATTTTTAGATCAATTATCTTTTGAAGATGAAAATAGAAGAATCCAATTAAGAAGCACGCCAAGTTATAGTAGATCCCAAATAATTGGTTTAATTGGAGGTAACTCTGCAAATTTAATAAATAGAGCATTTATTTCTCAACTTAATAATGCAGATGCTTTCAGTGAAAGATTTCAGTTATCTTTATATCCAGCGTTAATAGAAAATAATGATTCTTTAAATAACATTTTTTCTAATGAAAATTTAGATATAGAAAATGATGAGCAATCATCTTCTAATAAGGAATTTTCTTCTCAAGCTTGGGTAGCTGAAATAGGACTTGATATTACTGATGCAATAAATTTTGCCTTTCAAGCCGTTCCAGGTAGAGATGACCTTTCACCTGTAGGGATTTTGACTTTTCAGGCCAATCCAAACTTAGAATTATTAGGCTCTTATGATTCCAATGGGGATTGGAAAAGTCAAGTTCAATTATTTTTCAGATACTAATTCATTAAGAAAGTTAGTTTAAAGAATCGTTAATTTGAATTATTATTAAGTTAACTAAAAACTATTATGGCTAATATCTTTGAAGTACCTCAACCAGGTAATGATCTTTTAGAAAAAGCTGAACAAATTCGCTTGGCATCAATAAAAATAAGTCAGACTAAAAATAATACAAGAATTAAAGCCTTAAATTTTATGGCGGATTATCTAGAAAAAAATACCAAAGAAATTTTAGAGGCTAATATTGAGGATTATAAGAGAGCAGAAAAGAAAGGTATCTCAAAGGCTTTACTCTCTAGATTAAAACTATCAAAAGAAAAATTAAATTTAGGAATTGATGGAGTAAGAAAAGTTGGAGATTTGACTGATCCCGTATATCAAGTTCAAATAAAAAGAGAGCTTTCAAAAGGTTTGATCTTAGAGAGAAAAACTGTACCAATTGGAGTTTTAGGGGTTATTTTTGAATCAAGGCCAGATGCCGTGATGCAGATTAGTTCTTTAGCAATTAGATCAGGTAATGGAGTAATGCTAAAAGGTGGAAGTGAAGCCAATTTAACAAATACTTCAATAGTGAAAGCATTACAAGAAGGTTTAAATGAATCAGGTCTTGATAAAAATGCAATATGTTTACTAACAAGCAGAAAAGATAGCATGGCGATGTTAAATCTTGAGAAATATATTAATTTAATAATTCCAAGAGGAAGTAATGAATTAGTTAAATTTATTCAGGAGAATACAAGAATTCCTGTGCTAGGCCATGCTGATGGAATTTGTCACTTGTTTATAGATATTGAGGCAAATCTAGAGATGGCTTTATCAGTCGCTTTGGACAGCAAAATTCAATATCCTGCAGCATGTAATGCTATAGAAACTTTATTAGTCCATAAAGATATCGCACCAGCTTTTTTAGAAAAGGCCATCCCTCTTTTTGATTCTAATGATGTTAAATTAATCGGAGATAAGAGATCAGTTGAATTAGGTTTAAAGTATGGGGCTAGCATAGAAGATTGGAAAACTGAATATTTGGATTTAATTCTATCGATAAAAATTGTTGATGATCTTGAGGAAGCAATCACACATATTCAAAAATATAGTTCGAAACATACAGATGGAATAATTACTGAAAATTCAAATACGGCCAATAAATTTATGAATGTAGTTGATAGTGCAGGTGTTTTTCATAATTGCTCTACTAGGTTCGCAGATGGATTTAGATATGGATTCGGCGCTGAAGTTGGCATATCTACTCAAACTCTTCCACCAAGAGGACCTGTAGGTCTAGAAGGTTTGGTAACTTATAAATATTTCCTTAAAGGTGATGGGAATATAGTTGATGATTTTTCATCAGGAAAGGCTATCTATACGCATAAAGATCTTTAAAACTTTTAAAGATGGAAACTTTTTTAAAAATTGAGAATATTAAACTTTGGGCTAGGGTCGGCGTTCTTGATGAAGAAAGGGAATTAGGGCAACTATTTATTTTAGATATATTTTTGTGGACTGATTTTGAAAAATGTACGGTAAATGATGATATAAAAAAAACAATTGACTATTCAAAATTAGTTCAAATTTTAAAAGATCAATCAAAGAAAATATATTGTTTCACAATCGAAAAATATTCAAACGCAATTTTAGAAATCATTGATCAGGAATTTAAGCTTTCTAAAGTTAAAATTATTTTGACAAAGTGTAATCCTCCAATCACAGGTTTCGATGGGAAGGTCTCAATCGTAAGAATTCTTGAAAATAACTAAAGTATTGGAAAAAAGAAATCCCATTATATTGATTCATGGTCTTTGGAATACTTCAAGTATTTTTTCTTCTATTACCTCAAAACTGGATGATATTGGCATTGAATATTTTGCCCCAACTCTTAAACATTCATATGGATTAACTTCAATTCTGGATTTGACTAATAAATTAAACGAATTAATTTTAGAGAAATATGGTTTAGAAAAAGAAATAGATATTTTGGGATTTTCTATGGGAGGAATAATTGGTAGATACTGGCTTCAAAAATTTAATGGGTATAAAAGAACAAGAAGATTAATATCTATAGGTTCCCCTCATAAAGGAACTTTGATGGCCCAATTAATACCTAAATACCCCTTTAGAGGAATATCCGAAATGAAAATAAATAGTAGGTTTTTGAGAGAACTAGCAAAGAATGATTTTTTTCTTGATGAAATTGAGTGTATAAATTTCTTTACTTATTGGGATCTAATGGTTTTCCCTAGTTGGTGGACAAATTTAAATTTTGGGAAAAAAATATCAGTTAAAGTATATAAACATAGAAACCTTATAAGAAATAAATCTGTGGTTGACAAAATAATCGATGAAATTATTATGTAGCTCCAGATAGACCTAGGTGTTTTATTAAGGAATCTGTTTGTGGCTCTCTTCCCCTGAAAAGTTTAAATATGTCTAATGGAGGTAAGCTTCCTCCTAAGCTAAGTATTGTATCTTTGAATTTCTTTCCTATTAACTTTAAATCTTCAGAATTTTCTAGATCAGCTTCTTCAAACATTGAAAATGCATCAGCACTTAGAACTTCGGCCCATTTATATGAGTAATATCCTGCAGAATATCCGCCTGCAAATATATGACTAAAACAACAAAGAAAGTGATCTTCTTGAATTGGTTGCATAACAGTAGTTTGTTTTGCAATTTCTCTTCTTATTTCATCTGCTGTTTTACCTGCATTTTTTTTAATACAACTGTGCAATCTGAGGTCTGTAATTGCAAAATGTATTTGTCTAAGAGTAGCCATACCACAATTAAAAGTTCTATTCTTTAGTAGCTTTTCAAAGTTCTCATCGGATAATTTTTCTCCTGTTTTGTAGTGCTTAGCAATATTCATAAGTGTATTTTTATGAAAACACCAGTTTTCCATAAATTGACTTGGAAGTTCAACTGCATCCCATTCAACGTTGTTTATGCCAGCTGCTTGAGGAAGATTTACAGTAGTAAGCATGTGTTGAAGACCATGACCAAATTCATGGAACAATGTCTGAACTTCTTCAAAACTCATCAAACTAGGTTTATCTTTTGATGGTGGAGTCTGATTACAAACGAGATAAGCTACAGGGAGGGTCTTTTTGCCAGCATTATTTTTATTCAAACATTCATCCATCCAAGCACCTCCTCTCTTTGTTTCAGGCCTCGAATATGGATCCAGGTAAAAAGATGCTATTTTCTTATCTTCTTTATTGAGGATATTAAAAAATAAGACGTCATCATTCCATATAGGAGCCTCATCAGTCGCCTCAACTACTTTAATTTCAAAAAGATTCTCACTTAATTTAAATAAACCTTTCAAAACATCATTTAGTGGGAACCAAGGTCTCAAAGACTCTTGATCCAAATTGAGCTTTTCCTTTCTAAGAAGTTCAGACCAATAAGTAATATCCCATGGCTCAATATTATGCGATTTTGGAAACCCATTAGCTTTAGAAAACTTATCGAGCGTTGCTAATTCAATTTTTGCGGTTTTGAATGCTGGTTCTCTCAATTCTTCTAAAAGGTTTTCTACATTTTTAATTTCCTTCGCCATTTTCGTTGACAAACTTAGTTCTGCCCAACTTTTATAACCGAGAAGATTAGCCTGTTTAGTTCTAAGAGATAATATCTCTTCAATGATTTGAGAATTATTTTTTTCTCCTTTAGACGCCCTACCAACAAATGCCTTATATAGTTTCTCCCTAAGGTTACGGTCAGTGGCATATGTCATAAATGAAGTATAAGTTGGAATATCTAGACTTAATTTCCAAGGCCCATTTTTGATATCTACTTCTTCATCTTTTATTAAGTGGTTTTGTGCTGAAATTGCCATTAATTCAAGTACTCGTTCAGGAAGACCATCTACTTCAGATTTTTCATTTAATATTAGAAACCATTTATTAGTCGCATCAAGAACATTATTGCTGAAGTCTGTTGATAGCTTCCCAAGCTTTTCTGAAATGTTGTTGAATTCTTCTTGATCATTCTTTTGTAGTGAAATGCCTCTATGTTGCATCTCAAGAATTTCTTTATCTAAAATTCTGTTTTTAATTTGATCAAAGTTATTTGTCTCTTTAAGCTTGACTAAAGAATTGTAAATTATTTTACTTTGTCCGAATTTATTACTCAAGCTAATAATCTCTGGAAGAAATTTTGAATAAATGTCTCTTAGACTTTCAGAATTATTTACTGCATTTAGGTGGCTTATTACTCCCCAACTCCATCTAAGAATTTCATTGACTTCATTTAAGGGATTTATTACCCTATCCCAATTTAAATCATTATTTATCAGATAGTTAGATAAATTTTTCTCAATGTTTTTATAATCTTCAGCTATCTTTTTTAGTACTACTGGGAATTGTTTGCTTATGGTTTCGGGAGTAAATTTTTTAAATTCTGGTAATTCTCCATATTTAAAAATTGAGGTATCCATTTATGAAAGTAATCTAATTAACTAAAGTTGGTATCAACCCAACTAACTTAGCTAAAGTGAGCTGCTGACTGAGAGCATTCGTTGAAGATTCGTATAAATTTATCGCGATTTTTGGCCAAAAACCTATAACCAAAGTAGGCAACAACAAACTGAAACCAATTGTCAATTCTCTACCATTCATCTCTTTAACTGTTGCTAGTGCTGGAATTCTAGGGCCAAAGAATACTCTTCTGCACATTGATAATAGATATATTGGTGTTAGAACTAATCCTATGGCTGCAATAAGAATTGTGATTGATCTGAAGAGTGAACTAAAGCTTTCTTGACTTGTGATACCTAGAAATACCGTGATTTCACTTATAAAACCGCTCATGCCAGGCAACGCGAGAGAAGCTAGTGAGCTTGCTAAGAAAAAAGCAAAAGTTATTGGCAAGACCTTTGCTAAGCCACCCATATTCGGAATAGAAAGAGTATTTGTTCTTTCATAGAACGAACCTGTGACAAAAAACATTGCTGCTGCGATAAGTCCGTGACTTATCATTTGGAGCATTGCTCCACTTATTCCTAAAGCATCTACCGCTCCTATCCCTAAGAGAACAAAACCCATATGGCTTACTGAGCTACATGCAATTCTTCTTTTGACATTATCTTGTGCGAAAGCATTTAATGCTCCGTAAATTATATTAATGATTCCAAGAATGATTAATGCAGGTGCAATTTGCAGGTGTACTTCAGGTAAAATTTGAACATTGAATCTTAAGAGAGCATAGCCTCCCATTTTTAAAAGTATCCCTGCAAGTAACATAGATACTGGAGCATTAGCCTCTCCATGTGCATCGGGCAACCAAGTATGTAATGGAAAGATAGGCAGTTTCACTCCAAAACCTATTAAAAATCCTAAATAAGATAATAAAGCTAGGCTGCCTGATACATGTTTATTAGTTAAATCAGTAATATTTAAAGTAAAGGTATCACCACTCAAGGCAAGTGCTAACCCACTTATTAGTATTAATAAAGAAGCTAAAGCTGTATAAAGAATAAATTTAGTGGCCGCATATAATTTCTTTTTCCCTCCCCAAATCGCAATAAGAAGATATACCGGAACTAATTCGAGTTCCCAGGCCAAGAAAAATAATAGGAAATCTTGAGAAAGGAAAACTAGTGCTTGTGCTGATGCTTGGACTAATAAAAGAGCAAAATATAGATTAGATTTTTTCTTAATTTTCCAACTGGCCGCAGCTGATAAAAATGTAATTAACCCACTTAAAGCTATTAAAGGAGCAGATAACCCATCTACTCCAAGAGACCACTCTAAACCTATTGATGGTAACCAGGAAGCTCTTTCTACAAGTTGTAAAGAGCTATCTGAAGTATTGAATTTTTGAAAAAGGACGCCGATTATTAATAAAAAATCTATAAATAAAAAACTTAATGAGATATTTCTAGGAAGTGAATTATCTTCTCCTTCTTTTGAACTCAAGAAAGGCATTATTAATGCCCCAATTAAAGGTAGTAAAACAATAGATGATAGCCAAGGAAAAGATTCTAAATTCATTTATGTAATGAATAATTTTTTTATTCTAGTTGAAGTTGTACTAGCTTGAGACTATAACATTAAAAATGCCTAAGTAAAACTACTTACCAGAGATAGTGCTAAATTGACTTCCTTTTGTTTGAACGTTTAAGAACGGTGCTCTGCTAGCTACACCAGATTTCTCCCATGCTTTCACCATGGCTTGACTGACGTTTTTACCATTTTCTTTTTTACACAAAGCTAAGATACTTGGCCCAGCCCCACTGATTGCACATCCTAGAGCGCCTGCATTTAGTGCGGCATCTTTAACTTCTAATCCACCCTTAATGAGTTTCCACCTGTAGGGTTCATGTAACTTATCAAACATTCCCTCTTTTATAAGTTCCGCATTACCTGCTTTTAAGCCGTTTAGTAACAAAGTAAGTGCCCCCATATTTGTAACTGCATCTGATATGGGTACATTCTTGGGCATAACCTTTCTTGCTTCACTTGTGCTTAAACGAATTGCAGGTATTGCTACAACAGCTTTAATTGAATCGTGCCAATCACATCTAATGATTCTCCATCGTTGAGAAGAAGACCTGGCTGTCAAGCAAAGCCCACCCAGAAGAGAGGGAACTACATTATCAGGATGACCTTCAATATCAATGGCAAGTTCAAGTAGTTTTTCTTTGGGCAATGGAGAGTTCATTATTGCATTTGCTCCGATTAATCCAGCAACTATTGCTGTAGCGCTACTTCCAAGCCCGCGTGCAGGTGGCACTGCCAACTTAACTCTTGCTTCAAGTGCAAAAGGATCCATATTTGCGCTATCCCATACTTTCTGAGCTGCTCTAAAAACTAAGTTTTCAGGTCCTCCTCTTAAATGATTACCATCTGTACTTTCCATTATTAAATCAAATCTATCTCCACCACCTTCAATTCTTGTAAAAATAAACTCATTATACAAATCTAATGCTGCTCCAAGACAATCGAATCCAGGCCCTAAATTGGCAGTTGTGGAAGGCACTGTTACCCGTATTTTTTTACCTACTTCAGGAATAGACATTTTTTTTAAGTTTTTAAAAGCATTTTTGCTCTGCAGGCTGCACTAAAAAGTCCAAACTCTTCATCTAAAATTACTTTTATAGGTATTGTTTTAAGAATATCTTTTAATCTTCCCTTATCGAAAAATTGTTTTAAAAATAAGTCTGATTTAAAGTTTTTGAAATGTTTTGATGCTGTTCCTCCAGAAATCCATAATCCACCAAAGCACAATTCTTGAAGAGCAACATCTCCCAATAAAGAGGCATAAGCGCCTAACCAAATCCTCTCAACTTCAATCATTAGCTGATCACCTTCTTTAGAAAGATTACAAATTTTTTCAGGTAGTTCTTTTCTCGCAGCATCAGAAATTTTAATTTTTTTTAAATATTGTTGTAGAGAGTGGTTTTGGGCATCAGGTTTGCTTAGTCTCCATTCGGCAATTCTTGATAAACCAGTGCCGCTTATAATTCTTTCAGAAGATATCCTTTCAACTTTTAAGTAATTCTTAAGCCAAATTTTTAAATCCCATTCTAATTTTGACTTTGGGGAGTACTCAACATGACCACCTTCACTAGCTAAAACTTTTACCTTTTCTCCTGATATTATTCCTCTTGCAATCCCCAAGCCAGTCCCCGCTCCAACGATGGCATGCAAATCATTATTAGCACCTTCAGAATCAGATCCATTTTGGATAGTAGAATATTGATTTTTTTTTAAAAAAGGTATTCCATAAATTTGTACAGCGAAATCATTTATTAGCTCGCAGCTTTTAAAATTAAATTTATTTTGTAAAGCATTTCCAGAAATATTCCATGACAAGTTAATGATTTTTGCGTTGTTTTTAGATAAAGGACCAGCTACGGCAAAACATGCAGAAGAAGGATGAGCAATATTCTTGCATTCTTTTTTGAGAAAATCTTCTAGGATTAGTTCAAAAGAACCCCAATCAGAAGATATATATTTCTTTTTGAATATTAACTTAGGCGAATTATTATTTATTTCTTTTTCGAAAATTCCTAATAGAACCTTTGTACCTCCTAAATCACAAGCGAGAAAATTCATATATTAGAAATTATTCTGTTCTCCCTTTTTTTTCTATTAATTCATCCATTAATTTGAAAAGATTTGGTAAATTGAAAATTCCTAAATTTCTTCCATTTAAGGCTCTTAAAGCGACTGAATCAATTTCCTCTTCTTTATCACCAATAACTGCAATTAAAGGAACTCTCCCGAGAGTTGCTTCTCGAATTTTATATCCTATTTTTTCATTCCTAATATCAACTTTTGATCGGTAACCATTATTATTTATTAATTCATTAAACCTTAAACATTTTTCAATATTTCTGTCAGTAATGCTCAATAAAATTATTTGATAAGGCGCAAGCCAAATTGGGAATTTTGCCTCATATTGTTCAATTAAGATTCCTATAAATCTTTCAAAAGATCCTAGAATTGCTCTATGCAACATAACTGGATTTCTTTTTTCATTATTAATATCTACATAAGTTGCATCCAATCTAATAGGCATTGAAAAATCAACCTGAATTGTTCCGCATTGCCAAACTCTATTAAGACAATCCTTTAACGAGAATTCTATTTTTGGACCATAAAAAGCACCTTCTCCAGGTTGTAGTTCCCATTTTAGATTCTTATTATCGAGAGCTTTGGTAAGAGCCTCTTCTGATTTATCCCAAATTTCTTCACTGCCTACCCTTTTTTCAGGACGAGTTGATAATTTGATAATGATTTCATCAAAACCAAAAGTTTTATAAACCTCGAAAACAAGATCTATAAAAGTAGATACCTCTTCTTGAATTTGCTCTTCTGTGCAGAATATGTGTGCATCATCTTGAGTAAAGTTTCTTACTCTCATTAAGCCGTGTAGAGCACCAGAAGGCTCGTTTCTGTGACAAGAACCAAATTCAGCAAGACGAATAGGTAAATCCTTATAACTTTTTAAACCTTGATTAAATACTTGAATATGGCATGGACAATTCATTGGCTTAATTGCATATGTTCGATTTTCTGATGCAGTGGTGAACATATCGTCTCTAAATTTTTCCCAATGACCGGATTTTTCCCAAAGAGATTTATCAACAGCTTGTGGGGTTTTAATTTCTAAATAATCATTTTTTTTGAGTATTTCTCTTATGTACTTTTCCAGTACTTGGTAGATTGTCCATCCATTTGGATGCCAAAAAATCATTCCTGGAGATTCTTCTTGTATATGAAATAGTGAATGTTTTTTACCAAGTTTTCTATGATCTCTTTTTTCGGCTTCTTCAATTCTTGTTAAGTAGTCATTGAGTTCTTTTTCTTTTGACCATGCAGTTCCATATATTCTCTGTAATAATTCATTCTCACTATTACCTCTCCAATATGAACCTGATAATTTAAGTAATTTAAAGTGTCTCAAATGTCTAGTGTTAGGAACATGAGGCCCTCTACACATGTCGATGTATTCTTCGTGCTTGTATAAATTGATGAGACCTTCTTCAGGAATTTCCTCAATTATTCTTAATTTAAAAGTCTCACCTCTTTCTTTAAAAGTTTTAATTGCCTCTTCTTTAGAAACTTGTAAAATTTCAACGTCATAGTTTGTTTTTATTAATTTATTAATTCTATTTTCGATTTTTATTAAATCTTCAGGAGTAAATCTGTATTCAGAGAAAATATCGTAATAAAAACCATCTTCAATTACAGGTCCAATCGCCATTTTAATATCAGAGTAAATTTGTTTAACTGCATGACCAATAAGGTGAGCGAAGGAATGTCTTATTATTTCAATTCCTTCTTTATCTTTTGATGTGATGATTACAACTTTGGAATCTTTATTTATAGGAATTGTTGCATCAAGAAGAACATCATTTACTTTCCCAGCAATTGTTGCTTTAGCTAATCCAGCGCCTATACTCTGGGCAACTTCTAGAATAGTTACAGATTTTTCGAAAACCTTTTTTGAACCATCAGGCAAGGTAATTATTGGCATAATTTATTTCTCCATAACAAAGAATCCCAATTTTGATTTAACTCTTTTTAAAGTCTGATTTGCTAAATCTTCAGCTTTTACCTTTCCTTCATCAAGGATTTTATTTAGTTGATAGGGATCATTAATTAATAATTTATATTTTTGCTGAATAGGTTCTAGTGATTCAATAAGTTGTTCAGTAATTAATTTTTTAAATGTTCCCCAGCCAGTATCGAAGAATTCTTTTTCACATTGAGAAATTTCTTTGCCAGATAATATTGAATAAATCATAAGTAGATTTTTAGATTCTGGCCTCTCAGGATTGTTAAATTCTATTCCAATATAACTATCACTTTTCGCCCTTTTTATTTTTTTTGTGATTATTTCAGGAGCATCTAATAAGTTAATACGACTTCCTTCATTAGGATCACTTTTGCTCATCTTTTTCGAGCCATCAATTAAGCTCATTATTTTTGATCCATTCTTCATAATTATTGGCTGAGGTATTTTCAGAATATTTTTATCTTTACTAAATTTGGCATTAATTCTTTGTTGTGCAATATCCCTGGCAAGTTCAAGATGTTGTTTTTGATCTTCGCCTACTGGTACGAAGTCAGCGTCATATAGAAGGATGTCTGCCGCCATCAGTATTGGATAGTCAAATAATCCAATAGATACATTATTCCCCTGTTGTATAGATTTTTCTTTGAATTGAATCATTCTTTCCATCCAATTTATTGGGGTCATGCAATTTAATATCCAACAAAGTTCTGAATGTGCAGAAATCTGACTTTGGACAAAAATTGAGCATATCTTTGGATCTATCCCACAAGCAACATACAAAGCCGCAGTAGAGAGAGTATTCTTGGACAATTCTTTAGGATTATATGCAGCCGTGATTGCGTGCAAATCAACTACACATAGAAATGTTTCATATTGATCTTGAAGCGTAACCCAATTATTTATTGCCCCAAGCCAATTCCCAATATGTAAATCACCAGTTGGTTGAACCCCCGAAAGAATTCTTTTCTTATTTGCCATCCTCTTCTTCTTCGCTAGATTGGATTTCTTCTGTTGATGTAATTTTTACAGGTCTTGCAAAGGGGTCTGGAGTTGTTTTTGTCTTTTCTTCATAAGAGTTTTGTGATTGTTTATTCGGAGAAGAGTTTTTGTTGTTTTTTGCATATTCTGTGATTGATTCAATCAATTTTTCGTCTTTGATCATTTCGCTAAGTGTTCTAACAGAGAAACCCAGAACTGCAACAGTAGACCTTAGCTGAAATGTCTCTTGTATTGATTTAACGGCTTTCATTTCGTTATCACTCAATCTTATGCGGAATCCTCCCCCATCTCTTCTGCCGCCAGACCTATCTCTGTAATTTGATTTTTGATTATTAGAATGACCTCTGTAATTTTCTTGTCCAGGATTATTGCTGAAATTTGAATTAGACATCTTGATGTTTCTTATGTTTATTTAAATAGTTTATTAACTTAGCATCTAGTTATGCAATAAGTATTTTTAAAAGCCTAAATTTTTATCTTTTGATTAAAGACTTATGTAGTTATGCTTTTCTCATTCACAACTTGCATTAAAATAAAATTAGAGAAATAAAGTATTGTGTTTGATATTAGTAAAGACAACCTTTTAAAGGATTTCATAAAGTTTCCTAAAAAAAATCTTATTGTTATTTTATTGTTATTAGGTTTTGGGGAATGGTTTGTAAGTGACTTAATTAATTTTGCAGGGGGCTCAATAGGATTTTTTGCTTTGTGTTTTGGGGGATATTTCTATTTGAAGACTGATAAGCCTAAATTTAATGAGCCACATAATTTAGAGGGTTGGATAAATCTATGTAATGAAGATTTAAATTTTTTTGAAGAACTTGAAGCAAAAAATGAATTAGAGAATCAGAATTCAAAAAGACAAAAAACACTTGAATCTATTCTTAATAGATGTGATAAAGAAAAAATAAGTTGCATTGGACAAAAAAATTATCAAAGTTTTCAAGCTATTTTGAAAATTCATTTTAAAGCAGATAAGTTTGACTTTGATTTATATGAAAAACTGCCTAAATACAATCCTTCTGGAATTATTCCAAAAGAGGCCTTTAATAGCGATGCAATCTTGTATCTTGTAAACTTGCCTTTGTCGGCAAATGATTTTTTGTGGCTGGAAAAGTTCCCTAAAAATATGCCAATATGGTTAGTGGCTTTAACTTCCAATGAAATAGAAGCTAAAAATCAGATAGAAGACCTAAAGTCTCAAATTTCGAGTGACTTTATAAATAAAATTATTACTTTTGATATAAATAAAAATGAAATAACAAATATACCTTTTTCTTTGAGGAAGTTTTTCATAAGTTCATCTAAAAATATTGAAAATACAAAAAAAAGGCTCTTGAAAGAACTACATGTTGCCTGGCAATCTGAAATTGAAGGGATAAGAAGAATGCAGTTAAAAGGAATACAAAGAAAAAATCAAATTCTTGTAGCCACCACTGTTTTCTTATCTCCCATCCCATCAATTGATGTTATGGCAATGACAGTACTAAATTCTCTAATGATTAAAGAGATAAAATCTATATGGGGATGTAGTTGGTCTCCTGAAATATTAGATAAAGTCTCTAAAGAGATTTTAAAGACTGCAATTGCTCAGGGAGTTATTGAATGGAGTGGACAGACTCTAATTGGCATAACAAAATTACATGGCCCAAATTGGCTTGTTTCTGGAACATTTCAGGCTGTTAGTGCTGCTTACTTAACAAGAGTAGTATCGAGTTCTTTGGCTGATTTTATGGCAATAACGAAAGGAGTAGAAGAACCTGATTTGGATTTTATAAAGAAAAATTCTGAAAAAATTGTTGAAAAAGCTTTTGAAAAAGAAAAAATAAATTGGAAAGGATTTATGTCGGATCTTAGAAAACCACTTATGAAACTATCTTTTGGTTCATTGTCTGAGTAAGAATTTTTAAATATGAGAAAAAATATTATTTTTTTAAGTTTGGTTATTTTAATTTCTTTGGCTTCAGCCTCCTGCAGGAGAATATCTAACAGAAATGACGATAAAGAAGTAATACTTGCAAGTTTTACTGTTTTGGCAGACATAATTAAAAATATAGCTAAAGATGATTTTGTTGTTAGATCAATAACAAAACCTGGGGTTGAAGTTCATGGTTACCAACCAACTCCAAGCGATTTAGTAGATGCCTCTAGAGCTTTTGTGTTTGTTGATAATGGATTTGGATTTGAACTATGGGCAGAAAAATTTGTTTCCAATTTACAGGTAAAAAGAATTTCCGTCGCTGAAGATTTAGATCCAATTTTCATAAGTGAAGATTTTTATAAAGGGAAACCCAACCCTCATGCCTGGATTTCTCCAAAAAGAGGGTTGCTTTATGTAGATATTCTTGTGGAATCTTTATCAGAATTGAGGCCATCGAAAAGGAGTTTTTTTGAAGAAAATGGCAAAATTTATAAAGAGAAACTCTCTGAAATAGATAAAGAATTCTCACTTTTTATTAATAACTTAAATAAAGACAGGAGGTATCTAGTAAGTTGTGAAGGAGCTTTTTCATATCTAACAAATGATTATGGATTAGAGGAAGTTTATTTATGGCCAGTTAATGCTGAGAGTCAAATTACTCCTAAAAGAATGGCAAAAACAATCTCATTAGTAAAAGATAAAAATCTTCCATCTGTATTTTGCGAAAGTACTGTAAGTAACGAATCTCAAATGGTTATTGCAAATGAAACTGGGGCTAATTTTGGAGGAAATCTTTTTGTTGATTCATTATCTGATGATAGTGGACCTGCCAGTTCTTATATACAAATGCTTAGGCATAATTTGGATTTAATTAAAAAAGGACTCTATTGAATTATGAAAACAACTAATTTTCAAAACTTTAGAATTGATGCAGAGAATATATGCGTAGATTACAACGGTAAGGTAGCTTTGTATGATGCCAATCTAAGATTGAAACCTGGCCAGATTTGTGGCTTAGTAGGGATGAACGGGGCCGGTAAAACAACTTTTTTTAATGCTTTGACTGGGTTTGTAAATATTTCGAAGGGGAAAATTAGAATAAATGGAGAGTCTGTAAGATCTGCACAAAAAGATCAGACAATTGCTTATGTTCCTCAAAATGAGGGAATTGATAGTCAATTCCCAGTTAATGTATGGGATGTAGTGATGATGGGAAGATATGGCTCGATGAATATTCTCAGATGTCCTAGAGAGTCTGATGTACAGGCGGTTAAAGATGCTATTGAGAGAGTTGATCTTACTGATCATTTATCTACACCTATTGGAAACTTATCTGGAGGCCAAAGAAAACGAACTTTTCTAGCCAGAGCAATTGCACAAAGAGCGTCAATATTGCTTCTTGATGAGCCTTTTTCAGGTGTTGATATAAGAACTGAGAAACTCATCTCGGAATTGTTTATTCAATTTAAAAATGAGGGGAAAACTATCTTATTATCCACGCATGATATGATTCATGTCCGTGAATTTTGTGATTTGGTTCTTTTGATAAATAAAACTGTTGTAGCTTATGGCGAGACCTCTGAAGTGTTTACCCCTGAAAATATTACAACCACTTTTGGAGGTATCTCACCTGATTTCTTGTTTGGACCTGAGTCCTAAATTTTAAATTTTATGGAGCTCTGTTCTTTTTTAACTTTAGATTCATTCATAACTGATCCTTTAACTCATGACTTTATGAGAAAAGCACTTCTTATGAGTTCATTAGTGGCAGCTGTGTGTGGTTTTCTATCTAGTTATTTAACTCTTAAAGGATGGGCTTTAATGGGAGATGCAGTGTCTCATTCAGTAATGCCTGGTGTTGTGGTCGCTTATGCTTTAGGTCTTCCTTTCTCTTTGGGGGCATTTATTTTCGGAGTTGGTTCTGTAGCATTGATAGGGTTTATTAAGCAGAAATCTAGAGTTAAGGAAGATACTGTTATTGGATTGGTATTTACTGGATTTTTCGCTCTTGGAATAGTATTAGTTTCTAAGATTAAAAGTAATATTGACCTACACTCTATTCTTTTTGGTAGTCCATTAGGGATTTCACTTTCAGATGTAAAGCAAACCTTATTCATCTCTTTATTAGTAGTAATCCTCTTAGCAATTTTTAGAAAAGATTTAATACTTTATTGTTTTGATCCTAGGCATGCAAAAACAGTTGGGATTAACGTATTTTTTCTTCATTATTTACTCCTTACATGCTTATCATTAGCAGCAGTTGTGGGCTTGCAATCTGTTGGCATTATTTTGGTAGTTGCAATGTTGATAACTCCAGGAGCTACAGCATATTTACTTACTGACCAGTTTGATAATATGACCATAATTTCAGTATTAAGTGCAATTATCTCAAGCCTAATAGGAATCTACGTTAGTTTTTGGTTTGATCTTGAAACAGGAGGATCAATTGTATTGGTGCAAACTTTTATATTTTTATTCGCTTTTTTATTCGCTCCAAGATATGGAATATTCAAGTTAAAAAAAATATTTGTTGGGCATAGATGATAATGGTAGAGGAAACTTTAGATAAAAAGTGGAATTGGTGGCCTTTATTTCCTTTATATCCTTATGGAAAAAAGAAAACAATCCTAAGAGAATTAATTCCTAATCAAATATGGTCTTTGGAACAAATACAGGGACTTTATTATGTTGCGGTTCCAATAAGAATGACTGCAATAAAGGTTGATAATGGTTTGATGTTGATAAATCCACTACCTCCGACAAGAGAACTAATAAATGAGTTAGAAAAATTAATTTCGATTCACGGCAAAGTAAAAACTATAATTCTCCCAAGTGCCTCTGGATTAGAACATAAAATCGGACTTCCAGCTCTTTCAAGAATTTTTAAAGATGCAGATATTTGGCTTTGTCCAGGACAGTGGAGTTTTCCCATAAATCTACCGCTAGATTTTTTAGGAATTCCATCAAAAAGAACAAGAGTACTTTTTGAGGAAGGTACACCGTATAAAGATTCATTTAAATGGATTTCATTAGGGCCACTTAATTTGGGACTTGGAAGATATCAGGAGATAAGCTGTTATCATAATGCGACGAAAACTCTTCATGTAACTGACGCAATAGTTGGGATTGACGCTACTCCTCCTAAGATATTTGATTTTGATCCAACTCCACTTCTTTTTCACTCCAGAGAGAGAGGAGATGAACCTTTAATTGACACTATTGAACAAAGAAAAAAAGGGTGGAAAAGGTTGGTCTTATTTTCATCTTTTTTGAAACCAGGGAAATTAACTATTCCTTCTTTAAAAAAAATTTTTCAGTATTCATTCAAAAAAGATCTCCGAAATTGGAGATCACATTTTGGTATTTATCCCTTTTTATGGGATAAAGATTGGGAATCATCTCTTGTCGAAATTATGGGTAACGATATTCCAAAAATTCAGATAGCACCAGTTTTACAAAAACTAATTTTTCCGCGGTCAAAAGAGGTGTTAATTAAATGGTTAGAAAATATCAAGAATTTTAAAGATTTGGAATATTTAATTCCAGCTCATTTTACGGCACCCATAAAATTTACAATAGAGGACTGTCAAAAATTAATTAACGAAATTAATTCCGAAAATTGGGATAAATTACCAGAGGATAATAAATTTCTGATGGGTTTATATAAAAAGTTGTTTGAACTAGGAATAATTCCTGAAGAAGTTAATTTTTAAAATTTATTATTCTTCAATAGACATTTTTTCATCATTTTTAAGAGTTTGTTCCAGCTCTTTTCTTTGCTCCATTTGTCTTAAGAAGTATCCTGTCATCATTGCAGAAGATAGTAAATTGGCAATGTTTTCCTTTGAAGAGGTTATTTTTACATCAAATTGATCCGAAGGGAGCATTCCAAGAAGACCCTGAACATTTTGTCTTATAATTTCTTGAATATCTTCGCTTGCTGATTTTGCAACTCTTTGCAAAACTTCTGGGGATTGCTTTTGTAAATATTGTATTAAATCATTTTCATCATTTGGCTCATTATTTTCAGTAGCAAGAAATTCTGGATTAAACATTTCTACATCTTCAATATATAAAACCCTACAACATCACGTACCCATTAATCTAAATTATTAAGGGCAGGGAACCGAATAGGCCCGATTTTATTAAAAGGCCAATATCTAAAAATTGCTTTACCAATAATCTTTTCGTATGGTAAAAATCCCCAGATATGCGAGTCCATACTGTTATTTCTATTATCTCCCATAACCCATAATGACTCTTCAGGAACAATAAAAGGCCCTATCGAATAATTTATATTTTTGTCAAAAATATAATTATCTTGAGCTATATCATTTAAATAAAGATTACCGTCTTTAACTTCTACCTTGTCTCCAGGTATTCCAATTACTCTTTTTATTAATGCAGTATCTTCTTCATAACCAGCATTAATTAATTGCTTAGGAACATTAAAAACAACTATTTTATTTTTTAATTTTGAAAGATTTGATCTGGATGTGATTTTAGGGGTTACTTTTTCAACAAGAATTTTATCTTGTATTTGTAGAGTCGGGAGCATTGAACCGGATGGGATCCATCTTGGCTCTATGACTTGCCATCGTATAATTAAAGCAATAGATATCCAAATTAAAAGATTTTTTAATTCCTTTATTATTGAATTTCTTTTTTCTTTAGTTAAGGACATGTTTTATTTGATTCAGTTATTAGGAAAATCCCAAAGCATTTATATAAATTATGACACTATCTGTTGAATACAAAAATTTTCTTAGAAGTCTACAACTTTTAAATCTTCTTGTAAAAATAGGAGTTAAAAATTTAATATTATGTCCAGGTAGTAGATCAGCACCTTTAGCAATAGCTGCGGGAGAATTAAATAAATTAGGGCTGATAAATATATTTAATTCAATAGATGAAAGATCTGCAGGATTCCACTCTCTTGGTATTTCTGCTGCATCTGGTAACCCTTCATTAGTTATTACCACTTCTGGAACTGCTGTAAGTAATTTATTACCAGCAGCAGTTGAGGCTGACCAATCTTGTAAAGGTCTTATATTTATTACGGCTGATAGACCTTTAAGATTAAAAAATTGTGGGGCTAATCAAACAGTAAATCAAGAGGATTTTTTGAGTTCAGTCTGCAGAAAAGTTTTAAGTACAAATCTCAATGGGCTCCATGAAACTGAAGAAAATGAAGTTTTGAATTTAGTGCGAAATATCGAGAAACAAATATCCTGCTTCCCTGGACCTATTCATTTAAATATTCCTATTGATAAACCTCTAGATATTTCATCATCCAATAAAAAAAATGTTTTAGAGCTTTTTGAAAGAATGTATTTGAAAAAAAAATATGTCTTTCAAAAAGTTGAGATAAAGTCTGATAAAAACAAATTCTTAGAAGTTTCAAAAAATCTAAACTTAGATGAATCAGGCATTATTTTGGTAGGTCCATATCAAGGCTCTATAAATGATTTGTCGTCTTTTAATAAATCTTTAGAGAAATTGCAGGAGATAACTGGTTGGCCAGTTTTTGCTGATCCTGTTTCAGGTGTTTGTTCTCAATTGAGAGGATTAGTTGTGAATTGGGAATTAGTTTTAAAAAAAAATAATAATTTAATCAATTGTCACCAACTTTTGAGACTTGGACCAATGTCCTCTTCAATTGATTTAGAAAAGTTTTTAACAATCTTCGAGGGGATACAAATTCTGATCAAAGAAAAAAACTATAGAAAATTAGACCCTATAAAAAAATCATTTGAATATGAGTTTGGCCTAACAAATTTCGTTAATCTATTTTTAGAAGAATTATCAATTAACCAAAAAAAGAAAAAGTCTCTAACTTCATTAGCCCTTGATCTAATAGATGAAGGTGAGCAAATTAAGAAAATCTTAAAGGATAAAATCTCTAATAACTATCAAATTACTGAATATAATCTTGCAAATCTTGTTCCTAAAATATGGCCAGCTGAAAATCCCATTATGCTCTCTGCAAGCAGTCCAATTAGAGATTGGCTTACATTCTCTGAGAATGGTACTTTAACAAGAAATTGCTTTAGCTTTAGAGGAGCCTCTGGAATAGACGGTACTTTATCTCTAGCTTTGGGGATCTCTAGAATTAAAAAACCTTTACTTCTTGTGACTGGGGATTTGGCTTTTGTTCATGATATAAATGGCTGGCTTATTGAAAATTCAATCGACTTGAATTTAACAATTCTTTTAATAAATAACCATGGGGGTAATATATTTAACCGCATTTATAAGAAAAATCTAAAAGAAGATGAATTAAAAAAACTGTTTCTTATGCCCAAAGAAATAAACTGGGCAAAACTTTCAGATGGATATCGAGTAAAATTTAAAAGTGTGACAAATTTTAAAAAATTACGAGAGGCATTCGAATGGAGCATTTCTATTAGGAAATCTGTAATAATTAAAGTTGATATTGATTCGAAAAATGAAATTAGTGAGAAAAATGCCTTGCTAGAAAAAATAATTGGCACTTAAATTTTGTTTAATACTATTTTTGAATAATTAGTTTCATGAAAGTCTTACCTGGGAAAACAACTTTAAATTGGTCACAATATAAGTCTTATGAGGATATATTGTTTCATAAATCAGATGAGGGTGTTGCGAGAATTGCAATTAACCGGCCTGAAAAAAGAAATGCATTCAGACCTCAAACTGTCGATGAGCTTATTGATGCATTTAATATTGTGAGAAATGATGAAAGTATTGGAGTCGTTCTTTTTACAGGGGCGGGCCCTGATAATAAAGGTATTTATTCTTTTTGCTCTGGAGGTGACCAGAGTGTTAGAGGTGAAAATGGATATGAAAATGATGAGGGGAAGCAGAGATTAAATGTGCTTGAATTGCAAAGATTAATTAGAAGTTTGCCCAAAGTTGTTATCGCCTTAGTTCCTGGATATGCAATTGGAGGAGGTCAGGTCCTTCATTTAATTTGTGACCTTAGCATCGCCTCAGAAAATGCAATATTTGGTCAAACAGGTCCAAGAGTTGGGAGCTTTGATGCAGGATTTGGCTCCAGTTATTTGGCTAGACTAGTTGGTCAAAGAAAAGCAAAGGAAATTTGGTTTTTATGTAGAAAATATAATTCCAAGGAAGCTTTAGAGATGGGCTTGATAAATGCAATTACAAAGATTGAAGAATTAGAAGCTGAGGGTGTAATCTGGGCAAGAGAGATTCTACGAAATAGTCCAACTGCTATTCGTATTCTTAAAGCTTCATTCAATGCGGAGAATGATGGAATTGCTGGTATTCAAGAATTATCTGGATACACAACTCAATTATTTTATTCGACTAAAGAAGCTCAAGAAGGTAGAGATTCCTTTCTTGAAAAACGTCCACCTGATTTTTCAGATTATAAGTGGACCCCCTAGTTTATTTACTAAAGAACTTTTTAAAACTATCAATGAGAATCCTTCTTGCCGCTGCTGAATGTGCTCCAATGATCAAAGTTGGAGGTATGGGAGACGTGGTTGGTTCGTTACCTCCATCTTTGATAAAACTTGGCCATGATGTAAGAGTAATAATTCCAGGCTATGGGAAATTATGGAGCCTTTTAGAGGTATCGAATGAACCAGTCTTCAGAGCTAATACTATGGGGACTGATTTTGCTGTTTATGAAGCCAATCATCCAATACATAATTATGTGATTTACCTAGTTGGCCATCCTACATTTGACTCTGATCAAATATATGGAGGTGAAAATGAGGATTGGCGCTTTACATTTTTTGCTAGTGCGACTGCAGAATTTGCTTGGAATTGTTGGAAACCTCAAGTTCTTCATTGCCATGATTGGCATACTGGAATGATTCCAGTTTGGATGCACCAGGACCCAGAAATTAGTACCGTTTTCACAATACATAATTTAAAGTATCAAGGCCCCTGGAGATGGAAACTTGAAAAAATGACTTGGTGTCCTTGGTATATGCATGGAGACCATACAATGGCTGCAGCTATGTTGTACGCAGATAGGGTAAATGCTGTTTCTCCTACTTATGCTGATGAAATTAAAACCCATGAATACGGTGAAAGTCTTGAAGGGTTACTTAATTACATATCAGGCAAATTGAGGGGTATTCTCAATGGCATAGATCTAGAAGAATGGAATCCTGCTAGAGATCCAGTTTTGCCTGCAAAATTTAGTCTTAAGAATATAGAAAATAGGATAGAAAATAAGAAAATTCTTCAGAGAGAAATGGGTCTCGAAGTTAATACTAAAAAATATCTTTTAGGTATGGTAAGTAGGTTGGTTGATCAGAAAGGAGTAGACTTGCTTTTACAAGTCTCAAAAAGACTTTTAGCTTATACAGATTCGCAAATTGCTGTTTTAGGTACTGGAGATAGATATTTAGAATCAGGATTATGGCAACTAGCATTAGATTACCCGGGGAGATTCTCAGTATTCCTTACCTATGATGATTCTTTATCAAGGCTTATATATGGGGGCTCTGATGCATTCTTAATGCCAAGTAGATTCGAACCTTGTGGAATTAGTCAACTCCTGGCTATGAGATATGGCTCTATTCCAATAGTAAGACGAGTTGGAGGTTTGGTTGATACAGTTTTGCCGTATGACCCAGAAAATAATAGTGGTACAGGTTTTTGCTTTGATCGCTTTGAACCTATTGATTTTTATACTTCTTTAGTAAGGTCTTGGGAGGCCTTTAGGCATAAAGATAGTTGGAAATTACTTCAAAAAAGAGCTATGAGTCAAGAGTTCAGTTGGCAAAGATCAGCGCTCGAATACGAAATTATGTACAAGGATGTTTGTGGAATTAAGGAACCGTCGCCAGATGCTGCTGAAGTTGAAAAATTTTCTTACGGACAATCCGCTGATCCATCTTTAAAAAAAGTATGACTTAATATCTTAATGGAATTCTCTTTATTAGAAATAAATGATGTTTTAGGAGATATTAAGAATCTGAATGATGGAAAAAAACATTTCTTGAATTTTAAAAATATAAGTATTGATAGTAGAACTCTATTAAAAAATGATCTTTTTATAGCTATCAAAGGTAAAAATTTTGACGGACACAGTTTTCTGCCTGAGGTTTTAAAGAAAGGAGCTATAGCAGTAGTAATCAAAAAAGGGATGCAGAAATCACTTCCTAGAGATTTCCCTTATTGGCTTGTGAATGACACTTTAGAGGCATTTCAAAAATTAACATTGCTCAAAAGAAAAAAATTAAATATCCCTATGATTGCAATAACTGGTTCAGTGGGTAAAACAACAACGAAAGAAATGGTTGGTGAAGTCTTAAAGAAACTTGGCAGAATCAAATTATCTCATGCAAATTTCAACAATGAGATTGGAGTTGGTCTTTCAATTCTTGCGGCAGATATAGAAGATAAAGCTTTAGTTCTTGAGATGGGAATGAGAGGTCTCGGCCAGATCGAAAATTTATCCAAATATAGTGAGCCCGATATTGCAGTCATTACTAATATTGGGACATCGCATATTGGATTATTAGGCTCGAAAAAAAATATTACTCATGCAAAGTGTGAAATTAGTAAGTTTTTAAATCCAAAAGGAGTTGTAATAATCCCAGCAGATGATTTATTTCTAGAGGAAACTTTAAAAGATTACTGGAGCGGGAGAGTAATAAAAGTAGAATTATTAAATATTGATAAACAAAAGAAAAGTTTTAAGAAAGATGATACTTTGCAAGGATTTTATAATCCATCGAATAAGACAATTTTAATTGAAGAAAATACCTTTCAAATTTCATTTGACGGATTTCATAATGCTTCAAACTTCTTATTTGCTTATGCAGTTGCTAAAGAGCTAGGAATTGATTTTGAAAGTTTTAGTAAGTTTGATTTTAAAATTTTAGAAGGAAGGAATAGAATTTTTAACTCAGTTAAAACGACAATATATGATGAATCGTATAATGCATCCCCGGAATCAGTGAAAGCATGTATTGAAAACCTCTTAGAAAAGCCGAGAAGTCATTTTTTTATATTTGGTAGTATGCAAGAATTGGGGGATGAATCTGAAAAATACCACAAAGAAATATTCGACCTAATAAATAATTCAAATATAGTAAAGTGTATATTTATTTGTGATAAAAAGAGTGAAAACGGTTACTCATCTTATCTAAAAAATAATAAAAAATTTCTTTTTTTAAACGATATAAAGGATGTACCTAAAGAGATAAATAAATCTACAAAAAAGGGTGATTCTATACTTATTAAAGGGAGCAGATGTTGGGAGCTTGAAAAGATTATTGAATTTATTAATTAGATCGAGGCTTCTTTCTTCCCCAATTTTCTATATTTACCTGCTTAGTTCTGGAGATTACTAATGAATTATCTTTTGAATCTTTAGTGATAACTGACCCAGCACCTGTCGTAACAGATTCCCCGAGATTAATAGGAGCCACAAAAACTGTATTTGCTCCAATACTAGAATTTTTACCAATTTTTGTTTGATGTTTTTTCTGACCATCAAAATTTGCAGTAATAGTACCTGCTCCTATATTTGTAAATTTTCCAATAATAGAATCTCCAATATAACTTAGATGGTTTACTTTAGATTCTTCATCTAATTGACTATTTTTTATTTCAACAAAATTCCCTATTTTAACGTAGGAAGATATTTTAGATTTAGGTCTTATGTGACTATAGGGGCCAATTTTTATATGATCCATTATTTGAGAATCATAAACAGTGGAATTCGAAATTGCACAATTTACCCCCACGTTAGAATTTTCAATAAAAGTATTTGGCCCAATAATGCAATTACTCAATATTTTGGTACTTCCTCTTATATGAGTATTAGCTTCTATGATTACATCTCTGCCAATCTCGGCTTCTTCACTAATTGAACAACTTGCTTTATTTATTAATGTTACCCCATTAAGCATATGCTTTTCTTTAATTGAATTCTGAATAATTTCTTCGCATTTTGATAGTTGTATTCTATTGTTAATTCCTTGTAGCTCTCCATTATCCTCTAACTCCAGGCTTAAGGAAGTCTTCAGCAAGGATACTGTGTCAGTTAGGTAAACTTCCTTCTGTTTATTTTTACTTTGCAAGGAACGTATTATTTTTGCCAAATTTTTCCAGTTAAAACAGTAGACACCTGCATTTATTAATAAATGAAGTCGTTCCTGAGTATTGCAATCTTTTTCTTCAACAATTCTCTCTATAAAATCCCCCTTTAAAAAAACTCTGCCGTAACCATAAGGATTTATTTTCTTTGTAGTTATTAAAGAAATATCTGCATTTTTTGAGTCATGTAAATTTAAAAGCTTTTTTAGAGTATTAGGTTTTATGAGAGGCACATCCCCATTTAGTACCAAAAGTTTTCCTTCATTTTTTTTAACTTCTTTGCAAAGTACCTGAATAGCATGACCAGTCCCTAATTGAGGATCTTGAATAACAAAATGGATTTTTTTATTATCTAGGACTGACTCTTGTACTTCTTTTGATTTGTGTCCTGTAATTACAAAAATTTTATCAGGATTTAATTCAATACATGAATCAATTACTCTCTGCAAAAGAGTTTTGCCAGAAATTTTATGTAGAACCTTTGGTATTGAGCTCTTCATCCTAGTGCCCTTTCCTGCAGCCAATATCGCAACACTTAACATATTTTTTTGAAGATATATATAAATCTAACCCTTTGAGGCCGACTTCGTCATTCCCCACTTCTTTCTCCATTCCTTTGAGGATCCTAGATTTGAAAATAATTGCTCATCTAATCTTTTTTTAATTATATCGTCTTTACTTGAGTTTAAATCTCGATCTCTATAGGGAATACTAGCTTTAGTTAAGAGATGTTCCTCTTCCATTATAGATAACTTTTCAAAGTTGAAATTTGATTTCAAATTATTCTTTTCAAATTTTGCTATCGCAATAGTCCCTTTGCTCCAACAAGTTTTGTCATTAAACAATGGTTTGATATTAAAAATCTCTAAACCAAGATTTCTCAATGTCTTTCTTACTGCCGCTGAAGAAGAATAAGTTATTAAATAACCCCGAGGATTAAGCTTTTCTGTCACCTTCGATAAAAATTCTAGCGTCCAAACATGTGGACATTTTTGGGGAGAAAAACCATCTAAATAAATCAGGTCGAATTTAATACCTGAAGGAATAGTATTAATTTCTTCTCTGGCATCCCCCCACAAAACTCCACATTTGAAAAATTGATCCTCAAAGTAATCGTTCCGATACAATGATTCAAATATTTCTTGGACTTTTGGAACCCATAATTTTAGAAAAGATTTACTTCGGAGCGAATATTCAAGTGGCTTTTTATCAATTTCCAAAGCATATAAATTCAAATACGATTCTTGTTTAATTAATTCATTTAATAAAGAAGCAGAATTGTACCCTAAACCAAAACATATATCCAAAACATTAAGAGATTTACCTTTAAATCTTTTTAAATGAGATGGATTTGTGAATTTAATTTTTGTTTCTTCCAATGCTCCCAATGAGCTATGGAAATTTTCTTGAAAAAATTCACTTCTTAAAGAGTATGTCCCATCTTTTGTTAAAACTTCTATTAATTCAGACAAAAATTTTTTTAGTTAGTTAGTTAGTTTGGTAAGGTCTTCCCAAAAAGTGGGATACGAGACGCTAGATACTTCTGCTCTAAATATTTTTGAGGTACCTTTGGCAAGAAGTGAAGCAATAGCAAGACTCATTGATACTCGATGATCCGTCTCACTGTCTACCTCAGCAGAATAAAATTTTGATTGACCATTAATTATTAGTCCATCTTCTTTCTCAATTATTTCAGCACCAAATTTGCGCAACTGTCTTGCCATGACTTTTAAGCGGTCTGTTTCCTTAACTCTTAATTCCTTCGCATCCTTAATTTCAGAGACTCCATTACAAAAACAGGCGGCTACAGTAAGGATAGGAATTTCATCTATAAGTTTTGGTAGGATGTCTCCTTCGATAGTGAATGATTTTAAATTATTTGCAGTCTTTACTTTAATGGATCCAATAATTTCTCCTGCAATAGTTGATTTATCTAAAATTTCATAATTGCATCCCATTGAATCCATTACATTTAGGATCCCTGTCCTAGTGGGATTTAATCCAACATTGTTAATTAATACCTCTGAATTTGGGACAATAGATGCAGCAATCATCCAAAACGATGCAGAGCTTATGTCTCCTGGAATTAATATTCTCTGACCAATTAATTGACGACCTGACTTTATTACTACATTTCTTCCTAATTCACCTCTAATACTTATTTCTGCCCCAAATGCTTTTAACATTCTTTCGGTATGATCTCTAGAGGATGCTGGCTCAATTACTGAAGTGGTTCCAGAAGCTTTGAGGCCTGCCAATAATATTGCAGATTTTACTTGAGCACTTGCTACAGGCGTTCCAATAAAACATCCCTTCAGTTTATTCCCAACAATTGAGATGGGGGCTTTGTTGCCGCCTTCCCTACCAAAAATTTTGCCACCCATCAGAGATAGTGGTTTGCCGACTCTCCCCATTGGCCTCTCATTAAGAGAAGAGTCCCCAGTGAGGATAAAATTCTTACCTTCTTGACCTGCTAATAACCCCATCAACAACCTCATAGTGGTTCCCGAATTTCCACAATTAAGAATCTCTTTAGGCTCTTTTATGCCATCAAGCCCCACACCTGAAATATTAAAAGGTTCATCTTCTTTTATATCTGGTATATTTACACCTAATTTCCTTAGACAATCAGCAGTTGATAGTGGATCTTCAGAATGTAGAAAACCCTCTATAGTAGTCTCACCTTGAGCAATGCTTCCTATTATCAAAGCTCTATGAGAGATAGATTTGTCTCCAGGTACTTTTATTTTTCCTTGTAAATTCCCTCCACCTTTAATTGTGCGGATATTATTCATTTTGAAAGTAATATTTGATAAATTTTTAAATACAAATTAGATATATATTATCAATAAGTTTGTTTTTAAATAAAAAATATTCAAAGTAAGTAACTGTTTTCTATAATAAAAAAAGAGAAAAATTTGATCATTAATCTTACTTATTATCACGTCGCAAATGATGTTCCTGAAATAAGTCCTGATATCGCAGTGGTTATTGATGTTTTAAGGGCTACAACCACAATCTCTTGGGCTTTAAAAAATGGAGCTGACTCAATACAAGTTTTCGCAGATCTAGATTTATTGAAAGAATCTGCGATCAAGTGGCAAGCTGATGAAATGCTAATGCTTGGAGAGAGAGGCGGAAAGAAAATTGAGGGTTTTGATTTAGGAAATTCTCCTTTATCAGTTACAAAAAAAGTTGTTAATGGTAAAAGACTATTTATGAGTACCACGAATGGGACTAAATCATTGCAAAAAGTTCAAGATGCAAAGCATTTATTTGCTATGGGACTCCCAAATAGGAAGGCAGTTGCTGATAAAATTATTTCTTTGAAAAGTGAAAACATTTTAATACTTGGTAGTGGCTGGGAAGGCTCATATTCACTTGAGGATTCTTTAGCAGCTGGTGCTTTGGCCTCATACTTAGTAAAAAACTGTGAATTTGAAGTCAATATTCTTAATGACGAATTACAGGCTGCTTTGTCACTCTGGGACTTTTGGAAAGATGATATTTTAAAATGCTTAAAAACAGCAACCCATGGCAAAAGATTGACAAGTCTTGGAGATTATGAAGAAGATTTTAAATGTTGCTCTGAACTTGATTGCTTAGACATTGTTCCTGCTCAAGTTGAAAGAGGTGTGATTCGTGCCTCATAATTTACGAATTGGTTCACTAGGAGTAAAGCCTTGACTGATTTTTTGGTAGCTGCATTGCAAATTACTAGTACTTCAAATGTTGAAGCAAATTTTGCTGAAGCAGAAGAACAGATTGAATTGGCGGCTAGAAGAGGTGCAGAATTAATAGGATTGCCTGAAAATTTTGCTTTTTTAGGAGGAGATGATGAGAAACTTAGCCTAGCTTCTGAATTGTCAAAAAAGTGTGCAAATTTCCTCAAGACTATGTCACAAAGATATCAAGTATTTCTTTTGGGAGGGGGGTATCCTGTTCCTGCTGGTGATGACAGTCATACTTTTAACAGGTCAGCATTATTTGGGAAGGATGGACAGATTTTGGCAAAATACGACAAAATCCACTTATTTGATGTTGACTTGCCAGATGGAAATTTATACAAGGAATCATCTACTATCTTATCGGGGGAGGAGTATCCACCTGTTGTTGATGTCCCAGGTTTATGCAAAATAGGATTATCGATTTGTTACGACGTTAGATTTCCTGAACTTTATAGATATTTGTCTGCAAATGGTGCAGATCTAATTATGATTCCTGCAGCGTTTACAGCATTTACTGGAAAAGACCATTGGCAAATTTTATTACAAGCAAGAGCCATTGAGAATACCGCATATGTAGTTGCTCCAGCACAAACTGGGATTCATTATGGTAGAAGGCAAAGTCATGGCCATGCAATGGTAATTGACCCTTGGGGTACAGTTTTATCTGATGCTGGAAAAACTCAGGGAGCTGCAATAGCACCTGCTGATAAAGAAAGAGTAAAAAAAATTAGGGAACAGATGCCAAGCCTTAAACATAGAAAAAATAAATTGTTTTCAAACTAATGAAAGAGTTTTTAAACAATAAAATTTTTCGTTATTTATCTATTTTTTTATTTCTAAATTCAACAATCCTCCCGCTTAAATCTTCAAGTGCGCTCGCTGCATGGGTGATAAGAACCAATGGGGTTTTAGAATTAAGAACTAAATCAAATACAAATTTAAAAGCATATTTTCAGAAGGCAAACCAAATATATGGAGATAGATTCTGGGTGGATTTCCCCGGGGAATTAAAAAATCCCAGGAAAATAAAAGGTAATGGCCCAATAAAAGAAATTAGATTAGGTAAACCAAATAATGGCAAAACAAGACTAGTAATTGAATTTAGAGAAGGAACTTATTTGACACCTTTGACTTGGCGAATGGTTGGCTTAGATCAAAATAGATGGAGAATGAAACTTTTCACTCCAAAATATTCATTTAAGAAGATTGGTGAAGGAGTAGTTCACAAAAGAGAAAGAAATATTAAATCAAATCAGAACTCGAGTTATAACAGGGGAATGGTTACTAATGACTTGCAATTGCCAAACGTAAAACAAAACAAATTTTTAGTTGTTATTGATCCTGGGCATGGAGGACCTGATCCAGGTGCAATAGGTATTGGTGGTATGAGGGAAACAGATGTTGTACTAGAGGTTTCTAAGATAGTTAAAAATTTGCTGTCGGAGAAAGGTGTCAAAGTAAGGTTAACTAGAAAAAATGAAGTTGATTTGGATTTACCTCCAAGAGTTTCTTTCGCTAACAATACTGGAGCTGATATCTTTGTTAGTATTCATGCAAATGCATCAAGAGGGAAAAGAAGGGATATTAATGGTTTAGAAACATTTTATTATAGAGGGTGGAGAGGTAAATCACTCGCCAAAAGAATTCAGAAACAAATTCTAAGGGTCTCCCCTGGAAGTCCTGATCGAGGAGTTAAACAAGGAAGATTTTACGTAATTAAAAATACTAAGATGCCTGCGGTTCTTGTGGAAATTGGATTTTTAACAGGAAGATTAGATGCAAGAAGATTAGAAAAAACTTCACATCGTAAAAGAATAGCTTATGCTATTGCAAAAGGCATCCTTGAATATCTTTCTAAAGTAGGATGAATCTTAGAATAGGTATATTTGATAGTGGTATAGGGGGATTTACTATACTTAATTCTTTATTGAGAACACGTAAAGATATAGAAGTTTTTTATTTGGCTGATACTAAAAGAATCCCCTATGGAAATAAAAATTTTAAAGAGATAAGATTAATCGCTAGAGAGATTTGTACTTTTTTTAAAGATAAGAATTTGGATGCACTTTTAGTAGCTTGCAATACTACAAATGCATGTGCACTTGATATCTTAAAGGATAAACTAAGAGTCCCTTGTTTTGATCTTATAAACTCAGTTTCGGAAGTAGTTGAAAAACAAATAATTGGGGTCTTAGCAACGCAAACAACAGTTAGATCATCCTATTATAAAGAGGCTTTAGCTTCTAAAAAAAAGAATTTGAAAATATTTCAGCAAGAATGCCCAAACTTTGTATCGGAAATTGAAAAAGAAAAACTTAATTTTAATAAGTTAAATTACCTTTCGGATTTGTATTTAAGTCCACTAATTAAAAAAAATATAGAAGAATTAATACTCGGATGTAGCCATTACCCTTTGATATATGACTTTTTAAGAATAAAAATTGACCCTAATATAAAAATTGTTGATCCATCAACATCTTTAATAAAAAAATTTAATAAATCTTTTGCTGTTCCTAAAACTGATCGCTACGAAAGTCTTTCTTACGAAAATGTAAAATTCTTTGTAACTTCAGAAAAAGATGTATTTTCCAAAAAAGTAAGATTCTGGTTTGGAATTAATAAAGAAATTAGGGTTGTTAACCTCCGAAGCAATGTTTGATTTCTTAGAATACATTTGAGGTCAATCATGAACACAGTAACAGAACTACTACAACCAGTTGAAAATGATCTTGATGATCTTATTCTTGAACTGAAAAATCTAATAGGTGCTGGTCATCCCATTCTTCAGGCTGCAGCTGAG
>QCII01000004.1 GCA_003216775.1 Prochlorococcus sp. AG-402-K21
CAAATTTAAACTAAGCTAAAAAAAACACAATAAGCAAAACTTCTTAAAAATATTTTTAATTTAGATTATTTTCAATTTAATATATATTTTTCTGCCCTTCTTAAGGCTTTTATTGCTCCTCTATAATCGAGATTTTTTAATTTTTCCTCACTTTTACTTTCCAACATTTTTACTATTTCATTTAGCTTTATTTCATCAATTTTCAGCTTATGATCAAAGATAAGATCGAATTTTGAAGAATACAAAGTAGATAATTCTTCCCTATATTTTTTAATGATTTTTTGATCACAAGATTTAGATTTTAATATTGCATTAGCCTTGATTTTATCTTCTAAAGCGCCTTTAAAATTTCCTAGTTTAAATTTCTTTTCACTTGATCTGGTCAGCTTAATAATATTTTCCAAAATCAATTCACCAGAATCTTCCATTTTTTTTTTAATTTAAATTAATCCTATCAGAATAAAAAAAAACAAATTATTTTTTAATACTCAAATAATTGAACTATTAACCAATAACAAGTCCCTTTTCAAGAAGTAAATCGAAAACCTCAACACTTTTCGTTTTCCCAAATTGAGGGGGCTTATGTAAATCTAATATTTCAGCAAGGCACATAATCCAATAAGTATCTTTTTTTAAATTAAGACCTGCACAAATATGAGAGGGGGCCGATTTAAAACAGCCAAATTCTCTTGATATATTAATATTCATGATTTGAGTTTCAAGTTCAATACTTAAGAGTTCTATTTCTTGCTCAGAAAGGGTTGTCCCAAAAGAATATGATTCAATTAAAAGTTGATAATTCATAAAAGATTTATTTTTAGGAGATCCAGCGAGTTATTTTTGTGCCTACATAAATATGCCCTGAAGCTTCAACAATAGATTTTGTTTCAGGATTCATAAAAATTTCATATAGAACATTTTCTGGTCCTTGAAAAATTACAGTCGCCCTTTGAGGATCATCTAGTGATTTGCCAATATAAAGTGTCTTAACACCCATTTCTTTAAACATCATCTACTGTTCCTTAGCATTCATATGTGATTCATAATCCTCGAAGGTATTACTTAGTTGAAAATCTAGAATAGTCGTTTCAATAGTCATAAGAATAATAAAAGTTTTTGAATTCTAAATCTTTCTTAAAAAAATTAATCTAAAAATTAGTTTTTATTAAGCAAAGTATTAACTAATTTTTATTTATGAGTTATAAATCAACTATAAAAAACGATTTTAATTTTGGACTCAAAAATTTCTCAAAGAGAACAATGGACTAGTAAGCTAGGATTCATTCTCGCAGCTGCTGGTAGTGCAGTAGGTCTAGGCAACCTTTGGGGTTTTGCTTACAGGGCATCTCAAGGTGGAGGGGCTGCTTTTGTACTTTTATATATATTGATCGTTTTAATTGTATGTCTTCCGGTATTTGTTGCTGAAATGGCTTTAGGTAGAAACGCGATGGCAAGCACATTACTTGCACCTGTTAAGTTGGCTGGGAAAAATTGGTATCCATTAGGAATTCTTTTCTTCATAGCTCCCCTTGGAATAGCATCGTATTATTCAGTCATAATGGGATGGACAGCAGATACCTTGTTCCATTCTATATTTTTTGGATTGCCGAAGAATATAATTGAAGCGGAAACCTTCTTTGGCTCGATTAGTAGTGGAAGCAGTGTTTTATTGGGGCACTTATTAAGTCTCATACTTACAGCAATAATAGTTTCATCAGGTATAAAAAAAGGTATAGAAAAGGTTACTAGATATTTCATGCCAATCCTTTTCATAATTATTGTAATTCTTGCTATTTGGGCCGCTTCACTTTCAGGCGCATGGGAAGGATATAAGACATTTCTACTTAAGTTTGATTTTAATGAATTAAGAAATCCTCAAACAATAAGAAATGCTTTTACACAAGCATTCTTTTCATTAAGTTTAGGGATTGGAATTATGGTTACTTATGCCTCTTATCTAAATAAAAAAAGTAATCTTCCTAAGCTAAGTATTGGAGTCGCATCATTAGATACTTTGGTTGGACTAATGGCTGGATTTATAACTTTCCCAATAGTTTTAACATTCGGTTTAAGTGACGCTATTTCTGAATCCACTGTTGGTGCTTTATTCATATCAATTCCAACAGGCCTAGGTTCTTATGGAGCAGCAGGAAGAATTGTAGCTGTTGCATTTTTTGCACTAGCTTATATTGCAGCTATAACTTCATCTGTTTCATTATTAGAAGTTCCAGTTTCCTCTTTAATGGATAAATTTGGTTTTAAAAGAGAAAAATCGGTTTGGTTGATAACACTATTCTTATTCTTAGCAGGCATTCCTTCTGCATTGAACTTAAATATTCTTGGAACAGTTGATTCTATTTTTGGAGGTGTATTACTAATCTTTGGTGGATTCTTGGTAACTTTCTTTATGGGATGGGTAGTCCCAGGGAAGTTCAATGAAGAACTTAGTGATTCAAAAGTTGGAATCAAAACTACCCGTTATCTAAAATTCATGACAAGATGGGTTGCCCCTCCAATTATTGGTTTTGGACTATTTATTAGTGTTTTTGATTTGCTAAAAGGCTGGGTAAGTTAGAAAATTTTTACATTTAATATAGTGCGGAAATAGGGGGAGGGGTAGAAATCAAAAATAATTAAATAGTTTTACTTTTTCGCATTATTTTTGAGCAAACTTAAAAAAATACAAGTCAATAAATATCTATTTGCAATGGTTTTTAATTAAAAAATTAATATGCTGGCTAAGTTCTTTTTTGATTTTTAAAAGTGTAAAATTTTTCTCAAGAAAATGTTTTATTGCGGAACATTTTTGTGTAAATATTAAATTTCAACTTCTATTTAATTTAAAAAGTATCAGTAGAAACAATCCCTGATAGAAAATATATAAAATATATCTAGGTGTTAAATTTAAAGAAATTACAACGCAATCAAGAATAGATTACAAATTAAATGTCAACCAAGTCTGATTCACTAAAAGAAAAGCTTACGGAAAATTTTTCTGAATTTTCTAAACTTTCTGACTATTCTTTTATGAATTCTCTTAAAGCAGATCCTCAATCAACAAAAGATGGAAATGATCATAAACCGCGTTCAGTATATTCAGGCCATTACGTACCAGTTGTTCCAACTCCAATTCCAGAATCAAAATATATTTCTCATAGCAAGAAACTTTTTAAAGAACTAGGACTAAGCTCAGATCTTACAAAAGACCAGAAATTTTGTAGTTTTTTCTCAGGTGATATTTCTGTTGCTGATTATCCAATGATTCCTGTTGGTTGGGCAACAGGTTATGCATTATCAATTTACGGGACTGAATATACCCAACAATGTCCCTTTGGTACTGGCAATGGTTATGGCGATGGCAGAGCAATTTCTGTTTTTGAAGGTTTATTCAATGGGAAAAGAATGGAGATGCAACTTAAAGGAGGAGGCCCAACTCCCTACTGTCGTGGAGCAGATGGTAGGGCTGTCTTAAGGTCTAGCGTTAGAGAATTTCTTGCACAGGAATTGATGAATGCCTTGGGAATTCCCACCTCAAGATCTTTAACACTTTTTGTCTCAAAATCAGAAAAAGTTAGGAGGCCATGGTATTCCAAAGGCTCTAGGTATTTTGAACCTGACATCATGATTGATAATCAGGCAGCAATTACTACGAGAGTCGCTCCATCTTTTTTACGTATTGGCCAGATTGAACTTTTTGCAAGACGGGTTCGCAATAATGCTCATGAAGAGGCCCTCAGTGAACTAAGGATGATAGTTCAACATCTTATTGATAGAAACTATAAAGGTGAAATTGAATATGAGATTTCACTTGAAAGTAAGGTAATAAAACTGGCTTCTTTATATAGATCAAGACTTATATCTCTTGTAACCAACTGGATGAGAGTTGGTTATTGCCAGGGCAACTTCAATAGTGATAATTGTGCTGCTGGAGGCTACACCTTGGACTATGGACCCTTTGGATTCTGTGAATTATTTGACCCAAGATTTCAACCATGGACAGGTGGAGGAGAACATTTCTCATTTTTTAACCAACCTTTGGCTGCGGGAATCAACTTTAAAACATTCTGCTCTTCCATAAGTCCGTTACTTTCAGAAAGCAAACAAGATCAAGAAAAGTTAGATCAAATCGAAAAGGATTTTGCAGAATTGATGAACAAAAAGCTGAAGAAAATGTGGGCAAACAAGCTTGGCTTAGAACATTACAACGAAACTCTTGTAAATGAATTTTTTAATCTTATGGTCATTTCCAAAGCAGATTATACAATTTTGTTCCGTAAACTCTCTGAAATACCAGATAACTTAGATTCGTTAAAAGACAGTTTTTATTTACCAATTAATAATGAGCTCAATAATAGATGGGAAGTCTGGCATGAAAACTGGCAATCAGTCTTAAAGAAAGAGGCAAATATTAAAGCAAAATCAGAATCGATGAAATCCCTTAACCCAGTCTATACATGGCGCGAATGGATGGTCGTTCCTGCATATGAAGAAGCTGAAAAAGGAAATTACAACAAAATAAAAGAGTTGCAAGATGTTTTTAGCAATCCATATATAGAACAATCCTCAGAAATAGATCAAAAATATAATCGACTAAAGCCAAGTCAGTACTTTAACTGTGGAGGAGTATCTCACTACAGCTGTTCTTCATAAAAGTTCAATCCTTAAAATCCAGATTAAACAACTTTGAGAAAAATCTTATTTATTTATGGCCGTAGGCATTCCAACTACTGATACAACTCCAACATGGAGTATGGCCGGCTTCTTTCCAACATTTTTCACATAGTGGGGGCCTCCATTATTACTCTCTATAAATGCATCACCTGCTTTAAAGAAATTAATTTCTTCACCCCTCACATGCTTTAATCTTCCTCTGGTGACATGAATCAACATTGGGGAAGGATGAGTATGAATAGGAGTTTTCAATCCAACCGGAATTTTTACTTTTAAGAGTCTTAATTCAGGCTTACCCTCGAGATAATTAAAATTTTTACCACTAAGTCCTTTTGAACTTTGAATAAGGGGTATAACTTCAATCTTTTCTTCAGTAAGAGAAGGGTATGGTAAAGCTAAAGTCCCAATAAAAAGATATATGAATGGAATAATTTTTGTTAATTTCATTAGATATTGTTTTCACTCATAGTAGTTAGTTTTTAAAAGTAATAAACTAATTTATTTTTTATATAACTTTTCTAATTGCTTAATTTCCTCTCGTAAATCCTTACCTCTCTTATTCAATTTATTATTTTTATTTATTATTGGGATAATCCACCAAGCTTGAAGACCTAAAAAGATAAATACTAGAATCAATAATTCAAAAGTACCAGGCTGCATTTGATAACTAAACCTTCTTTGTTAATAACATTAATTCTAAAAGTTATTAAACATTCATGGGATACTCAATATTTCTAGGCTGCCTCTAATTCAATATTAAGTTCGATACCCTTCGAAATGATTGCTTTTTTAAATTCAATAAGTTTGGAAATTATTCTTTGTTTCTCATTATCAGTTTTATAGATATCCTCTATAACTTCCTGCATTGCAAGTGTTACTTTTTGTAGTTTGATTTCTAAATCTTCCCTGTAATTCATAAGCTTAAAAAAAATTACCTTTTTTATTAAAAAACAAAATAATTATTAGTAAATAAGTACTTAACCTTAAAAGGATTGACAGCTAAACAAGTAGGATATAATTTATAGTACAAACGTATTAATATTCTTCCAGATAATTAAAGGTAAAGAATGGAGCCTAAGTACTCATTTGGTTGTAGCACTAGCAAGCCAAACGGATGCCTACTAAATCCCGAAGGCAGCAGAATGATCTTCTTCGAAGAATGCAAAAATTCTGCAAAAACTAATTTTAAAATTGATACTCATCTTTTCTATACAAATCACCTTGGAGAACCTGGAGGGTACAAATCCTCTGAAAAACTAAACATAGATTTAGCCTGGGAAAAGTGGCACGAACTTCACCAAAAAGGGTGGACTGAAGTAGCTCACAATTATGGATAAGGACTCCTGCCAAGAAAAAGCTATGAAGTGGTTTAGCGCAAATGTCTGTTCTGAATCAGCTGAAATAATGGAAAGTAAATGAAGGAAATAAGACGCCTATTAGTTTTGCAGCATTTAGAAATAGAGGGGCCAGGTCTTTTTGAACAATTTGCTAAAGAAAGAGATTTAAAAATCGAAATAATACGTTTAAATAATAAAAATCCTCTGCCTCAAACAACAAAGGGTGACTTAATTTTAATTATGGGTGGACCAATGGGAGTGAAAGATATTGGAAGCGACAGATATCCATGGCTTAAGTTAGAAAGAGATTTTATAAAAAAAGAATTAGAGAATAAGAGACCTATAATAGGTGTTTGCTTAGGTGCTCAGTTGCTTGCGAGTGCGGCTGGAGGAGATGTAGAAATTTTAAAATCTGGATCACCTCCAAAAGCATTACCAGAAATTGGATGGCATCAAATTTTTATAGACAAATCAAACAAAGACTTTAAAGATCTTTTTGAAGAGCCTTTTCATGTCCTACATTGGCATGGAGATAGGATTTTATTACCTAATAAGGCAGTACTCATCGCTAGTAGCATACGTTGTAAAGAACAGTTCTTTAGGATTGGGGATTTTGCTTATGGGTTACAATTCCACATAGAGTTAACTAGGGCAATGATAGATAAGTGGATTAAAGAAGATAAAGAATTTATCCTTAAAGGATTGGGCTCAAATGGTCAGGAAATTTTAAAAGAAGAGAATAAAAAATATATTGATAAAACTTTTTTAAAAAGAAAGCTTCTAATAAGTAAATTATTTGAATTATTAGTTAATTAAAAGGGAATCATAATCCACTAAAAAAGGGCTTAATAAAGCCCTGAAAAATTTAATAAGGATTTTTTATTAGAAAATTCCTGGAAGAATTTGACCAGTAAAATAATAAGCTCCCACAAGAGCAAACATTCCAAGCATTGCCGCTTTACCATTAAGCTTTTCTGCTTTTTCGGTCATGATTTTTTTTGCGAATTCCATAATAAAGTGAAATAGAGTATATCTAAAAACTAATTATGAAAATTTTAGAGTGATGTAGTTTTTTCTACCAAATTGATATATTTCTAAAGATTTAAATATAAATACTTAAACATCTAATTGAACTCTTATTAGTTTGCAAACAGTCTGTAAAGCGTAGTAAACCCTGAAAAACAACTATTCAATTACATTTGTAACGATTATGCTACAATTATGTAATAAATATTTTGAAAATAACTTAATTTCGGCTTAATACTTTACATTTGTTAATAGTAGTGTTACATTAATTAACAATTACATAACTCAAATGGCTAATTCAAACGTTACTACTGAATCAGGCGGCAGACAGAATATGTTTCCTACTGAGACACGTCCTTACATTGATGAGTCTGTTTCATACGACAGCTACCCACAAAATGCAGAAAAAGTTAATGGTCGTTGGGCAATGATTGGGCTTGTTGCATTAGTAGGTGCTTACGTTTCAACTGGACAAATAATTCCTGGAATTTTTTAATGAGTCCACTTTCAGGTTTTTTGGCCGTAATTGTATTCTTTACAGCCATCCTCGTTGCTTATCTAACCAAGCAATTTCAAAACGAAAATTTAAACTATTCATCTTTTAATCAAATGAAAAACACAAACACAAAAGTCAAAACAATAGAGAAAGAAAAAGTTGTTGCTGAAACTCTTAACGGAAGATTCGCAATGCTTGGATTAATCGCTGCTGTTGGAGCCTATCTAACTACAGGTCAAATAATTCCTGGTTTCGTTTAAAACTAACTACTTAATTAACCTACAATTCAAAAAAAATGGAAAATTCAAAACAAACTTATTGGCAAAACGCCGAGAGAACTAATGGAAGAATGGCAATGATGGGTCTATTTGCATTAGTCGTAAATTATGGCTTATTCGGCTGGATAATTCCTGGAATTTTTTAAGATGAATTTAGGCATACTTTTTCTTAAAGTAAATACTCTAGGAGTTATAAATCTCACTGAACTTGATTGGATAACTAACCATCAATCTGAATTTTCAAGACTAGATATGGCTTTGGTTATCAAAATCGGCCGTCTTATGGATTCTGGAGCGGTGGAAATTGATAATAGATTACCTGTTTAATTATTAAAATTGATCGTCATGAGTGTTTGTCAATAGGGATACTGACAAGCACTTTTTAATAAGAAAAAATATTTTAGAAAAGAGAGATTGTTTCTTAGCTAAAAACAATCTCTCAATTACCTAATTGCTACATGAAAATTTCAAGTAAGCTAACAGATTTTACCTGATTTTTTTTTATAGTAAATATGTAAGAATGCTTTTGTTATTTATCTTTTTAAACCACCTCTTTTTATCCAAAAAAACCATGTAACCCAAATAGGAGGGAGAAATCTTATTAAAAAAGAAATTTTATAAATATAAAATGGCGCATTTTCACTTTGAAATAAATTTATCAAAAAAGTAGATATGGATACCCAGAGTAAAATTAGTAATATATTAGCTCCCAGCAACGCGAACTTATTTTGTTTAAATATTTTTGGCATAGGGTAAATTTTATATATTCTTGATTTTAAATAATCTCGGGAATTTAATTATAAATTTTCAAAAAAACTTTAAATTTAAAATCCATATCCAAATAAAAAAAATACTAAATTTTAATCCCTCTCCAAATAACATTCCAAAAACAATAGGAGGAGAAAATATTAAAAAAAGAATAGAGAATAAACTAAATAAAGCAAATGATCCTCTTAGAAAAAAATTTTTTCTTTTTGTTCTTCTTAAATTTTTTAAGGTATTCCACTCCCATTTGATAAACCTGTAGAATTTTTCTGAAAGTAAAAATAAGTACTTCATTAATATTATTAATTTCTATCGGCTTTTCCTATTTATAAAATTAATTTCTCCTCTTAGCAATAAACTTTATCCCCTTCTTCAGAAAGATAGTAAATTCTATTTTCTGAACTTATAAAGAAAGTTAATCCCTTATATTGTGATCTTCTAAATTTATCCAATCTAAGTTTGTGTAAATCCCAATTATCTGTACTTACATCAGGATTAAATTCTTGTTCTTTTAAGAAAGGTACATAAGTTGGACTAATTGTTGTTTTTTTGGCTGACCTCTTATTTCGTTTTAAATAAAAAAATAATAGAAATAAAAGTACAAAAAAAACAATCAGATAAAAAAGAATTAATAATATGCTTGTCATTGTCACTTTTTCTAATTTGAAAGAACTTTATTTTGGAGAATCAAGAACTTTTCACAATAAATTTTTTAGTAAGTAAAAAATCCTATTTTTATATTCTTGTATTTTTGAATACTTATCAAGGGTGTACTTAGATCAGATTATAAAGTGAGTCGCATTTTCAACATGACTCAAAATTCCATGAATACTCCTTATGCAAAAAGAGTAGCTGAAAAATTTAGAGAGGCTCAAAACTATTTAAAAACAAACGGTTTTAGTAGATCAACTAAACATTTACTTGAAGATATTGAAAATTCTGTTGAAAAATAATAATGCCAATACCCCCTCACTTACCACAATTACAATATGGCTACGATGATGGCTTTACAACCATTTTTTTTGGGTTAATAGGGAGTTGCTTAGGGTGTATCCTAATTTTATTAATTTCATTTTTTGAATTTAAATTCAAAAAGCAAAATAGTAAGCCTTAAATGACTAATTAAACATTAAATAAGAACTCCATTACATCCCCTTCTTTAACAACATATTCCTTACCTTCACTTCTTAAAAGACCTTTAGTTTTTGCATTAGCAATTGAACCTGAATCAATTAAATTTTGATATGAAATGGTTTGAGCTCTTATAAATCCTCTTTCAAAATCAGTATGAATTACTCCTGCTGCTTGTGGCGCAGTCATACCATCTTTTATGGTCCATGCTTTTGTCTCCTTTTCTCCGGTAGTGAAATAAGTTTTTAATCCCAATAATTTATATGTTGATCTAATTAAAGAAGTTAATCCCCCTTCTTCTACTCCTAAACCCATAAGGTAGTCTTTTTTATCTTCTGGTTCTAACTCTATTAATTCAGATTCAACTTGTGCTGATATTTTTATACATTCTGCATTTTCACTGCTTGCATAACTCTGCACTTCTGATGAGAATTCATTACCTTTAGCCAAATCATTTTCATTCAAATTTGTTGCATAAATAATTGGTTTTGCAGTAAGGAAGCCTAATTGCTTAATTATTAAATTTTCTTCTTCACTCAAAGATATCGATCTTACTGAAAGTCCTTTCTGTAGCTCTTCTTCAATTTTTTCTAGTAAAGTATCTTCTTTTGCTGCCTCTTTACTAGTTCTAACCTGTTTTTTAATTCTTTCTCTTCTTTTTTGGAGCTGGGATAAATCAGCTAGATTCAATTCTAGATTAATTATCTCAATGTCATCAAGGGGATCTACCTTTCCAGATACATGAATTACATCACTATCTTCAAAGCACCTAACAACATGAACTATTGAATCAACCTCCCTAATATTTGATAAAAATTTATTTCCCAAACCTTCGCCTTTACTGGCTCCTTTTACAAGTCCTGCGATATCAACAAATTCAATTTTTGTTGGGATAATATTTTGGCTAGAACTTAAATCACCTAACTCTTTCAACCTTTGATCTGGGACTGAAACAATTCCTTTATTTGGTTCTATAGTACAAAAGGGGAAATTAGCCGCTTGGGCTTTAGCATTTTCTACAAGTGCATTAAATAAAGTTGATTTTCCTACATTTGGCAATCCAATAATACCGGCTTTTAACATTTGAAAAAAAATTTATGGAAAAATTATCAAGAAAACATCTTCTAGTAATATAGTATTTACTTAACCAATCTTGGATAAGTTAATTATAATCGTTTTGATTGTTTATTTAGTTCCTAAATATTCTCTATTGCTGTTTTTCAAAAGAAATGCTTGATTTAATAAAAAAAAATATAAATCTAAGAAGTGGCATTATATTGCTTTCTCTAACAATATTTTTCGTTTTTATAACCAATTCCTTCAAGAAAAATAAATTAAAAGATATTTCCGATTTTGTAGTTCAAGTTGAAAAAGGAATCCTCTCAGATTCAATCAATACTAGTGGTGAAGTAAAGGCAATAAGGACAAGCAATATTGGGCCTAGGAAGCAAGGTGTAATTAAAGAAATTAAAGTAGAAGAGGGCGATCTTGTAAAAAAAGATCAGGTATTAGCTTCTCTTGATGATGAAGACTTCATCTATAAAATTGAAGAACTTGAATTAAATGTAGAAAAGCAAAAAGCTGAATTTCTAAGAAGAGAATATTTATACAAAGAAGGAGCAGTCAGCGAAGAAGATTATGAAAGTTATAAAAACAACTACAACATCAGTAAAGCCAAACTTAATGATGCAAAAGCAGAAAAAAGTTTCTATTTAATTAAAGCCCCTTATAAAGGCAAAATAACTGCAAAATATGCGGAGATAGGGTCTTATGTCACCCCAAGTACAAATTTAAGTTCAGACTCTAAATCTAAAAATTTTGTTTTTGAACTGTCACAAGGCCTCGAAATTATTGCCAAAGTCCCTGAGAGTGACATTGGCAGAATAAAAGAGGGTCAAGAAGCCTCTGTAAGAATTGAGGCTTATCCCTCAAAACAATATAGTGCAATAGTTAAAAAAATAGCTACAAGAGCTGTAAAAGATAATAATGTAACCTCATTCGAAGTTTCTTTATCTTTTAAAGACATTTCTGAAGAAATTAAAATTGGAATGACTGCTGATCTTGAATTTAAAGTTGAGGGTAATGAAGAAAAAATCATCGTACCAACAGTTTCTATTGTCACAGAAAAAGGCGAAAAAGGAATTTTGAAAGTCGATAAAAATAATTTTCCCAAATTTGAAAAAATCGAAATTGGTATTAGTAGTGGCAATAAAACTTCAGTAATTGAGGGATTAGAACCTGGAGAGCAAATCTTTATTGATATTCCACCCTGGGCTAAGAAAAGAAAATGAGTTTAAAATCAGAAAACTCTAAAAAACCAATTTTACTTTTAGTTGATGGACACTCACTTGCTTTTAGAAGCTTCTATGCATTTAGCAAAGGGATTGATGGAGGTTTAACTACCAAAGAGGGATTTCCAACAAGTGTTACATATGGATTTCTAAAAAGTCTTTTGGATAATTGCAAAAACATAAGTCCTGAGGGTGTTTGTATTACATTTGATACAGAAAAACCTACATTTAGGCATGTTGAGGACTTTAGTTATAAAGCTAATAGAGGGGTTGCACCTGATGAGTTTTTTAAAGATGTTGAACAATTAGAACTAATCTTGAAAGAAAGCCTGAACCTTCCAATTCTTAAATCTCCAGGAGGAATTGTATGTGCAAATATTAATGGGAAAGTAGAATTCAGTTCTGAAGCTAGAACCAAATTTTATAAAGTACCCTATGCACCTGTAGTAACTCAAGCTGAAAATGATTTTTTCTTAAAGATAATTCCTAATAGCAATAGTTCGGATCAAGTACAAACTATTAAAGTTACGGAAAAGTCAATTTTATTTGTTGAAGATGGGCAATTTGTTAATAGTGGTTTTGAAATTGCTCAAATTACTGCATTTGAAGCTGATGATCTATTGGGCACAATAGCAAATGATGCATCTTCTAAAGGTTGGTGTGTAAATATTCTTTCTGGTGATCGCGATTTATTTCAATTAGTTGATGATCAAAAAGATATTTATGTCCTTTACATGGGTGGAGGTCCATATGCGAAAAGTGGTAATCCAACCCTTATGAATCAAAATGGAGTAAAAGAAAAATTAGGTGTTACTCCAGAAAGAGTCGTTGATTTAAAAGCTCTAACAGGAGATAGTTCTGATAATATTCCTGGTATTAAAGGGGTAGGTCCAAAAACTGCGATTAATCTACTAAAAGAAAACGATACGCTTGATGGAATCTATAAAGCTTTGGACAAGATTCAGCATGACAATGATAAAAAATATAAAGGATTCATAAAAGGTTCAGTTATCGAAAAGCTCAAAAATGATAAGCATAATGCTTATCTATCAAGGGATTTAGCAAAAATAAATACTGAAGTGCCTTTGATATTAAGTGATGGTTATGAATTAAAAAATATAAATCAAGAACTTCTCAAAGAGTCACTGCAAAAATTAGAATTATCAACACTACTTCGGCAAATTGATATTTTCAATTCAACTTTTAGTAAAGGTGGTTTTGAGAAAAATAACGTGGCTAAAAAGGAGGAGAAAAATCCAAAGGACTCTAGTAAAAGTGAATTAGAAAATAGTGAAAATAAAATCCCTAAAATCAAAGTAACTGTTGTAAATGATTTTAAATTACTTGATAAATTAACTCAAAGATTAGTAAAGACCAATGAGATAGTTTCTTTAGATACAGAGACTAATAGTTTAAATCCAATCGATGCGGAACTTGTTGGGATAGGATTATGTCTTGGAGAAGAAATTGATGATTTATTTTATATACCTCTTGGTCATCAAACAAAAAAAGAGACTCCCAATCAATTATCAATTGAAGATGTTTTCTCAAAACTAAGAACTTGGATAGAAGATCCAAAAAAAGAAAAGGCACTCCAGAATTCTAAATTTGATAGGCAAATATTTTTTAATCATGGACTCGATCTTAAAGGGGTAACCTTTGACACCCTTCTAGCAGACTACCTTCTAAATAATCAGGAGAAGCATGGGTTAAGTGAAATTAGTTTTAGATTATTTGGATTTAAGCCCCCTTCATTTAAGGAAACAGTTGGAAAAAATAAAGACTTTTCATTTGTTGATATTGACGAAGCAAGTATTTACTGCGGTTATGATGTATTTCTAACTTTTAAGATTGTCAAAATTTTCAAAGAAAGATTTTCAACAGAAACAGATAAATTAATCAAATTGTTCGAAGAAATCGAGCTTCCTTTAGAGCCGGTATTGTCCCAAATGGAGATGAATGGGATCATAATTGATGTCTCTTATTTAGAGGAACTTTCAAAAGAGTTGAAAAGCACAATAGAAAATATTGAAGCTAAAGTTTATGAACTGGCAGAAGAAAATTTTAATTTGTCCTCACCAAAACAACTTGGTGAAATTTTATTTGAGAAGTTATCTCTAGACAAAAGGAAATCAAGAAAAACAAAGACCGGTTGGAGTACAGATGCAGTAGTTCTTGAAAAATTAGTCGACGAACACGAAATAATCCAACATTTAATAAAACATAGAACTCTTAGCAAATTACTTAGTACTTATATTGATGCACTTCCAAATCTTATTAACGAAAAGACGGGGAGAGTTCATACAAACTTTAATCAGGCAGCTACTGCTACTGGAAGACTAAGCAGTAGCAATCCTAATCTTCAAAATATCCCAGTCAGAACTGAGTTTAGTAGGAGGATAAGGAAAGCCTTCTTGCCGGAAAAAGGCTGGAAACTATTATCAGCTGATTATTCACAAATAGAATTAAGAATACTTGCTCACTTAGCAAATGAAGAAATACTAATTAATGCATTCCAACAAAATGATGATATTCATTCTTTAACTGCAAGACTAATTTTTGAGAAAGAAGAAATATCACCTGACGAGAGGAGGATTGGTAAAACGATAAATTTTGGAATTATTTATGGAATGGGACCTAGAAAACTAGCTCGTTCAACAGGAGTAAGTACAGAAGAAGCAAAAGATTTCCTAATAAAATATAAAAAAAGATACGCAAAAGTTTTTACATTTTTAGAACTTCAACAGCGTCTTTCTCTTTCCAAAGGTTATGTAGAAACTATTTTTGGAAGGAAAAGAGAATTCAAATTTGATAAAAATGGATTAGGTAGATTATTAGGGAAGAATCCATATGAAATAGATTTACAAACTGCCAGGAAAGCTGGAATGGAAGCCCTATCATTATTAGCCGCCGCAAACGCACCTATTCAAGGTTCAAGTGCAGACATTATTAAAGTAGCCATGGTTCAACTTAATAGGAAATTTATAGAAATGAGCGTCCCAGCAAAAATGCTTTTACAAGTACATGATGAATTATTATTTGAGGCTGAACCAAATTCTTTAAAAGAAACAACCAAATTAATTAAGGAAACAATGGAAGGTTGTGTAAAATTGAGTGTGCCTCTTTTAGTTGATATTGGAATTGGAGACAATTGGATGGAGACAAAATAACCCTTATGAAATACTTAGTTTAAAATGATCAAACTTTTTAATACTCTAAGCAAAAAAGTTGAGGTTTTTAAGCCTATTGATGATGTAGTAAAAATTTATTGTTGTGGAGTAACTGTTTATGATTTATGTCATCTTGGTCATGCCAGAAGTTATATAGCTTGGGATGTATTGAGAAGATTTTTAATTTACAGTGATTTCAAAGTGAAGTATGTTCAAAATTTTACAGATATAGATGACAAGATCTTAAAAAGAGCGAAAGAAGAAAGCAGTTCAATGAAGGAAGTATCTGAAAAGAATATTATTGAATTTCATAAAGATATGGATTCTTTAGGGATAATGCGTCCGGATAGTATGCCAAGAGCAACGAATCATATATGCAATATCTGCTCGTTCATTACAATCCTAGAGGACAAAGGTTATGCATACTCTAAGGATGGAGATGTTTATTATTCTGTTTTTAAAAATAAAAACTATGGAAAGCTAAGTAATCAAAATATACAAGAACAAAATAGCAATCAGCAAGGAAGAATGGATAATGAGGAAAATAGTAAAAAACTCAATCCTCAAGATTTTGCACTATGGAAAAAAGCCAAAGATGATGAACCATATTTTAATTCGCCATGGGGTAAAGGTAGGCCAGGATGGCATATTGAATGTTCGGCGATGGTTAAAGATGAATTAGGAGATACTATTGATATCCATTTAGGTGGTTCTGATTTAATTTTTCCACATCATGAAAATGAAATCGCCCAATCAGAAGCCGCCAATGGCAAAAAGCTAGCAAATTATTGGTTACATAATGGGATGGTCAATGTAAATGGACAGAAGATGAGTAAATCCCTGAAAAATTTTAAAACTATCAGAGAGCTAATAAAGTCTGGTATAAGCCCTATGACTTTGCGATATTTTGTTATGACTGTGAATTATAGAAAACCACTTGATTTTACTGAAGAAGCTTTAAGGAGTGCTTCAGAAGCTTGGAAAAACATTAATATAGCCCTTTCTTTTCTGGAACTTACAAAAGGTGCTTTTAGATCTATTGAAAAAAATGAATCTATCAAAGAAGAATATAAAGAGAAAATAAGTTTTGAATTATCTCAAAAAAAGCTTAAATTTTCTGAAGCTCTGGGTAATGACCTTAATACAGCAGGTGCTATTGCAATTATTTATGATTTAGCGAAACCATTAAAAAATTTTTTAAATCAATTTCAAAGGATTAAAGGTTTTGAAATAGACCTAAATGAAAAATTTTTTCTAGTTGAGAATTTTAAAACTCTTGAAAATTTGACTCAGGTACTTGGTCTTAAAAAAGAGGATTTAGTAAAAGAAAGCAAAATTAAAGAAGAAGAAATATCATCTCTTATTAATGAAAGATTGAAAGCAAAAAAGGAAAAGAATTATGAGAAGGCCGATGAAATTAGGAATTTGTTAAAAGAAAAAGGTATTGAACTTATTGATCAATCAAAGGAAATAACAACATGGATAAGGGTCTAAATTTTAAGAAAAAAACCAATTTGAAATTTTTGTTTTTTAAATACACCTTTAAATGGGAAGATATTAGAAATATCAGAGAAAATTGAAATACATTACTGTGCTCGGTTCTACTGGTTCAATTGGGACTCAAACTCTCGAAATAGCTAGTGAGCAGCCTGATAAGTTTAAAGCCGTAGCTCTTTCGGCAGGAAGAAATATTAATTTATTAACCGAACAAGTTAAAACACATAAACCAGAAGTAGTTGCGATTGAGGATGAAAATCTTATAGAAGATTTAAAAGATAATATTAATAACTTAGATTTGGATGATACTCCCTTGGTTTTGAGTGGGAAAGAGGGGATTAACACAGTTGCAGCATGGGATAAGGCAGATACTGTGGTTACAGGGATAGTAGGCTGTGCAGGCTTAATTCCAACAATGTCAGCAATTAATGCGGGGAAAAATATTGCACTCGCTAACAAAGAAACTTTAATTGCGGCAGGGCCAATTGTTATTCCTGCATTAAAGAAAAATAATAGTAGGCTTTTACCTGCTGATTCAGAACACTCTGCTATCTTTCAATGTTTACAAGGATTACCCAATTATGAAAATGCAGATTTTTCAACCGGAGAGATGCCTAAGGGATTAAGAGCCATACATTTAACAGCTTCTGGTGGTGCTTTCAGAGATTGGGCCGTTGAGGATTTAAAGCATGTCACAGTGGAAGATGCGACTTCACATCCTAATTGGGATATGGGAAAGAAAATAACTGTAGATTCTGCAACTCTTATGAATAAAGGATTAGAAGTTATAGAAGCTCATTATTTATTTGGGACCTCTTACGAAAATATCGAAATAGTTATCCACCCACAAAGTATTATTCATTCAATGATTGAGATGGAAGATTCTTCAGTATTAGCTCAATTAGGTTGGCCAGATATGAAACTACCGATTTTATATGCGATGAGTTGGCCTGAAAGATTTAAAACAAATTGGAAAAGATTAAACCTAAGTGAAATTGGAAAATTAACTTTTAAAGAGCCAGACGAGTTTAAATATCCATGCATGGGACTTGCCTATGCCGCAGGAAAATCTTCTGGGACTATGCCTGCAGTTTTAAATGCTGCTAATGAAATGGCTGTTGAACAATTCCTTAAAGAAAAAATTTCTTTTCAAGAAATTCCAATATATATAAGTAAAACTTGTGAATCACATATGAAGAATTTGAATTTAAGTCCAGACTTGGAGGATATTCTTGAAGTAGACAACTGGGCTAGACTTTTTGTTAAGCAAGAAATTAAAAGAGGAAAAAAATACGTAAGTATTGGATAAAAGTTAAGATTAAAAAGCATCTGAGATACTAAACCCACTTTAACCTTTTGAGCAATTCCCAAGAACTCATTTATTGTTATAAATTTCAAGCAAGAGACAATATAAAATTAATCTATTTAATTAAATTTTATGCTGTCAAAAATTAACGCTTTTTTCTAATTTGTATTGCACTTCAATAGTCTTCAATTAAATTTTTTTTGTTCTAAACTTTAAAAATTATAATTATTGTTCCAATATTCTTCCCCTTCATAGTTACTGTAGATTACTTGTGAAATACCATTTGTAATTCCGAAGAAAATAAACTGATCTTCAAAACCTCTATCTTCAATCTCTCCCTCATATTCTTCTATCTCATTTCCTAGATAATTAAAACCAACAATAATATTTGAGTTTTGTTCACCATAAAGTTCATGTTTAATGTTTGATGGTAGTTTTACTGGAACAGAGATTTCTAAAAATTCATTTTTATCAAATGTTTCATCAATTGACATATCAAATTCTAATGAACATTTTGACAGTCTCATAATGACCGCATAAGTTCCATCTTTGAAAGTTTTCCCATCTATTATGCTAGGCCCAATTTGATCAATATCTTCGCTAAAAGAAATTTTTCCCTCATTACCAAAATCACCCTCTCCCCCATTATTGAAAACGCCCTCTGCTTCGTTATCCATGCCATCGTATCTCAGTTCTTCAAGCTCTTCGTCAAGAGCATTATTTTTTAATGAATCTTTAAGCAGAATAATTTGATCATCGTCTAATTCGCAGAAACCAATTCTTCCCGCTGGTTCTGATTTCATGTAAATTGATTTTTCCATTTTAAATTTATTTGGATGGAACTAGATGAACACTACTCCATATAATAAAATTGTTATCTAAAGATGCTTCCTCAGACATATCAGTTAAAAATAATATTAAATTATTAAATTTATAAAAAGTAAAGTAATATATGGATATAACTATTTATTCATTTAATACCCTTGAAAAATATTTTGGCTTTATGAAAAAATAGTACTATATTGTTTGGACTTAGTTCTATCGCATGGGCAGGTCATTAATTGCAAGAATTTTTTTGAATCATGAAAAGAATTATTGATGACGAAACAAAAACGATCTGGTATTACAGCGAATCAGGATTTCCAACTTACATGGCAATAAAAGTTTATAGGGAACGAAATCCATCTTATGAGCATTGCATTGCTAGTAAAGAAACTTGGGAAAGATTATGTAATACTAACAAACCGATGAGATTATGATTAAAGGGATTTTACTCTCAAAATTGAATTTATAATTTAGTTAGTTTTGGTTTTTAACAAGAAAATTTATAAATAAAAAATATCCTAGAAAAGATTAGTGAGCATCTATACAAGCTGGATCTATAAAGATTTAGTCCACACTTTAACCATTAAAGTTTTGTATTTTTTTTATTAAGTAATGTTTTTAAAAAAATTTTTTGCTACTTCTTTAACATTTTGAATATATTCATCTTCATTATCCTCATTAAGCTCTAAGGGTAATTGGGCAAAAGCTGCAGATCTTAAACTTTGAATTTCACCAGTTTTATCTAAAAATCTAAAAGTTACAAATTGATCAGCAGTGCCTCCATCTCCTTGAGACTCATATTCACAACTTTCACCTGCTTGTTTAATATCAAATAAAAGCTTTCCATTATCATAAGTTTCAAACTCTACATCTAAAGGAGAATCATCATCGAAGTAATTAAAAAGGTAACTTGCATCTTCTAGTGTATGTTCATGAATAAGTTGAAAAGGTTCTTTATCTGTTGGGTCGGGAATCAAAGGAGTTTCTTTTTCTATTAAATTTTGTTCAAATATTTCCCCATCTTCTTTTTCTATATAAAGGTCAAGTACTAAATAAGGTTCTGTTTCAATTTCAGTTCTTTCCCATAAAAAATCTTTTAAAATTTCAAATAAATCTTCCTCACTACTAATAGAATTTCTTTCGTAATTTGAATAATCGAATTCAAAAATACATTCTGGTGTAAGTGTACCTTCCTTGTTCATTTTTTTTAATGCTTTTAAAGATATTACTTTACTTTAAATAAATTCAATTATTATGTATCAAAATTATATTTTATCTAGATGTCTAAAGACACTTTTATAAAGAATTGGAATAAATTCTTCAATGATGGTTCTAATAATGAGAATTTAACAATTTCTATAGGGTGGGGTGGTGAACTATTTCAGCATGATCAGAACTATTTTTCTAAGAAAGAACTTGAGGAGTTTTTTTCTGATGATAGTTTTGGTCCTGATGAATTAATTGAAGCGGCTGAATGTTGTAATGATTTTTATGGAATGCTTTTTAATGGAGAATTAACATTAAATGTTAATGGTAAAGAGATGAATATAAATGAGAAGGATCTTTTGACTGCGGAATTATTAGAAATAAGGAACTCAATAATTGATCAGTCGGACTCTTATGCAGAAGTTGCTAAGACATTTTCTGGGAGCGAAGATTGGAAACATGAATTTGAGATTGAAGAAGAAAAGTTTGATATCAGAAAATTAAAAATATGCCTAGCAAAATATAACGTATTAGGGTATGAATTTAAGGGCGTCGTGAATGTTGAATATGACGGAAATGAAAGTGAGACCGAGATTTCAGATTCTGGATTAGAAAACAATAGTACAGGAGTTGTATTTTATGAAAAGACGGAAGAAGGTTTCAAAAAATCAAATGAAATTTATGATGATGATTTTTATGATTTAGATACTCTCCAAACAGGCGTAAATGAATGGATATAACTAATAATATATTTAACCTAGAAAGTAGACTGCCCAAAAAGTGCCCTGCAATTTATGGATACAACATCCAAGATATTATTCCGAATTAGTCCACACTTTCTTCTCTAAATGTACAGATTATTTTAGGATGGTGGGATATTGATATAAGCATCATATGTCTCTATTTCTGCGATAATCTTATTTCCTAGTAAGAGAGAAAAATTAATGGTTTGTATTTGATCTAAGAAGTCAAGGGTGCACTTATATAAACGCTCAAATTCTTCTTTCTGCACATGATCTCCATTAAGTTTTAAGGCGAGACTTTTTATGAAATATAAACCTTTTCCATTGCCTTCGATATCAAGTTTAGAAATTGAATAATGATCTTTTTTTAGAAAATAATCAGCATAATTTTCAGTACCATCATCATAACTTATTGACAAATTATCTAAATATATCGCTTCCAAGTCGATATCATTTGATTCCTCAAATTCACATGATACATCTTCATTTAATACTATTTCCAAAAAGCTGGATTTTGGAATCTCAATTTTAAGGCCATTTTCATCTATTAGTCTTATATCTCCAAATGCCAGGTTATTTATGCGTTGAAAATAGGTTGATTCATCCAATTGATTTTGCATATAAAAATGTTTAGAAATACATTCCTTTAAACCTTCATGATTCCATTCATAAGAATTTAATTCCTCTTCCTCTTCATTAAGAATTAATATTGCCCTATCTTCATCAGAACTATCGCAATCACCATCCATATATATAGCTATCTCCCCTTCTGAGTCTGAAAACAATTCCATGATTGGAAGTGATCTCTCGGGTCCTGTTTCTTCAAGCCTATAAAGGAGACTGTCGATTAACAATTCATTTTCTAATATTGATTTATCCATATAATTTATAATAATAAAAATTATTTTTTTTCGCTTAACTTACAAAAAGTATTTAGCAATTCAGCGTCTTTTATTGTGTTAACCAATGTTGAGGAGAGATTATTAGAACCCACTATTATTGATAAACATTTTGCCCTACTAATAGCTACATTAAGTCTATTTGGTTGAAATAGAAATTCTAGCCCTCTTGGTGCATCATCTCCCGAACTGGCAGTTAATGAAAATATTGATACAGGAGCTTCTTGTCCTTGGAATTTATCAACAGTACTAACTCTAGCTTTATCATCCAAATAATTTCTTAGAAGATTTACTTGAGCATTATAAGGTGCGATAACAAGAATTTCTTCTTTAGTAATTTTTCCCGATTTTAATTTACCACTAGAAAAATATTCATAACTACTTAAATAAAGTTTATCTACAATTTCTTTTATTTTTAATGCCTCTTCTTTTGATGTTTGACTATTTCCAATATGACTAATATTTTCAAAGTGGAATCCCTGATTAGGAAAATACATTCCACTTGATGACTTGATTTTCTCTCTCCAAATTATTTTGTTAACACAATTTTTATGATAACTTTTTAGTTTGCTTTCATAAAAAATATCGGAAACAATTGAGGCTATTGATGGCTCCATCCTCCAACTTTTTGATAAAAAAATACCAAGATTATTTGGGACTACTTTTTTATTATTAATCCAATACTCAAGGACCGATAATCCTCCCCCAAATTTATGATTAGCTTTTGTTGGTTGAGAAAGTTGTTGTTGATCTCCGACTAAAATGATTGATTTGGCGCACCTAGAAATAACAGCGGTATTTGCAAGAGACATTTGTCCTGCCTCTTCAATCACTAATACATCATACTTATTAATGGATTCTTCAATGGAATGTGCCCAAGTTGTACCACCAACAACAAGCATTTCTGAAGTTATTTTTTTGGACTGAATTGTATTTATAGAATTTTCTGAAAGTTTTTCTGTTCTTAAACTGGATCTAGTATTATCGCTTTTTACAATGCAAATATCTGATGATTTTTTATCAGAAATTTCTTTTATTTTGATTAATAAGTTATCTATGGCTGGATGACTATTAGCACAAATAGCAATTCTTTTACTTTTTAATGCCAAGCCTTCAATTACTTCAGCAATCAATGTTGTTTTTCCTGTACCAGGTGGTCCCTGAATAGCTAAGATTGCTGAATTTTGTTTACTCATATACTCAGTAATATGATCTGCAAATCCTAAATCTATGTTTTTGAGATTATTATTTAATTCAACTAATTCATCTTTACCTTCACGTTCTAATAAGTTTTTAAGTGATTTTGGTAGTGATTGTTTTTTTTCTATCCAAGATTCAGCTTGAGGCAGCAATCTATTAATTAATGATCTACTAAGATCACTTCCTTTCTTGAATAAAGAGCAATTTTTTATTAAACCTGGGAAATTATTTATTTCAAAATCTTTTATATTTGGGTTTTCTTTCTTCCAATTTTCACATTTTTTCTCTTGAAATTTAAAACTTATTATTCCTGAATCTTCCTCTAATTTTTGAACATTGAGACTTAATCCAGTTTGTTGAATTTCCATTTCTAAACCTCCATCTAAGAAATCAGATTGTAATTTCGAATTAGAGAATGGTTCAAATTTGAAATTATAAAGATCTATGCCTTTATCTTTATCTCTTTTTATATCTTGAAAAATAGCTTCATGGATGCATTCTGGATCTTTTTCTAATTCAAAAATATCAGCCTTTTTCCTATCAAAATATCTCCACCATAAGGCTTTTGCTTCATTAGAGTGAAATCTTAATAATTGAGAAAGAACTATTTGCGATTTCCAAGAAATATCAAAGGAACCTTTATTCATTAATAATTGATTTGAGTCATTAAAGTCATTTTCTTCATCTAAATATCGTAATTCTTTAGGGATAAAAGAAAAAAATTCATCACTTATTTTATTTATTGCTTCATAAAGATTTGGTTCTTTATTTTTTGATTCGTTAGATAAACCTTTTTCGAAATTTTCTTCGGCGAATAAATTTATATCTTTATATATTTTCGTTAAATCAAGCAAGTATGTATGTAATTCTTCTGTCGACTCACAATCATCTTTATTATATAGTTCTATATTTTGCAAAAGAGGACTTTCTGAAACTTCTTTTTTCTCTCCCGATTCAAGAAAACGTTGATAAGCAACAACTGAATCTGCAGCATTTGTTATAACTGTTTTTCTCTCTTCTTTATAGAGCTTTTCGACTTTCTTTATAGAATAACTCTCTTCTCCAAGGAATATAGCATTTTTAACAATTGGAAGAAGGTCCACCATTAAATCTTCACGTAACCAATCATCTATTATTTTTACAGCAAAGGAGTTTGGATGTTTTTGTTGAAGTTTTCTCATAGCGTCCTTTTCATAATTTGCATAGTGATAAATATGAAGTTTTGGGTACTTAATTCTTCTTGCTTCAATCCAATTAACCCAATTCTCAAATGCTTCAGCTTCCTGAGCATGATTATGTGCCCACCATTTTTTAAATTCAATTTTTCCATTCTTTTCATAACAAGCACCAAAAAGATACTCAAGCTTTATTCCTTTCACTGAATCATTAAATCCTTCCATATCAAACCAAACATCTCCATCATCTCTTAAAGGAATAATATTTTTAATCTTGCCTTCTTTCAAATAAGAATTTTTCCAAACGCGGGGTTCAATATTGGGTTTCCCATCTGATGATCTTGGCCTGACTTGAACCTTGGCTTGATTATATAAGTTTCTTAACGTATCTTTTTTACTTCCAAATATTTTATTGTCTGGTTTTAAAGCAGCAAAATCATCTATGGTTTTTATATTTTTTTTAATTAATTTGACTCTTTGTGATTGTGTCATGCCAGCTACCATTATCAAATCTCTATTTTTCTTAAGTTTTTCAGTCACATAATCTGTCCACTTACCGTGATTACCTGGGACAAATTTGATTTCCATATCTTCGTTGAAATTCTCAATAAATTTTTTATATTTTTTTTTTAAAAGAGAATACCAATTCCAATATTTCTTAGTCTCAAATCTTTTAAAGTTCATCCCACCAAGATAAAGCTCAAATTGACTTGCCTTTTGCCCTTGATAGTCTCCAAGTAAGTCGCAATATGCGCATGATTGAATTATGAAAGTTGTCTTAGAAGTTGAAGAAAGCTTACATTCTATTGGAATATAGGACCAATTCCCTAAGTTAGAAGGCTCGTCAATTCTTTTTAAGACATCAGCAGAACCTTTAATTTCATTATTTTTCAGGGATGCTTGGTAGATATAGGAAGCTCCATTAATCATTGCTATCTTTGTCTCTTTAATCCTCTCTTCTTCTGCGAAATTACCAATATTTACAACTTCATTATTTTTATTTTGAAAACTTTCGATAAGACTTTCTTCATGTTTTTTTCCATCTTTAATAAGTTGTTTTGCTAATTCGGATTTTGGAGGAATTTTATCTTTAAATTTTTTTCGGATGGTTAATTCTTCAAGTTCAGCAGCAAGTTCTGAAATCGCAAAAATAGATATTTGAGTTGGAGTGATAATTCTTCTCATATATTTTTTAAATTAATTTCTAATTATCCACCCTTTTTTGATATTAGATTCTATAAATTTATTTGCTATTTCTTGTGCCTCCTCTTTATTTCGAGCTGTTTTTAACTTTCTTTCCAAAGGAGACTTTCTCCCTGAACTAAAATCCGAGTAAAAAACAATCCATTCTGGCCAACCATTCCAAATCTCAGATTTAAAGGTTTTTAAGGTTATTATTTTCCTGATCGAAATACCATTTTTGCCATCTTTTATCCAAACTTTTCTATCAATTAATTTACTTTTTGGTAATTCAATTTGTTTTATTTTTTCATTAATTATTTTTGAATCTAAAAAAGATTCTATTTGGGATATTCTTATATCTGTTTCATCGGAATCCTTATCCAATCTCTCACGAATTATGACTGAGTGAATTAAGCTTACACTTTTTGTTAGCGCGAGAGGTTCCCAAATATTATTTTTGAATTCTAAAACCATTCTCCTGATATTGTTAGCATTACTATCTTCATTTTGAATTTCAGTACATTTAACTTCTAGGACTACTTTAGGTTTGACAAAACGGTAAAGGTTTCCATCACTGCTTGAATGCCTGAATTTACTTTCGCATTCAATATTTTCTAACTTTTTAAATAGATCTTCTTTTAGTGAGGCAGATAAATTACCGCAAGCTCCTATTATTAGAATTGATTTGTCCTTCCTCTTTAATCCAAGTAACACAGATCTGACTTTTTCTGTTTCATTTACCTTATTTGTAAATCCAACTACTAATGCATCAATAGAAATAGATGGCTTCACCTTATATGTTATTTCACTTCCTGTACGAATAACGATCCCTTCAGCATTTTCTTTTTTAACAGATTTTTCATAAAAATCTTTTAAAGAATTTTTGTCATTAACTTCTTTTGTCTCTATAACTTTAATATTATTTTTTTGTTTCTTAAAAATTGATTGAATTTCTACTAATCTTTTTTCGTAATTTAAGGGAAGTATTTTGCCTTCAATCTTTATCAAATCGAAAATAGCAAAAGATAAATTATTAAAATCTTGTTCAGAAATAGCTTTAGCAACATCTCCTACTCTCTCTCTAGAATCCTTTTGAACATATAGTTCACCTGCCAAAATTAAATTTTTTATACTACTTGGCAAGCAACCTTTTAGGGATTCAATTATTTTGCCTTCTTTTATAAATCTTCCACCCTTAGCAAATAATATAGCACCATCTTGATCGATATAAGCTAACCATAATTCGCCATCAATTTTTTTACTAACAAAAATTTTTCCTGAAGGTATTAAACTTATTTCCTCAGGTTTTAATGGCCGATATTTTGCTGCGATAGTATGTTTATATTTTTTTGCAATTGATTCAAAATTAATTTCTTCTTTCATCAACTTATTGATTTGAGTTCTAAGTTAGATAAACGCATTAATAATGCATATGCATCATCTTGAACACGTCCCTCAAGAAATGCTCTCCAAGGTAATCCATTGTTTTGAAAAATTAGAGGTTCCTTACCTTTCTCTCCACCCCCAAGAAGCATCATTTCATCATTTTCATCTAATTCCTTAGCAATATTGAAAAGAAATTCAAAAGTTAAACCATCTGAGTGCCAAAGTTGAAGAGTTCTGCTAAAAACAAATTTTCTTACAGCATCTTTTCTTTTCAATTTCAATTTTGTAAATCTTATTGGTAGTTCATCAGTAATATTAGATAATTTATCTTCAGGGATTCTCCTATCTTTTTCATTCCCATCTTTATCAAAAATTAATTCAATCCAATTTGGAGCTATTTTCATAATTTCATTTTTTTTATTTATAAAAACTGTGTTTGTTTTTTCAATAGGTCTACCAATTAATTCAAAATCCAATTCAGGATCTTCATCTAGTAATAGATTAGGCAGTTCATCTTTATATTTAGATAATAAACTTTCATAATCACTATTCTCTCCGGAGAGCAAAAATCTTTTTGAAAAGACCTTTTCTTTACGAAAAGCCCTAACTGGATTTGAGGGGGCTTTTATTGGTGCAAAATGCACAAATGTATTTTTTGAATTTGAATCTGAAATATGTATCTTTCTCATTTTTAAAACATTTCAAAGTCTAATTCATCATCTTCATCAGATTCTTCATTCTCAGGAGGAAGAGCATTTGGAGATAGCAAAATAACATGATTTGGAATACCAACAATAGCGAAATATCCACTATCATTTTTTAGAATAAAACAAGTTTCCATTCTGTAATCAGCTCTAAAATTAAAATTACATTTCCAAATTTCACCTTTATCTAAAGAACTTTCTAGATCTTTAGATATTTCATCGGGAAATATTGAATATACAGTTGTTACAGATAGGTCGAGAAGTTCTTTTTGATTTGTAGGACCTTCTAAGACTTGTTTAATACCTAAAGTAGAGGGAATCAAATTTAATGCATTTTCAAATTCATCAATAGCTCCTATTTCATTTGATTCAATTTGTTTGCCTCCATCAATAAACCATCCTTGAGAAGTCATTCCTGAAGTAATTAATATTTTTCCATCTTCAGTAAGTGAAGCCCTGTTGCATTCTTCATTATTTTCATCAATGGCCAATCTCTTTTTGTAACCGTATAATTTTTTTCTTTCAATTTTTTTAATTTGAAAGATTGATTCTTTATTATTCATAGTTACGATGATTGGTTTAGCCATTTATTTTTTAATATGCTCCAGCTTCATATAGTACTTCTTCTTCTGAGTCTAAAATTTGCAAATAATCATTCTCCCACTCGCCTTTTCCTTCAATTGAATAAGAATTTATCTTATGTTTTTCTTTGATTTTTTCAGTCAAATCAAAACCCCATATTTCCTCTTGCATACTTTCTTCAAAGTCATAATCTTTTTCTAAATCATTTTCATCAAATTCTTGACCATGACTTTTTAATGCACTCTTAAGATAAGATTCAAAAGTATTTTTAGGTATATAGAGAAAATGTTCAAGGATCTCATCTTCAACATAATCCATTACTTCATCAAGAAGGATAAATCCAATATAAATATTTTTAGGATCGAAAATCTCTTCATCATTTAATCTAATGTAGTATGTGGCAGTAATTCTTTTCTCATATTTTTTTGTATAAATCACTAGTCCAGAATCTTCAACATCCTCATGTCCAGGACATGATGTTGTGAATATTTTAATCCCACTCTCATCAATGGAGCCATCAAATAATTCGTTAAATTCTAGATCATCTGGATTATCATATTCTGATTCATTTTTAACACATGCCTCTTCAATAATAACTTCTGCTTCCCGTATATTTGGACCGTATAAATGAAAACTTTCATCGTACATAACTGCATCAAAATCTTCCCCATTTTCAAGCACGCAAGAAGATGCTATATCACCATTATCGATTGTGTTTTTTATGGAAGATATAAGATCCTCATCATTAATGGTTCCACAAGTAAATTCGCCTCCTGTTTCTGTTATTGATACTCTTATGAATTTTGGCATTGCGTGTTTTTTTTAAAAAAGATATCAATCTTTTTAAGGTAGGGTTAATAATATTATAAGTCTAAAATAATTTGTAATATTCCTCATATATAAAATTAGGGAAGTAAAAAAGGTATTTTTATACTGATAAAGGAAGAAAATAAATTTTTTTAACTAAGTTTTTCTTATCTACAAATTGGTCCTTCAACTAATAGTTTTTCTTTTGAAAGTTTAATTTCTGCTTCTTTATAACGGGCCAATGCATCATCACCCCATACCCATTCATGGGGCATTTTTCTTGCTAATTTCATTGAACTTAATTTTTTGTCCTCTTCTCTAAGGATCATTGCCACATATCCTGCCTTAGAAAGAATATCCTCAACTTCTGTTTGTTCTAATGGTGCCTGTTCAAGTAGTTTTGATCTAACTATTGATGCGGGTATTGAATGCTCATAAACAAATGGTTGTTTAGTTCCATAAAACTTTGCTCTTTTATACCTTTTATTTAAATCAATATTCCTCTCTTTGATTACTTTTAAGGCTTCATTAGAAATATGGTAAAAAGAACTAGCTAGGGTTACTTTAGCAATCATATTGCTTAGCAGATATCCAGAATCTCCTTTCAAATCTCTTACTTCATCGATCCTTAATCCGGAAGTAATCCATTGAATTAATGCTCTCTGATCAGAATTCCAGTTCATTTATCAATAATTGCAACTTTTAAGATTTTATCATTTTTAGAAATGTTGCTTCATCTACAATCTTAACTCCCAAGTTTTTTGCCTTTTCAAGCTTGCTTCCTGCTTTTTCACCAGCAACCAAAAGTTTTGTTTTACCACTAATAGAACCAGTTGGAGAGCCACCTGCCATCCTTACTAGTTCTTCCCCTTGCTTACGGTCTATTTGAGTTAATTTTCCAGTAATAACAACTGTTAGTCCTTCGAGGGAGGTTGGATTAACTTTGAATTCTTCCATGCCTTTAAAAAAAACTAAAAATTTTATTTAATAATAACTAAAAAGCAAAAGGATAATTAATCAAATGAACGAAGATTTATAAAGAAAGATATTTATAATTATTATGAGAATTATTTTATTTTGAGGATTACATCATGAGAACTTGGGAGATAAAGTATCGTTTACAACCAGTTGGAGGAAAGTATTTCTTCAGAAGAGTTGAAGCAAAGTATCAGCATGAGGCCAATGCAATTTTCGATGCAGAAATGCCAAGTGCAACAAGATGTGGATCTGCAAGGCCTTTGTGAATTTCTATGCATTAGATCTTTAATAAAGTTTTTTCTTGAGGTCACTTTCTAAAAATTCAAAATTGACGATGAATTCATTACAAAAAAAAATCTATAGTGTGATAAAAGCAATTGTAGAAATTGATGATTTTGAAAATTACTATACTGAGCATTCAATAAGCTATGGATTAAGGAATTATGTTGCTAAATATAGTCTTTCAAAAGATGAGTATTTAATTACAGAGGATGCATTGCATTATTTAAATAATAATAATTTATTGAATGAAGGATGTCTAAGAAGAGGTATTAAGAACTCAAAGAAAAATGATAAGAAAAATAATGGTTTCACATATGAGCATCCAATCCCTTCAAAAATCATCACAGATGAAATAGTTAAAAATAGAAAATTGCCGAATAAAATTATTGAAATACTTAATTGGGCTGATCTTATTGTCATAGTGACAAAAAATGAAGATAAGTGTCTTCAAAGGATTGGTTTACAAAGCAGAATGCCAAATGGCTGGAAATATCTTACTGATAGCCAATTTGAAAGATATAAAATAGCAGGTTTATTAACTAAACCATTTCAAAAAATTAAAATGTATGGTTCAATTGTAAGATAAAAAAATGAAAGAGTTACCTAAGAGTTGGATTAATTTGAATGATGAACAAATAATAGAAAAATTAAACAATGAAGTAGTAGATCTTGATATTATTGAAAAGCTTGCTGAATCAGATAATCCTGAAATTAGTGAAGCGGCAGAAGAAGCTTATGCGACTCAAGAAGCCAGGAAAATAGCCAATCAAAAACCAACTGAATGGAAGAATTTATCAAGAAATGAAATAATAAATAAGATCAGAAATGAAAAAATAGAAAATAGGTTTTTAACTTTCTTTGCAGAAAATTCTTTAGATAAAAAGATTCTAGAAGAGGTAGTTCTCAATGAAAATCTTCAAGAAACTGATCTAAATAAAATAATTAAAAAAAATATTATTTCTAAAAATAAAATACTTGCTTACAAAGTAATGCCTGAAGGATTTTGGAAAAACAAAGAAGATGAAATTCTTAATGCAATTGAAAAAGGTAAGATTAATAGTGAATCTTTAGATTGTTTATACAATTTCTTAGAAGAATGGAACGGTGATAAAAGTGATTTCTTTTCAATAGAAGTAAATCAAACGGCATTACAAAAAGCTATATCTTTATCCCCAAATGTCTCCATAGAAATTTTAAAAAAATTTTGCAATGACTATAATTTGGACAATACAATAATTCAGTCTGCTAAAAAAACATTAATGCAAAGACAACCTAATTTGATTAGCAAAATTAATGATACGAAGAGTTCACGAACACTATTTATTAAGGGGACTGGCTACGATATTGGATGTGATGAGGTAGATGAGGATAAATTTGATGAGCTTCTTAGTGCTGATGAATCTGATTTTGGATCATTGTTATACGATTTTGATGTAGATATTGATGATAGCGGGCCTGAATTTCCCCCTATCTTAATCTTAAAAAATAATGCAACAGGTGAAGAATTATGTATTAACGACTTAAACTCTTTTGAAAATCTAGGACTTTCAATTGATGGGGATTATCCAATAAGTGAAAATTCCAGTGAAGATGAAAATGAATCTAGTTATGATCAAATGGTTACCAAAGTAGAAAAACTTAAGGGAATTTGGGGCAAATTTGAATTTAATAAGGGAGAAGATTTTGATATCTCAAAACTTTTAATAAGTGTTGAGAAATTTACTCTTGGTAAAAAAGAAGCAAAATCTGAAATTAACATTTGTAGAGTTTACTACGATGATATTGATATGGATGAAGACGCCGTAGAGACAAGAGGAATATCAATTGATTATTTTCTTGAATAGTTAAAGAAATCTTTGAATAGCCAGAAAAGAATTTATGAAACTTATGGAAGAAGGATGGAAGAAAACTTCTATAATTTTGATAGCTATGCATGCCATAGAATTAGCTTAATGACAGTATGAAAAAGGGATTTTAAAATGACAAAAGGGGTTCATAAACACCTTCTACTATGCGCAACACCCACAAAACAGAAATGCTTTAAAGGCAATGAAGGTCAAAAAACATGGGAATGTCTGAAAAAGACTTTAAAAAAATTTGAGAATGATCCCTCTACAAAAAACGTTCACATATTAAGATCAAAAGCTGACTGTTTAAGGATATGTAAGAACGGCCCAATTCTTCTTGTGTGGCCTGATGGTATTTGGTATGAGAAAGTTTCTCCAGATAAAATTTCAGAAATTTTTACCTCACATATTATTAACGGTAAGCCAATAGAAAAATGGATTTTCAAAAAAACCCCATTTTTAAATAGTCCTAGATACTCATAAACCAGTTCTTTACGACTTCATCTGACCAGCAGCCATTAATCGAATGAAAACCATTATGACCTCCTTTTTCAGTTATAAAAATAGTGAATTTATCAATAGGTTCTTTTCTTAAATTCAAAGTATCCTTATATGGAACCCAGGGATCATCCTTGGCATGAATAAAAAGCATTGGAGGTAATTGTTTTATTGAGTTTTGGATTCTAAATATTGGAGAAGCTTTAATATAATAATCCTCTAAAGAATTAAATCCCCAACTAGGAGCTGTAAATTTCTGATCAAATTCTCTTATACCTTTTAAACTTCTAATTTTTTTTCTTAATTTCTTGTTATTAAAAATTTTGCCTTCATCATTATATCCATCCCATAACTGATTTTTTAATCGGTGTAGTAACCATCTTTGGTAGATATAATTTCTAGGTTTTTCAATACAGATACTGCATGATGATAAATCTAAAGGGCTACTCACGCAGGCTAGGCCATCTAAAAGTTTTTCTCCATTTTTTTCATCGTAATCTAAGCAGGCATTTAAAAGGATTGTTCCACCTAAAGATAATCCAACTCCGTAAATTGGAAGATTATTCATCTTAATGGTATCTTTAAACTCTAAATTAATGAATTTTTTAAAATAATTAATTGCTGAAATAACATCATTGGAGCATCTGGCACAATAATTTCCTTTAGCTAAATATCTCGCAGATCCAGATCCTCTCAGATTTAATTTAAGAACTCCAAAACCATTATTTGCTAATTTCCTAGAGATTCTTCTTAAACCAAACCGTTTAGTTGAGCCCCCTAAACCATGTGTAACGATTACAAAACCCACAAGAGTGTCATAGTTTTCAGGTAATTCTAAAAACCCTAGAAGATAATCACCTTCAAATTTTTTAGAAAGAATTTTATTAACTGGAAAGAATATTTTTTTATTTTTTTTTGGTTTACCAAAATCAATAACAAAAGTATCTCTCAAAGTTTGTAAGTCGCCACCTATCCAAGGTAAGACTTCTTTAAATGGCTTATTTTTTAAGTAATCTGAAAAACTAGAAGATATACTATTATTTCTCCCCAACTCCAAGATCCTTTAATTCTCCAATCAAATCATTCAGTACCTTTTTTGCATCGCCAAAGACCATAGAGGTATTTGGTAGATCAAATAAATCATTTTTTATTCCGGAGTAACCTGCACTCATACCTCGTTTAATTACAAATACCGTTCTTGCTTCCTGTACATCAAGAACTGGCATGCCATATAAAGGAGAAGAACTATCATTTTTAGCTTGAGGATTAACTACATCATTTGCTCCTAAAACTAAAACAACATCCGTTGCTGGAAAATCAGGATTTACAACGTCCATCTCTTTAAGTTGTTCGTAAGGAACATCTGCTTCTGCTAAAAGTACATTCATATGTCCAGGCATCCTCCCTGCTACAGGATGTATTGCGTAAACAACTTCAATACCATTTTGCTCTAGTTTTTTTGTCACTTCCCTTAAAGTATGTTGGGCTTGGGCTACTGCTAGACCATAACCAGGAACAATTATTACCTTGTTAGCTGCCTCTAAAGTCAATGCACATTCTTCAACACTGCAAGAAGTTATATTTGTATATTCTCCTGAACCAGAAGAGGCTGTACTTTGTGCAGATAAAGATCCTCCAAAAAGAACTGAGACCAATGATCTATTCATACCCTTGCACATTACTTGAGTAAGAATTAGACCTGCTGCTCCAACCATTGCACCTGCCACTATCAAAAGCTGACTATCAACAACAAAACCTGCTGCTGCTGCTGCGATTCCTGAATAGCTATTCAACAGAGAGATAACAACTGGCATATCTGCCCCACCAATTGGTAAAGTAACTCCTATTCCTAACAAAGAAGAGACTATAACTAGAAGCCAAATAGAGCTTGTATTGCCATTTATCAGATCAAAAAAAGCAATAAAGGAAGCAACTGCAAAAACTATATTTACAAAATGTCTAACTTTGCTTTGAGTCCATCCCGGAGTTGACAACCAACCCTGTAACTTTGCCATTGCGACAATCGAACCAGTGAAGGTTATGGCACCTACAAATATAGAAACAGATATAGAAACTTCGTTAATAAGTGACTTGAAAAAATCAAAATTTTCCAGGCTAGTAGATATAGGGAAAATAGCTACTCCCAAGGCCACTAAAAGTGAAGACATTCCTCCACAACCATTGAACAATGCCACTGTCTCAGGCATAGAGGTCATAGGTACTTTTTTTGCAAGTATTGCTCCGAATAAACTACCTACAATTGATCCAATTATTATCCAAATCCAAGACTCAATAGCAATTCCAGATGTACCCAAATAATAAGAAAGTAGTCCTACTACTGATAGCGACATTGCAAATGCAGCTAATCTATTAGCATCCCTTGCTGATTTTACTTTTGACAATCCTTTAATTCCCAAAGCCAGTAAAAGTACGGCTAGAAGGTCAATAAGGAATTTAATGATTACAGGTATATTCATGTTAAAAATTACTTCTTATTTGATGGTTTACGACTAAACATCGCGAGCATTCGATCAGTCACAAAGAAACCACCTACAACGTTGAAAAGAGCAAATCCTAGCGAAACTGAACCAATGATTAAAAGTGGTACGTTACCATCTGCTTTTACAATTAAAGTTAATGCTGCCAGCATTGTTATTCCTGAAATTGCATTTGCACCACTCATCAAGGGAGTATGAAGTGTTGGAGGAACTTTTCCAATTAACTCTAGGCCTAACAAACTTCCGAGTAAAAGGACCCAAAGAAGACTTACAAAAGACATAATCTTAAAACCTCAATTTTCAAAAACTTTATTTTGAAGGACAACTCCTTCATCACTTAATAGACATCCAGAAATAAGTTCATCCTCTTTATCTAATTTAATTACACCATCTTTTATAAATGGTGTAATCAAAGATGTTAAGTTCTTAGCATAAAGAGAACTAGCATCATAAGGGACTGATGAAGGTAATTCACCAGCACCTATAAGCTTGACACCATTTTTGATTATGGTTTCATTTGATTTTGTTCCTTCGCAGTTACCTCCTTGCGAAACTGCTAAATCTATTACCACAGCACCAGGTCTCATTTTGTCAATCATTGGAGAGTCTATTAAAACAGGTGCCTTTTTACCCAAAACTTGAGCAGTACAGATAGCTACATCTGCTTCAGATAAATATTTAGTTAAAGTAGCCTTCTGTTTTGAAAGGAATTCGGCTGTCACAGCTTTTGCATAACCTCCGGCCTCTCCAGGTTTTTCATCCACTTCAGGAAGTTCTATAAATCTTGCTCCGAGGGACTCTACTTGTTCCTTGACAGCAGGTCTAATATCGGATACAAAAACTATTGCACCAAGTCTTTTTGCTGTGGCAACAGCCTGCAATCCTGCAACGCCTCCACCAAGAATCACTACTTTGGCAGGCTGGACGGTGCCTGCTGCAGTCATAAGCATTGGGAAATATCTATCCAACTCACTTGCAGCTAAAAGAACTGCTTTATATCCAGCGATATTGGCCTGTGAAGAAAGAACATCAGATGACTGAGCTCTACTAATCCTCGGAAGCAACTCTAATGATAAAGCTGAAATCTTATTGTTATTTATAATCCTGAGAAGATCCTTATTACCATATGGGTTAAGAAGACCAAGAAGAACAGCGCCTTTTTTTAATTTAGTTAAATTATCCTCTGATGGAGTTTGAACACAAAAAATCAAGTCCGCTTCACCCCAAATTTTTTGATCTAGATTACCTATTATTGTTCCTCCCGATTCTTCATATGATAAGTCACTAAATCCTGATAATTTTCCTGCTGAACTTTCAATATAAACATCACATCCAAGGCTTTTTAATTTCTTTACCGCTTCTGGTGTAGCTGAAACTCTCCTTTCACCAGAGCTTGTTTCGGAAGGAATAAGTATCTTTGTCAATTTATTTATTTTTTTAACATACTAAATATAAATTGAAGAAAGTCAAAAGTCTTAGATTTTTGTTAATAATATATTTTCTTTTCTATAAAAAATAGCTATCTAGAATATATAAGTACTAAATAATCCAATGAGTATAAAAGCAATCGAATGTCCTGATGGAGTATGTCATAGTCATCATGGTGGTCACGCTGTTCCAAGGCAAACTATGCAGAAAAATCTAGAAAAGCATGGTAAAGACTGGTGTGAGAAATTAGCAGAGAGAATTTATGAAATGTCAGTTGATACTTATTCACAGACAGTCATGCCCAGTCTCCACTCGGCAGGTTGGCAAAGAAGGCATTTAGATTGGGAATTTAAGCTTGCAGAAAATGATTCTGAACCTGATGAAGCTCTTGTTGAAGGAATTATTAATGCCACAGAAAGCTTTTTAAGGAGTAGTGAGGTGCATCGATTATTTATTCAAGAATTAGTCCAGGGCACATTTGAGGAAGCAAATGACAAAAAAATAATTTCTAAAGCAATAAAATCTATAATTGAAGAAGAGATTGTTAGTTCACTGAGAGAAAAGAAAGAAACTCTTTTAAAGAAAGTATCCTCAAAATTAATATCAGAAGAAAAAGTTAGCGAGGAACTTGCAATAAATTCAGCTAAAGAGGGTTTTGAGGAAGTTGAAAGGCTACTTGCAAATCATAGCGAGGCAGTTTAAACCTATTTCTTTATAATTTCTTTATAATTTACTGAAAAATTAGTCCAAATATAAATTAAAGATTAAATTATTGTTTGGAAGTACAAAGTTGTAACTTTTTTGACAATAAATATTCCTTTCTATGTGTTTATCTATATACAACTTTTAAGTTTCAATGGACAATTTCATTAGAAAAAGGATCGACATTGCAACCTGTTGGGCAACCAATAGAATTTCCGCAATGGATACTCTAGAAAGATATGAAGACAGTTATGCAATCGCCGAGGAATTTAGAGAATGGATATTACATATTGGAGAAAAGAACGAAAATATAAAAGAGTCTGTTTTAAACTTGCCAAAGGAAATAAATAATTTTTTAGACCAAAAAGTCAACGATTAAATAACAAATCGTTCGAGTGAAATCCGTCCTACATCTTTTGGGTTTGTTTATTATTATTAATAGTGAAATTAGCTTATAAATGGAAAATACAGAAAAAAATCCTAACGTAGAAAATGTTGTAATTATAGGTTCAGGTCCTGCCGGTTATACGGCTGCAATATATGCAGCTAGAGCAAATCTTCAACCTTTGCTAGTAACAGGATTTAATTCTGGTGGAATTCCTGGTGGACAATTAATGACTACAACATTTGTTGAAAATTATCCAGGTTTCCCAGATGGAGTACTAGGTCCTGAATTGATGGATCTAATGAAGGCTCAAGCAGAAAGATGGGGTACTAATTTGTACGAAAGTGATGTTATATCAATAAATACTGATTCATATCCCTTTGAATTAAAAACTTTAGAGGGAACTATAAAAGCTAACTCAATTATTATTGCAACTGGGGCAAGTGCAAATAGATTAGGAGTGATAAATGAAGATAAATTCTGGAGTAAAGGAATAAGTGCTTGTGCAATATGTGATGGAGCTACCCCACAATTTAGAGATGAAGAATTAGCTGTTATAGGGGGAGGCGACTCTGCATGTGAAGAAGCAGCATACCTCACAAAATATGGCAGCAGAGTGCATTTGATTGTTAGATCAGAAAAATTAAGGGCTAGCGCAGCAATGGTTGATAGAGTAAAAGCTAATTCAAAAATAGAAATCCATTGGAACACAAAAGTTGATAAAGCTGATGGTTCTGAATGGCTTGAGAAAATAGAAACTATTCACTCTCATGAAGGTAAAGGGGAAATAAATGTAAAGGGTCTTTTTTACGCGATAGGGCACACACCAAATACGAAGTTCTTAGGCAACAAAATTGATTTAGATAATAAAGGATATATTGCTTGTAAATCAGGAAGACCAGAAACATCTATTGATGGCATTTTTGCAGCAGGTGATGTTGTTGATTCTGAATGGAGACAAGGAGTTACAGCTGCAGGAACTGGATGCATGGCAGCATTAGCGACCGAAAGGTGGCTAGCCGAGAAAAACTTGGCAAAAACTATAGTCAGAGAAACACCCGAACCAGAAAAAAAACTTAATTCATCAGATTTTAATGAAGAAGAAGTTAATGAAGATACTTTCGATGAAAACTCTGAATGGCAAAAAGGCAGTTATGCATTAAGGAAACTTTATCACGAGAGTAGAAAACCTATCCTAGTAATTTTTAGTTCCCCAAGCTGCGGCCCATGTCATGTTTTGAAACCTCAGTTAAAAAGAGTAATTAAAGAACTTGATGGTGCAGTGCTTGGTGTTGAAATTGATATTGATAAAGATCAAGATATTGCAAAACAAGCTGGTATTAATGGCACGCCAACAGTTCAACTTTTTAAAGATAAATTATTAAAAAAACAATGGCAAGGTGTTAAACAAAGAAGTGAGTTTAAAGAAGCGATAAAAAATATTATCTAAGGTAATTGACTGTTTACTTATTATTCCTCTTAGGATTATTTTTATTAGTAGTAGGCCTGGCACCTCCTCCAGCATTCCTCTCTCGATAGGTTATCCTCCCTCGAGAAAGATCATAAGGACTTATCTCAACTAACACTTTGTCTCCAGCTAATAATTTAATTCTAAATTTAGTTAATTTACCTGCAGCTCTGCATAAACATTGATGTCCTTCAGGTTGCTCTAAGGTAACCAAATAAAATCCATTGCCCTGCTCTTTTTCTATTACACCTGAAGTTTCGATCATTAATTAATTTTTTACTAAATTTATATTATCAGAAAAAGATTGGCCAAAATTTATTTAAGAAAAATTAAATAAGTAAAAATATGGAATTAAATTTAAATTGAGAACTTAATTTCGTTAATTATTTGAAGTTGACCATAGTAAAAATTAGCTTTCGCAATTTTTTCAGAATCTTCTAATTGATCAAAAAATACAAAGCCAAGGCTTTCCCATAATGAAGATCCGCAAACGTTATTCAATTCATTTTTTGCTTCTTTTGCAAAATTATCTAGTTTTCGTTCAAGATTTTTAGACTTAGAAACAGACATAGATCAAAGATGTACATAGTACAAATATACTATGTAAGTTTAAAATTGCAATATTAAAAAGGTAATCTCTTTTTTTCTTCAATATTTAGATCAGCTTCCATTTCCCTTAACCTCTTAAGTATTTGTTGATAGTACTCTTTGATATAACTCTCTAGAGACGTCATATCTTCTTTTTTTAGATCCAATATTTCGTAGGTTTTGCTCATGTCAGCATCTAATGATTCTCCACTACTTGTTACTTCAGCGAAAGCCAATCTTTCAGCAACATTTAAAGAGTCTTGAAAAAAAGAAACTACTTTCTGAGTGAAACTAATCAGAAAAGGAGAAACTCTAAAAATTTTAGCTTTCTTTTCGCTAAATTTTTCACATAGGGATATGATTTCGTTTGAATCCCATGCTTTAGGACCAACCAATGGCAATGATGATCTATGAGTTTTTGGGTTATTAATTGCTGCGACAATAACTTTTGCCATGTCTTGAGTATTCATATATGCGATTTTAGTTGGAGTTCCACTCATCCAAACTGCTTGACTATCTAAAATTGGAATGGCAAATTGACTTATAACTCCTTGCATAAAGGCTGCACATTTGAAGATTGTATAATCTAGATCAGACTTCTCAAGAAGTTTTTCAGTACAATATTTAATGTCCATTAATGGAACATTTCTAAATTTTTCTGTTAACAGGATTGAAAGGAATATGACTTTTTTTACATTTAAAGATTCACAAGCATTGAACAAGTTGACTTTTCCATCCCAATCTATTTCATAAATACTCCTAGGATCATCTGGTTTACTGGTAGCAGCATCAATAACAACTTCAATATCTTGCAAAGCATATTCAATATCAGAAAAATTTAATAAATTACCTTTCGTCAGCTCACACCCCCATTCTTGTAGAAAAGAAGCTTTTCTAGGGTTTCTAACAAAGCATCTTACTTCATGTCCATCTTCTGTAGCTTGCTTTGCTATTTGTCTACCAAGTGTCCCTGTTGCTCCTACTAAAAGAATCTTCATATTTAAGATTTACTTAACCTGTAGACCATAACTCAATTTGTTATGTATTCGTGAGAATTAATCACCCTGAAACTTTAATAATAGTGCACCACCAATCAATCCTATTGGTATGAGTATCCAAAAAACTGCTGCAATACTAAAAATTTCTTTAGCCATAGTAAAATTTAATGATGACTATAATTTACATTCTATTTACATTTTTTTGTTAAAAAAGTAGATAATGCAAATATCTTGAAAATCTTTGAATATATGAATATTAAATCTAAAGAAGAAAATATTAACTTTCCTAACTACTGGAATTGGAATGGTTTTAAAATTTGTTGGAGTGTTACAGGCGAAGATAACGAAATTCCAATTGTCTTTCTTCATGGATTTGGCGCTAGTCGAAAACATTGGAGAAACAATTTACAATATTTTGCAAAAAGGAATTGTGCCTCTTATTCTTTGGATTTAATAGGATTTGGGGAATCAGATCAGCCTGGAATAAGACAAATTGGAAGATTAAATAATGAGATTTGGTGTAATCAAGTTCAAGACTTTATTGCACAGGTCATAAGACCAAAGAATTCTGGGAAAGTAATTCTTATTGGCAATTCCCTTGGGTCATTAGTTGCTTTAACATGTGCTGTTTCATTAGAGGATCAGATCGCAACAGTTATTGCATCGCCTTTACCAGACCAAATTCAAGAAAACAAGAAGTCCATTACAAAAAAATCATTATTTAAAAAATTTAAAGATAAATTTATCAAAATATTTTTTATATTTTTCCCTTTAGAAATTATTTTATTTTTAATAAACAAGTTAGGGGTAATAAAACTAGGGCTAAATTCTGCTTATTTCAAAAAAGATAGTATTGATTGCGAACTAATAGATCTAGTAACAAAACCAGTCCTGAGGCGAACTGCAGCTAGATCATTAAGAGCTATGTGCATTGGAATGTCTACAAGAGATGAAATACTACAAGCCTCTTATCTTTTAAGAAAACTTAGCACCTCAAAAAAAGTTCCTTTTTTATTAATTTGGGGAGATAAAGATAATTTCATACCTTTATTTATTGGTAAAAAGATTGCAAATTTCCATAGATGGGTAAAATTAAAAATAGTATCCAATTCAGGGCATTGCATCCATGATGAAGACCCTTCAGTATTCAATAGGATCTCTTATGAATGGATTAGAGATTTAAAACTTTTTAAAATATGAAACATACACTATCAGTTCTTGTAGAAGACGAATCTGGAGCTTTGAGTAGAATCTCAGGCCTCTTTGCTAGAAGGGGGTTCAACATAGACAGCCTTGCAGTAGGTCCTGCAGAATCCAAAGGAATTTCAAGATTAACTATGGTTGTAGAAGGTGACGATGAAACTCTTCAACAAATGACCAAGCAACTTAATAAGTTATTTAATGTTCTTGGAGTTGTTGATTTTACTAATCTCGCAGCTGTTGAGAGGGAATTGATGTTACTAAAAGTTTCATCTAAAGAAGATACTCGTAGTAATATTCTTGATATAGTTCAAATATTCCGTGCAAAAGTTGTTGACGTTTCTGATATGGCTTTAACACTTGAAGTGGTTGGGGATCCTGGGAAGCTAGTTGCTTTAGAGAAATTACTTGAACCTTACGGCATTCTTGAAATAGCAAGAACTGGAAAGGTCGCTCTTAAACGCTCTTCAGGAGTAAATACAGAAATGTTGAAAATCAACAAATATTCTTTAGAAATTTAATTAGATATCTGGACATCGACTATGTAGTCGTCTTTCTTGATTTTTTCAAGTACATCTAATCCTCCAATAATCCTACCAAAAATCGAATATCTTCCATCTAGTGCTGGAATTTTATTAGTTACAAAAAAAAATTCAGTGGATGAAGAGTTGTTCTTTCCGCTCTTAACCATAGCGATAGAACCACTCTCAAAGGTAAAGACTAAATTTTCAGTTTCAGAAGGATTTTTTATTTGATAGTTGTATTTTGGTTTAATTTCTTCTTTGAATTTTATTTCTAGAGGTATTGAAGGACTTGTTTTATTTAGTGTTTGATTGTATTCAATAAAAAATTTATTTTCTGGATTTACCCCTCCGTGTATAAATTTTAATTTGGGGTAATTTATTATTTTATAAAATTTTTGATTTACATAAATACCATTGTGTATGTTTTCTAGAAAATTTGATACTGTTACTGGGTGATCTTTACCAAATAATTTAACCTCAAAATCACCTTTTGAAGTTTTAAAAAGAATTATTTTATTATATTTGGTGCAACTTAATTTGAGTTTTTGGCAGTAATAATTGGAATCAAAATCATTTTTAAAACTACAAGCTGATACAAGAAACAAAATTTGAATTAAAGTTAATGATTTTAACAATTTTTTTTTATTTTAAACCCTCCAATTTAACGTTTAAAAATTTAGCTAAACGTGCTCCCTCTTCTTCAACTTGAAGAATTGGCTTAAGTTCACCTGCTCCGCTTAAAGGAAGTGGTTTTTTTCTACCTTTAAGTACCAAGGCAATCCTTCTTCTTGGATTAAATCCCTCACTTATATCCAACTTAACTGACTTAATTTCATCGAAATTCAATTTGATTTCAATATCTTTAAATAATCCTTTTCTTTTTATTTCTATAGATTTTGAGGATTTATCAAAAGAATTACTTCCTGAACCAAAGTTTATGTAAACCAAATACCATAAATAAAAATTTAATAAATTAGCTATTACTCCATATGCTCCCATTATTATCCCTTGAGGTATAAATAATAGGGACGAAGGATTTCCTAGAGGTAATAGATCTCTTCCTGTATAGCTTGATATCGAGGCCAAAAGAAAACCAATACCCCCAATAGTTAGCATCAGACCAATAATGTAATTAGAAATTTTTCTTGATCCACCAATTAATTGTTCTATTTTATCGAAAGACGTCAAATCTGAATTCATTTTTATCCTTTTTTAGGGCCTAATTAAGATAATTTAACAAACTAAGGGAGTATTCTTACCTAATTTTTAATAAAAAAGTCAGGAAAGCTTTACAAGGCGTTTCAGATATACAAATATTTCCCCACATTACTCTCAATCTTTGTTACAGTCACTGCGTATCCCGAAGCTAAAAACGATTTCTCATGACGATCGCAGTTGGTAGCGCCCCACAAAGAGGATGGTTTGATGTCCTCGATGATTGGTTGAAGCGCGACCGCTTTGTATTTATTGGTTGGTCCGGACTACTCCTACTTCCTTGTGCATATCTTGCAATAGGTGGTTGGTTTGTCGGAACAACATTTGTTACCTCTTGGTACACACATGGAGTTGCAAGCTCATACCTTGAAGGTTGTAACTTTTTAACAGCAGCTGTAAGTACCCCTGGTGATGCCATGGGACACAGTCTTCTTTTTTTATGGGGTCCTGAAGCCCAAGGTAGTTTTGTTAGATGGCTACAACTTGGTGGTCTTTGGAACTTCGTTGCATTACATGGAGTATTTGGCCTTATTGGTTTTATGCTTCGTCAGTTTGAAATTGCTGGCCTTGTTGGAATTAGACCATACAATGCTTTAGCTTTCTCAGCAGTAATTGCAGTATTCACAAGTATTTTCCTTATTTATCCTTTAGGACAGCATAGTTGGTTCTTCGCACCTTCATTTGGTGTTGCAGCAATCTTCCGTTATATCCTGTTCATACAAGGTTTTCATAATATTACTTTAAACCCATTCCACATGATGGGAGTTGCTGGAATTCTTGGTGGTGCTCTTCTTTGCGCTATTCATGGAGCTACAGTACAAAATACATTGTATGAAGATACAAGTATTTACACAGATGGAAAAGTTCAAAGTTCAACTTTTAGAGCTTTTGACCCAACACAAGAAGAAGAAACCTATTCAATGATTACAGCGAATAGATTCTGGAGTCAAATCTTTGGTATTGCTTTCTCTAACAAGAGATTCTTGCACTTCTTGATGTTATTTGTACCTGTTATGGGTATGTGGACATCTTCAATTGGTATTGTCGGCTTAGCACTAAATTTGAGAGCTTATGATTTCGTAAGCCAAGAAATTCGTGCAGCAGAAGACCCAGAATTTGAAACTTTCTATACAAAAAATATACTTTTGAACGAAGGTATGCGAGCATGGATGTCTTCTGTGGATCAACCACACGAAAACTTTGTATTCCCTGAGGAGGTTCTTCCACGTGGAAACGCCCTTTAATAACTTATTAAGAGCTCCAAACCAAAGTATTGAGGAAACTGGCTATGCCTGGTATGTAGGTAACGCTAGACTAATCAATTTATCTGGACGTTTATTAGGAGCTCACATTGCTCACTCTGGACTTATAGTCTTTTGGGCGGGAGCAATGATGCTCTTTGAGGTTAATCATTTTACTTTTGATAAACCCATGTGGGAGCAAGGTTTAATCTGTATGCCACACGTCGCAATGTTTGGTTACGGAATAGGACCCGGTGGTGAAGTCACAGATATCATGCCTTTCTTCCAAGCAGGTGTGGTTCACTTAATAGCTTCTGCTGTTCTTGGTTTTGGTGGTATTTACCATTCATTAGCAGGCCCAGAAAAACTTGAAGAAGATTTCCCATTTTTCTCCACTGATTGGAGAGATAAGAATCAAATGACAAATATTCTTGGATATCATTTGATCGTATTAGGTGTTGGTGCATTAGCATGGTCAGTTAACTGGTGTTTTATTGGCGGTGCATATGACACATGGGCACCTGGTGGTGGAGAAGTTAGACTTGTCAATCCAACTTTAGATCCAAGAGTTATTCTTGGTTATCTATTTAGATCTCCATGGGGAGGGGCTGGTTCAATAATCGGCGTCAACTCTATTGAAGATATTGTAGGTGGACATGTTTATGTGGGTATTACTGCAATTATTGGAGGAATATTCCATATCTTTACCAAACCATTTGGATGGGCAAGAAGAGCATTCATATGGAATGGAGAAGGACTGTTAAGTTATGCACTTGGTGGAATTTGCGTTGCAAGTTTTATTGCTTCAACTTTCATCTGGTTTAACAACACTGCTTACCCATCAGAGTTTTATGGCCCAACAAATGCTGAAGCTTCTCAAGCCCAGAGCTTTACTTTCCTTGTGAGAGATCAAAGAATTGGAGCTAATGTAGGTTCAACAATGGGACCAACAGGTCTAGGTAAGTATCTCATGAGATCTCCTACTGGTGAAATTATATTTGGTGGTGAAACAATGAGATTTTGGGATTTCAGAGGACCATGGTTAGAACCTTTAAGAGGTCCTAACGGATTGAGCCTTGAGAAGATTCAAAATGATATTCAGCCTTGGCAAGTAAGAAGAGCTGCTGAATATATGACTCATGCCCCTAACGCTTCTATCAACTCGGTTGGTGGAATCATTACAGAGCCTAATGCTGTTAATTTCGTTAATTTAAGACAATGGTTAGCTGCAGCTCAATTCTTCCTAGGATGGTTTACATTCATTGGTCACCTTTGGCATGCAGGACGTGCCAGAGCAGCCGCTGCTGGTTTCGAAAAAGGAATCGACAGAAAGAGTGAACCAGCTCTAGAAATGCCTGATCTAGATTAATCTCTAGTTCATATAAAAAACCCTATCAATTGATAGGGTTTTTTTTTGCTCAATTTTCTTATTTATATAAATTTTTTCTAAGCCAAGGCAAACTTAAACCCATCACATTACTGAAACAACCCTCTATTCTTTCTATATATTTACCGCCTATTCCTTCCAAGGCAAATCCTCCCGCGCAATATAAAGGTTCATTTGTATCTACATAACTCTTGATTTCCCAATCTTCCAACTTAGAAAAATAAACTCTTGAAGTAACTGTTTTTTTTATTATTTCAGTGATTTTAAAAATTTTGGAAGTTGCATCAAAATTCCCAATTATTAGAGTATGACCAGTATGTAAAAATCCAAATTCTCCAGACATTTTTTTCCATCTAAAAAATGCCTCTTCTTTATTAGATGGTTTTCCATAAGCTTCTCCTTTAAATTCGAAAATTGAATCACACCCTAGTATTTCAAAAGGACCATAATTAATTTCTTTAGGCAATGAAATTTTTTGAATATTTTCAGATAATCTATTAGCCTTTTGAAAAGATAATTCCAAAACTAAATTAAATATGTTCTTTTCTTGGATAGTAGTTTCATCAAAGTCACTTGATATTTGGATGAATTCAATTTGACAATTTTCAAGTAATTTCTTTCTAGATTGAGAAGCAGAGGCTAGAATTAACACAAATTTTTTACCAAATTATAATTCAATTTACTAATGAATAAATTTTAAAATTAATATAAATTACTAATGGAGTTAGAAGCTAAATTACACGAAATAAAGAAACCAATAATGGTCCTAGGTACTTCCAGTGGAGCAGGTAAATCGTTAACAGTTACTGCTATTTGCAGGATTCTAAAAAATATAGGAGAAGAACCAATACCTTTTAAAGGACAAAATATGAGTAACAATGCCTGGGTTGACTGGGAAGGTGGAGAGATGGCATATTCACAAGCACTTCAAGCTTTTGCTTGTGGTATTAATCCCTCTGCAGAAATGAATCCCATTTTATTAAAACCACAAGGCAATTCAATAAGTGAGGTTATTCACCTTGGCAAAAGTATAGGAATAACAACCGCCAAAAATTACTACCAAGATTGGTTTATTCCAGGATGGGAAGTAATTAAAAAAAGTCTAAGTACTATTTATGAAGAAAGCCCAAATTGCCGTTTAATTATCGAAGGGGCTGGAAGTCCGGTAGAGATGAATTTGATTCATAGAGATCTCACAAATTTAAGAGTTGCTAAGTATTTAAATGCAAATTGCATTTTGGTAACTGATATTGAAAGGGGAGGAGTATTTGCACAAATAATCGGAACCCTTGAATTAATGAAACCAGAAGAAAAAAAACTTATTAAGGGAATAATTATAAATAGATTCAGAGGAGACTTCTCATTATTTGAAGAAGGTAAAAAATGGATAGAAAGTAAAACTAAAGTCCCTGTTATTGGGATTATTCCATGGTTAAATGATTCATTTCCCCCAGAAGATTCTTTAGATTTAATAGAAAAAAAATCACGTGTCTCAAATCCTGAGATCAAAGTTGGAATTATAAAATTGCCATCTATAAGTAACTTTTCAGATTTTGATCCATTAGAAAATGAAGAATCAATATTAATTGAATGGATTAGAGAATCGCAAAACTTGAGAGAGTATGATTTTATTATTCTTCCTGGGAGTAAACAAACTATTAAAGATCAAATATTTCTTGAAAATTCAGGCTTATCTCGGGATATAAGAGAATATTCAAATAGTAATGGAAACATAGTTGGGATCTGTGGAGGTTTGCAAATGTTAGGAACAACACTTGAAGATCCTTATTCTAAAGAGGGTTCCAAAATTTATTCTGAACAAAAAACTAAAGGGATTGGATTACTGCCATTAAAAACCACTTTCCTCGAGAAAAAATTGACACGTCAAGTCAATTCCGAATCTTTGTGGCCATGCCAAACAAAAATCAATGGATTTGAAATTCACAATGGGCAGACCAAATTAGATAAAACTCAAAACGTATCAAACATTAAACCTATATTCAAAGACTTAGATTTAGGTTGGTACAAAGAAAATAATGGGGGTGGAACTATTGCAGGAACATATATTCATGGGATATTTGAAAATGATAGTTGGAGAGAAAAATATATTAATTTAATAAGGAAGAGTAAAAATTTACCATCATTAAATAAAAAATCAATATCTTATAAAAAAAAGAGAGAATCCATTATTGATAATCTTGCGAATGAGTTCAATAAACATTTAAACCTCAAATCACTTTTAAGTTGAAAGAAAAAAACATAAAAATTATATGGTCAAATAATAATGAAACATTTGTTTCAGAGGGAGATGATTGGTTCTCTTCTGCTGAAAAAGCAGGTTTAGAAATACCGACTGGCTGTCTTACAGGAAGTTGTGGAGCCTGTGAAATAGATGTAAATGGCGAAACAGTAAGGGCTTGCATCAGCAAAATTAAAAATAATAAAAAATGTACATTAAGGGTTTCTTTAACTGCTGACCCCTTTTGGGAAAACTAAATTTTCTGATTTTTTTGATAAAAATTTAATCTATATTCTTTATCTTCTTTTTTTTGAAGTGAGTAAGGTACAAATTAGAGTAATTAGCTAAAACTAAAAGCAACAATAAAAAAGTATTTAAAAAGTTCAAAATAATTTTGAAAATTATATTACTCTTTAATCTAACGTCAAATATTTCGATATGAAACTCCCGGCTTTAACGCTTGTGAGTAGCCAAGGAAAGCTGTAATTACCAACAAAAAGAAGGCCTCTATAACTAGAGGCCTTCTTTTGGTTTTACTAAATAAAGTGTTTCCTTGTTTCCACTATTTTAGAAAACCACTCCTTCACACACTAAAAGAATATGCTATAAATTTCGTTTTCGCGGGAGAGACAAATGAAATGTTACTAAACTGTCACATGTGACAGTTTAGTATTCTTTAGGCCCATAAAAAGCAAATAGTGGGATTGTAGTTAGCACCTTATGGCAGTAAGCGACACCAACTTTCCCTAATTAATTATTATCTCTTCGATATAAAGAAGAATTCTCGATTTATTGAATCCCATGGCAATTTTTATATCAATAAACGGAGAGAGTTTAAGTTGAGATTAATTCATGAGACAATCTCGTACATTAAATATAATCTGGAGAGAATAATTGTTGATTTGTTTCTTTGAGAAATCACTAAATATAATATTACATCAATAATTTATTAGAATGTTTAATTCTACCAACATTCGCAGCAACGTTTATGTTTTTTAATTATTATTCAACGAGAAAATATTTCGATTTGGTTAAAATACTTTATGAATATTTACATTAAAAACTTTAATAAAATAAGCTTTTTTTGTTTTTTAGGTTTAACTTATATCCCTTTAAACGCAGAAGAGACTTGGATTGAGATTAATGAAGGTAAAATTCCACCATCAGTCATAACATCATCTAAGTTTAAAGGTTATGGATTTGTTAACTATCTAGATCTTAAATCATTAGTAAAGAAAAAGGATATAACTTATTTCAATTGGAATACTAGGTTAAAAAAACCCAATGGAACTCTAGTTAATACTGACTTTGATGCAAGTAAAAAAGGAGGGAGAATAAATTGTAAGAATAAAACTGTTTATTTTAGTAATTCTTTTACACCAATAAACGAGGACTTAGGTGCATTACCTTATGCCATGTGGAGTGAAGTTTATCCTATAGTCTGCGAAAAAAATAACCCTAAATGGAAATTTTGGTAATTATTATATTTTTTAATCGAACCCCTGGCACTAAAACTTTTGTTTAAAAATTCTCATATTGTATGAATTCAGTTGACACTATTAAGACCGTATTTTTATGAAAAAAATTAAAAAACAAATGTAATTACTTGTTTTAATAAGATTATGAATTTATCAGAATTTCACAATCGCTTTCAGATATTAAAAAAACTCTGAAAGAGCGTAATTCTATTTAACTCTTTGTGGCACTAACTGATCCTAAGACCAAATTCTTTTAGGTTTTTAAATGTGTCAAACTTTCTTTTCACATTTGTCTTTTAATGCTAAGAATAGGGAAATTTTTTATTCTATAATGGACAAAGAAAATCTCATCAAACTTGCTCAACCTGCAGCCACTTCATTATTAGCACTAAGCATTTTAGCCTTCCCATTTATTTCTAATGCAGGTTACTATGATGCGGGTGGGCAAGGTAATCCATTTTATGTGAAACTAGTGAATTAATTTCCATCAAAAGAGTTAGATCTAATTTCATCTAATGGCACTGAATATCGCATACTGTGGCCTTTAAAAACGGAGAGAGTGTTAGTTGAGATGATTACATTAGACATCATCAGAAACATAGTGAGGCCGATATTTTAATAATTAGTTCTAATTCCCCCGAGATTTCTACCAACACTATATTTTGATATTGTTCTTTATAATCACTCTTTATTGACATTTATAATTTTGGATAATTCCTTCACTTCCGTCAAAAAAAGTTTCTCTGCTTATAAAAGATTTTCTTTGTAAATTAAAAATATCCAAGTATATTCTTTCTTCATCAACTATTACATCCACTGTTGATACAATATTTCTATTTGAAAAAACTACCTGCAAGGGTTGATTAACAGACCATTTGTCACCATTTTTTGAATCATAGGAAGATATATGTGTAACAGATACAGGATTGGTATTTATTTTAAAAACGGATACAAAACCATCTTCATTTTCACAGGTCCAATAATTTGACGCATTTATTTTTTGAGGAGAAATAAAAGGAATAACAAGAAGAATGACTCCCAGTGACCTTAATTTAAAATCCTTTAAAAGAGTAAGCATAGTAATTAATTATGTCGTATTAATTATAAGATTTATTTTTACATTATAAAGTTAAGTTGAATCCATTCCTCCAACACTTCCCCAACATTTTTATCTCCTTGATAAGTAAATTATTATTATCATTGTAGACATTGAAACTATTCCAAAATTCCATATAGTTGATGATTTTCCACTAAGGTTTTGAATCCAAGAAGGAATTCCTTCACTCATAAAGAAAAAAGTTAATCCTATTAACAAAATTATTGGAAATCCTAGTGCAAAGATTAATTCCATAATTTACTTTGAATAAAACTTTAAATTAACTAAAAATTATTGCTTTAATAACTCGAACAATTAATACTCCAATAAAAGCTCCTACTCCATAAGTAATAAATGTTTTGACACTATTAGTAAATCCGGAAGAATCTTTTTTGTTAATCATAAGTAAACTATTTAGAATTATTTTAAATAATTACACAATTTTTAAATAAAAAAATTTTTTGTTAAAAAATTCAATCAAGGATCTTCAAAGATAATATATTTTATTTAACTTTAAGATAATTTTAATTAGAGATGAAATTATCTATTCTTTTTCAATATCAATATTTTTTTTCTTATCATTAATTGCTTTTTTTTTCATGTTTTTAGTCATTTCGTAAGATATTAAACCCATAAAAAGTTGAATTGGATATTTAACTTCACGACTTAATTCTTCTTTACCAGTGTTATACATAGTTAATAATGCAATAAAAAGACCTAAAAGATAAGGAACTAAAGCAAGACTCCAAGACCTCTGTCTTATCCCCCAAATAACAGAAGTCAAAGGAGAAATGAAACCTACACAGGCACCGATTAAAATAGGATTACATTTTTCTCTTCTTTCATTATGAGTAAGAGTCATTTATTTAAATAATCCATTATTTAAACGATAAAGATATTAATAATTAAGTCAAGGAAAGTTTGTTTTGCGTGATTGAACCCATTCCCACAACACCTCCCACAAATAAATTTAATTAAATATGCTTACTAAACCTATTAATAACATTTAAATACTTGTCCTTTACCAACCATTGGAGAAGACAAATAATGTCCACTTTGTGTGTAAAGCATTTGATCTAAGTGGAAAACGTAAAAATTGACTTTTGCTTGCATCTGAGAATTTTTAGTCGCGAATACTTTATTACTATCAGAAGATATAATCTCAACTGGCAAATCAACTTTATAAGTTTTATCGTTTCTTGGATTATATGAACTTATATGTTTAATTGATTTCTGAACTCCTTTATCTATCTCAAAAACCGTTGTGAAATTTCCATTATCTTTGTTAACACAAGTCCATCTAACTTTATCTTCTTTTTCACTAATTACCTGATAATTGCAACTACTTACAAAAAAAGATAATGCAATAATTGAATTAACCCTCAACAATCGACAAATCATATTTTTCATACAATTTAAATACTATAAAAACAAAATTAATTAAATACTATTAATTAAGCGGAGAGGGTGGGATTCGAACCCACGAATAGTTAACTATTAAACGATTTCGAATCGTTCGCTTTCGACCACTCAGCCACCTCTCCTGTTTTATAAGTATGTATTGAATAAATTAAAAAATCAAAATTTATCTAATTTCCTTGATTTTTAATCCCAACCTGCATCTTTCATTAATTTTATTGCAAGAGAATTATTACCTCCTAGATCATCTACAGTAACTTTGTCAGGAGTAAATGCTCCAAAGTTTTTTACAATTGGATTTTGATTAACCTCTTTTAATGGATGTTCAAAGGTAGGGGCAGCCAATCCCTTACTTCCGCTGGGAGATGCTAAATATTCGAGTAGTTTAATTGCTTCAGCTTTGTTTGTTGCATATTTAGAAACCCCACCAGCACTAATATTCACGTGAGCAGGATTTGGGGTGAGGACAAAGGTTCGTTGCGCATATAAAGCATCTCTTCTCCCATTAACACCCGCTAACATCCTAGCGACATAGTAATGATTAACGATTCCTATACCGCATTTTTTCTTAGAAACTGCCCTAACAATTGATATATCACCTGGGAAGAAAGGCTGAGAAACATTAGAAATCATCCCACTTAACCAAGCTTTAGTTTTCTCTTCGCCTTTATTAGTTATTTGGTTAGCAACTAAAGACTGATTATATGGACTTTTTCTATTTCTCAAGCACACTTTGCCTTTCAATGATGGATCTGCTAAATCTGTGTAGTCCTTTATCTTACTTATATCCACAACCTTTGGATTGGCAACCATAACCCTTACTCTTCTAGTTAATGCATACCATTCTTTATTTTTATCTTTTAACCCAATTGGAACATCATTTTCTAAAGATGTAGAATCAATTTTTTGAAGTAATCCAGCTTTAGCAGCATTAGTAATTCTAGCTGCATCAACTAATAATATTAAATCTGCTTTAGAATTCTTTCCCTCTCTTTTCAATCTTTCAATTAAAGAAATACCCGCCGCTTCGATAAGCCTGACTTTAATTCCTGTTTCTTCTGCAAACTTTTTATAAACAGCTCTATCAGTGTTGTAATGCCTACCTGAATAAACTCTGACTTCTTTTTCTGTTGAATTGGCAGGAAAATTTACATTGAGTAAGAATGAAAATGTAAGTGCTGAATATAGTAACTTTTTTAGATTTTGCAATTTTTCAAAATAGTATCTATGGTTACTTTATATGGAACTTAATAACAAGGCCTCTCAAAGAGAATTTCTATACATAATTTTGTATCATTTTTTATACCAAAAATGAATTATTTAACTAATCAACTCTTGAATTCTGAAGAATTAGAAATCCTCGGAAATTTAAGCAAAGAAGAATTATTTTGGGAAGATGGAAAGGAAACTGCGGGTAAGTATGCCGCAAAGGTAAAAAATAATTTACAACTTAGAAGAGATTCAGAATTATCAAAAAAGTTTTCTTCTTTAATTACAAAAAAAATTTTGAGCAATGAACTAATCAAAAGCTTCGCTTTACCCAAAAAAATTCATGGAACAATCTTCTCAAAATCCCAAAAAGGCATGGGTTATGGATGTCATATTGATAATCCATATATGTCCACTGGGAGAGCAGACTTATCTTTTACTATTTTTTTAAATTCTAAAGAAAATTATGACGGAGGGGGATTAATAATTGAAAGTTTCAACTCCGAAGAGAAATTTAGACTGGCCGCCGGGGAAATAATAATTTATCCAAGTACCTATTTACATTCAGTAGAGGAAGTTACTAATGGCGAAAGATTAGTATTTATTGGGTGGATTGAGAGCTATATAAAAAGTATTGAAGAAAGAGAATATTTATTTGATCTAGATGCTGCGGCCAGATCATTACTAGCTAAATATGGAAGATCAAGTGAGGTTGATCTTATCTTTAAATCATATTCAAATCTTTTAAGAAGATTAGGTAGTTAATTTAGAATCATTTTATACATCATTAAGAAAATAATTTTTTTTGGATCTAGAATAATTGATAATATTAAATTATATGAAAAAGAAAAACTCTATCGCTATTTTTCTGGCTGCTACGAGTGCACTATCCATAACAACCTCTGATGATTTTTCTTTGAAAGCTGAAGAAAATAATTTAGGTGGATTAAAGGAATGGAATACTGACATGCCATTAGAAGCGGATTTTCTTCTAGATAAAGAAGCTCAAAGACTAGCTGAAGAAGCAAAAGAATCAAGTACATGTATTCCAATTGGAGAGGGTGAGAATTGTTGGTAGAATTTTTTTTCAAATAATAAAATGTCTCATATTGAGGCCTTTTTTAATTGCCAAATAATAAAAAAAGGCCTCAATATGAGGCCTTTTTAAATTTCCAAATAATAAATTTAGAATTTGAAAGTAGTAGTCAAAACAGCACCGAATATGTCATCAGTATCGTCTGTCATGGTATCTGAACCGCCGAAGATAGCAGGTCTGATTTCAATTCCATCGTTAGGTCTGAAAGCATAGTAAGCCTCCCAAATGAATGGATCAACCTCTGCAGTGTTACAAGTACCATTACAGTCAGTAACTTTAAGTGGCTGAGTTACAGCAAAACCAATTCTATCGTCTGCTTGGAAGATATCTTTCCAAGTTAAACCTACGAAGTAGCTATCAGAATTCTTTCCTGTTCCTCCGGCTACAACATTATCCGCAGATCTTGTATCATATCCAACAGAAATTTCGGGAGTTGCAGTACCAGTATTTTCTGGTCTCCAATAACCTCTATAAGCTACACCTGTGAAGTCTCCAGAATTCATGCCCGCTGCCTGAGTAGTAGCATTGTATGAATGTGATGTCCAGTCTTGCTGATTAGAGTAAGTAGCAGAAAGATGCCATGTATCAGTAGTATAGGCAATCTGAGTATCCCATTTGTTTGTATCACCCTTTCCGAGCATTCCAGAAGTAGAATCTGAATCCTTAGACACTATATTAGAGGCTAAACCAAATCCATTATCAGTTTCGAATTTGAAACCTGCTCCTACGTCTGTACTAGCTCCAAAGTTGGCATTACCTCCGAGCTTCATTGATTTTAGAATACCTGGCTGATAGATTGAAGGAGTAATATACATGTAGTAGTTTTCAATTCTTGGTCCAGCGAAAAATGTGATGTTTTCACCAAGAGTACCTGAGTACCACATTTTATCTACATGTAGTTCATCATCATAATCTTTTGTGTCTATACCATAAGTTGGCTTGATATCCCAAACACTGGCGCCAGTTCCACCAACATCTCCAGCCTTAAGACGAACATAGAGATTATCATCACCAGTGAAACTTGTGTTCAAGTTCATTGTGTATGTGTAACCTGTTTCAACAGCTTCGTGGCCACCGATTGTATCGCCACCGTCTACTGCACCAATCCAAAATATGGCCTTACCATCCATGGATGTCGTACTTGAAAAAGCACCTGCTTCAAAATTATTTTGCTTAGCCTCAAGTCCGTCAACGCGTCCCTTAAGGTTTGCAATATCTCCACTAACTTCGTTAATGAATGTTTTATTGTCTAATCTTGATTTGTTTGATTTGCTACGAGCGTAGCTATTCATTTCATCTAGATTAATAACGTCGGAAGCTTGAGCAGCAACAGGAGCCAATAAGCTCAAAGATGCGCCTGCTACCAACATTTGTTGGAAGAGTTTCATTTTACCTCACACTAAAATAACCCAGTAAATGGGGTAACTATACTGTATCGGCTGTAACATAAAAAGAAAGAAAAATAAGTTTCTAATTGATGTAACTTTTGATACGTAAATTTTATGAAAATTTCTATTTTAATTTTTTATTAATGGATAATCTAGGAATTCTCTTTCTGCAATCCAAGATGAAGCAACTTCTCTTGCTAATTTTCGAATATTTTCAATATATTGAGCACGATCAGTAACTGAGATTACTCCTCTCGCATCGAGCAAATTAAATGTATGACTACATTTTAAGACAAAATCAAGCGCAGGATAAGTTAATTTTTTCTCAATCAAAGAATTTGCCTCTATTTTGTAGATTTCAAATAGTTTTCTAAGATTTTCAGGATTAGATTCAGTAAAATTATAAGAGCATTGACTTTTTTCAAATTGAAGCCAAATATCACTATATTTCAGATTTTTATTCCAATTTAAGTCCCAAATACTTTCTTTATCCTGCAAAAACATTGCAATTCTCTCTAAGCCATAGGTGATTTCAATTGGGATTGGATTGCAATCTAACCCTCCGCATTGTTGAAAGTAAGTAAATTGAGTAACTTCCATTCCGTCCAACCAAACTTCCCAACCCACACCCCAAGCCCCAAGTGTTGGTGACTCCCAATTATCTTCTACGAATCTTATGTCATGATTTTTAGGATTAACTCCTAGTGATTCCAAAGATGTCAAATATTTCTCTTGTATCTCATCTGGTGAGGGCTTAATTATTACTTGATATTGAAAGTAATGTTGCGCCCTATTTGGATTATCGCCAAAACGCCCATCTGTAGGTCTTCTACATGGCTCTACATATGCCACACTCCAAGGTTCTGGTCCAATAGCCCTTAAAAAAGTATGCGGATTCATTGTCCCAGCACCCTTTTCGGTATCATAAGGCTGCATAATCAAACAACCTTCTCCTGACCAAAAATTATTTAAATTTTTGATTATATCCTGAAAAAACATCAAATAAAATTAGTATAAAAATTTAGATGAAGCCCATTAAACATAATAACAAAGCTTAAAAATAAAAAAATGTCATTCAATTAGATCCTCGATAAAATATTGATTAGGAATTATTTATGTAAAAAAATCTAATGGCAATGGTCCAAAAGTATTAGATTCTTTAGAATCATCGTCATATTGACATGTTATTAGAATCCCTTGACCAAGACCATTTTCAGATCTAACAAATACATTACCAGTTTTTTGATTACCTTTTAAAAAAACACTTCCATCAGCATGAAGCGAATTTAAATTACCAAATTTAATTGTGGAATATTTCTTAGAAATTGATTGTAATGATTCAATAGCCCTATCATCACTAGGTGCCATTATTCCTATTGTTATCCAATCGGAATTTATTATATTGAATTCAAGCTCGTCTAGTAGTTTTTTATTTTGTCTTTTATTTAATTGAGGCGCTGATCTAAAACTATTTAAATCGAATAATGTATTTATTTCCATGAGATTTAAACCAAAAAAAAATAATTCTTAACCAAATGTTATTCCATTCCAAGCCCACAATTTAGCAGGCACGTCCTCAAAAGAAATATAAATCTTATCATTGGGAATTCCCATTTTCTTATATACGAAATCGGATATTGGCTTTGCCATTTCTGAAGGTTTTAAAGAACCTATTGACTTTATTTCTAAAAAGCAAGATGGGGCCTCATCATCAAAATACATTTGGCAATTATCATCTAGTTTGACCATGACAAATCGTTTTGATTTATTAGTTAAAGATGAAATTAGAATTGAAATTTCCTCGAGTATTTTTTTTTTATCATCTAATTTTGCTGAAGTAGAAATATTAATATAAGGCATCTCTATGCAACGAAATAATCTTTTTGAGAATCTGTCTTTAGAAAAATATTTTTATTTCTTAAATTTCTTTTTGATGAAAGAAATGCCATATCGTATGAACTTATTCCGTTTTTATAGGGATTGAAAAGGAAGTTTTTAGACCTTTTTTTTTTGCTACTTTTGAACTCAATCATTATTAATTAAATTATTAGCTCTAATTTAACTTTTTTTAAATAGATGTCTAGTTTTTTTCAGAATTTTTAATTTATAAATAAAAATAAATTTCTAAAACACAAAAGGAATTTCTATTTACTAAATTTGATATACGAATACTAAATTTCTTGTTTTGGAAGTCCTAAATAATTATCAAAGGGAAAAACCAGATGAAAGTAATGATGAAGAATTTTATTCTAATCCAAAATTTGTCTATCATCTAGATGCAAACTTCAGGAAAAATTTGTCGGCTCTGTATGAAAGTGAAATTGATAATTATTCAACTGTCGTTGATTTAATGTCCAGTTGGGATAGTTATTTACCTAAAGGGAAAAAATATAAAAAAGTTATTGGGCATGGATTAAACAAACAAGAACTTGAAAAAAACAAGATTTTTGATTCTTATTGGATACAAAATTTCAATCTAAATCAAGAAATTCTGCTAGATAGAGAAAGTGTTGATTATTGCTTAATGGTGGCTGCATGGCAATATTTACAATATCCTGAGAATTTAACCAAAGAAATTGCAAGAATTTTGAGTAGTAAGGGCAAGTTTATTATTTCTTTTTCAAATAGAGCATTTTGGCATAAAGCTCCTAAAATATGGACTTCATCTACTGAAGAAGAGAGAATCAAATATGTAAGAAAAGTATTAATTTCAAATGGATTTAATGAGCCAAAAATCATAAAAAAGTTTAATCATCCAGTGCTTAATATCTTTAGTTTTTTAAATAAAGATCCTTTTTATTGCTTAATCGCAACTAAAGAGTAAATGATTACTAGAATTAAATTAAAAAAGAATATTATTAAAGTTATCAATCATTATTCATAGCCATATTTTTAAAATTTTACTAATATTGGGTAGTTAAAAATTAATCATATGGGTTCTAAAAGAGAAAAATATCCTGAAAAATGTCCTTGGGATCTTGGACCTAATCAACATCTAGCCAAGGAAGAAAACTGGACTTTAAGATTAGGAGAAGCAAATGTATGCTTTAGCAAAAATAAATTAGATAATAATTATTTTCATGTAATAAGCAATGAAAATGAAGAACAAATTTTAGCTTTTAGAGCAAGACTTCTTTATCAAAAACTGCTTGATAAAGGCTTTAGACTGGTAGAATAAAAAACTAATTTAATAAACATAGATCCTCGAAAACAAACTTTTGTGTTTCTAATTCATGATTTTGGTTTAAGTATTTTATTGTCCTCGAATTTAATATCCAATAATCCTCTTTATCTATATTTACAAATTCATCCACGTATTCCAATTTTTGAGAATTTGCCTCAAGTGTATTTGGATCAATTTGTTGACTACTGTATTTTTTACTAAGGGTACCTATTCCTGTATCTAAGAAATCATCAACAAATATTTCAACTATTGTTTCATGAATTTTTCTATAGACCATATTAATACAGCCATTTTTAACTCTATATTTATCCCCTTGATTCTTCCCTGAAACTCTCATTTCAATCCCACTTTCAGAATTTTTAAGTAAATGAAAATTATTTTCTGAGTGCACTGATTCAAATTCTCTCTTTACCCTATGTATGCACACTTCAAATAACTGAGAGGCAATACTTTTAACAACTTTTTCATCTTCTATTTTTTGAATATTTGGTTTAAAGTCTTTACCTAATACGAAGTCACCTTTGTAAATATTCTTATTAGTCAAGAAAATACATTTACCTTGGTAACCATAAAAATCTTTTTTCCAGGTGTAACGATTTTCATAAGCCTTTTTGAAAATCTCCTTACAATCAATATCTTGTAGATTATCCATTAATTTTTTGAACACTTGAAATAATTTTACAAAAAAAAACCTCCCTTTTAGAGGAGAGGTCTTTTATTAGATCAAACTAGTTTTGAGTAATTTTTGTATTTTCAATATTGTCAAAAGCTTGACCAATTTTCTTAAAGTCAAATCCCATTGCTCTAAGTGCGTGCCAAAGATGACCTTGTAAGAAAAAGAAACCCAAATAAAAATGAGTATTAGCAAGCCAAGCTCTTGAGCTATACGCTCCTGAACCTAAATCTACTGTATCAGTAAAATAAGGGGCGAATTCAAATTGAAGCTTTAAGGGTTCTCCATATAGATCAACTGGATATATGGTTGTATTTGAAGCACACCAAAAAGCAGCCACGAAAGCCATATAAGAAACACCAACAACTGAGTATGACAAAATTGCCTCAGCGCCGAGTAATCCTTTTCCTTTAAATTCTGTATATTCTCCAAATTGTTTAGTACAAATATGGAAAACACCTCCAATTATCTCCAGGAAAGCTAAGAAAGCATGTCCCCCCATAACGTCTTCCAGACTATCAATTTTTAAAAAATCAAATTGATGATTCCAGATAGCGGCAATATCTAAATTGTAAATAACTTGTCTTGTAGATCCTATTGCTGGGTCGTAAATTCCATGAATACGAGCCCATTCAACGAACATAATTGCTCCAAGCCCAAGAAAAATTAGATGATGACCAAGAATAAAAGTTAATTTATCTGGGTCATCCCATTCGAAATCAAATTTTTGTGGCTTACTATTTTCTGGGTAGTCTCCAAGATCACCTGCAAATTTGTTGGAATGTAATAATCCCCCAGCACCCAATACTGCTGAAAAAATTAGATGTAATGTGCAAATTACAACAATTCCATATGGTTCTGTAATAACACCATTTTCAATACCACCAATTCCAATACCCGCTAGATGAGGCAAAACAATTGCTTTCTGTGCACCCATTGGAATACTGGCGTCGTAACGAGCCAATTCAAACAATCCAAAAGCTCCTGCCCAGAACATCATTAGGCCTGCATGGGCAGCATGAGCAGCTATGAATTTACCTGAACGGCCAACAACACCAGAATTCCCTGCGTACCAGTCATAGGTGACATCAGATTTTCCGTAAGTTTGTAACACTTGATTTAAGTAAACAGCAAATTGAGCATATTGCTTATCAGCATTGTTTTTACATGTTCTTTACAGATTTAATTACTTATGTAAAAAAAACATATTGTGAAAGAACAAATGTTACAAACTAAGGAAGTAATATCTGAGAAAGCTTACGCCAAAGAAGGGATTTCACCCTTAAGCTGAGAAGCCCATGTTTCAAGGCGCGAATCGGTCAAATCCGATTCACTATCCTCGTCAAGAGGTAATCCACAAAAGCTTTCACCTATAACACTTTTAGACTCATCAAATGTATAAGATGATTTATCTACATAACCGACCATTTCGGCGCCTGCTTTTGTGAAGTAGCTATGAAGTTCTTCCATTGCATCACAATAATTTTCTGTATATGTAGAAGAATCTCCTAAACCAAAAATTGCAACTTTTTTTCCAGATAAGCTTAGTTCACCAATATCCTCTAAGATTGAATCCCATGCAGTTCCCGATCTTTCTTCATCGGCACCAGTATTCCAAGTAGGTATCCCGCAGATAATTCCATCAAGACCTTCAAATTCTGAAAGATCATCCACATCAGATACATCTTTAGGTGCTTCTGCTGAAGAGATAAAGTTGTGAAGACGATCAGCGACGTCTTCCGTTTTTCCAGTTGTAGTTGCGTAATAAATTCCTACAGTCATAACTTCAAAATGTTTACATTAAAATAATAAAATCTAAAAACATTAAATTAATTTCTTTAAAAACTTTTTCATGTAAAATTTTATACTAATTAAGGTAAGAAATTTTTTTGAGAATAATTTATAAAACATTCAAACCATCGTGACAAACAAATTTCAAAATGATATTAAAAATCTTGCAGAAGAATTCAACCTTAATGGAAAGAAAAAATTTAAATTAATTGTTTTATTTGGTTTATTGGGAGATTTTGATAGCTTTGAATATGCAATAAATTTGAAAAGTTTTATCGACAATAATCAAGATGAAAATTTAGATATTTTTGCAATTGCTATTGGGAACCAAAATGGGAAAGAAAAATTCTGTAAATTTACTGGCTTTCGTAAAGAAAATTTAATAGTTGTTTCTAATAACCAAATTCATAAAAATCTTAAAGTCTCAAGAGGATTGAATATAGGTTTAGGAGGTTGGATCAATATGCTTTTGATGCTATCAGGAATAAATTCTTTTAAAACAATTAAAGAAGTTATTAGAGGTTACACCGGCGATCGAAAAGCTAAGCAAATCTATTCAGAGTTTGACAAAATTGACGTTTTAAAATTTCTAAAATTTTCAGGTAATTCTTTTAAACAGGTTTTCGGAGATGGTTATTTGAGACCATTTGAATTAGCAACATTTAGATTAAACAATATGAATGAAATAATCCAAAATTGGAGTGATTATATGCTTAATGAAGAATACCTTCCTCAAAGAGGAGCTTCCTTCTTATTAAATGATCAAAATCAAGTTGTTTATAAATTTTTTTCAAGTGATGTTCTTGGATATTCATCAAACATGAGAGATCCTTTAGGATTTTTATCTGATTTAATTAAAAAATAGTTCTTAAAATATTTTTATGAATGTAGATATATTCGGATATTTTGCAGCAATTTTAACAACAGCGGCATTTCTACCTCAATTGATAAAAACTTTAAAAACAAAAAAGGCAGATGATGTTTCCTTGACAACATTAATAATGTTTATTATCGGTGTTTTGTCTTGGATTATTTACGGTTATAAAATTTCGTCAACACCAATATTGATAGCAAATTTAATTACCCTAATTTTAAATCTATTGATATTAATTTCCAAAATATATTTTTCAAAAAAATTAAAATAAGTAAAAAATTTTTTTTTAAACTAATAAATTTTGATTTATTTAAATCTTGATTAAAATAGAATAAAAATTTGTTGGTTTTGAAAACTTCAAAATGCTGGGTTTGGTTTAAAGGTAGCCTTAACAATGGTGGATACTGGAAAGAAGGGTTTTCTTGTACTTTTGATGAGAAACCAGGAGTTTTAATAGAAAGTCCTGCTTACGTAACATGTCGGGTTCCTACATGGAGAGTTGTGACTAAAGAACCAGAAAATTTATATGAATCCCCTCTGATCCCTGACAAAGCAATCTGGAAAATAATTTAAATGAATAATAAAAAACTTTTTGACTGCACTACGGCAAGTTAATATTGCTTTAATAAATATTTAATAAATACCATCTACTCCCTTTTCATAAATATTATCCCTTTTTTAATCTTTGGCTTTCTTCTAGGGAAAAGGAATCCAAAGATTTCAAAATATATTGCAAGACCTCTAATAAGATTTGGCATCCCATTAAGTGTAATGGGTCTCCTTTTAAAGGAAGGTATAGATATAAACCTAATTAAAAGTGCATTTTTAGCATTTTCCCTAATTGGATTTTTAATAGTTTTAATAAATATAATCCCAATATTTAAAAAGAGGCTTCCAAATCACACATTGCAGCTTGCAGGCCTCATAGGTAATACATCATTTCTTGGAATACCCATCGCTATAGCTCTTCTACCTTCAACAACTATAAATTTCACTATAGGATTTGATTTAGGAACAACACTTTTCGCTTGGATATTTGGACCTTTTTTTCTTCAAGAAAAATCAATAAACAAGAACATCCCAAACATCAAAGGATTATTAAATGCATTGATAAATAGTCCTGCATCAAGAGGGATTATTGGTGTACTTCTAGCGTATCTTTTTCAAATAGATGAAATTTTAGGCAATTACCTTTGGATTCCTGCAAGGATAGTTATTGCTTTGGCAATAATAATTGTTGGAACAAGACTTGGAATAATCACAAATCAAAAGGGGAGGATTTTAGATCTAAATAAAGAAATTAAATTTTCAATTTTATTAAAGCTATTTATTCTACCTTTGATTATTTTTTTAGTTTGCAAATTCTTAAATTTTAACTTCTATCAATCATCAGCATTAATTCTGCAGGCAGGAACCCCAACAGCAATATCCACAATATTAATGGCTGAGGCTTATGGTGTGAAACAAAAAATTGCATCAAAAATTCTTTTTACTACAACTTTAATTTCAATAATTACAATTCCTCTATTAAAAATTTTTATGAATACATTTATTTAATCAACTCTAGGACTTACGTAGCACGCATGATTAATGAAAATTGTAAAGATAATATCCTGATAACTAAATAATGTCTTAAGATTTATGTTATGAAGTCAGCAAATCCTGAAAATGAATACATCCCTTTAGATCTAACGATTTCTGTAAGGAGGGACACTTTAAGGCTTATCTCAGAAATGGCGCAAGATATGGGAATAAGTATTAATGAAGTTTTTAGCTTTTTAGCAGAAGATTCAGTTGTTGATCTCGAATTACTTGAAGATTTGAATAAAATTGAAATCCCAACCAAATGCAGTCTTGATGATCTTAAAAATGCTCTTCTTAAAAAGAAGCTTTGTTAAAATTTCTCAACTTTTCTATTTTCCCAGTCAGATTTATAACCGTTATTAATTAAAAATTCCGAATACTTATTTAAATCAGTTTTCTGGATTCGCCATAAATTATAAATCCCATATTCGCCCAATTTTTGATAATTAATATTTGACCAATGTTGTTCGCGAGCAGAATAATTATCTATCACTACCAATAAAGATTTGTAATCATAATTAGGTTGATCCTCATAGTTTTCTCTCCTATCAGCATTAAGCCTGTCTGAAAGATTAATTAATCCTTCTTTAGTATTCGGTTCATAAAAAACTATCTGTTTCGCATAATAATTTAAAGAAGGTTTTCTAATTCCAATCATTGCTAACGTTTCATTGCCCTCACGAATATCTGAAATTAACTTGGAGATATTCCTTAAAGGTAATTGCCTAGAAGTATCTGCTAATTTTCTTATCGGCGACATCAAAAAAGATTGTCCTGCTAAAAGTAAAATTTGAAGATAGAGAAAGATATTTTTAGATCTTACAGAAACCAAAATAATTGCAAGAATTGTAAATGAAGAGAAGAATAATTTTGCCTTGAAAATTATCCCAGAGCTTATTAATTCAGATGCAAGATTAGGCATTTCAGGATCATTTATCGAACTCAACCAAATATTTGAGAAAAAGAATGCCATTGAGATACCAAATAAAATTAAAATATTAAAAATCCATAAATATAAATAACTTTTATTTGGGTTTTTTAAGCTTATAAAGCTATTACTAATTAATATTGCCGCTGCTGGAATTGCTGGCAACCAATAACTTGGTAATTTCGTAGCAGAAATGCTAAAGAAGATTAAGACTGATGTTAACCAACATAGAGAATATGTATAAAGGGTTTCTGTAACATGGTTATTTTCTTTTGTACTTTTCAAGAAATCCTTTAAGGATTCAAATATACCGTGATACAGAAAAGGGGTGAATGGTAATGAAGCTAATATCATTATGTAAAGAAAAAACCAGAATGGTTCTGCATGATTGTTAACAACTGAGGTATATCTTTGAAAATTATGATATCCAAAAAAATTATCCCAAAAAGGCTTTCCTTCTTTGATAAGTTCCAGGATATACCATGGAATACTTATTAGGCTGGTTATCAAAAACCCTTTCTTAGGATTTATCTTACAGAACAACTTTTTCCAGTCCTTCTGAGTAAATAAAAAAGATGTAATAGTGAATGTTGCCAAAACAAGAGCAACGGGTCCCTTAGTTAAAATTGCAAAACCTAAAAATACCCACGCTGAAATACATTGAGCATTGTTTTCACTTGCCATTCTTCTCCAAAACAAAAGCAGGCTAATTCCTAATGTTCCAGTTAAAAGAGCATCACTAACGGCGGTTCTACTCCAGATAATTATTAATGGAGACAAAGCAAAGCCTAATGAGGCAACGATTGGGGTAAGGAATTGTTTATCTCCCTTTTGTGGCCAACAAAACAAAGTATCTCCAATCATCAACATTAAAAATAATGATCCCAAAGCCGAAGGGAGTCTTGCTGAGAGTGTCCCTAAATTATCCCAAATCTCGTTTTTCGGTAATGAGTAAAAAAAACCCATTAGCCAATAAATTAGTGGAGGCTTATCAAAACGAAACATCCCATTAACTTTTGGAGTTAACCAATCACCAGATTCACTCATTGCCCGAGCAGCAGCGGCAAATAAAGGGGGAGTTTCATCCACAAGTCCTGTAGTACCTAAACCGAAAATAAATACTATGATCCCAGAAGCTAAAACGATCAATAAGGTTATGAGCCTTTTTTTTGTGGTAAAAAGAATCATTTAATGTATTTATTTTACTTATATTCGTTGATTACCTTATTAAGCCAGTTCACAACCTTGTTAGCAAATATATCTGCGGAAGCATTTTTTTCTACCCATTCTCTACAATTTTTACGCTTTATTTTTTCAATAATTTCTACATATGAAAGCAGGTTTTTTTTGTCATCAGGATCAGCAAGATAACCTGTTAACCCATGCTGAATAATTTCACTAGGGCCTCCCCTTTTATAAGCTGCTACGGGCACCCCACAGGCTAAAGCTTCAACTATTACGTTCCCATATGCCTCATTCCATTTCGGGGTATTTAGCAATACCCTGCATTTGCCAAGTTCTTTTTGTAATTCATTGGTTGATAAAAAACCCATCCAATCTATAGTTCCTTGAGGGAATGATTGCTCTATCTTTGAAGCATAAGCCTCATCTTCCATAACTCCCCAAACATTTAGTTTTTCGCCAAGTTTATTTGCTATGTAAACAGCATCCTCTAAACCCTTCTCCGGAGCAACTCTTCCAACCCAAGCTAAGGGTCCATTCACTGAATCTTGAAAAGTATAATTATCTAACTTAAACCCATTACCAATAATTATTGGCTTTTTTATAAATTTATAGTCATCAGCTTGTATTTTTGAATGAAAAGCAAAATTTGCGGGATGTTTAGCATATACCTTTGAGATTAGATTACTTATTACCAAACTTTCGGAACCCATACTAATAATATGTGCGATTGGTTTATCTACATTTAGAGTCATCCAAATAGGCAACCAATCATAAGACATGTTTAGCAATACATCTGCTTCTTTTGAGATATCTAATGCCTTTTCAAGCATGCCTGCTAGAACTGAATTATCTGGCATAGTTATAGGAGAATTATAATTTTGATGCTGCCAACTAATTTGATTTTCGCCTTCTACAAAATGTAATTTTGCTTTTTCATTACCTTCATACAATTTAGAATTTCTAGGAGCTATGACTTCTACCGAATGCCCTAAAGAGAGTAAGCCTGATACTAGAGAGTTTAAAGTTAATTCAACTCCTCCACCTTTGCCGCTTCCAAGGAAGCCTATTGGAGTACTAATCAAAATTATGCGCATTATTTAAACTTTTACACCAAGAAACGAATTAGGTAGTATTGTTAGTAAATTTATTTTCCCACAGAAACCTTCTCTGGCTGACAAAAAATACCGAAATAAGGACAAAAATTACACCTACCCATTGAACAATAGTAAGTCTTTCATCTAACCAAACTCCTCCACTGAGAAGAGCAAATACAGGAGTTAAAAATGCGAGAGTACTAAATCCGGTTATTTCTTTATTATTTGCAAAATAGAAAAACAATCCATAAGCTATAGCCCCTCCAAAGATACTGGCAAAAGACATTAGTCCCCAATCAAATATTGACCAGTCCGGGATTATTTGAAAATTTGATCGTAAGCAATGCTTAATTATTAAAGGCACACTCCCTAAAACCATGTGCCAGCCAGTAACTGCAACTGGATCACTTTTAGTGCATGTGAATCTAATCAAAATAGTTCCTAGTGCCATAGCTAGCGAAGCTGCAAGCATCCATAGCTCTCCAAAGTTAAATGCCACATCAGTAAACGCCATATCTGACATTAACCACCAATTTTCAAGAAATTCTTGTGGTACGCCTAAGAAAACTATTCCTCCCAATCCAAAAAGTAAACCTAACCATCCTATTGGATTAATTAAATTCCCAAAAATTGCCCTTGCTAAAATTGCTACCAAAAGAGGTTGAGAATCAATCAATACGGAACCTAGACCTGCTCCAGTTTTTTCAATACCATAAGTTAAAAACAACTGGAAAAAAGTTGCGTCGACAATTGTAAAAACAAAAAACCACTTCAAATCGCACCTATAAATTTTCAGATCTTTTTTAAACAAATATGTTGTAATTAGAACAAGAATTCCTGCAGGAAGTAATCTCAAAGAAGCCACAAACTCTGGGCCAGCACTAGATACCAAGGGGGTCATAGCCGCCATTGAAGTTCCCCAAAGTGCAAAAGGGAGAATCATTAAAAACCAATTTAGGATTGAATTCATTAAGTCTGCTGATAATCTTTTTAAAGTAGTTTATGTATTTACCTTAAAAGAATGATTTGGCCTTTTAGACGAAAGTCAAAAAAAAGAATGGCTCGTATTGTAATTGATGAGCCTATTACAAGTTCAACGAGAGTTTCTGTCCTTAAAGCTCTTAAACAAATTGAGGATAGAGAATTTCCTGCTTTAATCGTGAGAATTGATTCGCCAGGAGGAACTGTTGGAGATAGCCAAGAAATATACTCTGCCATTAAAAGACTAAAAGATAGTGGATGTAAAGTAATTGCTAGTTTTGGAAATATATCAGCATCTGGGGGTGTTTACATTGGTGTTGCATGTGACAAAATAGTTGCGAATCCAGGCACAATTACAGGTTCTATAGGTGTGATTATAAGAGGAAATAATTTATCGGAATTATTAGATAAAGTTGGCATAAAATTCGAGGTCGTTAAAAGCGGAGTATTTAAAGATATACTTTCTCCAGATAAACCTTTAAGTGAGGAAGGAAGACAACTACTTCAGGGTCTTATTGATGAAAGCTATAAACAATTTACTGAAGCTGTTTCTGAAGGAAGAAATTTACCTGTTGAAGAAGTGAGAAAATTTGCTGACGGAAGAATTTTCACTGGTACCCAAGCAAAAGAATTAGGACTTGTTGATGAAGTTGGAGATGAATTTGTTGCGAGGGAACTTGCTGCAAAAATGGTAAATATTGATCCTAAAATTCAGCCTTTAACATTTGGAAAGAAAAAAAAGAAAATACTTGGACTAATACCTGGAAGTAAAGTTTTTGAAAGAGTTCTAAATAATATCTTTTTTGAGCTTGATTCATCTAATAAAATACTTTGGTTATACAAGCCTTAAATTAATAGTCATGAAAAAATGAAGGACGATTATAAAATTACATTTATTCGAGGTGCTACAACAGCATCTGGTAATTCTGTCAAGGAAATAGAAGAGGCAGTAGTCGAATTAATAGATGAATTAATTTCACGCAATAATCTTATTAAGACGAACTTATTATCAATTACATTTACCGCAACAAAAGATTTGGACGCATGTTTTCCTGCATCAATTGCCAGGAAATATCATGGACTTGATTCAGTAGCATTTTTAGACTGTCAACAAATGCATGTATCAAATGACATAGATTTCTGTATCAGAATAATGGCTCAAGTTTTGTTGTCAGTAAATAATCCTGTAAAGCATCCTTATTTAAGAGGCGCTGCAAAATTAAGGTCAGATAGATGTTAACCTTAGTAAGACATTTTTCTACTTTAAATTTGGATAGACCGAATTAACTTTTTAAAACTTATTTTCAATGTTAAAAAACACAAAGAAACTTGCTTTAAATTTTAAAATTTTAAAATTTTTTCTTATCCCTACAATTTTAGTTTCAACTCCATTTTTTAATAATTTTAAGGATGCTAAAGCAGGGCTGGAATTTCAATGGGAACAAGACTCTTCATATAGAAAATTAAGATGGTACCAAAAAGAGAACAAAAAAAATTTTAGAAATACAATTTATTTTTTCCTAAGGTCATCTGATAGAACTGCCGAACTTTTAAAAATAGAGCTCGCCATCCCTAAGACCTTTAAGTCAACTTTAAATAAAAAAAATATAATTCTTTGTAAAGTAAGAATAGGTGGTTTTGAAACTCGAACTAAATGTCTAGAAGAAATTCCCGCAGATATTGAAATTAATACTGATCAATTACCTCTACGTTCATTGAACATCTACCCCTATAAACCAATCCCTTCAAATAAAGAGAGCTATGCAATTGTCCTCAAAACCTTTAATCCAAAAAAATCGGGGTTGTTTCAATTTCATTCATATGGGCAACTTAAAGGCAATTCAGTTTCAACTTATTTAGGAAGCTGGACTATTGGGATCGATTAAATGATAAATTAATTATGGATTAATAAAAAAATGACTAAAAGAACTTTTGGCGGAACCTCGAGAAAAAGAAAGCGTGTATCTGGTTTTAGAGTAAGAATGCGCTCTCATACTGGAAGAAGAGTTATTAGAAGTAGAAGACAAAAAGGGAGAGAAAGAATAGCTGTATAAAACTAAATAAAATGGCCTTACCTAAAAATATGCGTTTAAAAGGTCATAGGACTTTTAATTATATTCACAAAAATTCCAAAATATATAAGGGGAATTTAATGACTTTTAGAGTGGCAAGATCAAATCCAGAAATACTTTCGTCTCATAATTTCAGGAATAGCTCAAACAATTTGAGGGTTGCAATTGCGATTAGTAAAAAAGTTTCAAAGAAAGCTGTAGATAGAAATAAAATAAGAAGAATTCTGAATGATTGGTTATTAAAAAATATTCAACTAATTAATAACCACAAACCATATTGGTTACTTGTTAACCTTAAATGTGGAGATTACTCCAATGAAAATAAAATTTTTTTGAAGGAATTTCAAAACTTAATGTTTAAATCTGATCTAATAAAATGATTAACATGAATGAAGAAACCTTCTACGAAGGTGGGCCTGCAAAAAGTGATTTAATAATAAATCTATTAGCGGGAATAACTATTCTTGGTTTGCCATTTACCCTTGCGGCACTAGTAAGGGCCTTGTGGTTGAGATATAAAATTACAAATAAGAGAATTACAATTGATGGTGGATGGTTTGGTAAAAACAAAACACAAGTTTCATTGAGTAATATAGAAGAGATAAGATCTATTCCAAGGGGATTCGGGTCATATGGTGATATGGTTCTAATTCTTAACGATGGGTCAAAAGTTGAGATGAAATCACTACCTCTTTTCAGAGAAAAACAAAAATTTATTGAAGAAAATATAATTAAAAAATCGCAAGCACAAAGCCTTAACGAGGTAGAAGGATTTGCTATAAAATCCTAATTTAATTACAAAAAACTCTTTTTCCTGTAAAATAAAATGTCTAATAAAATTTTACTCTTTTTAATATCGTGATAGGGTTCATTTCTGAAAAACTTCTTATCCCGATTCTAGATTTTTTCTACGGCTTAGTCCCTAGTTATGGATTAGCCATTGTTGCATTAACAGTCGTAATAAGAATTGCACTTTTCCCTTTAAGCGCTGGCTCCATCAGGAGTGCAAGAAGAATGAAGATTGCCCAACCAGTAATGCAAAAAAGACAAGCGGAAATAAAATCTAAGTTTTCAGGTGATCCAAAAAGACAGCAAGAAGAATTAGGAAAATTAATGAATGAATTTGGCAGTCCTCTTGCGGGCTGTCTCCCGTTGATTGTACAAATGCCTGTGCTTTTTGCATTGTTTGCGACCTTAAGAGGCTCACCATTTGCGGATGTTCCTTACAACATTAATTTAAAAGTCCTCCCACAAGATCAAATAGCGGCAATAGATCCAAAACCTTATAAATCCCCAAGACACTCCATATTCATAACAGAAAAATCTCATTTCCCTGTTATTGCTTCCATTCCAAATGGAACAAAACTAGGAACAGAAGAATCAATAAAGATTAATTTACAAACAACTAATGGTAATAGCTACTCGGAAGTTTTATCTAAATACGATAATGGTTCCAAATTTCTCCCTACTTGGAAAGTCTCAAAAGGATCCGAAAATCTAAAAGTTTCCCAAGATGGTACAGTTACGGCGATTAAACCAGGTGATGCAACAATTGAAGCAAAAATTCCAGGTTTGGCTGCTAAAAGTGGATTTCTTTTTATTAAAGCACTAGGGCAAGTTGGCTTTTATGTAGATGGTTCTATTAATTGGGATATTGCTGCACTTGTTGGAGCTTTTGGATTAACCTTACTGCTCTCTCAAGTTTTATCTAGTCAGGGAATGCCAGCGAACCCACAGCAATCTACTGCAAATAAAATCACCCCAATAATGATTACTGGTATGTTTTTGTTCTTCCCTCTTCCAGCAGGGGTATTACTGTATATGGTCGTTGCTAACATTTTTCAGGCATTTCAAACCTTTCTTCTTAACAAAGAAGCTCTTCCAGAGAATCTACAGAAAATTTTGGATCAACAATTAATTGGGAAAAATGATGCGATAACTACTGCTGCTGCAACCATTTCAGAAAAAAGATTACCTTTTGAACCTAATAGTAAAAAACAATCCTAACCTTTGATAATGAATTCTTGGTGTAAAAATTTAGAATTACTTATTAAATCAAGAACTTCAATAATTTGGATAAGGACTAAAGAAGAAGAAAGATTAGAAAAAATACTTAATTCCTCATGTGAAAGTTTAAACATAAAAAGATACGTTCGCTGGGACTGTGTTAACGGTATTAAAGGATTATTAAAAGAAGAGGGTAAATTTTCTAACAATCCTCTACAAGTTCTTAATTGGCTTAAAGAGCAAAGTCCTGAAATATCGACAATATTATTAGTTAAAGATTTTCATAAATTTTATGATGATCCATCTATAAATAGGACTATTAAAGAACTTTCTTCTAAGCTTAAGGAAACGAATCATAATTTAATTATTAGTTCTCATCTATCTCCCTCTTCAGAAGAGCTTGATGAATTATTGACAATTATTAACTTACCTTTACCTGATCAAAAAGAATTAAAAAATCTTATAAAAAAAATTGCTGTTAATACTAATTCAAATCTTGAGGAAAAAGACTTAAACGAACTTTCTATAGCTTCAAGTGGATTAACTGAAATCAAAGTAAAGCAAATTACTGCAAAGGCACTTGCTCAAAGAGGAAAAATAAGTAAAGAAGATATCAAAGATATTCTTGAAGAGAAAAAACAAGTTATCGCCAGAAGTGAAATTTTAGAATTTTTTGAAGCCAAATCCAGTCAAAATGATATTGGTGGTTTAAATGTTTTAAAAGTTTGGCTTAATCAAAGATTTAGGGCCTTCTCTAAAGAAGCTAGAGACTATGGATTACCTATTCCAAAAGGAGTCTTACTAGTAGGGGCGCAAGGAACAGGAAAATCACTTACTGCAAAATCAATTTCCAAGAGTTGGTCGATGCCGCTTCTTAGATTAGATGTGGGAAGGCTATTCTCTAGCCTTGTTGGCTCAAGCGAGGCAAGAACTAGAGAAACTATTTCTAGAGCTGAGGCTATGTCACCTTGTATTCTTTGGATCGATGAAATTGATAAAGGCTTTGGAGGCGATGCCAGAAGTGATGGAGGGACAAGTCAAAGGGTTCTAGCAAGTTTGCTCACTTGGATGGCTGAAAAAGAATCAGCTGTTTTTGTCATTGCCACCGCTAATGCTATAGATAAGCTTCCTCCGGAATTATTAAGGAAAGGTAGATTTGATGAGATATTTTTCCTTGATTTACCAAATTCAGAAGAACGATTAAGCATTCTTGATTTGCACCTAAAAAAAAGGAGACCAAGTTATAGTTTCCCTCTCTCTACCATTATTGATAGAACAGATGGATTCTCTGGCGCTGAGCTCGAACAATCCGTAATAGAAGGAATGCACATTTCATTTTCAGAAGATAGAGAGCTTATGGAGAAAGATTTAATAAAGGCAGTCTCTGAATTAGTACCATTGTCCAGAACAGCTAAAGAGCAAATTGATTTACTAAAAAAATGGTCATCTGCTGGTAGGGCTCGTTCCGCGTCTTGACTTAATTTTAATATATTAAAAATATTGCATAAGTTAGAAATCATTAATTTAGTTAATTTTTTATCAAAAATACCCTAATAATGATTTGATATTAACTATCTTAATTAAGGTATTAAAAAAAAAGAGTGTTAGATCAAAAATTAATAAGAGAAAATCCGGCATGTGTTGAAGAGAATTTATCCCTTAGAGGAAAAGTTTATGATATAACCCGCATCCACGAATTAACTGTTAGAAAAAAAGAAATTGATATAGAAATATCTAGTCTCCAATCTGAGAGTAAAAAATTAAGTAAATTAATCGGTCAAGAAATTAGAAAATGTCAAGACAATAATTCTAAAGAACTTAATAATTTAAAGAAAAAGGGAAACGAATACAGAATCAAGATTTCTGAATTTGAAGAGAAACAAAGAATATTAGATGAACAAATAAATAATGAGATTTCTAATTTACCTAATTTTCCAAGCAAAGATGCGCCCACAGGGAAAGACGAAAGTAATAATGTCCAAGTAAAAACTTGGGGAAATCCTTTAAAAGCAAATAATCTTAAATCTCATTGGGAGATAGGTGAAAGTCTTAATCTTTTTGAGTCTATAAAATCAACAAAAATGTCAAAAAGTCGTTTTATCACTCTTATTGGAAATGGCGCAAGATTAGAGCGGGCACTAATAAATTTTATGCTCGATATGCATACTAAAAATGGTTATTTAGAGTTAATGACTCCAGCCTTAGTAAATTCAGAAAGTCTTAAGGGATCTGGACAATTACCTAAATTTTCAAATGAAAGCTTTAAGTGCTCTAATGACGATTTATGGCTTTCTCCAACAGCTGAAGTTCCACTAACTGCTTTTCATAAAAATGAAATTATTGATCCCAAACGGTTACCTATTAAATACGTCGCATATAGTCCATGTTTTAGGAGAGAAGCTGGGAGCTATGGAAAGGATACTAAAGGTTTAATAAGACTGCATCAATTTAATAAGGTTGAGCTTTATTGGTTTTGTAATCCAAGTAAATCTCTAGAGGCACATAAAAAAATCACCTCTGATGCAGAAAATATATTACAAAAGCTTGAACTACCTTACAGATTAGTTGATATCTGTACTGGGGACTTAGGATTTTCTTCAAGTAGGACTTTTGACCTTGAAGTATGGCTACCTAGCAGTAAATGTTATAGAGAAATTTCAAGTTGTAGTAATTGCTTAGACTTTCAAGCACGCAGATCAGCAATAAGAACGAAAATTGATAAAAAAAATACCTATTTACACACCCTAAACGGCAGTGGGCTTGCAATTGGAAGAACAATGGCAGCAATTCTTGAAAATGGACAACAATCAGATGGGAGTGTGAAAATCCCTGATTCTCTAGTTCCATATTTTGGATCAAATTTTTTAAAAACTCCCTAATATAAATAAATGAATGTTTTAACCTCATTAACAGTTTTAGGATTTCTCATTTTCTTTCATGAAATGGGACATTTTCTTGCGGCAATATTTCAAGGCATATACGTTGATGGGTTTTCCATTGGGTTTGGTCCCTCAATAATCCAAAAAAAATATAGGGGTATTACTTATTCATTTAGGGCATTCCCATTGGGGGGATTCGTTTCCTTCCCAGATGAAGAACAAAACAATATAAATCCTGAAGACCCAAACCTTTTGAAAAATAGACCAATAATTCAAAGATTGATTGTAATTTCAGCTGGGGTATTCGCTAATTTACTCCTCGCCTACACTATCCTAACAATCAATGTAACTACTAATGGTATTCCTTATGATCCAGAACCAGGTATTTTAGTTTTAGCCACACAGCCTGAAAAAGCAGCGGCTAAGTCAGGGGTTGAACCAGGAGATAAAATTTTAAAAATAGATGGAATTTCTCTCGGTATTGGAGATCAAGCAGTTTCTTCTCTTGTAAAAAAAATACAAAGTTCTTCAGAAGAATCAATACAAATACAAATAGAGAGGAGAGGGTCTTTTAAAGAATTAACACTAATACCTAAAAATATTAATGGGAAAGGGACTATAGGTGCCCAATTACAGCCAAACATTAAACAAGAAACAATAAAAACGAAAACTATCAATGAACTTATTAGATATACAAATAAAGAGTTCTCATCACTTCTAATCAAAACAATCCAAGGTTATAAGGGTTTAATCACAAATTTCTCTTCAACTGCTCAACAATTGAGCGGGCCAGTAAAAATAGTTGAAATTGGGGCACAATTATCAGAGCAGGGCGGTACTGGAATTTTATTATTTGCAGCATTAATTTCTATAAATTTAGCAGTTTTGAATTCACTTCCCCTACCACTCCTAGATGGAGGCCAGTTTGTTTTTACAATTATTGAAGGTTTAAGAGGTAAGCCAGTTCCAATAAAAATACAAATTGCAGTTACACAATCAAGTTTTCTTCTTTTAGTAGGATTAAGTGTTTTATTGATAATAAAAGACACAAGTCAATTACTAATTGTTCAAAGATTGTTTAGCCAATAAATTATTTCTTTTAAGAAGTATGGTTTAACTGTTAATATATTATCTATTACATTAAATTTTTTGATGGCAAAAAAATCAATGATTGCGAGAGAAGTTAAACGCAAAAAACTTGTGCAAAGATATGCTGCTAAGAGAAAATCTTTATTAGAAGAATTTAAAGCCGCCAAAGATCCTATGGAGAGATTAGAAATACATAGAAAGATTCAAGGTTTGCCAAGAAATTCAGCTCCCACAAGAGGCAGAAATAGGTGTTGGGCAACAGGAAAACCAAGAGGAGTCTATAGAGACTTTGGATTATGTAGGAACCAATTAAGGCAAAGAGCACATAATGGTGAATTACCAGGCGTAGTAAAATCTAGTTGGTAATTATATTAAATAATGAAATTTTTAAAATTTTCTTTAATTTTAATTTTTCTTTAAAATCTAGTTTTAGCAATAGATATTGTGGATAATTCAGTTAAATTTCTAAATCTTTTTTAAACCTTATATAAATAATTCTCTCAATATGTACCTATGAGATGTAAGAATAAATTATGTATAGATAAATAATTTTAAAAAGTGGAAGGACAAAATAAGTCGATCACGTTTGACGGACGAGAGATACGACTAACTACAGGACTTTATGCTCCTCAAGCGAATGGTTCAGTAATGATTGAATGTGGGGACACATCTTTGTTAGTTACCGCAACAAGAACTACAAAGAAAGAAGCTGCAGATTTTTTACCTCTAATATGTGATTACGAGGAGAAACTTTACGCCGCTGGTAGGATTCCAGGTGGATTTATGCGAAGAGAAGGAAGGCCTCCAGAAAGAGCTACTTTAATTTCAAGGTTGATTGATAGACCAATGAGGCCTCTATTTCCACCCTGGATGAGAGATGAGATACAAATTGTCGCATCATGCCTTTCCCTCGATGAGAGAGTGCCTGCAGATGTATTAGCCGTTACAGGAGCTTCTATTGCAACATTGTTAGGAGAAATTCCCTTCTATGGGCCAATGGCGGCTGTAAGAGTTGGACTTCTAGGTGATGATTTTATTTTAAATCCGAGTTTCCGAGAAATAGAGAAAGGTGATCTTGACATAGTTGTTGCAGGCTCACCCGATGGAGTTGTAATGATTGAAGCTGGTGCTAATCAGCTTTCAGAACAAGATACAATTGAAGCTATTGATTTTGGCTACGAAGCTGTAAACGAACTTATTAAGGCTCAAGAAGATTTACTCAAAGAATTAGGAATTAAACAAGTCCAACCAATTGAGCCAGAAGAAGATAAAACGTTGAGCGCATATCTTGAAAAAAACTGCACGAAATCAATTGAGCTTACTTTAAAGAAATTTGATCAAACCAAAGAAGTTAGAGATATTGAATTAGATCAGATAAAAATTGATGTGCAAAATAAAATTGAATCGCTAAAAGATGATAATCAATTAAAGGTTTTTATTAGAGAAAATGAGAAGTTAATTCATTCTGATTTCAAAAAGTTAACTAAAAAATTAATGCGGTCACAAATTATTAATGATGGCAAAAGAGTTGATGGGAGAGATCTTGATGAAGTCAGAAAAATATCAGCTACTGCAGGGATACTGCCCAAAAGAGTACATGGATCTGCCTTGTTCCAAAGGGGCTTAACTCAAGTATTGTCTACAACAACATTAGGTACTCCTAGTGATGCACAGGAGATGGATGACCTAAATCCCAGTACTGAAAAAACCTATCTGCATCATTATAATTTTCCACCTTATTCTGTGGGAGAAACCAGACCAATGAGGACTCCAGGAAGAAGAGAAATTGGTCATGGAGCCTTAGCAGAAAGAGCAATTATACCTGTACTTCCCGGTAAAGAAACTTTTCCATATGTACTAAGAGTAGTTAGTGAAGTTTTAAGTTCCAATGGATCCACCTCAATGGGTTCAGTCTGCGGGAGCACTCTTTCTTTATTAGATGCCGGAGTTCCTCTCAAAGCTCCAGTTAGTGGAACAGCAATGGGGTTAATAAAAGAAGATAAAGAAGTTAGGATTCTTACTGATATTCAAGGGATTGAGGACTTTTTAGGAGATATGGATTTCAAAGTTGCCGGGACCGAAAAAGGTATTACAGCGCTCCAAATGGATATGAAAATAACAGGATTACCAGTTTCTATTATTTCAGATGCAATTAAAAAAGCGCGTCCAGCAAGATTGCATATCTTAGAAAAAATGCAGACAGCTATAGATAAGCCTCAAGAATCATTATCCCCACATGCTCCAAGACTATTAAGTTTCAGGATTGACCCAGAACTTATAGGTACTGTTATAGGACCTGGTGGAAGGACTATAAAAGGAATAACAGAAAGAACAAATACAAAAATTGATATAGAAGACGGAGGAATAGTAACTATTGCATCTCATGATGGTGCTGCGGCTGAGGAAGCTCAAAAAATCATCGAAGGATTAACTCGCAAAGTGCATGAAGGAGAGATCTTCACAGGTGTAGTTACGAGGATCATCCCAATTGGGGCGTTTGTAGAAATTCTTCCAGGGAAAGAAGGAATGGTGCATATTTCTCAATTATCTGAAGCAAGAGTTGAGAGAGTTGAAGATGTTGTACGTCAAGGTGATGAAGTTACAGTGAGAGTAAGGGAAATTGATAGTAGAGGAAGAATTAATCTTACTCTTAGAGGCGTTTCCCAAAACAGTAATATGAATTATCCTGAACCAACCCCAACTCCTGTGGCGCCATTATCTTAAATTAAATTTTGAATTTCTTATGTATTCACTATATTAGAAATTTTTTTGCAAATTTCATAATGGTTAGAAGTCATTGATGCAATTAATATTCCTTCTTGGTCATAACTTCCCTTTAAAAAGTCTAATTTACGTCCTTTAATATCGGTAAAATAACCGCCAGCCCCTTCTATGATCGCCAGTGGGGCTGCAATATCCCAATCTTTTGGAGATGATCCATTTGGGAGAGAATATGATAAATATACATCAGCATCACCTCTCAAAATTGAGGTTATTTTGTAACCAACGCTACCCACGCCCATAATATTTTTAGGATTTAATTTTTCTAAAAGAAATTTAAATGCAGGATGATAATGGCTCTTACTTCTTATTATTGTAAGCTGATCTACTTTCTTACAACTGGGTTCAATAGATATTTCCTTTCTTACTCCCTTATATTCACACCATGTCTCTTGACCTTTAACATTTATCCATAATTCTTGTTTACTTGGTATTAAAACATACCCAATTATTATCTTTTTCTGATACGTCAACGCCAAATGCATCGCATATTCCCCAGTACCTTGTATGAAATCCTTAGTGCCATCAAGAGGATCTATAATCCACATCCATTCTCTCTCATGAAAGCTATCATCATTACTATGATAATCTTCTTCAGAAAGGAACTCCCAATCAACATTAGGATATTTTTCACTTATCCCTTTTTTAATAAAATTACTAATCTCTACATCAGCATTTGTTACGGGTCCCGTATTTAAATTCTGAATTTCTAATTTTTTCTTAAAGTCATTGGAGTTTTGATTATTCTGAGTATAATATTTAAAAATATTATCGATATCCCAACATAATGAGCTAATTGTCGTGATCAGTTCCTCTGGATTTACATTTCTTGGCAAAAAGATCATTTTTTTATGAACATCACTAAAGAAACATTATCTCATAGAGAATCTGAACCAGAAAAAAAGATTCTTTATCTGGTTGGCACACCAATAGGTAATATCAATGATATTTCAAAAAGAGCCTTAAACATTTTAAAAAATGTCTCATTGATAGCCTGTGAGGATACTAGAACCACAGGTAAATTACTCAGGCATTTAAATATATCAAATAAATTGATTAGCTTCCATCGTCATAACTCAATTAGTAAATTAGATTTCATTATTTCAAAACTAAATTCGGGTGAATCCATCGCACTTGTTACTGATGCAGGCATGCCGTTGATTAGTGATCCAGGAGATATTTTAGTTAAAACAGCGAGAGAAAAAAATATAGAAGTTATATGTATCCCAGGGCCTTGCGCAGCTTTAACTGCTTTAGTTAGTAGCGGTTTAGATAACTCAAAATTTGCTTTTTATGGTTTCGTACCAAAAATAAAAAAAGAAAGAGATATCTTACTAAAAACAATTTCTGAAAGCAGTATTACTTCTGTGGTTTACGAATCTCCTAAGAGAATAATGAGACTTCTAAAAGATTTAAAAATTTTTTGTGGTGGTCAAAGGGAATGTGCTTTATTAAAAGAATTAACTAAAAGATATGAGCATTATTACGGTAATAATATTGATTACATTATTCACAACATCAGCGAATTAGAACTTAAAGGGGAATTCACCTTGGTAATAAGTGGAAATAAAGAGAATAATTTTCTAATTAATGAGAATGATTTAAGAAAAGATCTTATAGATTTAATTAATGCAGGATTAAGTCACTCGGCAGCTTCAAGCTTCATAGCAAAAAAATCTGGGAAATCAAAAAAAGAGGTTTATAAGCTTATTATTAACTAAGAGGTAAAATTTTAAGACAATGAAAAAAATAGTTTTATATACTACATACTCTTTAGTTCTTAACTTAACTCTATTAATTTTTTTATTCATCAGTATTCAAAACAGTAATAATAAAAAAAGAGTAAATTTAATATTCATCGAATCTATTGATTTACCTATTTCATTTATTGTTGGATCAAGTTTTATTATGGGTTCTTTATTTGGAAATTTAATTTACTCTTTAATAGATAATAAAAAAAATAAAAAATAATACCTATTTTTCAGAAAGACAAAAGCGAATCATTGAAGATTATCCTTGAAATCCCTTTTTTCTTCAGGGAATCTTTAACTAGGAAAAAAACCTTTGAATTTGGTATTTTAATAGCTTTTTGATTTTTAGAACAATATTTTTTTGCTTCTTTTGGATCAGAAAAAATCCGTATAGTTTTTCTGCTTAGATCAGTTTCTGGAAGAAAAGACCACTCTGGGTAATCTTTAAGCAATTTTGGTGCCAATTCAATTTTATTATCTACTAACAAATAGAGTACTTGAGGTAAATTTGCATCTTTAAGAGGCTCTGAAGTTAAATCTTTTTGATTGTCAAAATCGATTGGATTAGCAATTGGTACAACCTCAAAAAATCTTTCATTTAGAAAATTATTATTTTTAACATTTTGTTTTTCTGAAGCGAAATTAAATTCATCTAAGTTTTCAGTTAATTTATCAAGTCCAGCATTTTCTTTCTTTTTATTTTCTAAATTACTCTTGATTAAAGTTTTTATTCTTTTGAATTCATTATCTCCAAGTGAAATTTTTAGCTGCCTAGTAATCGTTTGCAAAGAAAACTTATAAATATTTGAAATATCTTTTATGGATGAACCTTTTATAAATAAGTCTGAAATTTCTTTTTTTTGTTTATCAGAAACTTTTTTGAACACTTTAAGTATTATCTTAAAATAATTATAATGAGAAAATTTATTAAATTTTTAAAAAAATTGTATTTTTAAATATAATTTAAAGATCTAATCTTGATCTAAATAAATAGATTAAAGACGCAAAATTTATTTAATAATTATAAATTTATTCATGCATAAGATGAATTGATATTTCTAATTATTTATTGTTTAAATATAATTTATATAAAGAATTTTTATATTCCTTATTGTATTAATATAAATCTACTGATTAAATACGAATTTGAAAGGTCAACTTAAAGAGTCAGATTTAGAATTAAAATTAGTCCCAGTAATTCTCTCAGGAGGAAGTGGAACAAGATTATGGCCTTTATCAAGAGCTTGTTTTCCAAAGCAATACCTAAAGCTTTCCCATAACAGTAAATATTCACTTTTACAAAATACAATTTTAAGATTACAAGGTATAAATAATCTTCAAGATCCTCTAATTATATGTAATGAGGATCAAAGATTTATCGTAGCCGAACAAATGCGAGAATTAGATGTTAAACCTCATTCAATACTTTTAGAACCTATTGGAAGAAACACTGCTCCTGCTATTGCATTAGGAGCTTTAACGGCATTAGATAAATTTCAAGATTCAATTCTTTTAGTATTATCAGCTGATCATGAAATCAAAAATACAGATTCCTTTAAAAAAGCCATAACTGATGGTGTGAAATATGCTTCACTTGGCAAACTCGTTACTTTTGGAATTGTTCCAAATTCACCTGAAACTGGATATGGATATATTGAAGCATTCGAAGAGTTAACAGTTGAGAAGAATTTTAGTGAGATAAAAAGTTTTATTGAAAAACCAACTAGAGAAGTTGCTGAGAATCTTATTCAAGATAAAAGATATACATGGAATAGTGGAATTTTTATGTTCAAGGCATCATCAATTATAAAAGAATTATCTAAATATGAACCAAACATTGTAAATTTATGCAGAAAATCTCTAGATAACAAAACAAAGGATTTAAATTTTCAAAGAATTAATAAAGAATACTTTGAACTTTGCTCCAACATTGCAATTGATATAGCGGTTATGGAAAGAACGAAATTAGGCGCTGTCATATCACTAGATGCTGGATGGAGTGATATTGGCAACTGGAAATCAGTTTGGGAAAATTCAGATAAAGACGTAAATGGTAACTCAACTAAGGGGAAAACTTTGATTTTTGATACTAAAGATAGTTATTTAAGAAGTGAGGAAAGATTAATTGTGAGTTTAGGAATAAATAATCTTATAGTTATCGAAACAAATGATTCAGTATTAGTAGCTAACAAAGATTCAACTCAATCAATTAAAGAAATAGTTCGTGAATTAGAAAAAAGTAGCCTCACAGAAGGAAAAATGAATCGACAGATGTTCCGTCCATGGGGACATTACACATCAATAGCTGAAGGTTTAACTTGGCAAGTAAAAAGATTGGAAATAAAGCCTGCGGCATGCCTATCACTTCAAATGCATCATCACAGAGCAGAGCATTGGATAGTGGTCAGCGGAGATGCAAAAGTAGAAATAAATGGAAAAGTTTCGTTACTTAAAGTAAATGAAAGTATTTTCGTTCCATTAGGTGCTAAGCATCGATTATCAAATCCTGGGAAAACATCTCTTATTTTAATAGAAGTGCAAAGTGGTGAATACTTAGGTGAAGATGATATTGTTAGATTTGATGATATTTATGGTAGAGATATAAATTAGACAATTCAACCTTCTCAGGTAAATCAAGTAATTTATTCCAAACAGAAAATTGTTTAAGATGGAACAATAAATTTTTAAAATAATTTGTGAGCTAATAGCCTTTTTTTTAAAAAAATCCTTACTAAGGAAAAAAACATACTTTTTATAAAAATCATTTTAGAAACTATATTTTTATTCCAATGGCTTTCACCATAAATCCTTTCTGGAAATAAAACGGGGAATCTATACGGCTTATAACCTTTTATTAAAGCGACTAGAAATATGTATACATCAAATTCATAAGAATTGGGCGCAATTTTTATTTCTTCTTTCATCGATTTGTGAAATATTGATGGCTGTGCACAAATTTCATAAGTTGATAAAGGGAAAAACAATATAGAGCTTAAAAGCGACATCGCATCACTAAAAAATTTGTCCTTAAAAGGCCTGCCAAACCTTTTACCTTTCAAAACTATTTTTTTATTATTTCTTTTTATATTATTTTTGATAATATCATATGCTTTTATTACATCAAAAAGATCAGTCTGCAAATCTGCATGCGTCCAGCCAATATATTCTCCATTACAGAATTCTATAAAATTTTTTATACCAAAACCATAACCCCTATTTTCTTGAATATTAAAGAATCTGATTTTGTTAGAACTTCTTAAAGAATTAAACTTTTCTTTTGTTCCGTCATTAGAACCATTATCCACAAAAATAATCTCGATATCATAGTTTTTTGTTATGTAGAGCGATTTTTTATATAAAAGATCTAAAGACTCTAACTCGTTGTAACAAGGTATTATTACACTCATTAGAAACATGGCTTAAAATAAATCATATGGTCTAATTCTAAGTGATAATAAAACTTATGAATATATTGAGAAAACAAATAAAAGGATTTTTTATTGCTGGATGTTTTGCAAATATTATAAGTTTTGCATCATATGTTTTGTTTTATAAAAGTCTTAATTTATCCATATTAGTCTCTTCTATATCTGCTCAGATATTGGGTGTGGCAACCAATTATGGAATAAATAGCAGATATATTTTCAAAAAAAGTCTTAGCATTAAAAAAAAATTTTTCTACGCAATTTATTATTCCACAGCTATATACTTTGTAGGTTTACTCATAAAAGCATTAACATCAATAAATATCGAGTACAGAGTCGCTTGGTTTTTATCAATTTTCTTTGTTTCAATATCGAATTTCATCTTTGTTAAATATTTAGCATTTAAAAGTTAATTTATAATTAGTCTTTTCCACAATTTAATATTCTTATTCTTGCAACAAATTGCATCTATTTTTAAATCGTATTTTTTTATTAAATTCGCATATTTCTCTATTTCTTCCTCTCTGCCTAAAAGATCAGGAGATGTAAAACATTTTTTTACATTAATAGAGTTCATTATCTTTATATTTTTTTCATTTATAGGGAAAGTGGTAAAAGTATCTATCCAGATCCAATTAATTAATGAACTTTCAAAAAGCTTTATAGATGTCTCTAAACTCTCAAATTCTGAAAATCTTGATGAGAAATTATAAACTTTCCCAAATTTAGCAATCATACTAAAACTACTATCTAAAAAAAAATATTCTGATTTTGGAGCCAAAACCTTCAGCAATTCTACAAATTTTTCTTCAATCCTCTCGCTTTTGATATTGGCTATTATTTTTCTGCCATCTAGTCTTGGGAGATATTCTTCTAAGTAAATAAAATCATTAAAAAAAGGATCATGGCTGAGAATCAAATCAGAATTATATTCACGCAAATCTATCTCTACTCCTACATTTTTATCAACCGTTAAAAGTTTATCTATTGAATTAATTCTATGAGAATAAAAATACATTTACATAAAAAAAGAATTGTGACTCTTGAAAATCAATTCTATGAATTATTTCAATTTTAACTAAAAATTAAAAATTTTTTTTCAGGCGACAAGTATTTTTTTATTTTGAAATCAAGTTGATGAAAATATTTATTTAATTTACTTCAATTAGTGATTTATAGTTATTAAGCCAATATTGATATTCTCTTAACTCATCAGGAGTTCCTAGATGATAATATTTTTCCAAAGGCACAAATCCTAAAGACTTTCCGATGTCTAAAGAATATTCCATTAAGTCATCTATAATTATTTCTCTATTAATATCAATATTTGATTTATAAAAATTATCAATTGTTTGTGAGAAATTCTTTCCATTTTTGATCCAAAAGAAACCTGCCAATCCCTTACTTGATTTAATTTCTACTTTTTTAATAAAAAGTTTTTTAACTTCTCCTTTATCATGTTCCAAGGTGGAATAGTTAGATTTTGATTTTATTTGTAAAAGAGAAGGATTAAAACCGAAACAAATAATATCATAATTTGAAGAATTAACTTTTTCGTAAAACAACTCTTGGTCAAAAAAGCCAAAACAATCACAAGAACATATGAAGAAATTTTTCAACTTCTCTAAAGAATACTTACTCTCAAATAAAGATTCTATTTGACTATTAGTTTCTTTTATTTTTATATATGATACTTTTTTATTTAGGAATGACAAAGGGACCTCTAAATTATTAAAAACCAAAGAAATTTTATTGGAATCAATCGGCATGTATTTTAAGACAAGTTCTAATAATCTCTCCTTATTTATGGGTATAAGCGCTTTTGGCTTATCAGATATATCTTTCATTCTTGAACCTTTGCCTGAAGTAAAAATAAATGTTGAATATAATTTCTGAAAATTTAAATTTTTTATAGTATATTTTAAAAAATTAATCCAGCTAATAAAATCTTCATACTGTTCTGGTGTTCCATAATGTATAAAATTTTTTACAGGAATTAATTTTACTCCAATTTTCGACTTAATAATTTCATTAAACATAAGAGAGGGGAAAAACTCATTTGAAACTTTATTATTTGAAGTAATTAGTTTTTTTAAAGGCAAGCCAATTAAGATTAAATCTTTCACATAAAATAAACCTATAGAAAGAGGTTCATTCATCCAATCATTTGTAAAAGATTCTTTTTCTTTTATTTCTAAAAGTTGATTTTTTGAGTCTTTTGATTCTAAACAAAATGCCGAATAATTATTATTGACTAAATGTGGGTGAAATCCATAATGACAAAATATTGCCGCCTTAACTTCTTCTTTAGGAATTAAGAATTTATTATTATTCCAAGACCACGTGATATCACAATAAGAGATAAAAGTTGGGATACCTTTTGGTAAATCATCATATGCCTTAAAAATAGTATAAGCTGGCCCTAAAACATGATCATCAATAATAATTATTTTTAAGGTATTTTTGGAAATTCTTTTTTTTAGAAAATGATCATCTTCCAGCTCTTTTTTGATATTTAAAGTTGTAATCAAATAAACTATTGTTTTATCATTAAATTTTCCAATCACTCTCTCTATCATATGAGCATTATCTATTTTAAGAATTGATTTATGTTTTTTATAACCTACTTTTTTAAATCTCTTACCATATCCACATAAAGGTATTACCAGTAAAGAATTGTACATTTTCTAAATAGACAATTGATTATTCAATTGTTTGTAATTGAATAAAATATCAGATAAATTTTTATCTTTTATAATACTCCAACCAGCAAAAATATTTGCGCCAGAATTAAAACAATCCAAAATATTATTAAAAGTTAGTCCACCATCTATTTCAATATCAAAAACCTCTAATTTTTCTTCAATACTCATTCTTCTTAGGAAGTTGATTTTTTTAAGACTACGAGTTTGGAATAATTGCCCACCATACCCAATTGGAACCCCCATAATAATTACCCAATTAATTTCTAAATATCTTATGAGATTCCATAATTCTTTAAAATCCGACTGATTTACTTCAATAACAATACCTGGTCTGCATCCAGAACTTCTTATGTACTCAATAGCATCTTTTAAAGATTGCTCATTTTTAAATGATCTAGGATGAACTCCTAATGAGGTTGTCCCAGATTCTATATAAGAGTCAACATAAGATTTATTATTTGGCAATAACGAAAAAGGATCTTTAACCATTAAATGTGTATGTAACTTCAGTTGAGAATCTAATGATGAAAGATACTCTAATTTCTTAATCCCAGAAAATTTCCTTGAAATAAAATTACCATCGCCTACATCAACATGAAAAAATTTAAGACCAGATGTTAACAATCCCTGTGCAATTTCCATAAATCCATCTTCATAAGGGACTTCTATCATTGATGCTGAAAAAGAAATATCATTAAAATTAATATTCTTAAGTTTATTTTTAGCTAATTTTTGTTTTGATTTTTTGAATGTCGAAAGTATAATTTCAATAGTCTTTGAATTGAATTTAAAAGAGCTTCTATGAAAATAAGCTAAATCTTTGGATGTAAGTTTTGGTGAATTTATTACATTTAAGATTTTATTTGTACATTTTTTTAAGTTATCTTTTATTAATCCTTTTTCCTCTTTTTTAAGTAAACTTTTTATTTTCCTAACTTCAGGCATTTGATATTTGGAATCAGGCCCAAATGTCCTTATTTCTTTATTAAATCTATTAGGTAATGATGATTGATATACTTTTAGCAAATCTCCCGCGACATTTACTTTATGACACCCTTTTACTGATTGATTTAAAATTTTTGGATCTGAATTAGTTGTCCCATGTAAAACTGCACTAATAAAATTCTGATCCTTTATTTTGTCCACCCAATCAAAGGTTATAGTTGAATCAATACGTTCACCATCACTGCTATGGTGTGTTGTTCCAACGTTTCCAATGAATAAAGTAGGTCTGCAATTAAACCTACCCTTATTAATAGTTATTAGACTTTGTCGCACAAGATTAGTAAAAATTCTTATTTCTTCTGCTGTTGGAATCATAGAATTAGAGACATCTCCAATATAATTCATCTCACCAACACAATATTCTAAATCAGTTAAGAATAAATCATTCTTGGTTTCTAAAAGTGATACAGCATAATTGACTACTTTGGTATAAGCATTTTTAATAGTTTTAACTTCTCTATCTTTTGCCTTAAAAAGATGAGATCCATCTAGAACAACATGTGTGACTTGGCCAGTATCTAAAGCCATCTCTAGAAATCTTTTTGCCCTGCCATTTGGGATATCATTTCTTGCATCAACATGGTCAAGACCAATGCCATAAAAGGTTCTACTACATCCTTTGATTAAGACATTTTTAATATTAGATTTAATACATGCATCAACCAATTTACTTGGACCATTAACCAGTTGTAAGTAACCAATATATTTTTTATCCCCATCGTATTCTTCTTGACCTAAAGCATTAAATGAAGATTGCAATACAACAGGAGTCTCATAATTTGATGCACATTCTAAAATAGCCTCAACATCAAGAGACTGATCGTCATTAATGTCATAAACATTAGCTCCTAATACAGCAGAGGCATCTCCTCTAATGTGAAGCCACAAATAAATCTCTGCCATAATACTTGGATAAAAGCTTGGCATTTCTGCTAATGGAAAAGTTGTTTTTTCTATATCCTCAAATTCAATCCCATTAATTGCTAGGAATTCTTTTGTATTTATTTCTATACCATTTTGATCATTAACTATATATTCAAAAGCTCTTTTTCTAATAATTCTGTTCGAAGAATTTAACATACTCCTTAAGTCAATTATCACATCATTCAAATTATGTTTTTTCTGACTTTCAAACAAAAAACCATCAATCAAAATAAAAGAAGTATATTTATCTAAAACTATTTTATTGGCTTCATTAATCTCTTTCTTTATCTCTAAATCATAGTCTGCTTGATCATATTTATTTATTTCTTCAACAGAAATCCAATGTCTGCACCAAATCTGAAATGATTCAACTAAATCCCTATCCTTGGAATTAATCCCAATTAAATAATTAGAAATAGTTAAACAATTTATGCCACAGGACTCTAAAAACTTCTTAAAGAAATTCAGTTCAGAGTACTGGGATACTCTATGACAAAAAATAGATTCTGAATTGCTAATAACTTTTTTACAAATAGAGAATATTGATGTTAATTCATGCTCTCTACCTGTATAAACAATATTAAATTGTTCATCTTTAATAAATGAAGGTATGCAAAAGTCTGTGGGAGAATATAAAACTTTAACAAAAGTATTTAACTTTTTTTCATTATTTAAAAGTTTTAAGGATGTGTTAGTGATTTCAAAAGTATGTTCTTTAACATTCTTTTCCAAGTTATTCAATGATCGCTGTATTTTAATCTCATATGAACCTCCGTCCCAAAGGAACATTATCTCTATAAAGTTAATATCAATATTGTAATGAACAAAAATATATCTCTTATTTAAGCTTTCAATTTTTATACCAATACTTACAGGAATCTTCCTTTGGTAAACATCATATAATGAGGAGCTTGAAACAATATCAAATAGTATCTTAATGTCTTCTGTTTTAGTTTCTTCTGATATAGTTTCTAACTCCTTGAAAACAATTGATTGAATATTATTTTTATGTTGATGCGTATCATTTTGCAATTTTCCAGAAATTAATTTGTCTAAAAATTTGTATAAGTTAAATATTCTGACAAATTGATCTAAATTTAAAAATCTATCTATTTTTGAAGAGGAAAAAATGCTTTCATACAAAATTTCATAATTAAAATGATTATTAATCAGCTTCTCATTATTAAATTTATTTAAATCTTTATAAAACCAATCCCCAATTTTATTATTAGAAATTATTAAAGGATTTTTATAATCAGTGTTATCTACTAAAAGATCAATATTTTTGTGAAATCTTGAAATATGATATGAAAAAGAAGGTATATCAATTTTATGAAAATAATCTATAGCAGCATCTGATGATCTATACCCTTTAACTCTGTCGATCTTTCTTTTTAATAATTCTTTTTTATCTGCTAGAAGACATATATTAAAATCAATTAAATTTCTAAATTCAGTTCTAGAAGTATAGTGCCCTTCACAAATTATTAAGGTCTTTGGCGATGAAAAATTAAATTCATGTTTTGCTACGCATTCGCCTTTAGCCTCTCTCGAATATAAGGAACTAATTAATAAAGAATTCTCTTTAATTGCTGAATTACAATCAGTTCTATTTTTTTTTAAAAGATGAATCTTCTCTAAAAAATCTTTAAATTTATGAAGGTGCATATGTAGTTCACCCTCATAATAAAAAGGTTCCTTTTGATTCATTAAGCCTTTTAAATCATTCTCTCTTGAAGTTCTTTTCTTAAGCGTCCAATCTAATCTATAAAAATCTACGTTTATTGATAATTCTTTTTTTATTATTCCGCCCAGATCTTCTGCGAGGATAGTTTTCCCTGCCGCAGTAGGACCATCAATACAAATTACTACTATATTTGTATCATTTAGTAATTTTTTAACCTTAGCAATTATTAAGCTATGGAGAGGCGGCATTGAATTGTAAAGACCTATTTAAATATATAAGATAATTAAAGCATAAAAAAATATTGTTGTAGATCTTGTTTAATTTCATAGAAAATTCAAAATTCTAAGTATTAAAAGTTAAAACTTTTTATTTTTTGTAAAAACATATGATTACTTCTTAAAGTAAGAATACTTCATATTAATAATTACATTGAGGAATTAAAATATATATTGAATTTAATAAATGTAAAGTATTTCTTTAGATGAATCCTAATATTTTTAGGAAGCATTTTCTTGCTCCAACTTATTTTCCTAAAAGCAAGGATAATTTTATGAATAATGTAGGAGATTTATTATCAGCTAGAAAAAGGTTTATTAAAAAAAAGCCAACAAATTTAACATTTTTACTCTCGAAGAGATATAAATGGATGAACCAATATATTAATGGTAAAAAAACTGTTTATGAGCTGGGTGGAGGTGCAGGATTCTCTAAATTCTTTATAAAAAATAAAAATTTAAAAATTACAGATGTCTCTAATCACGATTGGATAGATAATTATGTGGATGCCTTAGATTTGCCTTTTGAGAAAAATTCTGTAGATATTTTTATATGTAGTCATATGATTCATCATGTGGCAAACCCCTATAAATTTCTTAAAAAAGCTATTTATTGTCTAAAGCCAAAAGGAAAAATAATTATTAGCGATATTAATACCTCTTTTTTTATGAGATTAATAATAAGAATTATGCGACATGAAGGTTGGTCCTATGATCGAGATGTATTTTCATCTGAAAGTATATGTAATGACCCCTCAGACCCATGGTCAGGGAATTGCGCAGTGCCTCAAATGTTATTTTCAAATAAATATAAATTTAAAAAATATTTTCCAGAAGTTGATATTGTTCATTTTAAACTAAGAGAGTTTTTAATATTTCCATTATCTGGAGGAGTAATTGCAACAACCTCTACCATTAACTTGCCAAAATACATACTAAATTTAATTGATATTTTAGATAACACTCTAATAAAACTGTCCAAGGAAATATTTCCATTTGGGATGGAAGTTGTTCTTCAAAAAAAATAGCTTTTATTTTATTAAGAAATTTTTATTAAGTCTATTTTTTATTTTTATTAATTTATGAAGCTTGCGCTCTGCTGTATTAATATGAATATTGGAAGGAAAGAACAATTTTATTAAAATGATAAAATTTGATTTTGACTAATTTATTGTTCAATTTATTCCAACATTTTGCTTCCTTAGCTCAGCTGGATAGAGCAACTGCCTTCTAAGCAGTGGGCCGCAGGTTCGAATCCTGCAGGAAGCGCTTTAATATATCAACTATTAAAAAAAAAAGTTTTTTTAGATAACAATAAATTAAAATTTAATGTAATTCTTACATTAATTAGATCAAAATTTTTATCTAAATTAAAAAAAATTTGTTTGCTGTCTTGAAAAGAAAATTTACAAATTTATTAATATTCATAACAAGCTCATTTGCAATATTATTATTTATTGGCCTAATCGCTCGACAAGCAGAAAAGAATAAATCTATTCAACCTTTATATGGATATTACATATCAAAATCAGCCTATTCAGTTTGGAATGATTGGTGGCCATTTACTATCGATGAAGCGACAATATATTGCACATTAAATGACGGCAAACTTGCAATATTTATTGAGGACAGAAGTAAATTCTATTCCCTAAATGATGTGTCTAAGGAGCAAATGGGTCTCCCCTTGCCTACCAAAATATGGAAATCCTATGTAAAACCGATATTAGTCTCGAGTAATCGTAGAGCAAATGCATCTTTAGATAGAAAAGAAAGAAACCTTGTTATAACTAGAGCAGAGTTAAAGAAAAAGTACGGTGCTTTTGCTTATTTTCTTAAATCTAAAAATAGCGATCATGAGCTAAAAATTGATCAAATAAAAAGAAATAAAGTAGTAAGAGTTTTAATACAGAAAACAAAAAGTATGTGTAAATTCAAAAAAAATTAATGAAATATGCTTGTTAAACATTTTCTTTAAATATTTTCATTGGTTTTAAAAAAACTTTTTCCAATTTTCCAAAAATTCAAATCAGTTCCTACTAAATCTTCCTGATTTATAATGCCCCTAGTATCAAATAGCCAAGAAGGTTTTCTCATTAACTTTGATATCTTCTCCCAATTAACTTTCAGGTAATCTTCCCATTCAGTAAGCAATATAATTGCATCAGAATTTTTGCAGTCTTTTTCCAAATCTTCAGAGAATTGCCAAGATCCCTCAGCTGAATCCTTGTCCGCATTATCTCCACCAAGTATCATTGCGATCTGAGATTCTGAAACTTTAGGATCATGAATGTAGAGGTTTGCTCCATTTTCTATAAGATCCCTAGCAATAGAAATAGCTGGAGACTCTCTTGTATCATTGGTATTAGACTTAAAAGCGAAGCCTAAAATAATTAATTTTTTAGTTGCAACAGTTCCGAACAATTTCTCAACTATTAATTTAGAAATTCTCTTTTTTTGCCATTTATTGATTTTGAGGACTTCTTCCCAGTAATTAGCAACTTCATCTAATTTATAGTATCTACATAAGTAGATCATATTTAAAAGATCTTTTTGAAAACAACTCCCTCCAAATCCTGGGCCAGCATTTAAAAATTTATTACCTATTCTTGTATCCGCTCCTATCGCTTTTGTCACTTCTCTTACATCAGCTCCTGTCTCCTCACATAATGCAGAGATAGCATTAATGGAACTTATTCGCTGAGCAAGAAATGCGTTAGCTGTTAATTTTGATAACTCACTGCTCCATAAATTTGTTACAAAAATCTTATTTTTGGGGATCCATTTTTGATAAAGCAGACTTAATTGTTCTATTGCATAATTATCATCACCTCCAATTAAAACCCTGTCAGGATTTTGCAAGTCTTTTATAGCTGTACCCTCTGCTAAAAACTCTGGACTTGATAAAACTGAAAATTTTTTCGAAGAATATTGCCCAGACTTTTCAACAGAACTTTTTAAAATAGTTCTTATAAGTTCAGCAGTCCTTACAGGAACGGTACTTTTTTCGACAATTATTGTTTGTCCCTTAGCATATTTAGCAATGGTTCTTGCACTTGATTCAATCCATTTCAAGTCGCTTGCGTAGCCAGCTCCAACTCCCTTTATTTTTGTTGGAGTGTTAACTGAAATGAAAATAATATCGGCTTCGGATATTGATTTTTGAACATTAGTTGTAAAAAAAAGATTTTTGTTTCTATTTATCTTAACTAAATCACTTAAACCATTCTCGTATACAGGTAATTTACTTAAATCTGCATTATTCCAGTTGTTAATCCTTTCTTCATTTAAGTCAACAAGTGTTACTCTAATATCAGGACAATTATTTGCAATGACCGCCATAGTTGGTCCTCCAACATATCCTGCTCCGATACAACAAATTTTTTTTAGTGAAAGCTTAATTTTTCTTAAAATTTTTTCTATTATACATAAGCCATATAAATTCTTTTAGTAATTATTACCAAAAAATATTTTTGAAAACTTAGCCTTTTACAAATTAAATAATTTGGTTAGGATTATACCTATGATTAACTTAGTCGATATAAATAAATATGGTTTAATTTTTTTTAGATTAGGCGTATTTTTGTTACCTTCAGCTCCTGTAATAGCTGTATTTTTTTTTATATTAAGTATCAGCATATCATTCTTTAAAAATAAATTAAAACTCTTTAGCGATAAAAGAGATTATCTTTTTTTAGTTGCTGCTTCATTAATGTTATTGATATCATTTATTCATTATTTTGACTTTGAGGATGTAAATTTCATTTTTAGAATTTGGGATCAAGTTTTGGAAGTTGAAGAGTTAAAAATCATAAGTAGTCCATCATATTCATCTTTTATAGGCTTATCAAATTGGATCCCATTATTTCTATGCTTCTTCGGTTTTCAACCATATTTAAAAACTTCTCAAGATAGAGAAGTTATTCTAAAGCTTCTTCTAGCGGGATCAGTCCCAGTATTAATTTCTGGTTTTGGGCAGATTTGGTTTGACTGGCATAAACCCATGGAGTTCTTAAATGGCTTAATCATATGGTTTCAGAAACCAAATAGGACATTTTCTGGATTATTTAATAATCAGAATTATGCAGGTTGTTGGCTAAATATTGTTTGGCCTTTTTCTATAGCTATTTTTTATGAGAAGACAAAAAATATATTAAGAAAAGGATCTTCTCTAATATTTCTTATTTCTATTTTCATTGCTTCCTTCCTAACATTTTCGAGAAATGCTTGGGGAGGATTATTTTTAGCTATACCTCTAGTATTAGGTCCTGCAACTTTATATTGGATTGTAATTTTTATATTAATATCAATTGCATTAATCTATCTAAAAACAACTAATTTCTTACCAGAAAATGTAAATGAAATAATAAACACACTTCTTCCAGCCAAATTTAATATATTACAAACAGTATTAGATCAGTTCTCCTCTTCTAGCTATCCAAATCCAGCGAATAGTAGAAAAACAATATTTTTTATAACTTCTCAAATGATACTGACTAAACCTTTTATTGGTTGGGGAGCCGCTACATTTCCAATTTATTATGGATTAAGAACTTCTATTTACATGAGTCATGCTCATAATTTAATTCTGGACACAGCATTCAATTATGGTTTATTGGTTTCAATACTAATATTCTCCAATATTTTCTTTATTTGTTTTTTAACATTTAAAAAAATATTTTTTATTAATATCAATAAATTTTCTGATAATTACTTTGAAAGAGCTTGGTGGACTTCTTTTTTTGTTTTATTTTGTTCGCAAATGTTTGATGTTCAATATTATGACTTAAGGATCAGTATTGCTTTTTGGTTATTACTAGCAGGTTTAAGATGTATTATTGAAAAGAATCCTGATAATACAACTTATACCAATCAGCAAACATCGCTATACCCTCATCAAAGTTAACTCTAGGCCTATATTTAATCCAAGAATTTATACTTTCAATATCAGCCCATGTTTTTTGTACATCACCAGGTTGCATGGGTAGGAATTTTTTTATTGCTTTAACACCAAGATTTTCCTCGAGCTTATCTATAAAACCCAATAATGAAATAGGATTATCACTGCCAACATTGAATATCATGTGTGGAGCAAAAGAGGTTGATATATTAGGTTGTAGAAAATCAAATTTTTCATCTTTTTGAGCAGGTTTAAAACAACAAGCCTCTATTGCATTAACAATATCATCTATAAATGTAAAGTCTCTATACATATCACCGTTATTAAAAACATTAATAGCCTGCTTCCTTAAGATTGAGTTAGCGAAAATCATAGGAGCCATATCAGGCCTCCCCCAAGGGCCATATACCGTGAAAAACCTTAATCCAGTTGAAGGGATTTGATAAAGATGACTATAAGAATGAGCCATGACTTCATTAGCTTTTTTTGAAGCTGCATAAAGACTTATAGGATGATCAACTGAATCCGACTCTTTGAATGGTATTTTTTTGTTCCCTCCATAAACAGAACTACTTGATGCATAGATAAAGTTCTGAACATTATTGTGCCTACAAAATTCAAGTATATTTCCAAATCCAACTAGGTTGGAGTTTATATAATCTTTTGGATTTTCAATAGAATTTCTTACCCCCGCTTGGGCTGCCAAGTTAATCACAATTTTAGGTGCATATAATTCTGAAATCTCATTAAGTTTTTTATTATTTTCTATTGAGAAATTATAAAAGTGCCATTTACCTTTACTTCCAAAAGCTTTTTTTTTAATTTGTTCTAGCCTCGCTTTTTTTAAATTTGGATCATAATAATTATTTAAATTATCAATTCCTATTACATTTTCTCCCCTATGTAATAGTTTAATTACTAAAGCGGATCCAATAAAACCAGCAGCACCTGTAACAACTATATTTTTATTATTTTTCATTTTCAAATTCACTGGATATATTTTACATTATTTTCAAATAAATAATTAGATAAATAAAACCTCAATTAAATAAGAAAATCCAAGAATATTGCAATAAAATTTATAGAGATTGAAAATTGATTATCTAATGAATTAAACTCAAAGTTAAAACTTGTTGTAAATTAATATTTATGAAACGTGCATTAATTACAGGTATTACTGGTCAAGATGGAAGCTATTTAGCAGAAATGCTTTTAAAAAAAAACTATATTGTACATGGGATAAAAAGAAGATCTAGCAGTTTTAATTCAGGCAGGATTGATCATATATATCAAGATCCTCATGTTGATAAACAAAACTTTATACTTCATTATGGAGATTTAACTGATACTAGCAACTTAATAAGAATTATAGAAGAAGCACAACCTGATGAAATTTATAACTTAGGAGCCCAAAGTCATGTTGCGGTAAGTTTTGAAAGTCCAGAATATACAGCAAATTGTGATGCGCTTGGAACATTAAGAATTCTAGAGGCAATAAGAATTTTAAAATTAACAAAAAAAACAAAATTTTATCAAGCCAGCACAAGTGAGCTCTATGGTAGGGTTCAGGAAATTCCTCAAAGCGAAAAAACTCCGTTCTATCCGAGAAGTCCATATGCAGTTGCAAAGCTCTATGCATACTGGATTACAGTAAATTATCGAGAAGCTTATGGGATATTTGCATGTAATGGAATACTGTTTAATCATGAAAGCCCAAGAAGAGGTGAGACATTTGTTACCCGAAAAATAACAAGAGGTTTATCTAGAATTGCAATGGGCTTAGATAAATGCCTATATCTAGGTAATTTAGATGCAAAAAGAGATTGGGGACATGCGTTGGACTATGTTGAAATGCAGTGGTTAATGTTACAACAAAAAGATCCAGAAGATTACGTTATTGCAACTGGCATAACAGAAACAGTACGTACTTTTGTCGAAATTTGTGCAGAAAAACTTAAATGGAATACCTCATCAAATAGTTCTCCAATTATTTGGGAAGGGAATGGGGTTGAAGAAATAGGTAGACGTGCCGATACGAATCAAATAGTTATAAGAATTGATGAAAGATATTTTAGACCAACAGAAGTGGAAATTCTTATTGGAGATTCAAATAAAGCATTCAAAAAATTAGGTTGGAAGCCAACTATAAGCCTTGAAAAACTTATTGAGGAAATGATCCAAGAGGACTTAAAAGAAGCAAAAAAAGAACTTAGGACTTAAGATCTAAAACATAACGAATTATTTTTAAAAGCAAGGATCTCAATAGCCCATGCAAAGTAAAATATCATTTCAAGAAAAATTTTATGTAGCTGGTGCTAATGGCATGGTAGGTTCTGCAATTTCCCAAAAAATTAGGGAGAGAGGATACGGAGATGAAAGCTTAGGAGGTAAACTGTTAATCCCCAGTAGGAAAGAATTAAATTTATTAAATTTAGAAGAAGTTAAAGATTGGTTCAGTCTCAATAATCCCACTGTTGTAATTTTAGCTGCAGCGAAAGTTGGAGGTATATTGGCAAATTCACTATATCCTTATGATTTTTTAATTGAAAATTTAAAAATTCAAAACAATATCATACAAACTGCTTGGCTTAATGGTACCAAAAGATTACTTTTTCTTGGAAGTAGCTGTATCTACCCAAAATATGCAAAACAACCTATTAGAGAAGAAGAGTTACTAAATGGAGAATTAGAGAAAACAAACGAAAGTTACGCCATTGCAAAAATCGCAGGAATTAAACTTTGTGAGTCTTTAAGAGTGCAACATGGTTTTGATGCAATATCTTTAATGCCAACAAATTTATATGGACCTAAAGATAATTACCATAATCAAAACAGTCATGTTATGGCATCTTTAATTAGAAAATTCTGTGAAGCTGAAAAATTTAAAAATGATTCAGTTAAATGCTGGGGTTCAGGAAGGCCTGAGCGAGAATTCATGCATGTCGAAGACTTAGCAGAGGCAGTAGTCTTTTGCTTAGAAAATTGGGATCCCTCTGATAAAAATGCACCAAAAGACTGCAATAATAGAGGACTACATTATCTCAACGTTGGTACGGGCCATGATATAGCTATTTCAAAACTTGTTGAAACGATTTCAATTGAGACAAATTTTAAAGGGGAAATTATTTGGGATAATAGTAAGCCTGACGGGACTCCCAAAAAACTGCTAAATATAGATAAGATAAAGTCTTTAGGGTGGGAGCCCAAAATAGTGCTTAATGAAGGGATAAGAAGAACAATAAAAGACTACAAATTGAATTACCTTGATAAATAAAAATTTTAAATTTGTAAAAAAATTTACTTATATCCCTTAGGATTAAGCAATTTCCATCTCCAGCCATCCTCACACATATTTTCAACGGACCTTTTTGGTTGCCAATTCAACGTTGATAAAATTTTTGTATTATCAGCAACTACATTTTCTTGATCACCCTCCCTTCTTTCTGAAATTTCATATGGTACTTCAATATTATTTACATCTTGAAAGATATTAATTAACTCTAAAACTGAACTGCCAATACCAGTTCCTATATTTAAATTGATTATCCGAGAAGAATTACTTTCTAAAAAATTTAATGCTGCTACGTGTCCTTCTGCTAAATCCATAACATGGATATAATCCCTAATACAAGTGCCATCTTTTGTATTCCAATTATTTCCATAAACTTTTAATTTAGATATCTCTTTTGAAGCGACGTTTAAGATTAAAGGAAAGATATTAGTAGGATTTCCAATTGGATCTTCTCCTAATTTACCAGAGACATGCGCCCCAATTGGATTAAAATATCTCAAATTAACGATTCTCCATTCATCAGGGTAACAACTATAAATATCTTGTAAAAACACCTCTATGGTGGCCTTAGTTAAGCCATAAGGATTTATAGGTTTAATTAAAGAATTCTCTTTTAAAGCTTTTTCTTCAGAGTAAGAGTAAATGGTCGCGCTACTACTGAAAATTAAAGTTCTACATGAAAAACTATTCATTACTTTTAGTAAATTTATTGTCCCAGCCAAATTAAAGTCCCAGTAAGTTATAACTTCTTTAAACGAATCTTTTACCGATTTAAGGCCAGCGAAATGAATAACTGCCTTTATTTCATTACCATCCTTAATTGCATTCAAAAAAACTTTTTCTAAATCCTTAGATGACCTTAAATCGCCTTCTATAAAATGTAAATTTTCTGAAACTTTAAATTTTATATAATCATGCATTTCTAGTAATCTTTTTATAACTAAAGGACTACTATTTATAAAAGAGTCAAGAACGTAAACCTTATATCCTTTTTCTAATAGAGACAACACAGTATGACTTCCTATGTAACCACATCCGCCAGTCACTAGAACACTATTCATTATTAAATTTATATTTCACTGATATTATCTTATAATTTAAAGAGATTATTCATTCCAAATTAAAGATAAACAAATGCTAAGATTTAATGAAAAATAATCTCTATTTATTGTGTCATACTTGCACAAAAACAATCAAAAAGATTGAAAATGCATTAAAAAAATAACCAATAGATAATTATGGAAACTAAAAAAAGTAGAATTTTTGATGTTTTTTTATTCTTAAATGAAATTGATTTACTTGAAATAAGATTTAAAACCCTTTATTCGGTTGTTGATTTTTTTATTATTACAGAAATTAATGAAACCTTTTCAGGAAAACCAAAGGAATTGATTTTTGAAAAACATAGAAACCGATTTAAAAAATACTCTAATAAAATAATATATAATCCAATTTCAGAAGTAGAATTAAAAGAATTAAAAAGTACAAAGTGGGTTAATTACGTTTCCAATCTTAATATCCCTTTGCCTCATAAGCATAAAGGAAAACCAGCAAAAAAAATTCGAACCTCACTTAAAAGAGAAATAACTCATAGAGATTCAGCTATCTTGGGTTTCTTTAACTTAGCTTTACCTAATGATTATATTCTTTTGAGTGATCTTGATGAAATTCCAAATCCATTAGCTATTGAAAAAATAATTAAAAAATCAATATCAAAACCACACTATTTTAAAATGAATTGGTACTTGTATTGGATAAACAATAAAGTTTCTCAGGATTGGTACGGTACTGTTTTGTTTAAATTCAAAGAATTAAAAGGGTCTTCATTAGATAATTTTAGATTTGCCTCAAGCAACTCATCTGAAGTCCCTGGTACAATAATTGATAACGGTGGTTGGCACTTCAGCTACATAGGCGGTAGTGATGCTATTCAGAAAAAACTACAAGCTCATCCTTTTCAAGGTTATAAGGCATTTATAGCGATTTGGTTAGATAAACTTAAAATTAGAAAATTTAAAAATACTCTAAAAAATAATAAAGATATACTTTTGCAAAACAGAACATTAACTAAAGTAAAAATAGATAATGTTTTTCCTGAATCAATCCTTGCCGATAACTTATTTATCGAAAAATATTCGTGCTAAATTTAGGTTTAGACAATTAAATATTGATATAAATTCAATAAATTAAAAAAAATAATTAATTTTCCAATCAAGGGTGTAATATTTTATGAACATCGATTTTCAATGTCAAAAGAACGAAAAGGTCTGATTCTAGCTGGTGGAAAGGCGACAAGACTATATCCTTTAACTTACTCAGTTAGTAAACAATTATTGCCTGTTTACGACAAACCAATGATTTATTACCCCTTAAGCACTTTGATGTTGGCTGGGATAAGGGAATTCCTAATAATTGTTAATCCTAGCAATTTAAATACTTTTCAAATGCTTCTTGGAGATGGAATAAAGTGGGGGATAAGCATCAAATATGCAATACAAGAAAAACCAGAAGGATTAGCTCAGGCATTTTTAATTGGTGAAAAATTTATAAATGATTCTCCTTCCGCTCTGATACTAGGTGATAATTTATTTCATGGTAACGATATGGTTCCTAAATTAATTAAGGCTAACGATAATAAAGAATCTTCAACGATTTTTGTCTATCCAGTTAGTGATCCTCAAAGATATGGAGTTGCTCAATTTGATAAAAATAAAAAAGTTATAAATATTGAAGAAAAACCCGAATCTCCCAAAAGTCGTTTCGCTGTAACTGGTTTATATTTCTATGATAATACTGTAGTAGAAAAAGCAAAAAATATTAAACCATCTCTAAGAGGTGAGCTTGAAATCACTTCTCTTAATAATTTATTTTTAGAAAAAAAATCTCTTAATGTAGAAATCCTTGGCAGAGGGATGGCTTGGTTAGATACTGGAACATTTGATTCGCTCCATCAAGCTAGCACTTATATCAGACTCTTAGAAAGAAGACAGGGTCTAAAAGTAGGTTGCCCTGAAGAAATAGCTTGGCGACAAGGTTGGATCGATGACCAAGATCTTTTAAGCCTTGCCCAATCTATTAATAAAAGCGGTTATGGGGAATATCTTATAAATATTTTACGAGATCCGATGAATGAAAAATTACTTTAGAATCCAACAAAAAAATGAAAGCTATAAACCTTCAAACAACTGAAAACATAGAGATTCAAGGTCCACTTTTAATATCACCAACTTTATTTGAAGACGAAAGAGGATTTTTCTTTGAAAGTTGGAACCAATTATCTTTTAATAATCTTGTACAGAGAAAAGTGAATTTCGTACAGGATAATCACTCAAAATCAACACTTGGAGTATTAAGGGGCCTTCACTATCAATTAAATCCAAATGCACAAGGGAAATTAGTAAGGTGTATTAATGGAGAAATATTTGATGTAATTGTAGATTTAAGAATAAAATCTAAGACCTTCGGGAAATGGTCTGGAGCAAATTTAAGTCAGAAAAACCAAAAAGAACTTTGGATCCCAGAGGGTTTTGCTCATGGTTTTTTAACTATTAGTAAATCAGCTGAAATAGTATACAAAACAACTAATTATTGGTCTAGAGGATCTGAAAGGGCTATTATTTGGGATGATAAAAAGATTTCAATTGATTGGCCAACAGAGGCAATAAATTTTAAATCACCATTACTATCCCTAAAGGATATGAATGCTTCAACACTTGAAAAAGCTATTTTAAATTCTGAGATTTTTTGATGAAGATTCTGATAACAGGCAGCAATGGTCAATTAGGAAAAGAAATAATAAAAAATCAACCTTTTGGAGTTGATTTGCTTAAGACAACTAAAGCAGAATTAGATTTAAAAGAACCAAATAAATGTTATGAATATGTTATGAGTAAAAAACCAGATTGGGTAATAAATTGCGCTGCGTATACAAATGTTGAGAAAGCAGAAAGTGATAAAGATTTATCTTATTTAATTAATTCATTATCTGTTAAAAGTCTTGCGGAAGCGACCAAAAGAATTGATAGCAATTTAATACAATTTAGTACAGATTATGTTTTTAATGGAAAAAAAAAACAACCTTATCTTCCAGATGATCTTAAATCACCTTTAAATATTTACGGCCAAACAAAATCTTTTGGAGAAGATTATGTAAAAGATATTTTTAATAATTCAAGTAAGGGAATTGTTATAAGAACTAGTTGGTTAATGAGCTCAATAGGCAATAATTTTGCCACTAAAATATTAAAACTTTTAGCAAAAAATGACAGAGTTAACATTATAAACGATCAAATTGGTGCACCCACATCTACTAAAATTCTTGCAAAAGCGTGTTGGCAAGCAATTAAATTAATATCTGGGGGCAAAACCCTTCCTCCCATTCTTCAAATAACAAATTCAGGGGAAGCAAGTTGGTACGATATTGCGGTTGAAATTTATAAAACTTCAAAGGAAATTGGTCTCTTGGATAATACTGTAGAAATAAATCCTATAAAGACTTCTGAATATAAAAGTAAAGTAATAAGACCTTATTATTCTGTTCTTGATTGCAAAGAATCATTTGAAGAGTTATTAATGAAATCTTATGATTGGGAAAAAGCCATTAAAGATTTAATTTCTGATTATCAAAAGGGTATTTAGCTAAAAATATTTTTTTAAATTTAGTAATAAATAATATAAATACCAATGAAATAAATTGAAAAAAATTTATAACCCTGTTTGGCAAAAAGCCCTTTTTATTTAAGTAAGGTTTCTCAATATTGATTTGTTGTTTTAGATTTTTTCCTATTGAATATGTGATACTGTTTTTTGCTTGTATTGAAATAATTCTAGATTTATGAAAAAACTTAATTTTTAAACCAACTTTTCTTATCTTTAATATTAATCTACAATACCAATCACAATCAACAAACCACTTTAAATTATTATCAAACAAAATATCTTTAAGCTTACTATTTATTATTAAAGAGGCGGTGGGTGCAAGAAACATATTAAAAGAGGCATTAGGGTATAGTAAACAAATTGTTGAAAATAATTTTTGCTGCCAAGAAAATATCTTTTGAGGCAAGTTACCTCTTGCTATAGATGTGCATGGTAATACTATTAATCCAATATCACCTTCATCTAATAAATCCAAAAAAGACAAATTAAGTGGATATTCATCATGATGGTTTAGAACAAAGAAAGGTGTCTTAATCATTTTCATTAGTTTATTCCAATTATCAACAGGTAATTGTTTTGTCCCTTGCACATAAAAAAATCCTTTTTCTTCGCATTTACTTTTTATCAAATTTCTTTCAAAGATATCATCGCTATCGTCTGAAACGACTATTTTTACTCTCTGATCATTTGAATAATATTTAATTGCTCTTTGAAATGCTTTGAAATCATTAAAAGTTGGGATTAAGACTGTAATTAAATGATTCATCAAAAAAATTTATTAGATTTAAAATAAGTAACTCTTAAGAAATAAATCTATTTGATAAAATAGTAATCTAGATATATCGAGGAAAATCAAAAAATTTATAGCTTTAGTTAAAATATTCTTAGGTGTAGTCAAACTTCTATAAAAACATAATGCGAATAAAAGAACGAATAAGATTCTAAAGATATAATTGTATCCATGACTTGTAAAACCTTCTATCCAAGAAAATAAAGTAGCCAATGGAAGAAATACTATTGAGCCATAAAGTCCCATAAAACCAAAGAGGCTTGTAGTATCTTGCTGGAATTTATATCTATAAATTTCAGTTTTTCTTCTTTTTTCATCTAAATAAATAAAGATAATAAGTAAGAAATAAGAAAGCCAATAAACAATTTTAATTTGAGTTACCTCTACAGTAGGGAAAGATATTGATGGACCATGTATAAAGATCATATTTTTTTCTGGAAACTTTGAAATTTGTTTAAAAAAAGTTATTGATTCTTTATTAGCCAAAATTTCATCAACAAAAACTTTAAATAAAGATGAGCCAGCAAAAGTACCAACAACTCCAAAAAAAATAGAAAATAAAAAGACTTTTAATTTACCAGAGATTTGTTTTATTGAAAAAATAATTGAAGGTATCCACCAAAATAAAACTGAAATATGCATTAAACAACCAATCATTAGGAATAGTGCGTTCTTTGGATTAAAAAAATTCTTTTTATTTATATCCAATATGGCAAAAAGCCAAAATAATATAGCTATTGTTTCTCTAATTTGAATATGAACTTTTAGAAGGAAAAAGGCTGCAATTGGAAGTATTGTAAAAAAAGTAAAATTTGAATATCTGAATTTTAATTTATAGAAAACTATCGAAAAGCATATAACCTGAATTATTGCCAAAAGATATCTAAAAGACTTGTAATTTATGTAATCATTTAATATGCTCGTAATTGATGTAAATAAAGTTAATTGATGAAGATTTAACTTACTATAAAAGTCTCCCCATTTATATAGTTTAAGATATGAAGGAAAGTCAGGATTAGCATAATCTGGGAAAAATATTATTAGAAAAAAAGTAGAAAGAATAACTATAGAGGCCAATACTTTATCTATATTTATTGGCTTTGTTAATAATTTTTTATAAATCTCAGACATCCTATTTAAAAATATTATTCAATTTCACTGCAAAGGAGATGAACCTTTACGTAAAAAGATTATTCTTAAAGTTTTTAAGAAAATAAGAAAATCTAACCATATCGATAAATTTCGAAGATAATAAAGGTCAAAACTCAACTTTCTTTTTGAATCTTCTATCGAAGCTCCATAAGAATAATTAACCTGAGCCCAACCACTTAAGCCAGGCTTTAATATGTACCTAAAATTGTAGAAAGGCACGCAATTTTCTAATTTCATATCAAAAACCTTTCTCTCTGGTCTAGGGCCAATTAGACTCATATCTCCCCTAATTACACATAATAATTGAGGTAGTTCATCTATTCTTGTTTTTCTTAATATTTTACCAACCTTTGTTACTCTATTATCATTTATTGCAGACCACCTAGGGATTCCTTCTTCTGCATTTATTTTCATAGTTCTTAACTTATATAATGTGAAAGTTTTTTGATTTAAACCAACTCTCTCTTGCTTATAAAATATATTTTTACGATCCTCTAAATAAATTAAAATGCCTGAAATTAAAATTATTGGACTTGTACAGAGAAGAAGAAAAATACTGAATAATATATCTCCTATTCTCTTAATTCTTAATTGAAAAGAACTCTGAGGTTTTTTAAAATTTCCACTGATCATATATTCGGCACTAAGAATTTCAGGAGGAAATCTTTGTAAATAGTTTTCACACCATAATTTCAAATCAATAAATTTAACCCCTTTACTTTGAATCAAAATAAACTTATTAAAATATTCATTATCTAGATTATTGAGATTATCAAAAAAAATTCCTGTAGTTTTTTTGATTTCTGATTTTGAAAAAGATGAATCTAAATCTTTATAAATTATTTGGATATTTTTTCGACACCATTTCATTTCTTTCTTTATGAGATTAAACATATTTTTTGAACCCAAAAAAACCCACTTTTCCTTTAAGTTAGTATTTCTAATTAATTTCAAAATAAGAGGAAGTTGTATAAAACTAATTGAAAATGAGACAAATGTAGAATATGACAAGATTATTTTATCGAAATGATTATAGTTGTTTAAATTGATGTTATAAGAAAGTAAGAATACAAAGAATAAAGTAAGGAAAGAAGAAATTAAAGTTAATAAAAATAATTTAATGAAGATTAAAAATTTATTATTTTTCAAAATAAAGTCTTCATATGAATATCTACCGATTATGTAACTAATTAAAAGCCAAAAGGGTATAAAAGATATAGTAAAAACATCGATATTTTGTGCAAACTTAAGATAATCAAAAAAAATAAATTTATTTAATAAAATAATTAATAAAATTTCAAATATGCAATTGAAAATTAATTTTCTTCTTGATATAAGCCAAGGAAATCTAATTATCATTTAAAAATAATATTCTAATTTAATTAAGATTTATTCTTTGAAATTTATTCAAAATATAAAAAGTTATTGTATTTTTTAAATTTTATCATATGAATAATATCATTTAGATGTTTTTTGCATTATTTTTAAGACCAAAATGAATATATTTTTTCTTATTATAAATTAGACTTAATGAGATTAGGAAATAAAGTTTGAATTAATTTATACTATAATATTAAAAAAATATTTAATGCAACTTAAAAAAAATATAAGTAAATTTTTATCCAAAAAACTTTATTTAATAAATCATGCTTTAATTTTATGTAAATTAGGAAGTAAAGGAAATAAATCTAAATTCATTTTATTAATAATATTCTTATTGATAACAGGCCTTACAGAAACGTTACCTGTATTATTGGTTATACCTTTTATAACTATAATTGGATATCCAGAAAAAGCATTTGATATTCCTAAGTTTAGGGAAATTTCAGTTTTCCTAAATATTAGTAATCCCGAAGAACTTTTATTACCTTGTCTTATAATATTTGTTTTTTTTGTTTCGATTAACGCTTATCTAAGAATACAAATAATAGATTTTATTTTTTTTGTAAAAGCATCCATAGCAAATACACTAAGTAATTCGGCCTTCGAAAGGATTTTATTGAGTACATATGAATTTCAAATAGGTACAAATAGTAGCAGTATTATTAATGATTTTAATAATTCAATGGGGTGTTCAATTGGATATATTGAGACCTTCTTAAATATGATGAGAGATTTAATTTTTTTGATATTTATAGTATCAGCATTATTTATAGTTAACAAAACATTGACTACAATTTTATTTATTCTTGCAGCAATTATTTATATATTGACTTCCTATAGAAAAAGCTTGACAATTAAAAAAGAAGGAAGAATTGCGAAAATATCTTCACTTAAAAAATTAAAAATTATCCAAGAAACTCTTGGTTCAATGAAAAATATAATTTTAGAAAATAATCAAGATTATTTTCTAAAGAAGTATGTTTTCTTTAATAGAAAATATCTATTTGCTGGAGCAAAGATTTCTGCTGAACTTACAAAGCCAAAATACTTTATTGAAGGAATTTTTATATCAATTATTGGGACAGCAGCATATTTAACTAAAACACAATTAGATATAAATCCAATACCAACTTTAGGAAGTTTAGCTTTAGGATTTCAGAAATTGCTTCCAGCAGTAAATAGTTTTTTTATAAGCTATTCTTCAATGTTAGGAAGATATGAACAATCATGTAAAACAATAGACTTAATAACAAAGACTCCTAAAGACCTATTAAATATTTCTAAAAAAGATCAAGTTAAATTAATCTTCAAAAGTTTAAATTTAAAAAATATAAGTTATACCTATCCAAATAGCAATTCTTTAGTCTTGGATAAATGTAACTTAACAATCTCAAGAGGAGAAACAATTGGTATTAAAGGAAAAACTGGTTCAGGAAAATCTACACTTATAAACTTAATTATGGGCTTAATTAGGCCCTCTTCAGGTGAAATTATAGTTAATGATATAGATATAAGTAATATTAATAATGAGAAAACTCTTATCAAATGGAGAAAAAGCATCTCACATGTACCTCAATTTATATACCTAAGTGATACATCAATAATCGAAAACATAGCATTTGGAGAAAATATTAAAGACATTAATTATGAGAAAGTAGTTTACGCTTGTAAAGCAGCTAGAATATACGATTTTGTTCAAAATAGTGATAAAGGATTATATACAAGAGTAGGAGAAAGAGGAATAAAACTAAGTGGCGGTCAATTACAAAGAATTGGGATTGCGAGAGCACTATATAAAAGTTGTGAAATTCTAATACTCGATGAAGCCACTAGTGCTTTAGATAAAAAAACAGAACTTGAAGTAATTGAATCTCTTAGAAAATATAGTATTAATCTAACAATAATTGCTATCTCTCATAGACTTTCCACGTTAGTTGGATACGATAGAGTAATAAGTTTCGCAGACCAAAAAGTTTATGATGAAGAATAAGTATATAAAGACTTATATTAATAAAACTTATAAATGATACAAATATCTTTTAAAGATGGACAAGGATTAGGGAATCAATTATGGTTATTCGCTGTAGCTAAAAGTATAAGTGAGAAATTAAAAATAGATTTAAACATTAAAGATTTTGAAAAATTCAAAGGCAAAAATTTTCTTAATTTAGACTATGAAAATAATACTAATCATTTATTAAGATCATCTAAAAAATTATCCATGGATGATTTTAAAATATTTAATGAAAGAGTTTACTATGATCATGAACTAAAATATGTAATATCGAGCTTTGATGAAAGAGTTCTTTCAATAAATAAAAATACCATTCTTGAAGGAATATTTCAATCTGAAAAATACTTTTTTGGCAATTTGGATAAGCTTAAAAGATATATTCAGCTTAAAAGTTCAATAAAAAAAACAACTAATATTGATCCTTATGCCTGTATCTTAAATATAAGAGGTGGAGAATATAAAAGACATAAAAATTTCATCTTAAAAAAACAATATTGGGAAAATGCAATGGCAAATTTTGAAAATAAATGGAACATAAATAATTTTCTGATAGTAACCGATGACTATAATTATGCTCGTTCATTATTCCCTAAACTAGAAGTGATATCCGGTGATATTTCTAGATGTTATGCAGCTTTATATAAATGTAAAAACATTATTGTTTCTAACTCAAGTTTCTCATATTTCCCTTGTAAAACAGGTTATAAAAAAAATGTAATAGCCCCAATGTATTGGGCTAGGCCATCGAAAAATAAAGGCCGTTGGATTTCCCCTGGAAATATCTATAAAGATTGGTATTGGCAGAACAAAGAAAATAATCTTATGAGCTATGAGAAATGTTTGGAAATAGCTAATAAAACAGAGCAATTTTATAAAAATGAATTTACGGTTCTTGTTAATAAGAATCAAATACCTAAAATGGGCATACTAAATTTTGTACCAAGAAAATATAAAATAATTTTAAAAAAAATCTTAAGTTATTTTTTTCCTCAAAGTTTTGGATAAATTTTTTTATTAAATATTTTATTACTATCCCGATAACATTATGTGTTATAGAATTAATTTCTATAGATTTTATGATATGTTTTTTTTAAATAAAAAAGATAGTTATTATAATAAATTAGAAGATTGGAAGTTTGAGCTTATATTAGATAATAATATATTCGATATAAGTAAAAAAGTAAGAAGAAAACTTGATCAAAACTTAATTCTAGATATTAAAGAAAGCTTTGATTTTAAAAAATTAATTTGTCAAAATAAACTTAATTATAAAAAATCATACATAAGAATTACAAACCAAAAAAATAAATTATGGGAACCAATTAATATTAAAGAATTCACTCCTTTCAAGTTATATTTAGGAGAAATAATTTCCAATAAAAGATTAGAAATTGTTTATTTTATAAATGCGAATCTTAATGAATCATTTTTAAAATTAATGAGAGATCAATTAAAAGACCTTATAAAATCAAAAATTCATGAATATGCATTATTAAATTTGAATATAGTAGTTATTTGTTCAAGTAACTCAAAAAGAAATAAAATCGAAAAACTTCTTACCTCTCTTAAAATAGATAAATACTTTATTTATAATATTAAATTTACTAAAGACAACAATAAGGAGTATGAGGGTATAAAAAAAGTCTATGAATTAGCGAGAGAAGATTCAAACAAATTGATTTTATACTTCCATGGTAAAGGATTAAGCTATTTATCAAATAAATTTTTTTACATAAGACAGCCGCTCGAAAAGTTCATTTTTAAATTAATAATAGGTAATTGGGAAAGGAATCTAGAAAGAATTTATAGAATTCCTTCAATTAGTAAAATTGGAATACTTTCTGGCGGTAATGGATGGTTATGGTTTAATTTTTGGATTGCTAAATCATCCTATTTAGAAAATCTTGAAAAACCAAAAAAAACTAAAAAAGCATTTTATTACGAAGATTGGCTTGGTAGGTATGAAATCAATAAAAAAAATACTGGCATGAAAATTTATACCAATGAAAATAATCAAAAATTTTATGACTCCGCTAATCAAACTCTAAGCATTTTAGATAATCCAAAAAAAAATAAATATAATTTAGGCAGTATATGTAAGGTTGAGAAAGGTGGTTTTGTTGGACTAGGAATAATTAAATATACTTATCGAATATGGTACCTATTCTATGTAATTCTAAATAGATTAGGTCTAAATAAAGGAGACAAAGATAGATTTTTATTTTTTTAGGAAATTAATAGAAACTAAGATTTATTAACTGTTCTTAAAAAGTTAATATAAAAAAAATATTTTACTCTAACAGGCAAAATAAATAAAAAAGATCTTAAGAGAAAAATAATTAATGAGATAAATATATTACCAAAACCATTTCTCAATAAAAATACTTGCAAACAATATTCAGATTTTATATATTCCAATCCACCTCTATCTTTTATCATTCTTTTACCAGTTGTTGCTTTAACAAGAGATAGATTTAAATTAATAAATTTCATATCTGCAGCCTTTAATTTTATCCAAAGACCATAATCACCTTTTAGGAATAACTCTGGATATCCACCAACTTGCATAACTTTGCTTTTTTTAAAGCCAACGGTCATATGATTAATTGGATTACGAAAAATTATATTTCTTGAAATATCCTTATCAGAAAGAGGAACTTTCTTAGTTGAAATATATTCTCCCTGTTCATTATATTCATCAATATTTGATCCAACTAAATCAAATCCATCTAATAAATATTGTAATTGCAATTTAAATCTATCCCTTAAATTAATATCATCACCATCAGCGCGAAAGATTATTTCATTTCTGCATTCTAATAATCCTAAATTTAAAGCTTTATCTAAGCCAACTTTTTGAGGTATCCATAATAAATCTAATAAATACTGATTCTGAAATTTTTCTATTAATTTCCTAGAGTCAGAAGATACTTCTCCGTCAATAGTTACTACTACCTGATCAGGAATCAGAGAATTATTAAAAATACTTTCCAAAGCTTTTGGAAAGCCTTTTATGATATCTTTTCTATCCAAGATTGGTAGTAAAACACTAAACTTATCCTCAATATGATTCATGAATATTCCTTTATTTTTAAATTAAATTTATTTTAATTCAAGTTTTTTATTATATAAGAAATTCTTTTAAAAAAAAATAATTAATGCCCCTTAAAGTTATAAGATAAATATAGATGAAAAAACATTTTGACAATTGAAATCCTTTATAAAGAACTAAATGTTTTAATCACTGGAGGGGCTGGTTTTATTGGAGGATGTTTAATACGAAGACTATTAAATAACAGAAAATTAAATATATTTAATCTAGACAAGCTATCTTATGCTAGCGATCTTAGAGGCATAGAGGAATGCGACGAATTTAAAAAACATTGCTTATTTAAGGTGGACTTATCAAATTTTGAAGAGACTAAGAAGTCTGTATTAATTGCTGATCCTGATATAATATTTCACCTTGCAGCAGAAAGCCATGTAGATAGATCAATAGAAAATTCAAAGCCCTTTATTGAAAGTAATATTATTGGTACTTTTAACTTACTGGAAGTTGCGAGAAATCATTGGAATCACTTAGATAAAAAAAGAAAGAAAAATTTCAGATTTATTCATATCAGTACTGATGAAGTTTTTGGTTCACTTGGTAAAAATGGATATTTTGATGAAAACTCTCCTTACGACCCAAGATCCCCATATTCTGCCAGTAAAGCAGCTAGCGATCACTTGGCAAATGCTTGGTTTCATACTTATGACTTTCCAATTATTAGTACAAATTGCTCAAATAATTTTGGTCCTTATCAGTTTCCTGAAAAATTGATTCCTTTAACAATTCTCAAGGCCGTAGAAGATTTACCTATTCCAATTTATGGAAATGGTGAAAACATAAGAGATTGGTTATATGTTGAAGATCATGTGGATGCATTAATACAAATAATAAATAATGGTGAAATTGGGAAGAAGTACTGTATTGGAGGAAATAATGAAAAAACTAATTTGCAAATAGTTAATAATATTTGCTCTTATCTCGATAAGAAATTGAATAAAAATTATTCACATAAAAGTTTAATTAAATTTGTAGTTGATCGCCCAGGGCATGATAAAAGGTACGCTATTAATTCAAACTTAATTAAAAAAGAATTAAACTGGAAACCTAAACATAGCTTTGAAGATGCTATGAATAAAACAATAGAATGGTATTTAAATAACAAAAGATGGTGTGATAATGTTAAAAATAAATCAAATTATTCTGGAGAGAGATTAGGTATCTCTAAATCAAAAATTTAACGAGCCAATTAAAATCGTGAAAGAAGGAAAAGATATAGTTATTTTTGGAAATAATTCAATATTAGCGAAGAATTTTATAGGAAAATTTGATCAAAACAATAATCTAATTAATATCTCAAGGGAAGGTGGCCAAGGAAATTCTTTAAAATTAAACCTTGGACAATTAATGCTCCAAAAGGAATTAGATAATATTTGTTCAAGAATTGAAAATTCCTCAAAATTCAATAAAAAGATATTTATTTTATTTGCTTGGGCCGGAAGGCCAAGAACTTCCTCTTTAGAAAATACATGGACAATTAATACAAATATCATTATTAATTTTCTTGAAATCTCAAAGAAACTACTACCGTCAAAAATAGTATTTATTTCAAGCACAACTGTATATAAAGAGAACAACAATAAATCATGTACAGAGTTGGAAATCCCATATCCAGAGTCAGAATATGGCAAACAAAAATTAATTGCTGAATATGCCTTTGAAAATTTTTCAAAAGAATATCAATCATCAGTTATTAATTTAAGAGTTTCTTCCGCTTATGGATTTGATCCTAGATTTTCAGACCAGGGTGTAATTAATAAATGGATATTCGATGCAATTAAATATAGAAAATTAACCCTATTTAATTCAAAAGAATCTAAAATAAATTTTGTTTCTTTTGATCAAATAACTAAAGCTATTAATATCTCTATTGAAAAAAATCTCTATGGAACATATAATATTGCTTGCCAAAAAAGTTTAGAGTTAAAAGAGATAATTAGAAAAATAAAACTTATAATAAATGATAATTTAGAGTTAGAATTAAAAAATAAAAAATTACGCAACATCGATATTGATACTACAAAATTTTATTCAGAAACAGGCATTTTATTTGAAAATAATGTAATTAATAATATAGAATCAATTTACTCATTAATAAAAGAAGAATTAAATTGAAAAAAAATTTTCGAATACTTCAAACTTTTATAAAGAAAAAATTATAGAGATGAACTCATTAAAACAAATCCTTAAAAAATATAATTTAAATAAATCGAAAAACAATTTTGGTACAGATAAGGGTGATTACAAATCATACGTTGATTTGTTCTATGAAGATTATTTTTTAAAATATAAAAACAAAAACATAAATTTATTAGAAATAGGTTTTAGAAATGGTGCTTCATTATTTTTATGGTCAAAGTATTTCACAAAAGGAAAAATTCTTGGATTAGATAATGGTTCAGATCTTCTAATTAAAGAGAAAAATTATATTAAAAAATGGATTAACCAACCTAATATAGAGATAAGAATCTGTGATGCTTATTCAAAAAAAATATCTAAAACTATTAAAAAGAAATTTGACATCATAATTGATGACGGACCACATAATTTAATTTCTCAGATAAAGGCAATTAAAAGATACTTCCCAAAATTAAAAAAAGGGGGTACTCTAATAATTGAAGATTTGCTAAAAGGTTATATCACATGTATTTTTTTATTCTTCTTTACGCCATTAAATGCAGATATATTAATTTGCAATTTTCGAAAAGACAGACCTGGCAGAGATAATATGTTATACATTATTAAGAAAAATAATGATATTAATTCAGTATTTTTAAAAAGATTAACAATATTTTTAAAAATTATTTTTAATATTCCCAAAGAATTATTCTATGTATACAAATAAATCATGACAAAAACAATTTCTAAAAAATCTTAACCCCATGTCTCTAAATAAATACAGACAAAACATATACTCCCAAAATGGTGAGGATGGGATTATTCAGGAAATAAAAAAGAGATTAAATTTAGATAAACAAAATTCAAACTGGTGTGTAGAATTCGGAGCTTGGGATGGCATTTATCTAAGTAATACATATAATCTAGTCAAATCAGGATGGAATGCCATTTATATTGAAGGAGATAAAAAAAGATACAAAGATCTCTTAAAAACCCAAGCCAAGAATCCAAAAATTATCGCAATCAATCAATATATATCCAAATCTAAGTTTTCAAAGTCAAGTTTAGATAATATCTTAAAAAAAACATCAATTCCAGTTGATTTTGAGATTCTATCAATAGATATTGATTCTTTTGATTTAGAAGTTTGGGAAACCTTATCAAGTTACAATCCCAAAATAGTTATTATAGAAATCAACAGTGCTTATCCGCCAGGAATAATTAAGTGGCATTCAGCGAAGAACTCTAATGTTAACGGAAATAGCTTTTCTGCTACTCTTAATGTAGCTAGAAATAAAGGGTATAATCTAATATGCCATACTGGCAATATGATATTTGTACGTAAAGAACTCACAGATCAAATTAATATTGACAAAAAATTTATAGATTATCCTGAATTATTATTTGATGATACTTGGTATTCAATTGAAAAAAATAAGTACCATAAATTAGCAAAAAGATTTCTTGCATTTCTAAATATTAAAATATTAAAAAAACTAAAGAAGATTTTTTTTTAATATCAAATTCTAAATAATCTTAAAAAAACTCCCTTAAATTTATTAGTTATTTTTTTTATTAAATGTAAGATTAATAAAAATTTATTTTGGTTTTTAATGATTTCAATTTTTCTTAAAATCAAATTATTTCTTTTAATTTTATCATCTAATTTATTTAGTAGGTTATAAGGAATAAGATCAATTAATTCATCATAATTTTTTTTATGCCTTAATCTATTTATTTTCACAGGCCACTTATGATATTTAGAGGAAGAATTATTTAATACAAAACCTGAAATTTTCAGATTTGCCTGATGTGCAGAATGAATTATTGATAACTGATCTCTTTTAGAATATCTGCAGACATGAGCGAACCAAATTTCTGAAAATCTAATTAAATCTTTATGGTTATGACTTCTAAATATAATGCCTCCCCAATATGGCTTTTTTTTAAAATAATTAACATCTGTGCGTAAATAATCATTTAATTGATCGTAAATTCTTATTTCATTATCAAGTTTGAGTAAAGAACATTGATTGAATTCTGCAATTAAACTTTCACGAAAAGAATGATTTGGTAAAGAACAAAGAGGCGAATTATCTAGTAAATCTAGCTGATTGGTTATCATTTCGATAAAATCCTCAGTTTTAGTTTTCAAAATAATTGAATTATCAAAATAAAAAGAATATTTATAGTCTGGGAAAAGTAAGTGAGGTCTTATTTTTAAATGTCTTTGAGATCTCTGGGGATCTTGAGGAAATATTGGCTCTACAATAATAATTTCCCATGTATCACTTTTTAAATTAAAATCATCAGTAAAACAAACATGTCGCAAATTAGATTTTTTTATTTGAGGTTGATCATTTAATCCCTCATGATTTCCTATTAGAGCAGTATATACAATAATATCATCTATATTTAATTTCAAAATTAATCAATTAATTGTCAATTCAATTTTAGAAAAATAAGAAATTCTTTAATTTCTTTTTATCAATATAACATAATTTATAAATTTGAATATTTCTTAAAATCAATAATAAACTTTATTTCGAAAATCTTATAAATATTATCACAAAGATATTTTCCATAACAGTTTCTAATATATTATTTATAAATATTTATGGTAAATATGAAAACAATAAAAGGAATCAAATTTTTTATAAGACAGAACATTGACAAGTTAAATTATAAAAAAGATAAATTTCTAAATATATTATATAAACTCCCTTTTTTACAAAAGCCGCTTCCAAAAAATAATTCAGTAAGTAAATCTAAAATTTATTCAAAGAAAGAATATTTGCTTCTTCATCAAAAAGCCATTACTAGAAAAAATCTAAATGTAGAAAAATTCGAGAAAGAACTTGGATATTCAATTGATAAAAATTGGTTTCATAATGTTTCTCTTATTACACAAACTTCAATTAAAAATAGTGAATTAAATTTTAATCATGGTCGAATTATATATTCTTTAGTGTGTAAATATGTCAATGAAAAAAATGACTTATTAAATCAAAGCATCACTATCCTTGAAACAGGATCAGCGAAAGGATTTTCATCATTGTGTATGTCAAAAGCTATTAATGATTTCAATATCAAAGGGAAAGTCATAACTGTTGATTGCATATCGCATAATGAAAAGATGTACTGGAATTGTATAAAAGATTCTGAAGGTAAAAAAACTAGGGAAGAATTACTAAAGGAATGGGAAAATGAGTTGTCTAATATTATTTTTGTTCAAGGTTGGACAACTGAAACACTTAAAAAGATGGGAATAAATAGAATTAATTTTGCTTTCTTAGATGCCCAACATACTAAAGAAGCTGTACTTGAAGAATTTAATTATGTAAGTGAAAGACAACAAAAAGGGGATATGATATTTTTTGATGATGTAACACCTAACATATTTGATGGAGTTTGCAATGCTGTTGAAGAGATAGAAAAAAATTATCCCTACAAAATGGATTATTTACCTTTTGATAAGAACAGAGGTTATTCATTAGCGATAAGGATTTGATTAAGTTAATTTTAAGAATTCAATAGGATATTTTTTCATAAGATTTAATTGGAATGGTTCAGCATTCCAATTATTGCTTAAAATACTTTCTCTATAGATACCTTTTTCGTCAATAACATTAATTATTTTATTGAATCTATTTAAGGACCATTTAGACTTGAAATTTTCTGACAATTCAAAAGTATAGAGATTGTTGATAGTCTTACAACCAAGAAGAATACCTGGAATAAAAGTACCCTTACCAAAAATTATATTTTTTGCAGATAAAACTGAGGATACATCTTCTTTTAAAAGCCTTGAATTATTTAATTCTAAATTACAATTTGTTGAATTTATATACTTTATCAGAGGCCTTATAACAGGATTTGAATAATCCTCAAAAATTATATTAATAGACTTTGGTTTGATTTGATTAATACATAAAATATAAAAAGATAAAGGCGGTTGTCCATAACTTGGATGAACAGATCTAGCCTTAAAAATATCCCCAGAACGTATATGGATAAGAACTTCAACCTCATTTACTTTATTTTTGAAGGAATAATTATTTAGTATGGAAGAAGCTATTTCCAAACGATCATTTTCAAATAGTGAATTATGAGAATTTAAAAAGTCATAATGAGAGAAAAAATTTCCTGAAATGTTGTTTATTTTTGGAATTGATTCAATAGTATTTATTTTTACGCCTCTTATTCTTAAATTTTGCAATTTCAAAGAAGAAGTTAAATTTGTTTTTGTGATAAAAATATCAGATATATTTAACAATCTTGCAATCCCAATAGCATTTATTAAGGAAATAAGAGTATTTGAAAATCCCGCATGAGAAGATATATAAAGAGCAAACTTCTTTGATCTATATTTATAACTTGTAATATCAACCTTCAACAAAGATTGTCCTATGATTCCAGAATCATTGAAAAATAGATGAAAAAATTCCGAATCCAGATTAAGATCTGAGGATACCAGTAGATTCTCTAAATGAGTATTACCTATTGAAAGGGATTTCAAACGACTAGATATAACTAAATTTAAATTTGACATTTTTACAATATTTTTAGCTGCAACAATATCTCCTTTACCTACATAAGCATGAATTAAATGCCAATAACCAATATCAGATTTGGGGAATAAATTAATGACTTTTTTTGCGCTATTTATACTTTCGATATAAAGCCCAAGATTTCTTAATGATTGTAAATATACGTTAAAGATTGGGAGTGGGAAATTGATATTGAAAATAAGAGGTTCAGTATAAAATAATATTTTCCTATATTCCCGTTTATTCAGACAAACAATGAGATATCTATAAAAAAAGATATGAAATATTGAAAATTTAAGAACATAAAATAAAAACTTTTTTGTCCATTTGGTCTTAGGTAGAAGTGGTAATGATAAATAATTGAACAAAAAATTTGAGATTTTCATCTAATTAAACTCATTAAAATAAAATCATATATTTTATAAGGATATATATTTATGATTTATTAAATAATATCATTTGTATTTGAATAAATTGAATTATCAGTATAACTTACAAGCTTCTTTATAAAAAATTATAATTATAAAAGATTTTTTAAAATCTTTTTCCAATTAATACTATTATCATTTTATACTATTTTAAAAATTGAACAGTTTGAAATAAAAAAATATAGTAATATAAAGAATAATATATGAAAATGATTATAAATTGAATGGAAAGTAATGGTTCAAAATATATAAATCTTCTATCTAGGGATCTAAAAACAAAAAAATCTGGAATAAATAAAAAGTTGAAATATTTTTTACTAAAACTGGTATGTAAGAACAATTCTTTAGCCAATTTTCAGCTTGAAGAAATTGTTCAGAAATACTTTTATAAGAAAACTCGAAGTTTGAATATTCTTGATGTTGGAGCTGGGCTTTGTTCTTTTTTCCCAGAAAATGTAAAAGGTTTTAAGAATAATTATTTCGCATGTGATTTAAGTATGGATATGAAAAATTATATAGACTCAAGGGGAATTAAATTTATCCAGTCAGATATAACAAAAGATAATTTAAAACTAGAAAATGAAACATTTGACATAATTATTTGTACTCACCTTATTGAACATTTAGAATCTCCAACAAATTTACTTTCTGAAAGCGAAAGACTATTAAGTAAATCAGGTCTGCTTTTTATAAAGACTCCTGATATAGAGAAAGTAAAATGGAATTTTTATAATGACTATACCCACATAAAACCATATTCAAAAAAAAGTTTGATTCAACAAATAGAGTCAGATGCATTAAGAATAATTAAGTGTTCATCAACGACATTATATTTAGATTTTTCAATCAAACTAATAAAAAGAAGCCCTTATAATCCAATTAATTTTATATTCCTTTTTATAGGTATTTATACATTTTTCTTTAGAAAAGATATGCGTGAAATTATATGTATTGCAAAAAAAATTTAAATTATAATATGATTATTTTATAAGAAAATTAGGAAAAATTATTACAAAATTTTTAAATAAAATATCTTAATCGTTCAACTTCTCAACCTTTAATGGAATTAGCCAAATATCATTAGGTCTTGGGTATCTATATTCTTCTCCAGTAGCTCTAGAATAAAAATCATACCAATCATAAATTAATGAATTGCTAATATTATTTGACTCTATTTTTGATGGTTGGAATATATTTATATATTTAGTTTTAACTTTTCTAAAAAAATGAAATAAATTGAAAATTTCAGAATTTTGATTCAAAGAGTCAAAATAGATGCCGGTTTTTTTAATATAAGGTTTTCCCAAAATTGTTATTTTGACATTTTTTGAGTCAACCACAATTTCATCTCCTTTCTTGGGTATGCCAAAAAATAAATAATTAGTAAAAGAATTTTCATACTCACCTTTACTTTGACTGATTATTGGTCTTTGACTAATTAAAAGCTTTTCCCCTGGTTCATAAATATCACTAACATTAATTTTTTTTGTAAGATTATAAGATATTTTTTTTCCACTAAAATCTGCATATTTATAATGGGGAGAACAGCCTATAATAGAGTAATCTATATTCTTATTTTCGGTAACAAAATTAGAAATATTTTGAGGTATTTTTTCTCTTTTTAAAATATCTATTCTTTGAAAACTTGAATAATTTGATATAACGAAAGTAATGCTTATAAAAGTAATTATAGAAAAAGAAATAATTTTATTAAATTTAATTAATTTGTTTTTAATATCATGAACTAATTCTTCGGCTCCATAAGCAGTTAAAAATAAAATAGGAGGTATTATAAATAGAGAATGCCTAGTAGTAGTGAAAGTTAGTTTACGTAAAAAAACCAATATTGTAAAAACTACTAAGAACAAAACACAGTAAATAAAAACTTTATATTTCTTGTTTACTTTATTATTATCTAAATCTTGAACTAATTGATTAAAGTTTTCGAATAAGTTTCTTTGATAATTATATTTTTTTAACTTAAAAGCAAAATTTAGAAATGCATAAACGCAAAAAAAATAAATAAATACAGAAAATAATATTGCATAAATATGAGTCTGATTGTTAAGTGGCTGAAAACTAAAAATTGAATATAATCCTCTTAAATCAGGTCCATATCTGTAGCCAGAGTTAAATGGTAAAAAAAGAATAATATTTATTATTATTCCAGTTATGGTCAAAAATCTTTCTTTAAAGATTTTTAAAATATTATTTTTTAAATAATTTTTATCAATGGTTTTGGCAGAAATAATAGATAAAAAATTGATCATTAAATCGCATGCATACCAAACTATGAATGGATAGCTTATAAACTGAAGTATTACTGATAAAAAATCTTTTATAAAGCTATTTTTTATAGAAGTCAGAAAAATCGCTAAAGAAATTGAAAAAACATACCAAATAGTACTTCCTAAATGATAGGAGTATGAATTAGTTGCATAAAAAGTAAGTAATAAAGATGAAATTGCGAAACTTATTCTTTTAGAGAAATTTAGATTTTGAAAAGTAAAAAACAACAATGAAGAGCTTATTATTAATGCGATTCCATTAATAAAATTTGAGATTATTGCAAAATCTTCAAAATTCTTACCTGAAAATATCCCAAAAATAAGCCCCATAAGAGGTGGATATGTAGAAACAAATGGGAGTTGCAGGCCTTTTTGTAGTGGTATAAATGTTAATTTTTGACTAACATCAGCAGCAAAAAATCTTATTTTAATTAATGGATCTGGAGTAACAAAATTAATGAAAGAATTCATTTTTTCTAAAGAGTTTTCCTGTAAATATTCATAAAACCCACTTGAATCGCATTCTTGAAAATGAATAAAACCAAAAAATAAATGTTGAATTAAAAAAACTGATGTTGCAAATAAAAATAATAAATTCCAAAATTGAAAAAAATCTTTTTTCAAATTATTCATATCTTAAATCTCTTCTTAAAAATAAATTTATTATACCTTTATTCAACTTCTTAAGAAATATATTTTCAAACTTATCATTATCAACAATCTTAAAGAAGAATCGATCAAATATATTGACTATTAAATATAAATCTATAATTTAAATATTTAAATTATTAATATTATGCAGAAAAAATGTATATTTTTAATATCAGCCAGAAAAAAACTACTAAAAACTTGCCTTTACTATTTAAATAAAAATTACAATCAAAAATATAATTATCCTATTTTAATTTTTTACCATGGGAATAAGTATGATTCTTACAAATTCAGAGAATCAATCAGAAAAATTAATAAGAAAACTCAATATAGATTTCACAAAATAATTCCCAAATTGCCCTCTAACATCAAAAGAAAAGATCTTTTCTGGAATTTGGATAATCCTTATGCAAAAACTTTCATTGGGAGAATTGGTTATTTGCATGCTAATCATTTTTGGAATAATTTTATGAAATTTAAGGAATTAAAAGAATTTGATTATTTAATGAGGATAGATGATGATTCTTGGTTCAAGAATAAAATAAAATTCAGCCTATTTGATGAACTAGATAAGCAAAACGGATACTTTGGGACTGCATATACAAACAACTTTAATGGAGAATGGCAATTAAATACAAGAGTAAATTTATTTGAATGGATCAAAGAGTATGTTGACAGTAACAAACTAATTGTTAAATATAAACCCCTCTTGGAGAGTCTTAATGGAGAAAAAGATAATTTATCTTTTCATTCTTTAGATTTGAGTTGCGGAAACTGTAATATTTATAACAGGAAAATGTTTAATAAAAAAGAGTGGAAAACCTATAATAATTCATTTAATAAAATAGCTGGTGGTTATAGATACAGATGGACAGATTGTGAAGTTATAACATTATATGCCTATATTCATTTAGATAATCCTTTGATAAATTTCAATCTAAAGGAGAAAAATCTTTACTTTAATCAATTACCTAATACGAAAGTAATTACAGATAAAAAAACATCAATTCTTTTATACCTTTTAAAATTTAAAAAAACTTTTAAGGAATATTTGGGTATTTCTAAATTTATTTCCAAAAAATTAAAATAAATTTTAATTTATTAAATTATTAGAAATTCAATAGATCTTTAGAAAAATTTATTAAAGATCTCTATAGCATCTTCAGCAATTAGAAAGCCTGATTTAAAAGCAGGCCAGTTCAAAACATCTTCAGAATTAAATACATTTTTTTTACTAGGATAAAAAGGTTTACATCGAACACCTACTTTCTGAAATTGATTTTTGTTTATGAGAGACAAACAGCTCATTACAGCAACTCTATGATGACCCTGTGTGACTAAAAATCTAAAATCATTCTCATTTTTTAAAACATATCCCTCAATAACATCATCTTTGGAGGGTAGATAGCCATATTTTTGTATGTTATTAATCAAATTCTTTATCCTAATAATCCTATACAAAATACTAGAATTATCTTTAGGTCCGAACAAACCCACTCTGAAACCTGTAGGGTATTTATCAATCCATGGATGAAATTTTTTATTAGAGTTTATTCTGTGTAATTTATTTTTTTTATTTAAACCATACAATTTTCCTAATGTCTTGGGTTGAAAGGATTTCATATATTTATAAATGTATGATTCAAATATATTTAAATCGGGATTTTCAATTAACTGTTTAGATGTCTCTACAAGAGGATCTTCACCACTTAAGAAATGATTACACTCAAAGCCCACAAATTTATTAATTGGTATGTTATAAATCTCTGTAGAATTTAATTCATTATTTAAATCTATATCTTTTGATATGATTTCTTTTCTTTGAATAACTCTTTTTAAAAAAATATTTGATTTTTGCTGAGCTAATAAATACTCACTTTTTAAGTCATAAACTCCCTTGGTTTTAAATCTATAAATTATTGAACTTAGAAAATTAAATAAATTTAAAATTTTTGTTTTCTTTATTATAAACTTTAATATTTTTTTTATTTTGATCAAAGTTAAATTTCAAAAATAATTAGAAATAATAATAAGATTATCGAATTAAAAAATTGCCAATGATTAATAAAAAATTATATTTGAATTAAACAAGCTAAAATAAAAATCAACCCAATTTCACAAGAAAATATACAAATGAATATATACATATAATCAAATATGATTTTAAAAACTTTACTAATATTGAAAGAATATTTTCCTCTTAAAAACAAGTTTTAAAAATAACTTTAGTATCTCTAGTTAATATAAAAAAATAGTTTTTCTACTTAAAAAAAATTACTATAATTAAAATTTTTGAATGAATCTTTTGCTATTGTATAGATAATAAACAAATAAAAATTTGAGAAATCTTGTTACAGGAGGGGCTGGGTTTTTAGGATCACACTTAATTGATCAATTAATTCTTGCCAATGAAGAAGTCATATGTTTGGACAATTATTTTACAGGTACCAAAAAAAATATAATTAAACATATTTCCAATCCGTTATTTGAATTAATAAGACATGATGTGACTATACCGATAAAACTTGAAGTCGATAAAATCTGGCATTTAGCGTGTCCTGCATCTCCTGTTCATTATCAATCAAATCCTATAAAAACTGCAAAAACCAGTTTTATGGGGACTTATAATATGCTTGGACTAGCTAAAAGAACTGGTGCAAAATTTTTAATGGCAAGTACCAGTGAAGTTTATGGGGATCCTGAAATTCACCCTCAGCCAGAAAGTTACAGAGGAAATGTTAATACTTTTGGAACAAGAGCTTGTTATGATGAAGGGAAAAGGATAGCAGAAACATTGTGTTTTGACTATAGAAGGATGCATAATGTTGATACCAAAATAGTAAGGATATTCAATACTTACGGTCCAAGGATGTTACCTAATGATGGAAGAGTAATAAGTAATTTTATAGTTAATGCACTTCAAGGTAAACCTCTTAATATTTATGGAAACGGAACTCAAACAAGATCTTTTTGTTACGTTGATGATCTAATCTTGGGATTAATTAAGCTAATGGATAGTAATATAAATACTCCAATTAATTTAGGTAACCCATCAGAATTTACTATAAAAGAGTTAGCACTAAAAATTATAAATCTTATAAATCCATCTTTAGGCTTTATCTATAAAGAACTTCCAGAGGATGATCCTCTCCAAAGAAAACCTGTCATTGAAATGGCGAATAAAAAGCTCTTATGGGAGCCTAAAATATCATTGGAAATAGGCTTAGAAAATACAATTGAGTACTTTAAAAAAATCAATAGTTAAATTTTTTCATCTTGGCAAATTTTTTTTAAGTTTAAAATAAAATTATAATTTCAAAGATTTAAATCATATTAAAGGATAAAGAAAAAAATCTGATTTGCGCCACGCTACATCTTAAAATTATACATATGGTTAATTTAATAATTAAATGAGGGTATTAGTAACAGGGGGAGCAGGTTATATAGGGAGTCATACTGTAAAAGCTTTACTTGATAATGGACATAGCCCAATTGTCTTGGATAACTTAGTCTACGGTAATAGGTTTATTGTAGAAGAGATTTTAAAAGTACCTTTAATAGTTGATCAAGTAGGAAATAAAAATAGTTTATTAGAAATTCTTCTTGGATCACATCCCTCATTAAAAGGAACCGAACATCAAGGAAAAACTATTGAAGCAGTTATGCATTTTGCGGCTTACGCTTATGTAGGAGAATCTGTAAAAAATCCTTTGAAATATTATTTAAATAATCTTGTTGAATCAACAATCTTATTAGAGTCAATTTGTCATTCAAAAGTAATTAAAAATACTTTTAATAATCTTCCAATTCCAATAGTTTTTTCCAGTACTTGTGCTACTTATGGAATCCCAAAAGATATGCCTATTACTGAAGAGACCCAACAATTTCCTATCAATCCTTATGGGAAAAGTAAATTATTTGTAGAACAAATAATTAAAGATTTAGGGTATTCATCAAATCTAAAAAGTGTAATTTTAAGATATTTTAATGCCGCAGGAGCAATGCCAGATTCTAGATTTGGTGAATTACATAACCCAGAAACTCACATAATACCATTAGTAATTCAAACAGCTTTGGGTATTAAAAAAGAATTACTAGTATATGGCAATGATTATGAAACTAAAGACGGAACTTGCATTAGAGACTATATTCATGTCTGTGATTTAGCAGATGCTCATGTCAAGTCCTTAAGTATTTTTTCCAAAGATAAATTTCCTGTTAATAACAAAACAAATGAGGACAATAAAAACAATTTTTGTGTTTTTAACTTGGGAAATGGTAAAGAAATATCGATTAAAGATATCATTAAAACTGTTGAAAAGATTTCAAATAAAAAGATAAAAATAAAATATACATCAAGAAGGGAAGGCGATCCTCCAAAGTTAGTTGCATCATCTGCAAAGATAAAAAGAATCTTGGGATGGAGTCCTAAACTTAGTAGTTTGGAGAAAATTATCGAGGATGCGTATAATTGGCATAAAAGCAATTTATTTAATTCTTTAAATTAATTAATCTACCAAAAAATCATGTTTTACTAATCACCTAAAATCAAAAAAAAAAATATTAAAATCAACTAAAAATTAAAGTATTTATGAATAAAAGAGCCTTTATTATTACCGTCCGATCCAGATCATCAAGATTACCAGAAAAGTGTTATCGATCTATTATCCCTGGGAAAACACTCATAGAATATATTATAGAGAGATGCTTATTTTATAAAAAATATGACATAATCTTAGCCACTACTACCAATGAAGAGGATGATTTCTTAATTGAAATTAGCAATTATTATAAAATAAAATATTTCCGAGGATCTGAGAACGATAAAATTTCAAGATTAGTAGGAGCTGCTGAAAAATATAATGTTAAAACCCTCATTTGTTGTGATGGGGATGATCCATTTATTGATTTAGAGATAGGAGATAATTGCGCAGATTGTCTAGAGAAAAGAAATGTATGTATAGTTGAAGCAATCAACGTTCCTTGTGGATCATTCACTTACGCAATAAATATAGAAAGTTTAAAGAGGATACAAAGTATTTATGACACATCAAAATCTGAAATGATGATTTCATTTTTTAAACATGATGAAGATACTCAAATATTTAAACATGACCCAAAACTTAAATATGAAAATATAGACATAAATAATATACGCATAACTATTGATTATCTCGAAGATATTGTAATGGCAAGAAAATTAGCAAAAATCTTAAAAGAAAAAGGTTTAATAGGGAATGCTCAAGAGATAATTAACTTATATAAAAAATATCCCAATATATTTTCTATTAATAAAGATAAACAAATTGAATTCAGAAATAACCAAAAATCTATTATTGAGTCATACAGTCTTAAGTAAAATGTTTAATTTTAATTTAAGTAATCCAGGTAAATATAAAGGGAATGAACTTAAATATTTAAAAAAAGTTTTAAAAAGTGAAAATCTATCTTCTCTTTCAGGGAGTTGGGTTGGAAGACTTGAAAATAATTTCTGTAAAACTATTAATTCTAAATTTGCTATTGCAATGAATTCAGGGACATCAACTTTACATAGCATTTTAGAATCCCTAAATCTTCCTGAAGGTGGAGAAGTTCTGATACCTGCTTTATCTGTAATAATGGATAGCACAGTTTGTTTTCTTAGTGATCTAGTACCAATTTATGTAGACATTGATCCAAATACATTTTTGATGGATCCAATTGACTTAAGAAAAAAAATAACAAGGAATAGCGTAGCAATCATAACTGTTTCTCTTTACGGAAATGTGCCATCAATGGATCAGATTTCTGAAATTGCAAAAGAAAATAATATTTTCTTGATAGAAGATAATGCACAAGCAATTTTCGCTTCAACTGGTAATAAAAAAGTAGGAGACTGGGGGATAGCCTCAAGTTGGTCATTTGAAAATACTAAGCACATTTCCTGTGGCGAGGGGGGTATGGTTACAACTAACAAAAAAGATTTAGCTGAATCGATTAGGAAAATAGGTGGCCATGGATTTAAGAATTTAAGAGCTGAAGAAGGCCGAGTTAGATTAGTAGATGATATATTTCAAGATCCAGAATATGAGAGACACGATATATTAGGTTGGAACTATAGGATGTCTGAGATATCTGCTGCAGTTGCTTTGGCACAACTTGAAAGGGCAAAAGAATTAGTTGCTATGAGAAAATATAATGCCAATAAATTAATAGAAGCAATTGACTCCCATAAAATTTTAATTCCTCAACTTATACCTGAAAATGCAAGTTGTGACTATTACACTTTTTCTTGTTTATATAATCAAGAATATTCTAAAGGAATTTCTTGGCAAGAATTTAGAAAATTGTTTAAAGCTAAGACAGGTATGGGAATATATGGTGCATGGCAAGTCCAATATAAAGAACCAATGATTTATAATGGCGCCTTTAAATATAGAAATAAAAAATTATATGACGGACTTGACTATAAAAATACAAAATGTGAGAATGCTGAGAAGGTTCAAAGAAAAATAATGCAGTTTAAAACTAATATACGATCTAAGAGATTAACAGATGATATTGCTAATAAATTAAATGAAATAATCAAAGAAGTGGGAATTTAATTTTATGATTAATGAATACGTCTTTGTAACTGTTTCCTTAATCGATGAATTAGAAAAAATTAACGAATCCATAAAAAAATTTAGTAATTTATATAAAGTTTTTAAATACGTTGTAATAGTTCCTGAAATTGAGATAAGCAAATTTGAGAGTAAATTTAATAAATATAATAAAGTCGAAATTATTAATGAAAATGAAGTAATAAACAAATCAGATTTTTTAAAAATATGCGACTCGAATCTAAAGAATAAAAAAGGATATCTTTCCTTTAGAAAGAATTGGTACTATCAACAAATGATAATGCTTTCATATTGCTTAGATAATAATTACTACTCTAATCATAATTTAATAATCTGGGATGCTGATACAATACCTCTAAAGAAAATTAGTTTCTTTAATAAAAATAATGAGCCCTACTTATATGGGTCTCGATACGAGTATCACTGCCCCTATTTCGAATTCAATAAGATTCTTTTAGGAAAAAAGAATAGGATTTTAAATAATTCCTGCATTGTTCAGTTTGTTGCTATTAATTTAGAGGATAGAAAAGATATGAGAAAATTCTTTATAGATTTCAACAAATCTCATAAAATAAAAAATAATAAACTTTTTGTCTCAAATGCAATTATTAAAGCTTTATCTTTGATGGATGAATCATTATCTATAAGTGGAGAAGATTTTGCTTATCCAGAATTTATAGGGGCTTTTATTTTAAATAAATATAAAAGATTAAATAGCGATCAAAAAGTAATCAAATTTTTCAGAAACTATGTAGATGGATATTTAAATTTTTTTCAAAAATGCATTCTTTATATTTTTGATTATAAACATATAACTTACGAAAGATACATGGTTAAAAATAAGACACAGGACTATAAAACTCTAATTTTATGTATTTTGAAAGACTTTATTTACGATAAAAAAAACATCAAAAATTTTCTAAAGAAAGTATATTCTTTAAAGTTTTTTTAACTGATTTAAAAATTGTTGAGCTCTATCATTCCATGTATGATTATTTTCAACAAATTCCCTCCCTTTATTCGCAATTTTTTGAAACTTAGACGATTGTGAGTTGCTTTTAATTAAATAAATCTTTTCTATTAAATCTTTAATTTCTGAAAAACTTACAAAATGTACCATATTTTTAAAAATCACATCCGCGTTAGAACTATCAGAATATAAACCGATTGCACCAGCACCTAATGCTTCAAAAACCCTTGTACTAATAATGCCAATTGGGGAGGAAGTATGCAAAACACACTTTGAATTAGTAAGTGTATCAAAATAATTTTTTTGGTCTAGTTTTTTTCCATGTAGCCAGTTAGAAATAACATTTTTAATTCTATTTTTATAGAAAGGCTTCCAATATATTCTTAAATTCCAATACTTCAGCTTTTTTAAAATGGGGAAATCATATAAACAGTAAAATAGCTCATTTTGTATTTTTTTTCTTAAATCACTTTGGCTTTTTCTTTGGTCCCAATTTTGCAGTATACCTGAGAAATATAAGTCATATTTTCTTTCAGATAATTTTCTATATCTTAGATTACTTAATTTATTAATGTTGCACGCAAGCGGTAAGAAAATTGATTTAATATCAGTTTTGTTCTTTTTTTCTAAATTATGAAGGTGACTAAATATTAAATCAAATCTATATTTTTTGATAGTGAATAATTTTTCTTTAAGCAAAACATATTCTTTGTTTAGAAAAATTATATGTTTTACATTTTTTGGCCACCTACCTTTAACTTGGGAATAAGTAATCTCTTTGGCTAAGATGTTATCCGTTAACCATCCATGATTATAAAATACAAAATCTGGAGTAAAATTGGCTTTTAATAATAAAAAATCCAAATCAAATATCCCAGTTTCATTAAAGTGATAATAATGAGAGACAATATTTTTTAAAGAATTCATAAATTCATGTTGATAGGAAGCTGCTTGATAATTACCATAATCAGGACCTAAAACAATGATTTTCATTTATTTTTACCTCTCAAATTAAAATATAAACTTGTAGGTTATTGTTTCTATGAGTATAGCTATTCAAACAAGTAAAAGACTCTTGAAGAATAAAAAAATATGATTGATATAATGAACTACCAAATTGATGACTTATTTTTAGGAGTAAAACTTGTTATGTTGTATAGTAAAATTTATGTTTTTTTGTAATATTGAGAAACACTAATGTCATCTTATTTTTAAGATATCTAATTTACAATTTTATTGGTTTTAATTCTTTTATAATTAGAAAAATAATATTCAGTTTTTATCATAAATATAATAAATACAAATTCAAACATAAAAGTATATCACTTTGCGGGAGAGGAATTTCAGTAAATAAATTTTTTAACAATGATTTTAAAAAACATTCAAAAGTTTACCTTGTAAATTACTGTGCTAAAGATTTGCGTTTAAATGACTATTTAAAGTTAGTAAATAAAGACCTTGTTCTTGTAAGTAATATTACTGAGGATATGCCTAATATGGTGCTTCTATTTTTAATAAAAATTTGTGAAATTATTATCACCCAACCTGATTCTTTAATAAGTTCAGGAATCATTAATCCTAAACGAAAGTCTTACAAATTGAATTTATTAGGAGTTAATGTTAGAGGATATAGGAAGAGCAAATATATAAATATTTATGAGAAGAATAAGGAGGTTGGAGGATTTGGTAGCGGAATTTATGCAATTTACGAAGCAGCAGAATATGCTATTAGAAATAATATAAAAGATATATATTTATACGGATTTGATTTCTACTCTGGACCTTACAATAAATTGTCTTTATTAAGAGAAGAATATAATTCAGATAAACAATATTTTGAACATATGGCTGACAATCATAAAATATCAAAAAGTTTAGACTATTTAGTAAGTAAGTACCCTAATTTATCATTTAAAAATAATACTTTGAATAACTATAAATTCAAATCAGAAAATATTAAAAGATATCTTTATAAAGAAGAATTATGATTAAAGATCTCATTGCATTTTTCTTTAAAAGTAATAAATTAAATAATTAATATCAAATTTAAAAAATTCTTACTATTTAAATTTAAATACTTTTTCTAAAGGTTTTCTTTATTCTTTTTAATTTAATAAATTGTATAAAATTATAGTTTTTTATTAAAAATTCCTTACTAATTTACACTAGGAATATTATATTAATAATTAATTTTAGATTATTGTTAACTCTTGTTTAAAATAAAAAATTTTTTATCAAAAATTATTAAACGCATACTTAATAAATTTAAATCACAAAGATTTAAAATAAGAAGATATCTTTCACCAAAAAAAATTATAAAAACCCATAATTATCAAGATTATGATAAATATTTAAGCTTTCAAAAAGAAAAAACCCAAGATCCTGAAAGAATTAAAAAGTGGTTTAATGAGGAGTGGGAAGAGAAATATAATGGATTTAAAGAAATATTTAATAGAAATCAAGAATATCTTCAAGACAAATCTAATGCTATTTGCCTTGGATCGAGAACAGGTCAAGAAGTAAAAGTATTATTGAGTTTAGGAATTAGTGCTATTGGCATTGATTTGGTTCCTTTCCCACCATATACAATAGAAGGTGATATTCATAATCTTAAATATCCAAATAATAGCTTTGATTTGATTTTTACAAATATTTTAGATCATTCTCTTTATCCCCAAAAATTTAGTAGCGAAATGGAAAGAGTATGCAAATCTTCAGGAATTATTATTATGCATATGCAACTTGGGATAGACGGTGATATTTATTCTGAGAATATAATTAGTGATCCAAAATCAATTATTGATTTTTTCAATGAATCTAAAGTGATTCAATCTAGAGAAATTACCAATAGTTTTGATGGAATGAATTGGGAACTGATTCTAGAAAAATTCTGAAATGAAGTTACTTTATTTCTTAAAACAATTAAATTTTAAAAATTTATAGAAAATAATTACCTACCTGGATTAATCTTTAATCAAATTTGTTAGTGATAACTTGAAAATTATCGCCATTTTTAAAATGTTATAATGATAACTCTTACTTAATTTAAAAATAGTCTAAATTAAAAATCCATGAAGATTGTGATAACTGGTTGCGCTGGAATGATAGGTTCCTACTTAACTTCAGAATTACTAAGAATATATCCCAATAATGAAGGCAATAAAATTATAGGAATTGATAATTTATCAAGAGGTAAATTATCTCACTTGAAGGAATCTTGCGGTGATAGATATGGAGATTTAGTTTTTATAAATTCAGACCTTACAATCTTTAGTATGGACTGGGCTAAACATTTACATGAATGTGATATTTTGATTCATTTAGCAGATGTTGTAGCAGGAATAGGTTATGTATCTAGAAATGAATCATATATATTCAGGACAAATTTATTAATTAATTCAAATGTAACAAAAGCTATTTTTGAATCAAAACCAACTAGATATATATATGTAGGAACTGCATGTTCTTTCCCTAGAGACAAACAATTGTCTACTGAATCAAAACCTTTAGTCGAAGAGGATCAATTTCCTGCTTATCCAGAAACTGGTTATGGATGGAGCAAATTAATGGGGGAAGTTGAATCTGCATTCTTATCTAAAGAAAAAATAACTGATACGGTAGTTCTATCCTTACATAATGTATATGGAAGGTATTGCGATTATTCTAAAGAAACTAGTCAAGTTATTCCATCTTTATGCACTAAAGGAATTGCATCAGCTTCTGGGAACAAAATATTAGAAATTTGGGGAGATGGGAATCAAGGTAGAGCATTTATTCATGCTCAAGATGTAATAAGCGCAATTAAAAAATCATTAAACAAGGGCGAAAACTGCGGGGTAATTCAAATTGGGCCCAACAGATGTACAACCATAAATGAATTAGCAAAAATAATTGTTGATTATTTGGATAAAAATATAATATTAAAGCACGATTTAACAAAGCCAGTTGGAGATATTGGTAGGAGTGCTAATTATCAAAAAGCCAAAAAAATACTTGATTGGGAACCAAAAGTAACTCTTGAATATGGCCTTAAAGATTTAATACAATGGCTAGTTAAAAATTAGACATAATAAATTAGAATAATTAGATTAAGTTATGAATTTGTTTGAGAAACTAATTTCATGAGATCAATCCATAATATTATGTAATGATAATTAAATAATTTATTTTAATTATGTTTTAATTTAATATGTCTAATTTGATTATTAAGCTAAAAGGAGGAACAGGAAATCAACTTTTCCAACTAGTTGCAGCTCTATCCTTGGCAAAAATTTATAAAAAGACTTGCAAATTTTCTATTGAGGAGATTGGTAAAAATAAATATAAAAGGAAACTAGAAATAGACCCCCTACTTAATTTTTTTAATATTCAAAAAATAAAAAATAAATCAAATAAAACTAAAATTTTTTTAGATCAATACGATATAGATCATCCTCTTTACTTTAGTAGCTATTCACCGCTATCTTCAAAAGATAATCTTGAAATTCAATTAGAAGGATATTTCACCAATTATAGAATTCATAATAAGGAAGTAGTAAAGGAATTGAAATCTTTCATTAAAAGTTTTGATACTATAAAAAAGTTTCAAATTAGTGATTTTATCGCTATACATTTAAGAGAGTTACATGGTACTGGCTCTGACAAGATCAAAGCTTCAATAGATAATCTTGATATTTGTTATTACGCCCAATCACTTAATAAAATATTCAGAAAAATTTCCACTCCCAAAATTAAAGAGGTTATTGTTTTTAGCGATATGTGGAAGAATCCAGAAGAATCAATCCTAATTCCAAAGATAAAGCTCTTATTAAAAGATTTAGGAGTTAAATATATAAATGGAGATGAAAGAATTAATTCTACATTAGAAATACTAAACGTTTTTTCTTTCGCTAAATTTAGTATAGTTAGTAATTCTACCCTAAGTTGGTGGGGAGGTTACCTATGTGACGGGGAAGTTTTTAGTCCAGTAATGAACTTATGGGAGCCTGATCTAAAAGTGCCTGACAATTGGGTCCAAATTTATGCTAATGAAATCATGCCAAAAACTCATCATAATAAGTTAGTATTTGAACCCTCTTTTTTAAATCCAGAAGAAATAGATTTCACAAAATATAATTCAAATAGAATAAAAATAATAAATTTCACTCGAGCATTATTTTCTAAACTAAAATTAAAAATCAGTTCAGGTTTTCTCAGGAAATGGTTAAAAAGGAGAGGGATATCTCCTGAAAATTCTTATTCAACCTATTTTTAGTTTTAAGAACCTTTATGACTCAACAAAATATTTACTACGGACAATCTACTGAAATTACAAGAAAAGTATTTATTGCGCATATAAAGAAAGCAATATCTTCTCAAAATTATCAAAATTCAAAATATAAACTTGAAAATTTGCATAAATTATCTTCAGAAAATGAAAAATTGCTAGAGAAGGGGACAGATCAAGGAACATTATTTCATAAAGCAATTTATTCAACTTTTGATGAGCCTAATCATTTCTCTTCCGATTTTTGGTTGAGTTATAAAAATCTTTGTCTAGAAATTGTGGATATTTTAAAAAAAAATACTGGTTTTCATGAAGAATGGGCTATTCAACGTTATCCAACATTTAGATTTCATTTCCCAAATAATGTATCTGTTTTTGAGTTTCATAGAGACTCTAATTATTCTCATCCAATAGGCGAAATAAATTGTTTTTATGCCATAAACGAATGTATAAATTCTTCTGCTCTACAAGTTGAAAAAAACCTTGGATTTGAAGATTATTTTCCTCTAAACCTTACTGCAGGTCAATATGCTTTACTAAATACATCTATTTATAAACATGGCGATATCCTTAATCAAACAAATAAAACTAGAGTATCAATGGATTTTAGGTTTATTCCAAAAGGTTTATTGAAAAATCAAAAGAGCTCTTTAACAAAAAATATCGAATTCAATACAAATTCATATTTTATAGGTGAAAAAGATATGAAAATTTTTAAAAAATAATTATTTAGACTTTATCTAGAATGAAAGTACTTATTACTTCTGATACTGCAATTATATGTGAAGGCGTTCACGTACTATACAATCAACTGAAAAAATCTTACAAAGATAATTTAGATATTCAAACAAACTCTAGAAAAAAAATATCTAAATCAAACTTTAATATAGATTGGGGAATTAATGAATCAATAAAAACTTCTGGAATATCAAGAATAAAGTTTGATGTTGTAATAAATACTGTCAGTGTTCCATATAAAATGCAATCAATAACTAATAAACCTTTTTCATTTTTATTAGAAAGCAACAAAATAACAAGTAACATCTTGGTAAATTTGCAATTTGATCATTTTATACAAATTTCTTCTCCGAGTGTTTACTTAGTTAATTGGTTAAAAAGAGATACTATTTCTTTTGAGGACACACATTTTCTTGGAGAAATAAAAATTGCAGAAGACATTTTTGCCAAGAATTATTGTTATGAAATGGAAAAAAAAATAACTATCTTACGTCCAAAAAGTATCCTTTCAAAAAAAGAAAGCCCTAGAGAATCAAATGGTCATATTTTTAGTGAACTAACTTATAAATTGCTAAATAAAAAATTAGATTTTATAAAAATTAAATCATTTTCAACTCAAGAATTAAAATTTCTATCCCCAAATGATATGTGGTCAGAGATCAGTAATTTAATTGAGAATGATAATAATAATTCATTAAAAATCATTGAAGGAGATGGTACCATTTCTATTCTTAATTTCATTATAGAAGTTGTTAACCATGGTTTTAAAAAAAGTATAATTAATAATGATGTCAAAATAAAATTTGAAGACAAGGAAGTTATATTATCAAGCAAAAGTTTTAAACTGGTAGAATCCTATAGTTATCAAATTAAACTTGTTCGTCTTTATCTAGATCATCATTATGGATAGAAACATAAGATATACCTGTAATGTTTGTGAAAGTAATGATTTAAGAGAAATTATTGACTTAGGAGAACATCCAAATGCAGATAACTTTCTTAAAAAGGAAGATCTTTCTAAAAAAGAAGTTTTTTACCCTCTAATTGTTGATAGATGCAATAAATGTGGACATATGCAAAATAGGATAAAAGTCAAATCCGAAGATAGATATTCAAAAATAGAATATAGCTATACAAGTGATAATTCCGCAGTATCTCAAAATCACTTTAAAGAATTAGCAGAATATGCAATTAAAGAATGCTTCTTAACTAAAGAATCATTTGTCATTGAACCAGGCAGTAACATCGGAACACTAATTGAATCAATTAAAGAAATAAGTAAATGTAAAGTCCTTGGAATAGATCCATCTCCTAATGTGAGTAATCTTGCTAATAAAAGAGGCATAAACACAAAATGTTCTTTCTTTAACCAAAAATCAATCAATGAATTTAAAAATGTTGATTTAATAATTGGATGTAATGTTCTTAATCATATGGACAATCCTAATGAAATCTTCTCAGTATCAAATCATTGTCTTAAAAAAGATGGCTCAATAATAGTTGAAGTTCCTTGTGGAGATGAATTGATTAATAATTGTTATTTTGATACGATTTACCACGAGCATGTTAATTATTTTAATAAATATAGCCTTGCAATTTTAGGCGCGAAATGGGGTTATGAATTAATAAAAGTTACTTTAGTAGATTACATGGGAGGTTCTCTTAGAGCTGTATTTAAAAAAAAGGGGGGAAATATTGTTCACAAAAAAAAGTTAAATATTAACTACAATTTTTTAAAAGAGGAGAAAATTAATGCCTTTAGAACAAGAACTTTTTATTTCAAAGAAAAACTTTCAAAAGAACTTTATAGCATAAATTCCACAGGTAAATCAAAGATATTTTGTCTTGGTGCCGCGACGAAAGGAAATACGCTATTAAATTATTTAAACTTAAATTCTCAAATAATTGAAGGGATCGGTGATACTATGCCCCTAAAACATAATAAATATACTCCTGGCTCGAGAATAAGAATTTTTGATGAAAATTACGTTCTTAAGAATGCAACTCACATCTATATATTACCTTGGAACCTAATAGACTTAATATCGTCTAAGATCAAAAAATATAATATAGAAATAATTAATATAAGTCCATAAAATAAACTTCTTAAAATTATCAAAATCTACATTTTATTTGATATTTAAATAATCTTAAATTTAATAAAAAAAAACTTAAAAACATAAAGGAATATATATATCAATATTTTATGATCTCTTTAATATTACAAATTTTAAGAAACCCCAAAAATGTGTTGTGTATTGTCTGATAATTGTAGTGTTATAAAAATAATTATGTCTGAAATAGCAAAGTTAGATATTTCACATCAAGACGATAGAGGAATAATATTAGATATTTTTGAATCCCAACCAAAAGAACATGGTGCATTAATTACTTTTAATGAAGGAGCAAAAAGAGCCAATCATTATCATAAAAAGTCAACACAATATCTTTTTCTTGTATCAGGAACTCTTCTCATGAGAACTGCAAAAGTCAATGAAGAAGGAAATTTTATCGAAAGTATAAAAGAAGATATTATTAAACCAAATATGTTAATTACTCATAGACCATTTGAAGCACATGCTTTTGTAGCAACAGAAAACTCTGTAACACTTGCTTTTGCTTGTGGACTCAGAGGCGGGAAAGATTATGAAAAAGATGTCTATAGATTAATAATGAATATGTTTGAAAAATAGAAATTTTTAAATTCAGACAAATAATAATCATTTATAAAAAGTATTGTAAATTTATTTTCCGATCAAATCCCAACACAAATTAATTGTCTTTGCAGCATCATTAATATTACATATATCAGTTTTTTGATTTTTTATAAATTTAGAAAAACATTTATACATTCTATCAAATCCTGGTTTTAGATTTGCCGACTCCATAAAAGATTCTTTAATCATAGGAACATAACTTCTTATAGGCTGTTCTAAAGTAGGTTCAACCACTTCAATGCCTTTATATATAGTTAATTTCTCCAATGGTTTTAATTCATATACTAAATCCTCAGTATTAACTGTTATTGAGAAATTATACGGGATTTTACTATGAGCGTTTAACAAAATACTCCATTTTTTGTTCCTACATAATGCTGAAATTGAAGAGAAGTCTAACTTATCTTTTTTATAATTTACAATCTTATGTACAACTTCAAAATCTCCTAAAATATACCTCAAGGAGTCAATCATATGACATCCATTACTTAAAAAATGTTTATACCCAGAGATTGAATCAGGAATATTAACGACAACAGTTCCTCCTTCATGGGAATTATCACATTTTAATTTAACACTATTAATAGTTTTATAAAAACGCCTATTGTATGCAACAAATATTTTATCTTTCATGGGATGATTCAAAAAACAATCAAAATCCTCCAAATTTATAGAAATTGGTTTCTCAACTAAAACAGGTTTACCAAGTTTTAAAATTTCTTTTAATATTTTTGAAGTTGCCAAAGTATCAATACATAAGCAAAATGCATCTACATCCTTAGTTAATACTTCCTGCCAACCTCCAATACAGAACTGATCCTGCAGATTCAAACTTTTCGCAAACTCTTCGCAATTAGAAGATGAAGCTCTAGTTCCTATTGCTTTAATATCAAATTTGTTATTCCTAAGTGCATCTATATGAAAACGACCCACTTCGCTGCTACCAATAAATCCAATCTTCATAGTATGAAAAATCTATAATAAATAATTATAGAGAATTAATAAACATGTAATTAAATTTATAAGAAGTAAATCTAAACTAATTTACAAGATAATTTATTTTTTCATTTAGGTTTAAAGTGCATTTTTATTAAAATTTTCTCCATAATCTAAAAAATGTTGGCACAAAAATAACATAAAAAATATTTTACAAGAATTTCATTTACCAAAAATCGATATATTAATCAAAATCATACTAAGTAATTTTAATTGATTTATAATCATCTTTTTTTAGTAATTTGGATAATGCATTAAATACCATATTATGGTGAATTACAGAATCCTCAAATTTAGGAATAATTGGCTCACTACCATTAAGAATAGAAGAGATTGTTTGACAAGAATGTTCAGATAGATATGGGATATATTCCGTTTCACCAGTACCTAGATTTGTTAGTTCCTTATCAGAATAAACATACTCATTAGTTAATGATTTATTTGACAATTTAAAACTGATATCAGTATTATTACCCTTTACTTTATCTTCTAAGGAAAAAGTTACTGAATTTTCTTTATCCTTCCAAACTAACTTCCCGCAAATTTCCATATAACCAGGCCGTTTACTCTTAACAATCCTTTTAATATAAGATAAATCTAAATCAATTTCAAAATTAAATAGTTGATATGTACCACAAATAAGATCGATAAAATGTACTGAATTACATAGCAAGCCTAAATTATCACTAAATATTTCAACTTCAAGAGGTTTGCTAATTTTTAAAATATTCTTTAATTTCGTTTTCCTCATCCATTGATTAACAAAAATATTAGCAGGATATTTATTAAACAAGTTTTGGGATTTAAGTAAAGTTTTTTGATCTGGAAATAAAAATTTTTCTAAAATTAAATCCCCAAAATATCCAATATCTTGAAGCTTATTGCATATTGAATATCTCTCTGCTGATGTAGTAGAAATAATTATTAAGTCTGAATTAATTAATTCTTCAGATATCTCTTCATATAGGGTAATTTCCTTTCGTGCATTATTAGTTTTCAAAAGCCTTTCTTCTAAATGAGAAATATCTTTCTCAACCAGATTTACTTTAATGACATAATCAATATTTAAAAGAGCTTGTAAATATCTAAATCCTATATTACCGACTCCAATGATAGAAACTGCAAAGCGTTTATGATATTTCATATGAATTTCAAAAAATTTTTGTTGGCCACTATACTTTTAAATCATTTACATAATTCAAACAAGGCTTAATAACTAAATGAAACCAATTTAGATTATTTTTGTAAAATTTTTTGAGAAAAATATAAATTTTTTTTAATCAAATTTTGATCTTAAAAATTAAATCATCTTAAATTTATTTTTTATCATCATATAAAAATTCATATAAAAATAAGTGGCCTCTCTTATTCAAGTGTCCATCATTGGCAAAGTAAAAAATATTATCACAATTTATTTTCTCGCAATTATTATCTTTTTTAAATTTGGCTAAAGATATCTCAATTGGATCTTCCAAATTAATTAATAAATTACCGATATCACTTTTTAATTGTTCAATTAAACCAGATAATTTTAGATATTGATCAATAGGAACCCCTGGACCATAGTTTGTATGATTTCTTCCAGGATAAAATTCTCCTTTGAAACTAAATCCAGGAGGTATATAAATAAAACGAATTTTCGAATCAAGTTTTTTAACTTCAGAAATCATTTCTTCTATATCTCCTAAAACTAATTGGTAAGTATCCTTATGCGTTTTTGTCCAGCATCGATATGGAGCAGAGAATACAATATAGTCATACATGTATTTAGGTAGATCATTCTCATAATCTTTCAAAAAATTACAACTACTTTTTATATTTTTTTCAGATAATAAAGTTAATGATCTACCACTATAAAGTTTGTCAAATTTTCTGGAGTAATAAATTTTTTTGATACGTTTAAAAGTGTAAGTTTTTTTAGCAAGAAAATTCAGAAAATCTTTTAAGTTTATTTTTACTTTTTTTGTTGTTTGAATTGGATTACGCTCTAACTTTTTAGGCGAATAAGCTCTTCTTGGGCGATGATCATGCGGAGTAAAATCATTTGCAAAAAGATAAATATCATATTGGCTTTTTGAGGAATTAATTGCTTTTATACTTTGCAGGTATTCTTTTGTATGCCATGAACCCATCCCAAATCCATAAGCTTTTTTTTCTTTAAATTGATCATTTGAATTAATAATTCCATAAACAGTTTCTTCATAAGGTAATTCATCAGCTTGTATAAAAGAATCGCCAATTAAAAAAAATCTATAATCATTCTTATCAAACTTTTTACCTTTTGAAAATTTATTTACCCTGCCTCCAATACTATCTGTATAAGAGACTATAAAATTAAGATTTTTATCTCTGGGATCTCCATCTCTAAAATATTTAATATTAGGACATGAACCATATTCAAAGTTTATATTTTGTATAGTAAGATCTCTACAGATTTCTTTCTCAAATTTTAGTACTCTATTTAAATAAAATTTTCTGATCCTTGGAGGAGCCTCAAAAAAAATCAAGCAAACTAAAGTTATTAAACTACCTGTAATTAATAATTGTAATTTAAATAATCTTAAATTCATTATTTCATTTTTAAATAATTAAAAAATTGAATAGATAAATGGTGCAATTACTGAGCCCTGTGAAAAGAAAATAAGAACGCCCATTAATAGGATAGTCAAGATAAGAGGAGCTAACCAATATTTCTTTCTAATTTTTAAAAAATCCCAGATATCTAATATTAGATCTAAAAAAGCTTCCATAACTAAAAAATTCTATTTAAATCAATTTTATAATTTTGTTTAGATTCTCTATAAGTATTAACATCAAAAATCCTTGTCCTGAGTGGATCATATCCAAATAATTTCATGATTAAAGATATTGGTTGTAGTACAAAAATAAAAATAATTCCAAGTATTAACCTACTATTTATCCATCCCAGAATTAAACCAAATTTCATCCATAACTTATGAGGATAGAATAATATATTAGGTTTTAAAAATCCTATAATCATGAATAATAATCCAATAAAAAATGTCCAAATTCTAAATGGGTGTCCATAAATCAGAGGAACAACAATGCCAAAAATAATTGGAAAAAAAAGTCCAAATACTATTCCAAATTCTCTAAGTATTTTTTTTTGAGTTTTTTGATTCATATCTTAAATTTCATAAATATTTTTTAATTTAAAAAAGATATTTAAGAAATCTTTTAAATAATTTAGTTGAGAATCAATAAAATAATTTAAAATCATGATATTAACTTAATAATAGTTATTAAATAATTTCAATCTAATTCAAACTCCATTTTCCAGTTGGTGTCACTGTTAAAAGTTTTTTGTTCATTCTTTAATAGGATCTGATTCTGTAGGACTAGTACATCCATTTCAGTTCTCATAAAACATCTATAAGCATCCTGCGGAGTGCAAACAATTGGCTCACCTCTAACATTAAATGAAGTATTAACGATACTAGGGCATCCTGTCCTTTTTTTAAATGTATTAATTAAGTTATAGTATCTTGGATTTGTTTTCTTACTTACAGTTTGAATCCTTGCAGAATAATCAATATGAGTAATTGCAGGTATTGATGACCTTACAAGATTAATTTTTTCAATCCCAAAAAGTTTTTCTTCTTTTTTGGTTAATTTCTTACAAATTTCTTTTTTAACTGGAGCCACTAGTAACATGTATGGGCTTCTATTATTTAATTCAAATTGATTATTTACATCTTCTTCCAAGATAGATGGAGCAAAGGGTCTAAAGCTCTCTCGATATTTAATTTTTAAATTCATAATACTTTGCATCTCTCTGTTTCTAGGATCTCCAATTATTGATCTTCCTCCAAGAGCCCTTGGACCAAATTCCATAGGTCCATTAAACCAACCAATAACCTTACCTTCGTCAAGCATTTCTGAAATCTTTTCGAACAACTCTAAGTCTTTTAGTGTTTTAAAAGGTGCTTTAATTTTATTCAGAAAATTAATAATGTCTGAATTAGAAAAATCACAACCAAGGTAAGTTCCTTTCATTGAATCATTAATATCAACTTTTCTTGGTTTTTTTAAATAATCATGCCATGAAACTAGGGCTGCACCTAATGCTGAGCCCGCATCTCCACTCGCCGGTTGTATCCAAATATCATCAAAAATGCCTTCATTTAGTAATTTCCCATTTGCGACACAATTTAAAGCTACACCACCCGCAAGACAAAGTTTTTTTATACCTGTTTCTTTTTTTAATGATTTTGCTAGTTTTATTACTATTTCTTCAGTCACAGCTTGAATTGAAGCTGCCAAATCCATATGAAACTGTTTAATTTCAGTTTCTCTCTTACGAGGAGGTGCACCAAATAATTTATGAAATTTTCTACTAGTCATACGAAAACCTCTATGGAATTTAAAATAAGTAATATCTAATTTAAAAGTTCCATCATCTTTAATATCAATAATCTCATCTTTAATCTTTTTAACGTATTTAGGTTTTCCATAAGGCGCCAAGCCCATTAATTTATATTCCCCAGAATTAACTTTAAAGCCACAATAAAATGTAAAAGCAGAATATAGAAGACCTAATGAATGAGGAAAACTAATTTCCCATAAAGGGGTTATTTTGTTATCTTTTCCTATCCAAGTTGAAGTCGTCGCCCATTCTCCAACACCATCCATGCAGAGAATTATGGATTCATTAAAAGGACTTGGATAAAAAGCAGCTGCAGCATGGGATAGATGATGTTCTGAAAAAAGTAATTTTGGTAGGGTGAATTTCTCATTTTTACTTATTATGTTTTGCAAATTTATAAGCTCTTTTTTTAGAACCGATTTCAAAAATAGTTTTTCTTTTAACCAAACTTGCATTGCAGAAATAAATGACCTAATACCTCTTGGTGCAGTTGCTAGATAGGTTTCTAATAGTCTTTCAAATGTTAAAAGAGGTTTCTCATAATAAATTATATTTTCAATGTCTGTTAAGTCTATTTTTGCATATTCCAGGCAATATAAAATTGCATTTTTTGGAAAGTTAGAATCATGTTTTTTTCTTGTGAATCTCTCTTCTTGGACGGCTTTTATAATCTCACCATTGCACAATAATACTGCAGCACTATCGTGATAAAAACATGAAATACCCAATATATAAGTTTTAGTCAAATTTAAAAAAAATTTTAAATTATCTATCAATTTTAACAGTTAAATGTTAAAAATTTCTATATCAAATTTATATATAACTTCTAATTCTTTTGGATAATTTGAGGTAAATATATAAGAGCATCCTTGAATCCTGAATAATTATTTAAGTGACCTTGCCAAACCTCTAAGACTTTTATACAAGGAAAGTCAATTATCTTATTAAGAAAATCAACCTGTATTTTACTCATCTTATCTAAAGATTCTCCTTCCCCATCAATTGATGTTGCCCCAGCAATATGAATATGTTTAATAAGATGCTTAGATTCTAAAATAAAATCCAAAATATTCTGATTTAAATATGAGCACATGAAGGCATGAGAAATATCTAGACAATAATGACAATCTATATCTTTCATGATCTCTAAATCTTCTATAGTATTAAAAATTTCAAGTTTAACTGAACCACCAAAATACCAAGCAATAGGAGGTAGCCATTGAGGCATTAAGCAATTAATACCACTTATAGTATTTTCTAAACAGAATGCGTTAATCATACTTATATCTGATTTATTTGAAGAATGCCTAACAGAAAAGCTACCAACAATAGGTACTTCTGAACCAGTCAAGTCAAAAATAATTTCTGAGAGTTTTATACAGTTTTTTATTATTTTATTACTTAAAAATTTAATTTCCTTATCCTTTGAAAAAGGATCAATAATAGTATTACTATTAATATAGTCAGGTAAGTGAATACTATATTTAATTTCTTTTATATAGTTTTTAGGATTAAATAATTGATCAGATAACACCTCTTCGAATGAAAGGTGTAATTCTTGGTACCCAATCGAAGTCTGTTTATAAATTGTTTGTGAATCATGGATTCGAGATGGTAATGAAATCTTTTTCTTAGTAAGAAATTCTTTATCAAAACCATTTTCAATATACTTTTCATCTCTAAAGTGAAATTCGCATATTGCCTCGCCACTTTTAATCTTCTTATAAACGGGAATTTCCTTAAATTTCTTAAAATTATTATTATCTAATCCTACTTGAGGTGATCGCCATTGAATATTATTTTCATTAATAAGGGAGCCAGGATTTATTTGTCTAATTGCATAAGGGGACCTTCCCAAATTCTGGAGGTTTATCATTTCTCCCGAATTTAGAGTCCTTGGAGCATTTCCTGATAAAGCAAATTGTAATTCTTTAGCATAAAAACATAGTTCTTTGAATTCACTTGGAGTTGAACTTGTCGAATGATCCAATCCAATATCTTCTTTATCAAATGTAATATGTCTTTCAAGCCAATCAATTCCCAATACCATAGCTGCAATACAAATTTTCCAATCTGAATCATGAGATGAATATCCAATTTCACCATTCCAAATAGAACGTAAGTGGGTAATATAACCCAACTTAGAATTAAATATTTCTACGGGATAGTTACTTACACAATGCATAAGAACAGAATTTGATTTATTAAGAGATTTAATTTGTTTTAAAATATTATCTTCTTGATTACATCCTAAAGAAAATAAAATTTTCTTATCAAATCTAGATAGAGCATTAATTAATTTTTTATTTGAAAATTCTACTGAAGGAACTTTAAAAAAATCAAAAATATTTATAAATTCTGCGAAATCATTGACATCTTCATTATTAAAGAAGCTTATGCCTATTTTTAAATTACTATTTTGTCTCGCATAGTTAGTTAATTTAAAAATTTCTTCAGGTTTTAAAAAGCATCTTGAAATTTCTGATTGTAGAAGTCCATCACCAATTTCTTTTGAATTACTACTTGCGTAAGATCTTGATAAATTTCTATATTGAAATTTTATAGCATAGCAACCTGAACAATTTGCCTCGTCAATAAGTGATTTAGCTATATCAAATTTACCATTATGATTTATTCCAATCTCAGCAATTATCTTAATTATTCCCATTATTTGTATTTTTTAGTAAGACCGTTAATTTATAAAAAAAATTTTCATGATTTCTTAAAAAGAAACTTAAGTTGATTTTGTTTTATAAAATTGATTCTATCATTTGATATATAATCAGTAACTTTATCAATTTTTAAATTATTTTCCACGCAATTCTTTTTAATTGATATTGTTTTTTTAATCATTTCTTTTGTAGAAGTTGTAAATTCCAATGAAAGACTAGATAGCATTTTATTATTATTTCCAATAACTGTAAAAGGCTCGTATCTTCTTGATAGTTTTGCCTCTAAATGCATAATCTTATCAAGGTCTAACTTATACTCTAAACATATAAAATTAACAAACTCCTTAACTGAAATTCCTCTGCCTGTTGCTATACATATGTCTTCAGGGAATTCCATCATCATCATCAAAATGACATAGTAAGCATATTCAGGAGCACTTCCCCAATCTCTTACAACATAGGGATTACCAATGGAAATTTTATTATTTTGTCCCAATAGAATTTTATCTATCTGGTTAAGAATTTGCATAAAAAGGAAATCCTTACTTCTTCTAAGAGATTCATGAGGAAATAAAATAGCAGTAGCTATCCATATTTTGTGGGTATTTCTAAAAGCATTAATTAAACTATATGCAAGAAGTTGTGCGCATCCATATGGATTATAGGGAGATTTAATACTTGATTCTTCTTTTTTTTCTATCGACTCTCCAAACATTTCTGAACTACCTGCATTTATAAATTTAATTTCCCAAGGAAGTATTTGAATAATATTTAAAAATCGACTTACTATAAGAGATTGACTATTTATTGTCTCTTCAATCGTTTCCCAAGAACGGCTAACATAAGATTGACCAGCAAAATTTAAAATATTAGTTATTTTATATTTTTCTAAAATTTCTTTTATTGATTTTTCTGAATAATCAGTTTCTAAAAATATAAAGTTTTTATTATTTTGAGAATTAAATAAATTTTTATATTTTTTACTTTTATTCCTTGATAATCCTATTACTTTTATATCTGCTGATAAAAGAATTTCTGCAGTATATGAACCATCTTGGCCTGTTACTCCTGTTATACAAAATGTAGGTTTCATATTATTGAATATCCCCCATCAATCGTTAAAACTGATCCAGTCATATATGTATTATTAGGAGCCAATAGAAATAAAATAGCAGGGATTAGTTCATCAATTCTCATCATTCTTCCTAAAGGTACATTTTTTGAATATTGTTCGATAAATTGATTGTTTTGATCATTATAAATTCCACCTAAAGCAAGAGTATTCACAAGAAATTCAGGGGCATAGTGTGCAGCGAGATAAGCAGAGAGTGAAATAACTGCACTTTTACTTGTTGAGTAACCTACTTGTTTAGGGTTATCTATGGGATACAGTTTAGGATTAGGTGATACTAAACCATAAATAGAAGAGAAATTTATTATGTGCCCTGTTTTTCTCGATTTAATAAAATTATCACACACAGAAAATAATGTCGTAACATTAATCTCCATATATTTTTTAAATATTCCTAATGAATCATCATTATTATTGCCTGCTGTTTGATCTTGATTATTTTTATTAATATGATCATTTAAAGCAAATGCATTAATTAAATATTTTGAGTGATTATATTTTTCCATTAGTGAAGTAACAACATTAGTATCTGTAAGATCATTCTCAATATCAAATCCAATTACCTCATATCCAAGCTTGATAAGACTTTTTTGGAGGAATGATCCAATTAACCCTTTATTGCCAGTTATGATTATGGAATTTTTCATAATTTTGATTCTCTAAACTATTTTTTATTTATTACTTTATGCATTATTGATTTTTATTTCTAAAAATTATATTTTTCATCTTAGATGAAAGTTAGTATAAAAGTCTAATAAATTTGCAGTATCTATAAAATTTTAAATAGGAAAATAGCTAATAAGAAATTTATATTTCTCTTAAAAGCAAATGATTAAATAAGTATTGAATTAGCCATTTTAAACTATAGAGCTAAATAAATCTTATCAGTAGATTATTCAAGGCCTGCAAGGAAGAGAATTGAAAAACAAAATTAGAAAATTGCTTATAAAATTATATAAATTACTTAGCGCATTCTGAAAATTTTAATATAAATAGATAATATCCCTTTATTATCATTCATTTTTGATCTTTAAATATCTCTTTTCCTCAACTAATATTTAAATAAAAATAAGCATGTAATATTTAATCTATTTCAATTAAATTTTTTTTATTAAAAATATAATTTTACTTTTTTAAAAATTAAAAACAGAACCTATTTACACTATTCAAAACATAGTAAGGATCATCTTCCAAAGCAAATGCCTCAAGCTCCATAAGTTGTTCCATTCTACTTTTACCCTGATAAATTTGGTGGTTATAAACCATTTTTTCCGGATATCCTTTTAATCTCCATTTTTCAACGCCAAGGGAAAAATTACCTTGTTTACAAATTTGGGCTACATGAGCAGCTTCATGTATGACGACTCTATTTACTTGTTTAACAAAACTTGAATAATTTGATCTATTAAAATAAAGAGTTCTAGTACATATTACATAGTCATATTCTTTTGGTCCCAGCATTACACCGTAAACATATCCACCATAATCTGGATTAGCTTTACAAAAAGGTGTGTTTTCCTTAATGAAATAGTATGGTTTTTTTGATAAATCAACAGAATTTATAATTTCTAATGCTGGATAATCTAAATTCTTTACGAAATTTAATTTTTTATAATCACCAACATTCTCAAAAGCAAATGCTTGGTCGCAAGCAAAAAAACAAATTAAAAATAAAAACTTCTTCATTGAAAAAAATTGGTAGATCTATAATAGCTCCAAAAATTTGATGGCCTCAATTGAATTTGAAATCTATAATAACTATAAGTATAAAATCTTATGGATCTTAACACCATACTAATTACATTAATTTCTACTTTTAGTTCTTTAATTTTAATATTTGTAATTCGATCTTTAGATATTTATGAAAAGGAACCTTACAAACTAATTTTCCTAAATTTTATATTTGGAATAATTGCTTATCTAACAAGCGGAATAATCTCTTCTGTAATACTTAGATTTCTAAATTTTAATTCTTTTGTATTGGAATCTAATAGTATATTCATATTCTTCTCTGTAATAACAACAGCGATAATAATGATTTTATCGCAATTAATATTTTCTAATATAAGTACAAGTTTTTTCAATAAAGATTTTGATTCCATGCCAGATTATCTTATTTATTTTTCAACTATTGGAATAGGGTTTAATTGTGGTGAGGTTTTCTTTTTTGGATTATTGAACAAAACAAATAATCCATTATTTCTAAATTTGTCTGATACTCTTTATTTCTCTAGCTTTTTTACAGGTTCAACTATGCCTTTCTTATTAGCCACAATAGGAGCAGGTATTTATCTTTTAAAAATTAATAAAAATAAAAATTATAAGAATCTAAATAATTTTTCTATTGCTCTTATTTCAGTTGCAATATTTACTCAAATTATTTTTTATAGCATGAACTATTTCTTTATTGTTTATCCTTCTTTTATAAATTCTGATTACTTAAATTTATTAAAAGAAATAAAAAACTTTGCAAGTAATTTATCTATAACTCTTTTAATAGCTTCTTTAACATTTGCGGTACTTTTTGATTGTTATATTATTACAATTTTTCTTGAAAAAATTTCAAATTCTGATGAAAATAAGTCTTTCCAATTCAAAGAATTAAGTTACTTTATAAATCCTTTCTCGTATTTACCTATATCAAATTTAAGTACATTTTTAAATCTCCAAACATCATCAAAGTTTTCGAAAAAAGATACTAAAACATTTATTAAATTAGCTTTAAAGGACTTTAATGAGAATGGTGATTCAAGCATTTATATTTCAGAGGCAAGAGAGATATTGTCAAAATAAATATTTAGATAAAAAAAATTTATGGAGGTTAAAAAAAGTTTTTTCAAAAAATTCTTTCAAAGAAAAAAAATTATAGGTATTTCTTTTTCTATTTTTATTTTCTTCATTTTTACCATCTCTATTTTAAGTTCTTTTGCAATCTATGAATATTTTGATATTAAAAAAAATCCAATAGATGCAGATGTTATTTCAAGAAATATTAATTGGTACGATTACTATAGTGATGGAATTATAGAGAAAAACGTAGAAGAATATAGACAATACATTAAAAACAAATCCAACTTAATTGATACTGATTTCGATGAATATAAAGTGCCCTCAGATACTCTAATTGAGATTGAAATAACTGAAGCATATGATTTTGACGAGCAAAATTCCAGTATTTATTCAAAGGGATTTATTACTGCAATTTGGGATCAGAATGCTGTTCAAAATTATCGAGAAAAAAATACAAATCTTACTCTTCACAAAAAAACAAATAATGATATTTTATCAACTACTTATTTAAATTTTTATGATTCTGAAAATCAAATATATAGAAAATTGTTTTTAGATAATTCATCAGAAAATAAAATTTCCAAATATGAATTTTCTGGCAGATTTAGAGTTGATAGAGATTTGAGCAGATTCCCTTTTGATAAGGTAATATTTGAGGTTGGTTTAACATCTTTATTAGATGCTCGTGATGTCAATTTTATTAATGGAGATCATGAATCTTTTTCTGATGATAAATATAGATTTGAAGCCTATGTACACAAACAAGAAATTTGCTTTGAATCAGGTGAGGATAACGAACCACAGTGGGCATGTAACTATAACGATTTAAGACCTAATTTTTATAGTTATATAGATCATTCTGATTTAAATGAATTAGAAATTGATCATAAATTTGGCTATGTACCTTACATAAATGTTGAAATAACCTTTCAAAGAGCTTACACTTCCAGCTTCTTTAGATATATTCTTCCTTTAATAGTTGGAATAATAGTTTTATTTCTTACAAATTATTTATCTGATAAATATAGAGATTTTAAACTTGCAACTCCACCAACAGTTTTATTGACATTTATATTTATGCAAAATGGCTATCAGGCTGAGATACCTCAAATCTCATACATTACTTTTCTTGATAAGCTTTATTATCTTAGTTATTTAAGTGCGATAATTCAGCTCTCAAATACTTTAATAGAAATTAATTATAGAAATAGATTTAAAAGAAAAATTGAAAAGCTTTTTAGTATAAATTTTTCAAAACTATTTAGATTAATATTCATATTTATAACAGTATTTGTACCAATAGTTTTATATTTATCATCCTAAATATTTTATTTTAAATTAATTTTTTTTATAGATGATATATTCTTGTATATTTTGTTCAAACTAATTGATATAAATAGCAAGATCCTAGTGGAGCCAAGCGGATTCGAACCCTGCCCCCCTTCATGCTATGCATTAGCCAAAAGACTTGCAAACACAAGTAATTACAGGGTCTATAACAGTAGTTCAACATAGCTAAGTGCAAGGATGAGTGCAGTTTTGTCTAAGTGTTAAAAAAAGTATTTTAAAACCTGACTTTCGTAAAATTTGATTAATTGATGCCTTTATAATTCTTAAGGTCTAATATCTATATTTAAAATAGAATTGCTTTCTCCACTGACAATTACATCTGGCAAAAAAGGCATTCCAGAAATACCATAAGCTTTTCCTTGCTGAATTGAGGCTCTATGAGTTAACAAAACCGAACAGTGATTTTTATTTGCATAGCCAAGAATACCATTATATTGAGAAGTATCTTGAGCAAAATTTGAGAGAATACTTTGAATATTAGAGCTATCTCCCATTCCCATTACTTTTTCCTCTGTTGAAATTCCATTAATTATTTTTGATGGGAAAACTCCTTTCCATTCTTCCTTAACCAAAGGATCATTCATATAAATTGAAAAAAAGGAACTTTTATCCTCTAAATCTGGGAAAGGTTTTCTATCAACATTTTTAAAAATAAACGGATATTTTTCTTTATCGATTTTTATATTTTGTGTTATATTTTTCAAGCAATCAAAATTATAATTTGCAATAAATGATTCGGGGTAACGCTTTACATAATTTTTCCAAATTACATAACTCTTAGTGAAATTGCCATCTAAGTAAGCTCTAGAAGCAGTTGTAAGATTTTCCTTCTCGAACGGTTTAATTTTATTATTTCTATAAAAACTTAAGATATCATTTATAGCTATCCCAAAATTTGTACCTGTTTTATTTAAATCAAAAGATTTAATTGCTTCTCCCCTTCCGTGAATAGCTGTTAAGTTTCCATCTTTTGTAAAAACACCTCCTCCACTCATTCCAACATATGTAGCAGAAGAATAACCAATACTATATCCATCTGTTTTGACATTTTTACCAATAGTTTGTATGACTCCTTGAGCAACTCGAGGTTCGTTAACAATTGAAGTTTCACTTATTGGATAACCTACAACAAAAACTTTTTGTCCAGGAATTAGAGATTTATAATTTATAGAAACGGGAATAAATTTTTTGGTAGATTTTTCTAATTCTTCCCTATTTAGTAATAAAATTGCAGCATCATATTTAGGTACCTTAATTACATTAGAAAAATTAACCTCTAAATAAGTATCTTTATCAATACCAACCTCAACACTTTCATTAATACTCATTCCATCAAATACATGCTTAGCTGTAATAATTGCCAAATTTCCATCTGGCAATATCACTAATACCCCAGAGCCATTAGCTGATTGCCCATATATAGTTAACACATAATTTTCAGCTTTATCAATTGTAACTTTGGATGGCTTTAAAACAGATGACAAAATATTTGGTGTCATTAGAGAGTTAAATATTAAAAAACACAAAAATAGTCTTTTTTTAATTAAAACTTTTAATTTCATCTTAGAACTTAGTATATTAAAAAAATATTACTATTTAAAAGTCCTATAAATTTTTATTTTTATGCTGATTAAAAACTATTGTTATTTGCACTTCAGAAAATTAAAATAGCCAAAGCCTAAATTAAATTTGATTTATTTTCTTTTTATGTCAATCCAAGTTAAATTTTTCATTTCTGCAACAAATAAAAATCTTATAAGTGCATTTTAGGATGCAGAATTGCTTAAACAAGCTTGGACAAGTACGTACAAAAGTTATGTTATTACTAAATGCCGTCTAAAACTCTTGGTATGAGTAGAAAAATTAAGTGGAGCCAAGGAGACTCTAACTCCTAACCCCCTGCATGCCATGTAAGTACTCAAGTAAGCTATAACTAGTTTTTGAAACTGTTTTAGCTAAGTCGGTCGCAGGGCTGGTCGCAGGGATAACGATATTAACAATACCTAACAAAACACCTACTTTTTCTTTAAGTCAAGTTGTATTAAAGAAGTATAATTAATAAAATTATTCTTTAGTTTAAATTGAAAAAAATTTTATTTGCTTTATTTTCATGCAATTTAATTTTCTTTACTAATCCTTTAGAAGCACACATAAATCAAAAAGGAATGGATAAAGGATTCTTCATAGGTCAAATGATAGTTTATTGTATTTTGGAAAGTGATGGAGTTATTAGTAAGAGTGAAGCTAGTCAATATATTGGAATTACAAAGAGGTATATGCTTAATACAGAAGACGTAGATATTGATATAAAAAATTATGTTAAAAACTATAGATTCACTGGAGTAAACAAACCTTGTAATAAATTAATACCTTAAATTTTACTAATTTTGCTGATATTGCTTTCACTTAAGTTGCTCGCAGAAGCGGTCGCAGAGAAACCAAAATTATCAATATTTAGCGATTAGTACAAGATACAAATTGTCATCAATTATGATTCAAACTAATCGGTATAACTAGCGAAAATCCTGATGGAGCCAAGCGGACTCGAACCGCTGACCCCCTGCATGCCATGCAGGTGCTCTACCAGCTGAGCTATGGCCCCAAATCTCGAAACGTACTAAATATCAATCAATCTAAAGATTTTCTTCGTAACGTCCGTTATTCCTATATTACTTTATAGCCATTAATTATTGAAGTTCTCGCTTAATAATACAATAAGAGATTTAAAATTTGTAGCATGGTTTATGAGGGCTTTTTAACCATTCCGCAACTACTTAAAAAGTAAGGTCAGAGTGGGTAGAGTTTGGGATTTTATTAAAAAAAGTTATCTTAAAATTCTTGTTTTCTGGGGAAACTATAGGCGCTATTTGAAAAATCTAATTGAAAGATAAATCATCAAATAACATAGACTTTCTGCAATAACAAATTTGGTCTAAATGATTAGAACCTACGACCTAGTGTCAGCAATGAACATAAAAAGCTAAGTGAGGTTGAATTTTTCAAAGTGAAAACTGACTTACTCTCTAGTATTAATTAGAATTTCAGGAAAAATAATAATAATATATTTACCAAAATTATGTTCGTTATCTTTTAATCAATAAAAAGGAGAGATTCTGGGGATCTTTTTTTTGACTTTAACCGTAGTAAAGATTACGGATTTAATTTAAGTTGATTTAATTAAAGAATTAATTTTTTAATTTTCAAAATTACTTTTAAGAAATTTTGAAAGTCTAAAAGCCAAAACCATTAAGGTCCATGTTGGATTTGTGACTCCCACGCTTGGATAAACATTTGTGCCTAACATAAATAAATTATTGATACCTTTTACATTACAATTCTTATTTAATTCTCCATTCTCTGGTGAAGATTTTAATGGAGTTGAGCAACTAGGCTTTAATCCAGTGTAGATATTTTCTTCATTTAGCTGATCTTCATAAAAATCATATAATTTGTTATTAGTGTAAAGATCTAATTCTGATTTTAGAATTTTGTAGTTTGGTTTTTGGAATTTATAATTTATATCTAGTTTTTGAACATTGCCATTAAACCACTTTTTTTTTGAGAAAGAAACCTTTGATCTAAAGTTTACAGGTTCCTCAAACCATACTTCAAGACTACCAGTATTATGACGGTGAATCTTTCTCAAAATTATTAATATATAACGTTTAAATCTTGAAAAAAATTTTTCAAAATTTCTTATGAAAAACAATATCAAGTCAGAATATTTTTCTTCTCCAAAACTTTGCTCTAATCTTCTAAAAAATTTATCCCCAAGATATATTGGTGAAATCTGAAACGCATATTTATTCTTTTTACCATTTACTAAAATGCAATCCTCCACATTTTTAAATCTATTCAACCTGGCGATAGATTTTACATTTATTTTCCCTATAGAAATATGTGGATGATCAACTATGGGAAAGTAATTAAATCTATCCTTTTTTTTAAAAACCTTATCAATAATGATCTTATACAAACATAAATTACCAAGACCGCCAGCAGCAAAAATGATTGCTTTTCTGACTTTTAATTTTTTACTTTTAAATGACTTTTGATTAATTTTTATACTTTTTATTAATGAATTTTTATTATTTAATTCAACATCTACAAGAGTACTTTGTTCGAAGCATGTAATATTCTTTCTTTGGCTTAATTGAAAATATTCAAAGATATTTCCAAGATCTGACCTTTTAGCTCTATGAAAAAAAGCAGAATCATCTATATCATCATGGTTATAAAGTTCATCATGATTAATATTTAGTTCTTTAGCTAGTTGCATTGAATGAGAAAGCAATTCATCATATTCAATTGGCCAATCCTTAATCTCACCTTTCGTCATTAAATATATTTTACTTGCCCATAATTCTGTATTACCTCCAAAAACGTTAGAAATAGAATGAGTATAAGATTTCGTACATTTATCGATAAAAGGGGCTTTATATCTTCTTTTGATTTTTGGTTTTTTAGTTTTTGCTATGTCAACTAAAGCTAATGATTTATTATTTTTTGAAAGTTGGTAAGCTAATGAAGAACCTACTGCTCCTGAGCCAATTATTATATAGTCAAATTCCATAGAGTATTTCTTTGTTATAGTTAAATTCTATTTTGATCTTATATTCTTCTGAGCAAATGAATATAAAGTTTTTCCAATAAAATTTTTTTTATTAATACATAAATATATTTTATTAACCTAAAGTTATAATAGCCTAAAGTAAAATTAAAAAATAACATATGATTTAGAAAAAAATTTTTTCTAAGATAAAAATTTTCTATTCTTAACTTGATGAGAAAAATTACAATTAATCTTTCTTATTACAATCAGGAAGATATTCTAAGAAAGCATGTAAAAGGGTGGTTATCTTGGTCAGAAAAAATTACCAATAATTATTCTTTTTGCATTATCGACGATTGCAGTAAAAATATAGCAACAGAAGTTTTACATAATATTGACATGGCAAAAATTGACCTATCGATTTACAGAGTCAAAAAGGATTTATTCTGTAATATTGCAGGAGTAAGAAATTTATCCGCTCAAGTTTGCAAAACAGATTGGATGATGATACTTGATATGGATACATTGATTTCTGAGAAACTTGCTAGATCTATCATCCCTTTAACTAATTCTCCATCTGGTAATTGCTTTAAATTTAATAGAAAAGTACCTAGAAATCCCTTCCATGGAAAAAATGGGAAGCATCATCCAGCAGTTTGTCTTTTGAGAAAAGTAGATTATTGGAATGTAGGCGGTTGCGAAGAAGATCTTGTGGGTCATTATGGCCAAACTGATCCAATATTTTGGTATAGAGCTGAAGAAAAGCTAAATGTAATTTATCAAAAGGATATGTTTTTAAATTATGAACCAAGAGGTGAAGCGAATATTAAGAGAGACAAAAAGCATAATTACGAACTCTTTGAGAAAAAAAAATTAACCAATAAATGGTCTACGGACTTTGTAAGGTTTGATTGGGAAAAGATTTTTTAATTACTAAAAACTTTTATTAACTCCTGAGTAATTAAAATTGAATATATTTAATTTAATACCAACACTTTTTTTTGATACATTATAGTATGCCCCTACAGAATAAGCTCTTCTTTTGAGATCTAAACTATAATTTGGTTTACTAAATTCCCCACTAGACAAATCCATTGAATTCTCATAACTAAAAATTAAAGGGCCAATTATTTGTTGTTCAAAATCTAATTGGAGTCTTGCAGATGAGCCAATACCATCGAAAGCATATGGACTATGTCCATTTTTAAATCCTTTACTAGCCATTAATCCTATTTTTGTATAGTCAAAGAAATCTTTCTTTAAACTACCAATAACTAATTCGGGACCAGTATTTAAAATAATTCCATTCTGATTATCTCCATTACTATAATAAAAAGTCCCTGCTTGTATGCCGCTACGCCAATTAAATTCTTCATTAATTACCCCAGGAGTATATTTATAACTTTCATTTATTGATTTATTAATAATATCCTTTTTCCAAATTGGAAATTTATTATTTAACTTTACAGCAAATACATTCCTGGTTAAATTTCTCAACTCATTAGCGGTTCTACTTTTTGCATTAAATTGTCCCAAATCATAAATAAAAGCTAGACTAGTTTGAATACCATCAAAATTCCATTCTCTTCTATTAGCAATGCTCATCCCATTGCCAAAATATATTTCTGCTTCGCCTTCATATCCTCTAGAAACTGTCTCTCTGAATGAGCTATATAGTTGAAGATCAATAAAATTCCCAAAAGAATTAACTTCTTCTTTATCTTTAAATAAAAATTCATCTTCAGAATCATTGCTATTTAAATTAGTAAAATCCCCAAAAGAGTTAACTTCTTCTTTATCTTTAAATAAAAACTCATCTTTGGAGTCATTGCTATTTAAATCATCAAAATTTCTTAAGTTGCTTAAGTCTTCCTCGTCTTCTTCAGATACAAGAATATTTTCAGTATCTTTAGGGTTAAGATCAAATGTTCTTCTTAAGGTAACCTTTGTTTCAAGAGATTGACTTAATTTATTAGGATCAAGTGAATTTAAGTACGCTTTCCAAGAAAGGTCCCAAGTATCTAACTTTCCTGAAAGACCAATATCTATGGCAACATAATCTAATAAATAAGTAGCTCGCTCTATCTTTGGACTAAAGATTGATGAATTATCTTCTCTAAATACCTTTGTTAAACCCTTATTTGCTCTTTGTATTAAAAAGTAAGGCTGCATTTTTAAAGAAAAATTTTCTGAAAATTTTATACTCTCAAAGCCTCTTATAATGTAATAACCATCTTTATCGCCATAATCACGTCCAATTCCCCATTTTGTAAGAGGATCTCTATCAATTATATTTCTTCTTCCAATGGGAAATTTTATCTTATTGTCCAATATTACCCAAGTATTTCTACTTATTAGTTGACTTTTATCATCTACTATTTGAGCTGTAAATTTCCTACTTTCAAGAATAAACTGAGGCTTATTAATTGGATCATTAGTAAAGAAAATAAGATCTGATTTTAATTTTTTAGATTCAAGATTCAGCTTCTTAGTTTTAAATCTCCATCGAGGTATTTTGGGAATTTTAAGATCAACATCAGATATGTTAAATTTCTTATTTTCTTCGAAGTCATTTACTAAGCCAATATTTGCAGTATTTATATATTGTAAGTCTTCAAGATTATTACCTTTATCATTAAAAATAATTTTCTCATTATCAGGCAAATTTTTTAAATCTAAATCATTATTAAGTGTAGTAATATTTAATACGCCATAGATATTATCAACATATCCAGTGTTAGTTTCTAAATTATAAAGTAAATTTGAAGCCTCAAAATATTGCTCACCTTTATAAAATTTAATATTCCCCTCAGCAGTCATTATTTTATTTTCTCTATCATAAGTTATCTTATCTGCTAACAACTTTGCATTACTAAAATACAATATTGCATTACCTTCTGCATTAAAAACGCCCTCACTTTGATATTGAGTATCAGACTCAATATCCATTAAAAAATCTGATTTATCCTCCAAGTTACTTGCTATAAAAATATTTATAATTTGATTATCTGAAGAAAGAATATCTTCTTTAAAAACTTTTAGAAAATTATATTTCAAAGAAGGGTTAACAAATATACTTGTATTTTTATCGAAATTTTTTTTACTTCTTAGATTAATAATCCGTTCCCTGTTATTAGATTTTGCTTTTATAGGTAACAAATTATTTGTAAATATATCAGCAGAATTAATTAAAGATAAATAAATTAAATTTTTTAAAAAAAGTTTTAACAAATCTAAAACACTAAAACTAAGATTATATATTCTAAGTTATGAAAAATATCATAATTAATATAAAAATTAAATTAGAGCTTTCTCCAAACAGCCAATAATCTTCCCTGAATAACAACTTCATCTAGATTCAACTCAATAGTTTCATAGGCTGGGTTGGCTGCTTCTAAATGAATCTTATTAGACTTTCTAAAAAAGTACTTTAGAGTTGTGCCTAGTCCAGGAACCATCGCGCTAACAATAGTTCCATTTCTAAGTGAATAAGAGTCCTTAATTGGCTCCATTAAAACCATATCTCCATCAGCAATACAAGCGTCTATCATTGAATCTCCATTTACTGTGAGAGCAAAAACGTCTTTTTTCTTGAAAACTTCAGAAACATCAAGGTTCTGATCTATATCCGAAAAAGTTTCAATTAAGCCTCCTGCAGCAACGGAGCCCATAATTGGCACGGCATCAAGAACCTCATCAACCAATTGGAGCGTTCTCGCTTTTCCCTCTTGCCATGATATGAAGCCTTTTTCTTGCAAATGCTTTAACCGACTCTGAATTGGCGCAGGAGATTTAAGACCCATTGCTTGCATCATCTGCCTAATTGAAGGACTATGTTGAAAATCCTTCATATATTGTTTTATCCATCCGTACAGCTCATATTGAGCATCTGTGAGGTTATGAGTAGAGGAATTTCCCACAAAAACAAGTAAATACTAATACATTTGTACCCTTAAATTATTAAGTAGGCAAGTTTTTTTTAAGAAAGCAGTGATAAAAGTAGAGCTTGTTGCACATGCATTCGATTTTCTGCTTGTTCAAAAATTCTGCTTTTATTACTTTCGAAAACTTCATCAGTTATTTCCTTCGATCTATAAGCAGGAAGGCAATGAAGAATAATTACATCTTTATCAGCCATGCTTACCAAATTTTTATCTATGGTAAATCCGCTAAAATCTTTATCTTTCTCTTCTTTTTGAATTTCTTCACCCATAGATGACCAAACATCTGTATAAAGTACATTAGCTCCCGAGACTGAAGAATAAGGATCATTAGTAATTTGCAACAAATTTTTATTCTTATAAATTTCTCTTGCTTTGTTGACTATTAATTGGTTTGGTTCGTAACCTTTTGGGCATGCAATGCGGACCTCAACGTCTAATAAAGCACCACATAAAATTAAGGAGTTAGCTACATTATTGCCATCTCCAATAAATGACAAAACAATATTTTTAAAATCATAAAACTCCTCTTTAATTGTCATAAAATCAGCCAAAGCTTGGCATGGATGTTCTAAATCTGTAAGAGCATTAATCACTGGGGCGGAAGACCATTTTGCATACTCCTCAAGATCAGATTGATTAAAAGTTCTAATCGCAAGCACATCACAATATCTACTTAATACTCTTGCTGTATCTTTAATTGGTTCACCCCTACCAATTTGAGAAGTATCTGGATTTAAGTCAATTGTTGAGCCTCCAAGTCTAGACATGGCCACTTGAAAGCTTACCCTTGTTCGTGTAGAAGACTTATCAAAAATCAAACCTAAAACTTTATTACTAGATTCAATTTTTAAATCCTTATTTTTAAAATTTTTTGCAAGTTCTAAAATATGGAAAACTTCTTCAGTTGAAATATCCAAACTTGATAAAAAATTTTTATTTACAAGTTTGTTTGGTTTAAGCATCAATTAAATTAATTAATATTGAATTCTACTATGCCGGCATTTTACTTTCTTCAAGAAGATTTTTTAAATCTTCTCCTTCAATAACTTCTTCTTTAAGAATTTTTTGAGAAATTGACTCTAGTAAAGGTAAATTGTTCCTTAAGATTTTCAGGGCTGTCTCATGCGCATCATCTACGAGATCTCTTACTTCTTTATCTATAGCTTGAGCAGTTGCATCACTTACTGATCTTCTTGGATTATTACCATTACCAAGGAATTGTCCTCCACCTTGTTTATCATAAGCTAGGGGACCAAGAATGTCGCTCATACCGAAAGTACCTACCATTTGTTCAGCAATATCAGTTGCTCTTTGTAAGTCATTTGAAGCTCCAGTAGTAATCTTTCCGAACACAACTTCTTCAGCTGATCTTCCACCAAGAAGTGTTGCTATTTGTCCTTTCAATTCCTCCTTAGAATTAAGAAATCTTTCTTCTGTAGGTAATTGCAGAGTATAACCTAGCGCACTCATACCTCTGGGGACTATTGATATTTTTGCAACTTTCGATCCTCCTGGCATAAGATGTCCTACAATAGCGTGTCCAACTTCGTGATAAGCAACTACTTTTTTCTCATCTTCTTGGAGAACTCTACTTTTTTTCTCCAGACCAGCCACAACCCTTTCAATAGCTTCGCCTAAATCTTGTTGCTCGACAGACTTTCTTTTCGCTCTAGCAGCAAGTAAAGCTGCCTCATTTACCATATTTGCCAGATCAGCTCCTGCGAATCCACTAGTAGCTTGCGCTATGGAATCTAAATCTATAGATTCAGCAAGTTTAACTTTTTTTGTATAAATTTCCAGAATTGTTTTTCTACCAGATAAATCTGGTCTATCAACTAAAACTTGTCTATCAAACCTTCCTGGTCTTAACAATGCTGCATCAAGAACTTCTGGTTGGTTTGTAGCCGCAAGAACAATAACCGGTTTGTCAGTTGAAGCAAAACCATCCATTTCGGTAAGTAACTGATTTAAAGTCTGTTCTCTTTCATCATTTCCTCCGACTACACCCATTGAACCAGAACGACTTTTACCTATTGCATCTAATTCGTCAATAAATATTATGCAAGGAGCTTTTTTCTTGGCTTGTTCAAATAAATCTCTAACACGTGCTGCACCAGCGCCCACAAAAAGTTCTACAAATTCAGAACCAGAAATAATAAAGAATGGAACTTCTGCTTCTCCAGCTACCGCTTTAGAAAGAAGAGTTTTTCCAGTCCCCGGAGGACCAACTAAAAGCACACCCTTAGGTATTCGAGCACCTATATCTGTGTATCTCTCAGGCTTCTTTAAAAAATCAACTATTTCAGTTAATTCATCCTTAGCCTCATCAACTCCAGCCACATCAGCGAAAGTAACTTTAGATTCGTCATCTGGGACATAAACTTTAGCCTTACTTTTTGTGAAGCTTAATGCTCCCTGAGCACCTCCGCCACCCATACTTCTTCTTGCAAAGAATTGTAAAACAAGAATAAAGATTAGGGGAGGAACAACCCAACTCAAAATAGTTGAAAAGAAATTGGGTTTTTTAGGAGGAGCAGCTGCAAATTCTACCCCTTTACTTTCCAATCTTTGTGGGAGATCCATATCAAAAATCGGAGTTGTTGCTAATACAGATGGGGCGCCTTCTTCTGCACCATTTAGTTCATATCTAATTTGTTCTTGAGTAATATACGCTCTCTTTACTTCTCCATCATTCACCTGATCTATAAATAAGGAGTAGGGAACTCTAGGTATTTGCATATTTTGATTAGGGAAAAGGCTACTAAATAAAAGTAAAGCTCCAACCCCTATCAAAATAATATTTACAATTCCAAATTTTCTACTAGGTTGATTATCGTCTTGTCTTATTGGCATGGTTTAGTAAACTTTTGACTTATTATAAACTAAACCAAAAGTTTCCGTATCTGTATTTTTTTTTAGGGTAAGAACCGTACGGCAATTTGACCCATAAATATTATTTTTGAAAATTAATTTTAAGAGAACCACTCACGCACAAATCAGAGTCAATCAAACTAATCTGAGAATCGCTCAATTTAATAATTTCATGCATTTCTCTAAATCCAAAATCTCCAATGGGATTCATAGTATTTTCTCCACCCAAAATTTTTGGAGCAATAAAAGCTTTTATTTCTTGAATACATCCTGATTTGATAGCTTCAGTCGCTAGCAATGGTCCACATTCCCAAAGCACTTTATTACAACCTCTTTTAGCTAATAATTTAGAAAGTAATTTCGGGTTATCTGATGACAATTTTTCAACCTCGACACATTTCGGAATTCTATCGAGATATTCCTCATTCGCAGAGGAGGCATCATAAACGACCATCGTTTTTGCTGTATTGCAATCCCAGAAAATAGATTCCTGTGGAAGATCTAAGGTTTTTGTAAAAACAACTCTCAAAGGCTCAGGGGTTTTAAAACCTCTAGTAGTTAATAGGGGGGAATCTTTTCTTAATGTATTGCCTCCAATAATTATTGCATCAAATTCTGCTCTTAAAGAGTGAACTAATGACCTTGACTCTTCATTGGTGATCCATTTACTTTCTCCATTTTTTAAAGCTATTCTGCCATCAATACTCATAGCCCATTTAAGAACTCCATATGAGTTATTGGTAATAATCCTATGAATAAATGTTTTATTTAGCTCCAAAGATTCTTTTTCACACAATCCCAAATGTACCTTTATACCAGCAGCTTTGAGGAATTCGATCCCTTTCCCCGAAACTCTTTTATCCGGATCTTGAATAGATATATATACCTTACTTATACCTGAGGATATTATCTGATCTACACATGGAGGTGTTCTACCTTGGTGGCAGCAAGGTTCAAGATTTACATAAATGGTCCCACCTCTAGCATCTTTTTTTAAATTATTAAAAGCCATTGCCTCGGCATGCGGCATACCTGCCTTGAAATGAAATCCCTCTGAAATAAGATTTCCATTTTTATCAAGTATCACTGCTCCCACCTTAGGGTTAGGACTAGTTGTATTTTTACCCAATGAAGCCAAAAAAATTGCTCTTTTCATCCATTTTGTGTGGCTTACATTTTTTTCAGACATCTCGTCAATTAAAAATCAACTTAGTGATCTCCATTCCTTAACTACGAAAGGAGGAACAGGCAACTCTGAAAAAACACCTGATAAAGATAATCTCAATGGTCTATTTTTATCTATATTTTGAATAAGCGTATCAAGGTCGAATTCTGCAGCAGCTTGTCTACCGTCATTTGCTAATGCTGCGTTAAGTAATGTTTTGTCATCTAAGATCCATTCTTTTCTTCCAGATTCAACATTTAATCCTGTAGGATGATCGATCCTAAGATTTCCTGGATATCCTATTACCCTCAGAATTAATTTATCTTCAAAAAGTGGAGACTTATAAGCTACTAATTGCCAAGTTTCAAAGTCCAAATCCCTTAAAAACTCACTGCTAGCATTTATTAATTCTCCATTTATTTCTGTTTCTGTAACTTCTGCATATGCTTTTATTGGTTTAAAAACGAAGGATAGTAGTAAAAGTAAAGGTAATATTCCTTTTAAAAAGATATTTTTATTTAATTTTGTAATTTTCTTCATTTTCAGAATCCATCAGGGCATCTAGAGTTACAGCTGTTCGTATAATAGCTTGGTACCTTTTTATTATTTTACGATTTTTTTCTATAACTCGAGATAAATTCAAAGTGTCTTTTTCAGAATAGCTAGATGTTAAATCAGTAGAATCTTCTTCAATAAACTCAAATTCACTATCTTTATTAATTAGAGTTAACAATAAATCATGTAATCTCTTTCTCCTTTCAGACAATTAATTTATAATGGTAACTCGAACAAT
>QCII01000005.1 GCA_003216775.1 Prochlorococcus sp. AG-402-K21
AAAATCATTACTTTCAAGTCTAAGTAATTACTGTAGGAGTTTCCATTTGAGTAAGTTTTGAAATATTTAATAAAGCATCTAAATCATTTATTAGAGGTTTCAGAGCGACCTGAGGATTTAACGAAAGATTCTGTTGAGGATTGAAAAATTTCTCAAAATAAAGTCTTAATGTTGCACCCTTAGTTCCAGTTCCAGAAAGGCGTACAATTACTCGGGAATTATCATCAAGGACCAACCTTAAACCTTGATTTTCACTTATGGAATTATCAACGGGATCTAAATATGAAAAGTTATCTGCAACTTTAACTAAATTGCCAGCAAAATTAGTTCCTCTTAAATTTTCGAGCATAGAAGTTAGATTACCAAATATTTGATTAGCAATATTTGAGGGGATTGCCTCATAATCATGTCTTGAATAATAATTCCTACCAAATTGTTTCCAATGATTCTGCATCAAATCACTTACCGAACATTTTTTCTCAGCTAAGACTTGTAACCAATATAAAACAGCCCATAATCCATCTTTTTCTCTTACATGATTACTACCTGTTCCAAAACTTTCTTCTCCACATAAAGTAATCAAATTAGAATCTAAAAGATTTCCAAAAAACTTCCAGCCAGTAGGTGTCTCGAAACAAGGTATATTTAATGCTCTAGCAACATTATCAACCGCTGAGCTAGTTGGCATTGATCGGGCCACACCTGTAATACCATCTTTATACCCAGGGACACATTTGGTGTTAGCAGTGATAACTGCAAGGCTATCACTTGGATTTACAAAACATGCTCTTCCTAAAATCATATTCCTATCTCCATCTCCATCGCAAGCAGCACCAAAACTATAAGATTTTTTATTTAATAACAAATCAGCTAAGTGGGATGCGTAAGTAAGATTAGGATCAGGATGCAAACCTCCAAAATCTTTTAACGGGCTACCATTCATGACACAATCATGCGCAAGACCCATTTTTTCAATAAAAATATTTTTTGCATATGGACCTGTAACGGCATGCATTGCATCAAATATTAACGAGAAGTCTTTTTTTAAAAAATCACTAATTTGATCAAAATCAAAAATTTTCTCCATCAAATTAGAATAATCTTTTAATCCATCAATAATTTCTAAAGTAGTTTCAGCGTAGGAATAAGTTCCATATTCACTAAAATCAGGTAATTGAATTCTACAAATTTTATAATTAGTTAGTAATTGCGAAGCCTTGAAAATTTTATTAGTAATTATCTCAGGAGCTGGGCCACCATTAGAGATATTCAATTTCACTCCAAAGTCACCATCAATCCCACCAGGATTATGGCTTGCAGAAAGAATAATTCCACCGATAGCGTTTTCTTTTCTAATTAAATGTGATGTTGCAGGAGTAGATAATAAACCGTTTTTTGGAACAATAACCTTTTTAACTTTATGAGCAACGCATATTTCCACGATTTTTTCTATTGCTTCAATATTGCCATATCTGCCATCACCACCAACTACTAATGTTGAACATTGTAAATCTTCCAATGATTGCAAGATTGCTTCAATAAAAATTTCTAGATAGTGTTCTTCCTGAAACTTTAAAGTACTTTTTCTTAAACCAGAGGTTCCTGGTTTCTGATCTAAAAAAGGAGAATTTATATTAATTACATTAACTTGAGTCATATTTTTAAAGAACTTCCAAAAATCTAACTAAATTAATGAGGCATTTCGGAAGTTCTTAACATAGCGATAAACCATAATGAAGAAATTAATAATGCACTGAGAATTCCATAATTAATACCAAATTTAGAAATTGTAATTGGCACTATCAGTGGAAATGTTAGGGCTCCAAACAAAGGAGTAAAAGCTACAATTTTTTTCAGCATTAATTTAATTAATTAAAACCATTCTGTCTCAGCTTTATCTTTTTCATTGGTGTCGTCAAGTGGTGTAGTTCTATCAAATTTAATTGATATACTTTTTTCTTGCTCACCAGATTCATCAACTGCTTTAATATCATATTTTTGAGTCCCATCTCTAAAAGGAACTTGAATTCTAAAGGTACCATCTGCAGCAAGGGGTACATCTTCTCCACCTATTGTCAGTTTTGCAGAAGGCTCTGTAGCTCCATAAACAATTAATTCAGCATCAGCTACTAGCCAAAAAGATCTTTTTTTAACAATCCCACTTCCAGAATCATTTAAACCTGATGACCATTTACCAGCTCCTGAATCTGTAAGATTATCATTAAGGTTTGTTGAATTTACATTTTCCATAAATTCTTCAGAACCAACTTTTTTTCTGAAAGAAATATTAGTTGCTGCTTGATATAACCTTTCATGCATACCATTTTGTTCTGAAACAACAGGATTAGAGATATCTGGGATTATCTCAGACGTGGAGTCCAAGTTAAAAGGTACAAATTTATCAAGAATTTGCTCCGAAGGGTGAGACCCAGGAACATGGCTTATCGAAGAGAATGCCAATGACATCCAGTTAAAACCATACTTATAACCTAATTCGACTTTATAGTCTCTATCAGCAAGTGGGATTGGCAAGTACCACTCAGTACTGTAACTATCAACAGCTATCTCCCTTAGTGTTCCTTGATTCAAGTTAATTCCTTCAGAACCAGATGCATCAAATAATCGTAAACATAATTTGTTCGCACCCAAAGATTGAGCTTTTTCTCGATCAGCATCAGAAATTTGCCAAAAAACATAAGCCCAATCTGGATCTCGGGGTAGGAATACTACGTTTGTCTTGACTTCTTCACTAGTTTTGAAAGTATTGGACTCAAAAGTTTCTTCGAATTTAGGCTGGGGAGAGCTGATATATGTTTTTTTAACGGATTTTTCTTGATATTTAAGTATTAAATCAACTAGAACAGCCTTTGTTTTACGACTATATAGCGGTACTGATAATTTACTTGCTTCTTGACGTAATTGTCTGAGGGTAAGTGAGAGTAATTGATCTTTATTCATGATCCCATCAGCCACTTTAAAATCTCCGTTTTTGTTTGGGATCAGTATGTTCTTTTTTTTTGGAAATTGTGTGTCTTTTTACTTAGTCGTCAGGATCCTCTGACTACTCAAAAATTTTCGAAATTGATATTTCTCATCAAAACAGTTGGTATCAATGGAATTAGTTAATTTTCAACTTTTTTAAAATGTAAATTAATTTTCAAGTTTTTTTAAATTTTATTACCTGAAATTGTTAACAACTCAACAAAAATATACTTTTTCTTCGGGATCAACTTGAAAGGTCTTTACCTTGCTCAACTAGGAGTACTAGATCATCTATCTCTAAATCCTCAATATTTTTGCCTATTTTTTTTGAAAAAGTACTTAATTTTGTTGAAGTAGATTCTAATTGCCTGTAAAAAAGATCACTAAATTTTTTATCATCAAAGTGTTTGGATTGATTATCACACCATTCTCTCAGAAGATTTTTATCTTGATATTCAAAACTATTGTCTGCATAAATAATTTTTAAAATCTGGTGGCAATGAGCGAGTATTCTTACATGATGTTTCTGCATTATTGGTAGATCAAGATTATCAATTTCTTGAATAGCTTCCATGTTTAGAGGGTTAGACAAGGAATCAAAATGATTAGACATTAATTTTTAGTTTTAATAAAGGAAAAAAACTCAATATTGGGGGTATCTTTCGTTAGAGTATACAAAGCTAATTGTAATAAGTTATTTTTGGATAACATGGTCAACGAAAATTTAGTTAAAGATGTAGTAAAAGAGCCTTACAAATATGGTTTCGTTACTGATATTGAAACTGAAAAAATATCCAAGGGATTAAATGAAGACATCATAAGATTAATTTCACAAAAAAAAGAAGAGCCAAAATACCTCCTTGATTTTAGATTAAAAGCCTTTAAAAAATGGCAAAAAATGAATGAACCTGATTGGGCAGGATTAGGATACAAACAAATCGATTATCAAGATATAATTTATTACTCTGCGCCCAAGCAAAAAGAGAAAATTTCTAGTTTAGATGAAGTTGATCCCAAACTTCTTGAGACTTTTGACAAATTAGGAATACCTCTTACTGAGCAAAAAAAACTCACAAATGTAGCAGTAGATGCTGTCTTTGATAGTGTTTCTATAGCTACAACTTTTAGAGAAGAACTTGCTGAACATGGAGTTATATTTTGTTCAATCAGTGAAGCAGTAAAAAATCACTCTGATTTGATTGAAAAATATTTAGGTACAGTAGTTCCAGCGAGTGATAACTATTTTGCAGCACTAAATTCTGCTGTTTTTAGTGATGGTTCTTTTGTTTATATCCCAAAAGGCGTTGCCTGTCCTATGGATCTATCTTCCTACTTCAGAATAAATAGTGGAGATTCAGGACAATTCGAGAGAACACTAATCATTGCTGAAGAATCAAGTTCTGTAAGTTATTTAGAAGGTTGTACAGCTCCAATGTTTGATACAAATACCCTGCATGCAGCAGTTGTAGAACTGATAGCATTAGACGATGCCTCAATAAAATATTCAACAGTACAAAATTGGTATGCTGGTGATGAAGAAGGTATTGGCGGAATTTTTAATTTTGTCACCAAAAGAGGAAAATGTTTAGGTAAGAGAAGTAAAATTAGCTGGTCTCAAGTTGAAACAGGGTCTGCAATTACATGGAAATATCCTAGCTGTCTTCTATTAGGGGAAGAATCTGTAGGAGAATTTTATTCAGTGGCACTCACCAATAATCTTCAGCAAGCAGATACCGGCACAAAAATGATCCATATTGGTCCTAAGACAAAATCAACTATTGTTAGCAAAGGTATTAGTGCAGGCAATTCAATAAACAGCTATAGAGGCCTTGTCAAAATGGGAACAAAAGCCATAGGGTCAAGGAATTACAGTCAATGTGATTCAATGTTAATAGGGGATCAAGCTTCTGCAAATACATTCCCTTATATCAAATCGCAACAACCTAATTCTGAAATTGAGCATGAAGCAAGCACATGTAGGATCTCAGAAGACCAACTTTTTTATCTCCAAAGCAGAGGTATAGAGTTTGAGGAGGCAGTATCTATGATGGTTAGTGGTTTTTGCAGAGATGTATTTAATCAATTACCTATGGAATTTGCTGCTGAAGCAGATAAGTTACTAGCACTTAAACTAGAGGGATCAGTAGGTTAATGAATCAATTTCTAAACTGAAATGCAAAGTCAAATGAAAGAATCAGATCCAATTTTAGAAGTTGAAAATCTCTCTGCATCTACTGATAATCTTCCAATTTTAAAGGGGGTTTCACTTTCTGTTTATCCTGGAGAAATCCATGCAATTATGGGAAGAAATGGATGTGGAAAAAGTACTCTTTCGAAAATAATTGCTGGACATCCCTCGTATAATATTACAAATGGAGACATAAAATTTTTAGGAGAAAATATAAACTCTCTAGAACCTGAAGAGAGAGCTCAATCAGGAATTTTTCTCGGTTTTCAATATCCAATCGAGATTCCAGGTGTTAGTAATCTTGAGTTTCTTAGAGTTTCAACTAATGCTAGAAGGAAATTCCTCAACAAAGAAGAATTAGATACTTTTGATTTTGAGGAATTAGTTAAAGAAAAGTTAGAACTTGTAAAAATGGATCATGCATTTCTATCAAGAAGTGTAAATCAAGGATTTTCCGGAGGTGAGAAAAAAAGAAATGAAATTCTGCAAATGGCTTTACTTGAGCCCAAGATAGCAATATTAGATGAAACCGATTCTGGTCTAGATATTGATGCTCTAAGAATAGTGGCATCAGGAATTAAAAAAATATCTAATGCACAAACTGGAATTATATTAATTACCCACTATCAAAGATTACTGGACGAAATTGAACCAAATTACGTCCATGTGATGTCAGACGGGCAAATTATAAAAACTGGTGGGAGTGATCTTGCTCTAGAGCTTGAGAAAAAAGGTTATGAATGGACTGATAAATTTATAAAAAAGACTTAAAAATGGAAATTATTGAAAGAATAAAAACCAATAAATCGATTGATAATCAAACAGAAATACAAAAAATCTGTCTACATAAATTACAATTAAGCCCCCTCCCTAATCCTAAAAGCGAACTATGGAGACTTTCAAATCAATCAAAATTTTCAAACTTTTTAGACTACTCGGTTAGCGAAAAAAATCCAAAATTTGATACACCTTATCCGAACACTTCTCAAAATACTGTAAGGCTAATAATTGGTGAGAATTGTCAAATTAAACTAATAGAAGAAAATTATTCAATACAGCAACTAAGTGAGGATGAATTAGTAAAATATATTAAGAAACAGATATCTTGTTTTGATCAAAACGAAAATTGGGGTGATTTACTAAACCTGTCTTTAAGCTCTTCAAAGAATATCTTGGGATTAAAAATAAATGGATCAAAAATTCCTCCTATTGAAATCTTTAGTCATGCATCAAGTAATTCTTTAAACGCAAAAACCCTCGTAATATTTTTAGAAAAGAATTGTGATATTGATTTATTACAAATAAATCTTGGTAAAGACAACTCTTCATTATCTCAATCAACGTTCTTTTGTTTAGAAGCAAATAGTTCCGTAAACCATGGAGTTGTTTCTTACGGTGAAAATAAATCAAATCTATTAAATTCCCTCAATGTAATTCAACAAAGAGATAGCGAATACAATTTAGGATCTTTACATTTCAAATTTAATTATGCAAGATTTGAAATTCGTATTAAACAATCTGAAGGAAACGCTAAAACCAATATCAAAGGTATGCAAATAACAAAAAAAGATGAACAAATTTCTACTTATACAAGAATAGACTTTAATGGCCCAAATGGATTTTTAGATCAAATCAACAAATCACTTGCTGACGATGAATCACATGCAATATTTGAAGGTTCAATAATAGTTCCGAAAATTGCCCAGAAAACTGACGCTTCCCAATTAAGCAGAAATTTACTTTTATCAAATCTCGCAAAAATAGATACTAAACCTCAATTAGAAATAATTGCTGATGATGTTAAATGCAAACATGGAGCTACAATTTCGCAACTAAATGAAGAAGAACTTTTTTATATGAGAACAAGAGGGATCACATTACCAGAAGCAAGTAAACTACAATTAAGTTCTTACTTTCAAGAAATAATTTCATTTATTCCCGTTTCAAAAGATAAATGGGATTTGCTTGATAAACTTTTAAATGAGAATTAATGGAAACGATTCAAAATTTTCCTGAAATAACGAAAAAAGACTTTCCTCTTTTAAATAAGAACTCAAAAAGTAATGAGCAAATTATTTATTTAGACCATGCTGCAACAACTCAAAAACCAATACAAGTCTTAAAAAAAATTGATGAGTATTATAGAAACTTTAATGCCAATGTACATAGAGGCGCACATCAATTAAGTGCTAAAGCAACAGAAGAATTTGAAAATGCAAGATATTTAATTAGCAAATATATAAAAGCGAATTCAACAAAAGAAATTATTTTCACAAGAAATGCTACTGAAGCAATCAATCTAGCAGCCAGATCATGGGGCGAATATTCATTAAGAGAAAACGATGAAATTCTCTTATCCATAATGGAACATCATAGCAATATTGTCCCATGGCAAATGCTTGCAGCAAAAAATAAATGCAAATTAAAATTTATAGGTATAGATAAAAATGGGAAATTAGATATAGAGGATTTTAAATTAAAACTAACAACTAAAACTAAGCTTGTAAGCCTAGTTCATGTTAGCAATACTCTAGGTTGCTGTAATCCAATCAAAAAGTTAACTAAATTAGCTAAACAAAAAGGTTCTTTAGTTTTAATAGATGCATGTCAAAGTTTGGCTCATCAAAAACTGGATGTGATTGATCTTGATATAGATTTTTTAGCGGGATCAGGTCATAAACTTTGCGGTCCGACTGGTATTGGTTTCCTCTGGTCAAGAGAAGAAATCCTAGAAAAAATTCCTCCTCTCTTTGGTGGAGGTGAAATGATTCAAGATGTTTTTGAAGAGACAAGTACTTGGGCAGAGTTACCACATAAATTTGAAGCTGGAACTCCAGCCATTGCGGAAGCAATAGGTCTTGCAGAAGCAATTAATTATATAAACACTATTGGCTTGAATGAAATTCATGAATATGAAAAGAATATTACTAAATATTTATTTGAAAAATTAAATCAAATAGAAAATGTTGAAATTATAGGTCCATCTCCGGAAATAGATCCAGACAGAGCATCACTTGCCACATTTTATGTAAAAAATATACATTCAAACGATATTGCTGAAATTCTTGATTCAAAAGGAATTTGCATCAGAAGTGGACATCATTGCTGTCAACCTCTTCACAGATACATTGGAATTAAATCAACGGCTAGAATTAGTATGAATTTCACAACCAATAAGGAAGAAATTGATATATTTATAGAAAAATTAAAAGATACTATTGATTTTCTAAAAATCAATTCTTAAATATTCAAAGCATTTTTTAAAAACTCTTTAGATTTCTGCATTACAACTTCTTTATTTTCAATATTTTTAAACCCATGCCCTTCATTGTCAAAAAATATAACTTCCGAATGTTTATTATTCTGAATCAACATTTCTTGAATTTTTAAAGTTTGTTTATAAGAAATAACTGCATCTTTTTTTCCATGAAACAATAAGATAGGCTTTTTTATTTTATGAATATGCTTTATCGGCGATCTATTTATATATTCATCATGATTTTTTGCATAATTTCCTACCAAAGAATTTAAATAATCTTTTTCAAACCTATGAGTTTTGTAATGCATATCCTTTAAATCAATAACAGGATATTTACAAATTGCAGCTGTAAAAATAGTCCCGCATAATAAACAATTCAGGGCAGTCAACCCACCAGCACTATTACCAAAAATTACTACTTTCTCACTATCAACTAGATTTGATTTGATTAACTCTAGAGCTAGTGCTTTGCAATCATAAGAATCAACAATACCCCACTTATAATTCAACCTCTCTCTATATGATTTGCCAAATCCTGATGATCCTCCATAATTGACTTCAGCAACAAAAAATCCCTTTGAAGTCCAAAATTGAACTTCAGAATTATATGATCCATCAAAAAATGAAGTTGGTCCGCTATGAGCTCTAACAAGGAGCGGTGGCTTTCTAAAATTATCAACAAGCGGTTTATAAAGAAAAGAATGAGTAGATTGATCTTCAAAACCTTTAAACCAAAATGTTTCAGGTTTTGAATAATCTGTTATTTGTTCAACATTTATTTCCTCAAAAAAATTTGATGAAACTTTTTCTTTACAATCAATTTCAAGTAAATTCCCAAAAAAATCAAATCCACTACCTTTTAAAACAACTTTGTCCGCAAAAACACTAAAATCACTAACTGCAGTAAAAGGAGTAAAAAATTCTTTAACAAATACAAGATCTTTATATTGTTCCACTACAAAATTATTTTCTTTCTTGGCTAAACAAAATAAATCTTTGCTCGTACCTGAAAAAAATGTTATTCCAGAGACCCATTGAGGTGTTCCATATTCAACAAAATTTCTCTCTACTCTTTTTTTTATAAGAATATTCTCAATTTCACTTACATCTAGAAACAATAAGTTCCACCATCCAGAACTATCTTCAGAACATACTAAAAGTTTTTCACTTATCCAATGAGGTTGGAAAAAGGAAACATTTTTATTCGAATTAACTAGGTTATTTGAGAATTTTATTATTCTTTTTATCTCACCATCAGAGCCTATTTGAGCAAAAAACAGTTCATTTTTTTCCCAGGACATATATGGAGAATCCCACTCGATCCAAGAAAGTAAGCTAGCAGTGGTATTAGAAGATAAATCTCCTGCGAAATTCTTAAATTTTTTTATTAGATGAATATCTTGTTTAGATTTTTTTAAGTTTAAAGAATATAAATAATCTCTATTATTTATTTCGCAAATACCATACAAAAAAAAATTTTCAGAGATTATAAATGAAGAATCGAAATTTACCTCCCTTGATTTAGATAGTTGTCTAGGTTCTTGAACTGAATCAAGATATTTATATTGACTTCTATTATTTAATTTTGTTTCTTTAAATATTTGAAGCCATACTGCCTTTGAAAACTGATCTATCCATATCAAATAAAAATTATTTTTAAAATTTATACATTTGTAAGATTTACCACCATATCCATGAAAATTATTTTTAATTTTATATTTTTTATTAGTTAATTTTTGAGGAAATGCATCTTTCTTATTAAATGGTCTAGCAAAAATAGCATTTTGCTTTTGACCTTCACCAACATTATCAATCCAAAAAATAATATCCCTAATAATAGTTAACTCTTTAAAAGCTTTTTTTGTAGTGACTTTTTGACTAACTTTTAACTTATGATCATTACTCATTTAAAAAACTATAAAGAAAGTAAATTAAAGTGCTAATATTTTTATAGCTAAACTCTTTATTTAAAACTTTTTTATTAACGTGGCGAACCATTTTTCAGAACTTGCAAAAAAGTCAAAAAGAAATGGGGATATCGGAAATATTGCCAAGGAACAAACAGGTAAGCCATCATTAGAAATTTATAAACTTGGTGATGATGTACTAAGGCAAAATTCCAAAAGAATAAGTAAGGTTGATGAATCTATTAGAAAGCTATCTAGAGAAATGCTCCAAAGCATGTATGCAGCCAAAGGGATTGGACTTGCTGCACCTCAAATAGGGATTAACAAAGAGCTTCTGGTGATTGATGTGAATTTTGAAGATTCAGCAGCAGAGCCTTTAATCTTAATCAATCCAGAAATTATAGATTATGGAACAACTCTTAATTCATACGAAGAAGGTTGCTTGAGTATACCAGGTGTCTATTTGAATGTGGTGAGACCATCTACTATAAAATTAAAATTTAGAGACGAAATGGGAAGGCCTCGTAAAATGAAAGCAGATGGACTTCTAGCAAGATGTATTCAACACGAAATGGATCACTTAAATGGAATATTGTTTGTAGATAGAGTGACATCAAAAGATGATTTAAGCAAAGAACTTATGAAAGAAGGATTTCACGAAAAAGATGTCATTTCTATTAATTAAATGACTGAAACTACAATTTTTCAGAAGATAATAGATGGTCTAATACCTTGTGAGAAACTCCATGAAGACGATTTGTGCATTGCATTTAATGATATTTCAGCTCAAGCCCCAATTCATTATCTAGTAATCCCCAAAAAACCGATAGTAAGTTTATATGAATGTGTAGAAAAGGATGCAGCCTTATTAGGACATTTATTGTTTGTAGGAAGTAAGATAGCTAAATCTAAAAATTTAACTAATTGGAGAACAGTAATAAATACTGGTAAGGAATCTGGACAAACAGTTTTTCATTTACATATTCATTTTTTATCTGGAAGAAAATTACAATGGCCCCCAGGTTAACGCTCTCGAAAAAATTGTTTGTGAGCTATAAATAAAGAAAAATACAAATGAATACACCTAATTCAGTTAACTCAGAGTCTAAAAACTTATTTAATTTAATTTCTAAAAATTGGGAAGATTTAGATAAATCCCAGAAATCTACTCTTACTAAAATCTGGAAAGTCTTAACTTACAAATGGCAACTGCAAATTCTATTTAATCTGCCTTTTTTAATTTGGTGGGGACTTGACCAGTCAATTACGAAAGTTCATAAATTTGACGTTTATATATTAAACTACCTTCATCTTCCAAACTGGCTACTTTCACTTATTGGTTTTGGTCAATAGTCTTCATAAAAGATATGATTATTTTATAAAACTTGGTTGAGTAATGAATACAAAAGTTAAAAATAAATCCAAAATTATATTGCAATTACAAAAATTAAGAAGATTATCGCAGCCTTTTTTCTTACCAATTGATCAAAATAATGGAATACAATTCATTTGGCTTTTAATTTCTCTTTTATTCTGCGTAGGTGGAATAGTTCTTATATCACTTACAGGTCTAATTAATTTACTTCAAAATTTTCAACCAGAATTATTAGACAAATATTTTGGAGGTGTTATTAGCACTCTTAATACAATTTGGTCTGGGAAATGGGGTTTAATCTTCTCTGCATTATTCGTAATAGGTTCTTCAAGTTTTTTTAGTTTTAGGCATCAACTAAAAGCAAAAAGGTGGATTCACTGGATTTTGTTAGGAGTAATTGTATTGATGCTGCTAGCAATTAATGGTATTAACGCAGGGATTGGTTTTATTGCGCGAGATTTAACTAATGCACTAGTTCAAAAAGAACAAGATGGCTTCTACAGAATTTTAGCTATATACGCATCATGCTTTATTTTTGCTTTACCAATAAGAGCGCTACAAATTTTCTTTACTTTAAAATTGAGCATTATTTGGAGAGAATGGTTGTCAAAAAGTCTGATCAGCCAGTATCTCACTAACAGAGCTTATTTTAAGCTTAATCCGAATGATGAGCAAGCAACTGATGTTGACAACCCCGATCAGCGAATCTCTGAAGATACAAAATCTTTCACTGAGCAAAGTTTAACTTTCACAATTGGTATATTTGATGCAATTTTAACCTTTTCTCTTAATATTCTCATCCTTTATACTATCAGTCGAACATTAACCTTTTCCCTATTTACATTTGCTGCAATAGCTTCTTCACTTCTTATATACGCAGGAAAAAGATTAGTTAAAATTAATTTTGATCAATTAAGATATGAGGCTGATTTTAGATATGGCTTAGTTCACATAAGAAATAACTCCGAAGCAATTGCGTTTTATTCAGGAGAATATCCAGAGAATGTAGAAAATCAAAGAAGATTAGGTGTTTTAGTGAAAAATTTCAATTTACTCATTATATGGAAAACAATAATTTTTACAATGAAAAGATCGACTAATTATGCTGGAGTATTTTTTCCCTATTTAATCATGGCCGTCCCATATTTCACTGGAACTATTGATTACGGTAAGTTTGTTCAAGCAAATTTTGCATTTAATATGGTTGAAGGATCTCTATTTTTTATAGTTAATCAAATAGATGAACTTGCAAAATTTACTGCGGGGATTAGCAGGTTAGAAGGGTTTCAATCTGAGGTTGAATTAATAAGTAAAGAAAAACCATTACAAAATAATATCTCTATTACTAACAAACCAGAAATACTTATTAAAAATGCTGATTTGTTCACTCCTGGATCTAAGAATCCCATCATTAAAGATCTGAGCTTAAATATTAATAATACTGATACTCTTTTAATTACTGGCCCTTCAGGTTGTGGTAAGACATCACTATTGAGAATGATTAGTGGTTTGTGGCAACCTGATAGAGGATTAATAAAAAAGCCAAAAACAGGTGATTTACTTTTTATCCCGCAAAAACCATATATGATTTTAGGTTCGCTAAGAGAACAACTATGTTATCCAACTGATGTCAGCAAGTTTAGTGACGATCACCTATTCTCTGTGCTTAAGGAAGTTAATTTAAATTCTATTCTTGCTAGATATCCGGATCTTGATATAAAGCAAGATTGGCAAAGAATACTTTCTCTTGGAGAACAACAAAGACTGGCTTTTGCGAGACTTTTGCTAAATTCTCCACAATTTGCAGTGCTGGATGAAGCAACTAGTGCATTAGATATTGAAACAGAGAAATATCTTTATAGTTTATTGATAAAAAGAGAACTTTCTCTGATAAGTGTTGGCCATCGCCCAACACTGAAAGAATTTCATAATAACGTGTTAGCTTTAAACGGTAAAGGTAGCTGGCAATTGTTACCTACAAAAAACTATAATTTTGATAACTAAAGTACTTTTATGAAAACTGGCGAAGAGAGAGATGAACTAGAAAACATTTCTACTGGAAATGATTTAGAAGAAGATAGTAAGCGTGTTGCTCAAGAAAATATTAATCAAATTATTGATGATGATACAGATATATATAAGTTTGGATGGAGCAGTTATTCTGAAATAACTAATGGAAGATTTGCAATGATTGGATTCCTTGCAATAATACTAATTGAATTATTGAGCCAACAATCGTTTTTAAAATGGGCAGGATTCTTATAACTAATCATCAAATCTTGAGCTGTTATCTCTAGGTTTCTTTTTATTTGATCCAACGGTATATCTACTATTTTGGCTCCTTGAACTTGCTCTGTCTGAAGAGCTTACTCTACGAGAATCACGAGGTTTTTTTACTTGATTAGCATCTTTGAATGAAGCATCTTCTACTTGAGCTGTTGAAGTTTGCTGCCTAATAGTCGATCTTATAGGTTTCTTTCTTAATGGAGAAGAATCATCAGGAGGTGCAATATTATCTTGCCTAGTAACTTTCCTATTCATTCTGGGTCTTGATCCTGTTTTAACTTCATTGCGAGATAAGTTTCGTCTCTCACCAAAGTTATTTCTTTCTGATTGATTACTATTTCTATCTTCAGGAGTTTGTCTACTTCTTATGGGTTCGCTATTTTCAAACTGATTTGCTTCTCTTGTAGATGACCTGCTTCTACTTGCAGCAGCAGAAGGTATGGCTCTTGAAACATTCCTCCTACGAGATCTCCCATCCATATAGTCTTCTTCAAATTCATCTTCTTGAGGTTTAAATCTTCTTGATGGTCTTTCAGCTTCTTGAAATCTGTCGTAATCGTCATTAAAACGACCTCTAGAATTTCTAGGAACATCAGAAATAGGATCATCATCAAAATAAGATGATCTTCTAGCTTGATCAGTAGCAACTCCCCTCAATCGAACACTTTCATATGCGAAAAAAACTGTTGTTCCTGCTAACAAAAACTGACCAAATTGAAGAATAGGATCTAATCTCCATCCTTGGAAAAATAATATTCCCCCGCACAAAAGTCCTATTGCTGCAAAGAAAACATCATAATCTCTTGCTAATGCAGGTTTAAAAGACCTTAAGAAATAAAGGCCTCCTCCACATACCGCGAGAACTATACCAACAATACTGGCCCAGTTTAGACTAGCATTGACCACATTCTTTCTCCAAAAATTATTTTGTAAAGGGGTGCTTAAATCTCCCTATATATATAGTGTACTTAAAACTTCTATAAAAACTAGCGTCTTCCAGTAGAAGTACGATCTAAGGAATCTTTCTGACTTACAAAAATCAAAAATGCAGAGGCTGGAATAACGATAATTAAAGCAGCAGCGATAAAACTACCTATCATTCCAACTGCAGAATTATTTGAAACTTCAGCAGAAAAATTTGCAGCTAGTAATAAATTTGAGATTTGAAACACTTTTAAATATTAAATTCTCAATTTATAATAAGAATTAAATACGTTTCAGTGGGTTATTTATTAAGATGAATTAAATAATTGTGATTTCCTTGCTTGTAAACTCTCTCCAAATTTTAGATGTTAGTTTAGGAATTTCTCTATCATATTTAACTTTAGTTTTTTTAATCAGATTAATTCTTACTTGGTATCCAAAAATTGATTTAAGTAAAGGTTTATGGTTATTAATTTCAATACCTTCAAGCTCTATCCTTAATGTAACAAGAAAATTAATTCCCCCTATTGGAGGAGTTGATGTCGGACCCGTAATATGGATTGGGATTATAAGCTTTTTAAGAGAGATTTTAGTTGGTCAACAAGGTCTTTTAAAACTTGCATTAAATACACATATTTCATAGAGACTACTTCATTAGTCCTCAGTAATTGGGCAATAATTCTTCTTCTACATATTTGGTATGTATCCTACCTTCCTTAAATTTAGCTTTATTTAGTAAGGTCAGATGAAAGTTAATTGTTGTAGGAATACCGGTTACTGCGCATTCATTTAAAGCCCTGTTCATGCGTTTAATTGCAGTATTACGATCTTTTCCCCAAACTATTAGTTTGCCGATTAATGAGTCATAGAATGGAGGGATTTCATAACCGGTATAAACATGACTATCCACCCTTACACCAGGGCCGCCAGGAGGAAGCCAACCAGTGATTTTTCCAGGTGATGGCCGGAAATTATGAGAAGGGTCTTCAGCATTGATTCTACATTCAATGGCATGACCGTTTAGATGGATATCATCCTGATTAAATTCCAAGTTTGCTCCGCTTGCGATTTTAATTTGCTCAGCTATTAAATCAACTCCTGTCACCATTTCAGTTACAGGATGTTCAACTTGAATCCTAGTATTCATTTCCATGAAATAAAAATTATTATCATCATCAACCAAGAATTCAACTGTACCAGCCCCTTCATAACCGATACTTTTTGCAGCAGCAATAGCTGCATTTCCCATTTTTTTTCTTAGTTCAGAGTTAATTGCAGGGCTAGGAGACTCTTCCAATAATTTCTGATGTCTTCTTTGAACTGAACAATCTCGCTCTCCTAAATGAACTACATTACCCGACCTATCCGCCAAAATTTGAATTTCTACATGTCTTGGCTTCTTTATGAATTTCTCCATATATAAACCATCATTACCAAAAGCTGCTTCTGCTTCACCCTGAGCTGCTTTAAACATTTTTTCAAGATTATCAGCCGTTTCAACCAACCTCATACCCCTTCCACCTCCACCAGCAGTTGCTTTTATAATTACAGGATAACCAATATCGTCTGCCAATCTATAAGCCTCATCAACATTAGATAACAAGCCTTTACTACCAGGTACTGTTGGAACCCCTACTGCTTCCATAGTTTCTTTAGCTGTAGATTTATCTCCCATAGATCTAATAGCTTTAGGAGATGGGCCAATAAAAACTATGCCGTGATCGTTACACATCTCAGCAAATTTATCATTTTCGGCAAGAAAACCATAACCAGGATGAATAGCATCAACTCCTCTCGATGTAGCAGCAGCAAGTATATTTGGAATATTTAAATAACTCTTATTACTTAATGAATCTCCTACGCACACTGCTTCATCAGCAAGCTGAACGTGCAATGCTTTTTTATCTACGGTACTAAACACTGCAACTGTTGCAATACCCAGTTCTCTACAACTTCTGACAATTCGTAAAGCTATTTCGCCACGATTAGCAATTAAAACTTTTTCAACCATTATGAAAATTAAATTGAAGAAATGAAAATGACTTAAAATAAAAATTCTTTGCCAACGTATCTAACAAAATTGTTTTAGTTATTAGAGGACATTTTTACAATACAGCCTAGAACGTTACATATGTATAAATATTTGTTTTATGCAATAGAAAAATAATTCATCATATTCAAAAAATTATCTTTTAGAACTAAATCCTTATTTCAGTCAATAATGTATTATATTTTTATGGTTTTAGTGCCCTCTGGTGCTTGAGAACCCTTTGCGGACGTGGCGGAATTGGTAGACGCGCACGTCTAAGGAGCGTGTGGCTTAGGCCTTGCGAGTTCAAGTCTCGCCGTCCGCATTTAATTTATTTGGGATCAACTGCAATGAAAAAAAAATCAGTTGCAGTAGTTATAGTTTCTAATGGTCCCGGTGAATTAGCTACATGGGTAAGTCCTGTGGTGGATGAGCTTAACAAAATAAACAAAACTTTATGTGACGCCGATAAACTCAATTTCACTCTGAGGTTAGTCCTTGTTCCTTGTCCAAATGCCACTGGTAAAGAATTTATAGTTGCAAATTCATGGAATAAATTCGAATTAATTACAAGATCCAAAAGTTTTTGGAATTTATTAATAAAGCCAAGTTCTTTTGCTAACTGGCCAAAAAAAGGTTTAGTTATTTTCCTTGGTGGAGATCAATTTTGGAGCATTTTACTAGCTAAAAGATTAGGTTATGGAAATATCACATATGCTGAGTGGACTTCTAGATGGCCTCAATGGACAAATGAAATCGCAGCCATGAATTCAAAAGTAAGAGAATTAGTTCCTAAAAGATATAAATATAAATGTCAAATCATTGGCGATTTGATGGCAGATATCAAACTTAATAGTGAAATATCATTAAAAAACAAAGAAAAAAACTATGTTGCATTGTTGCCTGGTTCAAAAAAAGCAAAGCTCTCAGTTGGAATTCCTTTCTTTCTAGAAATAGCAGATCACATAGCTGAAAAAAATCAAAATATAAATTTTATAATTCCCATTGCTCCAACTACTGATGAAAGAGAATATATTTTTTTTCAAAGCGAGAGAAATCCAATTACGAAATATTACTCATCAAAAATCAAAACAATTAAGAAAATTAAAGACTCCTGTTTTGATTATGTAATTGAAACATCAAAAAATACAAAAATTTATCTTATCAAGAAACACCCTTGCTATGAAATATTAAAAGAATGTGATCTTGCAATTACAACTGTGGGAGCAAATACTGCAGAGTTAGCGGCAATTGCTCTTCCAATGTTAGTTGTTCTACCCACTCAACATTTAAATATGATGAATGCCTGGGATGGTATTTTTGGAGTAATTGGGAAAATTTCATTCATAAATGGATTCCTAACTTCTATAGCTAAATTTTTTTATTTTAAAAAAAAGAAGTTTTTTGCTTGGCCAAATATTAAAGCTAAAAAAATGATTGTCCCTGAAAGAATAGGAAATATTTCGCCTAGGAAAATTGCAAGAGAAGTATTATTTCTTGTTAAAAATAGGGATCAATTAAAGAGTATTAAGAATAATTTGCTCAAAGAAAGAGGCAACAAAGGTGCCGCAAAAAAACTTGCCTCTATGATTGTTAATGCAATGAAAAAACTTTGAAAATTACCAAGGATCATCAATTTCAAACTTTTCTGTTTTTTTATTATCTTTAACTAAATTTTGTTCATCTAATGGTTCAACATCAAAAGTTTCTGTAGCATTTTGAATTGGTCTTTTCGAAGCTAAATTAGTACTTGATTGTTTCTTTTGTTCAATATCAAGATTCTTTTGTTCATCAATTTGATTGGCACTATTTTGATTATCGATCTGAGCAGAATAATCATTATCCATATATAATTTTTTTCTGTTTTTTATTTCTTCTGAAGAACCCTTTACTTCAACATATTCAAGTTCATCTTCATAATCATCTTCATAATCATCTTGTTCAACAACTTCTTCATAATCTTCAACCAAATTGTTTTTTTGTTCTGATTCCGAACCAGACAGTAACTGATTCTCAACTGGTACAAGATTTGCTGAATATCCATTTGATTCCCTCTCATCCCATGAAGAACCACCGACTCCAAGTTTCTCAAGTAATCCACTACTTAATTGGTTCAATTTCTCTTCAGCTCCTTCATAAACAATAATCCTATCCGTGCCACTACTTACAATTTCCTCAACAGGAATTTCCCAAGTACTTAAAACTCCCTCACCTAAAAGCGGAACACCAACCGCACCCATTACAAGAGAAATCAAATCCCCAGTCTCTATATCAAAAGAAAAACCTAGAACTCTTCCTAAAAGTTGTCCAGATTCTGTAATCACCTGACAATTAATTACCTTTCCATATCTTTCTGGAGAAAATCCTTCACTCAAAGAATCTAAGGAGTCAACTAATATGACATCTCCTACTTGCTTTATACTTTCTAAGGGCATCCATTTTGGTAAGCCTGGCAAAAATCTTGTAAGTGGATTATCTCGCAGTCCTAAGGCGACAACCTCTCTTCTGTCAATATCAACAACAACTTCACCAACTACGCCTAAACGCCTTCCAGTATCAGTGGTTATAACTTGTGTTCCCATCAATTCTGACCTTAACCATAAACGTTCACTAGGGACAGAATTAGGGAGATTTTTATTTGCAGATGTGTTAGACAAACTCATAAATACCTTTTTATTATTCTGACGTATAAATTTAAAAAAGTGTGTTTATGCAGCATTTGGTAACCCAATAATTTGAGTATTTGCACCTCTTGCTTGCGCCACACCAATTGTTCGTTCAGACGCACTAATCATAGGTCTTCTATGACTTACGACTATAAATTGAGCATTTGATGACTGAGTTGAGATTAGTTTTGACAACCTTTCAACATTTATACCATCTAAAAAACTATCAACCTCATCTAAGGCATAAAAAGGTGAAGGTTTATACTTTTGCAAAGCAAATAAAAAACTTAAAGCAGTTAGAGATTTTTCACCACCAGACATAGAGGCTAATCTTCTGACATTTTTCCCCTTAGGATGCGCAACTAAAGTTAAGCCTCCTTCCAAAGGAGAATTAGGATTTTCAAGTTGAAGAAAACCGTCTCCATCAGATAAATTTGCAAAAATTTCTCTAAAATGTTTATCAACTTCTACAAATGCTTGCATAAAAGCCTCCTGACGCATAGTCGATACAGTTTCTATTCTCAGTAATAATTCAGATCTTTCATTAGATAAAATTTCTAATTTTTCTCGCAAACCATTTAATCTCTCGATTAATTCTTCTAATTCATCAAGAGCTAACATATTCACTGGTTCTAAGCTTTGTAGGTTTTCATTTATAATCGAGATTTCTGATTGCAAAGATTCAAGACTCTTACCTTCATATTCTCCAAAATTAGGCGAGGGATTAGGTAAATCTTTTTTATAATTGTCTAATTTTATTTTCTCGCTCCTCATCTCTTCTTGAAGAGAAGACATATCTCTTTCAAGGTATTCAAGCTTTAATAAATAGTTATTATATTCTTGCCTTTTATTTGAAATTGAAGAGTTTAATTCATCTCTCTTCCTTCTCAATAAACCTAAATCCTTCTCAAGAGAATTTTTTTGATTGTCAAGAACCAAAAGTTCTTCTTTGAATTTGTCTCTTTTTTCTATCCATTCACTATGAGCACTTGCAAGTTCTTTAATAGATTTCTGCAAGTTTTCTTCTTGTAATAAAGTAATTTTTAAAGAATTATTGATACGTTCTTTATGTAAAGCAATTTGATTCTTCTTATCTAATAAGATATCTCTCTCCTTTATAAGTGATTCAAGTTTTTTATCAAGATTATTAAAATCATTATTAAAAGTTATTAGTGATGATTTTTGATTTTTTTCATAATTCGCCTGAAGAACGATTTGCAATTGATCAAACTTATCATGAAGAGGTTTCAATTCACTTTTTAAAATACCTAACTCATCAACTAGTAAATGATTAGCATTTTCAAGTTTATTTAATCTAGATTTATAATCGTCAATTCTTTGAATAACAACCGCAAGAGAATTTTGATTTACTTCAATTTCTTTGTTATGTGAAGCACAATCCTCGATAATTTTACTTCGGTTAGAATTTAATTGAACTAGTCTAGTATTTTTTATGGTCGAATCATTATTTGACTCTTTTAAAGCTTCTTCAATAACAGATAATCTTTTGTTTATATGGCTAGAATCATCAATATCGTTATTAGATCCAAATCTATAAGCTAAATCTTTATTTAACTTGCTGCCACCTGTAATAGCTCCACTTGCTTCTAATAATTCACCTCCTAAAGTAACCAATCTAACTTTTTGTTTAGATAACCTTGCTGAAGCCAAATCTGAAAAAACTAACGTATCTCCAAAAACATACTTAAAAACATCTGAGTAAACTTCATCAAAAGTAATTAAATTTATAGCTTTATCAATAAATCCAGTCTCTCTATTATTTTCTAGTCTTTGAATTACATAATTCTTTTTTTGGCTTTTAATTCTATTTAAAGGTAAAAAAGTTAATCTTCCCGCCTTCTTCTTTTTAAGAATTTCAATTGCTCTAGCAGCAATATTATCATTATCAACAACAATTTGTCCGAGTCTATTTCCTGCAGCAATTTCTAATGCATATCTATTTTTATCACTGACCTCGCCAAGTTGAGCGACATAACCATGTATACCCTCTAAACCTGCCTCTAAAAGAATTCTAAGAGCGTATGAACCTCTGGATTCACTTAAAGCTTCTTTCCTACTCTCAAATCTAGATAAATCCTTTTCAAGCTTTAATTGCTCGTTGTTAAGCCTTAATTTAGTTTTATTTAATAAATCAATTTCATTTTTTAAAGAATTAATTTCCGAGGTATTACTTAACAAGTTATTATCATTAATTTCTAATGTCTCTTTTTTACTTTGATTTATTTCTAAAAGTTTCTGCTTTTCTAAAACTAAATCATTGACTTGAGAGGATATTTGATCTTTTTGAATATTATTTTCAATAGTTTCTTCTTCAACTTTCCTTTTTTTTAATTCTAAAGGATTGATTTTATTTTTTATACTTTCAATCTCAGTATTTAATTTGATGCTTTGCTTTGAGAATTCTCCAGATTCTCCCGCTGCATCAGATAGTTTTTTTCTAGATAATTTATGTTTTAAAGTGAGATCATCAATTTCTAAGTTCAATTTATTTAAAAAATTATCATCAAAATTTTCTTGTCTAATCTTTTCTGACTCGATATTCCTTTTAGATATTGCAATTTCATCTCTCTGCTTTTGTAATTTGATGCCCTCTTCTTTATTTAAACTAGATATCCTATCAAGTTCTCTCAAGCTAGAATTAATACTTCCAATATCAGAATTCACTTTTATCAATTTATCCTCTCCTTTATCCTTAAGCTCATCAACCAGTATTTTCAAAGCACCCTCTAAGACTAATATTTCTTTATTAATAGATTCTTTTTGTTCATTAAATAATATTTTATTTTTTTTAATTTCAATTTCTTTTTTCTCTATAGATTCAACATGCTTAACTTGTTTATCAAAAATAAGAACTTTCTCTAATTCCATTATTTGTAGAAGTTTTGCCTTTAACTCTTTATATCTCTTAGCTTTTTCACATTCTTTTTCAAGCTTATTTTTACTAGATTTCAATTCATTTTCTAAAATTTCACACCTTTCTTGTCTTTCGAAAACATCATTTAATTTTGCGTTAGTTTGTTCTATTCTTGTATCAAAAAGTGCGACTCCTGCTAATTCATCAATAAGATTTCTCCTCTCTTTATTATTCATTGATACTATTCTTGTTACATCACCTTGCATAACTACATTACTGCCCTCGGGATCAACACTAATATCCCTTAATATTCTCTGTACTTGTTGCAAGGTACATTGTTTTCCATCGGAAGTATAAGTCGAAGCATAAGAACCACCAGGCATAAGCCTTAATTTCCTAGAAACTACCCATTCTTTTTGATCCTTATTAAGAGCAATTTCTTCTTCTTCTAGCTCCAAAGGCGGGAGGTACTCCCTAGGAGACCAATCTTGAACATCAAATTTTACCGATACAAATGTTTCGGATGATTTACCTTCTTTAACTTTGGAGTTATTTATTAAATCTGGTAATCTTTCTGCCCTCATTCCTCTACTATTAGCTAAGCCTAAACAAAATAAAATTCCATCTAAAATATTGCTTTTTCCAGAGCCATTAGGGCCAGTAACCACAGTAAAACCTTCTTCAAGAGGAATTTTTACACTTCCACCGAAAGATTTAAAATTTTCAAACTCGACCTGATTGATATGTACCAATCTTAAGGTTCAATAGCTAAATAAGAATAACTAATTTGCAAAAATTCTCAATAGAAATATTAAGATTATTTATAAATGAATATTAATTAATTTTGCGCAATCTACATGAATTACCAGAAATTTCAAATAACCCATTAAGGTGTTTACCATCCAAAATAAATCTCAAACATTCAGATTCCAATCTATCGGAAACGTTTTTGAATATTCCATGATCGATTCTTTTAACAAAACCTCGATTTTCAGAAAGTTCGTGTTCTATCCTTGATAGCCATACAAGTCTATGATTTGGCTGTTTAAAAATTTCTATAGAAGCTTGATTTAATAAAGGTAGTTTTATAAATTTCCAAGTTAAACAATCTATTCCATTTTCAACAAGAAAATCATAATGAATATCTAAAGAGTTAGCAGAATAAACTTTATGTTCAAGCAAAACCCATTTATTCATTATTTAGATAATAAATAAACCTGATCTATTTCCAAAATAAATTTGAGATAAAATATATTTTAAAAGGGTGCCTGATATTTAGTTACTAGCATCAGGGACAAATCTTAAAGCAATAAATAGCAAACTTCCAGCTCCAGCGATAGCTGCCGCTACTAATCCGAAATCAGTAGGGATTGTGCGAGATGCAAAAATTAATGATGCAAATGTGATATCCATGATGAAATTTAAACTAATTTAATAAATTCAGTAATAGCTTAACAAAGCCTTCTTGCATAACAGAGTAGAAAAATAAAATGTAAATAAACTTTTATATGTTTTTATTCTATATAAATCGCACAAATCTTTAGATAAGGCTTCCAAATTAAGAAAATAGGGTCTAATCTTAAAATAATCAAGTTTAAATAATGGAGACCTACCATCCTCCCAACGACATAGAAGAAAAAGTAGATGACTCTGAACTTCATGAAAAAGAAGTTATCTCGGAGAAATGGTTACTTGAAAAAATTGATAGTTTAATACCTTTAATAAAAGAAAAATGGCCTACTATAGCTCATCAAACCCTTGAAGCCACAAAAGGGAGTATTGATGATTTAGTTGAAGTAATAGCGAGCCATAGTGGAACCTCAGCAATTGGAATAAAACGCCAACTATTTGAAATTATTGATTCAATCCGAGAAAACAATTGGGAGATATCAGAAAAAATTGAACCCATTGAAAGTCAATTAGAAGAGTTATTAGAGGAACTTAACAATACACTTAGACCAAAAATAGAAAGTCCAATTAGAAAAAAACCAATATTATCTATTGCTATTGCTGCGGGTATTGGTTTGATAATAGGAACTCTCCTAAACAATGGGAGAAAATAATATGGAAAAACCAAAAAATAAAAACTTTGCAAATACTGCTTCAAGAATTTCAGCTATTGCAAGTTCAGTCATGGATTTGCATGTAAGAATAGCTCTTCAAGAAGTAGATAGAGAAAAAAGAAGGTTAATTAGTGGTGGAATATTTTTGGCAATTGGAGGCACATTACTATTATTAGTACTAATTTGCATCCATATTATTTTTTATCTTTTTATAACAAAATATAATGACTGGAATATTGAATATAATTTATTGCTCATAATATTTATCGATTTATTTCTTGCAGGCTTAAGTTTGAAGCTTGGAGGAAAATTATCTAAAGGACCTTATCTTCCCCAAACATTAGAGGGTTTAGGCAAGACAACAAAGGCCGTTTTTGGCAAAAAATAAATTACCTTATTAAATATTTTATCCATCTGCAATCTATGCCCCCATTACTAACGGGAATTTTCAATGAAGATTTCATTTTCAAATGTTTTGTTAGTTTTGGATTTCCACTTAGCAGCCAAAATTCCCAATCTGAAAAGTTTTTCTTTAGGAAAATTCCCATTTGTTCATATAAACAAATCAATTCATTTTCATTGCCTAATTTCTTTCCATATGGAGGATTACATATAATGATCCCAGGTTTACATTTAAATTTGAGTGCTAAAAAATCATTATTTATAAGTTCAATATAATTTTCGAGTCCCGCCAATGATATGTTTACTTGTGCCTGCTCAAAAACCTTTTTATTAATTTCGTAGCCTATTATTTTTGGTAATTTTTCATAATTTATAATTTTATTTTTTGCCTTATTTTTTTCTTTAAGATAAATATCTTTCCTAAAGTCCAACCAATTCTCAAAAAGATATACTTGATCAATATTTATAGGAACTTCAAGAAATTGATTAACTGCCTCAATTAAAAAAGTTCCTGAGCCGCACATAAAATCAATTAAAGGGACTTTGCCATTCCATTGAGTCATATTTATCAATCCAGAAGCTAAATTTTCTTTTAATGGTGCATTTCCAACTGCGGGTCTATAGCCCCTTTTGTGTAAGCTTTCCACACTACTTTGAAGACTGATAATTGCTTTATTATTATTTAAATGAAGGTGAATTATAAAATCAGGATTATCTAAAGAAATATTTGATCTTTTATTCCAAACTGCCTGTTGCAAATCAGTTATAGAATTTTTTACTTCAAGAGCAGTGAAATGTGTATGAGTTAAGGAAGATGTTCTCCCAGTTACTTGAACATTAAACGTTTTTTCATAGTGCAACCAATTTAACCAGTCCAATGAATGTCTAACCCCCTCATATAAAGATTGCTTATCGTAGCAATTAAAAGTGGCAATTTCTCTATAAAAACGAAAAGCTAATCTTGAATAGAAATGAACTCTATAAAAAGTTTCACAATCACATTCAAAATTAATAAATCTTTTATAAGTATTAATATTAAAGCCACCTAAATTTGAAATTTCTTCAGCTAAATATTTCTCTAGTCCCTCTGGAGCTGATGCAACTACATTCATATACGATAAAAACTTAATAAAAAAACTATTCAATACTCATTTTGCCTGTCAGAATATAAATGTCCAATTGGACTAGGTGATCTCGACCGATGTTTCGGACAGCGGTTCGATTCCGCTCAACTCCACTTTTGGGGGTTGTAATGGTTTCGACGGGGCATAAGGAAGATGACTGAAGCCGGCTCGGTTAGAGCAAAAACACAAACGCTAACAAAATCGTTAGTTTCTCTCGTCAAACAGCACCAGTTGCTGCTTGATCCTAAGGGAGATGGGGTCATATCAGCCTTATCAACCAAATGATACGCGGAGTCTGGAAGGACTCCACTTTTTTAAGTAACTCAGAATTTGTAGTAAATAATTTATTAGTGTGTAAATATTGCTGCAATTATTGGTATTAAAAAGAATTTTTTTAATTTAATAAGTATAAATACTGAGAAGATAAGTTTTAAATTAATTTATCTTATTAAAAACCTCAATTGTCCAAAATGGAACCCAATCAAAAACTAAATGACTTAATAATAAATCTCAAACCTAAAGTTATTAGATTCACTGGTGAGAAATTTCCCACTGAACTATGGAATAGTAGTTGTCAAATAAAAAAAAATAAGGAGATCTCTACCTAAAAAGTTAATTAAATACTCGAAAAAGGATTTTTAGGCATTTTTTTTAAACAATTTTTTGAAACTTCCTGAAGTTCTTTAAATTCATTTTTATTTAAATTCCACTTGAATACATTTGATACATCTATAACTTGAGATTTTTTTCGCATTCCAACGAGTGGAATAGTTCCTTGATAACAACACCAATTAATTGCTACTTGAGCCTGGGAAACTGATCTTTGTTTGGCAATTCTTTTAAGACAGCTCCGCAATTCATATGTTGGTTTTTTATAGTTTTCAAATAAAGCATTTCGAATAAAACTTTTTTCTTTATTATCTTCTTTATCTGGATTAATACAAAGTATTCCAAAGGACAAAGGACTATAAGCAAAGAAATCAATATTATTTTCTTCGCAAATTTTTTTTACCTGATATTGTTTTTTTAAATCAGGAGCAAGCAAAGAAAACTGTATTTGAACGCTGTTTAGTTTTTGATCTCTTTTTGCTAAGAAATTAATTAATTTACTTAACCTTTTAGGTCCTACATTTGATAAGCCGATTTGAAAATCAAAGCCTTGATCTTTTAAATCGCAAAGATTATTCAATAATCCTAATTCCTGCCAAGGATTGTATCTAGCAGTTGACCAATGCAATTGTACTATGTCTAATTTATTATTAAGTCTTTCTAAACTTTGCATAAAAGGTTTATTAAAACCTCTCTCACCAATTCTCCAGGGATAAGGTGCGAGTTTGGTTGCTACTTGAATTCTTTTTTTCTTTGCAGAGGGAGTATTTAGTAAAAATTTTCCTATCAATGATTCACTTCTACCTTGGAGATTCCCAGTACCGTAAGAATCTGCAGTATCAATTAGATCTAAACCTCTTCGTAAAGCTTCATAATATGTCTCACTTAAATCATCGTCATTTGCAGATTTATAATTCCAAAAAAACTTATTCCCCCAAGACCAAGTACCTAATCCAATCCTTTTCTTCACTAGCCTATTAAAATAAAGAACCTTAATAAGGTTATCTAAAAATATTAACCTCTTGAAAATATTTCAAAAAATAAGTTTTAAAGCATTAAAAATGAATTTCTCTTGACATTAAGAAATTATTCTCCAAAGTAAGAGAAATAAAAATAAAAAATTGTTCATTACCGTTTGCGGACAAAAAGGAGGTGTGGCCAAGACCTGCACAAGTATTCACCTTGCAAGTGTTTGGCATTCTAAAGGTAAAAAAGTTTGCATAGTGGATGCCGACAAGAATAGATCTGCATTAGCATATTCATCAAGAGGCAATCTACCATTTCCAGTTTTCCCAGTCAGTTCAGCTGCTAAAGCATCAAGATCATCAGAAATCGTAATAACTGATGGACAAGCTAGTAGTGATCAAGAAGAACTTAAACACTTAGCTTATGGTTCAGATTTAGTTATCTTACCTACAACTGCAAAAGCACGATCAGTAGAATTAACTGTAGAACTCGCAAATTTATTAAGCAACTTAAAAGTTAATCATGCAGTAGTAATAGTAAAAGTTGATTTTAGACAGCAAAAAGCAGCGCAACAGGCCAAAGCAGCTCTAGAAAATTTTGGTTTATATGTTTTTGATACATTTATACCCTTACTTTCAGCCTTTGATAAAGCAGAAGCCACTGGTAATGCTGTATTTGAAGCTGTAGACGATTTAGGTAGATCAGATCCTCGTCGAATGACGGGCTGGTCTGCTTATTGTTCAATTGCCTCACAAATTCCATGCCTGATTTCGAAGCCCTCATCCGACACCAACAACTTAAACAACCAACAACAAATCAGCGCTTAAAAGTAGTTGATTCTTCTGATTTTGAAGAAGAAAAAAACGAAGAATCCATAATTACAGAATCTGGATTATTAGTTAATTTTTTTGGAGGTTTTATAGGTTCTGTAATTGGAACTTTAACAATACTATTTCTTTATATAAATGATTATCTACCAATAGATTTACTAAAACTTAAGTAGTATATTCGCTATTGATTTCAACCAACCTTAAAAAGCATTGCTATAACTAGGTTCTTACTCGCAAATTTGGTGGTATCTTAGTGGTACAAAACTTTTTTTACAAGTGAAATCCATTGATATTACTACATAGGTGTTATAAAAACGGTACAGAAAGTTTCAATTAAAAATATTTTTGAGTTTAATATTTCTTATTTTAAGTGTTAACCAAATGATTAACTTGCTATTTTTTTAACCTTTTTTTCTGCCTCTATTTCATAAAATTGATCATCTACTTTTATTAAAGAAACGCTTATTTTTTTAGATGCTTTTTTCTCATAGTATCCTGTTCTCTTATCTATTGAAAAACGACCAGTTGGAATATCTCCAATCCAATTTAAATAATTAATTACCTCAGAATCTTTTGAGATATATGAGTACTCTTGGTTGATATAACTCATCCAATCAAATTGATCTATATTTGCAAGAATATCGAATACATATCCGTTGTAATCCCCTTGACACCATCCCGCTGATATTAAGCATCCAACTGGTGGGATTCTTGGAATATAAATATCGATTGGACAATTTACTATCCAGTTCTGAAATTTTTTTTTCTCAGATTCTTCAATTGAAGCATTAGATATCCAATCCACAAATTCTTCTTTCTGGGATTTAATAACCAACATTTAAAGTTTTAATAAATTAGAGATGAGCCACATAACATTATTTTGCCTCTGCTCTTTTATTTTCTTTAAAAAATTCTTGAGATAAAGAGTCTTTTTTAAATTTCTCAATTAATTCATCTGAGGGCTTCTCAGGATCAATATGTTTCCACTTTAAATCATAGAGTAAATCACGACCTAAAGATCTTGATATTGAAAGTCGAGCAGCACTATTCATACATGAAAAAAATTTTTGTTTAATTAACCACTTTGCTATCGCAATATAATCCTTATCATATTTAAAGCCGTAATTATCACCCTTTCTTTTATTTTCTTGAAAACTAGCAATATTTTTGCCAAATGAGATTTGTCTTAGATTGCTGGAATTGTTATTTAGTTTATCTCCATCTATATGATCAACAGAATAACCATCCTTTAATTCTCCTATAAAATGCTCATACACTAATCTATGCTCTGCTCTGACTTCTCGTTTCCCATTATCATTTTTTAAAAAATAATATTTATAACCTGGTTTATTGATACCTGGCCTTAATACTTTAGAAGTATTTAAACTAAGTACTTTTCCGTTAGATGCAACTAAATATTGCCCAGCATTTTTGATAGGGACAAAATCTTTTATATTTATATTTTGAATTTTATACTTTTGCTCCTTAGTAAGTTTGCGGCATTGATAACATATTTTATTACCTTTACTCAAGATTGTATATTCATGACCAAAGTCACAAAGTAATTTCATATTCCCTTTATTAGGATTTCTACGATTAGTTCTTGCCCACTCCTTTCCATTATTTTCGCGTGAGATTATTTCTAGATTGCTTACATCATTATTTATTTTATTCCCATCAATATGATTAATAACCTTGTCTGAAGGAATTGGACCAATGAAATGGAGTGCCACTAATTCATGCACATATCTTTTTTTTACAATCCCATTTCCCAAAGAGAGGGTCGCCATTTTATAACCAATTTGCATTAGAGTAAGTTTTAATAATTTTCCTCTTGGTCCCAATACATCTCCGTTAGAAAAAATCCAGTATTTACCGTTTGATCCAATAACCTCTTTTTTTTCAACATTTTTCATATAACAAAATCTAAAAATATAAAATAAATTATGTGGAAATCTAGTGGTATATTTTCGGTATAAGAAAATAAAAATCTCTTAAATCCCTTGCAGGGAAATGGATCTGGCATCAAGTCGTATACTCGCTATTTATTTCAACATATTTTTTAGAAAGATCGCACCCCCAAGCTGTACCTTTAGATTCACCAGAATTTAGATTAATCATAATTTTTACAATATCATCAACTAAATATCTACCTTTCATTCTTGACTTAATATAGTCTGTGACTTTTTGTGGATCATATTTATTTAACTTGCCCTTTTCCAGAATCTGAGCATTACCTATAAACAAATCAACGTCATTAAAATTGAATTTAACTCCAGAATTGCCTGCAGCAGAAATGATGCGTCCCCAATTCGGATCACAACCATGTATCGCAGTTTTTACCAAGGCAGAATTACAAATAGATTTCGCGAGCATAATTGCATCATTAGTATTTTTTGCTCCTTGAACCAAAACTTCTAATAAACAATTTGCTCCCTCTCCATCCCTTGCAATATTTTTTGCCAAGTTTTGACATACTATATCAATCCCTTTTTGGATAATTGGGAAAAACCTTTTTTCAATTTTCTCTCCTGCATTTATTCCAACAAAAGAATCATTTGTGCTTGTCTCCCCATCAACTGATATTGCATTAAAAGATTTTTTAACCGCAATAGCAATCATTTTGTCCCATTCTTCTTTTTGAATACCCGCATCACAGGTTAGAAAAGCAAGCATTGTAGCCATATTGGGGTAAATCATTCCTGAACCTTTTGCAAATCCAGCTATTTTTATTTTTCTACCTTGAATAATCGTCTCTATTAAAACTTTTTTCGAAGTCAAATCAGTAGTTAAAATTGCTTCTGCTGCGTTTTGAAAATTATTACCCTTTAAATCACTAACTAAATTCGGTAAATTTTTTACTAAATCATTTATTTGTATGGGAACACCAATTACTCCAGTTGAGCACATTAAAACTTCTTCTTCTTTTATTCCTAAAAATTCCGCAATCTTTCCTGTAGCAATTTGAAAATGTTGAATTCCAAGATTTCCTGTACAAGCATTTGCTTGACCAGAATTAATTAGTATTGCTCGTAAAAAACCTGAAGTTATTTTAATCCTTTCCTCGCAAATATCTACACAAGAAGCGCGAACTCTTGATTGGGTAAACATTCCACTAAAAATACTGCCTTCTGGAGCGAGTATTAGTGCTAAATCTTTTTTATTAGAAGCTTTTAATCCAGCAGATATACCAGCAAAAAGAAACCCCTGAGGTGTAGCCTTACTGTCATCAACAAACGACCAATTGGAATCTAACTGACTCAAACTTTTTTGTATTTTAATTCATACTAACTACTCTTTAATACTAAAGAAACAGGTAATTAGATTATTATTAATTATATGGATATTCTTCAAAAATCAAAAAACAACCAAAGAAGAATTGGTTTAACAGGAGGTATTGCAAGTGGGAAGACAACCATAACTAATTACATTAGAAAACATAAAAACATTCCAATATTAGATGCAGATAATTTATCAAGAGAATTAATCAAACCAAACACATATGGATATAAGAAAATTTTAGATTATTTTGGAAATAAAATTATTGATAACAAGAATAATCCAGAAAGGGCAATAAACAGAAAACTTTTAAGAAAGATTATTTTTAAACATTCAGAAAGTAAAGAATGGATGGAAAAACTACTTCACCCATTAATTAAAGAAAAAATGATAGAAGAATGCAGTCAATACAAAAATAATCAAACTATAGTATTGGTTATTCCATTATTATTTGAAGCAAAATTTGAAGATATTTGCACTGAAATATGGTTAGTTAAATGTCCTAAAGAACTACAAAAAAAAAGACTTATCACAAGAGATAAAATTAGCGAAAAAGAAGCCTATGAATCCATAAATCTTCAATTAAGTTTTGAAGAAAAAAGAAAATTTTCAGACATTATTTTAGATAATTCAGATGATCAAAATAAATGGATCAAGACAATAAGAGAGCTTCTTTAAACCTTTAGCTATTCAATTTTTCTGCAAGAAGTTTATTTGCAAGTTTAGGGTCAGCTTTACCTTTTGTTTTTTTCATAAGTTGACCAACAAAAAAACCAAGTAATTTAGTTTTGCCATTTCTAAATGCTTGAACCTCATCTGGATGTTCAGTTATAAGTTCATCAATTATTGGTAAAATACTTGAAGAATCAGATATCATAGCCAACCCTTTTTCTTCAACTAATTTTTTCGGAGAAATATTTTTTTGAATTAGTTCAGGTAAAATTTCTTTTGCAATTTTTCCACTGATAGTTTTACTTGAAATCATGCTAATCATTTCAGCAAGATTTTCCGGACTAAGTTTTAAGTCACTAAAATTAAGTTTATTTGCTTTTAAATAACCGACAATATCACTTGTAACCCAATTTGAAGCTAGTTTGGCCTCAGCACCATTAGCTACTGTTTCTTCAAAAAAGTTTGCCATATTAATTTCATCAGAAATTACCCTTGCATCATATGCAGATAACCCAAATTCACTTACGTATTTATTTCTTTTCTTTGAAGGTAGTTCTGGAAGTTCTTTTAACCATAATTCTTTTTGGGCTTTTGCTATTTCAATTGGTCCTAAGTCAGGATCAGGAAAATATCTATAGTCACTGCTGCCTTCTTTCATTCTCATACTTTTTGTTAATTGCTTAGCTTCATCCCATAACCTTGTTTCTTGGAAAATTTTTCCTCCATTTTCATAAACTTCTATTTGTCTGGCTATTTCATAATCACAAGCCTTTTGAATTGCAGAAAATGAATTCATATTTTTTATTTCCACTTTTGTACCAAAAGGAGCATTAGGTCCTTTTCTAACTGAAATATTGACATCACATCGCAATGAACCCTCTTGCATATTTCCATCTGATACGCCTAGATATCTGACTGTTCTTCTAATCTCTGAAGCATATTCAGATGCCTCTTTACCTGATCTAATATCTGGTTTACTTACAATCTCACAAAGTGCTATTCCGGCACGATTGTAATCAACTAAAGAATACTTAGAACCAGCTAATCTGTCACTACCTGAATGGACTAGTTTGCCGGCGTCTTCTTCCATATGTAGCCTTTCTATACCAATTTTTTTGATATAAGGTTCTTTATCCTTTTCAATTATTTCAACCTCTAACCAGCCATTTTCAGCTAGTGGCTCATCAAATTGTGAAATTTGATAATTTTTAGGTAGATCAGGATAAAAATATTGTTTTCTATCAAATTTACAATGTTCTGCAACATTTAAATTTAATGCTAGAGAAGTTTTTACAGCATACTCAAGAACAGTCTCATTCAAAACTGGAAGAGTTCCTGGTAACCCACAAACTACAGGATCTATATGCGTATTAGGTGCATCACCAAAAGCTGTTGAAGCAGATGTGAATATTTTACTTTTCGTATTAAGCTGTACATGAGTTTCCAAACCAATCACAGCTTCCCAAGATTCCAAATTGTTCATTATCAAAAGTCTCTTTATTAATATTATTGGATATAAAGGAAAAGAGGATCAAAACACAAATAAAAATATTAATTCTTAAATGACACAAGAAACAAAAAATTCAATATTAATTATTGGCGGTGGACTTGTAGGTTTATCTCTTGCTTATGAATTTTCTAGAAATGACTTCAAAGTTTTAGTTTTAAGCAAAAACAGAAATGAATCAGCCGGATTTGTTGCTGCAGGGATGTTAGCTACTCATGCCGAAGGGCTCGAAGATGAATTACTAAAATTTGGCCAAGAGAGTCAAAATATAATTCCAAAGTGGATAAAAAGTATTGAACAAGATAGTGATATTAAATGCGGTTTAAAAAAATGTGGCATAGTAGTTCCTTTTAAAAATAAAGAAGATCTTGAAGATTTTCCCACTTATAAATATGGAAAATATTTAAATCACAAAGATCTTCAAAAAGAAATTAATGGAGTGAATTCTATTTGGAAACATGGTTTACTTTTTGAACAAGATGGTCAAATAGATAACCGAAGAAGACTAATGCGTGCTCTTGAGAGAGCATGCTCCTTGCATGGAGTTGAATTTCGAGAAGGATCAGAAGTAGAGGACTTGATATTAGAAAAAAACAAAATTACTGGTGCAACAGTTTTATGTGCCACTGGGGAACTAAAAAAAATTACCTGCGAAAAAGCAATTATATGCAGTGGCGCTTGGAGTAAAAAAATTTTTAATAAGATTCCAGTCTATCCGGTAAAGGGACAAATGCTATCAATACAAGGTCCAACAAATTTTTTGAAAAGAGTTATTTTTGGTCCAAAAACTTATCTAGTTCCTCGTAATGATGGACTTATTATCGTTGGAGCGACAGTTGAAAAAGATTCAAAATTTAATCAGGGTAATACTCCTAATGGAATAAAACAACTGCAAGAAGGAATTTACTCCTTATTACCAGCAGCTATTAATTGGCCACAAATGGAACATTGGTGGGGATTTAGACCTTGCACACCAGACCTTAAACCAATAATTGGAAAATCAAAAATTGAAAACCTTTTTATAGCTACCGGACATTACAGAAATGGAGTTTTATTTTCTGCAATAACAAGTGATCTTCTTTTGAAACTAGTTCAAAATAAAAGTCTCAAAGAAATTGAAAAAAGCTTTTTAGAAAAATTTAGTTTAGATAGATTTGAGATTTAAATTTTAATTTTCAGATCGCCATTTCGAATCAGAAGTTTTCCACTCACATAATTCCTCTTCGTTAAACCATAAATCAATTTCAAATTTTGCAGTATCTTCTCCATCAGAACCATGAATAATATTCCTCCCAATATCAATAGCTAAATCACCTCTAATTGTTCCAGGCTCTGCTTCAAGAGGTTTTGTAGCACCAATTAGTTTTCTAGCACTCAATATGACTCCTTCGCCTTCCCACACCATTGCTACAACAGGACCACTTGAAATAAAGTCTACTAAATCCCTAAAAAAGGGTCTTTCTCTATGTACACCATAATGATTTTGAGCAAGATCTTTTGAGGGGATTAATTGCTTTAATCCAACCAATTGAAATCCTTTTTTTTCAAATCTGCCAATAATCTCAGCAACATATCCTCTTTGAACTCCATCTGGTTTAATTGCAATAAAGGTTCTCTCTTTGGTCATTTAGTTAATAATCACTCTATGTATATTCAACTTTTGGGTGGTAACTTGGCAAGTAATCATTAAAATAAAAGATATTGTGTTGAGTTATTTTCAAAAACATTTATTAATCACTAAGACATAAATTGACAAATTTTGAGCCGAAAAAATTAAAGAATATTTGGACTATTAAAGATAGTATCTCGACTTACAACATAGACAAATGGGGGGATAAATATTTTTCTATAAATTCCAAAGGAAATATATCAGTAACTAAAGATATAAAATCTGAAAATAAGATTGATCTTTTCAAGCTTGTCAAAGAACTTAAAAGTAGAGAAATAAATCCTCCATTAATTATAAGATTTAACGATATATTGAAAGATCGAATAAATACACTACATGATGCTTTCTTAATTGCAATAAAAACCTACAAATATGAGAATATTTATCAAGGCGTTTTTCCTGTCAAATGTAATCAACAAAAAAATGTATTGGAAAAGATAATAGAGTTTGGTAGCCAATGGAATTTTGGTTTAGAAGTAGGAAGTAAATCAGAACTATTAATTGGTCTTGCACTTCTTGAAAACCAAAATTCATTATTGATATGCAACGGATATAAAGATAAAAAATATATTGAGATTGCTACTTTAGCTAGAAAACTCGGCAAAAATCCAATAATAGTTATTGAACAAAGAGATGAGGTAAAAAGAATTATTCAAACAGTTCAAGAACTTAACGCGACTCCATTGATAGGAATTAGAGCAAAATTATCAAGTAAAAGTAGTGGTAGGTGGAGCAAATCTATTGGAGATAATTCCAAATTTGGATTATCAATCCCAGAAATTATGTCGACAATAAAAGAACTTAAAGAAGCAAATCTCATAAACGAAATGAAATTGCTCCATTTTCACATAGGAAGTCAAATAAGTGATATTGCTGTGATCAAAGACGCATTACAAGAAGCGAGTCAAATATATGTTGAACTGTGCAAACTAGGAGCCCCAATGCAATATATCGACGTTGGGGGAGGATTAGGGATAGATTTTGATGGAACCAAAACCTCCTCCAGCACCTCTACTAATTATTCTCTTCAAAATTACGCTAACGATGTAATTGCAACCATTAAAGATTCATGTGAATTAAATAATATCAAGCATCCAACCATAATTTCAGAAAGTGGAAGGGCAATAATTAGTCATTGTTCAGTTTTAATTTTTAATGTCTTAGGAACAAGCCATGTCAGTTCCAAACTACAAATTTTTGATAAAAAAAATCAACAACTAATCATTTCAAATTTACTTGAAACTTTCTATGAATTAAAAAAACTTAAAAATAAAAAAATAAATTTATCTCAAATAATTGAACTATGGAATGATGCAAAAAAGTTTAAAGAAGATTGCTTAGTTGCCTTTAGATTAGGATTTTTAAGTTTAGAAGAACGTGCTTATGCCGAAGAACTGACCTGGGCTTGCGCAAAAGAAATTTCTAATACCCTAGACAATGATGAAATCAATCACCCTGATTTATCTGAAATTACAGAAACTCTTGCATCAACTTATTATGCAAATTTATCTATCTTTAAATCAATTCCCGATAGCTGGGCAATCAATCAGATTTTTCCAATAGTACCAATACATAGGCACTTAGAAGAGCCATACTGCAAAGGCAACTTTGCAGATTTAACTTGTGATTCAGATGGGAAACTAAATAATTTTATTGATGATGGAAAAATTAAATCATTACTAAATTTACATAAGCCTGAGCAAGATCAAGATTATCTAATTGGCATTTTTATGACTGGAGCCTATCAAGAAGCATTAGGAAACTTGCATAATTTATTTGGCAATACAAACGTTGTTCATATAGATATAAATAAAGATAATTCATATAAGGTCAAAAATATTATTAAAGAGGACAGTAAATCTGAAATTTTACAATTATTGGATTACAGTTCAGCTTCTTTGGTTGAATCTATAAGAATTAATACTGAATCAGCAATTGATCAAAAAAAATTAACTATTGAAGAAGCAAGGAAATTAATTGATCAAATCGAAATAAGTCTCAGAAAAAGTAGTTATTTATCAGAATAACTTTCTAATGTTTTTTGCAAATGATTTTTAGCATAATCTAAGGCTCTACTTAACTTATCAATATCTTTAGCACCTGCTTGAGCAAAGTTAGGCTTCCCTCCTCCACCTCCCGAACAAATTCTTGCAATCTCATTAATTAATTTACCTGCATGCAATCCTATTTTTACCGCATCATCACCTAAAGAAACTACAAATAACAACTTTCTATTTTCTGGAATTGGTATTCCCCCAAGAATCACTATTGCTTTATTTCCTAAATGAGAAGTTAAATTAAGTGCTGCAGATTGCAAAGAATTTCCATCTAAACCATCAATCTGATTTACTAAAATTGAAAAAGAATTTACTATTTCTGCGGACGATTTTATAGAAGAGTATTTAAAATATGCAATTTCATCTTTCATTTTTTGTATCTCTTTATTCTTATTAATAAGCTCTGCTTGCAAATTATTAACCCTTTCAAAAAGTTGATTAGGATTTGCTTTTAACAAATCACTTAGTTGATTTACTAAAGCATTTCTATCACTAAAATAGTCGAATGCTGATTGGCCTGATAATGCTTCAATTCTTCTTACTCCGGCTGAAATTCCTTCCTCACTGATTATTTTGAATGAACCTAATTCGGATGTGGTTTTAACATGTGTGCCGCCACAAAGTTCCATTGAAACTCCTGGCACATTAACAACGCGCACTTCATCATCATATTTTTCTCCAAACATAGCAACCGCTCCCTTTTCTAAAGCCTCAATCTTAGACATATTTTTTATTTCTAGGATATGGTTTTCCATAATCCAAGAGTTAATTAGACTCTCAATCTTAGAAATTTGATCTTTGGAAATAGGATTCGAAGAATTAAAGTCAAATCTTAATTTATTAAAGGCTACTAATGAACCTTTTTGTCCAACATTTTCATCAACAATTGATTTGAGAGCAGATTGCAATAAATGGGTAGCTGTATGATTTGCAGCAGCCTTAGCTCTATTAGAGGAGTTAACTTTAGTCTTAACTTTTTGTCCAATAGTTAATATTCCTTTTTTGATCGTTCCATAATGTAAAAAAACATTTTTCTTTCGAATAACACTATCAACCAAGACCTCTAGATCTTTTGAAAATATCGTTCCAATATCACCAACTTGACCACCAGATTCTCCATAAAAAGTTGTCTGATCAAGAACAATTAAAACTTTCTGACCTTCACTTGCTTGCTTAACTAATGTTGAATCCAAGAATATACCCTTTATTTCAGCTTCCGAAAGAAGTGAATCATAACCATTAAAAACAGTTTTGTTAAAAAGATCTATTTCTCGCTCTAATGATCCCTCTAATGTCAAATCAATATTACTTGAAGCAGCTTTAGCTCTCTCTTTCTGTGCATTCATTTCTGCCTCAAAACCCTTTAAATCTACATTGATACTATTTTCTTCTGCAATTTCTACAGTAAGTTCTAGAGGAAATCCATAAGTATCATAAAGTTCAAAAGCTTTAAAACCAGAAATTAATTTCTGGCCTGAAGAAATTAACTCATCTAGCAGTTTCTCTCCCCTATCAAGAGTTTCCCTAAACCTTACTTCTTCAATTTTTATCTCATTCAAAATTAAATCATTATTATTTTTTAAATCAGGATAATTCTTTTGCATTAAATTGATCCCCACCGAAGCAATGTGTGGTAAAAATTCATTTGTTATGCCTAATAATCTTCCATGTCTGACCATTCTTCTAATAAGCCTTCTTAATATGTACCCTCTACCGAGATTACTTGCTGCTACTCCATCAGAAATTAAATGAATAACAGCTCTAGTATGATCTCCAATAATTTTTAAAGAAATTTTATTTTTTTCATGTGAAGAAAAATAATCAATATTTGCAATCTCACAAGTTTTTTGAATGATAGGAAAAATTAAATCTGTCTCATAATTATTTTCCTTTTTTTGCAATATTTGAGCCATCCTTTCAAGGCCCATTCCTGTATCAATATTTTTAAATTTTAAATCTGTCAATTTTCCATTAGGATCGCGATTATATTGCATAAAAACAAGATTATAAAATTCAATAAATCGATCTCCATCTTCTAAATCAATATTCTGCAGACCTTTTTCAGGATAAAAATCATAATAAAGTTCTGAACAAGGTCCACATGGACCTGTTTTTCCAGAAGACCAAAAATTATCTTTCTCACCTAGTTTCACGATCCTATCTGGATGAATACCAATTTCATCTCTCCAAATTTTTGCAGACTCTCCGTCTTCGTGAAAGACACTCACAATTATATTTTCAGCAGAAAGTTGATAAATATTAGTAACTAATTCCCAAGCCCACTGAATAGCCTGTTGTTTAAAATAATCTCCAAAAGAGAAATTACCAAGCATTTCAAAAAAAGTGTGATGTCTAGCTGTAACTCCAACGTTTTCTATATCATTTGTTCTGATACACTTTTGGCTAGATGTAGCCCTTTTTGATGGTCTTTTTTTTAAACCTAAAAAAACTGGTTTAAAAGGTAGCATTCCAGCAATTGTGAGCATAACCGTAGGATCATCTGGAATTAAAGATGCACTTGGAATGATTTTATGAAATTTGTCACTGTAAAATTTTAAAAAAGCATTTCTTATCTCATCTCCAGTAACTATTTTTTTAATTAGTTGAGATGTCATTAATCCGGAATAAAAAGAACAAAAATTAAAGAAAAGCGTAATTTCGGTTATTTCGCAACAATAATCACGCGGATTTATGTTCTACATAACTAAAGTTATTCTATAACGCGATTTGTCCTATGCTAGCTTCTGCCCAGACAAGTAATTCTAAATTGGCACAAATAAATAACAAGTTGACAGTTCAATCTCAAAACTTCGCTGATGATTCATATGCCATAAGATCTTTGGATTGGGATCGTAGTAGATTTGATATTGAATTTGGTTTAAGAAATGGAACTACATACAATAGTTTTATTATTAAAGGCGAAAAACTAGCAATTATTGATACTAGTCACGCAAAGTTTGAAGAATTATGGTTTAAAGAATTACTTGAAAAGGTAAATCCACAAGAAGTGGATTATCTAATTACAAGCCATACAGAACCTGATCATTCTGGTTTAATAGGTAATCTTTTAGAAAGAAACCAAAATATCACCGTAGTAGGATCAAAATTAGCCATTAAATTTATTGAAGACCAAATACATATTCCCTTTAAGCGTCTAGAGGTTAAGAGTGGAGAGTTTTTAAATCTTGGAACTAATCCTAATAGCGGATTAGAGCATAATATTGAATTTATAAGTGCACCAAATTTACATTGGCCAGATACAATTTTTTCATATGACCATAGCACTCATGTTCTTTACACATGCGATGCATTTGGACTCCATTATTGTTCTGATGAATTTTATGACACTGATCAAAAAGAAATATATGATGATTTTCGTTTTTATTACGATTGCCTGATGGGTCCAAACGCTAGAAGCGTTCTGCAAGCAATTAAAAGAATAGATAAGCTACCTGAATTAAAAACAATAGCGGTAGGTCATGGGCCTTTGCTGCATCATCAAGTCAATTTTTGGAAAACAAAATATCAAGAATGGAGTAGCAATAAAAGCAAAGGTAATGATTTTGCATCCGTCTGCTATATAAGCGACTATGGTTATTGTGATCGACTAAGTCAAGCGATATCTCATGGAATAAGTAAAGCAGATGCACAGGTTCAATTAATTGATTTAAGATCTTCTGACCCCCAAGAATTAACAAGTTTAATTTCGGAATCAAAAGCAGTAGTCATCCCAACATGGCCAGTAGATTCAGATAATGAATTAAAAGAATCTCTTGGTACTTTATTTGCAGCACTAAAATCAAAACAATTTACAGCTGTTTATGATGCATTTGGTGGAAATGATGAACCAATAGATTCTCTAGCAAATAAATTAAGAGAACTTGGTCAGAAAGAAGCTTTCTCTCCTTTAAGAGTTAAAAACATTCCAGATCCCATTGTTTATCAACAATTCGAAGAAGCTGGAACTGACTTGGGTCAATTGATCAATAAAAAGAAAAATATTGCCTCTATGAAGAGCCTTGATTCAAATTTAGATAAAGCTTTAGGTAGGTTAAGTGGAGGATTATATGTAGTTACAGCAAGCCAAGGAGAAGGTTTGACATTTAGACAAAGTGCGATGGTAGCAAGTTGGGTTAGTCAAGCAAGTTTTTCTCCACCAGGTATTACAGTTGCAGTAGCAAAAGATAGAGCTATTGAATCATATATGCAAGTTGGCAAAGGTTTTGTTGTGAATATCTTGAGAGAAGATAACTATCAAAAAATGTTCAGACATTTTTTAAAAAGATTTGCTCCTGGAGCCGATAGATTTGCCGATGTAGATATAATTGGCAACATCGCAGAAGGGGGACCAGTCCTCTCAGATTCACTTGCCTTTTTAGATTGTAAAGTTAGTTCCAGACTAGAGACTCCAGACCATTGGATAATTTATGGAACTGTTGAAAATGGCAATGTCTCTGACTTATCATGCAAAACAGCAGTTCATCATAGAAAAGTTGCTAATCACTATTAGACTTGATTTGGCATCTAAAGAGTTAAAACCCATTGTTATCAGTAAGTTCAAATAAAAAAATTATACTTTTAAATTCAGTTGAAAAAAAATATAGATTGAAGTTATAACTAGTTTTTTTTGATTCATAATTGAAAATCGGTTGAAAATTGACCCCCAATATTAAATAAAAAGATAATTATCTACATTCGGCATTTCCAATTCCTGCACCTAAAACTACACCTAAAGGAATACTCCAAGCATATGCATCACTTTTTGATAGAGATGCTGCAATTCCACCACCAATTAACCCACCTAAAGTTGTACTTCCAGTACATTTCAGAGCAGGTTTATATTTCACATATGAAGTTTGGGATTCATTCTTGTGATGATAATGGTTGAATGCGTTGCGATCACTATTACATGGGATAGAAACTTTCTCACGATAAGATTTGACATAACCAGGGGACATTGAATTGCCTGGTATATATTCTTCTTTGTACTCATAACGGAAGCACTTGTTTTCGTATGCATATCCTTTTTGTGATTCATACGCTTCTTGATTAATTTGATCTCGAATGCTCTCATTAGCATTGACTGGAAAAGAACCACCCAAAATAAGAGTTGCTATAAAAATTTTCATTTTAAAATTAAGATATTTTCAACAACTCACCCACACAATTAAAGAATAAATTATTTGTTTAAAATTTAAAGTTGAAATATTATTCTTTGGCAACTGTCACATGTGACAGTTAAGCAACATTCCACTCTCCCTTTCCACGCTGAAGATCCATAAAGTGAATTCAAGAAAAAATAAGAGGGCATTTGTTTGCCCTCTTCGCGTCGTATACTCCTCGCTGTCCACAAAGTTGAAGATGTGCTTTTGACTTCTGAATTATTTCTACTCCTATTGAATTAGAAATGATATTCTTGACAACCACAAAGCACTAATACTCGGGTAGAAATACCCTATGAATTTCAAGTAAAAAGGAGGATAATATAGGTGTAGAGATATAGGAAGTCCTATGAAAATCATTACTCCTTTCACTATTCTCAATCAAAACTTCCATGAAATGGATTTGATTATAGACGCAATGAAAAATAGAAGATTAGCGACAGAAAGATTGCATGATGATTACAGAAAAATTTATAAAAATCATAAATTTGCTTAAATAAACAAAAAGAAATCCCGTTCACGTTAGAAACCCTACATTTAATAACTCATTAATGGTGCTGTTATAGGTATAATCGACTGAAACGTAACGGTTTCACAAGAATTAAATGTTCTGGTCGATAGTTGAAAATCCGTTGAAACCCCATATGACCCCTTGGTGTCACTAATAAGTCACAATCCACTATTAATAAATAAGTCTTTAAGATGCCAGAGATTACTATAAGCTTTCTTTCAGAAAATCAAAACTTATCAAAATTTGAAATTGCTGAAAATTTTACTTGCATCAGATTTCTTGATAATAATAAAGAAAGATTTGAGCTTGAGTTTAATCTCGAAAAAGGAACCTCATTTAACACTTTTTTAATAAGAAATAATGAAGAACTTTTTATTATTCATCCACCTGAAAAGCAATATTTAAATTCATTTAATAAGATAATATCTAACTTTTTTAATCAATTTAAATTAAAAAAAGTTAACGTCATATCTGGACATATCAATCCACAAATCATAGAAACCATAAAAAACGTTAGTAAGCAGTTTGAAGACTTAACTATAACTTGCTCAAATCCTGGCTTTAAACTTATTAGTGAACTTTGGAATCAAAGAAATCCTAACTTAAAAGAATTCGTCGAAATCCAATTACCCAAAATAAACATAGTCAAAAAGGAACTTAATTTAGAATTAGGTAATTTTTCACTAGAGTTAATTCCTATTCCAACTGCACGTTGGCCTGGAGGCCTAATAATTTATGAACGTAATCAAGAAATACTTCTAAGTGAAAAAATTTTCTCTGCACACATTGCATCTGAATATTGGTCTGAAACAAATCGAATTAGTACAGAAATTGATAGGAAACACTTTTATGATTGTTTGATGGCACCAATGTCTAATCAAGTAGTATCAATAACTGAAAAAATTGCAGATTATGACATTAAAACTATTGCACCGTTGCACGGTCCAGCTATCGAATATAGCTTAAAAAGCTTTTTAAATGACTACATTCGATGGGGTGAAAATCTCTCAACAAATAATCCTAAAATCGCTCTTATTTATGCAAGTGCTTATGGAAATACAGCCTCCATAGGGGATGCTTTGGCCAAAGGGATAAATAGAACTTCTGTTGAAGTAGAAAGTATTAATTGTGAATTCACATCAAATGATGTACTTATAAAATCCATCCAAAATGCTGATGGATATTTAATAGGATCTCCCACTCTTGGGGGGCACGCCCCAACGCCTATAGTAAGTGCTCTAGGCACTTTGTTATCAGAAGGCAATAGAGATAAACCAGTTGGGATTTTTGGTAGTTTTGGCTGGAGCGGCGAGGCGATAGATTTACTTGAATCAAAATTAAAAGACGGCGGTTTTCAGTTTAGTTTTGAGCCTATAAGAATTAAATTCAGTCCAAATAAACCAAAAATTAAAGAGCTAGAAGAAATAGGAACTCACTTTGGGAGAAAAATTATAAAGAAAGCTAAGAAAAAACCTAGAAAATCAGATACTGGAATGATTACAAGTAAAACAAATCCAAAGTTACAAGCTCTTGGAAGAGTAATTGGCTCACTTTGCATTCTAACTGCTTCTAAAGGAAAAGATGAGAATAATATCAGGGGAGCTATGCTTGCATCCTGGGTTAGTCAAGCGAGTTTTTCTCCACCGGGATTAAGTATTGCAGTAGCAAAAGATAGGTCAGTAGAGTCTCTACTTCAAGTTGGAGATTCATTTGCATTAAATATTTTAAGTGAAAAAGATTTTAAAGAACCTTTGAAAAGGTTCACGAAACCTTTTTCACCAGGTGAAGATAGATTCGAAGGTTTAAATATTGAATTTACTCCTAATGAACAGATAATAATTCCCAACTCTTTAGCATGGTTAGATGCGTCTGTAAAAGAACGGATGGAATGTGGAGATCATTGGGTAATATACGCTGAAGTACTACACGGTAATATATTAAAATCCGATTGTCTAACAGCAGTTCATCACCGTAAAACTGGTGCTAACTATTAAATTTATTTATCTTATTTATGACTGAATCAAAGGATCTAATAATTATTTCAGCTAGTTGTGGGAAAAATCTAGAACTTTCTGAAAAATTCCTTGAAACAAGTAATGAACTTAAAATAAGGTCTGAAATTTTAGATCTTACCACTCTTGATATTCCATTGTTTAATCCAAGAATTCACAGCAAAGAAAATATTCCAAATGAAATAGAAGAGTTAAAACAAAAGCTTTTCACGATTGAAAGGTGGGTGATTTGTGCGCCTGAATATAATGGATCTATACCTCCCATTCTCTCGAACTTCATAGCATGGCTTTCTATTTCGGGAGATGACTTTAGGAATTTATTTAATGGTCAACCTATTGCAATTGCAACATTTTCTGGTGGCATAGGGTTAGAACTGCTAACTTCACTACGTATTCAATTGGTGCATTTAGGAAGTCAAGTATTAGGGAGACAACTTTTATCCTCATATAGTAAACCTATAGATACAAAAACTATTGAAGATATTATTCAAAAACTTTTACAAATGAAAAAATTAAAAACATAAACTTTTAAACAAAAAATTCTTATAAATTTTTTTCATTCCAAACTTTTAAAATTTCTCTAGCCATGGGCAGTGCATGTACAGAGCCTCCTCCAGGAGTATTTTGTGCAAAAGCAACTACAAGCAACTCACTCTTTTCAGAAGGAGTAAAACAAACGAACCAAGCGTGATCTAAGCCCCCTTCACCATCTTCAGCAGTTCCAGTCTTACCTGATACTGGAGGTAAATTTGAAACTCCATAATTAATTGCTACACCTGTTCCAGACTCAACCACTTTCCTGAGCCCACTTTTTATCAACTGAATATTTTTGGGGTCAATATCAATTTTAATAAGTTTTTTATCTGCAATATTTTTTTTAACTAAATAAGGAGTAACTAGATAACCTCCATTAGCAATCGCAGCATATGCTCTGGCTATTTGTATGGGAGTTACTTGAACAACAAATTGTCCGATAGACATACTTGCGATATCTTCTGGAACCCAAGGAGTTCGCCCAGGTTGGTCCCAACCTCTTCCTGTTTTAGCCCATTCACTACTAGCTACAAAGCCTATATTTTCTTGTTCGGAAATTTCAATCCCAGATAAAGAATTAAAGCCAAGCTTCTTGGAAACATCATGAATTTCATCAACCCCTACACCATATCCGACTTGGTAAAAAAATGTATTACTTGAAACTTTCAAAGCATCTTCATACCCTATTACTCCAAAACCTAAATCATTATGTTCTCTAAAACATTGACTACCGTAAATAATACATGGTTTTGTATTTAGCATAGTTTCAATAGGAAATTTCCCACTTTCTAAGCCTGCTAAAGCTGTTACTATTTTCCAAACACTTCCTGGATCATAAGCATTTAATGCTCTATTAAAAAGAGGCTTCTCAGGAGAATTAAATATCTTTTGGTATTCTTTTTCAGGCTTAAAATCTTTTGAAAAAAAATTTAAATCAAAAGTAGGTTTACTTGCCATTGCCCTTATTGCACCATCTCTAGGGTCCATCACTATTATCGCTCCAGCTTTTTTGTCTTTTAGTACTGCCTCAGCAGCTAGTTGTAAATTTATATCAATTGTCAATACAATATCATCACCTTCTTTTGGGGGCTTTATACCCAACGATTTTTGAAATTGGCCTAAAGAATTTACTTCGATCATTTCTCCTCCCCATTCACCTCTTATAGTCTCTTCATACACATATTCAATTCCAGTTCTCCCTATTAAGTCATTTAATTTATAACCCTTTCTAGATAAAAAATTATATTCTGAGTCAGTAATTGGCTGAGTATAACCAATTACATGAGCAGCAACAGACTTATAAGGATAATATCTTTTTAATTTAGTCGCAATTTCAAAACTAGATAAATTATCTTCATTTTCTCTAAATTTTATTAATTGATCTACATTTAAATCTTCAATAATAGTTACTGAAAGTAGCTGATTTTTTAAACCATCAAAGTACTTTTTTTGAATTGTATTACTATCAATATTTAACAAATTAGAAATAATTAGTTTATGATTTTCCCAATTACTAACTTTTAGAGATTGAGGTTTTATTACTAAAGAATATTGAACTCTACTATCTGCGAGAACATAACCATTTTTATCAAATATTCTTCCTCGTATTGGTTGAGCAGCAATAAGCCTAATCCTATTCTCATCAGACATTGTCTTAAAAGATTCATAATTTAATAATTGTAAAAAAATTAACCTAAATAAAATTAATAAAAATGAAATGGAAGAAAATATAAGCAAAACTAAAGGTTGCCTCTTTAATGAAATAAGTTTTTTGTTAGGAATACTTTTTATCAAAAATTTAAAATTTATCTAGATAATTTTTTCTCAATAAAGTAATCGTTGTACTTATCTCTTTAAGTCTAGCTATTAAATTTTTATAACCACTATCTTCATTTATTATTAAAAAATCGTCATTTTCAATATTATCTGTGGTAGATTTTTCATCCATAAATTTATATATTTAAATTTATTTTCTGTTTAATATAATTCTAAAAAAAATTTTTATTTTTTCAAAAAATATTAAGTTTAATAATTAAGCAATAGAAAAAGAATTAATTTGATTGATCTATATTTTGTTCAAAATAAGGATTACAACTATTTTTAGATATTCCTAAAGTCCAACCAATGAATGATGAAATAAATATCGTGACGATTAATGGCAAAATAGCTTGCTGTGTATTTTCAAGACTAAACCATTCTCTCCAGCCACTAAAAAACCTTTCTCTTTGAAATTTTCTTTTTTCATCTTCTAATAATCTTGCTTTTTTAGCGAAAGACTTTATAACCCACTTTTCAAAAGGAATCTTTTTTATAATTGCCATTTTTCTCTCAATTTCTAACAACTGACCTGAACTAAGATAAGGGTGAAATGTACTTATCAATTCAAGAGTTTTTAAAAACATCTCAACTGTTGCATCTTTTATGAGCCTTTGCTCATGACTTAAATCTGCCCACTCTACTTCAGGATAAAAACGATTCCTATTAGGATGAATTTGATCCTCTGACATTTGCCCGAGTTCTCGAAGCCATCTATTGGTATTTTCATCAAACCTACGCCAATACAAAAAAGGATTAATAAATATAGTTTTCCCAGATACTTTTACTACATCTTGCTGGAGATGATTAGTTAACTTTCTTTCAGAGTTTTTCGATTTTATCAAAATATTAAATTAATAATCTAATTAAAGATTATCTTTTATTAACTATTTTTCCAGAAATATCAATAAATTTTCTTTTATTATTAAGTTATTGATAACTGCCAACGTTTTTTTAAATAATTACAGTATTCACAATTTAATGAGGGTTTGGGGAAAATATCAGAACGTAATAATTTAACTGTATCAATTATTTTATCTTCTACCCATGATGTAGAACAATCTAATTTAATTAGATGTACATCAAAATTTAATTGATTATTAAATAAATCTTCATTTTTCTTTCCATTGAAATATAAAAGATAAGCTTCATTAGCAACTGGAAAACCATTTTTTTTGAATAACCACTGATACATTTCTAATTGCCTTTTATAAGCTTTTGCATATTCAAATTCATTAAAAGTCTTTGACCAATCGAATACATTTCTTGATGTTGCTTTTACATCAACAATTAAAAGATCCCCATTTTTTTTCTGCCAAATATCATCAACAGCTCCTCCAAAATCATATTTATGTTCAATTGACTTATATCTAATACCTTGAAAATTACTTCTCCAACATTGTAAATCTTTATGTTTGAAAGGAACAGCCTCGATACCATGTTCAAAAAATAAAGGATGTGGTTCTTGAATTCGTCTGTAATGATCAAATTCTTTTTTACATAAATTATCCACCGCTATATTTAGCGTGAATGGTAATGAGGGTGGTTTGATTTGATACTTTTTATCAAGTACACAACATCTTGGACAACTTATATATTTCTCAACAGTAGATCTACTTAATTTAATAATCTCGTTCATTTCGCCTTAAATCAGATTTTAGAAAGTTTCTTGCAATAATTAATTTTTTAAAATTTAAGAACAAAATTTTAAATAGAATTAAACTTTTTCTAATACTTTTTTTGAAAAATTACGACCTAAGTTTACCCATATTAATTCAGTTAATGGAGTTAACAAAACTGATCCGAAATAAGTAATAAGCATTGTTATCAAAATTGCAACCTCAGATGAAAACCAAACAGGTTTTGTAAAAAAAGAAAAAATATTATTTAATAAATCAATTATATAAAAATGCAAGAAATAAGCAGTATAAGTAATTTTCCCAAAATTTAAAAATAAATCTAAAGGGAAAAGTCTAAAATTTTCCAAACCTGAAAACTTTATTTTTTCAAGTAGCTTGATTAAAGAAAACATTATTATTGCAATAAATGGTAAGAAATAAAGTGCTCCTCTATCTGCAACAAATAAATTTTCTTTAAAAAATAATAATTTGAATGTTATCCCAAAAATAAAATAAACTAGACAAAAAATTGAAATATTTTTATATCTTTTACCAATTATTTCAATTCCAACAGCAAAACAAATAAATTGAGTGAAAAAATTTAGGTAATCATAATCATTCCAGTTTGTTGCTCTAAAATTGCCTGTAGGGAGCAATCTAAAATTTATACAAATTGATAAAACAGCAAATAAGATTGCAATTAGAGTTATAAATTTACTATTCTTTCTAAAACGAAAATAAATGGGGAAGATAAGATAAAAATATAATTCATTCCATATACTCCAACCTCCAGGAATTGAGTTCTGTGTATCGGGAAGTAGTCCAGCAAAAGGTGAAAAAAAACTTAAAATGCTTCCATTACCCTTGTAAAATTCTAATAATCCAACAAATACGAATAAAGGAAGAATACGAAATAGTCTTTTAGAATAAAAAATTTGGTTAGGATTCTTATATTTTTTTATAATTTTTTGAAAAGATAAGAATACTGATGCACCAGAAACGAGAAAAAACAACTGTACACCAAATCTTCCTAGCGAATAAAAATTAATTCCTGGATTTTCATAACCCATACCATAAGCATGACAAGCAATAACTCCTGAAATTGCTAAAAATCGGGCAAAATCAAAATGCTTTAATCGATTAGCTTTCATAAGGAATAGTAATTTCGTAGAGAAAAATTTGAAACTTCATAAAAAAGAAAATATGCAAAAAACATGAATATCAATCACTTATTATTTCGTTTATGTGTGATATTTCCAATTATATTTATTGAGCAACATAACATTTACCAGAGGTAGGAATTTCTGTATTGTATTCTAGATTAATTGACGAGTAGGACTCTATAAAATTTAACTTTTTCTTATCAATGATCGTTATAAATAAATCTGGATAATTATATGTTCTGGTTAATATAATAAATCCACTAGTCTCCTTAAGGATTGAATGATCACCTTGACCATATTTATTAGTTTTTACAAAAACATTACCTGCTCTCTTGTAAGTTTTCGTCTCAACTTCACCAGGCCTGCCATGACTAGAAAGTTCAGCAGAACAAATATATTTTTCAGCAATTGCACTTTTTATAAACAAAATAGAAAAAACTTTAAATAATAAAAATCCAATAAAAGCAGTTCTTTTTTTCATATCACAATTTACTTTTAATCAATATAACAACTTTAGAGAGAACAGACTTTATACGATTTCTCTTGAGCGACGTTCGATTAGGTCAACTAAAACCTAAGCAAAACAAATGAAATAAATCCTCTTTAATTTTTATTGTAATTATTGTTAACTAATTTTAGATAATAAATTATTTACTTTAAATTAATTTTTACTTTGTACTTTTCTTTAATCACTATTTTATAAAAATTATTTTCTTTGGCACTTAAAAAATTCATTATAGAATTTACCATCGGGATAATGTCCAGTATTTAAAAGATTATTTTCTTCTAAAAAAATTGTTTGAGTACTTGTATTGCTTGCATAATTTGTATATGAAATTATTCTTTTATTTTTCCACATAACTACATTATTGAAACGATTAGGTTTAAATTGCTCCCTATTACTTAATGGACCTGAAGAAATAAAAAAAACAGTTTTTTTAATAGGATTAACATTAAGCAGCATTGTGAAATTCTTATCCCCTATACAATCAAGTAAAAATTCACTTTTTTTTGAATTCTCATTACTACTGCAACTAATCATAAACTGGGAACTTAAAACCAAAAAAATGAATGAACCTAGTAACTTAAACCTTATTTTCATCTGGCATTAAACTTTTTTTAATATACCAAATCTAGAAAAATAAACTTTATATGATTTCTCATAAGAGATTTATTCATCTTTAACATTGATCTCTTACCCACTTAGCAGCAACATTATTGGGCGATAGATATGCTGACTGTCTCCAATCTGAACAAGCGCCTTTTAAATCTCCAATTTTTTCCTTAGTAATTCCGCGATTATAGTATGCATCACTATCTCTAGGATTAATTTCTATTGCTTTTGAATAGTCAGAAATCGCTCCATAATAATCTCCAATTTCATCCTTGTTCCAACCGCGATTATAGTATGCATCACTATATTTAGAATTAATTTCTATTGCTTTTGAATAGTCAGAAATCGCTCCATAATAATCTTTTAATTGTTCTTTATTCCATCCACGATTAAAGTATGCCTGAGTAAATTTAGGATTAATTTCTATTGCTTTTGAATAGTCAGAAATCGCTCCATAATGATCACCTTTTTCTCCCTTATCATAAGCACTATTAAAATAATAAGAATTATCCCGTGCATGTATCTTTTCAGAACCTAAGAGCATCAATCCTGTAGTTGATAAAACAACACCGGTTTTAATAATTAAAGGTTGCCATAGAGGAATTAAAGATAATATTGCACCAATAAAAGCAGTTCGTTTTTTCATTTAAAAATCATCTTTCAATAAATATATCAACTGGAGAGAAAACAGACTTCATACTATTTCTCTAAAGAGACAGCAAAAAGGTACTGCGTAAAACAAAATTAAAACCATCATTTTTTTATCAAATTCTTTAATTTTTCTTAATCACTAGCGTCTTTTAGTTTATGAATCATACGATGACGATTTGAAAATAAAACAACAAAATCTTTTTTAGTTAGCTTTCTAGTCTCAACCTTTTTTAATTCCGACATTGGAGCTAAATGATTTGCTTCAATATATTCTTTACCGATATCTCCATAAATTTGTTGGCAATCAAAATTACAACTTTGACAAAGAAATCCAAGTTTTTTTAATTTGTGTACTACTTGGTCTTTCAATTAAATAATGAACTTTTTCTTATATGTATCTTCAATAGTGATATTCTCATTATATTCTTAACCAATTAAAAAATTATCACTATCTCTACCGCCTCGAAAAAATAACCTTTTATAAGCATCAAGCATAGTGTGAAGATTATCTACTACCTCTTGAAACACTTTCCATAATAAAGTGAAAAAGAATACCCACGTTCATCATTCATATGGTTTGCTGTTGTTACTTTACCCGTGCTTAAATCTAAAGTTAATGAACCTGCAGAAAGACCACCTTGTTCACTACGCATGTCATCCTCAAAAGCAACTATTTTGTTCTTGTCATATGTTGATATTAAATAAGTCCAATTGAGTGGATAATTCTTACCTTTGTAAAAGAAATTAGATCGACGAACTAATACATTATTTTTATAATCAATTTCTAAAGTCCAAGTCTGATTGTTTAAGTCTTGCCAATAATCATTCCCCCAGCCCTTTATATGAGTTTTCATATCACATGTTAATTTGATATTTTGAGCATTTACTTTCTCAGAAAATACTAAAGAATTAAGATTAATTAATACACTTACTGGAATATAAAATTTATAAAAATATTTTCTTAATTGGTTGAACACAATTTTTAAAAAATAAATAACTCTTAAAAAGAAATTTAATAGTAATTAATTTCTTCATGAAGAGGGGAAAAATATTTTGCAACAAACCCTCAACTAACTTAAACCCATAATTGTTTATACTTTTGAACGATATTTATTGATCTTCCATTCTTTATATTTCACGGTTGTGATTTATGAACTAATTGTAGAGAATTAGTATTCATCTCTAACATTGATCTCTTACCCATTTTGCAGCAGGAGTATTGGGAGATAGAGAGTCTGTCTTTATCCAATCTGAACACGCACCTTTTAAATCACCAATCTCTTTCTTGACAATGCCACGATTGCCATATGCCTGATATAAATTTGGATTAATTTCTATCGCTTTTGTATAGTCAGATATCGCTCCGTAATAATCTTTTAAATCACTTTTAGCAATGCCACGATTGTAATAAGCATCATCACTAGGATTAATTTCTATCGCTTTTGTATAGTCAGATATCGCTCCATAAATATCATTTAGTCTTTTTTTTGCATTGCCACGATTGTAATAAGAATCATCGTCACTAGGATTAAGTTCTATCGCTTTTGTATAGTCAGATATCGCTCCATAATCATCACCGTTTTTTGACTTTTCCAAACCACGTTTAAAATAAAAATAAGCACTCTTTGCATTCGCTTTTTCGGGCATAGAAATCATCAAACCTGCAGTTGATAAAACCACACCCGTTTTAATAATTAAAGGTTGACCTAGTGAAATTAAAGATAATATTGCACCAATAAAAGCAGTTCTTTTTTTCATATCAAAATTTACTTTTAATTAATATACCAACTGTAGAGAAAACAGACTTTCTACGATTTCTCTTAAGAGACTGTCAATTAGGTCTATGACAAACCCGTGACAAACTTAAGAATTCCATTCTTTATATTTTTCTTTGTAATTAGATGAACTAATTGTAGAGAATACGTATTGGTTAAAAAGAATAAATCCAAACTTGATTTACAAACAATTTAATAACCAACTTTTAAACTAATTTCAATCACTTACTTTACAAGGACCAGATATTATTTCGCTGTCATTTCCTGGACTTAGAGCAACCATTGAAAAGATTTTTTTATCTTTATCATAAGAAACTGCGTAATAATTTTCCATATCTGGCATATAAGAATAATACAAATGTATTTTCCTATTATTTTCATCAATAATTTGATAAATACCTGTATCCGGACTATTGAATATTTTGCCTTGTCTATATGTAATAAATTTTTCAGTTTTCCCTGCAAATTGGTATTTACACGACCAAGTCTCTGCTTTTGCATTTTGAGGAAATGGAATAGTTAGTATTAAAGTTGTAAAAAAAGTACCTGTAACTTTCAAAATCGTTCTACAAAAAGGTAAAACCTTTTGTGAATGAAAAACTAAAGCAGTTCGTTTTTTCATCTAAAAATCATCTTTCAATAAATATACCAACTGTAGAGACAATAGACTATCTACGATTTCTCTTAAGAGACGGTCAATTAGGTTCGTGACAAACCCGTGACAAACCGAAGACTTCCATTCTTTATATTTTTCTTTGTAATTAGATGAACTAATTGTAGAGAATTAGTATTCATCTCTAACATTGATTTCTTACCCATTCTGCAGTGCTTTCATTCCCTAAAGAAGATGCTTTTCTCCAATCATCACATGCACCTTTCATATCTCCTAAATTTTCCTTTGCAACGCCTCTATTTAAGTAAGCACTTGAATAATTTGGATCGATTTCGATTGCTTTCGTTGCATAAAATATTGCTCCATAATTATCATTAATTTCTTTATTCCTTTTTATGTATGAGATATTATTGTATGCATCTAATTTTTGTGGATTAATTTCTATCGACTTTTTATAATCAGATATCGCTCCATAATAATCTTTTAATTTTCTTTTAGAAATTCCACGATTGTAATAAGCACTCTCATTAGGATTAATTTCTATTGCTTTAGTGTAATCAGATATCGATCCGTAATAATCTTTTAATTTTGCTTTGTTCCATCCACGATTATAGAATGCATAATCATCATAAGGATTAATTTCTATCGCTTTCGAGAAATCAGAAATCGCTCCATAATAATCTCCTTTTTTTGATTTTTCATAACCTCTATCAAAAAAAAACTTAGAAGTTTCTGCATTTACTTTTTCAGTAACAGATATAATCAAACCTGCCGTTGATAAAACTAAACCTGTTTTAATTAATAATGGTTGCCCTAATGGGATGAAAGATAATATTACACCAATAAAAGCAGTTCGTTTTTTCATATCAGAATTTACTTTTAATTAATATACCAACTGTAGAGAAAATAGACTTTATACGATTTATCTTAAGAGATAGTCAATTAGGTCAATGACAAACCCGTGACAAAAAGAGGGGTTGAAATCCCAGTAGTTTCGTTACTATATCATGCGTGACAAACCCGTGACAAACCGCAAGAATGAGGATATGACTACATTTTGACCCTATAACTTATTCCCACTCAATAGTTCCGGGAGGTTTACTTGTAATATCATAAACAACTCTATTAACTAAAACTACCTCGTTAACGATTCTATTAGAAATTCTCTCTAAGGTTTGAAAAGGTATTTTTGACCAGTCTGCTGTCATACCATCTTCACTAGACACGCAACGCAAAACTATTGGCCATGCATAAGTCCTTTTATCTCCCATAACTCCTACTGTTTTAACTGGTAACAATACTGCAAAAGCTTGCCAAATATCATCATAAAGGCCTGCTTTTTTAATTTCATCTCTCACTATCCAGTCTGCATCTCTTAAACAATCGAGTTTTTCACTCGTAACTTCCCCCAAGATTCTAATCGCTAATCCTGGTCCTGGAAAAGGATGCCTTTTTATAATTTCATTAGGCAAACCTAATGCAGCTCCCAAATTACGGACTTCATCTTTAAAAAGTTTTCTTAAAGGCTCAACTAATTTAAATTGTAAATCTTTTGGTAATCCACCCACATTATGATGACTCTTTATTTTTACAGCTATTCTTTCTCCTGTCTTAGGATCAATATTAGTACCAGCACTTTCAATAACATCGGGATAAAGCGTTCCTTGAGCTAAGTACTGAAAAGGTCCTAATCTATTACTTTCTTCTTCGAATACTCTAATAAATTCTTCACCAATGATTTTCCTTTTTTGTTCTGGATCTGTAATTCCTTTTAATTTGGCAATAAACCGTTCCCTCGCATTAATATATTCCACCTTTATATGAAATTTCTTATCAAAAAAATTCATTAAAAATTCCGGTTCACCTTTTCTCATGAAACCTTGATCTATAAACATGCATGTAAGCTGATTGCCAATTGCTTTATTAAGAAGAAAAGCAAGAGTGGAGGAATCAACCCCTCCTGACAAGGCAAGCAAAACTTTCTTATTAACAACTTGCTCTCTTATGCGGGGAATAGTTTCCTCTAAATAGGTTTCAGTTGTCCAATCAGCCTCACAACTAGAAATTTTATAAACAAAATTTTTAATCACCGTCATCCCGAACTCTGAATGAATAACTTCAGGATGAAATTGTACGCCAAATAATTTCTTTATATCATTTGATATAGCTGCGTGGAGTGTGTTTTCTGTATGAGCAATTTTATTAAATCCATCAGGTAAATAATTAATTGAATCGCCGTGACTCATCCACATTATAGATTTATCTTCTACATCAGAAAGTAGGTCAGATTTGTGATCAATTTTTATTGGTGCTCTACCATATTCAGCTTTTTTAGTTGCTGAAATAACAGATCCTCCAAGTTCTTTGACCATTAATTGCATTCCATAGCATATGCCAAGAATAGGAATTCCTAAATTAAAAATTTTTTCATCACATTTAGGAGCATTTTGTTCATATACAGAATTTGGACCTCCACTCAAAATGATCCCTTTAGGATTAATGTCTTTAATATCTTCAATTGAAATACAATTGCTTACTACAAGAGAAAAAACATTAGTTTCTCGAATTCTTCTTGCAATCAATTCAGAATATTGAGATCCGAAATCTAAAATTAATATTGAAGGATCTCGTTCTTTGTTTAAAGATGTTTGACTCATGTATAAAAGTTAGCTCAATTTATTTACAAAAGCATAATGAATCACAAATTAATCTTGTTTAAAATAAGAAATATACTTATAACCGTAAATTCCAGCCCACCTTATTTTCCTTTTTCTATCAAAAATAATTGATGCGATTTCCATATCAGTTTTTAGATACCTATTTACATAATCAAAAGAACGCTTTTCAATGGTGTTTGATAAATTCTTAAATAATTTATCAGCTAAAGATTGATTAAATCTTTCAAGAAATAATAGTGCATCCTCAACATTATTTAACTGAGATAATTGAACTATTATTTCAGATGGTACCTTTTCTTGAACGGCCAAATAAACAAGAATCTCTATTCTTGCATCAGCTAAATGATTATGTGTATGAAAAATACCACCTGCTAATTTAATTAATTTTCCATGATAACCAAAAAGAATTACAGTTTTAACTTTTTTTATTGCAGCATCAACTAATAATGGTCCTATCCAATTTCCAATTTTGATAATTGGCAAATTGACATTATAAGTTTTTGCCAAATTTAACCCATTTTCACCAATAACAAAAACAACTTTCCCTTTAAAATCATTCTGAATTAACTTTGCCAGCTTAGTTTTAGCCTGTTCTAATTGATCAGGTGAAGCACTTGAATAAGTCTCAGCAGAAGTACCAATAATAGATAATCCATCAACGATACCAAATGACTTATTACTTGTTCTTTCAGCTAAAAACACCCCATTTGGGAAAATAATTTCTAAATTCAAATTAAAGCCCTCAGGAATTTTATCTAATAAATTTTCATATAAAACTTCTTTTGCAAAATCAGAAATACATATCTCTGAAGTATCCTCTTTGATACCCACACCAGATCCTGCAATAATATTTATTGGAGTTGTTTGAAAAGAATTATTAAAAGAAATTTTTTCTAAAGAGGCTATTGTCCATATTTCTAAGTTTTGTGTAATGTCAAGATCTAATCCAGACTTTGCAAAAGAAATTCCTAATGCATGTGAGTCATCTTTAAGTAAACCAACAGAATGAATCTCGATTCTTATTTCTCTTTTTTCATTGGGAATTTTTATTAGTTCATAATTCTCAAATGGTAACCCTACTAGTTTTTTTAATGCTGACCTAGCAGCTCCAGCAACCCACAAAGGTAAAGAAAATCCTTTTTTCAAATCAAGTAATTGAAAAATATATAATGAGAACTAATCTAAGAATGACCTATTTAACAAAAAGTGGCCATACAACAAAAATTATCATTGATGATTCCTGGACCCACACCAGTTCCAGAAAAAGTTTTACAAGCATTAAGTAAGCATCCAATAGGCCATCGAAGTAAAGAATTCCAAGATCTAGTAGAAAGTACTACTAAAAATTTACAGTGGCTTCATCAAACGCAAAATGATGTTCTAACAATTACTGGTAGTGGGACTGCTGCAATGGAGGCTGGAATAATAAATACCTTAAGTAAGGGAGATAAAGTAATTTGTGGAGAAAATGGAAAATTTGGCGAAAGATGGGTAAAAGTTGCTAAAGAATTTGGTCTAGAAGTAATAAAAATTGATTCCGAATGGGGAACTCCACTTGATCCAGAGGAATTCAAAAAGGTATTAGAGGAAGATAAACAAAAAGAAATAAAGGCAGTTATTTTGACTCATTCTGAAACCTCAACAGGTGTAATCAATGATCTAAAAACTATAAGTTCATATATTCGCGAACACAGCACAGCTTTATCAATTGTTGACTGCGTTACAAGTCTTGGAGCTTGCAATGTACCAGTAGATGAATGGGAATTAGATATCGTTGCTTCAGGTTCACAAAAGGGATATATGATACCTCCAGGGCTTAGTTTTGTAGCAATGAGCCAAAAAGCTTGGGAAGCTGCAGAAAAATCTAATTTACCAAAATTTTATTTAAATTTAAAATCCTATAGAAAAAGTCTTTTAAGTAACAGTAATCCATATACCCCAGCAGTTAATTTGGTTTTTGCTTTAGATGAAGCTTTAAAAATGATGAGAGAAGAAGGCTTAGATAATATTTTCTTAAGACACAATAAACATAAAATAGCAATGAGTAATGCTGTAAAGGCTTTAAATCTAAAGTTATTTGCTGATGAAAAATCTTTAAGTCCTTCAATTACTGCAATAAAGACTTTAGGAATTGATGCTGAAGAATTTAGAAAAAAAATAAAGAAAAAGTTTAATATATTACTAGCTGGTGGTCAAGATCATCTGAAGGGAAAAATATTTAGAGTCGGACACTTAGGTTACGTAAATGATAGAGATATCATTACGGTAGTTTCTGCTATAAGTAGTTCACTTCTTGACCTCGGTAAAATTACAAGCCAACAAGCTGGTGAAGCATTAGTTGTGGTATCTAAATATCTTGAGGGAAATTAAGTCAAGTTCCTGGCTCTTCAACATTTCCGCCTAATTCAACAATCTTTTTTCTAAGAACAATTGATTTTTGTTCATCACCATTCGTTTGGGCTATTGCAAGGGCAAATTCTAATTTTTCCAGCTGGTGGCCACCCTCAAAAAAAGATAATTTTTTCCTTATGCGGTTTTTATTATCTTTATATGAAATTTGTGAAGACATAAAAATTCATGCTTTAGTTAATATTATGCCAACAAAAGGGGACATTACGAGAGGAAACCAAAAATATTATTTGACTATAAACTTAAACAAAAAAAGATTTTTCTAATATTATGTGCAAACATTCTAGAAATTTATGCCTAACATAAATTTAATTTATTATCTAATTGCAGGTTTTATTTTTGGAGCGTTAGCTCTAAAAACAGGAATTCCTGCTGCTCCTCTCGCAGGTGCTTTAATAGGTTCAAGCATACTTAGCATCAGTGGCAAAGTCGACATAGCAGAGTGGCCAATCGGAACAAGAACAATGCTAGAAATTGGAATTGGAACAGTCATTGGTACATCATTAACAAAAGGCTCATTAGCTGATATTCAAAACTTATGGAGGCCAGCCATATTAATAACTTTTACTTTAGTTATTACTGGATTAGCAATTGGATTATGGACAAGCAGATTACTTAATATAGACATAATAACAACAATTCTAGGAGCTGCTCCGGGTGGAATTAGCGGAATGAGTCTTGTAGGGTCTGAGTACGGAGTGGGAGCTGCTGTGGCAACTCTACACGCAGTAAGATTGATTACTGTTCTTTTAATTCTTCCTTTAGTTGTGAAATGCTTAAATATATTTGGAGTAATTAAATCTTAAATTTCTATAGACATATTCTCAATAAAAGATATTTTTAAATAGAAGATAAAAGCCTAATGCAAAGATTCAAGAAGAAAAAACTAATATTATTAGTGATAGGAATTTGCACTCCTCTAACCCTTACTACTCCAAAAGTAAATGCAAGTTCTTTTGGAGCAGAAATTTTTTGTAGTATGAGAGAAGGCGGGAATGACCATGAAAGCAGTTGGGAAGCAGCATATACATACATTAAAAAACAAAAAGGGGGGATTTTCAAAGTCTCACCTAAACAAGCAGCATCTCAAATTACTGAAACGGTTATAAGAGAAAGTGAAAAATTTAGTTATTGCGTTCAATACTTGGATAATCTTCATCCAAATAGGCAACTAGAGAGAGATTTACAAAAAGAAGAAGAAAGAAAGCAAAAAGAAGCAAAAGAAAGAGAAAGAAAAAGAAAAAAATTAGAAAAAGAATTAGAAGAAACTAATGAAGATTTCACCGAAGAAACGCTTGAAAGATATAGCTATTAATTTGATCTTTGAATTTTGCAATTTTTCAATTAAGTAATAAATTTTATTTTGTATCTTTGAACACTAAATTATAATTTAATTTAGAAATTTAGACTTAAAAATAATATTTAAATATTGACTTTTTATATATTCAAGCCATTATTTACTTAATTAAATAATCTGAATGCATATCAATGATGCGGTTTTTTTAGAGGATTTATGTCCTAAGTTCAGATTTAGACAATGGCGAAAGTCAATTCATAGATTTACAGGAAAGAGTTGTATATATTGCGGCAAACCATCCGAATCAATAGACCATGTTTTACCCCGAAGCCAAGGTGGCTTAAGTACAACAGAAAATTGCGTGCCTGCATGTCTTTCTTGTAATGGTGATAAATCGGATGAAAATGCTTTGTATTGGTATAGAAGACAAAAATTTTATGACCCCAGAAGAGCGATGGCTATAAGAGCTTGGTTAGAAGGAGATTTAAGATTAGCTATAAGATTATTGCAATGGGCTAATCCTAATTTCAATGTTAGTAGTAAGAAGCATGAAACAGATGAACCAAATTATGAAGCTGCTTGACTACCAAACATCACATAATTGTTTAGGATTATTTTTCTCACATATATTTTCCAATTCTCTTGGGGATTCTGGGATTATTAAAAATGTAGACAATGCAATGAAGAGCGCAAATAATTTTTGATAGAATCTAATATCAACTAAAACTATTTTTTTTTCTCTAATAAGGGTATAACTTTTGCTCGTGGAGAGAAATTTTGAATTTAAATCAGGATTAACAGTTGCCTTCATCATTTTAATAATACATATGTACTACTTTAATATCATATGAAGAATAAAGCAAGCTTACTAGGAAATAAACAAAAATTTTTAATCTTAGGATGTGGTTTCAGCGGTAGTTTTTTTGCAAAAACTATAAGAAATTTCGGTTGTACTGCTTTGACAAGTTCGAGATCTGAAAAAAAGGATCCAAATAGTTTTGTTTTTAACAGTGAAAATAATATGGTGCCTAATGAAAAAATTTTTGATGGAGTTACACATATTCTTAGTTGTATACCTCCAGACAAAACTGGTTACGATCCAGTTCTAAAAACTCTTCAAAATAAACTAAAAAGTTTATCCCTTGAATGGATTGGATACTTATCAACAACAGGAGTATATGGAAATACGGAAGGTGATTGGGTTTCTGAAATAGATCAACCTAATCCCTCTCAAAAAAGAAGCCAACATAGATTAAATTGCGAGAAACAATGGATTGAATCTGGTTTGCCCGTACAAATTTTTAGGTTACCAGGTATTTATGGACCTGGAAGATCCACTTTTGAAGCAATCAGAAATCAAAAAATTCGGATTATAACTAAAAAAGATCAAGTATTTTCAAGAATCCATGTAGCTGATATTACACATGCCATTATTTATATATTACAAAATAAAGATTGTTTAAAATTTCACCAAATTATAAATATTGCTGATGATGAACCCTGCTCTCAATTAGAAGTAATTCAATATTGCTACGATTTACTTAATCTAAAAATGCCTGAGCCAATATTATTTGAAAATGCAAAAAAAGAATTGTCACCTATCGCTCAGTCTTTTTGGATGGAAAACAGAAGAGTTTCTAATAAATTATTATGCGAAAAACTTGGATATAAACTAACTTATAAAAGCTATAAAGTAGGTTTAAAAAACTGTTTTTTAAATAGTTGATAAATTTTATGAATATTAAAAATACTGATAATAAATTAAAAATTATATTGAGCGTGGGAGATGAGTCTGGAATTGGACCTGAAATAATTTTAAAAGCTCTTTATTCAAATCAGGTGCCAAAAGATATTGAAATCATATTAGTTGGTTCAAAAAAACATCTTCAAAACACATACACACAGCTTAAAACTCTAGGATTAGACAACATTGCAAATCCTAATAATTTACAAATTCATGATCTTGGAAGTTCCTCTTCTAAAAATGAATCTAAATCAAGTTATGGCGATTCAAGTTTTAATTACTTGATAAAAGCAATTGAAATTGTAAAAAAATATCCTAATTCCGCACTTGTGACTGGACCAATTTGCAAAAAATCATGGTCTTTAGCAGGTCATTATTTCTCAGGACAAACTGAAGTATTAGCAAAATCATGTGGAGTAAAAAATATTGGAATGTTATTTACTGCCAAATCACCAATAACAGGGTGGAGATTCAATACCTTACTAGCTACAACTCACATACCACTTTGTGAAGTGCCAAAAAAGCTAAATACAAAGTTAATCCACGCTAAATTAGATCTTTTCAAAGAGTTTTGTAATACATATACTAATAAACCTATATTCAAAGTTGCTGGATTAAATCCTCATGCTGGCGAGGAAGGTATATTGGGGAATGAAGAAATAGATTGGCTCAAGGATGCATTAATTTCTTGGAATAAAAAAAATAAAGATATTAAATTATTTGGCCCTTTATCACCAGATAGTTGCTGGAATTCTTCCTCCAAAGCTTGGAGAGACAAAGATGGCGAAAAACATGATGGCATTCTTGCTATGTATCATGATCAAGGTTTAATCCCAATGAAAGTTATAGCTCTTAATTTCTCAGTCAATACAACTATTGGTTTACCTTTTATAAGAACATCTCCAGATCATGGAACGGGTTTTGATATTGCTGGAAAAGGAAAAGCTCAATGTCAAAGCATGATTGAAGCAATAAAAACTGCCATAGAAATGACTAAATATTCAAGACTGTTTAATACGCATTAAAACTTGACCAAATTCAACTGGCGTCCCATTTTCAACAAGAATCTCTACTATTTCAGCGTTATATTCAGATTCAATTTCATTCATTAATTTCATGGCTTCCAAAATACAAATGGTTTGACCTACCTTAATGTTGCTTCCTACTTCAACAAATGGTTCCTCACCAGGCGCTGAAGCCCTATAAAACGTCCCAACCATAGGAGAAGTTATATCAGTAAGATCAGAACGTCCAGGAGGGGCTACCTGAGCTTCCTCAGGCTCGTTAACTTTAGGTACACTATCGTTTAAGGATTTTTGATTAGCAAATATTTGCCTATCAACTGAATTATTAGAATTTAAGTTATGAGTAAATTGGTTCTGATCAAATAAATTCCGTTTTATTTCGAGTTTAAAATCTTCTCCCTCAAGTGAGAATTCTTGAATATCACTTTTTGTGATTTTCTCTATTAAGCGATTTAAGTCTTCGTGATCTAATTTCATAGCCATTAATTTTCGCGTCCAAGATAACTATCATTACGAGTATCAACTTTAATCATTTCTCCCACAGAAATAAATAAAGGAACCATAACTTGAGCACCTGTTTCTAGAATAGCTGGTTTAGTGCCCCCACTAGCAGTATCACCTTTAACTCCAGGATCAGTCTCTGTAACTTTTAAAGTAATAGAAATTGGAAGTTCAACTTCTAAAACTTTTCCATTATAGAAAATAACGTTAACCTCCATTCCTTCTTTCAAATACTTTGCACCTTTCCCTATTTGGTCAGCGGAAAGTCTTGTTTCTTCAAAACTTGTCATATCCATAAAAACATAACCTCCAGACTCCACATAAGTGTGTTGCAGGTTAGACTTCTCAAGGATAGCCTGCTGTACTGATTCTCCGGCTCGAAAAGTTTTTTCAACCACATTGCCGCTTTGAACTGATTTTAATTTTGTTCGCACAAAAGCAGAACCCTTACCAGGCTTGACATGTAGAAATTCTACAACACGCCAAACTTGTCCATCCAATTCGATGGTGGTACCTGTGCGAAAATCGTTACTGGAAATCATTCCTGTATTACATCCCCAAGGATCATAAACCTGCAAGAGTGCTATGCAAAAATTCTTATCAAATCAGAACAAACTTTTCTTAATTCTATCAATCATTTGTTTACAGGTTTTTCTCTTTAAACCGATTCAAGTTCTAGCTGATTTACCTACTGGAAATGCAGTAAAAGACCCTAATGCAATCCTCAGAAATGCACTCCCTATCAAGCAAATTGAGTTACAAGAACTTCAACATAAGTTGGAAGAAACTAGTGACCTTGTAAGAGGCGGAAGATGGCCAGCCTTAATAAAAACTGTTACAAAATGTCAATCTTTACAAAAAAAATACCAAAATCGAATTATCAAAGAATTACCAGACGATAAAAAGAACATTGCTGAAATAACATTTTTAGAACTCAAAGAAAATTTTAATAGCCTGCTAGATCATGCTAAATCAAAGGATAAGTATTCATTTATAGCTACTCGAAAAGAGGCATTAGATAAAATAGGTGGATTAGAAGAATATTTTCTACCTGACGAATTTCCTTACTATATCCCAGAAGAATTTGATAATCTACCAAGATTATTAGGCAGAGCAAAAGTAAATATAAAAACTTCTAAAGGAGATATGAAAGCCATAATAGATGGGTTTAACGCCCCACTTACAGCAGGAGCATTTATAGATTTATCTTCAAAAAATTTCTATAAAGATTTACCAATCAATAGAGCAGAAGAATTTTTTGTTCTTCAAACAGGAGATCCACTTGGTGAAGAAATTGGTTATGTAGATCCTCAAACAAATGAAGAACGTAACGTTCCTCTTGAAATAAGAATTCCTGATGAAAAGGATACTTTTTATAATCAAACTTTTGAAGATGTAGGACTTTACACTGAAACACCAACATTACCTTTCGCAACACTTGGAACTTTAGGATGGTCCCACTCAAATAAAGCAGTTGATGATGGCTCGTCGCAATTCTTCTTCTTCTTATATGAAGCAGAATTAAATCCAGCAGGTCGGAATTTAATTGATGGAAGGAATGCTGCGTTTGGTTATGTTGTAGATGGTTTTGATGTCTTAGAAGAGCTAACGAAAGATGACACAATTAATTCAATTGATGTTATGGAAGGACTTGAAAACCTCAAATTAAATGCATAAAGAAATATTAAAAGATATTGGCGAAAAAGAATTAATAAATAGGCTTGGAAAATTTATGCCTAAAAATCAAGTTTTAGATGATTGCGCTTTAATCAAAACTAAAAATGATTCCTTGCTTGTTAATAATGATTCTTTGGTAGAGAATATTCATTTCAATGATATTACTATTTCTCCTCAAGATCTTGGATGGAAAGCAGTTGTCAGCAACATCTCTGACTTAGTATCAAGTGGTAGTAAAAGAACTATAGGAATTACAATAAGCCTAATATTACCTCCTGAAACTGAGTGGGTTTGGGTTGAGGAATTATATAGAGGAATAAATAAAGCTTTAAAAAAGTATGGTGGGATAATTCTTGGAGGAGATTGTTCAAGTGGGAAACAAAAAACAATATCAATTACAGCTCTTGGTATTCAAGGAGAACTAAAGTTGCTAAGAAACGCATGTAAACCAGGAGAAATTATCTTAACCACAGGAATTCATGGTCTTAGCAAACTGGGATTTATGGTACAAAATCAAATTACTTTTGGCAATGATATTTTTCTCAGCAAAAAAATAATAAGTAAGTCAATTGAACATTTTTGTCGCCCAAAAATTACACAAAATTTTCTAAAAAATCTTATTAAAAGTCGCTCCAATAAAAAAATTAAAAGAATTGGATGCACTGATAGCAGTGATGGTCTATTTCAAGCCTTACAAGATTTAGCAATAGCTAGCGACTGTAAAGCAATCATCAATTATGAGAAAATACCCAAAGATAAGGATTGGCCAGAGGGAGATAAATGGGATGAATATTATTTTTTTGGAGGTGAAGATTACCAATTAGTTTTCTCATTACCCAAAAAATGGGCCAATAAACTTTCTAAGCTAGACAAGAATATTAAGGAAATTGGTTTTTTTACGAAAGGTAAAGGTTCAATAGAATTTAAAGATCATAAGAAAAATAATATATTGAACAATTCACCTTTTAAACACTTTTAATTATTTAATTATTCCCAGTTTTTAGCAACAATCTCTGCCAAGTCTACAACCCTCTGGCTATAGCCCCACTCATTGTCATACCATGCAAGAACCTTAACAAGATTATCACCGATACACATAGTAAGATCACTATCTACAATTGATGATTCATTAGTTCCTGCATAATCGCTTGACACTAATGGTTCATCTCCGTACTTAATAATTCCCTTCATTGAACCTAATGAAGCTTCTTTAAGAGCATTATTAACATCCTCGCTTGTCACAGATTTAGAAGATTCGAAAACAAAGTCCACTGCTGAAACATTTGGTGTTGGCACTCTCATTGCGATACCCGTTAATTTGCCTTTCATTTCTGGATAAACTAATGCTACCGCCTTAGCTGCACCCGTAGAAGTAGGAACAATATTAGTTGCAGCGGCTCTAGCCCTCCTAAGATCTCTATGACTATTATCTAAAATCCTTTGATCGCCTGTATAGCTATGAATTGTAGTCATCAAACCTTTATTAATCCCAAAAGTTTGGTCTAAAACTTTAACTACTGGAGCTAAGCAGTTTGTAGTACAACTAGCATTACTCAAAATATCATAATCTTTATGGTTATATTTATCAGCATTTACTCCAACTACGTAAGTACCAACACCAGCACCTTTACCAGGCGCAGTTAAAATTACTTTTTTTGCTCCTACTTCCAAGTGCTTACTTGCACCTACATCTGTATTAAAAACTCCAGTTGATTCAATCACTAAATCTACACCCCAGTCTTTCCAAGGAAGATTCATTGGGTTTCTATCAGAAAAGCATTTAATTGTTTTGTTATTAATTACAAAAGTGTTATCAGTATATTGAATATCAACACCATCAAGTTGACCAAGGACTGAATCGTATTTTAGAAGATGAGCATTGGTCTTAGGATCTGAAGTAACATTAATACCAACCACCTCAATATTGGTATAAGCGCCTCTACTAAGCCAACAGCGCATAAAGTTTCTACCGATTCTGCCAAACCCGTTAATTGCAACACGCAAAGTCATAACTAAAAATTTCTAAATGATTAACCTAAGTTGCTGATCATACAGAATTTTGTGCAATAACGTAAGGTTTTTTTGATTTATTAAGCAAATAAGTCTAGTTTTGTATTAATTCCAGGAAAAAAAACATTTTTTTTTAAGAAAAAATACCAAAATTTTGCCAACAAGTTATTTTGGTCTTAGCAAAAGATAAACATTGGATAAAGAATTTCTGCCTAAGTATCATTTTCATTTTATTGGGATTGGAGGCATTGGAATGTCAGCAATTGCAATGGGTTTGCTTAAAAAAGGTTATTCGGTTTCGGGATCTGATTTGGTTAAAAACAATGAAACTAATAAATTAGAGCAACTAGGGGCAATAATTTTTTATTCTCAACTAAGACAAAATATTGAATTTGTAACTTCAAAATTTAACAACAAATTGATTAATTTTGTTGTAAGCTCAGCAATTAAACCAGAAAATGAAGAATTTTCGTACTGTAGAAAAAAAAATTTACCAATAAAACATCGTTCAGAGATACTTGCGAAGTTAATGCAAACTTATACTGCATTGGCAGTGGCAGGCAGCCATGGAAAAACATCAACCAGTACATTTCTCTCAACACTTCTTGAATTATGTACACATAATTCTTCTTCAATAACAGGAGGAATAATTCCTATTTACAACTCTAATTGTCATTTGGAAAATACAAAATTCTTAGTAGCTGAAGTTGATGAATCAGATGGGACAATAGGTGAATACAAATCTGATATTGGAATAATTAATAACATTGATTTTGATCATTGCGATCACTTTTCTAATTTAAGCGACGTTATATCTACTTTTAAAAAGTTTGCTGCAAATTCTAAAAAATTATTATTTAATTTTGATTGCGAAAATACGAGAAATAATTTTTGTTCCGATAGCAAGTGGTCGAACACTACAACAAACAACGTAGCTTATGCATTAATCCCTACTGAAATTAATGAAAATCATACGATTGGGGAATATTATGAAAATGAAAATTTTATTAGTAGTTTAAATATTCCAATTCCAGGATTACATAACTTATCAAATGTCACCGCTGCAATAGCAGCTTCAAGAATGATCGGTATAGACTTTTTAGAAATTAAAAAAAATATTAAATACCTAAAACTGCCAAAAAAAAGATTTGAATTCAGAGGTCAAATTGCTAAAAGAAAATTATATGATGATTATGCACATCACCCAAACGAAATAAAAGAAACTATTAAATTAGGAAGATTATTTATTAGAAATATACATAATAATCAATCTCAAAAAAGTAGATTAGTAGCTGTATTTCAGCCTCATAGATACTCTAGAGTAAAGCAATTCGCGAAAGAATTCGCAAATGAGTTATCAAAAGCAGATGTTATTTATGTAACTAGTATTTATGCAGCAGGGGAAAAAAATGAAGATAAAATTAATTCAAGAATTATTACTGATTTGATTTATAAACAAAACAAAAATGTTAGTTACATAACCAATTATTATGAAATTACAAAGAACTTTGAAGAATTAACTCAAAAAGGGGATTTAATTTTGAATATGGGGGCTGGTGACTGTCATAATTTCTGGTCAATTTTAAATGGGAAAAAAGATTGAATACTTCACTAATTTATGAACAAAAAAATTATTTCTGATAACTGTAACCTAAGTAATTATACAACTATAAAAGTTGGAGGTGTAGCTCAATACTTTTCTGAACCAAGAAGTATTGAGGAATTTTCATATCTAATGAAATGGGCTAATTTAAATGAACAAAGATGCCAAATAATAGGTGCAGGTTCAAATCTTTTAATAAATAATATTTTCATAAAAGGTTTAGTTATATGTACAAAAAAAATGAAATCATTGAGAATAGAGCCATGTTCGGGAATTGTTGAAGCGGAAGCAGGTGTAATGCTGCCAACATTATCTAATTCTCTCGCTAAAAATGGATTACAAGGAGGAGAATGGGCTGTAGGAATTCCAGGAACATTAGGAGGAGCAATTTATATGAATGCTGGTACAGGTAATTTATCGCTAGCTAAAAATCTTATTTCTGTGAAAGTAATTAATAATAAAACTCATGAAACACTTGAAATTGAGAAAAAAGATATAAATTTTGAATATAGATTTAGCTCTTTCCAAAATAATGATTTATCAATTATTAGTGCAAAACTACATTTTGAGCCTAATGGAGATCTCGAAAAATTAATTCAAACAACCAAAAATAACCTTAAATATAAAACAGATACTCAGCCATATCATCAACCAAGTTTTGGTAGTGTTTTTAAAAATCCTGAAAATAGTTATGCAGCAAAATTAATTGATGATATGGGTTTAAAAGGATCTAAAATTGGCGGCGCAGAAATTTCTACAATGCATTCAAATTTTATAATTAACAATTCTTCAGCAAGTTCAAAAGATATTTTTGAATTAATAACTTTAATTCAACAAAAAGTACTACAAAAAAAGGGGATTTATTTGCAACCGGAAGTTAGAATGATTGGTTTTGACTATCCTTATTAAAGAAACTTTTTAATAAAATGGCGGGTTTTGGACTTCCTAACTTTGGACAACTTACAGAAGCTTTTAAAAAAGCTAAACAAATTCAGCAAGATGCTCAAAAATTGCAAGATGAGCTTGAAAATATGGAGATTGAAGGGAAAAGTGATGATGAAATGGTGAAAGTCTGGATAAGTGGCAACCAACTACCTTTGAAGGTAGAAGTGCAAGAAAATATTTTAAATTCAGATATAGAAAAAATAGAGCAAAATATTTTACAAGCCATGCAAAAAGCCCATGAATTATCTACTACCACTATGAAAGAAAGAATGAATGATCTTACTGGTGGATTAAATCTTAATCTTCCTGGTTTTGATAATAGTGACTCTTAAAAGACTCCATCATTTCCTTATAAAAAGAATATCTTTCGAAAGACTTATTTAAATTGCAACCCTCGTCATTTAAATGTAAGCAATTACGAAATTTACACCTAATTCCTGCATCAATTACTTGTTTATATATTTCAGAATAAAGGTTTGGTAACAAACTAGGATCAACCTCTAGAGGTTGCATATTAAAACCAGGAGTATCCACAATGTAACTTTGGTTTGAAATAGAAAATAATTCAACATTTCGAGTAGTGTTTTTCCCTCTCTTGATTTTCCTAGAAACTGGAGCAGTAATGTTATGAAGGCTGGGAATTATCATGTTAAGTAGTGTCGTTTTACCAACACCAGAGGGACCCATCAAAATAGAACACTGTTTTTGCTTTAACTCAGCTAAAAAATTTTTAAAATAATCAGATTTCTGTAAATTTAAAGTTATTGCTTGGTAACCCCATTTTGCAAATTTATCAAGTAATAAAGTCCGTTTTTGATCAGATATTAAATCACACTTTGTCAAAACTAATGAAACTTCAACACCTATCGATTCTGCTGATATTAAAAACCTATTAACTTGAGATAAATTTAACTCTGGCTCTGCAACGGAAAAAACAATATAAATATTCGAAATATTTGCAACTGATGGTCTGGTTAACAAATTTTGTCTTGGTATTAGACTTTTTATTACTGCCCGTTTGCTTTCTAGATCGATATTATCAATTACTACCTCATCTCCAACATAAATAAATTGGTCTTTAAAATTTATGGCCTTCCTCACCTTACACAAAAATCTTTCATTATTTCCAAAGTTTTCGTTGTTTTTTAAGTCAACTAAAAAAAATTCATTAAATTTTTTCGTAACTAAACCTAAATGTTTACTTTTATTTTTCATTCACAATTTTTATTTTTAAAAATTTTTCATTTTTTTTGATTTGTATAAACAAACATCCCATCACTTTAAGATTATTTAATACCATTTCTTCTGGTTCACCCGTGTCTAATTCAACTATAAGTTGCTCATTTTTCGATAACTTCTCTAAAGCCAATTTAATTTTTACTACATTTAAAGGGCATGGAACTGATTTAAGATCCAAATACTTTAAAAGAGGCATTAAGATTCTTTACCAAATAATTTACTAAAAAGACCACTACTAGAATTGATATTTTTATCAGAATATTGAGAAGCTAAACCTTCTAAAAGCTTTCGCTCTTCCTCAGTAATGCGCGTTGGCAATTTTACCTTCACTAAAACTTCATGATTTCCTCTTGCAACTGGATTACCAAGTCTAGGTACCCCTTTATTCTCGAGTGAAAGAGTTGTATTTGGTTGAGTACCGCTTGGGATTTTTAAATTAACGTTTCCATCAACTGTAACAATTTCAACAGTATCACCTAAAATAGCCTGTAGATAACTCACAGCTATTTCTGAATAAATAGTTACACCATCTCTTTTTAATTTTGAATCATTTTTCACCTTTATAAATACATAAAGATCTCCAGGTGGACCACCTCTCAAGCCTACATTTCCTTCTCCAGAAACTCTTAATTTAGTACCAGTATCAACTCCGGCAGGAATATTAATTCGTAAATTTTTTCTGACTTGCTTTACTCCATTACCACCGCAACTTGCACATGGATCTGCGATTATTTGACCAACTCCATTGCATGAGGGACATTCAGCTACTTGTGTAAAATTACCAAATGGTGTTCTAGTAGCTCTTCTAACTTGTCCACTTCCTCCACAAGTTGGACAGGTTTTTGGTCCGGTCCCTGGTTTAGCACCCGTTCCACTACAAACTTCACATGTCTCGAGATGAGGAATTTTAATTTCTCTTTGTTGACCAAATATTGCATCCTTAAAATCAACATTAAGGTCATACCTTAAATCATCGCCTTGTTGAGGTCCTCTTCTTTGAGTTCTTCCTCCCTGTGGATTTTGTCCGCCAAAGCCATTAAAAAAGGTTTCAAATAAATCTGCAAAGCCACCCATGTCACCCATATCGGGCATTCCAGCTGCACCTCCTAGACCAGCCTCACCAAACTGATCATATCTAGCTCTAGTTTCAGGATCGGCTAATGCTTCATAAGCCTTACCAATTTCTTTAAATTTATCTTCAGCGCCAGGTTCTTTATTAACGTCAGGATGATATTGTCTTGCTAATTTTCTATAGGCCCTTTTTAAAGTATCCGCATCAGCATCTCTGGAAACTCCAAGTATTTGGTAAAAATCAGCCATTAGATAATGCTCAAGTAAAAATTTGGAATTTATACATCTTCAGAAGTATTTTCATCTGAATCAATATCCTCTTCAACTTTATCCTTTTCTACTTCATCTTGTGAATCTTGTTTGCCAGGTCCCATAGAAACTTTAACTAGAGCATGTCTCAAGACCTTGCCTTCTAAATTATATCCTCGCTGTAATTCTTCGATAATAAAATCTTCATTAAGCTCTTCACTTGGCTCTTTTAATACTGCTTCATGCAAAGTTGGATCAAATTGCTGACCAACCACTCTCATAGGCGCGACTCCTTGTTGTTTTAAAACTTCTACTAATTGTTTATACAATCCTTGATAACTTCTATGAAGAGCAAGCGCCTCTTCACTTTCTGGTTTAAGTTGTTGTCTTGCCCTCTCAAAATTATCAACAATAGGAAGTATTGAGGTTAAAGTCTTAGAAACAAGTTGGATTTTCAAATCATCCTGATCCCTCGACTGTCTTTTCCTAAAATTATCAAAATCTGCAGAAATTCTTACATATTGATTTTTTAATGTTTCATGCTCTTTTTCTAATTGTTCTAACCTTGCATCATTATTGGAAATAGTATTTTTTAATTCTTCAGTATTTATTTCGTCTATTTTTTGAGATGATTCATCATTTTTAATTATCGGATCCTCTAAAGGGGCAGCATCTTCGGAAGATTTATCCTGATCAGAAACGTTATTTTCTATATTATCAATATTGTCTGATTGGTTTTCAATCATATTTCTAAAAAATTAATAAAACTATTCTCTATTAAAATGATGCACAAAACAAGTTGCGGAAGGCCGCACAAATTTCTAATCAGGAATAAACCTTAATGCTAGGCCATTATTACAGTATCTTTTTCCTGTAGGAGGTGGCCCATCATTAAAGACATGACCTTGATGACCTCCACATCTAGAACAATGATATTCAGTTCTTGGAACAATTAGTTTGAAATCAATCTTTGTTTCGATTGATCCTTGAATTGAATCCCAAAAGCTTGGCCATCCTGTGCCACTATCATATTTTTTATCTGAGAGAAAAAGCGGCAAATCACATCCTGCGCAGTGAAATACCCCTTTTCTTTTTTCATTATTTAATTCACTACTGAAAGCTCTTTCAGTACCTTCTTCCCTCAAAATATAATAGGATTCTTTACTAAGCCTCGATTTCCATTCTTCCTTTGATAAATCCCACTCTTCTCTAGAATTGTATGAAGAAGCAAACACTTGCATAGGCTTAAAGATTATTTTTAAGAATGACATAATAGGAATTAGAATAAAAATTCTTCTTGTTAGAAATTGATTCATATTTTTAAATCACATAAAGAAATGAGTTTTAATCAACCTAATTCTACGAAAAATATTCATAAATTAAGTATTGCTCCAATGATGGATTGCACTGATAAACATTTCAGAATGATAATGAGAAAAATAAGTTCTAAAGCGCTCCTGTATACGGAGATGATCGTGGCCCAAAGTTTAATTTACACAAATAAAAAAGAAAATTTTCTAAATTTTAATAATGAAGAACACCCAATATCTATTCAATTTGGTGGAGACGATCCTTTAATCCTTAAAGAGGCTGCTCGAATGGCACAGGATTGGGGTTATGACGAAATAAACTTTAATGTTGGCTGTCCAAGTCCAAGAGTATGTTCTGGAAATTTTGGCGCTTCACTTATGAAAGATCCCGAAAAAGTAGCAAAATGCATAAACTCTTTAAAAAATAACTGCAATTTACCAGTTACGATTAAACACAGAATCGGTGTAGACAACGATGACAGTTTTATGCATTTGAATAATTTCGTAAGGTGTATCGCAAATGCTGGTGCAGACAGATTTACAGTTCATGCTAGAAAAGCCATACTAAAAGGTCTAAATCCAAAACAAAACAGGACCATACCTCCACTTAAGTATGATGTAGTAAAAAAATTAAAAAAAATAAATCCAGACTTATTAATAGAAATCAATGGGGGTTTCACAGATATCGATGAATCATTAGAAGCTTTAAATGATTTTGATGGTGTCATGATTGGACGATCAGTTTATAAACATCCCTTGAGATGGTCTGATATTGATCAAAAAATTTATAAGATAAAAACAAAAGCAAAATCTGCTTCACAAATCATCTTCTCTTTAATTCCATACATAGAAAGACATCTAAGTAATGGAGGGGAATCTTGGGATATTTGTAAACATCTTATTAACTTAGTAGAAGGTATCCCTAAAGCAAAAATTTGGAGGAGTCAAATCTCAAACAAATCTATAAAAAAAGAATTAGATATTGAATATTTAATTAAATTAACGACTAGGCTTGAAGAAATGGGTTACTAATTTTTCTCGTTTGAAGCATTGCTCTCATTAGAAACTCCCCGTTTTCTCCTACTCCTACCGCTTTCATATTCAGCATTTTCAGGAGAGTTTCCATAACTTCTATCTTCCCAACCTTCTGCACCAGAAGATTTGTTGGCGTAAGAGTCTTTAGGTTCAGAATTACCACCGCCACCGTAGCCACCGCCACCGTAGCCGCCATTATTACCACCTCTTCCTCCTCTACGGGATCCACCAGAGCCTCTTGGTTCTGCCTTATTAATCCTTAATGGCCTACCCATAAGCTCTGTACCCTGCAAACCATCAATTGCAGTTAATTCGATTGCTTCATCAGCCATCTCAACGAATGCAAATCCTCTTTTCCTTCCAGTATCTCTTTCCAGAGGGAGAGAACAATTTAAAACTTCACCGAAAGGGGCAAACAATTGTAAAACATCTTCACGCTCTGCACGGAAAGGCAAGTTGCCAACAAAAATACTCACTTTAAATTCAACAAAAAAATTACCAATTAAAAAAACTACAAAAAGTAGTTTTAAAACATTACTCTTTTATTCTACTTCAAAGCATACCCTAGTTGTAGAAAATAATTGAGATTTAGAGTAACAATTTTTTTTGCCAATTATTTACCTCTTTTTCAACTTGTGTAAAACCTGTTCCACCTTGACTAGATCTTGACTTAACGACATTAAAAGGTTCAAGATCGACAAAAACATCCTCATCAAATTCAGGATGAAATATTTTAAATTCATCAATTGTAAGATTTTTAAATAAAATTTTTCTCTCTAAGCAATACTTAACAATTTCACCAACAACTTGATAAGCGGTCCTAAAAGGAACCTTTTTACCAACTAAATAATCTGCTAAGTCAGTAGCATTAGAAAAGTCATTTTCAACTGAATTAGATAAATTTTTAATATTAAATTCTATGCCCTCATTAATTAGAATTGTCATTGCTTTAATGCAAGAAGATATAGTCTCTGCAGTATCAAATATTGGCTCTTTATCCTCTTGAAAATCTTTATTATATGCTAGCGGTACACCTTTGACCATTGTTAACAACGCTTGAAGATTTCCATACACTCTTCCAGTTTTTCCTCTTATCAATTCTGGAACATCTGGATTTTTTTTCTGAGGCATTAAGCTACTGCCGGTAGAACATTTATCTGTTAATTTTGCGAAAGAAAATTCATCAGTAACCCATAAAATTATTTCCTCAGAAATTTTGCTCAAATGAGACATTGCTAGAGCAGAGGCAGAGACAAACTCAATACAAAAATCTCTATCACTCACTGCATCTATACTATTTTTATAAATTTTTTCAAAGCCTAATTCTGTAGCTGTAAAATTCCTATCGATTTTTATTTTTGTGCCAGCTAATGCTGCAGCTCCTAATGGAGAAATATTTACTCGAGATCTTACTTCTTTAAATCTTTCCCGATCTCTTTGAAACATTTCTAAATAAGCCAATAAATGATGAGCTAAAGATAATGGTTGTGCTCTTTGCATATGAGTATATCCAGGAATTAAGGTATAAATGTTAGATTTAGCAAGATTAAAAAAGGATTTTTGCAGGTCAGTTATTAATATTTCAAGATTGTCAATTTCTTTCCGTAGCCATAATCTTATATCTGTGCCAACCTGATCATTTCTGCTTCTGCCTGTATGTAATTTTTTTCCAGTTTCGCCAATTAAGCTGATTAACTTTTCTTCAATACAATAGTGAATATCTTCAGATGGGGGACTTGGAGAAAATTTACCCTCCAAATACTCAACTTTTATTTCCTCTAAACCATTAATAATCTGTAAAGTTTCTGAAGATGATAAAACTTGGGTTTTTCCAAGCATCTTTGCATGAGCAATCGAGCAATCTATATCTTCCAAAATTAACTTTTTATCAAAACCAATTGAAGCATTAAATTTTTCAATAAAGGAGTTTAATGTATTATCAAATCTTTTACTCCAAACTTTTGCCATATCAATTAATAACTTTAGATATCTCTAATAAAGCATTTTTTTATATCGGTGACAAAAAATATCTATTTCAATTGAAAAATTACAATAGATGCATCATCTTCCAAATGTCCATTTTGTCCTGTAAAGTCGTCTAATTTTTTAAATATCTTATTTAAAATTTCTTGTGATGTATAAGATTGCTTACAAAGTTTCATAAGGGTTTTGATTAGCCTTTCCTCATCAAATCTTTCGCCTAAAGAATTAGAAGTGTCAATTACACCATCTGTGTAATAAAGGACTAAATCATTTTCATTAAGCTTAACTTCTCCACAATGATATTCAGCATTTTTTTGTAGTCCAAGGACAAATCCCTCTGCATCTAATTTTATGATTTTCTGATCTGAACTTTTCCAAAGCAAAGGAGGATTATGTGCTGCATTAGCAAATCTCAACTTTCTCGTTCTAGGGTCATAATCTGAATAAAACAATGTCACAAATCTATGTGATTGATCTAAATCATTTATTGCAAGTTGATTCAAATCATGCAAAATTCTATCTGGCGGCAGCCCTGTAAGAACCTCTGCACGAAGCATTCCCCTTAACATAGTCATTAGAAGACCAGCAGGAATTCCTTTACCCATAACATCCCCAATCACCAGAGCCCATCTGGCTTTTTCTTTTCTTTTATCTGAGATATTCGTCTTTAAGCACATAAAATCATAGTAATCTCCTCCCAACTGGAGAGCAGGCCTACAATGAGCAGCAAGATCTACACCATAAATAATTGGACAATACTCTGGGAGTAATTGAGATTGTATTTCAGCTCCAGTAGAAATTTCTCTATCTATATTCTCATGCTTTTTCTTTATTTTTATAAGACAATGATTTTCTAATCCAACAGCGAGACAACTTTGAATAAAATTAAAATTACTATCTTTAGTAATTGCTTGACTAGATAGATCTTTACTAAAAATATATATAAAACCTCTACATTTACCTCTAGATAAAATTTTTTCTGTTTCAATTTTATATTCTTTAAAATTATTTTTTAGCGCGTCTTCAAAAGAAATAATTTCTTTAATTTTAAAATTTTTAGTAAATTTAAATTTATTAAAAAAATTATTAATTTCTTCTTGAATTTTTAAATATCTATTATCGGCAGAAATCCTTATATTTTCATGCCATATATCACCCTCATGATCTAAAGGAATAATAAATATTATTTTTTCGTTAAATATATGTTTTAGGATTAAGGATATATAGTCAAGTAATTTATTTACGTTTGAAAAGGATTTTAAATAATATGCCAATGACGATGCAATTTCAGCAAATTTATATTTATTTTTTAAAAATTCTGAGGATTCACTTTCTAAAATTTTTTGTATAAATTTGTTTGACAATAATTTTTCTTTTTGATTATTTGTCACAACAAATTGAATAGATAAATATGTTTTAACATTAAATTTAAACTTTTAAAAAAATTTAATTAAATATTTATTTATCTGCAAGCAAAGCCTCCACAAATTCATAACTATTAAAAGGTCTCAAATCTTTTATGCCTTCCCCAGCCCCAATAAATCTTATGGGCAAATTAACTTCTTCAGAGACAGCTAAAGAGACCCCTCCTCTCGAAGTTCCATCTAGTTTAGTAATAATTGCTCCACTTAAATTTGCTGATTTAGCAAAACTTTTTGCTTGTTTTAAGCCATTTTGTCCTTGACTTGCATCTAAAACCAATAATGATTCAACAATTGCATCTGGAACCTTTTTATCAATAATTTTTTTTATTTTTGCCAATTCATCCATCAAATTATTTTTTGTTTGCAATCTACCGGCTGTATCAACTAGTAATAACTCAACATTTCTTTTTTTTGCAGAATTGATTGCATCAAAAACTACAGCAGCTGGATCAGCATTTTTTGATTGATTTGATATAACATCAACATTACTCCTCTCCCCCCATACTTTTAATTGTTCTACTGCCGCTGCTCTAAAAGTATCAGCAGCAGCTATTAAGGTTTTAAAATTACTCCTTGATGACAAATATGCTAATTTTCCTAATGTAGTGGTTTTACCAACGCCATTTACTCCTACTAATAACCAGACATTTAACTTACCTTTTTGAGGCACTAAAAGATCAGTACCTGAATTTATTATTGGTTTATCGATAATTAATTTTAATTCCTTCTTTAAGAATTTTATTCCTGCTTCTCCCCCTACGACTTCTTCGTTTAATTTTTTTCTGAGAGCACTTATTACTTTATCAGTTGAATCAATCCCAACATCAGCTCTTATTAATAATGTCTCTAAATCATCTAGAGATTCAGGAGTAAGAGGATCATCTCCCAATTTGTCCAATAATTCAGTAACAAATCCTTTTCTTGTTTCTTCTAGTCCTTTTCTTAATTTAGTTAACCAATCAATTTCATCTATAGATATTTGATTTATTTTTTTTCCTTGAGAAGCTAGAACCATCGCCGACCAAGTAAAATTATCATCAAATTCTCCTAATTCAGTATCTGCATTAGCTTTAGCAGGAATAAGATTTTCTTTAGCAATCAATTCTTGCTTTTGCTCTTCTTGTAGCTGCAATTCTTGCTTTTGCTCTTCTTGTAGCTGCAATTCTTGCTTTTGCTCTTCTTGTCTTTTTTTTAAAAGTGCATAAGCTTGTGCAGCCCACTCTCGTGAATTATCAGAATCAATATTAGTCATTGATATTTTTGGTCCATATTTAATAAAATTTTAAAATATTATTTATTTAAATCAAAGAATCATTGCAATTTTACTGTTTGTAATCTCCTTAAAACTCCATTAATAAATTTTCTTCCTTGTATATCACTATATTTATTAGCTAGATTTACTGCTTCATCACAAGCAACAGCAACTGGTGTACTCAAAAAATTGATATCAACATAGGCTAAACGCAAAATATCTCTATCAATTCTTGGCAATCTTTTTAATCTCCAACCATCCATTGATTGATCAATATCAGAATCAATAATTTTAAGATTATTAATTATCTTACTAATCCTATCGCTCACATCATCTCTAATATCGATTTGTCCACTAGAAACTATTAATTTTGGAAAATCTAAAGTAACTGAAAGTGTATTCATCACAGTTTCAATTTTTTGTAGAGATTTCTTTAAGTCATCTCTAACGTTTGAAAAAGAGGAACCAACACCTTCATGAAGTTCACTATCTAATATTTTTTGTGATGCATTTTCTAAATCTGATTCGCAATTGTCTAACTCATCTCTACAGTGGTTTATTAGAGTATCTAAAGCAGCTTCAAAAATTTCCTCTATCTGCAATTTATTCAATTTAAAATAACCTTTATCTTTTATCAGACCTAAAGAAATTAAGGATAATTCTCTAGAAAGGGATCTATTATTATGCATCAATTAAGAGGATGTATTAGTAGAAGCACGTAATTGAGAAAATAGTTTTGAAAATGTTGGATTTGTAGTGTTGTTTTTCTCATCTGGATTAACAATACCAGCCGATATTATTGTTCTAAAAGCATCTTCAACAGAAATATCTAAATCCTTCACAGAAGACTCTGGAACCAATGTATACCAACCAGTAGTTGGGTTAGGTGCTGTAGGTATAAAAACACTTAGCAATTTTTCTTCCAATTCTGGCTTCAGAGAAGGACCAACATCACCTGTTACAAAACCTACGCTATATAGTCCCTCACGTGGATATTCAACTAAAACAACTCTTCTAAATCGATTAGATTTGTTACTTAAAAAAGTTTCGAGCAATTGTTTAAGAGTTTTATAAACTGCACCAGCTATAGGAATTTTTGATAATGTGCCTTCTCCAAATTCTAATAACCACCTTCCAACAAAATTTCTCGCCATTAAGCCTATAAGCAAAATCGCTAATAAAGGCACAGTTAAACCCAAAGAAAGATTGATTAAATCTTGTAATAAAGGATTTAAAGTTATAAATGGATTTAACTGCTTAGGAACAGAAGTTACTAAGGTTAATACAAATTTACTAACTAATGAGGATAACCAGATAGTAGTAGCTAATGGTATTACAACCAATAACCCTGCTATAAGATCATTTTTTAGATCCTGTTGAAGCCTAGATCCTAAGTTCGAATCTTGATTTTGATTAGATTCAACCAAAATAATGTTTTTTCTATACTAACTTTACTAATAATTTAACTGTTTTGACTAAGTTAGGATAGATTTTTTTTTAATTAATTTAAATTATTTATTAGTTTCTTCTCGAAAATAACCCTCAGAATAAATTTTATACATAATAAAGATATGATAATTGCTATTCAAAACAAAATAGAAATAAGTAAAAAATTAAAAGAAAGAGCCATTTTTGAAGGTTTTACAATAGCTGGAATTGCATCGATACCAGGCAGCTCACGAATAAAATTAAGGACTAATGCATTAGAAAGATGGTTATCAAATAACAACCATGCAGAGATGAAATGGATGGAAGCAGAGAGAAGAAAAAACATAGGATCACTGCTTGAAGATGCAAAAAGTGTACTAAGTGTTGGATTTAGTTACATAAATTCTAACAACAACAACAACAACTTCTTAAAAGTTGGGAAGTTTAGTCAAGGAGCCGATTATCATAAAGTAATCTACAAAAAATTAAAGAATATTGGTCACTGGATTAACCTAGAAATCCCAGATTGCAAATGGAAAATATGTGTTGACACGTCACCTCTTCTTGAAAAAGCATGGGCTGAGGAATCAGGTATAGGTTGGATAGGTAAAAATAGTAATTTAATAAGCAAAAGAAATGGTTCTTGGTTTACTTTAGGTTTTTTGATCCTTACAAAAGATTTAATTCCAGATAAACCTCATCAATCACTTTGCGGTAAATGTGATAAATGTATTGAACATTGCCCCACTAATGCAATTGTAGAACCCTTTGTAATACAATCAGACCTTTGTATTGCGTATCACACAATAGAAAGTAGACAAAAGACATTTCCAAAGAAAATAGAAGAAAATTTAAATGGATGGGTTGCTGGATGTGATATTTGTCAAGATGTATGCCCTTGGAATAAATCAGTGCCAAATAACAACACTTTTGAAACTACTCCGAAAGAATGGATCAAGAATCTAAATGTTGAATCGTTAAATTGGGATGACAAAACGTGGGAAGACAATCTTAAAGGAACTACATTAAAAAGAATTAAGCCATGGATGTGGAAGAGAAACATAAAAGCAAATCTAAATATTAAACAATAAAAATATGAAAAAGTTTTTAAACAACATAATATTGATCTCTTTGGTAAGTTTTTACTTTTTTAAAATTGACAAAGTTCAATCAATTGTTCCTTATTACTATTTACCAACAATAAAGAATTTACAAAAAGAAAGTTTATCTATTGGCAAAAATGCATATCAGCTTCTATATTTTGGACAATATGAGAACAGCCTTAACTTAGCAAATTTAGCTGTAAAGCTAAATCCAAAAGATGAAAAACTATGGTTAATTTTATCTGAAGCACAGATAGCTAACAATCTATACAAAGAGGCATTAATTTCTTTAAATAAAGCACAAACAATAAATTCAAACAATAGCGAAATTTACTTTGCTAAGAGTAATATTTACCTTAAATTTTCAAAACCAAACAATGCAAAGATTGCTTTAAAAACAGGATTAAAGATTGAACCAAATAACCCTAAAGCACTTTTTCAATTAGGAAATATTCTTCTTATGGAAAAAAATTTCTCAGAAGCTATTAAGTTCTATGATAAGTCTGTAAAAATTAAACCTGATTTCTGGCAAGCAATCAATAATAAAGGTTTAGCTTATTACGAGAAAAACAACATAAATCTATCTATCAAATTTTTTGAAAAGGCAATCTCAATTGAAGAAAATGCTGAACCATTATTAGGACTTGCCTCATGTTTAAGAGTTAAAGATATTAATTTAGCAATTCAACTAGCAAAAAAAGCTTTAACTAAAGATCCCAACTATGTAAATTATGATTATAGAAAAGAACAGTTATGGGGAGAAAAATTACAAATTTCAACAGAAATCCTTCTACAAAATAAAGCTCTTATCGAAGATGTAGTACTCGCAAAAACCAAAATAAATTCATCTTCTTGATTTATCAATACTGGAAAATATTTGTTTACCTATTAGTCTTAATTTAGTTAATTAATACATATTTAATTTTGCCGTCTAATGGATAAGAAAAAATTCACTTCTATCTCACTCCAAGAAGAAATGCAACGTTCTTATCTGGAGTATGCAATGAGCGTGATAGTTGGACGTGCTTTGCCCGATGCAAGAGACGGCCTTAAGCCTGTGCAACGAAGAATACTATTTGCTATGTATGAATTAGGTTTAACACCGGATAGGCCATTTAGAAAGTGTGCAAGAGTTGTTGGAGATGTACTTGGAAAATACCACCCGCATGGAGATCAGGCGGTATATGATGCACTAGTAAGGCAAGTACAAACTTTTTCAACAAAATATCCTACTCTAGACGGTCATGGGAATTTTGGGTCTGTAGATAATGATCCACCTGCGGCAATGAGATACACTGAAACAAGATTAGCGTCTATAGCCCATCAAGGATTTCTTGAGGAAATTGGATCAGAAACAGTAGATTTTTCGAATAACTTTGACGGTTCACAAAAAGAACCGAACGTGCTTCCGGCCCAACTTCCATTTTTATTGCTTAATGGATCATCAGGTATTGCTGTTGGTATGGCAACAAACATTCCCCCTCATAATCTAGGAGAAATAGTAGACGGTTTGATTGCGTTAGTTAAAAATAAAGAAGAAAATTATAAAAACCTCTCCAAAATTATTAGAGGACCTGATTTCCCTACAGGAGGAGAATTAATTTCTAGTAAAGGACTAGAAGAACTTTATGAAACCGGAAAAGGTTCGATAACAATAAGAGGAGTTGTAAATACGGAAGAAATTAATTTAGGAAAAGGCAAACATAAAAGAAATGCATTAATAATTACAGAACTGCCCTACCAAATAAGCAAAGCAGGTTGGATTGAAAAATTAGCAGAACTTGTAAATTCAAACAAAATTATTGGTATCTCTGATATTAGGGACGAAAGCGATAGAGATGGAATGAGAATTGTAATAGAGTTAAAAAAAGATATGAATGCTGAAATTGTTATTTCAAATTTATATAAAAAAACAACTCTCCAAACAAACTTTGGTGCAATCTTTTTAGCACTAATAAAAGGACAACCAGTACAACTTAACTTAAAACAATACCTTAACTATTTTCTAGAATTTAGAGAAGAAACGATTAGGAAAAGAACTAATTATTTTCTAAAAAACACTCTGGAAAAACTTGAAATATCAGAAGGTTTATCTAAAGCTACAAAAAATATAAAAAAAGTTATAGAGATTATTCAAGACTCTGAGAATTCCACAGCAGCAAAGTCTAAGTTAATTTTGAGTTTTTTATTGAGTGAAAAACAAGCAAATTCAGTTTTGGATATGCCACTAAAAAAGTTAACAACTCTAGAAAAAAATCAAATAGATGATGATATAAAAAACCTGCAAGAAAAAAAGAATTATTTTCAAAAATTATTAAATGAAAGAAGATTATTACTTGAACTTTTAATAGATGAATTATTAGTATTAAAGAAGAAATATAATATCAAAAGGAAAACAAAAGTACTAAAAAATATTGATCAAAATGAAGAATTAGAAACAATTAATAATCAAATAATAGAAGAACTCATTAATAAAAAAACTAAACTATATATAGATAATAGACTCTATTTAAAAAAGATTTTTTTAAATAATTATAAAAAATTATTCGAGGATATAAATAAATTAATAGACAATAAAAATGTTCAAAAATTCATATGTAATATCGAGAAAAATATCAAGTTAATTGGAATTACATTTCAAGGAAAAGTTTGTCATATTGATTGGGAATCTAATATAAATAATGACTATAAATTAGATAATAAAAGCCTTGGAAATATCGATCCTAATGAAATAATAAATTTTCATTCACTTAAACATGGAATTAAAAATTATTTATGTATTTTGAGTTCAGATGGAAGATTTAAAAAAGTTTTATTTGATGAAGATATGATTAAAAGTAATAGATCTTTTACAATTATAAAATTAAAAAATAACATAGAAATAATTGATTCATTTATCTCCAATGAAGAAAAAAAATTAATAATATTAACTTCAATAGGGAGGATTTTTAAATTTAATTTATCAAATAAATTTTTAACACCAACTACGAAACAATCTCAAGGATCAATACTTGCAAAACTTTTGCCAAATGAAAAAATAATTTCTTGTTGTACATGTGCAAATGAAGAAAGTATTTATATTATTACTAAGAAAGCAAAATTATTTTGTATAAATAGTAATGAAATATATTGTGCAAATGACTCAAGTTTGGGTTACCTCAATGAAAGAACCCAACTCAAAGATGATTCCTTTCTTAAAATTTTATCAAGTAATCATTACCTTGATATTGAAACAAATAAAAATAAATCTGCTAGGTTAAGCTTGGAAAAATTAAATTTTAAATTCAATAAAACAAATTTCTTGATTGACTTTTTACAACTTGAAAAAGATGAATATCTTGAGAATTGTTTTCGACTTGCAAACTTTCTTGACTAGGACTTATATTCGTTTTCAACCCAATTTAAATACTCTTGATTAACTGTGCCTGTTACATAAGAACCGGTGAAGCAACTCATCTCCAAATCTTTAATAGCAGAGTCACTTATTATAGATTTGCGTAAATTTTCAACGCTTTGATAAACAAGGTTATCAATTTCTAATTGATTAGCAATTTCACTTATTGTTCTATTATGAGCTATTAATTCATCTCTATTAGGCATATTAATTCCATAAACATGAGGAAAACGAACAGGGGGTGCTGCAGATGTAAAAAAAACTTTATTTGCTCCAGCATCTTTAGCCATCTGGACAATTTCTTTTGAGGTAGTACCTCTAACTATAGAGTCATCAACAATTAATACATTTTTATTTTTAAACTCTGCACTCATAGCATTTAATTTTTGTCTTACAGATTTCTTACGTTTCTGCTGACCAGGCATTATAAATGTTCTGCCAACATACCTATTTTTAAAAAAACCTTCTCTGTATTCTATGCCTAACTGTCTTGCAACTTGCATAGCGGCAGGTCTTGAAGAATCAGGGATAGGCATTACAACATCAACATCTCCAGAGTTTATTGTTTCTTTTATTGTTTCCGCTAAAAAATCTCCCATTTTTAAACGCGCTTTGTATACAGAAATTCCATTCATAATTGAATCTGGCCTAGCTAAATAAACATATTCAAAAGCACAGGGAAATAACATTGGATTTTCGGAACATTGCTTAGAAAAAAACTCGCCATTCATATTTATAAAAATAGCTTCTCCAGGATCTACATCTCTCACGACTTTATAATCATTATTTTCAAGCACTAAAGATTCACTAGCAACCATCCACTCTTCTTGATTTGTTTTTGATGAAACTCTTTTGCCTATTACTAAAGGTCTTATACCAAAAGGATCTCTAAATGCTAATAAACCATGTCCCGAAATTAATGCTATTGAAGCATATGATCCTTGAATTCTTTTATGTAAAGATTTAACAGCATTAAAAATAATATCCGGCTCTAATTCTTGATGATGAATTTGTTCTTGCAATTCTGTAGCAAATACATTTAATAGCATTTCGGTATCACTTGAAGAGTTTGTATGCCGCTTATCAATATTAAATAATTGTTTTTCTAAATCTCTGGTATTAGTCAAATTTCCATTATGTATTAATACAATTCCATAGGGAGCATTTACGTAAAACGGCTGGGCTTCCTCAACGCTTTCAGCAGATCCCTTTGTTGCATACCTAACATGACCCAATCCAATTTTACCGATTAAATTCCTCATATCCCTTGTTCTATATGCGGTATTAACTTGACCTTTAGCCTTATGCATATGAAAAATAGTATTTTCCATTGTTGCTAAACCTGTTGAATCTTGACCTCTATGCTGTAGAAGCAAAAGACTATCGTAAATTTGTTGATTTACATCATCTGAAGAAACAATTCCAACTATTCCGCACATAACTTAATTTCTTAAAAAATTTGATAGTTGAAAAAATTTTTTCATTTTTAAAAGTGACTAGAAATACTATTGTTAAATTTTTCGGTTAATTCCTCAACCATAATATTGCAAATATTTTTTTCTTGAATTTTTATTTTAAGACTTTCACTAGAAACATGTCCTAATTTTTTTACATATATACTTGTTTGAAAATTAGTTTGAATTTTTTTTAGATAATTAATCCATTCCTGTTGTTTGTTTTTATTTATTGAAAAAATTATTCTAGAACCTCCTTCTGCAAACAATAAATTATCATCTCTATTTAATTCTTTATGTAATTCTATAGTTGCACCTTTTGAAGACAATATACAACACTCTGCTAATGCTATAGCTAAACCTCCATCACTAATATCGTGAGCAGACACTACAAAACTTTTTAAAATCGCATTTCTTAAAACACTCTGACAAAACTTTTCGTCGAGCAAATCTATTTTTGGAGGCCTTCCTGTTATTTCTCCATGAAAATATTCCAAATAAGAACTAGCTGCAATTGTTGTTTCTGATTTAGAGGACCCAATCAACCAAATTTCATCATTTATATTTTTCCAACCACTACTAATAGCATTATCGACATTATCTATTTTTCCAACCATTCCAATCACTGGAGTTGGATTAATAGGAGTAATTACACTATATTTATTTTTCGATTCATTGTATAAAGAAACATTTCCTCCAGTAACAGGAGTTTCTAGAACGTTACATGCTTCAGAGATTCCATCGCATGACGAAGAAAGTTGCCAATATCCTATGTCAGTCTCTGGAGAAGAAAAATTCAAATTATTTGTAATTGCTAATGGTTGAGCGCCAACACAACTAACATTTCTCGCAGATTCTGCAACTGCAGCAATAGATCCTCTAAAAGGATCAAGAAAAACCCATCTACTATTACAGTCAACTGAAGTAGCAACACCAGAAAATACTTTGTTTTTGTTTTTTTCATTTTGTTTTCTGAGTCTTATCACCGCTGCATCTGATTCGCCTGGTTTGAAAACTGTATTTACTTGCACTTGAGAGTCATATTGTTTAAAAATCCATCTTTTAGAGGCTATTGAAGGATTAGAAAGAAGTTTTAAAATAATTTGCGAAAAAGAAAAACTCTTTTTTTCATTAAGTGAACATATTTTAAACTCATTTATTTCTGGTAAAAAACTTTCTTTCCATTCCCATTTCTCTAACAAATAATCAGGCGGATTCTTAATTACGTCATGAACATTCACAGGAGTGTCATCAGATAAAGCTGAAGTAGGTATTTGAGCAACAATTTTACTTTTATGGGAAATAATTACCTCATTAGTCTCTATTACTTGACCAATTACATTGGCATATAATCCCCATTTATTAAATTTTTCAATAAGATCATTAACTTTTTCTCCCTTAACGACAAACAACATTCTCTCTTGCGATTCAGATAATAAATACTGATATGAGGACATATTATCTTCTCTAGATGGAACTAAATCTAAATCAATAGATATGCCTAAATTTCCATTTGCGGCCATTTCTGCACTACTACATGTTAGACCTGCTGCACCCATATCTTGAGCTGAGATTACATCTCCTGTCTTAAAAGCATCTAAACAAGCCTCTATAAGACTTTTTTCAATAAATGGATCACCTACTTGTACAGCAGGTCTATCATCTAATGAAGTAGTAGTTAATTCTGAACTTGCAAAACTAGCACCACCAACGCCATCTCTACCAGTAGTATTGCCAACATATAAAACAGGTGATCCAACTTTTTTAGCCCCAGAGCAAACAATTTCATTAGTTTCTAAAAGTCCTAAAGCCATAACATTGACTAAGGGATTTCCAGAATAACTATCATCAAAATTGACTTCTCCTCCAACAGTAGGAACACCTACACAATTTCCATAATGTGCAATACCAGATACAACTCCCCGGAGTAAATCCACATTAGATGGTTTATCAATGTTTCCAAATCTCAATGAATTCAATATAGCAATTGGTCTTGCTCCCATTGTAAAAATATCTCTTAGTATTCCTCCTACACCTGTTGCCGCTCCTTGAAAAGGTTCAATTGCGGAGGGATGATTATGACTTTCAATTTTAAAAACAAGTTTTTGATTATTTCCAACATCAATCACGCCAGCGTTTTCTCCAGGACCAACTAAAACATTTTTACCTTTAGTAGGAAACTTTGATAGTAAAGGTTTTGAATTTCTATAACAACAATGTTCGGACCACATAACACCAAACATTCCTAATTCCGTCCTATTGGGTGCTCTCTTTAATCTTTTGCAAATTTCTTCGTAATCATCAATTGTTAAATTTTCTACTTTAAGTGCTTTATTAAGATCATATAGATCATTACTTTCTTGATTTATCATTCTTTAGATCCAAGGGTCATCATCTTTTTTATCACTAAAAGATCTTGATTTTCTATTTTCATTATAAAAAGTTTTTTGTTTAAAATCTAAGTTTTGGTTTATATCTTCATCTTCTTCCAGCCAATCCTCTAATCTATTGGATGCTATATTTTTCATATCATCAAATCTACCAATAATTCTTTTTCCTTTTTGTAAAAATTCATTTTTAATACTTGATTTTATTAAAGATAAATCATCTAAAGAATTACTTTCACAAAAAACCAATCCAGGTTGTTGATCCTTAATATTTTCAATATTCAATTTCCACCTGCTAGATCCTGGAATTTTGGGATTTGATCGAGATACTAAATAATATTTAATCTCACCCGTTTTTATTTCAAAAATAAAATCTGCAATTACTCCTATTTTTGATCCATTAATATTTATCAAATTAGCTTCTATTAACGTTGGAAACCTATTTAAAGTTGCTAAATCAGAAATAGCTGGATCACCTTTTACATAAATCTCGCTATCTATTATTTGACTAATTTGATTTAATCGCCAAACATTTCTTTTTAAATCAAAATTTGAAGGACGAGAGTACCATCCTAAAATTCTATGAACTGGAGGATGCATCCAAACATTTTCACCATTTCCGTAATTAAGTGATATATCACCCTTAACGGTATAATTTAGTAATTCACTTAATAAAATTTCTTTAGGTAATTTCAAGTTTAAGAACGAACCTGAACAGGCATAACTAGATAAGTAAAAGAATTAAGATTATCTTCTGGAACAAAAACAGCTGGAGTAGTTGAAAGATTACATTTTAAAAGCACATTTTCAGACGAAATAACTTTTAACCCTTCTAAAAGATATCTAACGTTAAATGCAATATCAAAATTTTCTCCAGAATTGGAAACAGGAATGGATTCATTTGCATTTCCAATATCTTGTGCATCTGCACTTATTGAAGCTAAATCTGTATTATCCAATTTAATTTTTACAACACTACTTTGTTGATCAGCTAAAACAGCAATTCTTTCTAATGCATCAATTAATTGTTTAGTATTAAAATTAAAAATCTTAGAAAAAGTATCAGGAATTAATTGTGAATAATTCGGATAATTACCTTCAAGGGTTCTTGTTGTGATTATCTGATTAGAAGAGATAAAAACTACCTGACCTTTGTCATAGAAAAGCTTTATTGCATTTTCTGAGCTTCTCAAAGAAACTAATTTTTCAATTTCTCTTAATGATCTAGTTGGAATAGTTACTGACAACTCTCCTTCACTTGACGATAGGTTATCTTGATTGGGAAGATGCTCCTCATCGTTACCAATTAGAGCAACTGCCAACCTATGACCATCTGTTGAAGCAGACTCTAAATAATTTTGTTTAAAAGTAAAATTAACACCTGTGAGTAATTGCTTTGAATCATCATTACTACTAGAAAAAATGGTCAATTTAAGAGCTTTTAGAAAAGAATTTGGTTCAATATTTAGAGAAGTACCACTTTCAACAAATGGTAAATTAGGATATTCATCAGAAGGTATTCCTTTGAGGTTAAAAGAACCTCTATCACTTTGCATCAAAATATTATCAGATTCCTCATCAACTTTTAAAGATACAGGAGTTTCACTAGGTAATTTGTTTACTATTTCAGATAACAGTTTTGAAGGTATTGTTATAGCTCCACTATTTTTGACAGTTCCATCAAAAGAGGTTTGAATTCCTAAATTAAGATCAAATCCTGTCAAGCTAATCTTATTTGTTCCTTGGTCAGCTGTTAAAAGTATATTTGCGAGAATTGGATGCGTTGGTCGAGAAGCAACTGCTTTACTGACTAGTTGAATAGCATTATTTAACTCATTTTGATTACAAATAATCTCCATCGGAATTTGGAACTTTATACACACACAATATACTTTTTTCGTAAATTAAATTCAATAAGGCTTTTTTTTATCTCTTTTCTAATATTAAAATTAATAAAAAAATAAAATATTTAGTAGTAGTAGTTGTTGTGTAAACTGTGGAAATTTTAATACAAATAAATTGATCACTGTATTTTTCAATATTTATTTAAGTGGAAAAAAAATATTGTTTGTTGAATAAATTAAAAATTTTTCAATAAAAAAAAAATTATTAAACAAATTTAATAAGTTTTTATATATTTTTCAACAGATCACCTTAGTTTTTTATTGATTTCCACAGACACTAATTTTTTTGGATTTTTAATAACCCAAGATTTTGATAATATCCTTTAATGATGGTTCAATATTTTTCCTGAAAATAGCATCATTGTTTTTAATTGCACAATCAGGGTCTTTTAAACCATTTCCAGTAAGAACACAAACAATAGTAGATTCCTTTTGAATTCTATTTTTGTTTTTAATAAGTCCAGCAACTGACGCTGCACTTGCAGGTTCACAAAAAACTCCTTCTTTTGCAAGTATTTTATAGGCATTAATTATTTCTTCATCTGTCACCGACTGAAAGTCTCCTTTACTCTCTTTTTTTACTTTTTTTGCTTTTTCTCTATTTACAGGATTTCCAATTCTTATTGCTGTTGCAATTGTCTCTGGATTTTTAACTATTATATTTTGCACCAATGGAGCAGAGCCTTCAGATTGAAAACCCATCATTATTGGTAATTTTAAATTCCTTTTTATTTTTGCATACTCTTTAAATCCCATCCAATACGCGGTAATATTTCCTGCATTTCCCATGGGAATGCAAAGCCAATCAGGTGCAATGCCTAAGTCATCAACAATTTCAAAAGCTGCTGTCTTTTGGCCTTGTATTCGATATGGATTTACAGAATTAACAAGTTCTACTGGATGTTCTGAGGATAAATCTTGAACAATTTCAAGAGCTTTATCAAAATTTCCATTAATAGATATGATCTCAGCTCCATACATCAAAGCTTGTGCCAGCTTTCCTTGAGCAACAAATCCTTCTGGAATTAAAACATAAGGCTTTAACCCTCCTCTGGAAGCATATGCAGCAGCAGCAGCAGAAGTGTTCCCAGTACTTGCACAAATTACTGCTTCACGGCCATCTTCTTTTGCTTTGCTAATTGCCATAGTCATTCCACGATCTTTAAAGGATCCTGTTGGATTTAGACCGTCATATTTTAAAAAAACCTTTGTGCCATTTCCAATTATATTGCTGATTGAATCACTAAAAATTAGGGGAGTATTTCCCTCATTTAGCGAAATGATAGGAGTTTTTTTTGTAACCGGAAGATATTGCTTATAAGCTTTGATTAGACCTGGCCATGTTTTTTTTCTGTAATTAATATGCAGTTTATTTTTGATTTTATTTAATAACGACATAGCTGTTTAATTCATTTTAATTTTTTTAGAGGAGAATTTGTAAAAAAGTCCAATAACTCTGAAATTGATTCTACTTTATTCATAACTTTGCTCAAAGCGTTGACATCTAAAATAACAGTCTTAGTTGGATATCCTTCAAAAAAATTTATTAGATTTATTTTCCCATTACCTATATTTATTCCTTGAATTACACTTGCTCTAAGGGCTAACACACCTGTTTTTTCATCATCTGCTCTTGGAGGGTGAATAATAGACGAAAGCCTTGTTAAAAAAACATTTCCTATTTCAGAATATACTAATTTACTTGCAATGGTAATAGGGACCTCAAAATCTTTATTTAATACTGATCTAATTTCATTATCAGGAGAGCCAGTTGCCTTTAAAATCCGCTTTAATTTTTTTGTTGAATTACCACTTTCTGCAAAAGTTCTTAATGAATTAACTTTAATAGTCCTAGAAAATATGCTGTATATAATTTTAATCTCTTCAGCAGCATTAGCTTTTGAAACCTTAAAAATTAATTGAGAACTTATTAAAATAAAAAATATTTTAATTATAAAAAATTTTTTATAATTCATTTTAGATGTTTGCACCTGCAGCAATCTTTACGAGTCTAACTACTCCTTTTTCGGTTACTTTTTTTGCGATTTTTATGCTCATTTCTTTTGTATATGGTTCATTAATAAGTCGAGGAACTTTTTTTAGAAAAATATCAACAGAGTAGCCTGGCACTTTTTGTAAAATATCTAAAAAGTTTCTCAGTGGTTCTATATAAATTATGAGGTCACTTAAGTTGCTATCTTCGCTACCCGTATTTAATTTAATTGAATTTGGAAGGTACTTATTCAAATTTTTTAATATTTTTAAACCTAGTAAATCTATTTGATTTGTTAATCCTTCAATTATTTCTTTTCTAAGAAAACCTCCTTTTGGAGAAAACAGAAGATTTATTACTTCATCTAAAAGTTTTTCTAAGTCAAGGTCTGTCTGCTTTGCAGCATTTGAAAGTAGATCCTCTAAACGGTCCCATTTGAATTTTTTGTTATCAAAAAGCATTTCTTTTAAACTTTCTCTTAGTTGGGGATCAGGATCCTCCATTAATCTTCTCGCAAAATATGGATACGCTGCTCCTAATATTTTAAAGTTTGGATCTACGCTTAAAGCGATTCCTTCTAAAGTCAATAAAGATCTAATAATAAGTGCATAATATGGAGGTAATCTGAAAGGGAACTTATACATAATTCCAGACATGTCATCTGTCACGCTTTTGAAATCCATTTTTGAAACTCCTTGTTCAACTGCATCAATAAAAACATCTTGAAATGCTGGAACAATTGGCTCTAGATTAACTTCTTCTGATAAAAAACCTAGTTTTACGAAATCTTTAGATAATTTATCGAAGTTTTTATTCACTAAATGAACAACTGCTTGTATTAAACCAGACCTAGACTCTCTAGATACTTCACTCATCATTCCAAAATCTAGATAACATAACCTGCCATCTTTTAAAGCTAATAGATTTCCAGGGTGTGGGTCAGCGTGAAAAAAACCATGTTCTAATAGTTGTTCTAAACTACATTGCACTCCTATATCAATCATCCTGTCAGGATCGATTCCTAATTTTTTTACATCTTCTAAATTTGTTAATTTTGTACCATCTATCCATTCCATTGTTAAAACTCTTCTTGATGTTATTTCTTTGTAAATTTTTGGTACGGCAATCATTTTGTTGTGCTTATGCATATTTCTAAATTTTTCTGCATTTTCAGATTCGTTTAAGTAATCCATCTCTTCAAAAACTCTCTTACCTAATTCATCAATCAATGCCACGAGATCGCTTCTAATAAGTCCAATATTGTTTTTTAGCCAATAGGCAATATTTCTTACTATGTAAAGATCTAAAGTAATTTGTTCTCTTAAACCTGGTCGTTGTACTTTAACTGCAACAACTTCTTGATTATTTAGTTTGGCTTTATGTACTTGCCCGAGTGAAGCAGCAGAAATTGGCTCCTTATCAATTTCTAAAAATATTTCATTTATTTTTCTTCCTAAATCTTCTTCTATTAATTCCATCGCTTTATCACCGTCAAATCCTGGTAGTTGATCTTGTAATTCTGATAATTCTTCAAGAAGAATCCCTGGAATGATATCAGGTCTTGTTGATAAGGCTTGACCTGCTTTAACAAATGCTGGTCCAAGTTCTACTAATAAATTTGTTAATTCCTTTGCCCTCAATCTTGCTTTCTCTTTATTTTTCAATCTTCCAGTTAGTTTATCCCACCCAACAGAAATGATATAGGCAAAAATAGGTATGAGCGTCTGCCAAAGTCTCTTTAAAAGTCTTTTTGGGTTTTTTTGGTAAATTTTTGAAATTGTATCTGGATCATAATCCAACAGTCCAGATACCTCAATAAAATCAGTAAAATCTTCTTTCATAACTTTATATATTTAAACCCTTTATTTTTTTAAAAAAGAAGTTAATTTTTTTATATAGAAGATTTATCATGCTTATACAACTAAAGATAGAAAATATTGCCTTAATAGAGATTATAGAAATTAATTTCGAAAAAGGGTTGAACATCATTACTGGGGATTCTGGTTCAGGCAAATCACTGATTTTAGATTCCTTAAATGTTTTATTTGGTGGAACTAATATACCTTTAAAGCACTTAATACGTCCAGGAAAAGATCATTGTTCTATTGAGGCAAAATTTGTTCCTTCTTTTCAAATTAATAATTGGTTGATTAATAAGGGCTTTAAAAGTATCTCTCCAGTATTAAATATCAAAAGAATATCTTTTAGAAAAAATAATAAAGTTTTATCTAAATATAGTCTTAATAATTTATCAATTAATAAAAAATCACTAGAAGAACTTGGAAGATTACTAGTAGATTTTGCAGGTCAATCAGATACTTTTATATTTAATTCCCAAGATAAGAGAAGATTAATTATTGATGATTTATGTTCTCAAGAATTTAGAAACACCAGTGTAAAAATTAAGAATATATGGGGAGAAAGTATGGTTTTAAAAGAATTAATTAATGAAAAAATAGAATCTTCTAAGAAGCAGGAAGAAAACAACTTAGTAATAAAACAAATGCTGAAGAGTTTAGAAGAAGCTAACTTAGATTCCAGTGAGGAAATCTTAGAATTAGAATTATTAGAAAATAAACTCGTAAATAATCTTGAAATAAAAAATTCAATTCAATCATCTTTAGAAAATTTAAATAATTTTAGTCATGATGAACCATCAGTTGCGTTTTTGATAAATCAATCAATAAAAAATTTAAACAGAACAGCAGATTATGATTTAAAAATTCAACAGTTTAGAGAAAAGTTATTAAACATTCAAACTCCTGTAGAAGATTTAATTTTTGCTTTAAACTCATATTTACAAGATATGGATAATAATGAATCTAATCTTGCAGAAATACAAAAAAGATTATTTTTTTTAAAAAACTTGGAAAGAACTTTTTCATTGGATCTACCTCAATTAATTGAAAAACGAAATAAATTAAGGAATTATTTATTAAAAAATGATCAAGACAATGAGATTCAGAACATGAAAATTCAAATCAAAAACTTACAAAATAAGTTAGATTCTTTATTTCTTATTCAATCTAGGGAAAGAAAAACAATTGCTAAACACTTACAAGATTCAGTAATCCGCATTTTAAGAAATCTAGGATTAGAAAATGCAAATTTTTTAATTCAATTTTCTGAATGTAAGCCCTCTGGTGATGGAATTGATAATATAAATTTTTTATTTTCTGCTAATCCTGATCAGAAGCTTGCTCCATTATCAAATGTTATTTCTGGAGGAGAAATGTCAAGATTTTTATTAGCTATTAAATCAAGTATTTCTAATAAACCAAATACTTTCTTTTTAGATGAAATTGATAATGGTTTAAGTGGTAAATCTTTATTTTCTTTGTTTAAGCTAATAAAAGCAATTTCTAAAAATCAACAGGTTTTATGTATTACTCATCAGCCTTTATTAGCTGCTGGAGGATTAGCTCATTTCAAAGTTAATAAAAAAGTAATTGATGGAATAACATATACATCAATATCTAAATTGTCAACAAGAAAACAACGAAAAAATGAATTAATAGAACTTATTGGTGGAGGTTCTAGCGAAGTCGATGATTATGCTTCTCAACTTCTTGATCGAGCAGCCGCGTAAAATAGAAAAAATTCGACTATAATAGCTTTTTTAAATCATAATTAGATTTAAACATGGTTAATAAAATTGATAATGCTTTTGAAAAAGATAACTCAATTAATATTAGGGGAGCTCGTCAGCATAATTTAAAAAATATTGATCTTTCTCTACCTAGAAATAAATTTATTGTTTTTACTGGTGTTAGTGGAAGCGGCAAAAGTTCTTTAGCGTTTGATACCATTTTTGCTGAAGGGCAAAGAAGGTATGTTGAGAGTCTTTCTGCATATGCTAGGCAATTTTTGGGTCAAGTAGATAAACCAGATGTTGACAATATTGAGGGCTTATCACCTGCTATTTCTATTGATCAAAAATCCACAAGTCATAATCCTCGATCAACAGTTGGAACAGTAACAGAGATACAAGATTATCTAAGATTGTTATTTGGTCGTGCTGGTGAGCCGCATTGTCATCACTGTGGGATTCCAATTGCACCTCAAACAATTGATGAAATGGTTGATCACATTGTTCTATTACCAGAAGGAACGAGGTATCAACTGTTGGCTCCTGTTGTAAGAGGCAAGAAAGGAACACATACAAAATTAATAAGTGGACTAGCTGCTGAAGGCTTCGCTAGGGTAAGAATCAACGGCGAGGTAAGAGAACTTGCAGATAGTATTGAATTAGATAAAAATCAAATTCATAACATTGAAGTAGTAGTTGATAGATTAATTGCAAGAGAAGGAATACAAGAAAGATTAAATGATTCTCTACAAACTTGTCTCAAAAGAGGTGATGGTTTAGCAATAGTAGAAGTAGTTCCAAAAAAAGGAGAAAACTTACCTCCTAACTTAGATAGAGAAAAACTTTACTCAGAAAATTATGCATGTCCTGTACATGGTTCTATTGTAGAGGAGCTTTCTCCTAGATTATTCTCCTTTAATAGTCCATATGGGGCTTGTCCAGACTGTCATGGGATTGGTTATTTAAGAAAATTTACTGCAGATAGAGTCATACCAGATACAACATTACCTGTTTATGCTGCAATAGCGCCTTGGAGTGAAAAGGATAATACTTATTACTTCTCATTACTTTATTCAGTAGGTCAAGCTTATGGTTTTGAGTTAAAAACTCCTTGGAAAGATTTAACCGATTTGCAAAAAAAAGTTCTACTTTTGGGATCAGATAAACCAATATTGATTCAAGCTGATAGTCGTTTTAAAACTTCTAGTGGTTTTGAAAGACCTTTTGAGGGAATTCTGCCAATATTAGAAAGGCAACTGAGTGAAGCTAATGGAGAGTCAGTTAAGCAAAAATTAGAAAAGTACCTAGAATTGGTACCTTGTAAGACATGTTCTGGAAAAAGATTAAGACCTGAGGCTCTAGCAGTTAAACTTGGTCCCTACAATATTACTGATTTAACCTCTACGAGCGTTTCTGACACCCTAACTCACATAGAGCGTATCATGGGATTAGGTAAAACAAAGAAGGAAAATATACCTTTATCAGAAAAACAAAAGCAGATAGGTGAATTAGTTCTCAAAGAGATTCGTTTGCGCTTAAAGTTTTTAATTAATGTTGGTCTAGATTATTTAACTTTAGATAGACCAGCAATGACTTTGTCTGGCGGAGAGGCTCAACGAATTAGATTAGCGACTCAAATAGGTGCCGGCCTTACTGGTGTTTTATATGTATTAGATGAACCAAGTATTGGTTTACATCAGAGAGATAATGACAGATTATTAGAAACATTAAAAAGCTTAAGAGACCTTGGAAATACTTTAGTTGTTGTTGAACATGACGAAGATACTATGAAATCTGCAGATTATTTGGTAGATATTGGACCAGGGGCAGGAGTTTATGGTGGGGAAATCATTGCTAAGGGATCATATCAGGATGTCTTAAAGTCAGAGAGATCATTAACTGGGGCTTATCTTAGTGGGAGGAAGTCGATTCCTACTCCCAAACAACGTAGATCATCTGTAAAAAAAAGTTTAATTTTAAATAAATGTTCTAAAAATAATTTAAAAAATATATCTGTAGAATTTCCTTTAGGAAGATTAGTTTCTGTAACTGGTGTTAGCGGTAGTGGAAAAAGTACCTTGATAAATGAATTACTTCACCCAGCTTTGTGTCACTCTCTGGGATTAAAAGTTCCTTTTCCTCAAGGTGTAGAGGAATTAAAGGGTATCAAGGCAATTGATAAGGTTATAGTTATTGATCAATCTCCAATAGGCAGAACGCCAAGATCAAATCCTGCTACTTATACAGGTGCTTTTGATCCCATAAGGCAGATATTTACTGCCACAGTAGAAGCCAAAGCAAGGGGTTATCAGGCTGGCCAGTTTAGTTTTAATGTTAAAGGAGGAAGATGTGAAGCGTGTAAAGGTCAGGGAGTTAATGTTATCGAAATGAATTTTTTACCTGATGTGTACGTTCAATGTGAAGTATGCAAAGGAGCTCGATTTAATAGGGAAACTCTTCAGGTTAAATATAAAGGTTTTAATATATCTGATGTTTTAGAGATGACTGTTGAACAAGCTGCAGAAACTTTTTCTGCCATACCTCAAGCTGCTGATAGATTATCTACACTCGTAGACGTCGGCTTAGGATATGTCAAATTAGGTCAACCTGCCCCTACATTATCTGGCGGAGAGGCACAAAGAGTTAAGTTAGCTACAGAATTATCTAAAAGGGCTACTGGAAAAACTCTATATTTGATTGACGAACCAACTACAGGTCTAAGTTTCTATGACGTTCATAAATTAATGGATGTGATACAGCGTTTGGTAGATAAAGGGAATTCTGTAATTGTTATCGAACATAATTTAGATGTAATTAGATGTTCTGATTGGATTATTGATTTAGGACCTGATGGAGGAGATAAAGGTGGCCAAATTATAGTAGAAGGAATTCCTGAAGATGTAGCTAAACATCCCACAAGCTACACAGCACAATATTTAAAAAAAGTTCTTTAATATTTTTAGTTGTATTTCTTTGCACTATTAATTATTTGAACGAAACGAAATTTCACTTTAAATGGGTTGAAAGTATGTGTGTAACTGTTTTTTAAAAATTTTTGGATTCAAAAAATTTAAAATCATAATTCTTTCTTAATATTTCCTCTTTAAATTCAGCTTATTTGTATTAAAGGCGTTTGATCTGAGGCTTTGCTGAATGAGGTTTAAATTTTTACATTTACATTTACATGGTCTTATACGTTCTGAAAATCTTGAATTAGGTAGGGATGCAGATACAGGAGGGCAAACACAATACGTTTTAGAGTTAGTTAAAAGTTTGGCTAATACTTCAGATGTTGGCCAAGTAGATTTAGTAACTCGTTTAATCAACGACTCTAAAGTAGATCATGAATATTCACAAGAAGAAGAATTTGTAGAACCTGGAGTTAGAATTTTAAGATTTAAATTTGGACCTAATAAATATTTAAGAAAGGAATTGCTTTGGCCTTATTTAGATAATTTAACTGACAGCCTTATATCTTACTATATGAAAAATGATAAGCCTAATTTTATTCATGCGCATTACGCAGATGCCGGATACGTAGGTGTTAAATTAAGTAAATCCTTAAATGTGCCACTTATATTTACTGGTCATTCTTTAGGAAGAGAAAAAAAGAGGAAATTGCTTGATACTGGTTTAAAAACTAATCAAATAGAAAAGCTTTATTTCATAAGTAAAAGAATTGAGGCAGAAGAAAAAGCGTTAAAGTATGCAGATGTTGTTGTAACGAGCACTAAACAAGAGTCGGTTCATCAATATTCCCAATATTTTTCTTTTTCACCTAAGAAAGCTAAAGTGATTCCGCCTGGTGTTGATCATAATAAATTTCACCATATCCATTCAACAACTGAGACAGCTGAAATTGATAATATGATGAAACCTTTTTTAAAGGATTCTACAAAACCATCATTATTAACAATTTCTAGAGCTGTACGAAGAAAAAATATTCCTTCTTTGATTGAGGCATACGGAAGGTCTGAGAAATTAAAAAGAAAAACTAATTTAATTCTGATTTTGGGTTGTCGAGATAGTACTTCAAAACTTGACCCTCAACAAAAAGATGTATTTCATAAAATTTTTGAAATGATTGATAAATATAATTTGTATGGAAAGGTAGCTTATCCAAAAAAACACCTCCCCAGTCAGATACCTTCTTTATACAGGTGGGCTGCTAGCAAAGGTGGTGTATTTGTAAATCCAGCTTTAACAGAGCCTTTTGGCTTAACTCTGCTTGAAGCTGCTTCATGTGGCTTGCCAATAATATCCACAAATGACGGAGGACCACAAGAAATTCGTTCAAAATGCGATAATGGACTTCTAGTTGATGTTACTGATATTAATAAATTTAAAGCTATTCTTGAAAAAGCTATTTCCGATAATGATCAGTGGAAATTATGGAGTAGAAATGGAATTGAGGGTGTCAATAGGCACTTTAGTTGGAACACTCATGTACGAAATTATTTATCGATACTCATAGAGGAGTTTTCAACGTCAAACAGTTATTCTTCATCTGATATTAAGCAGAGTTGTTTAAAAGGAAGTTCTTCACTTATAAAACCCCATTGATCAAATACTTTTGGATCAGGATGAAGAATTACTTGATTGTTATGCTTTTTCTTCAGTTTAAAGCCTTTTTGAGATAGTTTTTTCATTAATCTGGCAGTTTCTTCAAATCTTGATGCCATTGCATCAAGACTAGAGCAGTCACTAGTTAATCCGTTATCTTTCCATGTAAAAAAACTCATGACAAATTTTTATAGATTAATTTTTAAAACTATACCTAAAATTACAAGTAAAATGTTGATTTTCCAAAAATTTTCAACTATTTTTTGTTCCTGAACTCCTTTAAGTTCAAAATGATGATGCAGTGGTGCCATTAAAAATATGCGTTTCCCAGTATGAAATAATTTTTTTGTAACTTTAAAATATGATACCTGAATTATTACTGACAAAGATTCAATAATAAAGATTCCTGAAAAAATAGATAGGGTAAATATGCTATTGGTTAATAATGCTATAGAACCTAAAATTGCACCAATACTTAAAGATCCTGTGTCTCCCATAAATATCTTTGCAGGATAACTATTATATTTGAGAAATCCTAAACATATACCTGACATCGAATAACATAGAGTACTGAAGATGAGGATTTCTTGCTGTCCTTTAATTAATATTTCTGTTCCAAGTCCATAGAAGATAATTGCACTACATCCACTTGCTAGTCCATCTAGTCCATCAGATAAATTTACTGAATTACTTATTCCAACTAAAATTAAAAAAGAAATGGGAATTATGAAAATACCTGTATTTATTCCCCATGAGTTAGATATTTCAATGAACGGATTTAGTAAATCTTTTTCATATGCTAAAAATATAAAAATTATTGAGATGACGCTTTGTAGGACGAATTTATCTTTTGATTTTAATCCTGTATTTTCTTTTTTTTGAATGCTTAAATAATCATCTAAAAAGCCTGTAATGAAGAAACCCAAAACAGTTATTAATAAAAGCATTAATTTCGTAGAACCTAAATTTATATTTATTATTAAAAGAAAAATTAAAAAAGGTAACACCAAAAAAATCCCACCCATTGTTGGGGTATTACTTTTTTTGTAATGATTAGTTGGACCTTCACTTCTAATATTTTGAACCAGATTCAATTGTTTGATTATTTTTAAACCTTTTCTTGTTGTAAATAAAGAAATAATAAAAAAGAATGTGAAAAACCCTATATAAATATAGTTATTAAAAAAGTAGCAGGTAATTGCAAGAGCAGAAGTATTTAATATTAATAATGATTTAAAGTTAAAATTGTTAATCTTCCCAATCATCTTCTGAAGAATCTTCTTCATTTTTATAATCTTCTTTTTCTCCCATAAGTGCTGAAAGTTCTTCCTCTTCTATTGTACTAATCTCTTGTGAGTCACCCTCTTTTTCAGCAACAAGCCTCCCTGTATTTTCAAGCCAAGATAGTAGATCAGGTTCATCCCTTAATGGTAAAACGGGGGCTGGATCATCTCTGTGATAGCAAGTTAAAGCAGGGTTAACTTCAGAAATATCATCTAACCTAAGTTTTAGTGTATTTGAGTCCATTAAAAGTTTTGTTCTATATATAGGATAATACATAATGAAGCACACAAAAAACTTTGTTTGATAAAGGAAATTTAAAATTTTTGTTTATTTGGATGATTTCATTATTATTGTCTGGATTATTAAAATTTATTGGATACTTACATTCCAACGTTTTATTAATTAATGACTTTCTTCTCGTATTACTAGTTTTTGGTCCAGCAATTTTAGTTACAATAATATTAGTTTTTAAAAAGTTTTCACGTTTTTAATTAAATCAAAAATTTAAATTGATGGAGCAGATTTAAATGCAGAAGATAAAAAAAATTGTACTAGCATATTCTGGTGGGGTTGATACTAGTGTTTGTATTCCATATTTAAAAAATGAATATGGGATTTCTGAAGTGGTTACTTTTGTTGCAGATCTTGGTCAGGGCGAGGATTTAGAATTTATCAGACAAAAAGCTTTAAATTCTGGTGCATCTAAATCAATTGTTGGCAATTTAGTTAATAGTTTTGTTGAAAGATACGCTTTTCCAGCTATTAGAGCAAATGCTTTGTATTTAGATAAATATCCTTTATCTACAGCTCTTGCAAGGCCCTTAATTGCTGAAAATCTTGTAAATGTCGCTAGAGAGAATAATGCTGATGCAGTAGCTCATGGATGTACAGGGAAAGGCAATGATCAAGTTCGATTTGATTTGGCGATCAATGCTCTTGGACCTGATTTAAAGATAATTACTCCTGCAAGGGAGTGGAATATGAGCAGGGAAGAAGCAATATTGTATGGGGAAAAATTTGGTATTCCTGCACCAGTTTCAAAAAAATCACCATATTCTATAGATGTTAATTTACTCGGTAGAAGTATTGAAGCTGGTATTTTAGAAAACCCAATGCAAGAAGCGCCTGAAGATATATTTGCAATTACAGCACCAATTAAAAATACTCCAGATTCACCTCAAGATGTAGAAATTGCCTTTAAAAATGGCTTCCCTGTAGCAATTGACAATGAGAATTTAACTCCAGTGGAAGTTGTTAAAAAGGCTAATCGTCTTGCTGGCGATCATGGTTTTGGCAGAATAGATATGATTGAAGATCGTGTAGTAGGAATCAAAAGCAGGGAGATATATGAAACGCCTGGTCTTTTACTTTTAATCAAGGCTCACAAGGAACTAGAAAGTATAACATTGAATCCAGATGTTATTGATTTTAAAGGAATAGTTGAAAAAAAATGGGGTCAATTAGTTTATCAAGGCTTTTGGTTTGGTCCTCTCAAGGAGAGTTTAGATGCTTTTATATCATCTACTCAAACTCCAGTTAATGGAAGGGTAAAGATAAGATTATATAAGGGAAATGCAATGGTAATTGGAAGATTTTCTGAAAATAATTCCCTTTATAGAGAAGATTTGGCAACTTACAGTAAAGATGATGTATTCAATCATTCTTTAGCAGAAGGTTTTATTTATATGTGGGGTATGTCAAATAAAATATGGGCAGAGTTAAATTCAAAAAGAATTAACTAACATTAAAGATCAAGCATTTTCTTTAGCTTTAATTTCTTCTTTTTCGGGAGATGAAGCCTCTGGTTCAGTAACTGTTTTTTCTTCAGATTCCTCTTTATTTTGTTTACTATCTTTATCCTTTGATTGAGCGGCACTATTATTTGAAGGTCTCGGGGTTGGTAAAGGCCCTTCTTGTTTAACGGTCATATATCTAATAACGTCTTCGCTTAATCTCATCGCTTTTTCAATTTTGAAAATATGTTGCCCATCGCCTTGATGACTTAATTGAACATAAATACCTTCTCTATGTTTATTAATTTGATACGCTAATCGTCTTTTTCCTCTCATTTGACTATCAAGGATGGTACCGCCAAATTCCTCTAAAAGTTTATTGTACTTATCAATGTGATTTGTTACTTCATCTTCCGCAATATCTGGGCGGAGGATATACATGGTTTCGTAATAGGATTGTTGATTGTTCATTGTTTCAGACAAGGACTTTGGCTCATAAATTGATGTGATGAGCGTCTGTACATTATTTACGATACATTACGACGGGCAGTTTCTTAAAAATTAGAATTTATTTTTTTAAAGATATTTTTTTAATGCGTCATTCATAATATGAAAAGGTACTTCTAAACCATTTGTCCAAAATGATAATGATTTCATTCCTTGAGCAACAAGCATTTGCAAACCATCGATAGTCATACATCCTTTTTTAGCGCAAAATTTTAATAAAGGAGTGGGAGCGGGGTTATAGATTAAATCGTAAACAATTGTTTTAGATTTGAGCGACCTCCAAAAAGTTTCCCCATATGGCATAACATTTATTTCATATGTGGTTTTTTTCATTCCTACTGGTGTTGTATTTACAATTAAATCTGCGTCTTCAATTAAATTTTGAGCTTGAAAATCATTACTTAACAAACCTTTAATTTCAATTTGATTGCTAAAATTTTTTATTAATTCATCCAGTGATGATTTATTACGTGAAACTACTGAAATCATTGTAAAATTTAAATCTATTAATCCCTGGATAACAGATCTTGCTGCTCCACCGGAGCCAAGTACCATAGCTTGTCCCTTTGTAAAATTTAATGTTCTTAAAGGGTAAATAAATCCCTCTACATCTGTATTAGTTCCGCTCCATTCTTTTTTATGATTTAGTTTGAGGGTATTAATTGCTTTTAGTTTGTTAGCGATAGGTGAAATTTCTTTACAAAGATCAAATACTTTTTGTTTGTGAGGAATTGTTATATTTAAACCTTTGCAATTAATTTTTTTCAAAGAATTGAGAATTAATTCTAGATTTTCATTTTCACAAGGTATTGCAATATAAATTAGATCTAAGCCTAAATACTGAAGGGCAGCATTTTGCATGATTGGTGATAAAGAATGGCTTACTGGATTGCCTATTAATGCAATAAAAGATGTCTTGCTTGTAATCATTTTTAGAAATTTTTCATAAGAAAATCACGATCTGTTCGGGAACCACACCCAGTATCTGAGTAACAATAATGACGCGAATGACCGATTATGGAGAATAGCAAATATAAGAATTTACCCATGGGTAAGGTTGTAGGAATCGATTTAGGAACAACTAATAGTTGTGTCGCTGTAATGGAAGGTGGTAAACCCACTGTAATAGCAAATGCTGAGGGTTTCAGAACTACTCCATCAGTTGTTGCATATACAAAAAATCAAGATCAGCTTGTTGGGCAAATTGCAAAAAGACAAGCTGTTATGAATCCTGAAAATACTTTTTATTCTGCAAAGCGATTTGTTGGCAGAAGGGTTGATGAGGTTAATGAAGAATCTAAAGAAGTTAGTTATTCTGTTGAAAAATCTGGTTCTAGTGTCAAATTAAAGTGCCCTATTTTGGAAAAGCAGTTTTCTCCTGAAGAGGTAAGCTCTCAAGTTTTAAGAAAATTAGCAGACGATGCAGGTAAATATCTTGGTGAAAAAGTTTCACAGGCTGTAATCACAGTTCCAGCTTACTTTAATGATTCTCAAAGACAGGCTACAAAAGATGCAGGAAAGATTGCAGGCTTAGAAGTACTTAGAATTGTCAACGAGCCAACTGCTGCAGCATTAGCTTATGGTTTGGATAAAGAAAATGAAAAAATTCTTGTTTTTGATTTGGGTGGAGGAACATTTGATGTCTCGGTTATTGAAGCTGGTGATGGAGTAACTGAAGTTCTATCTACATCTGGAGATACCCATCTTGGTGGTGATGATTTTGATAGGTGTATCGTAGATTTTTTGGCTAATACTTTTAAATCAAATGAGGGAATCGACCTAAGACAAGATAAGCAAGCTTTACAAAGACTTACTGAAGCAGCAGAAAAAGCAAAAATTGAGCTTTCAAATGCTACGCAAAGTGAAATAAATTTGCCATTTATTACGGCCACCCCAGAAGGTCCAAAACATTTAGATTTAAACCTAACTAGAGCAAAGTTTGAGGAATTAGCCGCTTCTTTAATTGACAGGTGTAAGACTCCAGTTGAGAGAGCTATAAGTGACGCAAAAATTTCTACTAGTGAAATTGATGAGGTTGTAATGGTGGGCGGCTCATCAAGAATACCTGCTGTTTTAGATTTAGTGAAAAAAATAATAGGTAAAGAGCCAAATCAAACTGTTAATCCTGATGAAGTAGTAGCTGTTGGAGCTGCTATTCAGGGGGGAGTTTTATCAGGAGAAGTTAAAGATATATTATTGCTTGATGTTACTCCACTTTCTTTAGGTGTAGAGACTTTAGGGGGAGTGATGACAAAAATGATTAATCGTAATACTACAGTGCCTACAAAGAAATCTGAAACATATTCAACTGCAGTAGATGGTCAAACAAACGTAGAAATTCACGTATTGCAAGGTGAAAGAGAAATGGCTTCTGATAACAAAAGTTTAGGAACTTTTAGATTGGATGGTATACCTTCAGCTCCAAGAGGTGTGCCACAAATTGAAGTTACATTTGATATTGATGCAAACGGAATTCTTAGTGTTACAGCTAAAGATAAGGGAAGTGGTAAAGAACAAAGTATTTCCATCACTGGCGCTTCTACTTTATCTGATAATGAGGTAGATAAAATGGTAAAAGATGCTGAATCAAATGCATCTGCAGATAAAGAAAAAAGAGAAAAAATTGATTTAAAAAATCAAGCTGAAACACTTGTATATCAGACAGAAAAGCAACTTGGTGAATTGGGAGATAAAATTGATGATGCAGCAAAGTCTAAGGTTGAAGAAAAAAGTAATGCTTTAAAAGAAGCAACATCAAAAGAAGATTATGAAGCAATGAAAAAGCTTCTTGAAGAGCTACAACAAGAACTCTATGCAGTTGGCTCATCCGTTTATCAGCAACCCGGAAATCAGCCTCCTTCACCAGGCGCAGCAGGCCCTTCTGATCAGAGTGACTCAAATGATAAAGGTGGTGATGATGTAATTGATGCAGACTTTACTGAAACAAAAGATTAAGAAAAGTATTTTTCAACTTCTTTGGCAATCCATCGAGAGCAGGCTGGTGCAAGTAATATCCCATTTTTATAAAAACCTGAACATATAAATAACCCATCATCCAAATTTTTCATTATTGGTGAAGATTCTCCATCAGGTCTTGATCTAATACCTAACCATTTTTTTAAGATTTGTCCTTTCATCAGCCAATTTGGTTTTTTATCAAGAAAATTTGTAAGTTTTTCAAAGATTTTATCTTCTGGATTTGTACTATATTCGTCAGTTGAGCCAATAATAAGTTTATTTTTTGAAATTGGTATTATATTTTTTCCATTTATATTGAATTGTTTTGGAAGTGATAATAAGTTAACTTCTGCATCATTTACTCCAATTTCCATAGCTTGACCAAGAACAGGTTTTAATTTGATTTGAGATATGCTGTCGATTAAATCAACTGCTTTTAGTGAATTACACAAAATGACTATGTCAGACTTGATTTCTGCATTGTTTGTTGTTTCAGATATCCATTGATTGTTTGATTTTTTAATTTTTATTATTTCTTCTTCTAAAAAATTTATTTTTTTATGTTTTAGATATTTATCTAATGTCTCAAGTAACGATTTAGCATTTATTCTTCCATCTTTAAAGGAAATCATTCCTTTGATTTTTTTTGTTTCGAAGGCTTTAGTTATATTTTTAATAAAAATTGAGTTTTCTTCTAAAATTTTTAAATCTGGATCATTAATTTCATTTATGAACTGCTTTAATTTTTGAAACTTTTCTTCATTTGTTGTTAGTTGTATTAATGGCTTTTCAATATTTAATTCATCATTAAATTCTCTCAGGAAATTTATCCACTTTGGCCATAATTCAATGCTTTGCTTCCTAAGAGTCCAACTTCTTCCTCTCCTTTTTTGGTACATGTTACCCATTAGCAGGCCTAAAGCTGCATTACTACTATTTTTATCCTGAGCTGGATCTATTATGGTTACGCAAAAACCTAATTCTGATAATTCTAAGGCGTTAAATTTTCCAATAATTCCTGATCCAATAATAACTATGTGTGCTTTTTGAAAATTTTCTTTTATGCTTTTCATTGATATATTGGATATAATTCTTTAATTGACCTAATAGTTAAAGACTTTTTGGAACATCCTTCAATTATATTCAAAATTGTTTGTCCCGATCGTCCTGGCCTCGTAAGTTTACTTACAAGTTGGATTTCAAATTATGGCGGGAATATAAAGCATTCTGATCATCATACAGATCAAGATGCAGGTTTGTTTCTTAGTCGAATTGAATGGAAAAATAAGAATGCATCTTTAAATAGAGAGGAAATTTATAAAGAATTTGAAAAAATTTCAGCTGAAGTCAATGGCAAATTTAATGTCAATTATTCTGATGAAATTCCAAATGTTGCTATTTTCGTGAGCAAACAAAATCATTGTTTGATTGATTTACTTTGGCGAGTAAGAAATGGTGAACTCAACATGAATGTGCCCATAATAATTTCAAATCATTCTGATCTTGAAAATATTGCAAATGACTTTAATGCAAAATTTGTCTATATTGATACCTGTAATATTGATAAATCTGATGTAGAAGATCAATTTTTAACTTTACTAAAAGAATATGAAATTGATCTTGTTGTATTAGCCAAATATATGCAAATTCTGAGTGACTCTTTTCTAAAAAAGTTTTCTTCAATTATAAATATTCATCACTCTTTCTTACCTGCATTTAAGGGGGCCCAACCATATCATCGAGCTTGGAAGAGAGGTGTTAAATTAATTGGTGCTACAGCACACTATGTAACTGAAGATCTTGATGAAGGCCCGATAATAGAACAATGTACAGTTAATGTGAGTCATAGGGACGAAGTTGACGATTTGATTAGAAAAGGAAGAGATATTGAAAGAATAGCCCTAGCAAGAGCGGTTAGATTACATCTAAATCATCAAGTATTTGTTTATAACAGCAAAACTGCTGTTTTTGATTGAAAATAATTTCTTAGTCTTCTAATTCTATTTGTATTTGTCTTTCATAAATTGATTCTTCATTAAAAGCTCTTGCTATCAAGAAACTCGCAATGCAGCTTATTAAAACAGGTTTCATTATTAATAAATTTTTTGTTAAAGCAAAAGCTAAAAACATAGCTGTTATTGGTGTTCTCGAACATCCTGCTACGAAAGCTCCCATTCCGGCAAAAATATATGTACTAGGTGCATGTCCTGTTGCAATTTCTACCCAGCCCCCCATTATTAGTCCTATTGCTCCTCCTAAAGTAAGCATTGGATAGAACAATCCTCCAGGAGCTCCTGATGCTGCAGCTAAACCTGTCGTGATAAATAACACTAAAACTGCTAACAAAGCAATTCCAATACTTGTATTTTGCTCAGCTATTATTTTCTGTAATTGATCTAAATTATGAAATGTACTGGGCAATAATGAATAGATACTTCCTAAAATAAATCCACAGATACTCATTTTTAAAACAAATTTATTTTTATACCACTTTTTCCCTAGATTTTGCATTAGCAAAACATATCTGCTGTATAACTCTGCAAATATTCCAATAATTATCCCAAGTAAAACTAGGTAAATAAAATCTATGGGTAAGAAAAAAACTGATGGATCATATTCTTTTTGAATCAAAAATCCGAGGTTAAAATCAAATCCTCCTGCTTTAGGATCTAAACCTAAGGCTTGAATAATATCAGCAGAAGAATCTGCGATGAAAGTTGTAATTACCACTAATAGCAAAATTACTGGTCTAGCAGAGTTTAATAGTTCTTCTATTGCATAAACAAACCCTCCCAATGGAGCGCTAAAAACTGCAGCTATTCCAGCACCACCACCTGCTGCTACTATTACTCTTCTGAAGGCTGTAGGAGCTTTGAGCCATTTGGCCATTTGCCAAGCAACTGATCCTCCCATTTGAACCGATGGACCCTCTGGGCCTAAAGGGAATCCACTACCAATAGCGATAATTCCTGATATGAGCTTTACCAAACCTACTTTTATATTCATTGGTACTTTTTTATGCCTTAAAAAACCCATGATTTGACTCACACCAGAACCTTTTGCAGCGGGCGCAATATTTTTGATTAAATAACCCGCTATGAATCCTCCTATAGCTCCAAAAATCGGTAATACTGCAATCGATGGGAATTGGTCTAATAGTGCTAATCTCCAATTATTAATAAAGTAGATTCCAGTTTTAAAAAATATGCTTGTAATTGAAGCTCCTAAACCTGTTAATAATAGTGAAAATGCAACAATAAGAGATTTTTGTCTTAATAATTTTTTGATGCTATGAGAAGAATTATTACCGGTTTTTTGAATATTTTGTTTTAATGGGTTTGACATAATCCATGATCATTTTGACAAACTGAAATTGTTTATTTCATCAAATTGAAGATAACGATAAAGTTCATCTGAATATGGATTAATTTTGTTTTTAGTAATATCCTGATATTCTTCTAGTTCAGGGATTTTTCCAAGAAGTGCGCAAACTGCAGCTAATTCGGCACTGCCTAAAAATACTTGTGCATTTTTTCCAAGTCTATTGTCAAAATTTCTTGTACTAGTAGAAAATACTACAGATCCTTCATCTACTCTGGCTTGATTTCCCATACATAAAGAACAGCCTGGCAACTCTAATCTTGCACCACAATTTTCAAATATTTTATAATAACCTTCAGCTTTTAGAGTTTCTTCATCCATTTTTGTAGGTGGACAAATCCATAATTTAGCTTTTAAATTTTGTACACCTTCAAGAACTTTGGCAGCTGCTCTGTAATGACCAATATTTGTCATGCAAGAACCTATAAAAACCTCGTCAATATTTGTATTGGCTACATCTGATATCTCCTTTACGTTATCTGGATCGTTAGGGCAAGCAACAATGGGTTGTGTTACTTGTGCTAAATCAATCTCAATAATTTCTTCATACTGAGCGTTTTTGTCTGGTTGAATTAATGAGGGTTTTTCTAACCAATTTTTCATATCATTAATTCTTCTTGAAATCGATTTTGAGTCTTCATAATTGCTCTCGATCATTTTTTCTAGTAAGCAAATATTGCTTCTTAAGTATTCTTGAACAGTTTCTTGGGATAAAAGTATTGTGCTACCGGCGCATGAGCGTTCTGCAGTAGCGTCCGTGAGTTCAAACGCTTGTTCAAGTTTTAGGTTAGGCAATCCCTCAATTTCCATAATTTTTCCGTTAAAAATATTTTTCTTATTTGCTTTCTCAACAGTTAAGAGTCCTTTTTTAATTGCGAAGAAAGGGATTGCATTTACTAAATCTCTTAAAGTAATTCCTGGTAATAATTTTCCTTTAAATCTGACGAGTACAGATTCCGGCATGTTCAATGGCATTGATCCTATTGCAGCGGCAAAGGCAACAATGCCCGATCCTCCAGGAAATGAAATGCCAAGAGGGAATCTTGTATGACTATCTCCACCTGTGCCGACAGTATCAGGGAGAAGCATTCTGTTAAGCCAGCTATGAATTATGCCGTCTCCAGGTTTAAGAGCTACACCACCTCTTTGAGATATAAAATCAGGTAATTCTTTATGAGTAGTTAGATCTACTGGCTTGGGATATGCAGCTGTATGACAAAAACTTTGCATAACTAAATCTGCGGTGAATCCTAAACAAGCTAGTTCTTTTAGTTCGTCTCTAGTCATTGGCCCAGTAGTGTCTTGACTGCCAACTGTTGTCATAATTGGTTCACAGGTCGTTCCTGGCTTAACTCCATCAAGACCGCATGCTTTTCCTACTATTTTTTGAGCTTGAGTAAAGCCAAAATTACTTTCAGATGGATTTTGTGGACGGATAAATATTTCACTCGGTTGATAATCTAATTTGTTTCTAATTTTGTCTGTCAGAGATCTTCCAATCATAAGATTTATTCTGCCGCCAGCTTGAATTTCATCAGTAAGAGTTGATGGATATAAGTCGAATTTGCTTATTAATTCTTCAGTATTTGAATTTTTGTCTATTTTTTTAATAATGCCTTTATAAGGATATATTTTGATAATATCTCCTGTTTTCATATGAGATACGTCAGCCTCTATAGGTAAAGCTCCTGAATCTTGTGCAGTATTGAAGAAAATAGGGGCTATTTTGCTACCAATTATTATTCCACCTGTTTTTTTGTTTGGAATAAAAGGGATATCCTCGCCTATATGCCAAATTAGTGAATTAATAGCTGATTTTCTAGAACTCCCTGTCCCAACAACATCTCCAACATAAGCTATTGGTAAATTTTGCTTTTTTAAATCATCTAAAATCTCTAGTCCGTCTGGTTTTTTGAATTCCAACATAGCCAATGCATGCATTGGTATATCTGGGCGTGTTGTTGCATGTACAGCCGGAGATAAATCGTCTGTGTTTGTCTCCCCATCAACTTTAAATACTAAACAAGTAATCTCTTTTTCAAGTACTTTTTTATTTGTGAACCATTCTGCATTTGCCCAACTATTTACTATTTCTTTTGCATAAATATTATTTTGAGATAATTCATAAATTTCATTAGATGAATCGTAAACAAGAATAATATTTTTTAAAACTTCTGCTGCTTTTTGAGCTAGTACACTATTTTCTCCTTTAAGTATTTCAACTAGTGAATTTACATTATATCCGCCTATCATCGTTCCTAGTATTTCAATTGCTTTTTCAGGGTTTATTGATGTGCAATATTTTTCGGAATTAATAATAGCTGTAAGCCAGCTTGCTTTCACATAAGCAGCCTCATCAACTCCTGGTGGGACTCTATTAATTAATAAATCAAGTAAATATGATGTATCGTAATTACTATCTTGTTCCAATAATTTTGTAACACAATTTGTTTGCTCAGAATTTAAAGGTAAAGGAGGTATTCCTTTGGCAGCTCTTTCAGCTACGTGATCTGTATAATCTTTTAGCAATGTTTCCAAATTCTTCATTAGTAAGGTTTAATGCCTAATCTATTGTTATTTTTAATATTGAAAAGGAGAGTATTCATAAATGCTTTTTTAAATATTCAAACTTCTTAATTAAACAATGAATACAACATCAAATAATTCAGCTTTAGAAAAGACATCAGATTTACATGTTGTTGAAACACGGCCATTAATACCTCCAAGCAGATTACATAATGATATACCTTTAGATCACACCTCAGCTAATACAGTATCTAAAACAAGAAGATCGATACAAAATATATTGCATCGTAATGATCAAAAGCTTTTAGTGATTGTTGGTCCATGTTCAATTCATGATTTAGAGGCTGCAAAGGAATATTCAAAATATATTCAAAACTTTCGAGAAATTTATAAAGAAAAATTAGAAATAATCATGAGAGTATATTTTGAGAAACCTAGAACAACTATTGGGTGGAAGGGACTTATAAATGATCCTCATTTGGATGACTCTTATGATATTAATACTGGTTTAAGAAGGGCAAGAAGTTTGCTTTCACATTTAGCTTCACGTGGAATACCTTCGGCCACAGAATTACTAGATCCAATTGTTCCTCAATATATTGCTGATTTGATAAGTTGGACAGCTATAGGTGCTAGGACTACTGAAAGTCAAACGCATAGGGAAATGGCATCAGGATTATCAATGCCCATAGGCTTTAAAAATGGAACAGATGGTTCTTTTAATACTGCAATAAATGCAATGCAGTCAGCTTCTAAATCCCATCATTTCTTAGGCGTCAATGCTAATGGAATGGCTTCCATTGTTAATACTACAGGAAATCCAGATGGTCATATAGTGTTAAGAGGTGGCTCAAAAGGCCCAAATTTTGAAAGTCAATATGTCCAAAGAATTTCAGCTAAATTAAAGCAATTTAATCTTCCTCATAAAGTGATGATTGATTGTAGTCATGGAAATTCCAATAAAGATTTTCGAAAACAGTCTGAAGTATTAAAAAACGTAGCTTCTCAAATTAGTAATGGCGAAAAAAATATCTTAGGAGTTATGCTTGAAAGTCATTTAAAGGAAGGTAATCAAAAACTTTTAAAGAGAGAGGATCTTGAGTTTGGCAGAAGCATCACTGATGCATGCATAGATATAGAAACAACAAAAGAATTACTTGCTATTTTATACAGCTCAATTAATTAGTTACAAATATTTTAAAAAATAATGCTGATGAGATAGGAACAATGAAGTTATCTATTCCTAAAATACTAAATTGTTCAAGTACAGTGGCCAAAAAAGCTATCATAATAAAATTTAAATTAAAACTATTTTGTTGGGCATATCCTATTGAGCAGAGTATTATCAAGCTTGTAAAAAACATTGTCAAAGTACCAAACAATGATTTTTTTTGTTTAAAAATAATCCAATTCTTTGAGTGAAAGCTTTTGCCTATTAAACCAGCTAATCCATCCCCAAAAGTCATTATAAAAAATCCAGCGATTAAAGCATATGGATCTTTAACCCAGAAGAGCCATATTAAGACAAATAAACTTAGACAATAAAATATTGTTCCATAACTTTTTCTTTCAATATCTTCAATTGTTGGAAATAATTTATAGTTGTAATTGATTAGAACCATTAATGAAATAAATCCTGTAAAAATTAGAGCAGAATTTTGATCAATTTTTAAAAATTGCGCAATCGGTATTAAAGGTCCTATTCCAATATGTATTATTTTTCTTACAATTTCTCTACTATCTTCATTAAATTTTTTAAAAACTATTGATATAAAAAAAATTGAAAATAAATATAATAAAATTATCGCAAATTTTATCAATTTGATTAAGCTGCTTTTTGATGAGTTGTCATTACTCTAAGTTTTAATATTGCTTTAGCTTCTAGTTGTCTTACTCTTTCTCTTGAAACATTAATTTGTCTTCCAATTTCAGCGAGTGTTAATGGTTCTTCACCATCTAGGCCAAATCTTAGCTTCATGATTTTTTGTTCTCTTTCATTTAATTGAGAAAGCCAGGTACCTAAATGTTCTTTTTGAATAGTTCTATCCATTCCTTCCATAGGCTCTTCACAATTAGGATCAGGTATAAGTTCCCCAAGAGTACTTCGGTCTTCTTCTCCTCTTGCATGGGCATCGAGGGAGGCGCAAGGTGCACTTTGAGAAATTAAATCTTCTAAATCTTTTTGATCAATCCCCATCTCTGTTGCCATTTCTAATCTAGTAGGTTGTCGCCCAAATTTGTGCGATAACTCACGAGATACTCTTCTCATTTTTGAAAGTTTTTCACTAATGTGAATAGGCAAACGAATTGTTCTTGCACTGTTATCGATAGCCCTTGTCATACCTTGTCTAATCCACCAATAAGCATAAGTTGAAAACTTATATCCCATAGCAGGATCAAATTTATCTACAGCTCTTTCTAATCCAATAGCTCCCTCTTGGACAAGGTCTAACAATTCTAGTCCTTGATTCTGGTATTTCTTTGCAACGGATACTACCAGTCTAAGATTAGCGGCCATCATTCTATCTCTAGCTCTTTTTCCTATCTTAATTTGATAACTATCACGTTGCGTTCGATCAGTTTCTGGAGTTTTTAGCAATTTTTTCATGTTCTGCACATGATGAGCTAACTCTATTTCCTCTGCTGGTGTAAGAAGAGGAACTCTGCCAATACTGCTCAAATAATAACCAATAGAATCTGAAGCGAGTCTTCCAGATTTTTTTTGGCTTTGTTTTGATGTTAGGCTGGATTTTGTTTTGCGAGACTTGCCCGCAGTGTTTGGTAATCTTGGCTCATCAAAATTTTTATCTGAAGAGCTCTTAGCAGATTCCAGAGGGATCCCCATCACCCTGGCCTCCTAAATAATGGATTTTTTAAAAAGCTAGCACTGAAATTGAAATAAAAACTACTTTTACTTTGAAACTTTAAAGACAAAAAAAGATTTTTTTAGCTAAATTCCTTGAAATCTCTTGATATGAAAGGTTTTTTAAAAAATTAAAAAAAATTTAAAATATTAAGTATTTTTGTAAATGTTATAAAAATCAATATTTTTTTTATTTTTCTATGAGGTCAATTTGCGAACGATTATCCGCTGAATCTAATGTATTCTTTGAGTAAGAACCATTTTCTTTCATTATCCAAGAAAAGTAATCATCTTTAATGTAGGTTTGCAAAAGTGAGTATAGTTGAGACTTCAACTCACAATCTTCTATTGGAGTAACAGCCTCTATCCTTCTATCAAGGTTTCTTTTCATCCAATCTGCGCTTCCAATAAAAACTTCATGATCATTATTATTACAAAACCAAAAAATTCTTGAGTGTTCAAGAAAATGTCCAATAATGCTTTTGACCTGAATATTTTCACTTAAATTTTTTCTTTGTGGATATAAACAACAAATACCTCTTATGATCAAACTAATTCTTACACCTGCATCAGAAGCTAAATAAAGAAGTTTGATTATTTCAGGGTCTACTAAAGAATTCATTTTTGCAATGATTTCAGCTTTTTTACCTTCTTCAGCATTTTTAATTTCTCTTTTTATGAGAAATATAAATTTCTCTCTCATTGATAATGGAGATACTAATAATTTTTGATAACGTTTTTGTTTTGAAAAACCTGATAAATAATTAAATAGCTCAAGTAAATCTGATGCAATATCGGAATCTGTTGAAAGTAATCCTAAATCTGTATAAAACCTTGAAGTATTAGAGTTGTAATTTCCTGTTCCAATATGAAAATAATTTCTTAATCGTCCTTTTTCTTTCCTAACTACTAAAGCAATTTTTGTATGTGTTTTAAATCCTATTATTCCATACACAACATGAATTCCAGCTTGTTCAAGTTGCTTTGCCCATTGAATATTATTATCTTCATCAAATCTTGCTTTTAGTTCAACAAGCGTCATTACTTCTTTCCCATTTTCAGCAGCTTTCATTAAAGCTTCGATAATAGGTGAATCCTTTGAAACTCGATATAAAGTAATTTTTATAGCCATCACAAGTGGATCATCAGCGGCTCTGTTTATAAATTCTTCAACGGAAGTTTTAAATAAGTCGTATGGATGATGCAGCAGAATATTTTGTTTCCTGAGTATCTTGAAAATAGAATTGAAGTTTTTGTTTGAAGTAGATTCTAAATTTTTTAATTGAGGGTGAGTTTTGCCAATTAGCAGATTTTCTTTTAAATCATCTCTATTAATTTTTGTAAGCTGATTTAAATCGTCAAGGCCTAATAAACTTTTGCAAAAGTATATGTATTCTTCTGGTATTGAAATACTTTCAATTAGTAATTTTAGGATGTTTGCTGGTATATCCGATTCCACTTCTAATCTAACTACATCTCCACCTAATCTTCTCTTTTGCAAACTTTGCTCAACTGCCAAAAGAAGATCATCAGCTTCAAGTTCTTTTAATTCTAAATCTGCATCTCTTGTTACCCTAAAAAAAGAGTAATTTATACATTCCATTCCGTTAAATAAAGCATTTATATTATTTCCAATCAAATCTTCAACACTTATGAAAAAGTGATAAGTTTTATCACTACTTTGCATAATTTCATTAGGAATTTGTATAAATCGATTGATATTTTTTGTTGGTATTTTTATTCTGACAAACTGATTTTTAGAATCTTCCCCATCCTTTATTAAAGCTGCTAAATTTAGACTTAAATTACTTATAAATGGAAATGGATGAGCTGGATCAACAACTAATGGAGTTAATAAAGGAAATATAGATGAAGTAAAGAAGTTATTACACCAATTTCTTTGATTTTCATTTAGTTCCTTATATTTTTTTAAAATTACGCCTTGCTTTCTTAGTTCATTATTTAATTCATTATTTACATAGTTTTCTTGCAGATTAGTTAATTCTTTTACTTCTTTGTTTATTTTCGTTAATTGCTCTTTAGGAGTAAGTCCGTCAATACTTTTTTTAGTGATACCTGCTTCAACTTGGGCTTTTAATGAAGCTACCCTTACCATAAAAAATTCATCAAGATTATTGCTAAAAATTGAACAAAATTTTACTTTATCTAGTATTTTGTACTCTTTTTCCATACCAGTTAGGAGAACTCTTTTATTGAATTCAATCCAACTTAATTCTCTATTAATAAAAACATCAGCCTGGTTTTTCATTAAAATACTTTTGACTTTCGATCGTTAAAAGAATTATTATTTTTACCCTCTGCAATTAGGTATATCATGAAAATTAAGATAATGGAACCAGCTATAAATGGTGATTTAGGGCCAAAACTATCATAAACCCTCCCAGCCATTGCAATCCCTAAAACCCCTCCTAGACTTTGTAGACCCTGAAGGTTGCTTAGAATTGATCCTTGTTTATCATCGTCTAATTTTTTTGATATTAGTGCTCTTAAGGTGGGCGTAATTAACCCTGCTCCAATGGCTAAAAATGAGACAGCTGAATAAATATTAATTGCCGCATTTTCTTTTGGAGCAGTTATTAACAGTGAACATGCTACAAGAATGAAGCCTGATCCTATAAGTGTTAATCTCATTTCGCCAAATTGCTTTACTAGAGGTCCAATAAGTCCTCCCTGAACAATAATTGCAATAATTCCTACTACCACCAGAGTTCCACTTGATGCTTTGGTTGTCCAGTTTAAAGATTCTTGAAGGAAAAATATTAGTATATTGGTCAATCCAGTAAAAGCAATAAAGTAAATAAAAAAAGCTAATGATAATTTTTTAATCTTTTCTTCTTTGAAAACTGTAAATAGCGCTTTTAAAGGATTTTTTAAAATAGTGTTTGATTTATTTGAGGCTTTATTAGGCTTCGTTTCTGGTAAGTAAAAAAATACAAGGAGAAAATTTATTATTGGAATGATTGAGGCTATCAATACTGGAATAATGATGGCATCATCAGTATTTGTATTTTTTGCAAAAATTACAACAAAAATATTACCCAAGAAAAAACTTAAACCAAAAGCTACTCCAATAAGCCCAAACGTTTTTGCTCTTTTTTCAGGGCTTGAAATATCTGCAAGAATAGTTGTTGCTGTGGCTGCTGTGCCACCACTTAAACCGTCAATCAGTCTTGCTAAAAATAATAAAAATAAAGGGATAGCAGCTATAGAATTTGACCAATTAAAAAGAACAGTAAAGGATAATATTGAAATTCCTATTATTGAGCCAGTAATACAAAAAAGAGTGACAGGTCTTCTGCCGTATCTATCACTCATAATTCCTATAAAAGGAGAAGCTGTAAATTGGGCTAATTGGTAAGTACATGATAATAATCCATATGTACTGGCTTTAGAATCAAAAAGTAAAACAAAAGAGGGTAAAATGGGTAGAAGGATACTTTCACTTAATCGATCATTTAAAAGAGTTATAAAAGCACTAAGAAGAGTAAATTTTTTATTTGGTTTCAATAAATTTTCTTTCACAATATATACCTTCATTCCAATTTACTTCTATTACCATACTTGTTAATGGAGATTAATGTGCCCGGTATTGTTTATTTAGTTGGAGCAGGTCCTGGTGATCCTGAACTTTTAACTCTAAAAGCTTTGCGTTTAATAAAAAATTGTGATGCATTGGTCCATGATGCATTAATCCCAGATGAAATAACAAAAGAAACCAGAAAAAATACAGAAATTTATCATGTCGGTAAAAGAGCTGGGAAGTGTTCTGTACCTCAGGTTGAAACTAATGATCTTATTTTGAAATTGGCAAAAGAAGGTAAAAATGTTGTGAGGCTTAAAGGGGGAGATCCGTTTGTTTTTTCAAGGGGTGGTGAAGAAGTATCTTTTTTAGAAAAAAATGGAGTATCAGTTGAAATAGTCCCTGGTATAACTTCTGGCATAGCGGCACCTACCTATTTTGGTATTCCACTTACTCATAGAGATGCTGCGAGTTCTGTAACTTTTGTGACAGGGCATGAAAATGTAGCTAAAGAAAAAAAAAGCGTTAATTGGCGAGATTTAGCTAAATCTTCAGATAGCTTAGTAATTTTTATGGGTATAAAAAATATTGAATTTATTGTTAAAGAATTAATTTTAGGAGGTTTAAGTAAGAATACTAAATGCGCCGTAATTCAAGAAGCTACTTTGAAAAATCAAAAATGTTTTATAGAGAAATTAGAGCATCTTCCTTATGCAATAAAAGAAAAAGAATTTTTATCTCCATCAATTATCATTATTGGAAAAATCGTAGAATTTAAGGTTAATAACAATATAACTAAAGTGTCTGAAGTCTATTTATCGGACATTAATAACGTTCAACTATATAATAAATCCCAAAAGTAAATTGGATCGAATTTAGTTCTAAGCTTTAAATCATTAACTTGATTAATTTGTCTGCAAGACAAGCTATTAATTGCAACAATTATGTCATCTGTTTGAAATTCTGGGGAAATTAATTCTTCTTTTACAATTTTTAATTTTAAAGCCTTAGCAACCATAATCCCCTCTAAACAGCCGCTCTCTTTTCTAGGTGTTATCCATTGCTTATTTCTTTTAATTAGAAGATTAAATGTGCTTCCACAACAAAGTTCACCTGAAGTATTCAAAATAATAGAATCATCAAATGATTTTTCATTAGCCTCTTTCAAAACTTGTATTGCTTGAATATATGAAAATGTTTTGCATTTACTTATAAGACTGAATTCATTTATTTTTTCAGTTTGACTAATAAAAACACTTATGGGATTCAACTTTGGTTTTATTCTGTAGAACTCAAGCCATAAATTATCTAAATCTTTTGTCTCTAAAGTGCTATTAATTTTTAGCGTTCTCCCTTCATTATTTCCTCGACTATAGTTTATCCTGACTGAAGCAAATTGATCATTATTAAGAGATAACTTTCTAATTCCATCATTAATAATTTGTCTTAAATTTAATTTATTTATTTTGAGATTAATATTCAAAATTTTGCTACTTTTTTCTAACCTTTGCAGATGTTCATCAAGCAGAACAGGTTTGTTTTCTTTTATTAAAATGGTTTCAAATATACCATCAGCAAATTTTAATCCTCTATTATTCGCAGTAATTAATATTCTATCAATATCTAACCATTGATTTTTATACCATCCTAATGATGCTCTCATTTTAATGAATCAATTAATGGTAAAAGTTTCCACTTTAGTTCATTAGTTTCCTCTTCAGGATCAGAGTCAATCACTATTCCGCAACCAGCATATATATTGATTTTTTTGTCTTTAATTAAAAATGATCTGATTAGTATATTACTGTCAAACTCTCCATTCCAATCAAGTTTGATAAATGAGCCACAGTATGGTCCGCGTTCACATTCTTCTAATTCAAAAAGTCTTTGACATGATCTTAATTTAGGTGCTCCAGTTATAGACCCCCCAGGCCAACAAGCTTTTAGTAAATCAATCCAGTTCTTGCCTTTTTTTAATTTACCTCTGATTACTGAAGTTAGATGATGAACTTTTAAGTAACTTTCAAGTTTTAATACTTCAGGCACAATAATACTTCCTGTTTCACAAACTTTACTTAAATCATTCCTTATTAGGTCGACAATCATAATATTTTCAGCTCTATCTTTTTCGTTTGTTATTAAATCGATAGCATTCAGTGCGTCTTGATTTAAATCCTTATCTCTGGATCTAGTTCCTTTGATTGGTCTTGATTCTACAAAATTTTTATTATCTATTTTTATAAATCTTTCTGGAGAGGTAGATAATACCGCCTCTTTATAATTATCATTATTATTTACTATTATTCCTCCAAAGGGAGCTCTTAATTTGCTTCTTATTTTTAAATATATATCAAGAGGATTATAGAGTTCTATAGATTCAATCTCGCATTTAGTTGTAAGGTTAGCTTGAAATAAATCTCCTATTGAAATTAATTTTTTTAATTTTAAAACATTTTTTTGAAATTTTTTAGTCATTTCGTTCAAATTAATTTTTGAAAAATCGAAATTCAAATTTGTTTTAATAACATTTTTTTCCTCAATAATATTTATATTGTTGAAAATATTTTGATAATTCATAACTTCATATTGATTTGTGCCTTCAATAATTATTTCTTTTTTAATGAGATTGCATTTAATAATTGGATCATATGATGCAATCCATAAAGTTGCCATATCAGATTGTCGCCATGGGTTTTTTGGTTCTATGTATACTCCAGCTTCATAACTTAACCATCCAATCCAAAAACCTTCTTCAATACTTTTTAAAGTGTTAAAGGGATTATTATTTTTTTCTAAGTTATTTATATCTCTTGATTCGATAATTTTTTTAGGTTTAACGCCTATAATTGACCATTCCCCATTTTCTTTACCATCACTGTCTAGCCAAGCTAATCCTCTGTCTCCAAATTGTTTTGTTAGGTGATGCGTAATCAATGCAGGATCTATCCATTTATTAAGAGTTATTTTTTTTATTTTCATTTTGTATTTTTGTTGTTGAGCCATTTTTCATAAGCGGTATTTCTAATTCTGCAACTATCACACTTTCCGCATGGTTTTGAATTACCTGAATAACAACTCCATGTTTTATCTAAAGGGACATGATGATCGAAAGCTAATTGAATAATTTCTTCTTTATTTAAATCTATTAAAGGAGTCCAAAGTTTTATTGGATTATTTTCTCTTCCTCTCTTGTTGGCAAGATTTGCTAGCTCTTGAAATTTTTTAATGTAGTCAGGTCTGCAATCTGGATATCCAGAATAATCTAGTGCATTAACTCCTAATCCTATAAAATCAGCATTTATTGCTTCGGCGTAACTTAGTGCGACAGAAATGAATATAGTATTTCTCCCAGGGACATATGTATTAGGAATTTTATTAGTTTGAACTCCCTCTTTCGGAATATTTTGTTGAATATCAGTTAATGAAGAGCCTCCCCATAAAGATAAGTTAAGCTTAATGATTTTAAATTCTTGGATATCAAAATGTTTTGCAATTATTGATGCTGAATTTATTTCTTTTTTATGACGTTGACCGTAATTAAATGAAAGGCCAAAAATTTTAGCTTTGGATTTTTTTGCAATACCAGTAACAGTTGAAGAATCTAATCCTCCAGATAACAAAACTACTATTGATTTATTTTTAAGATTCATATAGTTTCATTTAATTTTTAAGTATTTTTGAGTTTGAAGGCTCAATTTCCAATCTGGGTTATTTTTTACGAAATCAATAGCAAGAGAAAACCCATCCTTATTGTTCCAGGCTGGTTGTAAATAAAAAATTTTATCTTCTTTTTTTAAGCTATCTTCAACTTTTGAGATTTGACACTGTTTAAAAATTTCTTTTTTTATTTGGATAGCAAATTTAATATCTGCTAATTCATTTATGATTATTTTAATTTCATTACAGTTTTTTAAAAAATAATTTCTTGGAGGTGAGTGCCTTTTTGGAGATAAGGTAATCCAGTCATATCTTCCTGATAACGAATCAACTCCACTTGTCTCAATATGAATTTTCATGGAGTTTTGTTTTTCTCCTATCTTTATTTGTTTTATGGCGTTGCATAAATTATCTAAGTTATGTTGTAAAGGTTCGCCCCCTGTAATAACGCAAAAGGTAGCTCCTTTATCTCTGGCAATTATTATGTGGTCTATTATTTTTTCAATTGATATAGAGGGGTATTTTTTCTCATCCCATGAATGCTTGGTATCGCACCATGAACAGCCAACTTTACAACCAGCTAATCTAATAAAAAAAGCACTTTTTCCAGCATGATAGCCTTCACCTTGTAAGGAATGAAATTGTTCGACTAAGGGTAAAAAATTTGTCATTTTTTTCATTCAAAAAAATAAGGAATATTAATTTGATTGATCTAACTTCTCTTGAGAGGCTTTTATTAAACCTTTGAATAAAGGATGAGGTTTGCCAGGTCTTGATAAAAACTCAGGATGGTATTGACATGCTAAGAAGTAAGGATGATTTTCTAATTCAATTAACTCAACTAATCTCCCATCTGGAGATGTACCACTAATTTTGTATCCAGAATTTAAGAAACTTTGTTTGTAGTAATTATTAAATTCGTATCTATGTCGATGTCTCTCATAAATAACATCTTCATCATACAAGTTTTTCCCAATTGTATTATTTGTCAATCTACATGGATAAACTCCAAGTCTCATGGTCCCACCTAAATCAACTACATCTTCCTGTTCTGGTAATAAATGTATCACTGGATTAGTAGTTTCTGGGTCCAGTTCTGAACTTGATGCATCTGGAAAATTAGCTACGTTCCTAGCCCATTCTATAACTGCACATTGCATGCCAAGACACAGGCCTAAAAATGGAATTTTATTTTCTCTTGCGAATTTTATAGCCGAAATTTTGCCATTGACTCCTCTATTTCCGAATCCTCCAGGTACAACAATTGCATCAACTTCATTTAGGTAAGTTTCTGCTGAATCTTTTTCTATCATTTCAGCACTTACCCACCGTAAATCTAATAAAGCCTTTTGTTCAATGCATGCATGTCTTAAAGCTTCAACAACGGATAAATATGCATCTCCAAGTTCAATATATTTACCTACGAGTGCAACTTTTATTGGAGCTCCTGGATTTCTTAGATTATGAATTAGCTTTTCCCAATTTTTTAAATCACATTCTTTATCTTCAAGTTCTAGATACTTAAGGGTTTCTTTGCATAAACCTTCTTTTTTTAAAGAAAGAGGTACAGAATAAATACTATCTGCATCTAATGCTTCAATAACAGAGTTAATATTAACTCCACAAAACCCACTAAGCTTATTTTTAAGACCTTCATTGATTGATTTATCACTTCGGCATACAAGTAAATCTGGCTGAATTCCAATTGATCTTAATTCTTTCACTGAATGTTGTGTTGGTTTAGTTTTTATTTCGCCAGATGTTTTTATATAAGGGAGTAATGTTACGTGTATATATGCAACATCATTTTTATTGACATCATTTTTAAATTCTCTTATTGCCTCCAAAAAAGGTAAAGATTCAATATCACCAACTGTGCCACCAATTTCAGTAATAATAATATCTGCATTGCTGTTGGCAGCTACTCTATGAATTCTTTCTCTTATTTCTCCAGTTATGTGAGGTATTACTTGTACAGTTCCACCGTTATAACTACCTCTTCTTTCTTTGTTAATAACTGCTTGATAAATAGATCCCGTAGTAACACTATTTAATCTGGTCATCGCAGTATCAGTGAATCTTTCATAGTGACCTAAATCTAGATCTGTTTCGGCTCCATCTTCGGTTACAAATACCTCTCCATGTTGGAAAGGACTCATGGTGCCTGGATCAACATTTAGATAAGGATCTAGTTTTAATATTGAAACACTATAACCTCTAGACTTTAATAATCTCCCTAAGCTTGCAGCTACAATTCCTTTTCCAATGCTGGAAACTACTCCTCCGGTGACAAATACAAATTTTGACATTAAATATTTTTAATTAAGCACATCCTCCTTATATTTTATTTAAACAAAAAACTTTTAGAACAACCATATATATTCTTATTCATCAATTGTTATTTCAATATCTAATTCTTTTAATTGTGATTCAGAGACATTTGAAGGTGCATTTGTGAGAAGACATTTTGCTTGTTGATTTTTTGGAAAAGCAATGGTTTCTCTGATTGAGTCTGCACCAATGATCAGCATGGTAATACGATCCAATCCAAACGCTATTCCACCATGAGGAGGAGCACCCATTTCTAAGGCTTCTATTAAAAATCCAAATTTCTCATCAATCTCTTTATCAGTAAGTCCTACCGTTTTCAGAACCTCTCTTTGTAAGTTCGCTTCATGAATACGTAAAGAGCCACCTCCTAACTCCAATCCATTGAGAACTAAGTCATAAGCATTTGCTATAGAGCTCTCAATTTCTTTTTTCAAGTTTTCAGAATCTTTAGATTTTATATTTTTTGGAGAACAAAAAGGATGATGTAAAGCTTCATATCTATTTTCATCTTCATTTCTCTCAAACATCGGGAAGTCAGTTACCCATAAGAAATTCCATTTACTTTTATCTATGAGATTTAAGTCTTTTGCGATATATTGTCTAACCTTATCTAATGACTGATTGACAATTTGTTTATCTCCAGCCCCTAAGAGGATTAAGTCTCCATCTTTTGCTTCTGTAATTTTTAAAATATCAGCTATATGCTCTTCACTTAAATTATTTTTAATTGCCCCAATAGTCTCAAGCTCATCTCCTTTGACCCTTATAAAGGCTAAACCACCAGCCCCTGCATCTTGAGCTACTTGGAAGATATCACCTCCTGGTTTAATTCTTACGTTGCTAATACTTGAATTGCCTCCTTTGACTGTTATAGATTTTATATAACCTCCAGACTTAATTGCCTTGGTGAAAATATTAAACCCAATATCACCTAATACTCCTCCTAAATCTTTTAATAACATTTGATATCTAGTATCTGGTCTATCAGTGCCGTAATTATCCATTGCTGCCTGCCATGTCATTCTTGGAAAAGCATTATTAAAACTAATATTTAACACTTCTTTCCATATTTGTTTCATGAGACTTTCATTAAAAGAAATTATTTCTTCTTCACTAATAAAGCTCATCTCAATATCTAATTGAGTAAATTCTGGCTGTCTATCTGCCCTTAAGTCTTCATCACGGAAACATTTTGCGATTTGATAATACTTATCTAAGCCCCCAACCATTAAAAGTTGTTTAAATAGTTGTGGGGATTGAGGTAAAGCAAAAAATTCTCCATTTGAAAGACGTGCAGGAACAAGAAAATCGCGAGCGCCTTCAGGAGTTGACTTTGTAAGTAATGGGGTCTCTACTTCTGTAAATCCAAAATTATCAAGAAATTCTCTAGCAACTTTAATAATCTTATGTCTTGTTTTTAAATTTTCTAGTAATTTTCCCCTTCTTAAATCAAGGTATCTATATTTTAATCTGAGTTCCTCTTTTGTATTTTCATAATCATGTATAGACACTGGAAAAGGTAAGTTGTTTTTAATTTGGTTGAGAATTTGCAAATCTTTAACCTTAAGCTCTAACTCTCCAGTACTTAAATTTGTATTTATGGAATCTTTGGGCCTTTCATTAATAATTCCGCTAACCATTATTACTGTTTCATTTCTAAGAGTTTCTGCCTGTTTAAATAGATCTGCACCATCATCGGGGCTAATTGTTATTTGTAGGAATCCACTATGGTCTCTTAAATCAATAAAAATTACACCACCATGATCTCTTCTTCTATCTACCCATCCGCATAAATTAACTAATTTACCAATATCTGTATTATTGAGTTCTTTGCAAATTTTGTTTCTCATCTAAGTATGATTTATTTATCAATAACTTATAATAATTCTTTGAGGGTAAATTTAGTTAATAATTTTTTTTATAAAACGCTCTTTTTGTTATTACCCCTTTGAATTTTTTGCCTCTTATTAATATTTGAACTTCATTATTTATTAAGGCATGCGAAGTATTGATGTATGCAAAAGCTATAGCTTGTTGTTTAGTTGGAGACCAACTGCCGCTTGTTATAGTACCAATATTTTCTTCACCTTTAAGAACTGCGCAGCCTTTTCTTCCTATTGCTTTACCTTCTATAGAGAGACCAACTAACTTTTTTTGAATACCTAATCTTGACTGCTCTTCAAGAAATCTTCTTCCAAAGAATTCGTGATTATTTTCTAGATGTACTAGCCAGCCTAACCCTGCTTCATATGGAGAAGTTTCTTCATTTATGTCTTGACCATAAAGATGCATGCCTGCTTCAAGTCTAAGAGTATCTCTAGCTCCTAAACCACAAGGTGCAACATTTTTGGAAATTGAGAAATCCCATAAATTAATTGCTGCTTTTTTAGATAAAAGTATTTCTAGACCATTTTCCCCCGTATATCCTGTCTTTGAAAAGAAAATTTTTTCTTTATGCGAAATATGTTCAAAAATTTTATATTCGCATCCAAAGTTAGGGATATGTGATATCGATGATTTAATCCATTCTTCAAATAATTCGAATGAGTTTTTTCCCTGTAGTGCTAAAAGTACTTTGTCTTTTTTAAAGTTTGTTATCGAAATTTCAGACATATTTAAATTATTTTTTATCCACTGAAAATCTTCTTCATATCTACTTGCATTAACTATTAACAATAATTCTGATATGTCATTTTCTTGTATACCAAGGTCATAAATTATTAAGTCATCTATTATTCCCCCTTTATCATTGAGCATTACTGTATAAAGCCCCTGACCTTCAGAAAAGGAGTATAAATTAGTAGGAAAAAGTTTTTGAATATAATCCTTTGGATTGATTCCCTTGATAGAAATCACACCCATGTGAGAAATATCAAATAATCCTGCTGAAGATCTAACTGATTCATGCTCTTTAATTAATCCTGAAAATGATATGGGCATTTCCCAACCTGCAAAATCCACTAATTTTGCATTGGATTCAACATATTTTGAATAAAGAGGACTTTTTAGCAAATCCATTAAATATTTAGTTTGTATTTAGTATTTTTACACTGTAGTTAAGAAATTTTTTATTGCATATTTTCTAATGACAAAATTAAGCTTCTAAGTACTTTGGCTGCAACTATGCTACTTACTCCGCTTTTATCAATTTCTGGAGATAATTCCACAATATCTGAAGCCACAATTCTAAGGTCTTTTAAAGTTTTGAGTATTTCTTCAAAATCATTCCAAAAAAATCCTCCCGGCTCTGGAGTGCCCGTCCCTGCTAATAAACTGGGATCAAACCAATCTAAATCTATTGTTAAATAGATTGGAGACTTAGCGTATGGTAGAAGAGCTTGTTTTAACTCATGTGCATTCCCGCCTGGACAAAAATTAACTAATTGGTTGTTGTTATGCATAATTTCAAATTCTTCTTTAGTTCCACTTCTAATTCCTACTTGCAAAATTTTCTTTTCAGGTAGAACTTCTATGCATCTTTTCATAGTACAAGCATGACTATGTTCATTTCCTATATATGATTCTCTTAAATCTGCATGAGCATCAAGTTGAACCAATATCAAATCTGGATATTTTTTTACTAATGCTTCAATAGCACCTCTTGTAATAGAGTGTTCGCCTCCAAGCATAATAGGACTAAGGCGTTTACTAATTAAATAATTTGTTGCTGATTTAACCGATTCAATAATGGACTTTGAGTCATTTTTATCAATTAGTATTGATCCAAAATCAACATACATAATATCCTCTAAGTCTTTTTTTATGTTTGGACAATATGTTTCTAAACAAGAACTGACTTGTCTTATTGCTTCTGGACCAAATCTTGCTCCTGGTTTAAACGAACATGTCCCGTCATAATTAACTCCAAATATACCAATTGAGCAATTCTCAGGACTTCTTTTTGCTCCCATATAAATTGCATTTTCGTTATCAAATAAATTTTTTGTCATCTTATGAATCTAGTTCTTTTACAATTTTATTTGGCATCATTTTGAATGCTGCATTTTGAAAATTTAAATTCCAAATTTCACATCCTTTTTCTATTTTTCGGACTTCATCATAATTTTGCTTTGATAAATTTAGATCTTCTGAAGAAGCAAATGTCCAACTCCAAATCCCGCTTGGATATATAGGCACAAAGGAATACATAGTTTCAGAAACTTTAAATATATTTTTTAGGGTTTTCAAAATATTAATGTGAATATTTTTGAAGGATTCAGGAGATTCGCTTTGCGCTGCTAATATCCCCCTTGGTGTAAGTATTCTTTTACATTCTTTATAAAAAGAATCTGAAAATAATAAATTTGAAAATTCAGAGGGATCTGAACAATCTATCAATATAACGTCGTAAAAATTATCTCTTGTTTTTTTTACCCATTTAACACCATCATTAGCATGTATTTCTAATCTTTTGTCATTCCATGCTTCGCCTCCAATTTCTTTTAGAAATTTTTTAGATATTTTGATTACCTCCTCATCAATTTCTACTAGATCAATTTTTGATATTTGAGAATATTTAACGCATTCTCTTACAGCACCACCGTCACCACCGCCAATAATTAGTACATTAGATTTTTCGTCAATACTACTTAATGCAGGATGCACAAGACACTCATGATAATATTTCTCGTCTTTTAATGATGTCATCCAGCAACCATCTAACATTAAAGCTTTACCATAATATTCATTTTCAATAACAATAATTTCTTGATATTTTGATGTTTTTTTAATTAGAATTTTCCCATTTAGGCCGAATCTTGAGCCTTTATGATATTCATCTATCCATGTTGTAATATTTGTCATTTGCTTTTAGGAATTTTTTCCGCCAGTTTTTGTTTGGCTATTTGCCAAAGCCGTTGAAAGTCTTTAGGAGTTTGTTTTTTAATATTATCTCCTGCATGCTCTTCGACGATTGAAAATCTGTCTAAAAATTTTATATTAGTTTTTTGAAGAGCTGATTCAGGATTGATCTTTAAAAAGTTTGAGAGATTAAGAAGGGTAAAGTAAATATCCCCAAATTCATTTTTTATCTCTGAATCATTTTTACTTTTAATTGCTTCCTTTAATTCATTAATCTCTTCTTCTAACTTTTTAAAAATCTCATCAGTACTTTCCCACTTGAAACCATGTTCTTTAACAACATTTGTGATTTTATCTGTTCCAACCGTTGGCGGTAAATTTTTAATTTTCAAATTTAAATTTCTACTAATCGAAGATTTCATATGAGGTGCTTCTTTTTCTAAATTTTTTATATTTATCCAAATCTCTTGTGATTTTTTTAATGATACTTTTTCTTTTTTGTTAAAAATATATGGATGTCTATTAATAATTTTCTTGTTTAGATTTTTTATAACATCATTTAGTGCAAATTCTTTTTCTTCGTAACCGATTTCAGCATGAAGCATTACTTGTAATAAAAGATCTCCTAACTCTTCACATATGTTATCTGCATTTTTTTTATATATCGCATCTATAAATTCATTACTTTCTTCATACAAAAATGGGATCAACGATACATGAGACTGTATTTTCTGCCATGGACAGCCCCAAGTTTTATCTTTTAATGCTTTGATATTAGATATTAAGATTTTAAAACTATTTATAGTCTCTAAATCGGAATTGGTTTCCAATTTATATCTATTGTTTGAAGACATAGGATATATTTTATTAATTCAATTTTGCCTCAATCATGAAATATTTAAATACTTAGTATAAATTTTTCAACTTCATCTATTAGAATGATCTATTATAAGGGCGATTAGCTCAGCGGTAGAGCGCCTGCCTTACAAGCAGGATGTCCCTGGTTCGAACCCTGGATCGCCCATTTATTATTTTTCTAATGACTGAGATCGTTAATCTTTCAATCAGTCAAAGTGCTGCTTCAGAACTATCTAGGCAAGCTTCTTTTGGAGGTTCTCCAGGAGAAATGTCGATTGATTTGGTAGAGGATAAAAATTGTTCCGAAGGATGGATGCATATTAAATTAAGGCCAGGTGCATGTAATGGATCCCCTATCTCAAGAACAGAAGGAGTCACTTTATATGCGGATGTAAAAAAGTGTAATTTACTGAAAGATTTAAAATTAGATTATTACGGTGATTTAAGCGGTGGCGGATTTCTAATTTCAACACCAAAAAATGCAAAACGTTGTTCTTGCGGTTCTGGCTTTAAACTTTTGTAGAATATTTTTGTTTTTTTTGCAAACTAATATTATTTTCATTAATTGGCTGCTATCAAGATAAAATAAACAAAATGTTTCTTGAAATAAAATTTGCATATGACAGAGATGAATGATCAATTATCTTTAGAGAATTATTCACCTTTTGAAGTAGAGAAAAAGTGGCAAGAAAAATGGAAAAGTTTAAAGGCGTTTAGTCCTAACCCTGAGGATGATGGTGAGCCTTTTTGTATTGTTATTCCGCCACCAAATGTAACAGGATCTTTGCATATGGGGCATGCATTTAATACGGCTTTGATAGATGTTGTAGTACGTTTTCAAAGACTTTTAGGTAAGAATGTTTTGTGCTTACCAGGAACTGATCATGCTTCAATAGCCGTTCAAACTATTCTTGAAAAACAATTAAAAAGTGAAGGCAAAACAAGCGAGGATATTGGAAGAGATGAATTTCTTAAAAGAGCATGGAACTGGAAAGAACAAAGTGGTGGAAAAATAGTTTCTCAATTAAAGAGGATAGGATATTCAGTTGACTGGACTAGAGAAAGATTTACTCTGGATCAAAAATTAAATGACGCTGTTGTTGAGGCTTTTAATATTCTTTATAATAAGAATTTGATTTATAGAGGTGAATATTTAGTTAATTGGTGCCCTGAGTCTCAATCTGCAGTAAGTGATCTTGAAGTTGAAATGCAAGAAGTAAATGGTCATTTATGGCATTTTAAATACCCTTTAATTTCTAAAAATGGTGAATACTTAGATAAGTACTTAGAGGTTGCAACAACAAGACCAGAAACTCTTTTGGGTGATACTGCCGTTGCAGTTAATCCTGATGATGATAGATATAAAGAATTTATTGGTGTCAATGTAAAAGTCCCTTTCGTTGATAGAGAAATACCTATTATCGCTGATTCACATGTTGATAAAGATTTTGGTACTGGATGTGTTAAGGTCACTCCAGCTCACGATCCAAACGATTTTGCAATAGGAAAAAGGCATAATTTAAAACAGATTAATGTAATGAATAAAGATGGAACTTTAAATATTAATGCAGGTAAATTTCAAAATTTAGATAGATATGAGGCTAGAAAGAAAATTATCAAAGAATTGGATAACTTAGGCCTTTTGACAAAGATAGAGGATTATAAACATACCGTTCCTTTTTCTGATAGAGGTAAGGTGCCAATTGAACCTTTATTGTCAACACAATGGTTTTTGAAAATGGATGATATCTCTCAAGGATGTCTTAATGAAATTTATTCTAAAAAACCATCTTTTATTCCTCCACGCTGGGAGAAAGTTTATAAGGATTGGTTAGAGAATATTAATGATTGGTGTATCAGTAGGCAATTATGGTGGGGGCACCAAATACCAGCATGGTACGTTTTAGATGACTCTCAAGACTCAATAGAACAAAATACCCCATATGTTGTTGCAAGAAATGAAGAGGATGCCTTAATCAAAGCTAATAAACAATTTGGATTAAATATTAAATTGGTTCGTGATAAAGATGTTTTAGATACTTGGTTTTCAAGTGGTTTATGGCCTTTCTCAACCCTTGGTTGGCCAAATACAAGTGATCCGGATTTTAAAAAATGGTATCCAAATAGTGTTCTTGTTACTGGTTTCGATATTATTTTCTTCTGGGTGGCGAGAATGACAATGATGGGGAATACTTTTACGAATAATATTCCTTTTAAGGATGTTTATATTCATGGCCTAGTTCGAGATGAAAATAATAAAAAAATGAGTAAAAGTTCAGGTAATGGTATTGATCCAATACTATTAATTGATAAATATGGTTCTGATGCTTTGCGATTTGCTTTAATTCGAGAAGTTGCAGGCGCTGGACAAGATATCCGGCTTGATTTTGATCGAAAAAAAGATACATCTTCAACTGTTGAAGCTTCAAGAAATTTTGCGAATAAATTATGGAATGCAACTAAATTTGTATTAATTAATAAAACTTCTAACAATAATTATTTGCTTAATGAGATTGATGAAACTGCTTTAGAGTTATGTGATAAGTGGATTTTATCGAAATTGAATCAGCTTAATACAAAGGTTGTTGTTTTGTTGAAGGAATATAAATTAGGAGAATCTGCGAAACTACTATATGAATTTACATGGAATGATTTTTGTGACTGGTATGTAGAATTTGCTAAACAAAGGTTTAATAATAATGAGAATAAAAATAGACAAATATCTGAAAAGGTTTTAATAAAAGTGCTTAATGATATTTTGGTGATGATTCATCCTTTTATGCCGCACATTACTGAAGAATTATGGCATGTACTGCAACAAAAACCAGATAAAGAATTATTATCTCTTCAAAAATGGCCAACCCTAGAAAATAAATTTGTTGATAATAAGATTGATAATTCCTTTCAGCAACTCTTTGAAATTATTAGATTGATTAGAAATTTGAGAGCTGAATTAGGCCTTAAGCCATCAGAAAAAGTTCCTGTTTACTTAATTTCAGATAATTATGAATTGATTGATTTTTTAAAAATTTTAGTTGATGATATTCAAATCTTAACTAAATCTTCTGAAGTATTTATTTTTAAAACTAATGATGTTGATAAAAAAGATTTTGCTAAATCTTTTTCTGGGATAATTGGGGATTTAGAGGTTTACTTACCTTTTCATGATTTTGTAAATATAGATGCATTAAAGGAAAGGTTAACCAAGGATTTAAAAAAGGTGACTATTGAATTAGAGAATTTAAATAAGAGATTATCTAATAAAAATTTCGTTGATAAGGCTCCAAAAGATATTGTTGATGAATGTAGATTTAAATTAAACGAGGGTTCGGTACAAATGGAGAGCATTACAAAAAAACTCGAACTTTTGAATTGAGAATGAATATATTCCTTGAAAATATTTATAATTTGTCTTCTTTTTTTAATACTGGAATTGGTATTTTTTCGTTTGTTTGCATTTATATTTTGACTGTTTTATTAATACTTCCAGCTTCTTGGTTATCTTTATTATCAGGTTTTTTATATGGCTCATATTTAGGATCAATTATCGTTTTCATTTCCGCTTTCATAGGAGCATCAGTTGCTTTTTTTGTATCAAAAAGTTTTTTTGCAAAAAAACTAAAAAATCTTTTTAGCCGTTATCCAAAATTAAGTGTTATAGAAAAAGTAGTAGACAAAGGAGGACTTAAATTAATTTTTTTAGCTAGATTATCGCCGATATTTCCCTTCAGTATTCTTAATTATTTTTATGGTTTGAATAATGTTAAATTTAGAGATTTCACTCTTGGTCTTCTTGGAATAATTCCAGGAACTCTTCTTTATTGCTCAATAGGTAGTTTGGCAAAAAGTCTTCAGGAGTTAAAAAATGTGCAATCACCAAATAATTTATATACGACAATCATTGGAATTGCTTCAACGTTTTTAGTTGTATATTTTTTAGCAAAGTACTCTAGAGAATATTTTGAAAACTCCTAAGAATAATTTAATCTTTAATATTCCAATCTTTGATAGATGCAATTAAAATAAACCACAAAAGCCTAAATTTTCCTAGTAAAGTTTTGTTGGCCTCTAATTCGATATATTTTGCTTGTCCACAGGATGTTTTTATGTATTTGAAAACTGTTTTCTTCGTCATAAGTCTCGCAAAAAGTCTTAATAATTATTCTTTTATTTTATAGCTAAGATTTTAATTTTTTTTAATTAAAAACCACATTTTTCATTGACTACTTTATTGAATATTATTTTTTAAAATTTAAACTTTTTCTCCAGCTTTAAATCCTCTAAAGCATTTAAATCTAGGAAATCTAAGACTAAAAGCCACCGCATTTTTGGATTTAGTTTTAGCATCAGCTCTGATTTCTACGAGTTGACCAACGAGATGATTACGTTTTGACCAATATTCTTCACGTTGGATATCACTAAATCCGCTTCCGCAACTAAGACTGTATTCATATCCATCATCTTCTCCTTCTACAAGGATTGCTCCCAGTCTACCTTTATTGCGACCTGTGCCTTCCTCAACCGATACAACCTTTAAAGTGACTTCAATGAATGGTTTTGCTTTTAACCAACTGTGTGTTCTTTTACATTCATACATAGCATTAGGATCTTTAATCATTACTCCTTCATAGCCACCTTCCACGGCAGATTTATTCAGCTCTACAAATCTTTTCTGTCCCCTAATGGTGTCGAGATCTACATTTTCCCATTCAAGTGTTTGTATATGTTTTAGAAGCATAGAATGTTTTGCTACCCATTCTTTTACTAATAAACTTCTTGTTGTTTGACTAGTGTCCCATCTCCCTTTTTGGAAGTTTTCAAGTGGGCATAAGTCAAATAGGTGCAGAACTGCGTCTTTGGTTTGTTTGCCGTCTTTTCTATGTACCTGCTTCATTAAATCCTGAAAGTTAGCGCTCATTACTTCACCATCCAAGACTAAGTCATAAGGTGCAGGATCTTTTTTTAAGACATTTTCTATTTCAGAGATAATATGACCAAAATTATGGAATTGCTTCCCATTACGAGAAAACATTTCTACTTTATTGTGTCTAATAATAGTTAAAACGCGCACACCATCTAATTTGATTTCAATTTGCTTTTTCCCTATCATTTTTTTTTCATGATTTGCACTGTCATGAGCTAACGGGCAAGCAAAAATAGGAATTGCATATTTGGGAAATTGCTTTGCTATCTTGTTGATTGTTTTTTCAGATACACCACATCTAAGATCTTTAATTAATACTCGTCTATAAAATCCATTCCACTCTTCTTTTGTTGCAGATTCCATGGCCGTAAGAATTGCATCGCGAGCAGCGTGACCAGTAAGTTTTCTTTGAATAAGCTTATTTGCTAATTCCTTAAAATCATTCCATAAAAAATTGTGACTTTTTTCATTCTCTTTCTCAGGAACTATTTTTACACCAAAAGTTACTAATGGATCAAGTGCCATACGAATTCCTTCAAAAAAATCATCTAGACCTTCTTCCATTGCTGCTAAGATGATTTTTTCTTTATCTAATCTACTTGGGTGTAATTCTAATTGAAGTATGATTTCTTCTTTAACCAATTCTTTTTGCCTCACAAGAAGTTATTAATTTACTTTGGCTATTCTGTCTATTCTCCAATCATTGTCAGTTTTTGCAAAAGTAAAATCTAATGGGAGTTCATCTTGTTTGTCTTCAGATTTTAAATTTAACGTTATTATGATTTGATCTTCTTGAACTCTAGGCCTTCCTGATTTTAAATTTCTGTATTTATTAAGGTTTAAACTAGCTAAAAATTTAAGAAAGTCTTGCCGCTTAACATGAGTTTTATAAGTTTTTGTAGTCAAACCATAAGCAGCGTCAATTCTGCCAGCAGCTATTTGATCAAAAAATTTTCTTACTAATGGATTAATTCCTCTTGCGCTTATAACTAATTTGACTGCATTAAAAGTCCAAAAAGAAACAAGTACTGCTCCGCCAACTAATAATGCTTTAATTCCGATATCTTTAACTAGTGTTGCATCCATGTTGATTCGAGTTTTTTATTACTTTAAGAAAATAAATCGTTTTTGATGGCTTTTTTTGTCAAAATAATACTAATTTTAATCGATAATGCCTGTAATTCCTCTTTTACCTTTATTTCATAAATTTAATAGCCTATATTTTGAAAATTCTTTAGTGGTTAATAATCAACCCTTAGTAAAAGTTAGATGGAGTGACAATAGATTAAAAACTACGGCTGGTTTTTATAAAAGAAAACGAATAAATGGGTTTCCAGATTCTGAAATTATCTTATCGAAACCTATTTTGAGTAAATTATCTAATAGTGAAATAAATAGTACTTTATGTCATGAAATGATTCATGCATGGGTAGATCGGATATTAAACAAAAATGAGATACATGGTCCAAATTTCCTAGAAAAGATGAATGAAATTAATAAGAAAGAAAATAGTTTTCAAATTTCTGTAAGGCACTCATTTCCTATTGAAAGAAGAGAATTAAAATATATAGGTACTTGTCAAAATTGTGGTGAAAAATTCTTGTATAGGAAAAGAATAAAGAATATTGCATGTAAAAAATGTTGTGTTCATTTCTTTAATGGATCATGGAATAAAAACTGTTTAATTTTGTTTGATTAAAAAAATAAGATGTGTTTTTGTTTCTATATTTGGAATTATTTATTTTTATAATGTAGTTTATATTTTAAAAAGCATCATAATTTATGGATTCGAGGAGAATTAGAAATTTTAGAAATGGTTTTGATAGAAATATTGTTGATAGACAAGTTGATAAAATTTTTGAAACTGGCAGACAATTTGTTGATGGAGTATCTGGTGCCAGGCCAGGTAAAAGAAGGAACTCAGATTTTCAAGGAATAACAAGTAAGAGTGTTAAAAAAGTAGGTAGATGGGTATCTGAAAAAGTAGATTTATTTTTTGATGAAGATAATGATGATTGGTATGATGATAACTTTTACGATGATACAAGCGATATTAAGACATTTACAAGAGAATCAAATTCTTACGAATCTGCTAAACCGCACTCAAAAAGACCTTTAGAAGCAATATCTTTAAGGCAACCAAAAAATTTAAAGACAACTCAGCAAAAAAAATTACCTTATGGGAAAGAGAGTAAGGACGAAGACTGGCCAGATGAAATGGATTTCAAAGTTGAAAGATGGCAAAGAGCTTCAGAAAAAGAGAATAATGCATCAAGAGCTCAATCAAACCAACAAGGTCAATCAAAATTAAGAAATCTTCCAAGATCAAGAAGAAGAAGAGTATAGTTTTGCAAATTCTTTAATTCCAGAAGAACCTAGTAAACTTTCTAAATGTGGGTTGAAAACTTCTCTAATAATTGTTAAGGGCTTTTTGTCACGAAAAAATCTATAATTTCTTGACCAGAATGGACCTTTGAAACAAAATTGATCTTCTAACCATTGTGAATTTACAAGTGAAATTCGATCTACTTCTCTAAAAAGTTCTGATCTGTCTTGCGTTAAGTTTTTCCAAATTGGTTCTTCTTTGGCTTTTAAATTTTCACTCACTTGTTCTGCATTCCACCAACTCTCGGCCCATGCTAAGTTTTTATTATTATTATTAATCCATACTTGTCTTCTTATTAAAGGGCCATTTAATTGATTCAATTCTTTAGGTCCCTCTTGACTGAATAGAGGATCTAATTGCATAGCAATTAATTTAATTTTTGTTTCTTGATTAGTTAAAAGTTGTAGATGTCTAGTTGGACTTCCATCCCCAAGCAGCATTAACTTCCATGGACCAGATATTTTGGGGAGTGAATTTTGCACTAAAAAAGTAGATGCTTTTTCTTCCCATAATATTTTTGGTGAATTAAAAAGTTTATTATTCAGTGCTCTGAAAGATTTCTTTTAAGATGATAACTTTTTTTCAGCAAAAATATTTGCCTTTTCTTTTTTTATATCTTTTATTTTTAGCCAAACAAGTAATGCAGTTAAATCAGCTTTGCTAACCCCAGGAATTTTTGAAGCATCACCAAAATTTTTTGGCTTTATCTTATTCAAATTTTCTCTAGCTTCTAAAGATAATGTATCTATTTTTTCATAATTTATTTCTTGAGGTAGAGATTTACAGCTTTGACGATTTATTTGCTCAATGTTGTTTTTTTGTCTTTTAAGGTAACCCTCGTATTTAATATCTATTTCAACACCTTCTTGTATTGAAGAAGCTAGATTTTTTTCAGTCAAATCATATTTAATTAGATCCGAATAATTAAAGTTGGGTCTTTTTAAGAGTTCTTGCAAAGTTGTTGAGCCTTTGATCTTTGATCCCGTGGCTAAGTTTATTTTTTTTGCTATTTCATCCGTATCTTTTAAACGAGTGTTTTTTAATCTTAATTTTTCTTCTTCGAGAAGTTTCATTTTTTCTTGATGGATAGACCATCTTTTCTCATCAATTAGCCCGATTTCATAACCTAATCTGGTTAATCTCCTATCTGCATTATCTCCTCTAAGGGTCAACCTATATTCACTCCTACTAGTAAGCACTCTGTATGGTTCTTTGAGATCTTTAGTAATTAAGTCATTAATCATTGTTCCTATATAGCTGCTTTCTCTAGTAAAGATTATTGGGTCTTTTATGTTTAGTTTTCTTGTAGCATTCACTCCTGCAACTAATCCTTGTGCTGCTGCTTCTTCATAACCAGTAGTTCCATTAATTTGTCCAGCGCTAAATAAATATTCAATTTCTTTCGTTTCGAGAGATGTTTGAAGCTGTGTTGCAGGAATATATTCATACTCGACAGCATAAGCTGGTCGCAACATTGTACATTCACTTAATCCAGGTAAGGTTCTTAAAAGTTCTAGTTGTATATTTTCTGGTAAACCTGTAGAGAATCCTTGAACATATATTTCAGGGGTATTAATTCCTTCTGGTTCTAAGAAAATTTGATGTGATTCTTTATCAGCAAATTTAACGATTTTATCTTCAATAGATGGACAATATCTAGGACCCTTACTATCAATAAAACCTCCGTAAATGGGTGTTAAATGTAAATTGTCTCGAATTAGTTGATGTGTTTTAGAAGTTGTTCTCGTGATATGACAACTAACTTGGGGCATATTATTTTTGATATCTGGGTCAAACGAAAAATATTTATCTGCTGCAGTACTTGGTTGAATATCTAATTTATCAAAAATGATACTTTTTTTATCAACTCTTGCTGGAGTTCCTGTTTTTAAACGTTCTGTTTTGATACCAATTTCGTGCAAGTTTTGAGTAAGACCTTGTGCTGCTTGTTCGCCTGATCTACCGGCTGACATTGATTTATTACCTATCCATATTTTGCCTTCTAAAAAAGTGCCAGCTGTGATGATCACTGACCTCGCTGAATAATAACTACCAAAGAATGTCTTTACACCCTTTATTCTTTTTTTTATGATTTTTTTCGAATTCAATCCAATGAATTCAGTTTTTTTAATATCTAGTTCAGTAATCATTGCTTCTTTCAAAGATAAATTATCTGTATTTTGTAGTATTTCGATCATTCTTTTTGAGTATTCTCTTTTATCTGTTTGAGCTCTTAATGCCCATACAGCTGGCCCTCTACTTGCATTTAATATTCTTTTTTGTATTGCTGTTTCATCAGCTAATTTACCAATAATTCCTCCTAATGCATCAACTTCATGAACTAATTGACTTTTTGCTGGTCCTCCAACTGCAGGATTACAAGGCTGCCAAGCAATCCTATCTAAATTAATTGTAAATAAGGCTGTAGAAAAACCTAATTTTGCCGTTGTTATAGCTGCTTCACATCCTGCATGTCCTCCTCCAATAACGATGATGTCAAAAGATTCATTTGTTGATTGAAGATCTTGCATTTTAGGCTCGATTTAATTAGCTAAATTCCTAAATCTCGTAAATTGAGGTTCAAATAATAATTTAACAGTTCCAATGGGTCCATTTCTATGTTTAGTGACAATTATCTCTGTTATACCTTTGTCCTCAGTCTCATTATTATAGTATTCATCTCTATAAATCATTAATACTAAATCTGCGTCTTGTTCAATAGAACCTGATTCTCTTAGATCGCTTAGCATTGGCCTTTTGTTAGTTCTAGATTCTACACCTCTACTAAGTTGAGATAAAGCTACTACTGGTACTTTTAATTCTCTTGCCATGCTTTTAAGACCTCTTGTTATCCGTGAAAGTTCTTGCACTCTATTGTCAGGGGTTGTTCCTTCCATTAATTGGAGGTAATCAATCACAATTAATCCAAGTTCTTTTTTTTGTTCAGCTATTAATCTTCTACATAGAGATCTCATTTCTAAAACACTTAAGTTAGGTTTGTCATCTATAAATATTGGTAATTGACCCAATGAATTGATACCTTCCCCTAACAACGGCCATTCATCTTGTTGTAATCTTCCTGTTCTTAATCTGCCGCTTTCTATCCCTACTTCCATAGAAAGTAATCTATAAGTCAATTGTTCTTTACTCATTTCAAGACTAAAAACGCAAACAGGTAAATCCTGAGATTGTGCAACATTCTTAGCTAGGTTTAGAACTATTGAGGTTTTCCCCATGGAAGGTCTTCCAGCAACGATTATTAAATCACTTCTTTGAAATCCTTGAGTCATTGCATCAAGGTCGTAAAAATTTACGGGGATTCCAGCTACAGAAGTACCTAGTGATCTCGACTCTATTTCATTGAAAGTAGTTGTAAGGATTTCAGCTGCTTGAGTCAGCCCCTTTGAGGGTTTTTCTTGACTGATTTCAAATATTTTTTGCTCTGCTTTATCTAATACTTCATTAGTCTCTTGAGACTGATCAAAACCTAGTTGAATTACCTCATTACCAGATCTAATAAGTTTCCTTCTTATGAATTTATCACTAATTAAATTAGCAACTTGTTCTATGGAAGCTGTAGAGGATACATTTTCTACAAGTTCTACTAATTTGTTGTTACCACCAATTTTTTCTAGTGATCCATTATCTTCTAACCATGCACTCATTGATGTCAAATCAGTTGGTTTTCCTTGGCTATGCAGCATTAATGCAGTTTTATAAATCTCTTGATGAGCATTTATATAAAAAGCTTCTGGTTTTATTAAGTCTGCAATTCTGCCTATTGCATCTGGATCAAGGAGTATGCCACCAAGAACAGCTTCCTCAGCTTGAACGTTTTGAGGGGGCACTAAACCGGTATTTTCGCTATTGAAATCCTTTTTAAAGTTTTTATTTTGCCCATTATTTGGAAAAGGTACGGAAACCATATCTTTAATTGCTTAGATATATACTCTGGCTACTTTTCAAAATAATGCAACAAATTAATTAACTTGTTACTTCGATCTTTACTTCTGCAGACACTTCTTTATGTAATTTAATTTTTGCAGTAAAGGAACCTAAATTATGAATATCAGGAACTGTGATGTCCCTTCGATCAATTTCTTTTTTGGTTGCTGCTTGTATTGCTTCTGCAACATCTCCATTTGTAACCGTTCCAAAAAGCACACCATCTTCTCCAACCTGTTTCTTAATGGTGAATCTACCTATTGTTGACAATGCAGTTTGGAAATCTAAAGCTTCTTGCTTTAATTTATCAGCAGCAATTCTTTCTTTTTCTTTTTTTCTTTCAATTTGCTTAAGAACCGCTGGGGTTACATTCATTGCCTTACCATAAGGTAATAGAAAATTTCTTGCATATCCAGGTGTTACTTCAACTAAATCGCCTTCTTTACCTAATGAGGCGATTGATTCAGTTAATGCGACTTGTACTCTTTTAGCCATGAAAATATTGAACAATATAATTAATAATAAGACCTAGAGGGTAACTTTACTTTTTTTGCAAGACCTAATTTCGCAAGAATCTTAATATGTTCCCATGTTATATCGATTTGGCCTCTAAATAGTCCTTGTTTTGCAGAATTGGGAAATGCATGATGATTATTATGCCAGCCTTCTCCAAACGTTAATGCAGCAACCCATACATTGTTTTTGGATGAATCACCACTTTCAAATGGCGCCTTCCCCCAGCAATGAGTAGCTGAATTTACTAGCCAGGTTATGTGATAAACGACTACAAGTCTCAATGGAATTCCCCATAGCACCAAAGCCCAACCACCAACTCCTAATTTTTGACCTATTGCGTACAAAGAAAGTCCAATAGGAATTTGCAAAAATAAAAAATATTTATTTAGAAATCTATAGTATGGATCTTTAATTAAATCCGCACTTAGTTTCGGAACAGCTTTTAGTGCTTCAACGTCTTTAAACATCCAACCCATATGACTCCACCAAAAACCTTTTTTACTGTTGTGATGATCTACTTCTGTATCTGAAAAGGAGTGGTGATGTCTATGCAAACCCACCCAATCAATTGGTCCATGCTGGCAACTTATAGCTCCACAGGTAGCAAAAAATCTTTCTAACCATCTTGGAACAATGAATGATCTGTGTGATAATAATCTGTGATATCCAAGAGTGACTCCTAAACAAGCAGTTACCCAGTAAAAAAATAATAATGATGTGACTGCGGGGAGACTCCAAAACTTTGGTTGTAAAGCTATAAGAGAAAGAATATGAATTGCAACCATGAAAACAATTGTTCCCCAAGTTTTATGTAGTCTTGGAGGATATTTTTTTGAATGGCTGGAAGGTTCCAGTAATTTTTCTGAGAGTTCTATAACTTTTTCAGCTGGAACAGGTTTTTTTAATTTTGCTGTTTCTTGGAAAATTACTGAATTCATGATATTGAAATACTATTTTCAAAATTACCGATATGTAATAATATCATACTATACTATTGATAAGTTTAAGTATCTGTGAGTCTAGGATATCGCGATAAATTATCTAAAGGTCGTAGGGCTATGGCTCATTTGATACACCTCTGGCATGAGAGAAATGGATGGTCACACAGGGTTTTGCCATTACTTTCGGAAATTTTTGATTTAGGTAAAGTTCATAATTCGCAAATTTCTAATCTTAGGAATGGAAAGTTATCTTCCCCAGGCCCTGAAGTTTTTCTTGCTTTAGCTCAAGTTAATACGATTCTTGATCAAGGTATAGAGAAAATCAGGGATCGTTTAGAAAGTGATTATCCGGAGTTATGGAAATCTTTGCAAGAGTCTGCATTACCCTTAAAAAATGATTCTGGTAATCCATTGTCGGCTGGGGAGTTATTTGAAATTTTTTCAGGATTAAAATCTCTCCCTTCATCGTTTGATTGGTACATAGAAGATGAAGAAGCTTCTGCTTTAAGTGATGCCCTTTCAGTGCATTTTTGTCAGAATAAGGCTTGGAGATCATGTAAAATTCAGGTAATGGAAGCCTATGCTGTTAATAAAACTACCCGTAGAGAACGTTTTGCTGAGGTAATAGCAGGAATTAGAGATTATACGGCAGAAGAGTTAGATGGAGAACTGCTTGATTTATATGAGGCTTCAAAAAAACTCTCTTATTTTCATGGAAGAGGACCTAATGCTTTCCTCACAGAATTAAGAAATTTAGCTTCTAAAAATAACATGAGTTTTCATAACTAATGACATCAAACAATAACTTAAAATTGGCTGAAAACGCTGTTCTTTCTGTAGAAGAGAGTTTAAGTAAAGTTTTCCAAGAAAGATCCAATCAGGTTTTCCAGAAATTAGAAAATCTTTTGACAATTTTTAAGGAAGAAAAAGTTTCTACTAGTCATTTCAATCAATCCTCTGGTAGTGGTCATGATGATATATCTAGAGAAAAAATTGATGCGGTTTTTGCAAGATTGTTTCTTGCTGAAAAGGCAGCTGTGAGGATGCAATTTGTAAGTGGAACGCATGCAATAAGTTCTGTCTTATTTGGAATTCTTAGACCTGGAGATGTGATGTTATCTCTTACAGGACAACCATATGACACGTTAGAAGAAGTAATAGGAATAAGGGGAGGAGGTAAAGGCTCACTTAAGGATTTTGAGATTGAATATAAGCAAATAAATATCTGCGATAATTTTGATTCTTTTGAAAAAAAAATTGTTCATTTTTTTAAAGAAAATTCATGCAAATTAGTATTCATACAAAAGAGTTGTGGATATAGTTGGAGAAAATCTCTTACGAACCATCAGATAGAGAAAATTTGTAGTTTGATTCATTCTCTTGATCCTAACTGTATATGTTTTGTTGATAACTGTTATGGGGAGCTTGTTGAAGATAGTGAACCAATTTCTAAGGGGGCAAATATAATTGCTGGATCATTGATTAAAAATTTGGGAGGAACAATCGTTCCTACTGGTGGGTACGTTGCAGGAGAGGCAGAGTTGGTTGACATGGCATGTTGTCGATTAACTTCACCAGGTATTGGTTCATCTGCAGGAATAAATTTTGGACTAGGAAGATTAATTTTGCAGGGTTTGTTTTTAGCACCACAAATTGTTCACGAATCCCTTAAAGGTGCTGATATGGTTGCAGCAGTTTTTAAAAATTTGGGATTTGAGGTTTTGCCAGAGCCAGCAACTTATAGATCTGATCTTATTCAGTCAGTAAGATTGCAAAATCCTGATTTGGTACAAAAAGTTTGTCAATCTTTTCAAAATTCTTCACCAGTAGATTCTTTTCTTAATGTTGTTCCATCATCAATGGATGGATATGATTCAAAATTATTAATGGCAGGAGGTACCTTTATTGAAGGAAGTACAAGTGAATTTTCCGCTGATGCTCCTCTAAGACATCCTTACAATATATTTATTCAAGGTGGTTCTCACATAGCTCACATCAAAATTGCATTAATTCGATTATTATCTGAATTATTAGAGGAAAAATTAATTTCAAAGGATTCCTTACTTCCTTTATTAACTTAGTAATGTCTTACCAGTTTCCAGACAACCTTAACTATGCTGATACCCATGAGTATGTCTTGGAAGAAAATGGATTGTTAAAAATTGGAGTTAGTGAATTTGCTATAGATCAATTAGGAGATATTGTTTTTGTTGAGTTAGCTGATCAAGGGAAGACTTTAGAAAAAGGTGAGACTTTTGGAACAATAGAATCTGTTAAGGCTGTTGAGGAGGTCTACCTGCCTTTTTCAGGGGAAATAGTATCCGTAAATGAAAATGTTATTGATAACCCTGAGCTTTTACAGAATGATCCGATTGGAGAAGGTTGGTTAGTCATTTTGAAACCAGAATCAAAAGTTTTAATTGCTGATTTGATGACTTCTGAGGAATATCAATCAAAGGTTGTACCAAAATAAGGCAAACTTTTTAAAAAGAGCTATTTTAAAGAAAAATATTTTAATATGACATCCAAATTTGGGTCCGATTTGTTTATAGATAGGCATCTTGGTTTAGGAGATAATAATGAGAAAATTATGCTTAACAAGCTTGGTTTTAATAATATTGATCAATTTATAAATCAAGTTATTCCTCAAGATATTCAGCTTCAAGATAAATCTTCAGAAATATTGCCCCAAGGCTGTTCAGAAATTGAGGCTTTAAATGAATTAGAAGAGATTGCTAAGAAAAATACTAAAATGAGATCTCTAATAGGCCTTGGTTATTATGACAATCATATGCCTAAAGTAATTCAAAGACATGTTTTTGAAAATCCTAGGTGGTATACGTCTTATACTCCATATCAAGCAGAAATTGCACAAGGAAGATTAGAAGCTCTATTTAATTTTCAGACTATTGTTTGTGAACTAACAGGATTTCCTGTCGCCAATGCATCTTTGTTAGATGAGGGCACTGCTGCTGCAGAAGCTATGGCGATGAGTTTTGCCGCAAGAAAACATAAATCTTCAAAAGTGTACTTAGTGGAATCAAATGTTTTTGATCATACTTTTAATGTTCTGCAAACCAGAGCAAAACCATTGGGAATATCCTTAAAACGCTTTACTCAAAGCAACCTTCCTAATCATGATGATGTTTTTGGAATTTTGTTGCAATTACCTGGTAAAAATGGGCAATTGTTTGATCCCACATTCTTAATATCCCAAGCTCATAGATCAGAAATTATTGTAACTGCATGTATTGATCCACTGGCACAAGTTTTAATCAAACCAATTTCTGAATTTGGTGTTGATGTAGCAGTGGGTAGTATGCAAAGATTTGGGGTTCCAATGGGTTTTGGTGGACCCCATGCCGCATATTTTGCCTGTAGCGAAAAATATAAAAGGCTGATACCTGGAAGAATTGTTGGGCAAACTCTCTCTAAAAATGGAGAAAAGTCTCTAAGACTAGCATTACAAACAAGAGAGCAACATATTAGAAGGGAAAAGGCCACTAGTAATATTTGTACTGCTCAATCTTTGTTAGCCATTATTTCATCTTTTTATGCTATTTATCATGGACCCTCTGGATTAACGCAAATTGCTAAGAGATTAGTTGAGTTGAGAATAAATTTAGAATCATGTTTAGCTGATTTAGGTTTTGATATTCCTGATGGGATTAGATTTGATAGTGTTGATGTTTATTCTAGGCACTCCCAGAGGATTCATAATGAAGCTTTAAAAAATGGGTATAACTTAAGAATTTTGCCATTGGGATCAACTATTGAAAATTCAACTGGCTTTGGGATCTCTTTAGATGAGCTAAGTAATGAAAAAGAAATCAAAGATATTGTGACTTTCATAGCAAAACTTATAGAAAAAAAAGAAGATTTAGAGTATATAAAATTTGACAAAGGATTTCATCTTGAAAGTTTAGCTTTGAGATCCAGTGAATGGATGCAGCAAGATATATTCACAAATTACCAAAGTGAAACTGAATTAATGAGATATATATTCCGACTTGCTGAAAAAGATTTTTCTTTGGTAGATGGAATGATGCCATTGGGAAGTTGCACCATGAAATTAAATTCTGCAGCAGAATTAAATCCAGTCTCTTGGGCTAATTTATCTGCTATTCATCCTTTTTCTCCACCAGATCAAACAAAAGGCTATTCAAAAATAATATCTGACCTAGAAAAATGGATAAGTGATATTGTTGGTTTGAAATCAGTTTCTTTTCAACCAAATGCAGGCTCTCAAGGAGAGTTTGCAGGTTTATTGGCAATAAATTCTTATTTTGAATCAAAAGGCGAACTTTCAAGAAAAAAATGTTTAATTCCTAAAAGTGCTCATGGAACAAATCCTGCTAGTGCAGTTATGGCAGGTTTTGATGTTTTAACTGTTGAATGTGATGACGAAGGAAATATTGATTTTCAAGATTTGTTGATCAAGGTCAAGAAATTTGATAACCAAATAGGCGCTCTTATGTTGACTTATCCCTCTACTCATGGAGTTTTTGAATTACAAATCAGAAAGATATGTGACTTAATTCACTCCGTTGGAGGATTCGTCTATTTAGATGGAGCAAATTTGAATGCTCAGGTTGGATTATGCAAACCCGGGAAGTATGGTGTTGATGTTTGTCATTTGAATTTACATAAAACATTCTGCATTCCACATGGAGGTGGTGGTCCAGGAGTAGGTCCAGTTGCTGCATCAGAAACTTTAAGCCCATTTCTTCCTACTCATTCTTTAATAGATAATAATTTATCTAATAGTTCCAATTACGTATCTTCTGCCAAGCATGGGAGTGCAAGTATTCTTCCAATAAGTTGGATGTACATAAAAATGGCTGGTTTTTATGGTTTAAGGAAAGCAACTGCGCATGCAATTTTATCTGCAAATTATATTGCGCATTCTTTAAAGCATAAATTCAAGATTCTTTATAAAGGAAAAAATAATTTTGTCGCACATGAATGTATTTTAGATTTTAGAGATTTAAAATCCAAAACTGGTTTGAGTGTTAATGATTTAGCTAAACGATTAATAGATTATAGTTTTCATGCTCCAACTATAAGTTGGCCTGTTCCAGAGACCATAATGATAGAGCCTACTGAAAGTGAAAGTTTGGTTGAATTGGATAGATTTTGTGAGGCTATGCTATTGATTGGAGAAGAAATCAGCGAAATAGAAAAAAATATTGAATTAAAGAATAATAATGTAATAAGTAATGCTCCTCATACGCTGAGAGAGTTAATTGCTGAAAATTGGCATTATCCTTATTCAAAAGAAAAAGCTTGTTTCCCTTATAAAACTCCAACATCTATTAAGTTTTGGTCTTCAGTTTCTAGGATTAATAATGCGTATGGCGATCGCAATTTAATTTGTTCTTGCAATGTAAATCAAGGAGATACTTTCGAAGAAAAAAAATGTGCTTAAAGGACTAGCGTCCTTGTAATTACTTAGTTATTATCAATTTGAATAAAAATTTAATATTTTCTTATAGAATTTTTTTAAATTTTTTTATTAAAATATACGGGCATCAAATTTTTTGGGGTATTTGAAGCTATGACCAACAATTTTAAATCTGGTAATGTTAAGCATCTGCCGGTTAAAAACGTCGACTTACCAAATTTTGTTAACAATTTTTCAGGAGATAACTCAAATATTCGTTCCATTGAAGGAACTAATGTAATAAGAGTACCTTTTGGTAAAACATTCTCAAAGAAAAAAAGGCCTGAAAAGAATCAAAATATAGCTACTCTTATACTTCCTTTAAGTTCGTATAGTAGTCCTACACCTCCACACGTAGCATAATTAAGATTAAGTTTAATCTATTTCTTTGAGAGTATCTGAATAATAATTTTGCAGTTGTAACGTTGCTTGATTCCAATCCCATTTTTCTGCTTCGTTTCGTGCCTCTTTCCTCATAACTTCTCTTTTATCTTCATTCTCTAGAATTTTTTTTGTCGCTTCAATCAAACTCTGTTCCCCATTATCTTTTTCATCAGGATCATATAAACAACCATTAATCCCATTGCTAATAATATCTGGAATCCCCCCCTTGTTGGCTCCGATAACCGGGCATCCTGCTGCCATTGCTTCTAGTAAAACTAACCCAAGTGTTTCTGTACTAGATGGAAATAAAAATATATCTCCAGAGGCATAGGCGCTAGCAAGTTCATCGCCAGATAAATATCCTATGAAATTAGTCTTGGTATTTTCGAAGATTTTTTCAAGCTGGTTTCTATATGGTCCGTCACCTACAAGCGCGAGGCAAGCATTAGGGATACTTTCTAAGACTGGTTTAATCCTCTCAATTTGTTTTTCTGCTGATAATCTTCCTACATAAATTAATAAGTAATTAGCGTCTTTATATTTACCAAATAATTTTTCTCTCATTTTCTCACTTCTCAAATCTGGTCGGAAACTGTATGTATCTACTCCCCTTTGCCATAGAGCAGTCCTTTGAATACCTTTATCTTTTAACTCATTTACCATAGCGGTGGAAGTACATAAATTTAACAAGGCTTGATTATGAGCTGCTTTAAGTAATTCCCACAAAAGTGGCTCTAACATGCCCATACCGTAATGTTCCAGATATTTTGGAAGATGAGTATGGTAACTAGCAATTAAAGGAATATTATTAGTTTTCGCTAACCATATGCCACCCAAGCCAAGTACAGCTGGATTAACAACATGTATCAAATCTGGTTTAAATTTTTCTAACTTATCTGAAACTGCAGGACCTGGTAAACCAAGCTTCAACTCTGGGTATAAGGGTAATGGCATTGCAGCAACTCCAACTACAGTTGCACCCATATATGATTCTGGACACCCCTCTGGACAAAAAATTATAACGTCATTACCATTTTTTATTAAAAATTCAATCGTTTTAGTCAGTCTTGTGACTATGCCGTCAACTTTAGGTAAAAAAGTTTCAGTAAACAATGCAATTTTCACTTTCTTATGGTAATTATTTCAGAAATTTTAATTAGTTTTTATAGCCTCAGCTTGTTTTTTAGTCCAGGATGAAACACAAGGTATGCGCTTAAGATCACACCTATTGGAGTATTTTTTAGCAACTTCAACAACTTCTTCTAATAAACCATTATCAAGAGTCGTTGGGTTTAAACCTAATTCTATAAAGCATTTATTATCAACAATTAGATCATTTTCTACTGCTTCATTCCTTGGATTTGGTAAATAATTGATATCAGCACCTGTGAGAGACGCAACTTTTTTAGCTAGTTCTCCAACTTGATGACTCTCAGTCATTTGATTAAAGATCTTAACTCTCTCTCCAGGTTTTGGAGGATTTTCAAGAGCAAGCTGTACACATTTTACAGAGTCTTTTATATGTATAAAGGCTCTTGTTTGCCCTCCCGTCCCATGAACACTTAATGGATATCCAATTGCAGCTTGCATTAGAAATCTGTTTAGAACAGTTCCATAATCTCCGTCATAGTCAAATCTGTTGGTTAATCTAGGCTCTTTTAAGGTTGCTTCTGTATTTGTTCCCCAAACAATGCCTTGATGTAGATCAGTAATCCTTACAAGATCATTTTTGTTGTAGTAAAGAAATAATAATTGATCTAAAGTTTTAGTCATATGATAAACACTACCTGGACTTGCAGGATGTAATATTTCTTCTTCAAACCTGCTTCCATCTGGTTGTGGAACTTCAACTTTTAAATATCCTTCTGGAATTGTTGCGCCTCTATGTGATCCATAGCCATAGACTCCCATTGTTCCTAAATGAATGACATGAATATCTAAATTACTTTCTACAATTGCAGCAAGAAGGTTGTGTGTGCCATTAACATTATTATCTACTGTATATCTTTTGGTGAAACTGGATTTCATCGAGTAAGGTGCTGCTCTTTGTTCTGCAAAATGGATCACAGAATCAGGTTTTTCATCAATGAGCAAATTGAGTAATTTTTGGTATTGTTTAGAGATATCCATGTTAAGAAATCTCATAGGCTTACCTCCAATCTCTTCCCAAGCAGAAAGTCTTTCGTTTATTGAAGAAATCGGAGTTAAGGATTCTACTTCTAGATCAATATCTATTTTTCTACGACTTAAATTGTCGACAATAATTACATCATGATTTTGATCTGCTAAGTTCACCGCACAAGGCCAACCGCAAAAACCATCTCCACCAAGAACAATAACTTTCACTCAGAACTCCAGAATTAATAGATTCATAATATATTTATTAAATTACTACAGCGTGCTTCCTATTTGCGAAAAAAGATTGTAAATAGTTTCAAATCTTCTTTCTTAATAGTATATGTAATCTGATTATAAATTTTTACTTTCCTGCAAACTTTATGCAAATTTAGATGATTAGATAGAGATGTTTTTTTCTGGTGAACTTGCTATCGCAAAGTCCTGTTTTTTAATTCTTCCTGCGAGGAAAGCTTGCCTCCCAGCCTTTACTCCATAATTTATTGCTTGAGCCATTAGAGGCGGATTTTCAGCTTGTGCGATTGCACTATTGATTAGAACACCATCAGCTCCAAGTTCCATAGCTTGAGAAGCTTCACTCGGTACTCCAATTCCTGCATCGATTATCACTGGCACTTTTGCATTCTCAATAATTATGGCTATGTTTGATAAATTTAATAAACCCTGCCCAGATCCAATAGGCGAGCCTAATGGCATTACAGTTGAACAACCGATATTTTCTAGCCTTTTTGCAAGGATAGGATCTGCATTGATGTAGGGAAGAACAGCAAAACCTTTTTTTATCAAAACTTCAGCTGCTTTTAGTGTTTCTATTGGATCTGGTAGCAAATACTTTTTATCAGGAATTACCTCTAACTTCACAAAATTATTTTCTTCTTGACCAGATAATTTTGCAAGCTCTCTTCCTAAAATTGCTATTCTGACTGCCTCATCGGCATTAACACAACCAGCTGTATTAGGAAGCATCCAGTATTTTTTCCAGTTAATCTTTTCTAGTAAATTTTCTCCGGTTTGATCATTTTTAATTCTTCTAACAGCTACAGTTATAATTTCTGTTTCCGAATTCGACAAACTCTCTACCATATCTTGAGTAGATTTATATTTGCCAGTACCTACCATTAATCTACTGGAAAATTGTTTTCCTCCAATTAGTAATGATGAGAAATTTTTCATATTTTAAAATCCTTTGTCTTTAATACCTTTATAAGGTTTGTAATTATTTCTTTTTTCTAACTCCTTGCTTTTTTTAATTGCTGTTTTGTTTTTTGGATCTATTACTAAAACCTTTTGATAAGTTGAATATGCCAAGTCATATTCAAGTAAACGCTGATGTGCTGATGCGAGATTATTTAAGGCTATTGGATACTCTGGCAGTGATTTTATCGCATAGTTATAGTGTTTAATTGC
>QCII01000006.1 GCA_003216775.1 Prochlorococcus sp. AG-402-K21
TCTTCCTATCTTTATAAGGTCTTTCCATTCTTCACTTTTTTTATCAAGGATCTTAGTAAGTTCTCTTATCGTTGGAACTAAATTTTTGATTATTTCATTAACAACAGATATTTGAATAGCAGCAGGAAAAGTGTCATTAGTTGACTGAGATTTATTTACATCATCATTCGGATGAATTGGTTGATGACTGCCAAGCTCTGAATTAGTTTTTAAAGCTGCAATATTTGAAATTACCTCATTAACATTCATATTTGTTTGCGTGCCACTACCTGTTTGCCAAACCTTTAAGGGAAACTGTGAATCGTGAAGCCCATCAAGTATTTCCGTACATGCCTCTACAATTAAATCTTTTTTCCTTTTATCTATTAAACCTAAATTGAAATTCGCAATTGAAGCAGCTTTTTTTATGAGGGTGAGTGAATAAATTAACTCAATTGGAATTAATTCTTCTCCAATAGAAAAATTTATTATCGATCTTTGTGTTTGAGCGCCCCACAAAGCTTCCATGGGAACCTCTATTGTTCCCATACTATCTTTTTCAATCCTAAATTTTTTTGTCATTATTCTTCTGAAAACACTGGTTTAACTTAGATAAGGTTTTCAGTAATCCTAGATACCTAACTTCTCCCATATTACACTTAAATTATTGAGATGAATTGAAGGATTAAAACATTCTTCTAAGTCACTTTGATCAATAAGATCCATTATTTCATTATCTCTCTCTATATTTTGTTTAAAATTCCCATTCTGAGTATTCCAGGCCTGATGCGCATTTTTTTGTACTAATCTATAAGCTTTTTCTCTAGAAAAGCCCTTCTCTACAAGCAAAAGTAAAACTTTCTGACTAAAGATTACACCACCATATATATTTAAATTTTTGAGCATATTTTTTGGATAAACTTCCAAATTGCTTACTATATCTTTCATTTCCCTGAGCATAAAATGCAAACAGATTGATACGTCAGGTAACATGATACGTTCATTTGAACTATGGCTTATATCTCTTTCGTGCCAAAGTGGAACATTTTCCAGTGCTGTTAAGACATAACTCCTCAAAATTCTTGCTAAACCGCTTACTCTTTCACTTCGAATAGGATTTCTTTTATGAGGCATGGCAGAACTTCCTTTTTGTCCTTTTGTAAATCCCTCCTCAACTTCTAAAACATCAGTTCTTTGTAAATTTCTTATTTCAGTTGCAAATCTATCTAAAGAAGCGCCAACTAGTGCAATAGTTTGCACATATTCTGCATGTCTGTCTCTCGATATAACCTGAGTACTTGCTGTATCTGGTTTTAAGCCGAGTAAATCACAAGTTATTTGTTCTACTTTGGGATTCGTATTAGCGTAAGTTCCCATTGCACCACTTATTTGTCCAATTGCTACAGATTCTTTTAGTGTTAACAATCTTTTTTTGTTCCTTATTATTTCTGCTAACCATCCAGCAAGTTTAAAACCGAAGGAAATTGGCTCCCCATGAATTGCATGAGATCTGCCAATCATTAATGTATTTTTATGCTTTCTTGCTAATAATCTGACTTCATTTTCTAATGTATCAATTTCTTCTAATAACAATTCGCAAGAGTCTTTTAACTGAAGAGATAAGCCAGTATCAAGTACGTCACTACTCGTCATACCAACATGTATGTATCTTCCAGAATCCCCTACAAATTCATTAACGCTTGTAAGAAATGCTATGACATCATGTTTAACTTCTTTCTCAATTTCTGTAATTCTAGATTCATCAAACTTTGCATTTGAACGTATATCTTTCATGGCATTCTCAGGAATTTTCCCGAGGGAAAAATTTGCTTCACATGCAGCTATTTCAACCTTAAGCCAACTCTGGAATTTTGCGCTTTCAGTCCAGATTTTCCCCATTTCGGGTAATGTGTAACGCTCGATCACAATTTTTATTTATTATCAATTTAAACTTTATAACAAAATCGAATTATTGCCCTATACATTGAAGATGTACTTGCCATTGAACATATTTGCCTGATTATTATTTTCTTATGTAACATTTATCTAGCTAATAAAGAAAGCTTAAATATAAAAATGTTTGCATTTATTCCTTTCGTTAATAATGGGTAATTTTTTAGTTCTTATTTAAAATTGGAAGGTACTAAAGAATTTGGATCTTAATCTTATAGAAGTTCATTATTCAGTCTTTTTTTTGATTAATTGATGATTAAAAAAAGTAGATTAGACCTTTATCTTCTGAATAAAGGTTTATGTGAAACTCGTCAAAAAGCCCAAGGTTTAATTCTTGCGGGCAAGGTTAGAGATATCAATGGAAAAGTATTGGATAAACCTGGACAACAAGTATTAATTGGAGCTGACTTTTTTATTGATTCCGCACCTATGTTTGTATCAAGGGGCGGTGAAAAATTATTGGAGGCATTTAAAAAACTTGAAATTAAAGTAAAAGACAAAATATGTATTGATGCAGGAATCTCTACTGGTGGATTTACTGATTGCTTATTGCAACAAGGAGCAAAGTTAGTTTATGGGATAGATGTTGGTTATGGACAAACTGCATGGAAGATTAGAAATAACCCAAAAGTCATACTTTTTGAACGAACTAATATTAGAAATTTAAAACCTAATGATCTTTTATCTAGAAGTAATGAATTACCAAATTTTGTGGTTGCTGATTTGTCTTTTATTTCATTGAAGTTAGTTTTTAAATCTATTGGTAATTTATTAGAAGGTGATTGCATTGAGGGAGTATTTTTAATTAAACCCCAATTTGAGGTGGGTAAAGAAAAAGTCAGCAAAGGTGGTGTTGTTCGTAATCCTAAATTCCATACTGAGGCTATAGAGTCTGTTATTGATTCTGCTAAGAATTTCCAATGGAATATAAAGAATTTGATAGCTTCTCCGCTAGTTGGTCCTGCGGGAAATCATGAATATCTAGCTTGGATGACCTTAGGAAATCAATCAAATAAAAGTATTAATAGTGAATATATACAAAATCTAGTAAAAGAAACTCTTTGAATTAAAGAGCTTCTTCATCTTTGTCGCCAGTTCTAATTCTCACAACAGAATCAATCGATGTGATGAATATTTTTCCGTCACCGATCTCTCCAGTTTTTGCTGCTTCAGCAATCGCATCTATGACTGAATTAACCTTTTCATTTTCTACGACAACTTCTACTTTGAGTTTTTGAAGGAATTCAACAGTAAATTCGGAACCTCTATATCTTTCAACTTGTCCTTTTTGCCTTCCAAAACCTCTGACTTCACTAACTGTCATTCCAACAATACCAGAGTTTACTAATGCAATTTTTACATCCTCCAGCTTAAATGGACGTATGATTGCTTCAATTTTCTTCATGATTAAAGATTGAATATACCTATTTTAATTGTTTTTTGGGAAAACATCCAAGATTGAAATATCAGAAAAACATTTAATATCAAGGCCTGCATTGGCGGCGTCTTCAATTAATAATTGGGAATTTTCTTCAGAAATTATTACTGTACTATTTGATAATGCTTCCCACTGATCATTCTCAAAGTGTGTTTGAAGCCATAACATTCCAATTGCGCTTTTCGGTTGAAGGGATTTATTTAAATTGTTATCGATAGTTATCAAACAAATGTCCATTAATTTTTTCATTAAGCTAAACACATATAAACCCTTCAACCGACATTATGAATGTTATAGATGATACAAAAATAAGATTTAACAGCGTTTGACTTATTCAATTGTAATACTTAAGCTTGTTGAGATTTTTGCGGATTTTGATCTTTTTATATAGGTTTAGTAAGTAAGTTCTACTAAAAATGAGTACAGCTAAATTAGATGATTCGACACAAAGACCGCTATATGGTGAAAGAATTATTGAAGAATCAAAAATAATTTGTTTCGAGAATCCAAATAAGAAAAGGATATATGAAATTTCTATTCAGTTACCTGAATTCACATGTAAGTGCCCCTTTTCTGGTTATCCAGATTTTGCAAAACTAAATATTATTTATCAACCTAATTTGAGAGTCTATGAGTTGAAGTCCTTAAAACTATATATTAATAATTTTAGAGATATGAAAATATCACATGAGGAAGTTGTTAATAGAATTATGGACGATTTAGTTAATGCAGGCTCACCTCACTGGATACATTTAAATGCTGCATTTAACCCCAGAGGAAATGTTTCTATGCAGTTAGATATATTTAGTGGACAGAAAAAAAATTAAAAATTTTTTATTTCTTGTGATAATTTAAAAAATTCTTTTTTAAAACCAACTAGATTTTTATTGCTTAGACCTCCAATGAATAACTTTTGTGATTCTTGATTTACAAGAATCCATAATTGGTTAGTTGGTATGAGACTAATTATCGTTCCAAAAATTATTAAGATAAAAGAAAAGTAAATAAATGGTACCGACGGATCATTTTTAATTATTAATCCACTGCTTGGGATTATTTTTTTTAGAGATAATTTTGAAGAGTTAACTTCTAAGGGTTCGTCATTAATAAAGAGATTATCCTCGGAGAAATTTTCTATATTGGAAACTTTGAGTGGACCATTTTCATTATCGATGGTTAGAAGGAAATTTTTTTTAGTCTTTGAACCTAATTCAACCAAAACTCCCCAAACCTGATTCCCGATTTCAGGAATCTCTTTTAATTGTAATTGATAAAGGATATTGTCAATTTCTAAAACTACATTAGATATTGCCCAATCAGCTTGATAAATAGTTAATCCTTTAAACCTTATTGGGTGATTAACTTTGGCAGTTTTTATTTCATTTAATTTTAAATCTTCAGAAGAAAAATCTAGTTTTGAAATAAACTGCTTTGGTATACCATCACTTTCTCGTTCTATAGAAAAATCAACTAATTTTACAATGGCTTTTGAGTTTGTGCTTTCATTTATAAGATCCAAGCCTTCTCCAGGCAACAAATACTGTTCTTTTGATTGACTTGTAAAACTTCCATATGCTGAACCTATAAGTAAGACTATTAATCCAATATGAACAACTAAAGGACCGATTTTGCCAATTAAACCCTTTCTTGCAGAAATATGACTCTTATATTTGTATGTTTTCCATCCTCTGTTTTTAAGTAATAAATCAGCTTTTAATATGTGGTCTTGATTTTCATTGATTTGGTGACTTGAATTTAATTTCAGTTTGCTAAATTTTTTCTCGCTTTTATATTCAATCCATTTTAATGAAGCTTTTAAAGAAGGGACTTGCCTCCTGAAACTACAAGCTGCGAGAGAAATGCAAAGAAGAATTAATGTAAATAAAAACCAAAAGCTTGTATATATATGATCCAATTGAAGTTTTAAAACTTTTTCTCCATTTAAAAATCCAAAAATCGGAGCATCATCAAAAATATCAATATAAAAATTTTTATTGTTACCTTGAGGTATGAAAGTTCCTATGCCACTGGAAATGGCTATGAAGATTATGAGTGATATAGCGAATCTTAAACTTGATATTTTGAAAATTAAATTCTTAACAATAGTCATTTAAATCCAATTTGAAAATAAATTTAATAATCCTAGGGAAACTAAAAATATCCCACTTAGCGTAGGAATTATTTGACTAAATTTTCTAAGCTCTAAAAATTTTTTTAAGTTTTCTGCAGTAGCTCCCGCAATGATTAGTGGAGTTACTTGGCCTATTCCAAAGAAAAATAAAAAAATAATAGATATTGTTGGGTTTTTAGCTTGCGATACCCATGCCAGAAGAGTTGCTAAAACTGGAGTAATGCAAGGTGAAGAGGCTAGTCCAAAAGTAGTTCCTATCGCAAATGGCGCTAGAAAGGATGGTATTTTATCTTCAATTATTTTTAAATCAGGTCCATTCGGGAACTGAAACTTTAGGATCCCTAGTAAATTTAAGCCCATTATTATTGCTATTAAGGCAACAAATGAAGTGTAATAAGATGGAATTTTTCCATATATTTTACCTAAAAATCCACTAGCGGCCCCTAGTACCACGAGTGAAAAAACGACTCCTCCTGAAAAACTAATAAGTTTAAATTTATTTTTCTCTGTTCCTCCTATGTAAGCAATTGTGATTGGAAGTAATGATAATGAACATGGTCCAAGACTCGTTAAAAGTCCTGCGCTGAAAACCAAAAAAATAGTCAATGGGCCAGGATTATTTAGACCATCCTGCATAAGCAGATTGCCTCTTTGAGATAATTCTGAGATAACTAAATTAAATGATTCGATAGCTTGACTTAAATCTATTAAATTCTAACTAATTAAGAGTCTTTCGTGTACTAATCATACCAGTGAATCCTGTTGATTCTAATGAACATCTCAGTAACATCCCTGCAATAAAAAAAGATGCTATTAATGAATTCCCACCATAACTAATGAAAGGAAGTGGTAAGCCTGTAGTAGGCATTGAACCTGTTGCTACAGCAATATGCATTATTGATTGACCTGCTAACAATACACAACATCCTATGGCAACTAATTTTGTATAATTATTCCTGCACTTAAGACTAATTCTTAGGCTTATATATAAGAAAACTGCTAAAAATCCTAAGAAAAAAGTACATCCCAACAAACCGAATTCTTCAGCAAAAATGGCAAAAATAAAATCTGTATACATAAATGGTAGGTATTGTAATTTTTGTATAGAAAGCCCAAAACCTTGTCCGAATAGACCACCTGAACCTATGGCTAATAAACTCTGAATTAATTGAAATCCACTTTCTTGTTGATCCTTCCAAGGATTAATAAATGAAGTAACTCTAAGTCTTTGGTATTCATTTTTAATAATACTTATGCTTCCAGTCATCAATCCTAAAGAGGCAAATGAACAAAGAGAATTAAGTTTTACGCCCCCACATAAAGCTATAACCCAAAAAAGAATTCCAGTTAATGATGCAGTACTTAAATTAGGCTGCTTAAGTATTAATAAAATTAATAGACTAAAAGATAATATAGAAATTAATTTTCTTTCATTTTTTACAAGATTCCAATGAGCGAAAAGGTTAGAAGATTCTAAAATCAGAAAAGGCTTAATTAATTCAGATGGTTGCAAACGTAAATTTCCTAGTACGAGCCATCTTGAGGAGCCATTAACTGTAATTCCAGTAAAATTGGTAAGGAAAATCAAAAAGAATAAAATATAAAAAATAATTTTTGAAAACTTTAAAAGATTCCTAATGTTTGTATTAAGAACGAAAAAAAATAGACCAATGCCTGGAATTGTCCAAATAATTTGTTTTTTTAAGAAGTAAGCCCAATTGCCCATTTCCTTACTAGCTACCCACCAACTTGATGATCCTAGAATGCATATTCCTAATATTGACCAAATGCCAATTAGGACAATGAGGATTTTTGCCTCATAAGGCCATATTGTCCAAGGTAAGGGAAATATAGATACTATTAGATTGCTTTGATTCTTTTTGTTAAGGCAAGTAAGAGAGTTTTTTCTTTTAGAAATTCTTTTATATTTTATTTTTTCTTGACTTATCTCCAATTGTTTAGCTGTATATGTCCTATTGAGACGTCTAATTGAGATTTTGCCAAGTCTTTTATCAACGTTTTAAAGTGTAAATCAATTAAAAATCAAGATTATTTAGGATTTTTATTCTTAAGATGAAGTAAAAAATTGTTTATAAATTGATCATAAATCTTAAGAATTAATGTTTTACAAAAAAAAACTAGCTAAAAGGCCCCTCTCCGTGATAGATTCCGTGAGTTTATATACTTACTTCAAACCATTCAGAGGGGATTTCTAAACTATGTTCACAACAGTGGACTCAAATAGAAGAAAACTTAAGCATTCTTCTAATGAGAATGTTCAATTTCCTCAATCCCTTGATAATTCGATCATCAAAGAAAGTAAATCCGGCACTGCCAATCCAATAGATAATTTTCTTTCTCAAAATGATGAATACACAAAATTGCAATTAACAATTTTTGGAATTACTTTTATTGTTTCCATTTTTTTAGCATCAATAACTGGAATTTTTCTTGGATTTACTTTTGGTTTAAGTATTTTTATAGGTGCAATTGCCGGTATTTTTTACTTACGTTTGCTTGCTAAAAGCATTGGAAAACTTGGTAAAGAATCATCAGGTGTATCAAAATTGCAACTATTAGTTCCAGTTTGCCTCTTTATTTTTGCGAGTAAGCTAGGATCTTTGGATATTTTTCCTGCAATGATAGGTTTTTTTATTTATAAACCTTCTCTAATTTTTTATTATTCACGTTCCTAAGTAAATTTTTTTATTCAAAAATTTACACATCTTTTTTTCAAATCAAATGTTCTTTAATTCCTTGCTAACAAAATTTGCAGCATTAGAAGTTGGTCAACATCTTTATTGGCAAATTGGAAATATTAGAATTCATGGCCAAGTATTTTTGACATCTTGGATTTTATTAGGAGCTTTATTAGTTTTTATTTCTTTGGGAACTAAAAAAATGGAAAATGATCCTAAAGGTCTTCAAAACTTGCTTGAGTTTCTCTGGGATTATATAAGAGATCTCGCTAGGACTCAAATTGGTGAAAAAGTTTATAGAGATTGGATGCCATTTATAGGTACTTTATTTTTATTTGTCTTTGTTAGTAATTGGGGAGGAGCTTTAATTCCTTGGAGATTGATTAAGTTACCAAGTGGAGAATTGGGAGCACCTACAGCAGATATTAATACAACAATTGCCTTAGCTTTGTTAGTTTCACTATCTTATTTCTATGCCGGCTTAAGCAATAAGGGTTGGAGATACTTCGAATACTACGTTCATCCAACTCCGATTATGCTCCCTTTTAAAATTCTAGAAGACTTTACTAAACCTTTATCACTATCTTTTAGGCTATTTGGAAATATTTTGGCTGATGAACTTGTTGTTGGTGTTTTAGTCTTTTTAGTTCCACTAATTCTACCAATACCTGTTATGTTCCTAGGGTTGTTTACGAGTGCGATTCAGGCATTGATTTTTGCAACTCTCGCTGCTTACTACATTGGAGAAGCTGTTGAAGAACATCATTAGCTGCCTTCTAATACATTAAGAAGCTTTTACAAAGGGTCTGTAATCTGGCAAAATATCTAATCGCGTAGGTCTGAAAAATATCAGACCCATTCTTAAATTAAAGGATGTCCAAGCGTGTATGACAAAAAGATTTATCACAAGTATTAAGCTCTTTATTTCAAAATTATGGATTCGATTACTTCCGCTGCATCAGTTGTAGCTGCTGGTTTAGCAGTTGGCCTTGGTGCTATTGGCCCAGGTCTTGGACAAGGTAACGCAGCTCAAGGTGCTGTTGAGGGCATAGCCCGTCAACCAGAAGCTGAAGGTAAAATCAGAGGAACTCTTCTTTTATCATTTGCTTTCATGGAGTCATTAACAATTTACGGATTAGTTGTGGCTTTGGTACTACTTTTTGCGAATCCTTTTTCCTAAAAGTTAATATTGCTTCTAATCCTTATTAGCAATATCTAAATTTAATTTTTTAACTTCAACTGAATCATATGTTGGCCTTTAATTTTTTTGGTGCTACAGAAGGTGGATTATTTGATATAAATGCCACTTTGCCACTAATGGCGATACAAGTAGTTGCGCTTACTTACATATTAAATTCTCTCTTTTTTAAGCCTGTCGGTAATGTTGTAGAAAAAAGAGAAAAGTTTGTAAGTAATAATATTATTGAGGCCAAAAATAAACTTTCTGAGGTTAAAAAATTAGAAGCTGATTTATTAACTCAGCTTCAAAGTGCGCGTACAGAAGCCCAAAGAATTGTGAGCGAAGCTGAGAATGAGTCTGACAAGCTCTATAAAGAAGCACTAGAACTTGCTAACAATGAAGCAAATGTTTCAAAAGAAAAAGCAAGACTGGAAATTGAAAGTCAGACGTCTGCTGCTCGTGATCAACTTTCTAAACAGGCTGATGATCTAAGCGAACTTATTGTTAATAGATTGATTCTAGAAAAATGAATTTAACTCTTTTAGCTACAGAAGGTTTTGGATTGAACTTCAATTTATTCGAAACTAATATCCTTAATTGGGCTGTAGTGGTTTTCGGTCTTTATAAATTTTTGCCTGGTTTCCTAGGTAAAATGCTTCAAAAAAGGAGAGAAGGAATCCTTTTTGAATTAAAAGATGCTGAAGATCGACTCTTAAATGCAACTCAAGCTTTAGAAAAGGCGAAGAAAGATTTATCTTCAGCAGAAGAGAAAGCTTATCAAATAAAAGCAGATTCCTTTAAAAGATCTGAATCAATCAGAATGGAAAGTGAGAAAAAAGCGATAGAGGAGATGGCACGAATTAAACAAAGTGCAATCTCTGATGAGAGCTCTGAAGCATCCAGAGCAATTTCTCAACTTCGAAAAGAAGCTGTTGAACTAGCAATTAAGAAAGCTTTAGATTCTCTCCCAAATCGACTTGATAAAACAACACAAGAAAATTTGGTAACTCAATCAATTAACAATATTGAGGTGAACTAATGCCACTTTTAAATTCAGTTACTACACCATACGCAGAGGCATTACTTCAAGTTGTGAATGAAAATTCGCAAACTGAAGAGATTGTTTCTGAGGTTAAACAACTCTTGGAATTAATAAATGATTCTCCTGAATTGGAGAAGGCACTATCCTCTCCCATTTTAGAGACAGATGCTAAGAAGAAAATCATTATTGAAATTTTTTCAAATAAGGTTAATTCTTCTTTACTGAATTTCTTGAAATTATTGGCCGATAGGCAAAGAATTGGAATCCTTACTTCAATTCTTGGTAGGTTTTTAGAGATTTACCGAGAAAATAGTAATATTGCTTTGGCAACTGTTACTTCTGCTGTCGAGCTTACTGATGAACAGAAAGGTTTAATTACCAAAAAGATCATCAATATTGCTGGAACAGAAAAATTAGAACTTGTAACTAAAATCGACCCATCTCTTATTGGTGGTTTCGTCGCCAGTGTAGGATCAAAAGTAATTGATGCTTCCCTTGCTTCACAAATAAGAAAACTTGGCTTATCTCTTTCCAAGTAACTTTTAAATCAACCTTAAATTCTTAAATCCATGGTATCTATACGCCCTGATGAAATCAGTTCAATCTTAAAACAACAAATAACTGATTATGACCAATCTGTAAGTGTTAGTAATGTAGGAACTGTTCTGCAAATCGGTGATGGCATTGCAAGAATATATGGCTTAGATCAGGTCATGGCAGGTGAGTTATTGGAATTTGAGGATGGTACTGAAGGTATAGCTTTAAATCTTGAAGATGATAATGTTGGGGCCGTTTTAATGGGAGAGGCCCTTGGTGTCCAAGAAGGAAGTAACGTTAAGTCCACAGGTAAAATAGCATCTGTTCCTGTTGGTGAAGCAATGCAGGGGAGAGTTGTTAACCCTCTCGGACAACCAATAGATGGTAAAGGGGAAATTCCAACAAGTGATACTAGATTGATTGAAGAAATGGCTCCTGGAATAATCAAGAGAAGATCAGTTCATGAACCAATGCAAACAGGTATCACATCTATTGATGCAATGATTCCTGTTGGAAGAGGTCAAAGAGAATTAATTATTGGTGATAGACAAACTGGAAAATCTGCGATTGCTATTGACACAATAATCAACCAAAAAGGTCAAGACGTAGTTTGTGTTTACGTAGCTATTGGACAGAAGTCAGCATCAGTAGCAAACATCGTAGAGGTCTTAAGAGAGAGAGGAGCCCTAGATTATACAGTCGTAGTTAGTGCAGGGGCTTCAGAACCAGCTGCTTTACAGTACTTAGCACCTTATACTGGTGCAGCAATTGCTGAACATTTTATGTATCAGGGTAAAGCAACACTTGTTATTTATGATGATCTAACAAAACAAGCTCAGGCTTATAGACAAATGTCTCTCCTTTTAAAAAGACCACCAGGAAGAGAGGCTTATCCTGGAGACGTGTTCTACTTACACAGTAGATTACTAGAAAGAGCAGCAAAACTTTCTGATGCAATGGGAGGAGGTTCTATGACAGCTCTCCCAATTATTGAAACTCAGGCAGGGGACGTTTCGGCTTACATTCCAACTAATGTTATTTCAATTACAGATGGACAAATATTCTTGAGTGCAGATTTATTTAACTCAGGATTAAGACCAGCAATTAATGTTGGTATTTCTGTTAGCCGTGTTGGAGGAGCCGCTCAGACAAAAGCAATTAAAAAAATTGCAGGAACTTTAAAATTAGAACTCGCACAGTTTGATGAACTAGCTGCTTTTTCTCAATTTGCATCTGATCTTGATGAAGCAACTCAGCAACAACTTGAAAGAGGTAAAAGACTAAGAGAGTTATTAAAACAACCTCAATTCTCTCCGTTAAACCTTGCAGAACAAGTTGCAGTTGTTTATGCAGGAGTTAAAGGTCTTATTGATGAGGTTCCTGTTGAAGATGTTACTAAATTTGCAACTGAACTTAGGGAGTACCTGAAATTAAATAAAGCAGAATTTATAGAAGAGATTCTTAAAGAAAAGAAATTAAATGATGGATTAGAAGCGACACTAAAAGAGGTGATAAATGAGGTTAAATCATCAATGCTTGCCACAGTTTAAATTTATTTAAGGAGATACCATGGCAAATCTTAAAGAGATTAGAGATCGAATCGTTTCCGTTAAAAATACAAGAAAAATAACGGAGGCTATGAGACTTGTTGCAGCTGCAAAAGTTAGGAGAGCACAAGACCAAGTTCTTAAGAGTAGACCTTTTGCAGATAAACTTGCACGGGTCTTAGAAAATATTCAATCTAGAGTACAATTTGAGGCTGTCGACTCTCCTCTATTATCCAAGAGAGAAGTAAAGAGCATCACCTTGGTTTGCATAACTGCGGATAGAGGTTTATGCGGTGGTTACAACACAAATATAATAAAAAAGGTAGAAATAAGATATGCAGAATTAGTCAAACAAGGGTATCAGCCAAATTTAATTTTGGTAGGGAAGAAAGCTATTGGATATTTTCAAAATAGGAAGGATAGATATGTAATTAAAAGTACTTTCAAAGAACTAGAACAGGTACCCACAGTCAAGGACTCTGAAGGAATTACAAACGAAATTTTAGCAGAATTTCTTTCAGAAAATTCTGATAGGGTGGAAATTATTTATACGAAATTCATCACTCTAGTTAGCTGCGCCCCTGTCGTTCAAACACTATTGCCACTTGACCCTCAAGGAATTGCTGAGGAAAACGATGAAATTTTTAGGTTGACTACAAAAGATAGTAAGTTACTTGTTGAAAAATCAAATCTTGAAAAAAGTGATTCGGAGAAGTTGCCATCAGATATTGTTTTTGAACAAAGTCCTGATCAACTATTAGATTCTTTATTACCCTTATATTTACAGAATCAGGTACTAAGAGCTCTTCAAGAGTCGGCAGCTTCAGAACTCGCTTGCCGGATGACTGCTATGAATAATGCGAGTGATAATGCTAAAGAATTAGCAAGTACTTTGAATCTAACCTATAACAAAGCCAGACAAGCAGCAATTACTCAAGAAATATTAGAAGTTGTAGGAGGTTCAGTAGTTTAGCTTTAAGATTTAGGATATGCCTGAATACAATATCAAAGTTCAATTTGAGAAAAAGACTTTTAGTTTTTTATGTTCTGAAGATCAAGATATTATTTCAGCGGCAAAAATGAATGGAATAGATTTACCAAGTAGTTGTTGTTCAGGAGTTTGTACAGATTGTGCGTCCATGATAGTGGAAGGATCTGTAGATCAAGAAGATGCTATGGGATTAAATGATGATTTGAGGGAAAAGGGCTTTGCACTTTTATGTGTGGCATATCCCAAGTCAGATTTGAATATTATTATTGGTAAGGAAGTCGAAGATGATTTATATAATGATCAATTTGGTAAATATCAAAAATGAAATTAAGTTCAGTTGATTATTATTTAGATTGGCCAGTTTCAATAAAATTAAAACATTTAAGGGGATTTATCATTACAAATTTAGAAAAAAAAGGTGATTTAATTCGATGGTCAATTGTTGATATTCAATGTTCTATTGACTCTTTTGGAACAAAAAAACTTAAAATTAAAGCAGTCTTAGCTAATTAAAAGATATAAATTGAAATATTTTTAATGATGGAAAATTCACCAACAATATTCATTGTTCCAACTGGTATTGGTTGTGAAGTAGGAGGTTTTGCTGGGGATGCACTTCCTACCGCCAAATTATTAGCATCGGCAAGTGGATGTTTAATTACTCATCCAAATGTTATGAATGGCGGTACTCTTGCTGAAAAAGATAAAAATATTTTTTATGTTGAGGGATATAGTCTAGACCGACTTGCTAAAGGAGAAATCGCTTTAAAAAGTGTAAAGCAACAGAAAATTGGGATAATTTTTGATTCAGCCATTGAAAAAGAAATATTAGTAAGACATTTACAAGTTGCTGATGCATGTGTTTCTACTTTAGGGATTAATGTTCATTCTTATGTGATTACAAAAAAGCCATTAAACATAGTTATCGAGTCTGACTCTTCAAAAATCAGTGGTGGCACAATTGAAAATCCTGATACTCTAATTGATGCTGGAAAATGTTTAATAGAAAAAGGAGTTACGGCAATAGCAATTGTGGCAAAATTTCCAGATGATTCAGATTCTTTAGAAACAAATATCTATCGAGAGGGGAAAGGGGTTGATCCTATTTCTGGAGTCGAAGCAGTTATAAGTCATTTAATAAGCAAATTTTTAAAAGTTCCCTGTGCTCACGCACCTGCTTTAAATCCAATTGAATTGAATGAAAAATTAGATCCTCGTGCAGCTGCAGAAGAAATAGGATACACCTTTTTACCATCAGTACTGATTGGGTTAAGCAATGCACCTGACATTGTTGAATTGCCTGCTAAAAATGAATCAATCTCACTACACCCTGATCAGATTGAATCAATTGTTGTTCCTAATGGGGCACTAGGTGGAGAAGCAGTACTAGCAGGGATTGAAAAAGGTTTAAATATTATCTCTGTAAAAAATCAAAATAAATTAAAAGTGACAAATGAGTTTTACGATTATCCTAATCTTTTTGAAGTGGATAATTATTTAGAGGCTGCAGGCATAATTCTTGCCTTCAAAAAAGGTATCAACCTTGATTCAGTTAAAAGGCCTTTAAAAAAAATCCAACAGCTTTCTTATAGTGATTTATAAGATATTGCTATGGGAACTCTCCAGTCACTGCCTAATGATTGACTGCTTAGTTTTAGTATTGGAGGAGCCTGCTTTCTTTTGAATTCTGCTTTTTTAATGAGTGAGATAATTTTTAAAATTAAATCTTTTTCATAACCATCTTCTTCTAGCTGTTGTAAATCTTTTTTCTCTTCAATAATTCCTTTAAGAATATTATCTAAAATAGAATAAGGTGGGAGAGAATCAGTATCTAATTGATTAGGACCTAATTCGGCACTTGGAGCTTTCGAACGTATATTTTCTCCAATTATATCTAAATTAGTATCTAACATATATGATTTTCTATGATAAATTGAATCTTCACTATCAAGCCAATTGCATAATTTAAAAACATTTGTTTTATATAAATCCCCAATTACCGATAATCCCCCATTCATATCACCATAAAGTGTGCAATATCCTACAGCTAGCTCTGATTTATTTCCTGTTGAAAGTAATAAATGCTTTTCTTGATTTGCTAAAGCCATCAGAAGCGTTCCTCTGATTCTTGATTGAATATTTTGATTTGTTATTTCAGCCATCTTGAAAGATATGGTATTTATAAAAGATTCTTCAAAAGAGCTCATCAAATTTTCAATTGGGATGCTATTGAAATTTATTTTTAATCTTCTCGCTAAATCTTTCGCATCACTCTTTGAATGAGATGAGCTCCACTTAGATGGCATTGAGACGCAATAAATATTATTTCTGCCAAGAGCAGCTGTCGCAATTGCTGAAACTAGTGCTGAATCAATGCCACCACTTAGTCCAATTAAAGCTGTTTTAAAACCGCATTTTTGAGCATAATCCCTAACACCAAGGACTAATGCATCAAAAATTGATGACATCTCAGACTTTTCAAATTTATTTTTTTGAGGTTTTGTTTGCGCAATGTCCCAACTGGAGAGGTCTTCTGAAAAAGATTTTAATTGCTTAATTTTAGATCCATTTTTGTCAAGAATAAAACTATTCCCATCAAAAATTAAATTATCATTTGCTCCAATCTGGTTTACATATATCAGCGGTACTTGCAGATATTTAGCAGCAAAACTGGAAACTTTGGATCTTAGCTTTAACTTTTTGAAGGTATATGGGGAAGCCGATAAGTTCACTAAGATATCAACTTTTTTTTTCTTTAAATCAAAAATAGGATTCTTTTTATGAATTCCTCTACCTTCTATATTTTTGTTGACCCATAAATCCTCACATATAGTAAAGCCAAGTCGCCAAGTTTTATTATTAATTTCTTTTGTTAATACGGAAACTTTTTCTTCTGATCTAAAGTATCTTTTCTCATCAAATACTTCATAGGTGGGAAGAATAATTTTACGAGCAATTATTTTCCACTCACCGCGCTCAAGCAATGCAATAGAATTATAAAGATTTGGGAAAAAAGAATCATTTATTATCTCAGCTATCCCCACTGTGATACTCAAGTTTCCATATTTTTTATTAATATCTAATGCTAATTGGTCAAGAATTTGATATTGATTTTTGATTAAATTTTTTTTTAGAAGTAGGTCTTTTGCTGGATATCCCCATAGTGATAATTCTGGGGTAAGAACTAAATCAGCAGAAGTTGAGCTAGCTTTCGAAGCAGTATAAAGTATTTTTTTTGCATTACCCTTTAAATCTCCAACAACTGGATTAATTTGAGCAAGTAAAAATTTCATTCAACTAATTTAGTGGATTCATATAAATTATTCTTTTTAACAATATCTATTAATGAAGTTGGTAAATGAGAATAATTAAAATTTGACCTGAGCTTAGAACTAGAAATGTTTGGGATTTTTATTGTTGAAATCTTAAATTTCACTTTATAAGTTTCTAACATTTTAAGAGTATTTGATTCAACAGGGTATCCCTCTCTTAAAATTACTAAAAAACTAATCTCATCAGTAATTTTATCAAAGTTTTTCCAGTAGAAAATATCTTTAATTAAATCGCTCCCAATAACAAAATCTAAATTATTTAATTCATAAATTCTTTTACATTTTTTAATTGACTCTACTGCCCATTGGCTACTAACATTTTGATTAAATAAAATTTTAGGATTATTTAAATCTTCAATAAGAGTTTTTAATAAATGGCTACGAATTGAGATATCCTCTTTGTGATTTTTGTTGGGGTTATTACTAACATAACCAATTGTAAAAGAATATATTTTGGATAATTCTTCAAGTATTTTTTTATGTCCAATGGTAGGTGGATCTGCACTGGTACCAAATAATGCGATGCTTTTTCCCATTTAAGTTTAAGGAAGAATCTTAACAAAATTATTATTTAAATTTCTATTTGAAAAATAAATACTTATGTGGTTTAAAATCTCTGGGTCATTAAAAGTCATATTTTGGATTATAACTGCGGGTTCTATAAAAGAAGCTTTGCTTCTTATAAATATCTCTTTTGCTGCTAATTTCCCTAGGATTTTTGTAGAATGAATCGCAATTGCTGCTTGAATAATTGCTATGGGTCCATAGGGTAATAATGAAAGCCCGCTTGTAAAAGGTGCTGTTAATAGAATTACTTTCTTAATAAGGTTGAAAGAGGTATTGACGCCGACTTGAGTGACTCCCAAACATAAATTATTAATGGATATATTTTTAAATATTTTTCTTGTAGATTCACTTTTCAACTTTAAGCCGTAAATCTTACTTAATTCGCTAATCAATGCAGTATCTATTGCGAAACTGCCAACAACATCAAATAAAATAAAAGGATTAAGAGCTACTGTAGATGCTTTTATAGTCGAATATTTACCAATAGTTGATTGAGCTAATTTCTGCCTTCTTTTCAATCGTAGTTCTTTTATTCGTTGAAACAATTTGTCAGCTAATTGAATAGAATTTAGTGTTAATAGTAAATCACCATATTGATTTATTAATTTTGTTATGTAATTTTTCAGATTGTTTTCATTATTAATTATTACTGGAATATTTAAATCTTTTGGAAGCTTAAACTTTATACTTTCAATTATTTCTTTTAGGTCATTTTTATTAAATAGATCGATTTTGTTTAAAATTACAATAATTTTTTTCCCATCTTTTATAAAAGAGCTGATTTCGCTTAACTCGTTTCTATTTAAATCTCCCGAAACTATAAATAAAATAAGATCTGAATGATTTATACAAGAGTAAACTTTATCAGGGAATTTAATATTGCAGAAATCAAATCCTGGAGAATCTAGCAACTCTAAACTATTGAGTGTTTGATCTTTAAGAGTGCAAGTTTCCGATTGTATTTCTTTTGTGGTCCCATTAATAATATCTGTTTTGAATATATTTTTTTTTAATAAAGAATTTAAGACGGAGGATTTTCCTACACCTGATTTACCATATGCGCCAATTCTTATTTTTTTTTCTTTGAGTCTTAAAAGTTGTTGATTAAAAGAAATTATTTCTCTATTAAGAAAACTTTTTTCATAATTGGTAAGATCAATAGTCTCCCACCATTTTTTTAACAGTAAATAATTTTCTTTAATTTTAAATTGTTTCATGATTTATTTTTCCACCAACCGGCTAATACAGATAACACAGCTTCTGCACCAATAATTCCCACGAATCCCCCGAATTCATCTACTACTACTTTCACTCCTTTATGATTCTTGTCAAATTTAGTTAATAATTGATCTGCTTTAATCATTTCGGGAATGTAGTCCACAGGTTCGCAAATTTCTGATAATAATTTTTTATTTTCCCCATTAATTAATTCTCCCAACATTTTTTCACGCTTTACTACCCCTTGTATTTTGTCAACTTTATCTCCCAAAATAACCCACCATGGAGAGTTGTTAGACATTATAAGTTTTGAAATTTCATCAAGATTTGAAGACCCATCAAGACAAGGTGCCGATACTCTAGGGATCATTAAGTCTTTAGCTTTTAAATCATTTAATTGAAAAACCTTAAATATCATTGCTGCCTCATCAGCTTCAATAAAACCTTTCTGACTTCCAATTTTTGCCATTTGTCTAATTTCTTCTTCATCAGTTGAAATTTCGTTTTCTGCGGTAATAACTGGAAATATCTGTTCAATTAATATTAAGAATGGCCTCATTAAAGTATTCAATATTCTCAAGATAGGGACCGATAATAATGCTATTTGAACTGAAAATCTTGTGCCAAGAGCTTTGGGTAATACTTCTCCTACTAAAACAACTAGTATGTAGAAAGCTATTGAAAAAAGGGTTAAACCAAAACTGCTATTTATTACCAATGCTCCGTATACTCCTAAAATAAGACTGCCAATTATATTAAATCCATTATTAGTAATAGTAATTACAGTTAGTGTCCGTCCAAGATGTTTTCTAAGTTTTAGAAGTTGATTAGCAGAACTTTTTGGCTTTTGTCTAGAGGCAATTTCTATAATTCTAATTGAATTTACAGCTAAAAAAGCTGCTTCTACTCCCGAACAACATGCTGATCCAATTAAAATAACTATTATTAGTAAAATTAAACCGTAAACACTTGGTTCCATTTAAAGTAGGTTAGTTAGATACTAAATCTGTTTTAATTCATTCTTCCATTTTTTTTTAAAACACGCCAATACACAATTTATGTTTAAACCTGATCATAAAGTTTTTGAAGAAAGAAGAGAAATTTTTCTAAATAAATTAGATGGGAAAGCTGCCATTATCCCAGGAGCTAAGCTTGTAAATCATCATGCCGATTGTGAATACCCTTTTAGACAAGATAGTAATTTTTGGTATTTAACTGGTTTCGATGAGCCTGATGCAATTGCTCTTTTCTTGTCGCATAAGCCAAAGGGAGAGAGATTTATTATGTTTGTTGCTCCCAAAGATGTTTTAAGTGAAGTCTGGCATGGCTTTAGATGGGGTTTAGAAGGCGCAGAAAAAGAGTTTAAGGCTGATAAGGCTCACTCAATAACTGCACTAAGAGATTTACTTCCAGGTTACATAAATGGTTCCGATGAACTTGTTTTTTCAATAGGTAAGTATCCATTAATTGAGAAAATAGTCCTCGAGATATTTTCACAACAACTTGAAAATCGATCAAGATCAGGTATTGGTGCAAATTCTATTAAATCTCCAGAAATTTATTTAAATGAGATGAGATTAATTAAAAGTGAATTTGAAATTAACAGAATGAGAGAAGCTGTACAAATTTCAGCAGAAGCTCATGAACTAGTAAGAGAATCTATCTCGTCAAAGAAAAATGAAAGGCAAATTCAGGGTCTTCTTGAGGGATTCTTTTTGGAAAAAGGGGCTAGAGGACCTGCGTATAATTCTATTGTTGCTTCAGGAGATAATGCTTGTATTTTGCATTACACTTCAAATGACTCACCTTTGAAGAAAGAGGATTTATTGTTAGTAGATGCTGGCTGCTCATTAACTGATTATTACAATGGAGACATAACAAGAACCATCCCAATAGGTGGAAAATTTTCTAAAGAGCAAAGAGTTATTTACGAAATTGTATTAAGTGCGCAGAAAAATGCAATTAAAAGTGCCGTAACTGGATCAAATTCTAGTACTGTTCATAATGTTGCTTTAACAATTCTGATAGAAGGATTAAAGGAAATTGGTTTATTATCGGGCAGCACTGAGGAGATAATAGATAATCAATTATATAAACATCTATATATGCATAGAACTGGACATTGGCTAGGTTTAGATGTTCATGATGTTGGAGCATATAGAATGGGAGACTATGAAGTGCCATTACAGAATGGAATGATTCTTACTGTAGAGCCTGGAATATATATAAGTGACAGGATCCCTGTACCTGAGGGACAACCTAAGATTGATGAAAAATGGAAAGGCATTGGGATAAGAATAGAAGATGATGTTCTGGTTAAAGATGCAAACCCAGAAGTTTTAAGTATTGCTGCACTCAAAGAAATTTCTGATTTAGAATTTTAAAATTTGACTAATCTAGTTAATAGATTTATTTTTATAAAGTTTAAAGTTCAAAAATGAATAAGTCAGATTCATATGATTCGAAACTCTCTCAAGCTAGAGGCTTGGCTAGTCAGCTTGGAATGTTTGCAGAAGAAAACGATATCCCTAAAGATCTTTGGGATTCATTGGAAGCTACAATTTATGATTTTTATCAAGTTCCTCATGATAGATAAAAATTCTATATAGAAAGTATGAATAACTAAAATCAAGAAATTTTGAGCAAATCAATTAAAATGTGACCATTAACTGATAAATTATTTATTAAACATAAATACGTGAATGACCTCCTCAGATAAGTTAAATCAAAATTCAAAAGAAAAAAACAGTGATGACTTAAAGTCTAAAAATTCTTCTCCTAATTCGGGAATGATGGGTGCTTCAGCTGTATTAGCGTCTGCAACAATTGATGAGGATGGAGTCCCTACTGGTTATACCCCTAAGCCTGACGAAGGGAGGTTTATAATTAAAGTATTATGGTTGCCTGATAACGTCGCTTTGGCTGTAGATCAAATAGTGGGGGGTGGCCCAAGTCCTCTTACTGCTTATTATTTCTGGCCAAGAGATGATGCTTGGGAAAAATTAAAAAGTGAACTAGAGAATAAAGGTTGGATTACAGATAATGAAAGAGTAGAAATATTAAATAAAGCTACTGAAGTAATAAATTATTGGCAAGAAGAGGGTAAAACAAAAAAGTTAGAAGAGGCCAAGTTAAAGTTTCCAGAAGTAACTTTTTGTGGAACTGCTTAAAAATTAGTTCTTTGCAGCTTGAATTCTCGCCTCAGCCTTCGAAATCTCTTTCAAGGCTTTTATTTTCTGTGGATTTTTTTCATTTTCAGAGAATTTGTTAATTGCTAATTTTGCTTCTTTAAGATCTTGTTCAGCATCTTGAACATTAATTTCAGATCCAATTTCTGCATTGTTTACTAAAACTATGACTTCATCTGATTCAATTTCAGCGAAGCCACCCATTAAAGCAATTGATTTCCACTGAGAATTCATTCTTAGCCTTAAAACGCCAATATCTATAGCCGTAACTAAAGAAATATGTCCTGGAAGTACTCCAAGCTGACCAGTGGTACTAGGAAGGATAACTTCTTCAGCTTCGCCTTGGTAAACATTTTTATTAGGAGCTAAAACTTTAAGAGAAATTGCCATTAATTTAATTTATTGAAGGTTAAATATTTATGTAGAAATTTATTTTTCTGACTTTATTTTTTCAGCTTTAGCTTTGACTTCATCAATATTACCAACTAAGTAGAATGCTTGTTCTGGTAAATCATCTAATTCACCTGACAAGATCATATTGAAACCAGCAATGGTATCTTCTAATTTGACATATTTACCAGACATTCCTGTAAATATTTCTGCTACAAAGAAAGGTTGTGATAGGAATTTTTCAATTTTTCTGGCCCTGTCGACTGTTAATCTATCTTCTTCAGAAAGCTCATCTAAGCCAAGAATTGCAATAATATCTTGAAGCTCTTTATATCTTTGTAAGGTAGATTGGACAGCTCTGGCTGTTTTGTAATGCTCATCGCCAACAACTGATGGTTGTAGCATAGTGCTTGTTGAATCTAATGGGTCCACTGCTGGATAAATTCCTTTAGCTGCAAGTGCTCTAGCAAGCACGGTGGTCGCATCTAAATGGGCAAAGGTTGTAGCCGGAGCAGGGTCTGTCAGGTCATCAGCAGGTACATAAACAGCTTGAATAGATGTTATAGATCCTTCTAACGTGGATGTAATTCTTTCTTGTAATTCACCAACATCAGTTCCTAGAGTTGGCTGGTATCCAACGGCTGAAGGCATTCTTCCAAGTAATGCAGATACTTCAGAGCCAGCTTGAACGAATCTAAAAATGTTATCAACAAAAAGTAGAACGTCTTGTTTATTTACATCTCTAAAATGTTCGGCCATAGTAAGTGCTGATAAGCCTACTCTCATTCTTGCACCAGGTGGCTCATTCATCTGTCCAAAACATAATGCAACTTTTGATTTAGTTAAATCATCTGCATTGATAACGCCTGATTCTTTAAATTCTTCATATAAATCGTTCCCTTCTCTAGTTCTTTCCCCTACTCCGCCAAAAACAGAAACTCCACCATGTTCCTTTGCGATATTATTAATTAATTCTTGAATAAGAACCGTCTTCCCAACACCAGCACCTCCGAATAATCCAACTTTTCCTCCTTGCCTGTAAGGAGCTAAAAGGTCGATAACTTTAATTCCAGTTTCAAAAACTTTTGGTTTAGTTTCCAAGTCAGTTAATTTTGGAGCAGCTCTATGAATTGGAGCAGTATCTTTAGTATTTACTGGACCTTGTTCGTCAACTGGTTCTCCTAAAACATTAAATATTCTTCCTAAAGTTGCTTCTCCTACAGGTACAGATATTGGTGCACCTGTGTCGATTGCCTCCATGCCTCTCACAAGGCCGTCAGTACTACTCATTGCCACTGCTCTAACTCTATGGTCACCTAGAAGCTGTTGAACCTCTGCAGTGAGCGCTATTTCTTGTCCAGCAGGATTTTTTGCTTCAATTCTTAGAGCATTTAGAATTTTAGGTAATTTTCCGGCTGGAAATTCTACATCTAAAACAGGCCCAATAACTTGACGTACTACGCCTTTTGTTTGTGAAGAAGTTGATGGAGTTGCTACCATTTTTTATTGATTTAGTGATGAAAAGCTGATTTTTTTCAGCTCATAATCCGAAAATACTACCACCTCATGGGTAGATTCGTTAAATGGGTTCGGCCACCCGCACAGTTAAAGTATGGTTTAATTGCTGCTTCGCGCATTATGTTGTTGATGTTACGGATTGAGAATTTCTCTTTCCAATTTTATGACGCAAAGCGTCTCAATCATGATCCTCCATTAATTTATGGCAGCTGTTTCACTTACCGTCTCTACAGTAAAACCACTGGGAGATAGAATATTTATTAAAGTTTCCGCATCTGAGGAAAAAACTGCTGGGGGCATACTTTTGCCTGATACAGCCAAAGAAAAACCACAGGTTGGAGAAGTTGCTCAGGTAGGTCCTGGGAAGCTTAATGACGACGGTTCTCGACAAACTCCAGAAGTGAGTATTGGCGATAAAGTTTTGTACAGCAAATATGCTGGAACAGACATTAAATTGGGAGGAGATGAATATGTCTTGCTCTCAGAAAAGGATATTTTAGCTGTTGTAGGCTAAAATATTTGTTTTCAAAAATTATTAAAACTTATTATTAAATTACTGCCTAAACATGGCTAAAAGAATTATTTACAATGAGCAAGCTCGTAGAGCGCTCGAGAGAGGAATCGATATCCTTGCTGAGTCTGTTGCTGTAACGCTTGGACCAAAAGGAAGAAATGTTGTCTTGGAGAAAAAATTTGGTGCTCCACAAATCATCAATGATGGTGTCACAATCGCCAAAGAGATTGAATTAGAAGACCACATTGAAAACACAGGTGTTGCATTAATTAGACAAGCTGCATCAAAAACTAATGATGCAGCTGGAGATGGCACTACAACTGCTACTGTCTTAGCTCATGCAATGGTTAAATCAGGTTTGAGAAACGTTGCTGCCGGAGCTAATGCAATTACCTTGAAAAAAGGTATTGATAAAGCTACAGAATTTCTAGTTGGTAAAATTCAAGAAAACTCAAAACCTATAAGTGATAGTAATGCTATTGCTCAATGCGGCACTATTGCTGCTGGAAATGATGAAGAAGTAGGTCAAATGATTGCCAATGCTATGGATAAGGTTGGTAAAGAAGGTGTTATTTCCCTTGAGGAAGGAAAATCAATGACCACTGAATTAGAAGTTACTGAGGGAATGCGTTTTGATAAGGGCTACATTTCACCTTATTTTGCAACAGATACAGAGAGAATGGAGGCTGTTTTAGATGAACCATATATTCTTTTAACTGATAAAAAAATTGCTTTAGTGCAAGATTTAGTTCCCGTTTTGGAACAAATTGCCAAAACTGGTAAGCCACTAGTCATTATCGCTGAAGACATAGAAAAAGAGGCTTTAGCAACACTTGTTGTTAATAGACTAAGAGGTGTTTTAAATGTTGCTGCTGTAAAGGCTCCTGGATTTGGGGATAGAAGAAAAGCTATGCTTGAAGATATGGCGGTCTTAACAAATGGTCAACTCATTACTGAGGATGCAGGTTTGAAATTAGAGAACGCTACTTTAGATATGCTTGGAACTGGAAGAAGAATTACTATTAACAAAGAAACTACTACAATAGTGGCTGAGGGTAATGAGCAAGCTGTTAATGCTAGATGCGATCAAATCAAAAAGCAAATGGATGAAACAGATTCCTCATATGATAAAGAAAAGCTTCAAGAACGTCTTGCAAAATTAGCTGGAGGAGTAGCAGTTATTAAGGTTGGAGCTGCTACTGAAACTGAGATGAAGGATAAAAAACTTCGTCTAGAAGATGCTATTAATGCCACAAAAGCTGCAGTTGAAGAAGGAATAGTTCCTGGAGGGGGAACCACCCTTGCTCATTTATCTCCAATTTTAAAAGATTGGGCTGATAAAAACTTAGTAGGCGAAGAATTAATTGGAGCTAATATTGTTGAAGCCTCACTAACTGCACCTCTCATGAGAATTGCAGAAAATGCAGGCTCTAATGGTGCTGTTATTGCTGAAAATGTTAAATCCAAACCATTTAATGATGGATTTAACGCAGCTACTGGAGAGTATGTTGATATGTCTTCCGCTGGTATAGTTGACCCTGCAAAAGTTACTCGTTCAGGATTACAAAACGCAGCTTCAATAGCAGGAATGGTTCTAACCACAGAATGCATTGTTGCAGATTTACCAGAGAAGAAAGATTCATCATCTCCAGCAGGAGCTCCAGGGATGGGCGGTGATTTTGATTATTAACTAAACAATAGTTATTAAATTTAATTTTTAATTCAAGGGATTATTCAAAATAATCCCTTGAATTAATTTAAATTTTATTTAATCCAACCTGCGCTTAGAATAATTGCAAGAGACAAAAATATAATTAAAAAAGTCCAAGTTATTTTATTTAAAGATGCTTCTGCGCTGCTGGCACTATTAAACATTGAGCTTCCACTAGCAGCTATTCCTCCCATTCCATCACCTTTGGGACTATGCAGCAAAACTAAAATTATCAGAATAATTCCAGAAAATACCCATATCCAATTAAAAATTTGAATCATCGATCAAAATACCTTTATTAACTTTAAACATGCTGAACGACTTTATTATAACCTCTCAACTCGATTCCTTTGATAAGGGATTTTCCTGTCATCTCTTTTGGAATTGGAAGATCTAATAACTGTAATAAAGTTGGTGCGATATCTGCTAGGCCAGCATTATCTCTTAAGAAAATTTCATTTCCCATATTCGGAATTTTTCTTTTTTCACCCTCAATAAATATTAGGGGAACTTTGTTTGTAGTATGAGCTGTCCATGGTTCTCCCGTAGGACCTTTCATGACTTCTGCGTTACCATGATCAGCTGTTATCAGAATGCTTCCACCCATTTCTCCCGTCGCATTAACTATCTGTCCTACACATTTATCTACCATTTCAATAGCTTTAATAGTGGCATTCATATTGCCTGTATGCCCAACCATATCAGGATTAGCAAAATTGATTACAACAAAAGCATATTTTCCACTTTTTATAGCTTTAGAGCAACTAATAGTTAATTCTTCTGCAGACATTTGAGGCTCCATATCATAAGTTGCAACTCTCGGAGATGGGATTAAATGTCTTTCTTCTCCTGGTAAAGGGATTTCTACTCCTCCATTAAAAAAGTATGTTACATGAGGATATTTTTCTGTTTCTGCTGTTCTGTATTGCTTAAGACCATTCTCAGAAACTATTTGACCGATAAAATTGTTGAGAGATTCAGGTGGAAATGCAACTTTAACAGGTAAGTTTGGATCATATTGAGTAAAAGTGAGTAAATCCAAGTTTGGAACATTTTTTCTTTCAAATTCAGCGAATTTTTTCTCTGAAAGTGATTTGATTATTTGTCTTGCTCTGTCTGGACGGAAATTAAAGCAAATTAAACTATCCCCATCTTTAAGATAGTTTTCAGACATTCGTATTGGTTCAATAAATTCATCGGTTATGTTTTTGTCATAACTTTTTTTGATGTAATCCTGAGGAGAAATATCTGTTATTTTAATATTTGGATCAGTCAAATTAGCATGTGCTTTTTCTGTTCTATCCCATAAAAGATTTCTGTCCATTATCCAGTATCTTCCACATATGGAGGCTATTTCACCTGTATTAAATTTTTTTATGCATGACTTTATTTGATTTAGATATTTAGATGCACTTTTTGCGGGAGTATCTCTTCCATCGGTAATGATATGAATTGCAACTTTTTTAATGCCATTCTCAGAAGCCCATTTTATTAAACCTAGTAAGTGATCAATATGACTATGAACGCCTCCATCAGAACATAATCCTGTTATGTGCAACGTAGAATTGTTTTTCTTTAATGAGTCAGCCATCTCCTTTAACTGATTAACCATGACTAATTGATTATTTTTTACAACATTTGAAATTCTTACAAGTTCTTGTTGAATTATTCTTCCCGAACCAATGGTAAGGTGCCCTACCTCTGAATTACCCATTTGACCATCTGGGAGGCCTACATCAGATCCACTAGCGCTTATTAGAGTATGAGGATATGCGTGCCATAATGAGTCTATAATTGGTGTATTTGCGCTTTTTATAGCATTGTTAGATATCTCATCTCGATATCCCCATCCATCTAGTATTGCTAGAACTACAGGGCTCTGAGGAACACATAATCTATTTATATTTTTGCTGCTAATCTTTGACATATTTTGATCAAATTCATTTTTAAGTTACCCATCATAAATTTAGCTTTAAACGCTACTCTTTAACAATTTATATTTAACATCGTTAGCTTTTGCTAATTTATAAAAATATTGAACGAATTTTATTTCATTAATAAAGTAATGCCAAATAAAACAAAAAGGATCACGATACTTACTGAAGTAGAACTCAGAAAAACGCTTTCTCGTTTAACTTCAGAGATTATTGAAAAAGTAAAAAATTTGGACAACCTTCTTTTGGTTGGTATCCCCACCAGAGGAGTTGATTTGGCAAAAGTCTTAGAAAAAGAATTATTCTCTGAGACGGGTTTAAAAATAAAAAAAGGAATAATTGATCCAACTTTTTATAGAGATGATCAAAATAGAGTTGGAACTCGACTAATAAAGGCAACAGATATCCCCGCTCCTATTGAGAAACAAGAGATTCTCTTGATAGATGATGTAATTTATACAGGTAGAACAATTAGAGCTGCAATTGATGCTTTATATTCATGGGGAAGACCTCGAAGAGTGATGTTGTTAGTTATGGTAGATAGAGGCCATAGAGAATTACCTATTCAACCTGATTTTTGTGGTACTAGGGTACGAACTAGTAAAAAACAAATTATTAGTTTACGCTTAAATAATATTGATAACGAAGAAGGGGTTTTTCTTGAGTAACTTTGGTTCAATAAATACTTCCTAAATTATATTCTCCTAAAAATTGATCTTTGATATCGAAACAATTAACTAAAAGTTCGGCCTTTGTAGTGATTTTAAAGAAAAGTTTTAGGGTATTTTCTCCAAGATTAGATTTATTTTTTATTTCGATTTTTAATGGTTTTTTATCCCATTTTATAATTTTCTCTTCACTTTGAACTTCAGCTAATTTTGGTAATCCATTTTCGAAAATTACGTCATACTCTCTTTCTTTTTTTGTTTCTCCAATAATTATTTCAAATATTGTCTGATTATTTTTACTCGCTTGAAGTATGAGCTTAAATGGGGCTTCAGTGGGCCATGTTTGACCTTTGCAAAAAATAGGATGCCAGAAGTGTTTTTGTTCTCTTTTATTTAATAGTCTTATTAATAATCCTTTGTTTAGAATGTCTTTAATTTTAACGCCTGGAGTCATTGCTAAAGCTCCAAGAGCAATTGATTCAATAGGAGGAGGCGATTTTATTGGAATTTTTGGAATCTTTTTTGTTATCCATTCTTTAATTAATGGTATTTGAGTACCGCCTCCAACCAAAATAATTCCACTTAAGTCATCTATTGTGCAAAACTTGCCTCTTGCTTCATTTAATAAATCTTTTAGTAAGGAGTTAAGATGCTTAAGGAGATTATTATCAATAATAATTTTCTCAAGCATTTCTTTACTAAGGTAAAAATCTTTTTCTTTATATCCTTCAGTTAATAATTTTGTTGGATACTTATTTTCATTCTTTATTGCATATGAGCTAAGTTTACATTTTATTTCTTCTGCTCTTAAAAGATTAATTGGATATTTATTGTCAGGAATAAAATAATCAACGATCCATTGATCTATATCTTTACCACCTATTTTTGAGCCAGTTTTACTTATTATTTCAGCACATCTTATTTTTTGTTTTGAAATTAAGCTGACATCATTTCCTTTGAATTTTAATAGTTCTGCTATTGGGCTGGATTTACCTTCTCCTCCTTCAATTTTTACTATATTCATATCGATAGTACTTCCTCCAATATCTATTGTCATAATTTTGGAGCCAAATGGTACATTAATCCCTAAACTTGCTGCAGTAGGCTCATCAACGAGCGCTATATCTTCAACAGAGATTTCCCCGCAAAGGTTAATTAACCATTCTCTATACCCCTTGTATGTATCAATCGGTGCAGTTAAAACAAGCCTTTTGACTTGATAATTTTTAGGTATGCTTGCCCATAACGATTTAAAAAAAATTTCACCACATTCAGAAGGTTTTAGGATATTTTTTTGGTTAATATTTTCAATAGGATTTCCAATTAATCTTTTAAAATTTGAATGAAAAAACAAATCAGAATTAGATTCCTCTCTCATCTTTAAAGCATTAATACCTATTTTAATAATTTTTGAATATTCATCGAACCAAACTGCTGTAGGGATAACTCCTGGAGATGATGTAATGTTAGGTATTTCAACTAAGTAAGGATTTATTTCTTTTTGTTCCTGAAAAGCAACTACAGTATTTGTATTGCCTAAATCAATAGCAAGTGTTCCAGACAAAAGTTTTTCCATAAAAAGCTTTTTATTAATCAATTAAGTTCTTTTTGTAATTTATGTTTTGAATCGTCCAAATAAATTGTAAAATACAAATAGTATAAAAACTTTTAATGAACATAACGAATAATGCTGGTATTGACCCTAATGATCTTGCCAAAAGAGGCGAAAGTCTAATAAGAAAATCAACAAATAGATACTTAACTACAGTTAAAATTGCTTTCAGAGCAAAACAGAGGCGTTTCGATGATTTTGATGGACTATTGGAGGAGTCAACTATTAAGCCTGTTCAAAGGTCAATTATTGAACTAAGTGATGAACAAGATCAACCAGATTTACTTCCTGGATAACGTTGTCGGAAGATCATAAAGGATGGAGATTACTTAGAGATTTTAAAAAAGGTAAATTTTGTTATTTGATTGGGGTTGATAATTGGTCTGTTGAGTTACAGAAAAGTGAATTTGATTCACTTTGTGTTTTACTTTTAAAAATCAATGAACAACTTTTTGGCATCAAGGGTGAATTAATGGATGAAGAGTCAATTACTTTAGAATTAGAACAACTACCTTGGTACATTGAGTTGGAAGGAACAAAGGATCAATGGAGTTTAAGGTTTGTCTTTGAAAGTCAGGATCAAACCAGATCCTTCGAAATGTATTGGCCGATACCAATAGCACAAAATTTATTTTTTGAAATAAAAAAAATGTGGGAATCAATGGATTAAAAGATAAATAAAATTGGAAATTTTTCATAATATTTCCCCCTACCAAAAAAAATTTTTCACAGGTTTTCCACAATATTTTTCTAAAAGATATCTTTTGATCTAAAGTATGTGGAAAACTTCTTATTTTATATAAATCTTTATATTTCCGTAAAATTTAATTTTCAAAAATGAATTTCCATAAATTCCCCTTTCATCACTGGATTCTCATTATTCTATGACCTGAGACTGTTAATTAATAATACTTGTTGACGATTTTGTAATTTTGAAGAAAACTGGAACTTGTAGATTTTAATTTTAATAGGTTTTTTGGATATGCAAAAGTTAAATTCTGACGAAAATCGAATAGTCATGAATCAAAAAGAAGATGTAATTAGTTTCAAATGTGAGCTTCAGGAAAACCTTCAAAATGCTATGAAAGAATTTGTTGAGGAACATCCCAACTGGGATCAATACAGGATCCTGCAAGCTGCTATTGCGGGATTTTTGATGCAAAAAGGATTTCAAAATAGGGATTTAACGAGACTTTATATTGGAAATATGTTTTCAATGAATTTTAAGGACTAAAAATTTTTAAATTTTTTCTATTAGTATTTCTGCTATATCATTTTGGATAGGTAATATTGATAACCTATTTCCTTTTTTTACAACTAACAACTCATCCTCATTAAATAAAAATTTTAATTCATTTAGACTTAGAATCTTATTTGACTTATATAAGTATTTTACTTTTACACAATCCCATCTAGGATTTTCAGGCTTAGATTTTGGATCAAAATATTTTGAATTCTTATCAAATTGAGTAGGATCAACAATATTTAGATCTATCACTTCCATAAGACCTACAATACCTGGAGGTTTACAGTTCGAATGATAGAAAAAAACCTTATCTCCTTTATTCATTGTTCTCATAAAATTTCGAGCTTGATAATTTCTTATTCCGTCCCATAAAGTTACCCCGTCATTTTTTAACGTATCTATGCTATACGCATCAGGTTCACTTTTCATTAGCCAAAACTTTTCTTCAGTCATATCAATGGATTTGGGCGGAAAATAGGGTTTGAATAAAGTTTGGATAACTTTTTCTTATCTAACTTTATTATCCATTAAAGTTCTTATTTAGGAAAGTGATGTGTGGTGTGGGAAAACTTCATTATTTTTTGGATACCTATCCTAATCTGAGATATTTGATGATTTGATAATTTCCCATGCTTCGGATGCGGTGTCTGCATATTCAAAAAGATTTAAGTGCTCATCTGAAATTAATCCAAGATCAGCTAGATATTCAAAGTTAATTATCTTATCCCAATATTCTCTTCCAAAAAGTATTATTGGGATTTTGTTTTTCATTCCTGTTTGACGAAGTGTTAATAGTTCAAATAATTCATCTAATGTTCCAAAACCCCCAGGAAAGAATACAGCACCTATTGAACGCATGACGAAATGGATCTTTCTTAATGCAAAATAATTAAATTTAAAGCATAGACCTGGAGTTATAAAAGCATTGGGGATTTGTTCATTGGGAAGACTGATATTTAACCCTATAGATTTACAATTTGCTTCAAACGCACCCCTATTAGCGGCTTCCATAATCCCTGGACCCCCACCAGTCACAATCACATGAGAATTACAGGATTTACTTTGATTGTTTATTGAAGCAAGTTTAGAAAACTCCCTTGCGGATTGATAATAGTGACTCATTGATAGCAAATTTTCTAATCTATTTAAATTTCGTTTAAGCAAAACCGATGAAGGATTTTTTTTAATTAACTTTTTTATATCGTCTATTTTCTTTTTTGTTTTTGATTCTTCTGCAATACTTGCGCCTCCAAAAATTATTATGGTTGAAAGAATTTTATTTTCTTCTAGGATTAAATCTGGTTTAGTAATTTCAAGTAGCATTCTGACCCCGCGCATTTCGTTTCTGTTGAGCAAACCAATATCTTCATAAGCCAATTTATAGGTATCAGAATTAATAATTAAATTCAGATTTTTTGAATTATTAATTTTGGTTGAAATACCTTTTTGTGTTTTGTTCATATTAAGCAAGGGTCTTAATTCTTCGTTCTAGGGGATTAAATCCCACTCTCTTAATTTGATCATTTTCCCAAACCCAATAAACAGGTGGAGTTTTTCTTGCCTTTATTAAACTTATTTGGTCTAATTTTTGTGGGATAAATTCTTTATCTGGATCAAAAAATTCATCTCTTGTGGGTTGATTTAAAACAATACTACCTTCTTTGCCTGAGATTGATCTGTGATAAGTTCCAACAGGAATTTCTAATGCTCCCATAGATCTATTTAAATAAATCACATGATGAGGTTCATCCCATGCAGGATTTATTAAAACAAATGTTCTTTCCCCAGTAATAACTAAGTTGTGATCAATTTGATGATTGTGAACGTAATATTGTTCATCTTTAAAATCATCTGGAGGAGATGTAGCTTCTTCAGAATGAATTACTACATCGCAACCATTAGATGCCCCCAACCCTGCATCAAAGAATGTCACTTTTGGAGTCTCTCTAAAAATTGTTGTTGGCATGAATTTTAATTTCATAGTTAAACCTCTCCTTAAAAATTTATGAATATTTTTAAAATTTATAAGCTATGAAAACCGATTAATGAATAGTCAGTTACAACAAACTAAACAATCTTCTTTAGTTGGGTAATCTTGACATTCCCTCTTAAAAGTTGCTTCTAAAACTTCTACTTTATTGACATAATCAAGATCTCGCAGACCTTTGTTTGGAACTGTGAATTGTGTTTGAAGTTTCATTTTTCCCTCCTAATTAATGCTGTTTTTTGAAGCCATCCCAGGTTTTAGAAAATCTTAATCCCAGATAAGAAACTAAAATTGCCCAAAATAGAATTTCTATAGTTAAATTAGTCATCTGCTTTTCCTCCTTTCTATCTGACTATGCTTTAGTACGGATGATATATAAAAATCAAGCGTAAGAATACTTAAAAAGTTCGAGTATTAATCGCAAAAAATTTTGCAATGGTTATTACTAGGATGCTTTTCGCATTCTTTATTCCAGTAAGCTTCAAGTTCTTTCGCCTTAATATCGTATGAAAGATCTTTTGTATCTAAGTCCATCTCTTGGATGGTGAATGTGTCGTTTAGTGCCATAAGACTTACCTCTTGACTACACTTATGTTCTAATTCATTTGAATAGTTAATCTCAAGTTTTATGTGTGCGGTTAGAGGAACAAAATTGTACGGATTAAGGATCAAAAAAAACTCTCAAAGTAAAAATAATCACCAGAAAAATATCTTCAAAGGTATTAATTTTAAATTACTTTTTATAAATAAATTTTTGTATGTCTTCGAATAGGTTAGATTTTGATTTAAAAAATCCATTATTTTTTAAATAAGATTTTCCTTTCTCTATATTTTTAATTCTTTTTTTATAAGAATTTTCATCTAAATCTTTTTGCATAAAAAAATAGCTGGAACCTCATTCTGATTAGTGCTCACAAAAAAGTGGTTACCTTAAATACAAAATTTAAGTTTTTCTTAAACTACTTCTCATTCAAACTAAAGATCTGTAAAAATAGTTTCTTTACTTAAATTTTGTGAATTAATAATGAAAAATAAATTAAAAATAAAATTCTTAGAAAAAAGGTGATTTAGGTAGGAAACACTACATCAATTACCTATTAGGAATAATTAGTTTGTAAATATTAAATCCAAATTACTTATTATGGAATTCGCAAAAAAATTCATGACCGAAAAAGCTGAAAAGCTTAACGGTAAAGCTGCAATGCTTGGAATGTTTGCTCTTATAGGGGCTTACTATTTTACTGGTCAAATTGTTCCAGGTATCTTCTAAAAAAAATTATTTTTGTAATTTTTTGAGGGGCTTTATTAAGCCCTTTTTTTAATTTTCTAATAATTCAAACAATTTGCTTATGACAAGCTGATTTCATATTGATTAATTAATTTTGTAAAATCATCAACTCTTTTTTTTCCGTTCTTTAATGGTCTTGAGGAGTCAAGTACAACTGCACAACATAATTGCCAACAAGATTTTTCATCTAGGTCTAATTTCTCGCAAATATTTTTTGGGGCTTTAAAAACTGTAGTTATTTCTTCAATATGTTGAGTGGTTTCCCATAACTCTCCTTCAAGAAAGTCAAGCTCAATATTTGATAATAATTTTGTCGCTACGTAATCTTTGATTAGCTCAGTTAATTCCACAATATTTCTTAAAGCAAAAGAAGTTAAATTACATCTTAGTATTTATATAGCAAGATAAAAAAAAAGGAGCTAATTGCTCCTCATTTTAGATCGACTGTCAATTAATTATTCCATCTAATATCAACTTAATATAAGTAATCATTCAATTAAATTTATGCTTAAATATTTCAGTTCTCATTAATTTAAAAATGTATTATTCAGAAACTAAAGTGATAATGGGTGGTCTAGCCCATGTTCCAATATTAATCTTCATAGTAAATTTAATTAAAGGTAAGTTTGAATCTATAGCAGCAAAAGTAGTTGAGGTTAAAACGGAAGAGCCAAAGGTAAAAGTAGTTGAAGCAAAAGAAGAAGAAGTAAAAGCGGAAGAGTTAAACGCAAGTGAAGTTAAAGAAGAAGCAGAATAACAGTAAGAAATAGTTAAAAAAGATGTTTTTATTTCTCTAGTTTAGATAGATTTTTAATCAAAAAAGTTTGAGTAAAGTTTGAGTAAAAAATTACGATTCCTTGAGATCCCAGTTATAACTAGTCGCGCTCACTTTTCATTAGCCAGTAATTAACATCAGTCATATCAGTACTTTAGGAGAAAACTACAATTTGTGAACGGTGTTTGAACAGAATATTAAAAACGTTCAATATTAGCTTTATTATCCAACAAATTTTCTATTTAGGAAAGTGATGGGTGGTGTGGGGAAAAATTATACTCTTTATGATGTAGGTACTGATAATACTCAATTCGTACAAGCAGGATATCAAACAGAAAAAATGATTAAGGGATTTGGATAATTTAAAATATTTAATTAAATAAGGATTTAACTAATACTTAATAAAACTGCCTTATAAGTTAACTATATATAACAACTTTTGACTATGAAAAAACTTCTTTTAATAGTATTTTCTTTATCTTTTCTGTACTCATGCAGTAATGATAAAGATTTTTTTGTTACCAAAGAAAATGCATTAATTAGTTGCGGTGGTAAATCTCGTATTATTGAAAATGAAAATGAAGAGATAATTAATACAGAAGTTAAGGATTTAATAGATGGAATAGGTAAGTATGTGGAATTTACAGTTGTAGAGACTGATAAGAAAGGCGGAAAATATAGAATTATTAATTGTTTTCCAAGTGAAGAACCACAAGATTCAATAATAAAAACTATAAAAACAAATTATAAATTGAATAATTAAAAGATTTTTTGGAGTGAGGGACTTGCATTTAAAGAAATTAAAGGGAATATAAAGAAAATGATAATTCCAATGGAATCAATTAAAACCCCAAAAAGAATTATTAAGAAACAGCTTAAAAATGTTAATAAAGCAATTATTGAAATTGCAGAAATGAAATTTGTAAATATTGAAGAAAAAGAAGAAAAATTAGACGCTCTTGTTTTTTTGAAGAATCAAATATTGAGGAAGGCGGAGAAGTTAGAAATAAAATAACTACATAATTGTAGATATTGAATCGTTACTATTTTGTATCAGCTACATTCTTAAAGAAATCACAATAAGTCATCAATTCTGATTCAGTTTCAATTTTGAGATTTAAATCATTAATTGCTTTCTTGGTATCAATTCTGTAGCCATACCAATCTAAACAAACTTCTCTCTGTCTTTGGGTGTCTGAAATCTCAGGGGTATCTAATTTATTCGATGTATTGGAACAACCCCACATCAAAGCCATAAATGGGATAAATAAAATTAAGCGTTTCATTTTTTCCTTTTAACTAATCCATAAGTACAAAATATAGGGTTCAATATTAAAACAACCCAAAAAGGAGGTGGAGGACCTCCATCAACAATTGTTCCAGCATTAAAAGTATTGAATAAGGCTACTGCTAATAAACAAGCCATTAAAGCTAGTTCACCTGATAAAACTTTTTTTAAAGATTTTTTATCTTTGATAGAGCTGCAAATAATCAATAAGAAACCTATCCCTAAATTACTAGCTGCTACAACATCTGCAGTCCCTCTTACAAGAAGCAATGTTTCACTTGAAGCGTTGCCTGCGATAGTTTCCACAGAAAAAATTAGTAGGAAAATAATTAATAAACCCAATAGGATATGAAGACTCCCAGTAGTTATTAAAATATTTTTTAACTTCATAGTAAAAAGGAGCTAATTGCCCCTTAGTTAAGATCGACTGTCAAACAGTATGTATTCTAGATTTTCAGCTTCTCTTGTAAACAAGCATTTTATTTAGCCAGAACAAGAAAAAGCACCTGCAAGAATATTCTTAAAAATTGGTGCTTGACCTAATGCGTATAAGAAGAAAGTGGATGATGCGAGAGTAATAGCTATTTTAGAAGCCCTGTTAACTTTCAAATTTGAGACTTTTGTAAATGCAGAATTCATTTGTTCATAAATGTGATGAAATTATAATAGCTGAATAGAAAAAATGTTCAGCATCAAAATTTACCAAACATTAATTTTATTGCTGTTGCTGCTGCTCCTGCTGCTCCTGCTGCTCCTGCTGCTCCTGCATTTTTATATGTTCGAATTCTTTTTTAGAAACTATTCTCATTTTGAACTCTGGATACCTTGTCTTCCACCATTTATTTATTGAAATTGCTACACCCGTTAAATCTTGGGTACAAATATGTACCCATAAAATCTTAGTTTGTTCTTCTTTATAGAATTCCCAACTCGAAGGTGAAGTCATTAAATCGTGAACATATCGTGAACATTTTTTACGGGCTTTTGAAATCCATTGCTATAACTACTGGCACATGGTTCATTAGCCAGTAATTAATGTCAGTCATATTAATAATTTAGAAGAAAACTACAATGTGTGAACGGTGTGTGAACAGAATATTAAAAATATTCAATTCTAGGTTAATCATCCATCAAATTATCTATTTAGGTTGCTCTTGTTGATCTAATTGCTCTCGTTGGAGCATACATAACAACTGGTCAAATTGTACCAGGAATAATTTAATTTTTATCAACGAATATTTTCTTTGAGTCAGCTAGTAGTGATACAGTCTGACTTTTTGCCCTCCTATTAATGTTGTTGTTTGTAGCCATTCCAAGTTTGATTCAACCTTAATCCAAAATATGCAATTAAAATTATCCAAAAAAGAATCTCTAAACTTAAATTAGTCATCTACTTTCCTCCTTTTTTTTACTAACTGAGCTTTACTACGGATTAAATATAAAAATCAAGGGTAAGAATACTTAAAATAGACCGGATATTAATCATAATAAAGTTTGCAATGACTATTAGTAGGATGCTCAATACATTCTTGATCCCAATAATTTTTTAATTCTTTTTTGGGTAATTGATAATTGAAATCATGCATTCTCCACATGTCTGAAGTTACATTCCTGAGAGCTGTGAATGGAGTGGTGAGTTTCATAAAACCTCCTTTATCTCTGCTTCTTAATTATCCTCCTTTTAACTTGAAATTAATAGAGTATTAATACCCGAGTAGAAATAACTCAGGAGTCAAAAGTACAACATCGACTTTGTGGACAGTGAGGTGCATACGACACGAAGAGGACAAAAAAATGCCCTCTTATTTTAAGTTATTTGAATGTTTTGATGGAGACCCCCAATTACAAGACTCTAAACATTCTTCCAATAATTTTTCAGAGGGAATCTCTAGTGCGCAGCTTCGAAGGCAATCATAGAAGGCATACCTAGGATCCAATTGATTTTTGAATTGTTTATTTCGAAAAGTATTCATATTCAAACTCCCTTTGCTTGTTTTCCAAGTTGATTAATTAATCTGTCCAACCATAAAGTGTTGTCAATCTTTTTTGCTTTTTTAAAGTATTTTGTTTTATACGTACTCATGAAGTTGTACCTCAATCATTGAAACTAACTTAGATGTAATGACTTAAATTTCCCAGAGCAAAAATACTGATTGTGAAAATAATGAAATGTTTAAAAGTCTTATGTAATAAAAAGGAGTAATATCAGTATTTTTTTTATGCAGAGGATATAAAAATTAGCGTTTTATTTTAAAAGTAAAGTATGCAAACGCACTAAGCAATAAAAGACTCAGAACCCCATAAGTAATAGCGATCCCGTACATGTGCGTCATTTATTTATAAAGACATAAGCAGAATATAAATAAACTAAGAAAACTCCAATAGCAATGGAACTTCCAAAAATAATAAAGTTCCAAATTTTATATAATTTAGGTTTTTTAAATTCTTTTTCTTCTTCTTTAATAATCATTTATTTTCTTTTTTTCTGGCAGCATTACCTTTTGCTCTTAATACCAAAGTTATTGTAAGGGCAGTACTTAATATCACAACATCAATTAATAGGTGTGGGGAGATATTCATCAGCTGATAAGAGAAATAATAAGAGTCATTATCTTTTCAGCAATAAATCTATTAGACATTAAAAAAGAGGGTATTAATCCTCTAAGTCTAGATCGACTGTCAATCACTGTCTATTTTAGCTTTTTATCTTCTCTATAAAAAACTTTAAACAAAAGATTTACAACACTTTTATCTTCTAGGAAAGTATTATTATTTTTATTTTATAACGAGTTTCAATTAAAAAATATCTCCGGAAAGAAGGGGCCAAAAATTGACCCCTTTTGGTGAAACTCTTCCAAAGAAACACCAATAAAATCATACTCTACAAGATTAAAAGTTAAACATATTAACAAAATCAAGATAAACAATTTAGGCGGCCTTTTTAAAAGGGTTCATATTCCTTAAAAAGTTATTACTTTTGCGGGTACTCATTTTTCTATATCTTTGATTTATATCTAGGATATATTTTCTGGCTTTCTTATCACTTTCAATTTTCTTTTTTCGAAGACGTAAAGCCCTTAATTCTTCAATTGACATGAGGCTATCCTCTTCGTTGGGATTTAAATGATCAAATTGCATCAGTTTAAGAAATGAAATATCTTCTTTAAGTGGAAGATTAACAACCTCATCTTTATTTGCAATAGAGATAATTAACCAACTTAACTCAAATAAATTATTTAAATGTCAAGATAGCTATAAATTTAAATATTTAAACCTAAAAAAAACTTTTGATTGAATTAGATGGAACTTCTATAGATATAAATGATTCCCCATAATGAGATTCGGTTGATCTTATTAGTAACCAGTAAAAGAAATTTACTAAAGCTTTTTCCACGAGGATTTAGTAACTAGTTTAAATAACCCCATAATTTTTGTAATAGCAATATACAAACTAAATTTATTAAGCAATCAAGATATTTATCTCATAAAGCATAGATTCATTTTTATTTAGAAAAATTTGTAATCTCAGGCTTTAGGCAGCGGATTAAATCCTCTTGGAGTATTGGACTTTAGCCCGCTCTATTTTTTAGAAAAAGAAAAATGGCACTGCAAGGGAGCTTTATTCCTAATTGCGGTTGATTCTGCATTAGCCTTTAATTATTAATTAGATCAAGATTATCTGGGTATATATTTTGGTGTTATTTATTGTATAAATATGCTACAAAACTATCGTTATATCAATAGATTCGGTATTTTTGCTCATTGATATATTCATTCTTAGAATAATATTATTATTGATGCCGAAAGAAGGTTTAATTTTGAAAAAAATAACTAAATTTTTTAAACTATTTAAGAGAAGAATTGATATTCTCAATGCAGAGGCTGAATTAAAATTTATCTTGGAAAATAAATAATGGGATTCCCACATTGCCCAATTTGTGTAGTGCTAGCATTTTTTTCAGTTTTTCTAGGAGTTACTCGTAGTTATATGTTTTTTATTCTTTTTAGGGAGTACGTGAAAGCAGAATCTAATTTTAAATTTAAGCTTAGTTTTTATTAATTATTGACATCTAAGTATAAATACTTTATAAATAAATTGTAGTGAATACTACATAATCGTCCGATCTACTATTTGATAGACCGCAGTACGACTCAAGCCATAGGACGGGGACTTGAGCAAGTCTAGGAGCTGCATCATGGTAAACATGTATTTTAATGGAAAGTCATTCGTATATTGTAAAAAACAAGAAGAAAAGATGATAAAGCTTACTTATAGAGGATCTATTTACTTGAAATAAGATTTCTAATTTCTTTTTAAAAACTTTTGGAAATCCATTTAAGTTTTTTAACTCAGTATTTATTAATACGTTATAAGAAAAACTTATTGTGAATATATTTTTTGCCTATTTAAAAATTTATATATTCGTATATATAGTAACGAGAAATTAATTTAGAAATAACTATTTTGTAATTAGATTTTTAAAAGGTTATGCAACCTATTTCTGAAGAACTTTATAAAAAAATAGTTGAGAGTTCTAAAAAATGAATAAGTTACTAATTGCTTTATTAGCTTTAGATATAGGAGTTAGTCTTTCTAAAGTTTTTATTTTTACCTGAAAATCAAATTACTTATCAAAAAATAAGTAATTGTTTTCTAATAAAAGAAATAGTTACTAAGTATTCTTTATTTGATGTATTTATTTTATAAAATAATAAATTAAACCAACAAAAGAACTTCCTACAAGTAGTAGCACCATTAAAAGGGCTATTAACTTTGCTAATCCCATAAAGATGAATCCGAATTTCCTGTAGATCTTTGAATCCAGTCAATTTTTCAAAAATTATTTACTTTTTAAAAATTGACGTAACTTTTGGCAAGTCATCGTTAGGTGACCCTTTATAAGTAAATTTTGAATTTAGTGTAAAAACACACATTACTATATTTTCACTTAAAAATTCGAACCGGTGAATTTTGGTTATTTCTGCCTTTTCTTGAACTATATCAACAGTAATCATTTGTTCGAATACTTTTGCATCTGTAGGATTACCACTTGCTCTTATGAATAAAAATCTGGAGTCGCATCGTCAACAAAAAATAAAACCATTTTCTTTGAATTAGCAAACTCATTTAATAATGAAATCATTGTTTATTTTTCATTCATAAAACAGAAGGCCATAACCCTTATAGTTAAGATCGACTGTTTTAAATGTACAAATCGAAATGAGATAATTTTAAAAAAAAATTCGTTAGGATAATCGAAGTTATTAGATTTTAATGTAAATCATGATCAATTCATTAAACAAATTATTGCCCGTTGGCAAAAAGGTCAAAAAATATTTGCCTTTCTTTATTGGATTTAAATTACTTACATTTACCGGCTTTCTTACTTATTTAATGAATCAATAATTAATATAACCTTAACAATAAAGTTTAACTAAATTAAGATCTAGTGAATAAAGAAGAACGAACTAAAAGATTTAAGTCTATGTCAAGTATGCAAAGACAACAATTGATATTAAAGAAGATGAAAGAGAGAGGCATAGAGGTAGGAAGTGGAATTCCTGATAAAAAATATGAAAGTAAAGAGGTTTATGAATTAATTCATCTTACGAATTGCTTCCCAGAATTAAGAGAGAAAAAATAAAAAATATTTAGTTTTTTTATTAAGATATTTATTTTGGTTCCCTAATTGCAGCAATAATTAATCCACCTATCAATCCGAGATTTATAAATACTGCTTTTTAATGGAAAGGGAATACATGAAAAATTATTTTTGATGAAATAAGAAATAGTAATAAAAAGACTGAATCGATTTTTTGATTATCTCCAAATATAAAAAATCCAGAACCCAAGATAAGACATACAATATCTAACACAAGATGGATAGATGAAATTGGTTGAGAAATACCTTTTGAAGAAATATATTCAACTGTTCTTTCAAAGTCATTTATTTTGCCTGGTATGGCTGAGAAAAATATTGCTGAAATTGATACTCTTGAAAAAAATCTAAAAAAGATTTGATACTTTTATTTTCAAAAAATAATTTTTTATAATCTTATCATAAGAAAAAAATTTTATGGGTTTATAAATACTTAATTAGTCCGAAATACTTTTAAGGTTTTCTTAAAGAGGTTTAGCTCAATTAATAGAAATCTTTTTAATTAATGTGAATCTTTTTAAGGTAATTAATAGTAATTTATTAAATCTCTTTTTATATTTATGCGATGATAAATCTAATTAAAATAAAAATGTTTAAAAAATTTCTTTTAATTTCTTTTTTACTTTTTAGTTCCCTCATAATTATATATCCTTCAAAAAAAGAAAAAACTAATTTTTTTGATTATTGTTTTTCCCTAGAAAAAATAATTTCTAGAAATGCAATAGAAGAAAGTAAGAATATATCGAAGAATTTTAAGTCTTTAGCAAAAGATATTACTCTATTTGGGACTAACAAAACTAAAGGTACTTTTGCTAATAAGATAATTGATCAATATAAAAATTCCAAAAAATTATTTATTATAACTTTTGTTCCAAACCAAATTTATTGTTTAGCAGGATATTGGATTGAGGTGACAAATCCTGGAAAATTTGAATCGATTTTCTATAAGAAAACCAAACAAAAAATAAATGAATATAAAAATATAAAAAAAGACGTTGACAAATTTATTAAAGATATTAATCTCGAATATAAATCTATAAAAAAGGAAATTAACAATTTTTTTTAGAGAATTAAAATCCTTTTTCTAAGAAAGATGATTTATTTATTAAAGATCATATGGAACTTGATTTTCTTAAGAAATATATTCCACCTCCCATAGAAATTAAAACAGGTAACCAAGCAGCAAAAACTGGAGTTAACAATCCTTTCACTCCAAATGAACTAAATACAAATGACATCACATAATAAATTAATATAAGAATCACGCTTAATCCAAAACCCTGACTTTTGGAAGATCTTAAATTAGATTTAGATCCCAAACTGCTACCTATTAAACCAAAAACTAAGCATGCACAAGGTAGAGTAAATTTTTCTTGAATGCGAACTTGAATTCTTCTTATCTCTTTTAAGTTCCCAGTTTCTTTGTATATTTTCTCTGCTTGTAAAGCCTGCTTCAAAGTCATTTCTGTGGCATCTCTAGGAACTTTTGCTAATTCAATAGGTCCTTCTACAAATGGATATGTATATTCTTTAAATTGAATGTTTGTAGTTTGTCCATTGGGTGATATGGAAACAATACTTCCATCAGAAAATATCCAAGAAGAGTTTTTTTTATCAAATCTTCCTGTGTTTGCCTTCAAGATTTGTTGAATATCTTCTCTAGAAAAGTCTAATACCGTAACACCCTGCATAATATTATTTTCATACCATGAAGCATAAAATATATGAGTAAGAAATGTATTTGTTTTTGTTGGTTTTTTAGTTGAAGCATCTATCCTCGAGCCATATCTTGAAAACATAATGTTATCTTTTCCTTCCTCGCCGCTAAAAGAACTTCCTATCCCTCCCCTTAATGTTGTTTCAGCCAATTTGTTACTTGCTGGGACCAAGTTATCATTAAAATAAAAGGTCAATCCTGTCATAAATATTGAAAGAGCTATGGCTGGAGAAATAATTCGCGAAGTTTTTATACCTAAAGACTTCAATGCTAACAGTTCAGAATTGCTTGATAATTTGCCATAGGCTAATAATGTAGATAATAAAACTGCCATTGGGAAAGATAAAACTAAAAAGCTTGGTAAACTAAAGAACAGAACTTTTAAAGCCAAAAATAGAGGTAAACCAAATTCAACAATTTTTCTTATAAGATCAAACATTACTCCTACAGATAATGAAATAACACTAAAAGCAGAAATAGCGAATATCATTGGAGGGATTATTTGCCCTAATATCCATCTATCTATTAAAGGTATTGAATACCAAGGATTAATTACAATTCTGAATGTTTTTTTGATAAGTGATTGATTTGAAAGTTTCAAAAGGAATTTATTTGATTTTTACTTACTTTTTTAACATTATAAATTATTAATGATTTAGAAACCAATATAAAAATTGATAGTTAAGAAAAATATTTTGACTTTTTAAATTTCAATAATAAATAAAAAAAATAATTTATTAATACTTGCAATAAAATAAAAAATTTGGTTTCTTTAAAAAAAGAGGTAAAGCATGAAAAATAAAACTTTAATAAATGAATGCAATTGCATACACTGCCAACAAAAACTAGATCAAATTAATAATTCAAGACTATATTGGGGAAAACTAATTTTAAGAAAAAAGTTAGCATAGTTTCTTTAGTTAATCCTTTAAGATTAAAAATTTTTTAAACTAGCTATTTTAAAATCTATTATTTTCAAATAAAAAATAAAGTTTTTCTATCTTTAAATAAGTGTCTTTTAAAATAATTGAGGAAATTACTTAACTTTTTGATTTTTTTTGTAGATCATATTTTCTCGACTTAAAAGAAAAAGGATAATAAATATACAGGAAGGAATAAGAATAAAATCCAAAGACATACATATTTGTTTATTCTATTTTCTATTTAGCAATTAAATAAATTTATGTCATTATTTTTTTGACTTTGAGATTTTATTTGAAAGGTAAAATAATACTTGGTTGTTAATTTGATTGCTTTAAAAATGAAAGAGCCTGCAAGTATCCCACCAACAAGCTCATGACGATCCAGTTAATTTAAATTGTCTGAAATTAACCAGCTAAGCACTTCCTAAATGCTGCAATAATTCTAATAAGTAAAATTACTTATTGTGAGTATAAATGCTCATTCTTTATTATTTATCTGCAAATTTGACAATGTAGGGACGATTTAATTAAAAAATGCTCGCCGTTAATTGCTTTAAGCAAAAATGTCACAAGTTGACCCATAAATGCTTAGAGATGAATGATTAAAGCCCTTTTGGTTTACATAAGTTAATATTTGTGTTACTTTAGTTAACAATTATTATCTTGTTAATGACAAAATCAGGAGTTACTACAGAATCAGGTGGAAGACAGAATATGTTCCCATCAGAAACTAGGCCTTATATTGATGAATCTGTGTCTTACGATGGATACCCTCAAAATGCAGAAAAAGTAAATGGTAGATGGGCTATGGTTGGTTTCGTTGCGCTATTAGGTGCCTATGTAACAACTGGACAGATTATTCCAGGAATTTTTTAGTACCTAGATAACTGTTTTAATAACCTTTTTGTTTAAGCTATATTATTTAATTCTTTTAAACGAAAAATTTAGATTTTATTTTAAATTTGAAAAAAAGAAAAACCAAATAAAAGTTATGGCATTTAGGCTGAATATTATTCCTAGAAATATATAAGCAAACTTTTTGCCAATGAATGCTGTCTCCGGTTCAAGCTTTACTCTCATTAAATCCTCTAATTATCTTGGTAAAGATAGCATCAATTAAATAATAAGTTTAAGTTTTAAAGAAGAAGAATATTCAAATTAATATTTCTTTGGAAAATGTTATTTATTATTATCATTTTTCTTCATCATCTTAGTCGTTTCCTGTAAATGTAGATTTATAGAATTAGCCAAAAATCTCATTAATTAAGTTTCCTAAGTGATATACCTAGAAACTATTAAAAATTTGAATTTAATTTTAGAAATAAAATGGTGATTTTATACTGATTTTTAGCCTATTTTTCGCTCAAAATAAGATTTTTCAAAACTTAATTAATACAAACCTTTGATTATCAATAAAAAACCTAATTTAATTATAAATTAGGCTATTTGGAAATTTATATTAGATAAAACCAGGAATAATTTGTCCTGTAGTTAAATATGCTCCAATAAGAGCAATAAAACCTAACATGGCAAATCTACCGTTAAGCTTTTCAGCAACGATTTTTTCTTTTTCAACTATTTTTGAATCGTTATTTTTCATTAGAACCAACCTGGAATGATCTGGCCTGTAGTGACGTATGCACCAACAGCTGCAACGAAACCTAACATTGCTGCCCAACCGTTAAAACGTTCTGCTTCTGGAGTCATTTTTTTTTGTGATAATTGTTAAAAAATATAACATATTTATTTAATAATGTAAAGAAAGTTAGAGATTATTCTTTTTTTTGCCAGGAAAATTTAAAAACTGCTACATATATGTGTCGAAATATACCTTATCGGTGTTTTTTGTTTTTGTTTTGATTTTTTAAATCTGAAAAAAAAAATAAGCTTTTCATCCTATTTTTTTAGAGGTATATCCTCATTTAGAGGTAATTTAAATTAATATATCACTAGAGTCAGCTAGTAGGGATACAGGCTGACTCTTTTCTTTAGAATTTTTTGTTTTTTGACTAAAAATAGTTTTTAGAATTCAAATAATTGCTATTAATAGATTACATATAAATGTGATTATGTCATTCGCGATTTACTACATGCATGTAATTTTTGGAGAGATTCCCTCTCTAATTAGTTCTGATTCAATACTTTATATCTTGCCTGCGCTTACAATTTCAATATTATTCTTTAGCCTTAAAATAATGTTTTTCAAGACTCCTAAATTGAGAAAGGTTAAATAATTAAGGATTTTAGAATTATTCTTTTTACTGAAACGCCCAATTTTTTAAATTTTGGATAATAGACTTTTTTTTTCGGCAACTCAAAGAAATAGAGACTGCATTGGTGATGTACTATCCAGAATTCTAAAAAAAGGTTCAATATTGGAAATTGGGAGTGGCAGCGGTGAACATGGAGTTATTTTTCAAAAACGCTTTCCTGGAATAATTTGGCAAACAAGTGACCCAGAATTAGTGCATAGAAAAAGTATAAGTTCTTGGATTGAGTATGAAGACCTCGCTAAGAAAATGCCCCAGCCTCTTGAGATTGATGTAGAAAAAATGCCTTGGAAAATTCCATTGAGATTAGCTCATTCTTTGCAAGGAATAGTCTCTATAAATATGATTCATGTAGCGCATTGGTCATGTACTGTAGCACTCTTTAGAGAGTCAGGAAAATTACTCAATAAGGGGCAATTTTTGATTTTGTATGGGCCATTTAAAATTTGTAATAAACATACAAGTGAAAGTAATTATTTTTTCGATAATTCATTAAAAATGCAAAATGATCTTTGGGGTATTAAAAATCTTGAGGAAGTTTGTGATGAGAGTAAGAAAAATGGTTTTTCTCAAGAGGATATTATTAGGATGCCTGCAAATAATTTTTCAGTAATTTACAGAAAAGTTTCTTGATAAGGTAAATATAAATATCAATAAGTTATTAAAATTCATCATATTAGATGTTCAACCTAATAGTTTTTTGCTCCATTCTTTATGCTTTTGATCTAAATCTGAAATTTTTTCGCCTAAGCTCAACTGTCTTTCTAATAATTCAACTTTTGTAAGTGTGATTTTTTCCGAATAAAATTTAATAGGCTGCTTACCATGCAAATTGTCGCCACTCATAGAATTATTAATTTGTAAGTATTTTCTAAGATGAAAAATTTGTTATTGCTAATTCTTTTATATTCTTTTCAGATTTGCGCAAATTAATGTGATAAAAAATTGATGATTATTGTGTTTTTAATCCACCATTTTGTATGAAGATTGCCATGTATATCTTCCTCTCTTGATGTCTGACTCAACAGCAACGCAATTGCATGCAATATTCCATAGAGCTTTGTGTATTGGATCAGGATTAAAAAGATATGCTTTTTTAAAGGCTTTTTTAATTAAGACAGTTGCCTTTTTTGCATGATAATGAGGAATCGTCGGACATACATGATGAACGACATGGCTAGAACCTATGTTATGGTGAAGAAAATTAAGGACACTACCGTAAGGTCTGTCAATAGATAGAAATGCGCCTCTCATAAAGGAAAATTCCGTATTTGAAAGATGAGGTACATCTGAATCTGTATGATGAAGCCATGTATAAACTACTAGCCAACAATTAACCACTAATAAAGGACCAAAATATAGAGCAATTACTGGAAATAATCCATACTTGAAAACTAAATAAACAATGCCCACTAATGTCAAACCTACACCAATATCTGATATCCAAACTTTCTTGGCCCATATTGATGGCCATAATGCTTTAGAAAATGGTTTAATTGGCCAAAAATGATTTGAAGTACCATATTTAATACCTCCTGTACTCCCCGTAAGTAAATAAGCAGGCCAGCCAAATATTAGATGTAAAACAAGTTGAAGAATTCCATAATTCTTTTTACCTAAGGAATTTGAAAAATGTAATTCTCTTTCTCCTCCAACTTTTTCTGTAACTCCATTCCCTTTAATGACTAAAGGTACGTGAGTTTCTCCATTTGTTATGTTATTTGTGAATCGATGATGCACTGCATGAGAACGCTGCCAAGAAAAATAAGGCACTAGAAGTAACGAATGTAGTAAATAACCAGTTATAGATTCCAATGTCTTGTTTTTAGAGAATGCTCCATGCCCACATTCATGGGCAATTACCCAGAATCCCATTGCAGTGGTACCTGATAGTAATGCGTAAATAATCCAAATTGGGATCATTTTTGGGGTAAATGGAATAGATAACCCTATCGCAACTACTAATGATTGAATTAAAGCTGATTGTAAAAGATACCTCAAAGAAGTTTTAGTATTGCATTTAAAGTAGTGATCTGGGATAACATGCTGAAATTCTTTTATGCTTGGAATATCTTTATCCTCTATTACAAGCGCTTGGCCTTTAAGACCTGAAAGTTTTATATTGCTCAAATTTTTTTGTTAAGAATTTTGTTAAATAAAAGTGAATTTATATATTCTATTATCCATCACAGGATCTCATAATGAAAAGAATTTATAATTTTTTTGGTAAAGTTTTTATAATTTAAATTTCATTTTCAAATTAAATTATTTGTGCAAAACATTCTTTTATTTAATTTTTTTATCGCAATCTTTTTAATTATCTATTTAATTCTTTTTTATGCTGATTGTCTTTGCTCTTCTTTAAAGCTTAATTAATTTAAAGACCGCGTATATACCTCTTAGGTAAACCAGATTGTTTACGTGGCTTTACTAGAATTGGTAAAGCAATAACTCCTACCGTAAAAAGACAGATTGGAGCAACTACCATCAATATAGATTCTAGAGACATGAATTATTTTGAATTTATTAATAAATAGCAGGATTTTTTTTTTAAGTCATGCGTATTTATATCTATTTTGTGAGAATAGATTCAAAATTTTTATAAATTATTAAGTAAAAAAGAAAAAAAGATTAAAAAAAATCAATTTTTTCATAATTCATCCTATTTACTTAATCATTACTTAAAAGAGATTAGTTATGGATGAAGAAAAAAAATGGATGCTTATGACTTATTATTGTCCAACTCATGGAGATTCGGGTTTTGTAAAACCTATTCAACTAACAAAAAAAGAAATCAGTAAAAGATTCTTAACAAAAAGAAGGAGTTCTAAAAATTAATTTTTTATATGGAAAAACTTAATTATTTTGAAAAGATTTTAAATCTTGATTAAAGGCTGGTTAATTAAGTATTAATGTCCTAAAAAATCCCTTGGCTGCTTTTTTATTAGAAGCACGGATCTAAATATTGAAATAGAAATTTTTAAATCTAGTCTGACTTCAGATTATTAAAAATAAAGATTAATAGAAATATTTTCTTGATACTAATATCAAATTTTTTGCCTAATTAATAATTTCAAAAGATCTAGAAATAATTAATTTTAAAATTGATCAGAATCGCATGTTAAATCACATTGATTAAGATGAGGAGATGATATCTTTTCTAAAATTCTTAACATATCAATCTCCGAAAGCTCTCCATTCGTGTTCCATTTTAAAGTTGTTTTCCTTTGAGGTGAATTTTTTTTATTCATTTTGATCATCCCCCTTTAAATGCACTTCTAAACAACGAGTAATACATTCTTGATGACCATCCACAATACTGCATTCAGTAATACACTCAAAATATGAATTAATAGAATCTATTTCTGTATTCTGGTTTGTAGAAACAAGTGAATCATTCATAATATCATTAGATTTATTTGGAATAGAGATATAGCATGAAAGTATGGTCAATAATTTAATTTATTAAGTTAATTAGAGAAAATAAGTATTATTTACTAAATTTAGTTTGCACCTAGTTTACCTTTAAAAAGGTAGTAATATTTTTTTAAAACAGAAAAGGAAACAACAATTTGAACATTTCATATTAATTTTATAAGGTAATCTTCTGAAAAAATCAGCATAAAGACTGATTTACTTTTCAGTAATTTAGTTAGATGATAAAAAAGTACACTTTTAGATTTTCAAATGAAATCAGTAATTAATTGGCTTTCGAAAATGTTAGAGAGTATGGCAAATGCTTTTATGCATCCTTTAAAGAATGACTTGCCTCCATCTATTGGTACTCATGCATATAGCAGTGTTCCTCTAAAAAGAAAATTGAGAAGAAGGTTGAATTAGGTTTTAACTTATTGGAATTAATTTTTCATTTTTATTATCCCAAATAATATATTTGAAGCAGTTTGAAAAATCGCTTAATTTTAAGAACTTTGATTGCTGTAGTAAATGAATATTTGCTTTATGACAAGCTCTTAAGTTGTAATTTGGTATTCTCTCAGAGAGATGATGAATGCTATGGAAAGATATGTCTGCTAAAAACCAATTTAGCCAATTAGGGATATCTAAATTGCTACTACCTAAAATCGCTCCATCCATAAGATCCCAATTTTTTGTATTTTTAGCATATGCATTCTCATAATTATGTTGTACGAAAAAAACACATATTAAAATTGCTGCTGATAAGGTTAATACCATGGAATACAATGATAAGAAAAAAACTAAGCCCAACCATTTACACATAAAAATCCACCCTACTATTACCACTATGTTATTGATTATTAATTCGCATATTTCACTGAAATTATCCCCATAATCAGAAAAAGGTGGTTTAAGTCTTGAATTAATAGCTAGAAGTTGATAAATTTCTTTGTTTTTTATTTTGATAAAAGTCTCTTCTAATATATCTTTAGTGAAATTAAAAATAATAATAAGCAGTCCTAATCTAGGTTTTAAAACTAAGTAAAAAAAACCGCCAGGGAAAAGCATCATCCAGTTTCGACTTACTTTGTAAAATATTTGCTCTCTTTTTGTAAGGGAATTATAATCTTCAAGACTTAAAACATCTATCGGACCTTTGTAAATTTCCCAATTTCCATTATTCCTATGATGAAATGCATGATCAATTGACCATGACTTCTGAGGAATACCATTAACCAAGCCAAGCAAAAATCCAAAAAAGCGGTTTAATTTCCGTTTTGTAAAAAGGGAATTATGACCGCAATCATGCATTAATGAGAATGTTCGAGAAGAGAACAGAGTTAGAAGAACTATAAAAGGTATCATTAGAAATCCTTTTATAAATAATGAAAAAGGTTGATTTATTATTTGGTAGATGATTAACCAAATAGAAATTATAGGGAATATGGTAGAAATAATTTGATAGGAAGCTCTAATATTATTTCTTTTTAGAAATGGCTTTATTAAAAAATCACGTCTATTTACTTTACGCATATTTCACTTATTTTATTGATAGTAACAATTTTTAAAAAGTATTGATTATTTAATAAACAATAATATATTTACAACATCATACTAAAGAATAAATTCTTTAGACATAGTTCTCAATTGATCTAGATTTAATCTTGTTAAGTAATTTTTAAAGTCACTAAGATTCTTAGTAGAGTCAGAATTTTTACTCTCATAAAGAAGGCTATTAGAAATTAACTCAATAAGATGATCTTTATCCATAACTCCTTATAGACCATAATTCCTGTTTAAAAAATTAAGGTCTTGAATTCGAGATCATTTACTTATCTCTTTAAGAGTAATTTTTTATAAATTTTTTAAATCTTGCTCTATTTTTTCTAATCTTTCATTTAATTCGTTTTGATCCTTAATTAAGGCTTTTTTATTTGCTGCAAGCTCTTCATTCAAAGGAGAATTGAAATCTTTTTGGTAAGATACAAAAAAAAACTGCTATTGCTACTGCAATACCAAGAGCACCAATTATTAAAATTGGAGATGAAGGAAACTCATAAAATGGAATTGACAATGTACTTTAATAAAACAAATACTAGTTATCTCATAAACAAAAAAATGAGTAATAAATACTTATTTTTTAAAAAGCTTTATGGTAATTAGCTAGTTATTTTGTAAAAAATAAATAAGGTTTATCTTTAATTAATTTTTAAAAATAAGTAATTGTACAGGTGTCAAAGAATTAATAACTAATAATGATTAAACTAGTAAAAAATTTTTCATGAAGAAAATCATAAATAAAAAAAATAATAAAAATGAACCATGGTTTAAATGGTTAACAAGAGAACTTAATTCTTATGAAGCTTTTCAGGATTTCGAATCAGGCAAGAATCCTCGAGATGTTGCAGAGGATTTTATTTCTAGAAATAGTATTGCTATTTCAGAAGTTTTCGAGGATTTTGATCAAGAAGATAAAGATACACTCGATCAGTTTCTTAAATTAACCGAATGCGAGATGCATGTGTTTAGTATTCTTGAAAAACATTTAGAGTTAAGAAACAAGATAAGATTTGTAGACTTCAAAAACAAGAAAAAATAAAGAGGTAATTTTCTATATAAGTTTATTATTCCCATTACCGGTCTTACCAAAGCCTAACCAGATGAACCACAATATCCATCCGAAGATAGGTATTTAATTAATAAAGATCCATTTCCAATCTTTTCCAAAATCTCTTATTCTTCTTATATCAATAGCTATTTGAGGAACTATACAAACTAGTCCATAAGCATAGAAACCAAAGGTTTTTAAAAATATTGGGATACTTAGGAAAGAAATTATAAGATTAGCTAATTGAACTAACCACAATTCCAATCAAGATGTGAATCCTTTGAAGTATGTAGCTTTAATCCAAAACTCCTTATAAGCATTCCAAATCATTAAGAAAAAAAATTCAAATAATTTAAAATTATCAATTTAATCTTTAATTTATCAAAATATTATTTATTTACTAAATAGGATCAAATAAATTCATATCATTTGAATCTTGCTTTGAAATCTCATCTTGATTTGGTAATGAACAGAATCCGTCTTTGCAAATCATCTTTTCTTTTGCAATACCGTTAGTTTTTGAGAATATGTTTTTGTTATTGTTATTTGAAGATTCTTTCAGCATTTATATAAAAAAATTAAATCCAATATTAAATTAATAACTCAATTTATTTTTATAAGCAACAAAATTAATATTAATTATTTATTTACTTTTTTTGATTTGGCAAGTCTCTCCAAAAAAGCGCCATTATATAAATGAATAAAGATATAGAACAAATATAAAGTAAAGAATTTAGATGCATTTTTATTTATTAAAGTAATAACAAAGAAGTCCTTTCATAAAAATGGGATTTCAACAGATTGGTAATTTTTTGACTTAGCAATCAAACAAATTCTAGTATTTATTTAAGTTTTTTATGCTTTTCCCAAACTTTGAGAAGGAAAAAGTTTTTTAATTTTGGAATATATCTATTAGTTAGTAAAACTTATAAATCTAAGAGTTTTATAAATCTAATCAAATTCTACATTTTTGAATGTTTATTGTATTTCACGATCTATCCTTATTTATTTCTGTCAAAGCTTTTCTACCTTCCTTAAGGGTTCTTAAGACGAGCCAGGTTAGAGAGGAAATCATAATGATGGTAAGTGTAATTAGAGAAACATGAGTTGTATCAATATTGTTCGACAATTTAATTAAATTCCTTATGAGTTTTTAATTCAAAAATTCAAACGTCTGATCTAGAGTAAGCAGGTATTAGCATTCCACCATCTTGATCGTCATTATTGTCATCATCAAACCCACCCCCCAGAAGTAATTCAATAATTACAAGTACAGCTACTGGATAAAGGCACCATAATATCGCTGTAAAAGGACTTACTGAGGAAGAAGCTGAGTAAAATTCTGTCATTTACTGATATTAATCTAAAGAAACAACAATTGTGGATCGTCTGGGTAGTGTTTTATTAAATATTTCGATAAATATTTTTTAAAAACTTTTCTCTTTAGCACGAATAGATCTTTGGTATGTATTGATATTTTTATTCTTAAAATCAATTTGAATAATAATTTTTTTTGAACCTACTGAGAAACTAATAATGACATAATGAATCGCGCAATTGTTATTTTTTATACTTAACAATAATTGTACAATTTTGATTCAAAAACTATTATTTATCTTGGTTTTATAAATTCTATGTTTTCTTTCACTTTTGATCCTTTGGCTGCGATATTTGGTATATCAGGAATTGTAGGCTTCTTTTTCTTCGTTTCTGCTGCTAAGGGAACTTCCAGTATCAACACAAAACCAAAAAAGGAATTAGATTAGAACTTATTGTCTCAGAAAACTAAATTGAAATTTTAAATTTAGTATTTAAAAGGCTTTTTAATTATTACTTATTCCATTGTTTAGAAATAAATTCAAGAAAATCTTTTAGATCCTCTTCAGGACAATTTGTTTGTTTTTGTAAATCAATGCAAATTTGCTTAATATTTTCAAAGGCCTTTTTTACTATTTCGTTTTTTTCAATAACCTCAAAATATTCTTGATCAGTAAAAGGCATAATATTAGTTTCCTTCTTGAAAATTATTTATTAACCATATTTTATCTACATTGACTTAACAGTAAAGAAGAAAAAATCTTTTTTCTTAAATTTAGCTACCCAATCGATAATGTTTTTTAATACTTTTGGTTACTTCCCATTCGCAGTTAAGTCCAGCAGGAAACTCAACTAGATCTCCAGCTTTAATCAAGAAATGTCAACGTTTTGGGTACTTATTTTCGCTTGACCTTCAATAATTAAGCAAATTTCCTTATCATCGTAATTCCATTGAAATTTGCTTGGCTCACATTCCCAAATAGGCCAACTTTTTATTCCATACTGAATTATTACGCTTGCACTACAGGGGGAAGTTATTAGAACTTTCACGAGATAGTTCGGATGTGTTTTTTCATTTTACAAATAAAATAAATATTTATTTTCGAGAATGTGTATTTCTTTACTGTCTTTTATTTTTTTTCGTTTATCATAAAAAAAATTTCTAATTTATGGATGAGCTTTCTGTATTGTCAATTTCGCTATCTATAGCTTCTTTAGGAATATTTTTTTTATTTTTCGGTTCAAATGATGATGATGATCAAGATGGAGGTAAGTTGATTAAATCATTAGAAAGAATTAATTAATTCCAAGTAAATAAAACATTTAATAGAGATTTATAACCTATAAAGCCTGCATAAATGCAGCTTAAAAAAATAACATAAACTTCCAATGTGCCGAGTCTTTTTTTCTTTAATGTTTTCATTGTTTTGAGTGTTTATAGGGTAATTTTATTTAATTTGATTTTTATTAACATGAGTATTTTTTACATTAACTCAGAGATTAAAGAATTATTAATGTCAAGCCAAAAAATAAAAAACAAGTAAAAAATATTATTTTTTTGGTAATTTCTCTTTCCTCAGTCTTAGCAAAAAATAAGGAAATTACTGGAGATATGCTTAATAAAGCCCATCCTACTCCTATGGGAAGGGTTTTAAACACAACTTGTTGTAGAAATATTCCTACATTTGTTCCAAGAAGTATTGAAATAAAAAATCTTTTTTGTTGTTTTTTGTCTATGTTTTTTAAGAAAAAATTAATCTTAAATCCTTTTAGACTAATTAAAAAAATTATTGCACCTAATAATCTTATTTCAGTTGTAAGGAAAGGAGATAAATTGCTTTGAAGGAAAACCATCCTTGATAAAAGACCTCCAAGAACAGCACATAAAACTGATAAAAAAGGAAAAGCAAAAATCTTAAAGTTATTTTTTTCTGAGAAAGAGGAGTTTTCCTCTTTAAAATCGTTACCTTTTCTGAGAATTATGAATAGCGAAATCGTTATTATAATTATTCCAACCCATGACTTAGTTGTTAAATTTTCATTAATAAAAAATTCCCCTGATAAAGCTGCCATTAACGGAGAAAGAGTTTCTATAGATAAAGTTTTTCTTGTGCCAATTGTTTGTAGTGACTTTAAATAGAAAGTATCACCTAAACCAATACCTATTATTCCACTAATTAGTAGGATAAATATGTTTTTTAATTCAGTTGTAGAACTTAGATTGATAAAAGCAGGTATAAAAATTAAAAAAGCTATTATATTTTTTATTAAATTAATATCTATTGATTTATATTTTTGAGTTTGCGAGCGCCAAATAAAGCATGCATATGTCCAAGATGTAGCAGCTCCAAAAGCAGAAAGGATTCCAATCAAAACGAATAATTTTTAAAAATTTTATTTTATAAATTGAGTAAATGCTAAAAAGAATACATAAATAAGAATCAAAATCCCCGGTAAGTACTGAATTAGTGATTTGAAATTATTTTTTTTCATGTTCCTAAAATAGTTTATTTTAAACAGTTTTTTTATTAGTAGGGTACAAACTCTCTAACTTCTTTCTTCTTTGAACTTTCTCATTAATTCTTTCTTCTTTTTCTTTTTTCTTGATCTCATCATTTATCTTATTTTGTCTATATCCAAACCAAAGTAGAACCCAAATAACAGAAGTTATTAAAAGAAGAGCAGTATATTGACCAGTCATAGGAAAACTGGCCTCAGAATATTTAACGTAAGAAAATAACAAACTCATTTAATTAACTTAAAGCATAAAAATAACGACTGTGTTGATTTTTCTAGAAATTTAAAAATTAGCGAATCGTAGCTATTTATTATGTAGTTTTAAAGTTTTATATTTATTTTTTTATGGTTTTTGGACTAATTTTTCTTTATAACTACTTGCTATTATCAGATTGAAGCATATTAAATAATAAGTTTTTGGAACCTTTTGATTTAGCAGTTGTTGGGGGCGGTGCAGCCGGTTTTATGACAGCAATAACTGCTGCTGAAAATGGAGTAAAAAGAATAATAATTCTTGAAGGAACTTCAAAACTTATGGAGAAAGTAAGGATTAGTGGAGGGGGAAGATGTAACGTCACTAATGCGACATGGATACCGAATGAACTAATTGAGAATTACCCCAGAGGTGGAATTCAGCTCTTGGAATCATTTAATCGTTTTGCTGCTGGAGATGTATACGATTGGTTTGAGAAAAAAGGTTTAAAATTAAAAATTGAGGAAGATCTAAGAGTATTCCCAGTGTCTAATTCTTCTTCAGATGTTATTGATTGTTTGAGAAAAAGTGCTTTATCAAAAAACGTAGAGATAATAACAAAATTTTTTGTAAAAGAAATTGCAAAAACTCCAGATAATATATTCAATATTTTTAGTCTTAAAAAAGCAAAGGTAACTGCAAAAAATATTATTCTTTCAACTGGAGGTAATCCAAGCGGATATAAATTAGCTCAAAATCTTGGACACACCATTGTTAAAACTGTACCATCGCTTTTTACTTTTTCCACAAAAGAACCAAATTTGGATGAATGTAGTGGGGTATCGATAAGGGGCATAGATATAGAAATTAATTTAAACAATAAAAATTTTCAAAATAGAGGCGATTTACTAATAACGCATTGGGGGTTTAGTGGGCCAGCAGTATTAAAACTTTCATCAATTGCAGCAAGGGAACTTTATAGCCAAAAATATAAATTTAATTTAATCATTAAATGGTCTTCTTTAAGTTATGAGGAGTTAAAAGAAAAAATTAATTATTTAAGATTAAATAAAGGCAAGGTGAATCTTATTAATAGTAGACCTGTTCCACTATTAACAAAAAGATTATGGATTTTTTTATTAAAGAAAATAGGTATTGATAAAGAGAAAAAGTGGGCTTATTTACTGGCGGATGAAAGAGAGAAAATGATAAATATTCTAATGAGGGATAAATATATAATTTCGGGCAAAGGTCCATTTGGAGAGGAATTTGTTACTTCAGGAGGCGTAAAAATTAATGAGGTTAATTTTAAAAGTATGGAGAGCTTAATTTGTCCAGGGTTATTTTTTTCTGGAGAAGTTTTGGATGTTGATGGTATCACTGGTGGATTTAATTTTCAACATTGTTGGACAAGTGGATGGATCGCTGGGATGGCAGTCTCAAAGTTAAATCATTAAGTAACAAATCAATAAGTTTATCTTTTTTTTATTAAGTATTAGACGGAAAAAGTTTTTTGAAGAAACTTTAATTTTAAAGTTTTTAATTATTGGTGAAGATTAATGCAGAATCTTGTATCAAAAAAAGAAGAAGAGGAAAGAAGATTAAAAGCTTTAGCAGAATATAGGATTTTGGGAACCAAGCCAGAATCCTGTTACGACGATATTACAAAAATTGCTGCTACAACCTGTAATGTGCCTATTTCTTTAATGACTTTGGTAGACAAAGATAAACAATGGTTTAAATCCAAAGTAGGACTTCAAATATCAGAAACTAAAAGAGATTGGTCTTTTTGTACCCATGCAATAAAAGAAAATAGTCCATTAATTATTCATGATGCTTTCCAAGATGAAAGATTTATAAATAATCCATTGGTAACTGGAGATCCAAAGATTCGTTTTTATGCAGGTTTCCCCCTTAGAAATACTGATGGTAATAAGCTTGGAACTCTTTGCGTAATAGACAGAAAGCCAGGAAATCTAACTACACAACAATTTAATATTATGGAATTATTATCCAAGCAAATAGTTTCATTTTTAGAGCTTAGAAAAAAGTCATTAAACTTGCTAGATGCATTGTCTAATTTGCATAAACAGGAAGGTATTTTATCTGTATGTTCATATTGCAGAGAAGTGAAAAATAAGGAGGGCGATTGGATGCATTTAGAAAAATATCTTTCGAAAATTAGTGATATTAGATTCAGTCATGGGGTTTGTGATAATTGTATGGAAAAACATTTCCCAGATGTAATCGAAGTATGGAATAAAAAGGATTTTTTTGAAGATGGTCAAAAAAGGTTTTTAGAGTCCTAGATTCAATACCTAGCTTTTTATTATTTAATCTATTATCTAAACAAATTCTTTATTTGGTAGTTAGTATTGTATAAATTTTGACTAGAAAATGTTATCAGGAACTTTATTAACAGGGGAAATTGCTAAAAGTGCATTAGTAGCATATGTTCATTATTTAGGAATTATATTGTGTTTTGGGTCTCTTTTGTTTGAAAGATTGACTCTCAAAGTAACTCTTAATAGAAATGAGACGATCTCAATGATAATTGCAGATGTGGTTTATGGTTTAGCAGGAGTTGCAATATTAGTTACTGGGATTTTGCGTGTTAAATACTTTGGTCAAGGAGGTGATTTCTATACAAGTAATCCTGTGTTTTGGATAAAGGTTTCTCTTTACATTTTGGTCGGATTACTTTCTTTATACCCAACAACAACCTATATCTTATGGGCCATTCCATTAAGTAAGAATAAATTACCTGAAATTTCAGAAAACCTAGTTAAGAGGTTTAGATTGATCATTACCACAGAATTAGTTGGCTTTGCAACAATACCTTTATTAGCAACTCTTATGGCTAGAGGTGTAGGTTTAGGTTGAAAAATTTATTTCTAGAAAGAAATTGTTCAATAAGTGCTAACAAACTATATAGATGGAGTTTAAGTTATAAGATTTCTAAATCAACAAAGGAAATTATTTTTATTGGTTTAAATCCATCGCTATCTGATGAATTTTTCTTAGATAATACAACAAAAAAGATAATCAAAATTTCGAAAAACAATAATTATGGCAAATTAAAATTAATCAATCTATTTGCTCTTATTTCAAGCAAACCAGAAAAACTTTTTAATCATAAAAACCCTGTGGGTTATCTAAACAATAATCATATTTATAAAAACTTAAAAGAATGGTCTGAAAATAAAAATTGTGATTTATGGTTAGGTTGGGGTAACAAAGGGAAATTTCTAAATAGAAATCAAAGAATATCAAAAAAAATAATGCAATATAACTCAATTAGGAAAAATAATTTTGATAATCCTCTTGGACCGCTTTTAATTAAGAAAACAATCAAAGATAATCCAATACATCCTCTATACTGTTCTGATAATTCCATCCTCCAATCTTATTTTTAGGTAGTAAAGCTCAAATGCAAACCAGTATTTTTAGCTATTCCGTATAATATGTGTTAATTTCTAGTTGTTAAGTTAACTTTATATGAAAATTTCAAAGCAATTAAATAAACTAAAAAACTTGAATGTTGAGGCAGAAAAATGTTCTACAAGAGAACAAGCAAAAAAAATAATTAATAAAGCAAATAAAGCACAAAGTAAAATTAACAAATAAATAAAAAGTAATTTCCCTTATTCGTAATTTATAATTTTCAAAAATCGTTAATTTACACAAATACACCATATTTAGTTCTTAGTATTTATGTCTTTGAAAATAATTAAAATAAGGAAATCGCACGAAAGATTTAGATCAAATAGAGCATGGCTTAATTCGATGCATTCATTTTCTTTCGCAGAGCATAGAGATCCAAGATGGGATAATTTTGGAAAAATAAGAGTTATAAACGAAGATATTATTTCTCCTAATGCAGGATTTAATACACATTCTCATGCAAATATGGAAATAATTACTGTAGTAACAAAAGGAGCAATAACTCATAGAGATTCGTTAAACAACCTTGGAAAAATTTACAAAGATGAAGTGCAAGTTATGTCTGCAGGTACTGGTATCTCTCATAGCGAGAAGAATGAAGAAAGTGAGAACTGTAAGTTGTTCCAGATTTGGATATACCCTCAAAAAGAAAATATCAAACCTCGATATGATCAAATTTCATTAAATGATAAGTTGTGGGACAATCTTATTTTTAATTACAAAAACGGTCAAAATAATAAGCTTTTTCTAAATCAAGATATCTCTTTATGGCGTTGTAAATATAAACCTATTAAAGAAAAAAAATTGCCATTAAAAATCGATAAATATAATTGGATACAAATAATAGAAGGTAATCTTTTATTAAAAAGTAAAGACTCTAATTCAAATTTATGTATCGAATCTGGAGATGGCCTGGGATTTGAAGTTAATAATTATGATGATGTCTTTATAGATACTGAAAAAGAGCTAGATTTTCTTTTATTTTCGATGCCTTCCTTATAGTTTATCTGTTACTATTACCCATCAACTCCTTTATTAAATGCATTTAGGGCTTGCAAAGCCATATTAAGGTGAACTTCCATAGCACCAAGAGCAATTAAAGAATTTGGTGATTTATCTTTTAGTAAATTTTCTTTTCTTTTTGATAACTCATTAACTACTTTTTTGGTTGAAACTTCCCAATTGTTTATTAACTCCTCAAATTCTCTTTTTTCGGGGCTTTCTATTTCTGCTAATTCATCAGAAAAATGAGAATCTTTCTGTGCCTTAAGCATTAAGTGACTTAATTTTTTATGACTTATTGCTTGAGGTAAATTGTTAGATTCACTCATTGCTAGTAGTTAATTTATAGTCAAAATCTAACTAATTAAGTGAATATTTGCTAGGGGGGAGGCGGTTGTAATGACCGACCTGAAAATTACGAAATGATATTTGAACAAAAAATGGATTTATTAACCTCAATTTTTTCACTTATTAGTTTCTTGAAATAATCTCCACGCTCTTCATAATTTTTAAATTGATCAAAACTAGAGCATGAAGGTGAGAATAATAATGTTCCAACCCTATTATTTTGTAAATAATCAAAAACAAAATTTAAAAGGTCTTTTAGTTCTGAAAATTCAAAAATATTTTTTTTAAATCCCTCATTAATAAGCGCCATTTTTAGGACTTTTGAGCTTTCTCCAAAAAGGAAAACACATTTTACTTTTTTCTTTAAAACTTTTATCCACTCACTATATTCATTACCTTTTAATCTACCCCCAGCAATAATAATTATTTGACCTTCAATTGAACTTATTCCTGCAATAGATGAATCAAAATTTGTAGCTTTACTATCATTAATTATTTCTAGATCATTATTTTTATAAATTGTTTCCATTCTATGAGGTAATTGTTTGTAATTAGATAAAGAATCTTTAATCTTCTTTCCAGATAATCCAACTTTTCTTGCTGCTGCTATTACCAATAAAAGATTTTGAAGATTATGCATTCCTTTTAAAGAAAAATGTTCAAGTTTGAATAGCCTCTTTCCTCTCTCAACAATGTATGCTTGATTATCTATCCAATAATCGCACTGAATAAAATTTGATTTATCAAAACTAGTTGTTATCCAAACCCCTCTTGATAGTGAACTGTATTGATCTCTTAGGTTTTTATCGTCATAATTATAAATTCTAAAATCTGATTTTTCTAGCAAGCTTTTTTTAATGTTGAAATAGTTTTCAAGTGTTTTATGTCTTTCAAGATGATCTTCTGTGAAGGTTGTCCATATTCCAATATTAGGTTTTACTTCTGGAGATATTTCTATTTGATAACTGCTTAATTCAGCTACAACCCAATCGATTTTTTCATGTTTTTTGGAGTGAGCATATTTACACAAAGGTGTACCAATATTTCCAGCAAAAGGAGCATATAATCCAGCATCACAGAGTATATGGCTTAGTAGATGAGTAACAGTAGTCTTGCCATTAGTGCCAGTAATACCTATCCAATTTGTGTCTTTTAAAATTTCCCATGCAACATTAATTTCTCCAATTACTTTAATTCCCTTTTTTTTTAATTCAATAATAGTTATATGGTCATAAGGTATTGATGGACTTACAACAACAGATTCGATCTCTTTCACAAAAGGTTGAATTTCTTCAAATACAAATTCTTTATTCAGAGAAACTAGTATATTAAGTTCTTCTAATTTTGTTTTTCTTTCTAAGAATTCTATCCCATCTTTACTTTCCCAAACAATTACTCTCTTATTGATGCTTCTCAAGTACTTGGCAGACCAAAATCCAGATTTACCTAATCCAATTACAAGATTAATATTTCCTTTACTAGAATGATTATCTATCATTAATTTTATAATTGCATTTATATTAATTGTGTTTAAGGGGTAATTCAATCATGAGATCTTTCTTCAGTATTTATAGTATTTGCCAAAGACAAGTTAACTAATGGAAGAAAATACTGCAAAATATTGGTTCTCTTGGTTTTATGAAAAGTGGGAGAAAAATGCTCCAGGTGAATTAATTGAAAAGGGTTTAACTCCGTCTCAGATTGCTGAACGCTTTGTTAATGAAAACCATGATAGTTTTATTAAATTGTCAAAAAAAATTGATGAAAAAAATTATGATGCCTTAACAGAATTTATGAAACTCTCAGAGAGTGAATTACATATCTTGAAGTATTTTCTAAAGTTAGTAAAAATGAAAAATTTATAAGAAGTTACTAAGTATTTCAAGGCTTTTTTCCCATAAATTTTTTCTTTCTTTTTTATTCATAGCAAAAGGAGAGGTAGGGGATAGTTTTGGATGACCTCTAAAATTAAATCTTGGACCATAATGGTCACCGCCTCTTGCATCTGGTGAAGTAGCTGCAAAAAGTTGAGGTAAGGCACCCATCTCAGCAGTTTGAAAAATAGGGCTAAATAATTCCAAGGAGAAAATTTCTAATGGACTAGGGTTAGGTTTTTGAGCAGTAAAGAGGTTTGTTTTTGCAATTCCTGGGTGAGCAGCTAAAGAAAGTATATTTTTGTGCTTTAAGTTTTCATTTAGTTCCAAAGCAAACATTACATTTGCCAATTTGCTATTGGAGTAAGATTCCCATTTGTTGTAATAGTTCTCAGCTTTAAGATTTTTCCACCCAACTTTACCAAAAAACTGTGCTCCAGAAGTAACAGTCACTATTCTAGATTCTTCTTTTTTTTCAATAATTGGAAGTAGCTTTAGGGTCAAAAGCATGTGAGCTAGATGATTAACTGCAAATTGTATTTCATATCCCTGGGCACTAAGAGTTTTAGGCGGATGCATAATGCCTGCATTATTGATTAGTAAATCCAAATTTTCAAAATTATCAAAAATTTTGGACTGAACTTCAACAATATTTTTTAAATCTGACAAATCTAATTCTAAAGGTGTAAATAATCCTTCAGGATTAAGTCCTTTAAGTATTTTGATAGTTTGAGTAGCTTTTTCAAGCGATCTACAAGCTATAACAACATGAGCATTTTTTTCTGCTAAGGCCTTTGCAGTGTAGTATCCAAGTCCACTATTCGCACCAGTAATTAGCGCTGTTTTGCCTGTAAGGTTTGGAATATTAGATGTTTCCCAGTTGGAGATTTTAGGTCTTGAAATAGTGGCAGTCATTTAGTAATCCCGTAAATAGCTTTGGAATTTAAACCAAAAATTTAATTACTTTTCTACTGTAAATACTGGAAGTAAGGATCGTGAGCTCTTTTTGAAGGTACTATTTAATATTATTTTTCAATTGCATATTGCCATTCGTTATTTTGAGATAAACATTTCTCTCTAAGTAACTGTAATTTCCTACTATTTATTTTTATGACTATCCCATTAGTTGGATATTTCGCAAATATTTTTTTCTCTAACCAATTTTTTTTATATATTTGGATTTCGCTTGTATGATTTGTGAAGTAACTGTCAGGGGTGCTGAAGCCACATTTTTTAAGATAGTTAAGGGTTTCGTATTGATTAAGTCTTCCATTAAGTATTTGGAAACAGCAAAAGCGGAGACTTTCTCCAATCCCTTTCTTATCATTGAGGTATTTTCTTGTAATTCTTTGGGAAATGCCGGCAACTTGGTTTGTAGCGTATAGTTCACCTCTAATTTGAAAATCTCGTTTGATAGGAATACAATCGGGGACATTTTTAATTTGTTTAATTTTGCTTGAGACATCAAATCCTTTTTTTGTAATAGCTTTATTAAACTTGCCATCTATATATCTAATTGCAATAGCACAGCCATCAATTTTTGGTTGAATGCTTAATCTTGTTTTTGTTAATAAACTTTCCAAAAATTCTTTATGGTCTTCTTTGGCTAATTTTGGCAAAAGTTTATTATTTTTTTGATTAAAGTAGTCAGGCTCTGGATCAACAGGAATAAAGAGCTTTTCTAGTTGCTTAAATGCATCATCCGAAATTATGCCTTCACCTATTCTGTATTGTTCATCTAGATACTTAACATCTCTCACTAATAAATTATTCATAATAATTTTGATAAATATTTAAAAATCTTTTAGAAAAAATCATTTAAATAAAAATTTGAAAATTTAAATTAAATCTAAAAAGTAATTGACCACTAAATATCCTCCTACGCAGAGAGCGATTTAAGAGTATAAAATGTACTGATCAGAAGTTTAAATTAAATACTTCAATCAAACATATTTACTAAAAGTGAAATAGAAAATTTTAAGGATTAATTTGTAAGTAAATTTTAGAAATTTCTATCAATACAAAAAAAATTTTTTAAAGTTATGAGAAAATGTCATTTTTATTAAAAGCTCAAAATACCTGGGAAAATTTTGCGAAATACAAAATTAATGATTATGCAAAATTAAGAAATTTTGATTTTGGGCCAAATAACGAAAGTTCAGTTTCAAAATTATCGCCTTTCATTACTCATAGAATATTATTGGAATATGATCTGATCCATGATATTAAAAGTAAGTACAAAATCAAAAATTCAACTAAATTTGTTGAAGAAATATTTTGGAGAGTTTACTGGAAAGGGTGGATGGAAAATAGACCTAAGGTTTGGAGAAATTTTATTTCAGAAAACAATCTCGATTTTGATTACGAGCTATATGAAAGTGCAATTAATGGCAATACAGAATTAGATTTTTTTAATTCTTGGGTCCATGAATTAAAGCAGTACAACTATTTGCATAACCATACAAGAATGTGGTTTGCGAGTACTTGGATATTTAATTTAGGCCTCCCATGGCAATTGGGAGCAAAGTTTTTCTTTAAATATCTTTTTGATGGAGATGCTTCATCTAATCTCCTTAGCTGGAGATGGGTCGGAGGATTGCAAACGAAGGGGAAACAATATATTTTTTCATCATCAAACCTCAGAAAGTTTTCAAATAATAGATTTAATGTAGAAAAAATAAGTAATCAACAAATTTTTCTTGAAGAATCTAATCAAATACCATTTGAAGATGAGATTTATAAAAATGATATGGATCCTAAATCAGATAATCTGATTATGTTTGAAAATGATCTGCACCTTGCAACCCTTAAAAATTTACTTCCAAGCTATAAAAAAGTATTTATTATCCTTTTAAAAAATGAACAAAGACAAATTAAATTGTCTGAATCTGTTTTGAAATTTAAACAAGATTTGGTCTCTGAATTTGTAGAGCAATTTGATAATGTTGAACAGATTGATCCTTATTTACTGGAAAATACTTTTAAAAATACCAACGAAATAGACATTATTTATCCTGGAGTGGGAGAAAATTATGATTTCATAACTGAGTTTAAAAATTTACACCATAAAAAAATTTTTAATCTTGTGAGGGATGAAGATTTATTTGCTTGGAAATTTGCTAAGAGAGGGTTTTTTAAATTTAAAGAAAATATTCCAAAAATAAATCAGAGGATATTAGACAATTTTTCAAAAAATAATTTTTAACTTAGTTGAATTCCTAATCAGAAAATAACCCTTTTGGTAAGTAAGTATAAATACTTATTTAGGTGCGACTTTTGCTCTTTAATCCACGATGGATACTGTGACTAGTTATTTTTACTTAAGGATAATTTTTTTATAGTGCTTTCAACAATTCTTACCAAGTCGTTTAGTAAAGATACGGCTTTATTAATTCTTAGAGTTATAACTGGAACTGTTCTTATTCATCACGGTTATGAGAAATTAGCAAATATAGAAAATTTCGCTGATGCTTTTGTTAGACCATTACATCTCCCATTCCCAATATTTTTATCATATATAGCGGCATTCTCAGAAATAGGTGGTAGTTGGTTACTGATTATCGGCTTAGCCACAAGATTCGGAGCTTTGGCAATTGTTGGAACAATTTCTGTCGCTATATATCATGCACTTGTCACTTCAGGTTTTAATATTTTCTTACTAGAGCTTTTACTTTTGTATTTCGCTTCAGCAACTTCAATTGCATTAACAGGTCCCGGTAATTTCTCTTTAGATGAAGTCATTATCAGAATTTTGAAATCAGAAGATGAGGAGCAAATTATAACTTCGACAAAAGCAAAACCTTCCAAGCAAGTTGAAGTCAAAGAAGAAACAAGTAAAGGTGGCTTATTTCAATTTTTGCAAGCGAACATACTTTCAGATACTTCAAGCTAACTTTTTAGGATAAAGGTTATTGATTAGCTCTAACCTTTTTCGATAACTGTTTCTCTTCTCAAGTTTTATCTTAATTGTTGCTTCAGAAAGACTTATAAATAGCCCTATAGCTGTCACCCAAGATAAAAAAATAAAAGGGTTTTCTGGAATTTCTGAGAAATTCATATGAATAATACTTCTTTTTTAAAACTGACTGATCACTATATATTTTTCAACCTAAATATACAATTTAGAAATATTTAAGGATTAATTTCAACTTTTTCCCATTTCTTAATCTTTTCCCAAAGATATCGCTTATGAACAGATTGTTCTAATTTAAGAAGATCTACTGAATCGATTTCAAAATTTAGAACTACAAAATTTTCTGACTTGGGTAGATTGGATAATATTTCATAAGTAGATTGGACTTTTGGGTTTATTTTCTCTCCAGGAGATCCCCAAAACCAAGAAGATTTTGATTTTTCTGATAATAAATCCCAATAATTTGTGTTATCACTTAATTCATGTATTTTTCCTTTGAATCTATATTGTGATTTGGTTTTCAAAAAGAACCATAATATTTCTGCATTAGGGTTAGATTTTAAATGCCCAATTTTTTCACTTCTTCTATCTGTAAAAATAATCATTGAACTATCTTTATGCCAACCTCTGAAAACAACTGTTCTTAATCTTGGCTCATTTTCTTCGCTGACTGTTGCAAGCTGTATCCATCTATTAGAGGGTGATTTGCCCTCTTTTTTTATAGAAGATTTTAAATCTTGCCTCCAACTGGGAAAGTTGTTATCAGGCATTTAATTTAGGCAATATAAGACCACTTTTCTTTTTGTATTCTTCGAATGAATCATATTTTGAGAGCGATTTATCTTTTTTTATCATTCTTGGTAGAAAAACTATAGAGAAAAATATTGCAAGAATTACTAATGGTATGAAACTCATTGAAAGTATGACGAATGATAAATAAATTAGTATTTCTCCTAGATAATTTGTATTCCTTATATTTTTGAAAAATCCTTCTTTAATTAGATCTTTTTTTAATTTAAGAGAAAAATATTTTTGGGCATCACTAGCAAAGTGTAGAAACACACCAATTATATTTATAGATACAGATGCAGCTATTACGATATTTGGAACAGATTTCTGAGATGAGATAAGAATGTAGGGAGCTACCCAGTAACTTCCAAGAAAAATAAAACCAGTAACTGAAGTTAAAAAATTGATTTTTTCTTTAAAATAAGGATCTGGGAATATCTTTTCTTTTAGAAGCCAAAGTAATCCATAAGTACCATGCAGAGCTAAATAAACGTAGGGAGCGATCGTAAAATTATCAAAAAAAATCATAAGACCTAATACTACAAATGCAGTGAGCCCCTTATGTAGATTAATTATTTGATTAAGTTTCATCTTTTTTAATAATCTAAAAAATGAAATTATTTTCTGTGGATATAACCTAGGTCGTCAAAAGTTTTAATGGGCGATACTGGATTCGAACCAGTGGCCACTACCGTGTCGAGGTAGTGCTCTACCACTGAGCTAATCGCCCCAATTGAGGAATTTTTAATCCCCCTTATAAGAAAATAGCAGGTTGCGTTTCATTTTCTAAGTAATTTAACTTTCCATCGTTCTCTTTTGGTTATTTCTAAATTTAGAATTTCGATAAATCCTTTATTTTCAAGTTCTAGTTTGTCGCCAATTTTTAGATTAATTGTTGGCTTATTAACTTTGCTTCCATTTAATCTGAGCATTCCATTTTCTATCCTTTCAATGATTTTGGTTCGTGATACCCTAAAGCCAGCTGATGCTATAGCATCTAATCTTGTTGAAGCTTCTACTGTATTGACAAGTTTTTTTGATCTTCCAGAAGGTATTTGTAATTCATCTATACCTACTACATTAACTTTTACTTTTACGTCTCTTAAATAAAAAATTTTTTCATCTAGATGCTTAATATCTGAATTATCAATTATCCCTTGTGCTCCCCTATCGCCAATAGTCCATATATCTCCAACTTTTATTTGATTAAGCCCATTTTCAATTAAGAGGGATCTAAAGTCGTCTTGTGTAGCATTATCAAATAAAAAATTTCCAATAATTTTTATTCCTTGAGCTGGAAAATTACTTTTTAGCGCATCCTCTTCAGGAAAATTATCTCCTCTAAAGCAAGCTATTCTAGATCTTTGAGAAGAGGAGAATCCTCCATAAATAAAAAATTTGAAATCATTTAAATTTTCAAAATCTTTTAAAATCTCTTCGCAAACATAAGTTGAATTAAATCCAGTCCAATAAGTTTCCCAGTGTTTGTAAGCTAAGTTAGCAATATTTATTAATTCCTCAGTTTCTTTTTTGTAGTTTGAATTTATTAAGATTCCTTTTAAGTCAATCATTTAGCCTTCTAAAAAAATTATGTCTTTTGCTTCTGATTGTTTTATTAAAGCCCAAGGTAATTCAGTTCCAATTTGATTTTCAAGTAGAACAAGCCATTTACCCTCTTTATTTAAATTAATAACTGATCTCAACTCTTTATTTCTATTAATGTTGATACTTGCAGAAGAAACAATGCTTCCTAAATAACCTGAACCCATTCCTAAGAGACCTCCAATTAATGATTCCCCGATGTTACTTAAACCAAGAAAGCTGAAGGTAGATAAATTTGTCATGTTAGAAAAGGCTATTCCAGCTATAAAACCAAATGGCATTAGCCATCTACTCATATCTTTTTGTCTAATATTTCTATCAAGTTTAGGATTTAAAAATCTAATATCTTCAAAATTTTGAGATTTGAATAAGATATTTGCTTTCGCATTTAGCAATTCGGTTTCTTCTGATGTTATTTTTTCACTTATTGGTGGGATCAAAATAGCTTCAGAGAGCATTACTGATTTTTCTTTGAAAACATCAAATAGCTGAACACATTTATCGATGTCTTCAAATATCACAATACTTTTTGTCAAATTTCAATCCTCAACTGTTTGTGTGTTATTCAAATTAATAAATTAAGATACATACACTATAGATTAAGTTAAAGTAAAAGATTAAAGAACCAATCTTAAATGACAAAAGTTCTCATTACAGATCCAATTGATCAAACAGGAATCGATATTCTTTCACAAGTTGCTCAGGTTGATCAGAAGATAGGAATCTCAGAATCTGAGTTGGCTTCCATTATTGGAGATTATGATGCTTTAATGATTCGCTCTGGTACTCAAGTAACTGAAGAAATTATTAACTCTTCAAGTAAACTAAGAATTATTGGAAGAGCAGGAGTTGGAGTCGACAATGTAGATGTTAAGGCTGCTACGCAAAAAGGAGTTCTTGTAGTTAATTCTCCAGGCGGCAACACGATAGCTGCTGCTGAGCATACTATAGCTATGATGTTGGCCTTATCTAGACATATTCCAGTTGCTAATAATAGTACTTTGTTAGGTAAATGGGAAAGAAAGAAATTTGTTGGGAATGAGCTTTACAAGAAAAAATTAGGTGTAGTAGGTTTAGGAAAAATTGGTGCTCATGTAGCGAAAGTTGCTAATGCATTGGGAATGGAAGTTTACGGATATGATCCCTTTGTTTCAAATGAAAGAGCTCAACAAATACAAGTCAAACTATTTGAACTAGAGGATTTATTCAAACAATCCGATTATGTAACTTTGCATTTACCTCGCACACCAGAGACAGAGAATTTAGTAAATATGGATGTGCTTAAAAGTATGAAAAGTAGCGCAAAATTGATTAATTGTGCTAGAGGAGGCTTGATTGACGAAGAAGCATTATCAGAAGCTTTAAATAAATCATTGATTGGAGGCGCTGCAATAGATGTCTTTTCTAAAGAACCTTTGGAATCTAATTCGTCACTTTTGAAGGTTGAAAAGAATCTTATTCTTACCCCTCACTTAGGAGCATCTACTCGAGAAGCTCAAGAAAATGTAGCTGTTGATGTCGCAGAACAAATAAGAGATGTCTTGCTTGGTTTATCTGCTAGAACTGCAGTAAACATACCAGGTTTGAGCCCTGATATTATGGATAGTCTAAAACCTCATTTGCAGTTGGCTGAAACAATGGGTCTTCTTATAAGCCAGCTTTCAGGTGGACAGATTCAAAAACTAGAGGTGAAGCTTCAAGGCGAATTTGTGCAACATCCTTCCCAACCGTTAATAATAGCTAGTCTAAAAGGCCTGTTAAGTAAAGCTTTGGGAGATAGGATCAATTATGTGAATGCCTCTTTAGAAGCAGATTCCAGGGGTATTACAGTTGTCGAAAGTAAAGATGAGGCAAGACCTGAATTTGCTAGTGGATCGCTTCAGTTATCCACTTATGGAGATAATAGCGACCATAGCGTGGCAGGAAGCATTTTTGCTGATGGAGAATTAAGAATTATTAGTATTGATCAATACCCAGTTAACGTATCGCCAAGTAGATATATGTTGGTTACTAGGCACAGAGATATGCCTGGTATTATTGGCAAGCTGGGGTCTTTATTAGGTAGCAACAATGTAAATATTGCCTCAATGCAAGTTGGGCGCAAAATTGTTAGAGGGGAAGCTGTTATGGTTCTAAGTATTGATGATCCAATACCTAATAAGTTGCTCGATACCATTATTGAAGTAGAGGGAATTACCAAAGCTAATCCAGTTACCTTATAAAGAGGCTTGCTCTATTAATGGTAATTAAGGATTGGTATAAAGTAACTTTTCTGATAGAAAGTGATTCAGAAGAAATTATTATTTGGAAATTAAATGAGCTAGGAATATTTAGTTTTTCATTTGAATATTTAATTAAAAATCAAAATAAAAAAGAGGTAAATATATGGCTTCCAATTGATGATTGGGGCGAAAATTCTAGAAGTGGTTTTGAAAAAATAATTAGCAAACTTCTAAACATTAATGACCCGCAGAATCAATTTTTTGATTGGAGTATTATTAAAGAGGAAGATTGGTTGACAAGCTGGAAAAAATATTGGGCACCTGAATTAGTAGGAAATCATTTTTTAATATTGCCATGTTGGATAAATCTAGATGAAAAATTTAAAGATAAACAAATCATAAGAATTGATCCTGGAGCAGCCTTTGGTACGGGAAGTCACCCTTCGACTTATCTTTGCTTGGAAAAAATGGAGAATATTTTATTTTCTGATAAAAAGGTATTAGATATTGGGAGTGGTAGCGGGATTTTGAGTGTCGCCGCAAGATTGCTTGGCGCCAAAGAGGTTTGTGCAGTGGATAATGATTATTTAGCTATAAATTCAACTAACTCTAATTTTCAACTAAATTTCGGTAATACCAAAAACTTAAATACATATTTAGGATCTTTTAATGAGGTGTTTTTAAAAAATCAACCTAAACAATTTGATTTTGTTTTATGCAATATTCTTGCTGAAGTAATAAAAGAAATGATTCCAAATATATATAATTGCTTGAGAAACAATGGGGAAGTCATTTTAAGTGGAATTCTGAATTCACAAAAAGATGAAATTATAAAAATATTAATTCAGAATGACTTGAAATTATTGGATGTATCAACTAGAAAAGATTGGGCATGCATTTCTGCGCAAAAAGCCAGCGATCCAACCTAAGTATAAGTTTTTCTTATGGATACTCTTTAATACATTTTATTGTGTCATTTTTTACGTCAAAATCTCACATATCGGCCAAATCGATGTTAAAAATGTATTTGATAGGTATTAATTACCAACAATTTTTTATTTAAATGGCTTCTTACAAAGTTACACTCATCAGCGAAGGCGAAGGTCTCAATTCAACTATTGAAGTACCAGATGACCAGTACATCCTTGATGCTGCTGAAGAGCAAGGTATCGACCTTCCTTATTCCTGCAGAGCTGGAGCATGTTCAACATGTGCTGGAAAAGTTACTTCAGGTAGTGTTGATCAATCAGATCAAAGTTTCTTGGATGATGACCAATTAGAAGCTGGTTTTGTACTTACATGTGTTGCTTATCCAACATCAGATGTAACAATTACAACTCATGCTGAAGAAGAATTGTATTAATTATAAAAAATTAACTTTTCTAAGTTGATTAATCATTATTTCTCTGCCACCCTCAATGAAGGTGGCTTTTTTTGTGAATGAATAAATTTGAATTTTTCAAGACTGGCAGTGTTCAATCAAGTTATGGAGGTCAGTACAGTTACAAAGTAATTGGACCATGTTGCAGACTATTTGATAGAGAAGAGTTACCTTGGCCTTGTTCAAGGCTTTCTTGGAGAAGTAAGGAGCCTAGTTGGAGAAGAATAGGTTCTAGGTTCGTAGCTGATATGGCTTCAAGAAAATGTCCCTCTTACTCGGTTCAGATTCTTGAGCCTGGCTTAAAACCAGTTGAAACAGTTATAACTCTTTTTTCAAAGAAATTTTCTTCTGATATACAGGAATGGTGGTACAGCAAAAAACCAGGCTCAAGAGAGCCTGGTAATATCTTCCCATCTGAAGTTAGTTAGCTTTAAATCTTATGCTTTTGGCTTTGGTGGCATGTAACCTTTTAAGCCGGCGCATTCAAGACTATCAATTGTACTAACTCCAGTTTGTGGGTTAGTTCCACTAGCTCTTTCACATAATGATTTTCTCTGAGAAAGATCAAGATTTGCATCAGTAAAGTCTGCTCCATCAATAATTGCTCCATCAAAAACACTTTTCATTAGCTCACCATTTGTAAGATTCGCATCAGATAAATCAGCATTATCAAAACGTACAGCATATGCAATAAGATCTTTCATGTTGGCGCTTTTGAAACTAGAGTTTTTTGCAGTTGTCACGCTCATATATGCACCTTGTAGATTAGCCTCTCCTAAATCTTGATAAGATAAATCATATTTTACAAATTCATTATTTTGAAGATCTGCTCCATGAAGATCTTCTTTCAATCCATCTACTGATGAAGGATCACTAGGATAAAGTGCATTAGCAGAAATTGGATTAAGAAGCAAACCAATAATCAATGGAAGAAAAATAAGAAGTCTTTTGAAAGACTTATTAAGTGATGAAAAAATAGAGACCATTTCGATCGACATCAAATATAAAAACCTATGACTATTATTTCATGGGTTGGTCATTTAGAACGATCCTGCTAACGAACTGTTGCAGTTTATTTTATTTCTGCTGTTAGAAAATCTTTCGCAAGCTGAGTATTTGGAAAAACTTTTTGAGCCTCTTTAAGCAAATCGCTTGGCGTAATTGCATTCTGATTCGTATATCTTGGACTTAAATGAGTAATAAATAATTTTTTTGTATTAGATAATAATGCCGTTTTCGCGGCCATGATTGTTGTGGAATGTAATTTTTCGTAAGCCATGCTTTCATCCTCTTCTGAAAAAGTCGATTCATGTACCAGTAAATCGGCATTTTTTGCTAGTGACACTGCTGATTCGCTAAAGACAGTATCTGTGCAATAAACAAAACATTCACCCTTCCTAGGAGGTCCGCAGAATTCTTTCCCATCAAATGTCCTCCCATCCTCCAACACGACTTTTTTCCCTTGCTGCAGTTCTGAATAGATTGGTCCAGGTGCTATTTTTAAAGATTGTGCTTTTTTGATATCAAATATACCCGGCTTATCTTTTTCGCTCACTCGATAACCATAAGCTGGTATTTTATGTTTGAGAAATGCACAATTTACTTTTATTTTGTTGTTTTCAAATAAAATTTTATTTTCTAATGCAAAATTTTCAACTTTTACGAAACGCAATGGAAACGACAATTTGCAAAAACTACTTTTAAGTGCAGAATTTATAAAACTGTGCAGTTCTGAAGGACCATAAATTTCAATACCCTCACTATTTCCTGATAAACCTAAGGTTGCCAAAAGACCTGGTAAACCATAAATATGGTCCCCGTGCATATGAGAAATAAATATTTTTTTGATTTGCGAAGATTTAATATTGCTTTTCATTATTTGATGCTGTGTTCCCTCTCCACAGTCAAAAAGCCAAACTTCTGAAGATTGTGATAGTTTAAGAGCTAAGGAAGAAACATTTCTTGTTAAGGAGGGGACTCCTGAACTTGTTCCCAAGAAGGTCACATTCACTTATTAATTATATTTTTATTTTAATATCTGGATTAAATCTAGACTTTTAGTCAAAATTAAGCAAATTAAAACATTTGTTTTTAAACAAAGTGATACTTAAATTAAAAAAAAAATTTAGTAAATGTTATCTGATTAGTATTTTATTTATTTGTGTTTTCCAAAGTGATAATGTATTGGCCTCTAGAGAGCCAATAATTAGAGTTTTAATTTCAAAAAATAACAACATAAGGATTAGATCAGACAAGTCAATTCCGTTAACAATAAAGGGAAAATTTTTCTCAAATAAAAAAATAAAAGGTTTAACTTTGAAAAACGAGAAAAATAGAAAAATTTTATATTTTGATAAGAATAAAGAAAAAAAATTTGACTTAAAAAGTAATCAACAGTTCCAACTTAGATCTTCTGATGGAAGGGGTATCTGGGTTGGTCAGAAAAGATTTCCTGGGAAAATTAATGTCTTTGTACTTGATTCTGAAATACTGGTAGTAAATGTCTTAGGAATTGAAAAATATCTAAGTAGTGTAGTTGGTTCAGAGATGCCAACAAAATGGCCTATGGAAGCATTAAAAGCACAAGCAATAGCATCTAGAACTTATGCTTTAAAGCAAAAGGGTAATAATTTATTTGATATTGACTCTACGCAGAAAAATCAAGTTTATAATGGCCTGGAGTCAAGAACTTATAAAACTTTAAGAGCAGTTAGAAGTACGAGATCTCTAGTTATGACGTATAACAATAAATTAATTAATGCTTTGTTTCATAGTAGCTCAGGTGGAATGACAGAAAACAGTCAAGATGTATGGAAAAATGCATATCCATATTTAAAGAGTGTTAAGGATTTTGATAAAAATAATCCAAAATTTAAATGGAAAAAAACATTTTCAAATAAAGAATTGATAAATTTGTTCCCAAATATTGGAGAAATAGAAAATATAGAGATCATAAATATAACGAGTACTGGTAGGGTCAAGAATGTAAGAGTTATTGGAGCTAATGGTTCTGATCAAATTTCTGGAGTAGATCTGAGGAAAAAATTAGGCCTCAATAGTAATTTCGTAAGATTTAAATTAATTGAGGAAGAACTTGAAAATAAATTTTCCGCAAAAAAAAGTTTAATAGTTTTTGGACAGGGATCTGGACATGGAGTAGGAATGAGTCAATGGGGAGCCAAATATATGGCTTCTAAAGGGCAAAAAGCTGAAAGAATACTTAAACATTTTTATAGAGGTGTGCAAATTAAACCTTTTAGAAAAGATTACTTATAAAGATTATTTTGCATTAAGGACCAGTTTTGGATTTATATTGGATTCTTCTCTATTTAAGAAGCCAATCCCAAGAAGAGTTTTTCTTTTGTCAATTACTTTTATAGGTTTTGTAAAATCAAAAGCTTTAGATTCATGAAAGTAATTAATATCAACTTTTATAGCTCTTCCAGATTGCCAAAACTTGATTTCTTCTTCGTGACTCAAAACTAATGTTGAAATGTGTTCAAGGGCAGAAATTGTTGGAATAATAAGATTTTTAGGATTGTTTTTATCTCTTTTTAGTTCTGATATTTTTATAGAATTTTTTTCATGAAATCCACAAGCTGAAATTCTTTTTAATAACAAAAGACAACCCTCAGAATTAAGAACTGTCCCTAAATCTCTTGCAATTGATCTTATGTATGTACCTCCAGAACATTTGATTTTTATTTCTATTATTCCGTTCATTTGGTCCCATTTGATTAAATTAAGCTCCTCTACTTTTACTTCTCTTGGTTCTAACTCAAAATTTTCATTATTAAAAGATTTTTTATAAGCTCTCTCACCATTTACGTGAACGCTAGATACTTTTGGTGGAATTTGTTTAATTATTCCTCTGAAATAATTTAAATATTGATCTAATTGCTCATAAGTGATTTTGGGCCAATCTTTTTCATTAATTATTTTGCCGTGAATATCATCAGTGCTTGTTCTTATACCTAATTTAATTTGTCCTATGTAAGTTTTGTCCTGAGGAAGATATTGAATAAATCTTGTCGCACTGCCAATTGCAATTGGTAATGTTCCTGTAACCTCTGGGTCAAGAGTACCTGTATGGCCAACTTTTTTTGTATTTAGTAACTTCCTTATTTGATTAACACAATCATGAGAGGTACAACCTTTATCTTTATTAATTACTAAGAATCCATCTTTAATTACCATCTTTAATATTAAGAATTCTTTGAGAAAGATTTAATACCATCCTATGATTCCTTTATTGAAAATTAACAGTAAAAATTGAAAAACAATAATTTTATTTTAAAAGAGTTTCTAGATAATGCCTTTAACTTGAAATTACATTTAATGGAATACTTATCTATTAAAGAATATGATTTAGATGGATTCCTTGCAAATGCAAAGATGAATTTGGCAAATTCGCATCCTGGAGATTCTTTAAACGATGTATCAGAATTTTATACTGAGATAGTTGGAGATCTGCATGTAGCTGATTTAGCTGCTTGGCATATAACAAGCAAGGATTACATCGCTGATACTTTAAAACTTCAGCAGAGATTTTCTAAAGATTTAGTTTTAGATTTCGGAGGAGGGATTGGAACACACGCCTTAGCTAATGCTATGTCTTCAAAAGTTAAGCATGTTTTCTTTGTAGACATTAACGAAACTAATAGAAACTTTGTTGAATATAGGGCTAAGAAATTAGGAGTCGAAAAAAAGATTACTTTCTGCAAGGCAATTAAAGATACAAAAATATCGAAATTTGATACTATAGTTTGTCTTGATGTTTTGGAACATCTTGTCAATCCAGCTTCTCAAATTGAAGTTTTTAATGAGTTTATGGATTCTAATTCTATTGCATTATTTAATTGGTATTTCTATAAAGGTGAAAAAAATGAATATCCTTTCCATATCGATGATGTTAAAATAGTTGAAAAGTTTTTTAAGACTCTTCAAGCAAATTTTTTAGAAGTTTTTCATCCTATTCTCATCACTACAAGAGCTTATAAGAAAATTAGATAACAATATTAACTCTTTTTCTATTTCTTAAATTTCTTTTAATGCTTTCGAAACTCACGGTTCCTTCTTTTAGTGCAAAAAGGGTGTCATCTTTACCTTTGCCAACATTGATTCCAGGCAAAAATGATGTACCTCTTTGGCGAATTAGAATTGATCCAGCCGTAACTTTCTCTCCACCATAAGCTTTTACACCTAATCTTTTGGAATTTGAATCTCTACCGTTTCTAGTAGAACCTGTTCCTTTTTTATGTGCCATTAGAAATGATTAATTTGTAGATTTTTCGGATTTTGGTTTTGTTTCCTTTTTAACAGTTTCCTTTTTTGAAGAAGACTTAGGAGCACTTTTACCTATTGATATAGATTTTACCATAACTCTTGTAAGTTCTTGTCTATGTCCCATCTTTCTTCTGGTCTTTTTTTTAGGACGCATCTTGTATACAAGAATTTTCTTATCTCTTTTATGAGAAACCACTTCTAATTCAATTTTTGCATTTTCAACGTAAGGTTTACCAAGAGTTATAGAGTCCTTATCCTTTAAAAGTAGAACTTTTTCTAGTGTTATCTTGTCTTTCTCTTTTGCGTTTAATCTGTCAATATCATAATATCTATTAACTTCGAACCAAAATTGTTGACCAGAAGTTTCTGCTATTGCGTACAATTCGTTACTTTTAGAATTTTTAGAAGAGTTTTTAGAGTTTGTCATAGATTAAAGACGCCATTAGGCTCAAATTAATAATTTGATTAAGCCGAATAAGCAATCATAATAGTTTGTTTATTTTCTTATTTTGTAGTGTAATAAGTCAAGGGTTGTTCTAAAACTTTTATATCAATTTCAGGAAACATAAAAATGGCAGCAAGAAAAACATATATTTTAAAACTCTATGTTGCTGGAAATACACCTAATTCAATGAGAGCTCTAAATACTTTAAAAGAAATATTAGAAAATGAATTTAAAGGAGTTTATGCTTTAAAGGTTATCGATGTACTTAAGCAACCACAACTTGCAGAGGAAGATAAGATATTAGCTACCCCAACTTTAGCGAAAATATTACCTCCACCAGTTAGAAGAATTATTGGTGACCTTTCAGATAGAGAGAAAGTTTTAATTGGTTTAGATCTACTTTTTGATGAATTAACTGAAACTGAATATAGTGGAGATAAATAATAATTAGAAAACTTTTATAATTAAAAATAAATTTGATGTTTATTTTTATTTAATTTTTTTGAACAAAACTATGAAAGATAAGAATTTTGGCAAATCAAATAAAATGCAAGTTCAAAAATTGCCCACTGGTATAGAAGGTTTCGATGATGTTTGCAGGGGTGGGCTACCTGTATCTCGAAGTACTCTCATTAGTGGTACATCAGGGACGGGGAAAACTGTTTTTTCGCTTCAATATTTGCACCACGGAATTTGCAATTTTGATGAGCCTGGAATCTTCGTTACATTCGAAGAATCACCTTTGGATATAATAAGAAATGCTGCTAGTTTCGGATGGGATTTACAAGAATTAATTGATCAAAATAAGTTATTTATATTGGACGCTTCTCCTGATCCTGACGGTCAAGATGTAGCGGGAAACTTTGACTTGTCTGGTCTTATTGAGAGAATTAGTTACGCAATAAGAAAATATAAAGCTAAAAGAGTAGCTATAGATTCGATAACTGCGGTTTTTCAACAATATGACGCCATTTACGTTGTTAGAAGAGAAATTTTCAGACTAATTGCAAGATTAAAAGAAATAGGAGTAACAACAGTTATGACTACTGAAAGGGTAGATGATTACGGACCAATCGCTAGATATGGAGTAGAAGAATTTGTTTCTGATAATGTTGTCTTATTAAGGAATGTCCTTGAGTCAGAGAAGAGAAGAAGAACATTAGAAGTTTTGAAGTTAAGAGGTACTGTACATATGAAAGGGGAATTCCCATTCACTATGGGTATGAATGGGATAAGTGTGTTTGCCCTTGGAGCAATGAGACTGACACAAAGGTCTTCAAATATTAGGATAAGCTCTGGAGTTAAAGATCTTGATGATATGTGCGGAGGAGGTTATTTTCAAGATTCCATTATCCTCGCCACAGGCGCTACTGGTACAGGCAAGACAATGTTAGTATCAAAATTTGTTGAAGATGCTTATAACAACAATGAAAGAGCAATACTGTTTGCATACGAAGAATCTAGGGCTCAATTACTCAGGAATGCAACTAGTTGGGGAATAGATTTTGAAAAGATGGAAAGTGATGGATTATTAAAAATTATTTGTGCATATCCCGAATCAACTGGTTTAGAAGATCACTTGCAAATCATAAAAACCCAAATTACTCAATTTAAACCAAAGAGAATGGCAATAGATTCTCTCTCTGCATTAGCTAGAGGTGTAAGTTTGAATGCATTTAGGCAGTTTGTAATAGCAGTTACTGGGTACACAAAACAAGAAGAAATAGCAGGTTTTTTTACTAATACTGCAGAGGAATTTATGGGAAGTCATTCTATTACTGATTCTCACATCTCAACAATTACAGACACTATATTATTGCTCCAATATGTTGAAATAAAAGGAGAGATGGCTAGAGCTCTAAATGTATTTAAAATGCGAGGATCATGGCATGACAAACGTATAAGAGAATTTATAATCACTAATAAGGGCCCTGAAATAAAAGATTCTTTTTCTAATTTTGAACAGATATTCAGTGGGGCTCCTCATAGAATAGTCCCTGATCAAAATGTTCAAAATGTTTTTAAAGGATTAGATAATAATTAGTTCATTTAGCTGATTTCAGAGCTTGAAAAACTATCTGTATTATTTATTGTTTTTGTCAATAATTCATCTTTGTCGGATTGTGCCAAGGCTAAATCAAACCAAAAGGTTGTTCCAATTCCTAATTCACTTGCCATACGAATTTCCCCACCATGTTTTTCAATTATACCTCGCACAATAGATAAACCTAAACCAGTACCTTGTTCAGTATGTACTGCATTCTCTACTCTATAAAAACGGTCAAATATCTTTTCTTGATCCGCCTGAGATATGCCTGAACCTGTATCAGCAATCTCAATTCTTACTTTTGGTAATGGTGAAACCAATTCACATTGAGGAGCTCCATCACCAGTGTTAGTTGGGGGTAAGGCCGGACAAGAATCTGGCCAAGTATATGCTCTTATCATTAAGTTGCTGTTTTTTGGACTAAATTTCAATCCATTACCCAGCAAATTATCAAAAACTTGTAAAAGTAAATCAAAATTTCCGAGGATAGAAGGAATAGTTTCCTCTATATCATGTGCCAACGAGACATTTTTTTCTAAGGCATTTAGTCTGTAATTTCTGAGGGTTTGTTCTATTGCTGGTTTTATATCCATTTCTTCTAGCTGGATTATTTTCCCTGACTCCAATCTTGATAAATCTAGTACATCATTCACAAGTCTTGTAAGTCTATCAGTCTCTGAATTTGCAATCCCCAGAAATTCGAGTTGTTCTTCATTAGAGAGCTGATCTTTTAAATCATGTAAGGTCTCTACGTAACTTTTAATATTAAAAAGGGGTGTTCTTAACTCGTGAGAAACATTACTAATAAATCTGTTTTGTGCCGCATTTAATTCTACTTCTCTCGTAAGATCTTGAATCGTCACGGCAATCCCTTTCAATTCAACTTTGTTTGTATCTAATACTGACTGTAAGACAATTCTTAGAGTTCTAGCAGGTTCTCCTAAACTGAACCGTAAATCATCTTTCTCCTTTTCTCTATTAAGTATTGATTCTATATTTGTATGTAAGTCATTAGATAAAATTTCGGGGATCTCATTTAAGAAATATTTTCCCTCTAAAAATCTTCCTTCCCAACGAAACAATCTTTTTGCTGTTGGATTAGTAAGTACGATTTTCCCTTTTGAGTCTAATAAAATTGCACCATCAGCCATAGTAGCTATTAGTGATTCCTGCTTTATTTGAGCGGCTTTAAGTTCTTCAATGTTGGCCTCGTCATAATTTTCTAGTTGTGTGGCCATTCGGTTAAATCCATTTAAAAGTTCTCCTAGGTCTCCAGTCATAGGTAAAGAAATTCTGGATTTAAAGTTCCCTTTTGAAATTTCCCTCACACCTCTTACTAACTCCCTTACAGGCCTAGTAATTGTCAATGCATTGAATACAGCACCAAGGATTACTAAAACCCAAATTGATATGAAAACTGCTATTGTCACTTCTCTTGTTAGTGCGGCACTGGCTAAGGCTTTCTTATTGGGTGTCACTCCTAAAGCTAAAGTTCCAAGATATTTACCTTTCCAAAGCATTGGAACAAATACATCTGTTACTTGCCCCTGAGGAGTAACATGTTGCCTGACTAGTGGGAATTGTGGTCTTTTCTTTAATTCTGATGGTAGTTTTAATCTTCTAGTCAGCTGGAACTGACTATCTGGACTTGTTGGGGTAGCACTAATGGGTATTCCAAGTTGAACTATATCTTCAGCATCAGTAAAAAATATATACCGTAAATTTCGACTTGATCTCCAAAATTTTTCAGCCACATTTGAAATTTCTTTTTTTTGATTATTAGCAACTAATTCTGTGACATTGCCTGATAGTAATAAGCCGAGATCTCGAGCATATCTAGTATCGTTCATTCCTGCATCCCTTTGAATGCTATTGAGAGCAAAAAAGGTTATTCCTGTCATTAGGAGACTAACAACGAGAGTCGCAATTGCTAATAATTTGGTTCTTAAACTAAACCTACTCCACCAGACAAGAAGTCTATTAATCCAATAGTTATTACTATCTTCATTATCGACAATATTATATTCTTTAATTTCTCTATTATCGGTATCAACCATAAGCCTAATTCTCCTTTGAAAAGTTTTTTCTCACTTGATGGCCTATATCTTTTCTAAAGTAAATGCCCTCAAAGTATATTTCTTTTAAATTTTTGTATGCTTTTTCAAAAACCATATCAAAACTTTTATCTTGACAGACAATACTTAAAACTCTTCCACCATCAGTTAACAATTCACCATTTTTACTTATAGAAGTGCCAGAGTCGAAAACTTGACAATCCTTTGAGTCAATCGTTCCCATTTTTATTGGAAAGCCAGTTTTATATTCGTGAGGATAACCTTTTGAGGTCGCTATTACACAACCACTAACTTTATCAAAAGTATCAATTTTTTCATCGCCAGTTAGATTTCCCATTGAGCATTTTTCTAGAAGAAATACAAAATTTTGATCCATCAAAGGCATAATTGTTTGACATTCTGGATCACCAAATCTGCAATTATATTCTATAACTTTGGGTCCGGATTTTGTGATCATTAATCCAAAATAAATTACGCCTTTATAGTCAATATTTTTTTTATTTAATGCATCTATTGTGGGTTCAATTATCTCTTTGATAATTCTTTCAAGGTAATCTTCTGTTAATAGTGGAGCAGGAGAATAAGCTCCCATGCCTCCTGTATTTGGACCTTTATCATTTTCTTTGAGACGTTTGTGATCTTGTGCGGATGGAAGCAATATATATTTCTTGCCATCACATAGAGCAAAAACTGAAACTTCTGGACCATTAATTTTTTCTTCAAGAACTATCACATTCCCAGAGTCGCCAAACTTGCCGTTTAAGATTGATGCTGCTGCTCTTAAACATTCATCTTTTGAATCGGGAATGAAAACACCTTTACCTGAAGCTAGACCATCTGCTTTCACAACAAGTGGGGTAGATGAGGAATGGATAATTTTTTTTGCTTCCTTTAGAGAATTGACTTTCCAAAAGTCTGCAGTTGGAATATTTGCCTCTTGCATAAATTCTTTTGCCCAAGATTTACTAAATTCCAATTTTGCTCCATCTTTACCAGGTCCAAATACTTTAAAGTCTTTTTTGCGAAGAAAATCAGCTAATCCATTTGCTAAAGGGATTTCAGGTCCAATAACAATTAAATCTATTTTTAAAAAATTAAGCTTATCGATTAATTCATTTTTATTGTTTAGATCAATTTTTATTCTTTCACATTTATTTATTCTTTCAGATCCAGCATTGCCAGGAATTAAGAAAACTTTTTTGACTAATTCATTTTTTTGAATAGCCCAAGCTAAAGAATTTTCTCTACCGCCACTCCCAATAATTAAAATATTTTCTAATCTAATTAAGCATTTGGGACTTGAAGAATTAATACTCATAAATTTTGTTCTTGAAGGTTATGAGGTTTCGATGAATAATCAGTTAAAATAGGTTAAATTATTCCGAAAAATGATCTCTAATAATTATGTTAATTACAATTAGCACTTTTAGTAATCAAATTAGGTCTTGAATTAATGAATAAAAAATGTGAGTTGATTTATGAAGGCAAAGCAAAAAAAGTCTTTTCTCATAATGATGAAAATAAAGTAATGATTGAATTTAAAGATGATGCTACTGCTTTCAATGCTATGAAAAAAGCTAAATTTGAAGGTAAAGGAAAACTTAATTGCCTAATAAGTGCAAAAATTTTTGAGCATCTTATGAATAAGAATATTCCAACTCATTTTATTGAACTCAAAAATGAAAATACAATGATTGCGCAAAAAATAAAAGTAATCCCATTAGAAATCGTTTTGAGAAATACTGCCTATGGTTCTTTGTGTAAACAAACCGCTATTAAATCTGGTACTGTCTTAGCAAAACCATTAATTGATATTTATCTAAAAAATGATGAACTTAATGATCCTCTAATTACAAAAGATAGAATTGAATTAATGAACATACTAAGCTCTAAAGATTTGGATTTAATAATAGAGTTAACCTTAAAAATTAATATAATCCTGAAAAGTTTTTTTAAAAATATTAAGCTTCAACTTGTCGATTTCAAGTTAGAGTTTGGTTATGATCTGAAAGATAATATTCTCCTTGCGGATGAAATAAGTCCCGATAATTGTAGATTGTGGGATCTGAATCAAAAAAATGATACAATTGTAAGCCTAGATAAAGACAGATTTAGAAATGATTTAGGTGGTTTAATTGAAGCTTATAGTGAAATTAACCGAAGAATTAAAAATTTCATTTAACCCTAATCCTATAAATTAATGCCTTACATACCTTAAGCAAAAGTATTATGCAAAAACATTCTACAAAATTTAGAAAGGTTTCTACAAATATTGCTTGTTTCTCCTTGATTTTGATATCAAATAATTCAGAACTGGCAGCCAAGTATATGCAAAATGACGTTGAGGAGTTAATCAAAACACTAGAAATTAACACCATTAATAATGGTATATTTCAAGGGTTTGATATGAAAGAAGAGGACAATTTCTTTATTGCAGAAAATAAAAAAAATATTAATCAAGAAAGTGTTCTGATCTCAGAAATTATTATCGAAGGCTGGCAAAATCATCCTGAGGGCAGAAAACTTGAGTTAGCTGCTTATGATTCTATGAGTATAAAGCCAGGGAGTATTGTTGATAATCAAATTTTAAATCAAGACCTAAATGCGATATATGCTAGTGGTTGGTTTTCAGGAGTTAAAATCAAGTCTCAAGATGGGCCATTGGGAGTAAGGCTAATTGTAAATGTAGTCCCTAATCCAATTTTGAAGAAAGTTGAACTAAAACCAATAAACTCAGTAATCACTGATGCATATGTAGATGAAATTTTTAATAATTTTTATGGTACGACACTTAACTTAAATGAATTACAAAATAAAATAGAAATAATAAAAAACCGTTTTGAAAATGAGGGGTATTCTTTAGCTAGAATCAAAGGCCCTGATAGAATCTCAGAAGATGGGATAGTAACATTAAAATTAACTGAAGGCATCATATCTGATGTAAAGTTAAGATTCCCAGGGTCTGATGGAGAATCTTTAATTAATGGAAAACCTAGAAAAGGCAAAACAAAGGACTGGGTAATAAAAAGAGAGTTAAAAACGCAACCTGGCACTATCTTCAACAGGAAAATTTTAGAAGCAGATATCAAAAGACTTTATGGCACATCACTTTTTGATGATGTCAAGGTGTCCCTTGGTCCTGATAATTCAAATCCTGGCCAAGTCATAATTTTTTTAGATTTAAGCGAGCAAAGAACAGGATCATTAACTGGAGGGCTTGGATATAGCAGCAGTTCGGGGATCTTTGCTTCACTTGGTTTGCAGGAAACTAATGCACTAGGTAGAGCATGGTCTACCAATTTAAACCTGAATTTTGGAGAATATTCAACAACATATAATTTTTCTCTATCCGATCCATGGATCAAAGGAGATAAGCATAAAACTGCTTTTAGAACAAATGTTTTTCTTAGTAGAGATTATCCGCAAGAATTTAAAAGTGAAAAAAATGGACGACTTTACGCTGTAGATGATAAAACTCCGTCTAGCTCTGATACTTTTTCATCAATTGTTTTAGAAAAAACAGGAGGCGGATTTGCTTTCTCAAGGCCTCTTAATGGAGGAGATCCCTTTAAGGTCTCAAAATGGAGAGTTCTTGCAGGTATGAATTTCAAGAAAGTAAAGATGGTTGATGGTAGCGGGAACAAGAAACCTTATGGAGATATGACGCCAACAACAACGCGAAACAACATAAGTGATATTATATGTATTGGATTCACTCCAAATGATGGCTCTTGCCCTGCAGAAAATACATTGGTAAGTGTTATTGCAAGTGCATCTAAAAATAATTTAAATAATTCTGTCAACCCAACTTCAGGAAACAAATTGAGCTTTGGGAGTGAACAGTTTGTTTCAATGGGTGAAAACTCTCCAACTTTCAATAGAATGAGAGCCTCATATTCATTTTTTATACCAACAAAATTGATAAATCTAACTAAAGCTTGCAATTCTAGTAATGCTACTAATGAAGATTGTCCTCAAGCACTTGGGTTTCAATTCAAAGCTGGAACTATTCTTGGTGAATTGCCTCCCTATGAAGCATTTTGTATGGGAGGAACATCATCTGTAAGAGGTTGGGGATCTTGTGATTTAGCTGTAAGCAAAAGTTTTGTTGAGGGCACTGTAGAATATAGATTCCCCGTTTGGAAAATGATATCAGGAGCTTTATTTGTTGATGCAGGGAGCGATTTAGGATCTCAAAAGGATGTACCGGGGAAACCAGGGAAATTATTACAGAAATCAGGCTCTGGTTATTCGCTTGGGGGTGGTATTGGAGTGAAGACTCCAGTTGGTCCACTAAGATTAGATGTTGCAAGTAAGGATCTAAGTGGAGATTGGAGATATACACTTGGAGTTGGATGGAAGTTTTAAGTGTTTCCTTGGCCCACTAATTATGATTCTTGCTATACCTTAGCGGGTGTTATCACCAGGGAAGGTATAGGACTCCACAGCGGTGAAAAAACAAGAGTTTCTATTTCTTCTTATGAAAAAGAAGGGTATTATGTTTCTTTCAGGGATAAGCCTAATGAGATTTTTAAACTAACTCAAGATTTAATTGGAAGTACTATGCTTTGTACGGCTGTTAAATTGGGAGGAAGAAATTTATATACTATTGAACATTTATTATCCGCAATCGCTGGTTGCGGTCTAAGTTACATACATATTGAGGTTGATGGTAAAGAGATCCCGCTTCTAGATGGATCGGCAATTCAGTGGGTTAAAGATTTTGAAGAAGTAGGGATAAAAAAAGCCCCTAAACCAGATAATTTTTTTCGAGAGATTAATAAATCAATAATTTTAAATAAAGAGAGCTCTGTTATAGCAGCAACTCCTTCTAATAAAATAACAATTATATCCACTATAAGTTTTTCCTATAAAGCAATTGGAAATCAAACTTTTGTGATTGATTTAAATCCAAAAAGTTTTGTTGAAATGATTGCGCCAGCAAGAACATTTGGTTTTAAGGATCAATTTCAAGAATTAAATGAACTTGGATTAATAAAAGGAGGAAGTTTGGAAAATGCCCTTGTTTGTGATGGTGATGGATGGGTTAATCCACCATTAAGATTTAATAATGAACCAATAAGACATAAAATTTTAGACCTAATTGGGGACTTGGCTTTGGTAGGGTTACCTAAGGCTCAAATTTTAGTTTACAAAGGATCACATTCTTTAAATGCTTTATTGGCCTCATCGCTAAAAAGTTAACTTTATCTTTAATTGTTTTGGAAAAGAAATTATCCACTGAAAATAATCAACTTTCTTCTGAGAACATACTAGGGTTATTACCTCATAGATATCCTTTTGCTCTTGTGGATAAGGTCATAGAGTATATCCCAGGGGAGAGGGCAGTTGCGATAAAAAATGTAACTATAAATGAGCCTCAATTTCAAGGACACTTTCCTGAAAGGCCCTTAATGCCTGGAGTCCTTATTGTTGAATCAATGGCTCAAGTTGGTGGAATAATAGTAACGCAAATGCCTGATCTACCTAAAGGACTTTTCGTTTTTGCGGGAATCAATAATGTTAAATTTCGAAAACCTGTTGTCCCTGGAGATCGATTAATAATTTCTTGTGAGCTATTGAGTATTAAAAGACAAAGATTTGGCAAAGTTAAAGGTGAGGCACACGTTGATGGGAAGTTGGTTTGTGCTGGAGAATTAATGTTCTCTCTAGTTGATTAGGAATATGAAGAATAAAAATACTAAATTAAAGTCAACCTTGAGTAATGTCAAAGTCCACCCAAACGCGTTTGTTGATTCAAGTGCTGAATTAGAGGATGGGGTTACTATTTCTCAGGGAGCTATTGTAGGACCTAATGTAACTATCGGTAAAGGAACCGAAATAGGACCAAATGCTGTTATCACAGGGAAAACTCGAATAGGTAAAAATAACAAAGTTTTCCCAAATGTTTTTATAGGTCTGGATCCCCAAGATCTCAAATTTAAAGGGGCTTCAACTGAAGTAATTATTGGAGATGATAATACATTTAGAGAATGTGTAACTATTAATAAGGCAACTAATGAAGGAGAACAAACGATTATTGGCAATAATAATTTGTTAATGGCATACACTCACATAGGACATAATTGTGAACTTGGCAACAACATTGTTTTATCAAATAGTGTTCAAGTTGCAGGACATGTAAAAGTTGAAGATAGAGCAATTATTGGTGGCTGCTTAGGTATTCATCAATTTGTACATATAGGATATTTAGCGATGATCGGAGGGATGACTAGAGTAGATAGAGATGTGCCACCTTTTTGTTTAGCGGAGGGACATCCAGGAAGATTAAGAGGTTTAAATAGGATTGGAATTAAAAGAAGTGGTTTGGTTGAAAATAAGGATTTTGATTTAAAACTCTTGCAAAGTACGTGGAATTTACTTTTTAAGTCTAATGATGCTATTTCAAATTCATTAGAAAAAGCAATGAAAGGAGAATTAGATCTTTCATCTTCAAAATTATGTAGTTTTTTAAAAGAATCAATATCTAAGGAAAGACGGGGACCAATGCCTTTAGTAAATTTATGAATAAAAAGATATTTATAAGTACTGGTGAAGTATCTGGAGATTTGCACGGAAGTTTATTATCAAAAGCATTATTAGATGAAGCTAAAAAAGAATCTATAGATTTAGAAATTTGCGGATTAGGTGGGGAAAGGATGAAGAAAGAAGGCGTAAAAATTCTTCAAGATACTACATCCATAAGTGCAATAGGAATTTGGGAGGCTTTACCTCTAATTCTTCCAACAATAATAATTCAAAAAAGATTTTATAAATTTTTAAAAAAATACCCTCCAGATTGCTTAATTTTAATTGATTATATGGGTCCCAATATAAAAATTGGAAATAAATTAAAAAAATCGAAGACTAAAATTCCAATTTTTTACTATATTGCTCCTCAAGAATGGGCCTGGAGAGTTGGGAATAATACTACGACAAATTTAATAAATTTTTCTGATAAGATTTTTGCGATTTTCAAGAAAGAAGCAGCTTTTTATAAAAAGAGAGGTGGAAATGTATTATGGGTTGGACATCCAATGATTGACTTAACCAAAAAACTTCCTCTAAAGAAAGATGCTCGAGCTATTCTAAGCCTACGCCCAGATCAAAACATTCTACTTTTGATGCCCGCATCAAGACCTCAAGAATTGAAATATATATTACCAACTTTTATGTTGGCGGCTAGAAAATTACAACAAAAATATCCAAGTTTAGTTGTCTATATTCCCTCCTGCAGGAAAGTTTTTGATGAAAGATTCAAAAAGGCCTTCAGAAAATATCAAGTTAAAGGACAAGTGATTTCTCAAAAAGATAACGCAAGATTAAAGCCTTATATTTATTCACTTACAAAAATTGCGCTTTGCAAATCTGGGACAGTCAATATGGAATTAGCTTTATATGGAATACCACAGATTGTTGGTTATAGAGTAAGTAGAGTTACTGCTTTTATTGCTAAAAAAATTCTTAATTTCAAAGTAAGATTTATTTCTCCTGTAAATTTGTTAGTTAATAAGTTAATAATCCCTGAATTTGTACAAAGAGACTTTGACGAAAAGAAAATTTTTTATAAATCCTGTAGGATACTTGAAAGAAAGTCAGAAAAAATAAAAATAAAAAAAGGCTATGCTTTTTTAAAAAAAGAACTAGGAGAAGAAGGTGTAGTGCAAAGAGCTGCTAAAGAAATTATTAATTCTATTATTTGAACTTTATAATAAAATAATGAAATATTTTTTACCTCTAATAATTGCTCTTTCAATATTAATTAACCCTGTAAATACTTTTGCAGAGGAAATCATTCTTGCAGGAGGTTGTTTTTGGTGTCTAGAACATGATTTAGAGTCCTTAAAGGGGATAAATTTTGTACAAAGTGGCTATTCAGGAGGAGATTTACAAAATCCCACCTACGAAAATCATGAAGGGCACCAAGAAGTGGTTTTGGTTAACTATGATTCCCAGTTGGTAAGCTTACCTGAGATACTTAGGCTCTATTTGAGAAATATTGACCCTCTTGATGGAAAGGGACAATTTTGTGATCGTGGGGATTCTTACCGGCCAGTGATCTTTTACAAAGATTCAATCGAGAAAAATGATGCAAAAAATGTACTTTTTTCTGCTTCTAATGAATTGCGAGTGCCATTAGAAAAGATATCTGTAGAACTAAAATCGAAAGGTCAATTTTGGTTGGCTGAAGAATATCATCAGGATTTTGCTGAAAGAAATGAATTAAAATATAAGTTCTATAGATTCTCATGTGGGAGAGATCAGAAATTGGATAAGTTATGGGGGGATAACGCTAGATCAACAAGTCTTTGGTCTGAATGATTCTAAATGTAATTATTTATTTTTAATCCATTGAACGAGAGTTTTAACTCCAAAGCCGGTTGCACCAGATGGATTAATTCCCTTATTTTTATCTGTCCAACAAGTGCCAGCAATATCAATATGAGCCCATTTTATATCTTCATGAAAGAATTCCTCTAGGAACAAAGCAGCAGTTATTGACCCACCTGCTCTAGGACCTGTATTTTTCATATCAGCTATGTGAGACTTTAACCCTTCTTTATAAGATTTTTGTAAAGGCATTTGCCACAATTCTTCTCCAGCTTGGGCTGATGCATTTTTTAGATCATTTGCTAAATCATTATTATTGCTCCAAAATCCAGCGACATCATTCCCTAATGCAACAACAATTGCTCCTGTTAAGGTGGCAAGATCTATAATCGAATCTGGTTTTAAATTTGATGCGTAAGTTAAAGCATCAGCCAATGTGAGTCTACCCTCTGCATCTGTGTTATTTATTTCAATTGTCTTACCATTAGAGGCTTTAACTACGTCTCCTGGATGTACTGCAGATCCATTTATCATATTTTCGCAAGCGGCCACAATAAAATGTATTTCTAATCCTTTTGGTTTTATAGCTCCAAGTGCTTTTGCTGCTCCTAAAACTGCAGCACTTCCGCCCATATCATATTTCATCATTTCAATTTGAGAAGCTCCTACTTTCAAGTTGTAACCTCCAGAATCAAAAGTTAAACCCTTTCCAACAAGCGCAATCTTTTCTTTTATGGCCCCCTCTGACTTCAAAGTAAGATGTATAAATTTAGGATCTAGATCAGAACCTTTCGCTACAGCAAGATATGCATCCATTCCTAAATCTTTACATTCTTTTGCTTCTAAAATTTTTATTTCCAACCCATGATCTTTAGCTATTTGAGAAGCTTGCATAGACATTTCTAGGGGCGTAAGACTATTTGGAGGAGCAGCTACAAGTCTTCTGGCGAGTTCTACACCTTCACATATTTTTTCTGTCTCTTCAAAACTAATATTCTCAAATTTTTTTAAATTCAAAAACTCTATTTCTTTCAGAACTGTCTTTTCATTTTTTTTCTTATTAAATCTATTGTCCTTATAAGCAGATAATCTAGCTGACTCTGCTAATTGATTTATTTCTATATCTGAACTTATTAATTCCCAAGGTAACAAGATGCCGATTTTTTCGTTTTTATCCACAGTCTTCCTGATTAGATTACCCATGGCATTTTCTATATTACTTTTATTTAGGTCTTTTGATTCGCCAAGACCAACCATGATTAAAGTTTCTAATTTTTGATCTAAAAATTCAAAGCTCAAAGTTTTTCCTTTTTCTCCTTTGAATTTTTTTTGAGTAATTTTTTTTAGTAATAATTTTGGGTCAACAACAAATTTTATGATTTCAAGTTGACTTGCAATTTCTTCTTCTACAACTCCAAAAATTAATGAAGCACCTTGCCAGTTATCTAGAGTTTTTTGGAATGTGGAAAATTGCATTTGTAAAATGGATTAATAACTTTTAGTTGTTTGTGAAAGTAGTTGTCCACCTATCTCGGGTTTCTTTATTAAAAGGTGGTAACCATAAATATATCAGTTGCTGTTCTAATTTACGTCTTAATTTTACTTCTTTAGGAACATCTAAGAAGAAACGTATATCTTGATGACTTGAGAGGTTGTTATGAGCTAGGGCTTCCTTATAGTTCATGAGGTAATTTTTACAGTCATGTTCTCCCTTCCATCTTTTATTTGCTGAATTTGTTTCTCCTATATAAAGGATTATTTTGGAACTTACCATATTGTCAATTACAAAATACATTGCTGGACCATTATGTATATCTTGATTAGTTCTCCAGAAGTTTAGTGATAAAGGTTCTAGGGAAAATGGATCAATTTTTTTTTCATTGAAAAATTTTTTTAAAGGAAGAATTGTTTGTTGAAGAGTTTTATTTTGACTATCTTCTGAAATTTTGCTTTGGTGATTATGTATTTTATTTCTCCATTTAGTTAAGGTTTCACATTTGATTTTTAAATTATTTGAGTTTTGAAAATTAATTGATGTATTTGTATTTGAACCAAATAATTCAAATTGTTTATTTTTATTTGCAATATTATTTGAGTTGAAGTTTTCCAAAATTATAAACCATGTCTATTAAATTTAATTCTGAATAAATATAAATCAGAGAATTATTTATAAACTAAAATTTTATTAATGTTCTAATCAATTCAAAAGATTCTTGTTATCTTGTAATTGAGCCTTAATTTTGCGTAGTTTAAAAATAAATATGGGATTTTTTGAGTCAGACATAGTACAAGAAGAAGCTAAAAAGCTTTTTACTGATTACCAAGATCTTATGAAGCTTGGTTCTGACTATGGCAAATTTGATAGAGAGGGGAAAAAAATGTTTATAAAAAAAATGGAATCACTTATGGATCGTTACAAGGTTTTTATGAAGAGATTTGAATTGTCTGAAGATTTTCAAGCAAAAATGACAGTTGAGCAATTAAAGACTCAGTTAAGCCAGTTTGGAATTACTCCAGATCAGATGTTTGATCAGATGAATAAAACCTTAATAAGAATGAAGGATGAACTTGATAAAACTTCTTAAACTTAATGATTAAAGATTCATGTCAGATAAATTAGTATTGCCATCATGGCTCTCAAGAGGAATAGAGGAGTACTTTCCAATTAAGGGAATAGATCGAACTTTTTCAGAAATAATTGAACATGCGAAAAAAAATGATAAAAAATTAAGGGTTAAGCTAGGAATCGATCCAACTGGAACCGATATTCACCTTGGGCACAGCATATTGTTTAAAAAACTTAGGGCATTCCAAGACAATGGACATATTGCAGTTTTAATTATTGGCGACTTTACTGCTCAAATAGGTGACCCAACTGGAAAAAATAAAACAAGAGTGCAGTTATCGGAGAAACAAGTTAAGGATAATGCAAAAACATATTTAACCCAATTAGGAATGGGAAAGCCAGCTAATGAATCTATTTTAGATTTTGATTCAAAAGATAGAATAGAAATTAGATATAACAGCGAATGGTTAAAAGAATTAAATCTTAATTCGATAATTGAATTAATGGGGAGTGCAACAGTAAGTCAAATGCTAGCTAAGGAGGAATTTAATAAAAGGTATACTTCACAAGTTCCAATTTCTTTGCATGAATTTTTATATCCTCTATTACAAGGTTATGATTCGGTAGTAATCCAATCAGATATTGAGCTTGGAGGTACAGATCAGAAATTTAATATTGCAATAGGAAGAGATCTTCAAAGGCATTTTAAACAAGAACCGCAATTTGGTGTTCTGTTGCCAATTTTGACAGGTTTAGACGGCGTCAAGAAGATGAGTAAATCTGAATTTAATACCGTAGGTTTGACTGAAGATCCTCTTTCGATGTATTCAAAGTTAGAAAAGCTACCCGATACTATAATTCCTTCCTATTTTGAATTACTGACTGAATTAGATCTCAAAGATCTTAATGAGATTAATCCTCGGGAATTACAGAGGAGAATGGCTTTAGAAGTTACAACTTTATTTCACGGCTCTGAAGAAGCATTAAAAGCGCAATCAAACTGCGAAAAATTATTCTTTGGACATAAAGAGAAAGTTGGAGAAATCCCAGAGATTTCATTAAAAGAGATTACTTTTCCGGTTAAATTTTTTTACTTGCTAAGTGCTTTAAGATTATTTAAATCTAGTAGTGAGTCCAAAAGATCTATTACGGGTGGCGGTGTAAAGATTGATAGCCAGAAAGTGACAAATCCCGGCCTGGTTTTTGACTCAAAAAAAGATTTAGAGGGTAAAATTTTGCAAATTGGAAAAAAATTAATTAAGAGGTTTGAAAACTAAAAATTAATGAATAGAAGACTTAATTCAGAAGATAAAATAATTTTGGCAATTGATGGTCTAGATCTAAGTCAAGCAAAATTACTTCTAGAAAAATGTCCTAATATTAAGTGGGTGAAAGTTGGTTTAGAGCTTTTTGTTAGGGAAGGTCCGGCAGTAATTGAAATATTGAAAGGTTTAAATAAGAAAATTTTTTTAGATTTAAAATTTCATGATATTCCAAATACCATGAGTGCAGCATGTTACCAAGTTTCAACATTAGGGGTTGATATAATTTCTGTGCATGCTTCAGCAGGCCTTAAAGCTCTCAAGGATTCAAAAAAGGCATCTTTCGAAGGAGCAGCTTTAGTAAATGTAAAACCCCCATTAATTGTTGGCATAACTGTATTAACAAGTTTTTCTCTAAAAGATTTTCAAACTGATCTTGATAGGAATAATTCAATTGAAGATAATGTATTGAGACTTGCCAAGTTATCATTTGATGCTGGATTAGATGGATGTGTCTGTTCCCCTTGGGAAGCAAAAATTTTGAGATTGATTTATAAGAATAATTTTGAACTAATTACACCAGGTATCAGGCTAAAGATTGAAGATAAAGATGACCAAAATAGAATTATGACTCCATATGAAGCAATAGATAATGGTGCATCTAAATTGGTTATTGGTAGATCCATATCAAAAGCGATAGATCCTAATAAAACGCTGATAGAAATATGTAATTCTATTAATTTTGGTTAATTTTTGATTCTTCTCCCTTCAGCAATCTTGTTATGTTTGTTCTATGTTTCCAGATAACTAATAAAGACACAATTAAACTAATAAAAAAGTACGAATGTAATAAATTATCAAGATAAAAAAACATCAAAACAGGAAGTATGATCGCAGCTGAAATACTTGATAAAGATACAAATTTAGTTTTGGCTAGCACGATTAAAAAGATTCCAAGAGAGGCTAATCCAACTTTCCAAGAAAGAGCTAAAAACATACCTAATCCAGTGGCAACAGCTTTCCCTCCTTTCCCTCTAAGCCATATTGGCCATATATGTCCTGCGATGGCCGATATGCCTGCTAATACTTCTAGTAAGCCTTGATCTGTGAAATATTGAGCAATTTTTACTGCAATAAGACCTTTCCCAACGTCAATGATAAAAACAAAAAGTGCTGGCCATTTTCCTACATTTCTTAAGACATTTGTGGCACCTGTAGATCCAGAACCTATAGTTCTTAAATCTATATTTTTAAGATATTTACCAATTAAAAAACCTGTAGGAATAGATCCTAAAAGATAACTCAGGATAATTATTAAAATATTCATAAAGATTAGTTTAGTTCCAGGTCATCGTATATTTCGTTATCTGAACCAGCGTATGCAAGCCATAATGGGAACTGAAGTATTGGGATTTCAACAGATGTTTCTGCTGCATCAATAATTATAAATGGTAATTCATCATTAGCTTCTAATCTATCAGCTCTTTCGATAACAGCTTCAGGTCTTTCGAAAAGAACAATCCCACTACTAGGTCCAAAGTCATCTCTTGTAAGACCAAGTGAGTCTTGTAGAATTCTTCTCCATTCACCTAATCGTTCAGGCTGCGAGGCTAAAATAAGAGTCTGAAACTGATCCCCATATAATTCGCCAAGAATAGAAATTAAACCAGCTGATAATAAGGCATTTTTTTGTCGAGATCCTCTACTTTCTATAGAACCTCTTCCACCCAGGTTAAAAAACCAATCCTCCATTATTTCTATGTCTGAAGAATTTAGACTACGTCTTAATTTCCAAGGTTCAGCATAAAAATCAGGTTGTTCAGTGAAATTTGAAAAGCAGCTTTTTATAATCTGTTCATCTGGTTTAAATGTCTCAGAAATAGCAGGAACACTAACCACATTATTTGTGCCACTTTCTTGTTTTTTTTCATCAAGGGGAGATGGCTTTACAATTATTGGTTGAGAAACTAATTCAAGTTTCTCTACATTTTGTGAAAGATTCTGCAAAGCACCAGTTAAGTACTCTTGAAAGCCTTTAACTCTTTTAGCGATATTGTCTGACTGTCCTTTAAAATTTGAATCGATATCTTTCTCTAATTCATTTTTTTTTGTTTGTAATTCTTTAATTTCTTTAGCTAAAGAGTCTTTTTTTGTAACAAGATCCCTAAGAATCTCACTAGAAATATCATCAAAAGATTTGTCTGATTTCTCACTTTTTGGGGTAGTCTTTTTATTTTGTGTTGTATTTTTCTTACTAGTTTGTTTGGTTTTATCATTTGGGATTGACTTACCTACTATTAATTCCTTCTCAGGATTATTGTTTGAAATTTCTGTATTGGTCATTTAAATAATTTTGATGATTAAGCAAACACTGAATTTTAGGAATTTTTAATTTCCAGGGAGTCAACCTTTTTTATAAGTTCATCTTTTAACTGCTGTGGATTAAATAATATAGGTAATAAATGAGGGCTGGACTTTTCTCTAAAATAAAAAATACCTGGAATTATAGGAAAAAAGAATTTCCATGATATCCAGTTCTTAAATGGAAAAGTTCTAATTTCTTTCCCCAATTGTAAAACAATAAAATCCTCATTTGTTATTTTTATTCTTAGGGTAAATGACTGAAGCAACAAAAAAAAGCTAAAAGAAGCAAAAACTATTGTTGGCAAAGAACCAATATTCAAAGGTAAAAGCATAAAACTTAAAACTATAAGAATGATTGGCAATTGAAATGATGGTGATATTATTACTGGTTCTTCTTTTTTTGATTTAGTGTTAAACATAGATCATCCAAATAAAATTTGTGTTAGTAATACATCCATTAAAGATACAGTAACGAGAGTCATTACGACTGCTCCTGTTGTACTTGTTCCAACTTCTTTTGGACCACCTTTAGTTGTTAGTCCATACCCGCAAGCAATAATTGAAATGAGTAATCCGAATACTACAGATTTTATTAACATTGAAGTTAAGTCTGAACTGGTTAAGCTCACATTACCTGATTTTACAGATGTCCAGAAAACTATCGGAGGAACTTTATAAAAAATTGTGCTCCAAATTTGTCCACTCCATAATGCTACAGATAAAAACAAAAGACACTGTATCGGAGACATTATTACCATCGATAGTAACCTTGGAACCACCAAATATTGGACTGGTTCGGTTCTTAGCATAGTTATAGCCTCAATTTGTTCTGTAACTTTCATAGTCCCCAGTTGAGCAGCATAAGCGGTGGCAACTTTCCCAGTCATTAAAGTAGCAGTTAGAAGAGGCGCCATTTCTCTGGCCATTCCTACTGCTAATAAACCTCCTATCTCACTTGATACACCCATGCTTGTAAGTTGTGATGCAACTTGAATATTAAAAACTGTACCTGCCGCTATTCCTGTAATTAATACGATTAACAAACTTCCAGGACCTGACTCCATTAGTTGGTCAAAGAGATCATTTTTGGAAATTTTACCTCTAAAGATAAAATTAATTGCTTGCCCGCCAATAATTAAGCTGCTTAGAAGTCTTTTAAAAAACTTAAAGTAATCCATATCTCTATATTAGTTCGTAATAAATTTTCGATCCCATTTTCTCATAATTAAAAGGCCAATTATTACCAATATTGAGGGTATAAAACCAATACATAATCTAATAGTTAATTGTGCTGAGGTACATTGCTCAATAATATTTAAACTATCCTTATCAACAAAACATGATTGATATCCAGATAAATACAACAAAAATCCTAATAATTGAACGCTAAATGCGATGCCAATCTTCTGAATTAGCACCATCCATGCTGTATATAATCCTGCGGGTTTCTCTGGATCTTCATCTATTGCATCAGGAAGTAGTGACCATGGGATAAGGAAAGCAGTTGAAGCTCCAATACCAATTAGACAGATTATGAAAATTAAAAGAATGAACAAAATTATGTTACCGGCATTTAGAAATAAACTATCCCCAACTTCTGACACTCTTGATAAAGAAGGTATAAATAAAGTTGCCGTACATGAAATAATCCACAAAATCGCTCCATAGTTTAAAGCTGAAATTCTATTTAATTTATTTGATACTCTAGTCCATATTTGTAAACCTATTAAGGCGCTAATTTGGAAAGGTATGGGGATCCACTTGGCAATATATGTTGGTACATTTAGTACATCCTCTACATATATCAAAGCTACAGTTTGCATCAATTGTAGGGCGCACCAAAGGAGAATATAAAGCGTAATAACTGTTAGAAATTTTTTATTTCTGAAGATCCTTTTGAATTGAAGTGTTATAGCTTCAACTTTTCCTGAAGGCCGTCTTGCCTTTTTTGCAAATGGAGCTAATCCCCAACATGATATTAATGTTGTAGCAACTGCAATAGAGCCACTTATTTTACCCATTAAAAAATATTCATTATTTGCTGATCCTTCAGAACCTAAGACAACTCCAGCAATTATCAAACCAGTTAATCCTGCAATTATTGAGCCAGTAAATCTAGAAGCGTTTAATCTTGTTCTTATGGTTGTTTTTTCGGAAATTTCAGTTGATAAAGCTGCAAAAGGAAGATTAATACTTGTATAAGCAGTCATTACGACTATAGAAATTATGGCATAGTAAATAGTCTTGGTTATCACTGATCCAGCAGGTGTCCACCATATTGCAGCTAAAGAGAAACCAAGAGGAACAGATGCCGCCACCATCCAAGGTATTCTGGGGCCCCATCTTGATTCGGTGCGGTCACTTAACCATCCAATTAATGGATCATTTACTGCATCCCATATCTTTATTAACATTAATAATGAACCTGCAATTATTACTGGCAAACCAGCAGAAATAAAGAATTTGAACAGAAAAAAACCAAATTGTGTCGCGACTAAACCTGTACCTGCATCTCCTAGCCCATAAGACAACATTAATCTGGTTGTTGATCTAGTAATATTTTTTTTCGAGTGTGAATTTTCCAATCTTTTTAATTTGTTGATTGTTTGATAATGTATTATTGCAATGGTAATTCAATTACTTAATGCGGGCGTGGTTTAGTGGTAAAACCTCAGCCTTCCAAGCTGAAGATGCGGGTTCGATTCCCGCCGCCCGCTTTTAGAATATAATATTTTTTGCGCCAAATACTTCTTCTGAAATGAATAATAAAGAGCTTCTACTCTTTATTGAAACAGATTTTTCATTAATAGTTAAGGGGTTAAAAATTTCAGACATGCTAGTATCAATAACTTTTAACCAATTATATTTACATTTTGGCAAGGGGAAATCGATACTTTTTGAATATGCATTTAAACCTATCCAGACCAGCGGATTAGTTTTGCCTCTGTTAATGCTAAAGATAACAGTGTGAGACCAACTACTCCAATCGGGGCTATCTAATTTTGTACCATGCCAATGATATGTTGGAATATTTTTATTGTTTTGATTGTTGGGTAAGAATGATGGATTAAAAATGTTTATTAGTTTTTTTCGAATTTTTATAACGTATTTGAAATATTCTAATAATTCCAAATCTTGTTGACCATGTTCCCAATTCATCCAACCCAATAAATTATTTTGGCACCAAGAATTATTGTTACCGCCTTGTGACCTTCCTATTTCATCACCCATAAGTATCATTGGGACACCTTTAGAGATAAGTAAACTAAGAATAAGATTTTTTTGTTGTCTTTTTCTTAAATCATTGATTAATAAGTTTGAAGTTGGTCCCTCTGTACCATGATTCCAAGAATTGTTATGGTTATCACCATCTCTATTTTGTTCTCTATTTGCAAAATTATGTTTTCTATTGAATGATACTAAATCTTTTAGAGTGAATCCATCATGTGAAGTAATAAAGTTTATTGATTTTGGGAAAATATTATCTTTATAAATAGATGGAGTACCTTGTATTTTATCGCTCATATTCCAAGCTGTTTCTTTATCCCCCTTCCAAAATCTTCGTAAGTCATCTCTAAAATGACCATTCCAAGTGAAAGTATTTTTAGATGGGAAATCACCTAATTTATATAAACCACCACAATCCCATGGTTCACTTATCAACTTAACATCTATAAGTTCTGGCTCACATTCTATATCTTCAAAAATTGGAGGATTTTCGAGTGGCATGAGATTTTCTCCTCTTGATAGTGCAATTCCTAAATCAAATCTAAAACCATCTACTCCAAATTCACTTGCCCAGCATTTTAATGATTCAATTATTAGTTTTCTAACTAATCCTCTGTTTGCTGCAATAGTATTACCACAACCAGAAACGTCCTGATAATTTTTATCTTTTCCTATAAAGTAATAAAGATTTTCATCTATACCTTTCCAAGATATTATAGGTCCTTGAGAATCTCCCTCAGACGTGTGATTGTATACAACATCTAAGATGACTTCAATATCTGCTTTATGGCATTCCTCTACTAATCTTTTAAATTCCTCTCTATTCTTTTCGGCGGATTCGTTCGAAAGATATTCAAAATGAGGGGTAAACCAATTGATTGGGCTATAACCCCAAAAATTTCCCAAACCATTTGGAGCATCAGTTGGATCAAAACAAAAAATTGGAAGTAACTCAATAGTTGTAATACCGAGTTCTTTGAGATACGGAATTTTTTTTAAAAATTTTTTGAAGCAACTTTCATCTTTATTAGTTGATTCAGTGAAAGATTTGATATGGAGTTCATAAATAATTGTTTCTTCCCAAGAATGTTTTGGTCTTGGATAATCCTTAAAATTAAATAATTTCCTATCGCAAACAACGCTTTTAAGACAGGAATTAGTATTTTCTTGAGTTTTTAATGCATTCTCTCTTTTATAACTTTCCCATCCAGTAATACCCCTTGAACATGGATCAAGTAATACTTTTTTTTCATAGTTATTATTAATCCCATTATTTTTTTGTTTTATTCTAAAAGCATAAATACAACCTTCATTTAGATTTTTGATTTCCGCATGCCAGTAGGGACCAGTATTATGGTTCTCATCTAGCTTAAATATAGTCTTTGGGGAAATAGAGTCTTCTCTCTCAAACAATAAGATTTCTACATATGCTGCATTTGTCGATATTAGTGAAAAATTAACTCCTTGTGAAGTTAGAGAACTTCCTAAAGGAAATGGTTTACCTTTATTGATATGAGTCACTTTCTCTTTATCATTGATTAGTTAAATATTGAGATAATTTATTCAAATTATTATTTGAATAATAGATGCAAAATTAAAAAAAAACTCCAATTTATGGTTTCACTAATCAACTTTATTAGATCTTGGAGAGTATTAATTTTCTAATTACTTACAATTCATCAATCCATCTTCTTAGTTCATAGAACGATTTAGAGAGAAAGTTCAATAGTGAGAAAAACAAATTTTTCTTGATTTCAAAATACAAATCATGCTTTTTCATGTGATGAGAAGGAAATATAACTGAAAATTAATAAAACATAATAAATAGTTCAAATTCTTAACTTCATTACCCTTTAACATTTCTCTCTTTGATAAATGAAGTTAGATTTCTCAAGGCTAATCCCAGTGATAGCAATCGTTTAGTCGTTTTCTAGTCGCAGACGCTAATTTTTATATAAGAAAAATATACGTCTGTAAGAATAAAGAATTTTGATAAAAATGCCCCTCAGATTTGTATAAAGCTTTGCGCCGCCGGCATTTTCGGTTGCCGTATTTGTATTTGCTCCATATGATGTGCAAGTTCGAGGTTTTTAGGCTTGATTTAAATTCTTGTCTCCAAATCTCTGCTTTACAAACAATTCAATGAACAAAGCTGATTTAGTAAATCTTGTTGCTGCTCGTACAGAGCTCACAAAAACGGATGTTTCTTTAGTTGTTGATGCAGCTATTGAAACTATTGTTGATTCAGTAGTGGAAGGCAAAAAAGTCTCCATACTAGGATTTGGTTCTTTCGAGCCAAGAGATCGTTCTGCAAGACAGGGTTTAAACCCTAAGACAGGCGAAAAAATAGCAATACCTGCTAAAAGAGTTCCAACATTCTCAGCAGGTAAACTTTTTAAGGATAGAGTTCAAGGGTAAATTTTTTAATCTACTTCTTCCTTTAATACTAAGGTGCTCTTCTAGAGCATCTTTTTTTTTAATTTCAATAAAATGCTATTAGCTAAATTTCTTAAACTCTTAACAGGGTCTACCAATTTCTGAAATCTTAAGAAGTAATGAAATGTTTAATTATTTTTTTCCTAAAATTTTTTTTAATTTCTAATTTTGTTATGGCAGAAACAATACCAACAAAAACTAAGATTTTAAATCAATCTAGCAATTGTATTAAAGATTCCCAAAACCAAGTTTGTAAAGAGTTAATTTCAGAAATAGAACAACTTCAATTAGTAGTATTTGACCAAAGTAGCTTTAAATGTCAATCAAGTTTATTAGGATTGCAGTCGGAAATTATTGAAGCATATTTTTTAAAAAATTTCTCAAATGATAGGATTTCATTAATGATCCCATATGTGATTAAAAATTGTTAATTATTAAAAAATTTTATTTTTTTGGAATATTATAAATTTGGTTTTTTTAAGTTTAAATGGTAAAAGGTTTCTCTGATAATGAAGTTAAAGATAATGTTGAGATAAAGGAATCGAAGCAAGAAAAAAAAGGCTTAGCTTCTTTTCTTAAAGGAAAGAAATTCACATATACCTTGCCAGGTAAAAAACAAATCAATATTTTTGGTTCAATCGTACTAAGTTTGAACGTAATTTTAATACTGTTAGTAATCCTGTATCTAAATAATCAAGAATTTCATGACTTTGTTTTTAATTTTGGTCGTTGACTATTTTTTTTAGATCTAAAGATTATTTGAGATAATATATTTAAATTATGGATATTCTTATGAAGATAGTTAATTTAGTTTTTCAAGTATTTTTTTTGTTATTATTTCTTCTTGGCTTGATATATTTTCTAACAGGTTATGATTCCGCCTTTGAGGCAGATCAGTTTTGCCACTCAACTTTATCAACTTACGATAACGTATCTGGAAATTATGGTTGTGATCATGATACTGAAACACATCAGTGGATACTTTACGAGTCAAATGACAACAAAATGCCAGCTAAAATTATTAAGAAGTTTAGATACAAATTCTTATAATTCATAGTTTTTATAAAAAAACTTTGCACATATTATGGAAATTATCGCTGTAATTGTGAAAGTTAGATACTGATATATGCTTCCTTCTAAATAAATTTTATTTTTATAAAGAGGGAAATCTATCAAAGAACCAAATGTTCCCCAAATTATTACCCATACTGATATGTATAGGAATACTTTTATTGGATTAGATTTTTTTTCTTCCATTTTAATTAATACCAAAAATTGAGGAAGTCACAGGTCTGCCGCTAAAAACCAACTCGGTTAATATGAGCATTATGAATCCGATCATAGCTGCTCTACCATTCACAAGCTCAGCGCTGCTATTGAATCCAAAAACATTCTTTACTTCATCCCCCTTATTGTCTACCCATTTTGAATATTCATTATCAATTGACTTTTTATCTGTAAAATCATCATTTTGATTTTCAATCTGAGAGTCTTCGTTTTCTTTCATAGAGTCTTTTTTGTTTATATTAATAATTTTTAAACTAATTTATTATTAAATAAAACTCGAAATTATAAAAAATATCAAGACAAAAATTATTATCCATAAAAATTGTAATCTCAAAATTAAGTGACAAATTAATTTAATTTTCTCTCCAGTGCAATTATCTCCAGTCACATTGATTAATGGTTTTTCAATAATTTCATTTTTATATTTACTTTCCCCTCCCAATTTAATACCGGAAATATAAGCAAATATAGATTCTGAAATCCCGGCATTAGGAGAATCATATTTTTTACCATCAAGATAACTTTTTTTTATGATTGATATATACTCATTAACTTTGGAACCAACTAAAGGTAAAGTTATCAAAACTAATCTTGAAGGAACAAACGTAAATATATCTTCAATTTTTGCACTGAAAAAACCTAAATATCTAAAGTAATCATATTTGTAACCTATCATTGAATCTAGAGTACTTATTGCTTTATAAGAAAAACCAAGTGACAAAGGCCCTGGCAGAAAAATTGAAAACTTCATACAAATAATTCCAATAAAAATCCAAAATAATGGCCCAAAAATTCCATCAACAGAATTTTCAGTAAGACTCTCTGTACTGGATCTTAAAAGATGTTCCATAGAAGATGAACTTACATCCCTACTAACTATTCTTTGAACCTTCTCTTTGATTATTTTCTTATTTTGTTCATTAATTTCCTTACGTTCTATTAACTCTGCAATCTCTTTCACACTTGAAATAAGTTCTTTAGTCGCAATACAACTTGAAAGTCCAAAAAAAATTAAAAATCCACTAAAAAAATTATTTTTTGATTGCACATAACTGAGTTCTATTATTTTCCCTAAACAAAAGCTAATTCCAATACTAGATATAGCAACAATGAAACCGCCCCAAAATAATATCTTTTTATTTTCTCCAAAATTATATATGAGGTAATTAGATATTCTTTTTATATAAAAGCCAATTATTTGAACAGGGTGAATTAAGGATCTTGGATCGCCGATCAACAAATCAAAACCAATCGATCCAATAAATATTAAAAATAAATTTATTTCAGCCAACTGAACATCGAACGCAGACCTTTACCAACTTTCTCGATTTCATGTTTTGAGTTCTCTTCTCTTAATTTTGTCATTAAGGGTTTATTTTTATCGCATTCTTCTACAAAATTCTTGGCAAAAGTCCCATCCTGAATATCTTTAAGAATTTTCTGCATTTCTTTCTTTGTATCACTATTAATAAGTCTTTTGCCACTCACGTAATCTCCATATTCTGCAGTATTAGAGATGGAATCCCTCATCTGAGATAAGCCGCCCTTCACCATTAGATCAACAATTAGTTTAACTTCATGTAAGCATTCGAAGTATGCAAGTTCTGGTTGATATCCTGCCTCTACAAGAGTTTCGAAGCCTGATTTAACTAGTTCTGATAAGCCTCCGCATAGAACAGCTTGTTCCCCAAATAAATCAGTTTCTGTTTCTTCTTTGAAATTTGTTTCAAGTATCCCAGCTCGTGTTCCTCCAATTCCTTTAGCATAAGCCATTGCCAATGATCTTGCACTTCCAGAATAGTCCTGCTCAACTGCGAATAATGCAGGAACACCTTGACCATTCTGATATTCCCAACGAACAGTGTGTCCTGGCCCTTTTGGGGCAATCATTACAACATCCACAAAACTAGGAGGTTTGATAAGGTCGAATCTAATATTAAAGCCATGAGCAAAACTTAATATCTTTCCTTCTTTTAAATTTGGTTCTACTTCTTTAAGGTAAACATCTTTCTGAAACTCGTCTGGGAGAAGAATCATAATCCAGTCTGCTTTTTCGCAAGCTTCAGAAACATTAAACACTTGTAGACCATCACTAATAGCTTTGCTTTCAGACTTACTTCCTTTATATAATCCGACAATTACATCCATACCGCTATCTTTAAGGTTTAGTGCATGTGCGTGACCCTGTGAACCATATCCAATAATCGCTATTGTTTTATTATTTAAAAGACTTAGATCTGCATCTGTGTCGTAAAAGAGTTGGGTCATTAGTTGTAGCTTCTTTGCATTTAATAATTAATATTTTAGACATTAAAGGTGTAAATAAACCAAAAAATTATTAATTTAAAAATGAAATTAAAATATTTATTTAGAAAATCTAAGACTGATTAGCTTCGCTTGGATGTCTTATTACTCTATCAATCAAGCCATAGTTTTTGGCTTCTTCCGCACTTAGAAAATAATCCCTATCAGTATCCTTTTCAATTTTCTCAAATGATTGGCCTGTCATATCTGCCATAGATATATTTAACATATCTTTAATTCTTAAAATTTCCTTAGCTTCTATTTCAATATCACTTGCTTGTCGTTGAGATGTTCCACCTAGGGGTTGATGAATCATTATTCTGCTATGAGGCAAAGCAACTCTTTTACCTTTTGTGCCAGCGGCCAGTAGGAACGCACCCATTGAGGCTGCGAGGCCTACGCAAATTGTTACCACATCACTTTTTACGTATTTGATAGTGTCATATATAGCCAAGCCAGCAGTTACTGATCCTCCTGGGCTATTTATATATAGATAGATAGGCTTGGAATTGTCATCAGAATCTAGATAAAGCATTTGAGCAACCAGGCTATTAGCAATGGCATCATTCACTTCTTGTCCAAGAAAAAGAATTCTTTCAACACCTAGTCTTGTATAAATGTCAACCCATCTTTCATATTGACTTCCTGGAAGTCTGTAAGGCACGCTTGGAGTTCCTATTGGCATGATTTTAAAATAGTTGTTTGTGAGAGTTAAATTTTATTTGGTAAATCTTTTTGACTTGTGAGTATTCTATCGATAACTCCATAATCTAGAGCTTCTTGAGGATTGAGATAACTCATCCTGTCAGAGTCTTTAGAGAGTTCTTCGATAGTCTTTCCAGTATTACGAGAGAGAATCTCCAGCATTGATTTTTTATTTTTCAAGACTTCCTCGGCTCTTATTTGAATGTCGGTTGCTTGACCTCTTGCTCCACTGATAGGTTGATGCAAAACAATAGAGGCATGAGGAAGAGCCGCTCTTTGCCCTTTTGTCCCAGATGAAAGAATAACTGCAGCTGTTCCCATTGCTTGTCCTATACAGATAGTGTGTACTGGTGGCTTGATGTAGCTTATTGTGTCGCAGATTGCGAAAGCCTCTGTTTCGAAACCAACTGCATCTCCAGTGTACCAACTTGTCCCTGTTGAATTTATATAAAAATAAATAGGTTTTTCAGGATCTTCAAACTCTAAATAGAGAAGTTGAGCAATTATTAGCTCAGTTACATCCATTCCTAGTTGTCTTTTAGCATCATCATCGGAGAATAAGGGTAAACCAAGGTAGACGATTCTCTCTTTCAGTAAAAGGGAGGGTAGATCAGGGGGCGGGGTCCTCATAACAGTGTTCTCGCCGTAATAAGGAGCAGATACAGTCATTTGTATCACAAAATTTAGGTTGATTTGATTCTAGCTAGATTTAGCCCTGTGTCGCTGGTGATTTAAAAGATTTGTTTGACTCAGGATTATTTATGAGTTTTCCAAAGACCATTCTTCCAGTAGGAGTTTGTAGAGCTCCTGTGATGACAATATCTAATCTACTTCCAACAAAATTCTTTGCCTCATCAATAACTACCATTGTTCCGTCATCTAAATATCCAATTCCTTGCATTTTTTCTTTGCCCTCTCTTACGATTTTTATATTAAGTGATTCTCCTGGCTGTACTTCTGGTCTTAAAGCAATAACCAAATCACTCAAATTCATAACTTTTAATTCTTTAACTTCAGCAATCTGAGTGAGATTATAATCAGCAGTAATTAATGTTCCTGTCATATCCTCAGTAATTCTCAAGAGTTTTTCATCTACCCCATTACCTTCATACTTTGTGGGGTTAATTACAAGTCTTCTCCCATATAAATCTCTTAATTCTTTCAATAACTTAAGGCCTCTTCTGCCTTTCGATCTTTTTTCATTACTGCTTGAGTCAGCTAAAGTTTGTAATTCATCAATTACACTTTGAGCAACAATTAGTTGGCCCTCTAACAATCCACAACTTAAAAGGCCATTTATCCTGCCATCAATGATTACGCTCGTATCTAGAATTTTTGGACTCGCAGCAGGGAGTATCCCTTCATTAACTAGATATGCGTCAGTATTATTTGGATTGAATAATCTTAGTAATGTCCTCCCATGGGTATCAGCTAACTTATAACCAAGTACACCAAAGAAAACATTGCTTAATATGGCGGCTAAGGGTTTTGCAAAAAAGACTTCTCTAGGGAAGGGGATTAACAGTATTGGAGCAAGCAGCAGATTTGCTACAAGTAACCCTAAAATTAATCCAACTGACCTACTTATTAATAAATCTGTAGGCATTGTCCTTATTTGATCAAGAAACGTTTTTCTAAGTTTAAGGAACACAAAACCAGCTGCTAATCCTATAAAAAAACCTATTATCGCTAAAACAATTCTAAATCCTTCGACATTAGACACCTGTTTGAGTATGTCTACGGGTAATAAATCAACCCCAAGCCATCCTGAAGCAGCCCCAGAGAATACAAATAAAATTAATACTAAGATATCTGTCATATCTATAATCTACTAGGATTTATTAATTGAGTAAATAAGGATTTTGTTTTTTTCGATCCTAAATACTTTTTTGGAGCTTAAAAATGTTTTTAGATTATGAATAAGTTTCCAAGAAGTGCTTACGTGCACATCCCTTTTTGTCATAGAAGGTGTTTTTATTGTGATTTTGCAGTTATTCCACTTGGGAACAAAGTTGAAGCTTTACAAGGTTATGGAAGTAAAACTATTAAAGAGTATTTGTACTTTCTTCACAAAGAAATATTGTCAATTAAGAATAAAACACCCCTTTCTACAATTTATATAGGTGGAGGCACACCATCAATTTTGGATCCAAAACAAATTAAAAAATTAATCGATCTTTTTAAAGAAAATTATGGAATTGTTTATGGTGCTGAAATTTCCATGGAAGTCGACCCAGCTAGTTTTAATCAAAATGATCTCCATGGATTCATAAATGCTGGGATAAATAGATTTAGTCTCGGAGTACAAAGTTTTAACAATCAGATACTTCAAAAGTCGGGAAGGCGTCATTTGAGAGAGGATGCTGAAAAATCTTGTTTTTGGTTGAAGAGAGAATATGATTCTGGGCGAATAAAAAGTTGGAGCTTAGATTTAATTCAAAACTTACCACTTAGTGGATTTAAAGAATGGCAAGATGACTTAAAAAAAGCCATAACTTTTTCACCACCACATATATCCATTTACGATTTAAATATTGAAAATGGAACTGTTTTTAAAAAATTAGTTAATCTAGGAAAATTAAAACTACCAAGTGATGAAGAGGCTTTTAGTAATAGTAACTCAACTCATTTAATTTTAAAAAACTCAGGGTATTCAAGATATGAAATTTCAAATTATTGCCTCCCTAGGCATCAATCGAGACACAATAGAGTTTATTGGAGTGGTTTGGGTTGGTGGAGTTTTGGTCAAGGTTCCACAAGTTCACCTTGGGGAGAAAAGTTAACTAGACCAAGAGTTAGTAAAGAGTACAAAGAATGGGTAATTAAACAATGCGAAGATAATTTAGATTCATCTCTTACTAATGAGGATTTTATTTATAAAGAAGTTGATGAGAAAATAATGTTGGGATTGAGACTTAAAGAGGGCATAGACATCTACAAAGTGTTTAGAGAACAAAACTTTGAAGATAAATATTTTGAAAGTAACCTTTCTAAATTGCTTGATGAATGGGCAAGATTTATTGAAAGTGGATTATTAGTGAGAAAGGGGAATAGATTCTTTTTAAGTGAGCCTAAAGGAATGGAATTAAGTAATCAAATTCTTATTTCTATGTTTAAGTGGTGGGATGAGATTAATTAAGACTAATCATACACTTGTCGTCATAGCTAAAACCCTTGTTGTCACTTGTTTTATGATAATTCTAGAATATAAAATAAATTCCCTCAAAAACTTCTTTAACAAAAGGTAAAGCAAATATCTTGAATAAGTAAAATTGACAGTCGTTCTACACTAAGAGGGATAAAACCCTCTTTTTTAATGCGTAAATTATTAATACCTTTATTAGGACTTGTATTAGCTGGTTGTTCATCATCAGTTTGCAATGATGATAATTATCAATTTTTAGGCAAGATTGATCTTGGTAATGCAGGTGCAACTAAATTTTTAGTAGTAAGCCCTACAGCTTCAATAAAAGAAATTAGGAATGTTGCTAGCACCGCTTGTGGATCATCTCGCTTTTGCAGACTTCTTATTTGGGATAGCAAAGTATATGCAGAGACAAGATTTCCTCTTTCCGAAATAGCAGCCGAAAAACAAATTGCTACTTATATACACAATCCAAGTAATAAATTTGAAAAATTAATCATTAGAGGTGAAGAAGTCCCAATGGGCGAATGCAGTAATAGATAATGAAATGATTACTAGATACTTCATACCCTTATAAACTACTGTAAATACTACGTTCTTGGCGAATTGCTACTTATGACAAAATGTAGGTGATTAATTAAGACTAAACATAACCTTTAATACATAGCAAAAACAACTGCTATAACTTGCTTTCTATGAAATCTGGATAAGCAAACAAATAGCTTTAAAAAACTTCTTTAACAAAAGGTAAAGAATATATATGGGTATTTTAAATTTTTAAAGTCGATCCAATAAAAATCACTTACATTTCATCTTTGGCATGTTTCTCAACATAATCATTAACGATATCTGAGAAAGCTCTTTGTAATTCATATTTTAAATTATCTTTATCAGCTTTCATAAGGGTTACTTTTACTTCTGGTAGATTTAGTGTAGCTTCTGCTTCCCACAATCCAAGATCATTTTTTTTTGTTTTTACATCAAGCATGTTTTAAGAAATAACTTTCAAGATGATACCTTATATCTTTGCTAATAAAGTTTTTTTAATTGAAAAAAATTTATGTTTTTTCTTAAATGGTTTTAAATAATACGTTCTTAGCGAATTACTACTTATGACAAAATGTCTATGGTTAATTAAGTCTTTCAGAATTTACCCATTCTTTTAATTTATTCTTAAATAAATCCTTCCCTTGAATAATCGGTTGGCAAAATGGTGGTTGCTCATCATTAAGTCCTAACAAATCTGCAGTAACTCTTACTTGTCCGTCGCAAAAATTTCCTGCACCGATTCCTATTGTGGGGATTGACAAGTTATTTTGTATTTCTTTAGCAAGCAACTCTGGAATATGTTCAAGAACTATTGAAAAACATCCTAATTCTTCAAGAATAGTAGCCTCTTGCTTGATTTTTTCTTGGCTTTCTAAGTTCTCTCCTTGTTTCTTAAATCCTAAATTTAAATAACTTTGTGGAGTGAGACCTATATGACCCATTACAGGGATTCCCATTCTTATTAATCTAGAAATGACTTTTTGTATTTCTGGTTCAGCTCCTTCTACCTTTACAGCTTTTGCGTAAGTGCTTTGAATGATTTTCCCTGCATACTCGACAGCTTTATCTTCTCCACATTGGTAAGTCAGAAAAGGCATGTCTGAAACGACCAAAGGTTGTTCATCAATTTTCTTTTTAAAACCTCTTGAAACAGCATTAGTATGATAAATTATATTTTCTAAAGTTAATGGCAATGTGGATTTGTATCCTAAGCAGACCATTGCCAAGGAGTCTCCTACTAAGACAAGATCAACATTTGCCTGTTCAGCAATGGATCCTGATATAGAGTCCCATGCAGTAAGTGCAATAATTTTTTGAGATTTTTTTTTATATTTAAGGAGGTCTGAAGGTAACATAAGAAATTTATGTATCTTTTTTAATCAAGAATTGCTAATATGTTTTTGACTCGGCCTTTCGCGGTTTTAACGCCTAAACCTGGTCAGGACCGGAAGGTAGCAGCCACAAGGGATGCTTGAGGCAGGCGAGATAACCGAGTCACTTTATTTTACTTATTAATCTATATCTTTTTTATTTTGTCTTAATCTCAAAAATTCAGGAATACTTGCTCCTGATCCTTTATTGTCAGAGAAATTGTATAAGGGTTGGCTTGATAATCTGTTTTTTATTCTTTGTTGGTTTAATGGTTGATTTGTTTCAAATCCAGTGGCGATTACAGTAACTTGTATCTCACCTTCCATTGACTCGTTAACCGCTTGACCAACTATTATATTTGCATCCTGATCTACGACCTCACTAATAACATCACCTACTGCAGTAACATCGTCAAGAGTCATATCTTTTCCTCCAGTTATATTTACAAGACAACCTTTTGCTCCATCAATTCTTCCTGCTTCTAGTAATGGACTATTAATTGCAGCTTGAGCAGCCTCCATAGCCCTAGATCGACCAGATCCAATACCCATGCCAAGAAGCGCTGTACCAGCTTCAGTCATAACTGATCTAACATCAGCAAAGTCAAGATTAACCTCGCCTGGGCGAGTAATTACTTCACTTATACCTTGAACTCCCATTCTTAAGACATCATCTGCATTCCTGAACGCTTCTTGAATAGAGGCACCAGCAGAAACTTCTTTTAAACGATCATTTGGAATAACAATTAGGGTATCAACATTTTCTGCTAATCTTGCAATTCCTTCTTCTGCTTGTCGCATTCTCCTTTTTCCTTCGAAAGAAAAAGGTTTAGTTACTATGCCAATAGTTAATGCACCGCTTTGCTTTGCTACTTCAGCAACAACTGGAGCTGCTCCCGTGCCAGTACCCCCACCCATTCCTGCTGCTATAAATACCAAGTCAGATCCCTCTAGCGATTGTTGAAGCTCCTCTCTAGATTCTTCGGCAGCCTTTTGACCAATACTTGGATTGCCACCTGCTCCAAGTCCTCTTGTTAGGTTCTGACCTAATTGAACCCTTTGCTCTGCGGAGGACTGAAGTAAGGCTTGTGCATCAGTATTAAGAACTCTGAATGAAACGCCTTCAAGGTCACTATCAATCATTCTGTTTATAGCATTACTTCCACCCCCACCAACGCCAATTACTTCAATTTTGGCGTTTTGGCTTGGAAGGATTTCTCTCGATTGATCAAAGTTTGGATTGTTACCGAAGCTCATCTCTAAATAGGAATCTAATACTAGTATTGGGTGCATTATGAACTTACTAAGCTCATCTGTAGGAATTTGTTGAGGAAAATCCTTAAAATGTTTATTTAATAAATATTTTGTTTTGAATGCTAAACCCTCATCAACACTACAATAATTAAAAAAAATTATTTAAAACTTATTTCCAAATATTAGGGTTTGAACACTTTTATTTTTGGTTTATTTGGATCTAGGAGATCAATATTATCTATTTTTTCAGAAAAGTTATTTTTCTTAAATTCCTTTTTCAGGTTATTAATTATCTTTAACTGATAGTTGATTAAATCGGGATTAAATCCCAGAAATATTGTTTTTAAATCTTTTTCTTCAACAGTTAGAAATCCGTTCGGAGTAAAAGTTATTTTAACTAAATCAAAATCATATTTCTCTTGAGCAATTAAAATTTCAGATAATATTTTTTTAAACTTTTCTTTCCAACCAAAAACTTGTATATCTAATTTACTTAAATTTTTTTTATCTGCATTTTGTTCATCTATAAAAACTCCATCTTTATCAATAAAGCCTGATATCTTTTTTTTATTTGATGTTTTTTCAGCGTAAGCGATTGGTGTCCTTGTATTTAGGTAAACTTTTAATCCAAAAGGAAATATTTGTCTATTTACTGAAACATTCTTTAGAGATAAATTTTGTTTTAACTCTTTTTCTAGCAAATTAGTTTTAATAAAAATTAATCGAATAGGAAATTTTAATGATGAATTATTTGCAACATCATTCGGGGCAAATAATTCACTTCCAGAAAATTTAATATCCTGAATATGCACCTTTTTTAAAGTTCTGAGGCTTATTAAGCTTGTTGAAATTAAAAATAAAATTCGGAATAAAAGGCTTCTTAGTTTTATTCTTTTCTGGATTTTCACAAATCACATCTAGCTTTTTTCATCAATTGGTCCATCCATTCTCTCGCCTGCTCTGCATCTGAAAATGGTACATCCATCTCTTTCCCGCCACCTACCAGTCTTAACCTACACTTTCCTTGAGATTCACTCGTTAGAGGAGCTTCACCTGAAGTTAGTGCCATTAATTCAACTAATTCTAATTTCTTGATTGTAAAACTATCTTTCTCTTCAAAATTACCAGCCTCAAATGCACTCCATCTTAATTTCCCATCTTTTAAGGATGCTGCACATGAACTATCTAATTTACAAAGTTCAGAACCAATGGCCCAGCTTCTAAAAAGATTCTGCCTTCTTCTCTCTAACCATCCTAGTGCAGTTAGTAAAACGAAGATTAAAAGTAATGGCAACCAAAGAAGTCCATGCAACATTTGATTTGGATTATAAATCTAGAGATATATCTACTAGTTTAGCCACAAGTTGTTCAATATTTAAACCTGAAGCATTCCAAAGCATTGGAAACATACTGTTTTGTGTAAAACCAGGAATTGTATTTATTTCATTTAAGAAAATTTTATTTGAAGATTTTTCTAAAAAGAAATCTACCCTTGCAAAACCAAAAATATTAAGTGCTCTACAACTTTTAATGGCAATTTCTTTAATTTCTTGGGTGATTTTATAATCGATTTCAGCTGGGATAGTTATCTTATTATTTAGGTTATATTTTGAATTGTAATCATACCAATCACTTTCGTACTTTACTTCGCCTATCTCTGAGGGTAAGAGTTCTGCATTCCCAATTATTCCACATTCAATCTCTCTTACCTCTAAACCTTCCTCTATTAAAATTCTTGAATCAATTTCCCAAGCCTTTTCTAATGCTTGAAATATTTCTGATTCATTTCTGACTTTAGAGATGCCAAGAGATGATCCAGAGTTAGATGGTTTAACAAAAAGAGGAAAATTTAATTTTTTTAAAATCTCATGAATTAACTTATTTTTTACTTCTTTATCATTAAGATTTTCATTTTGAAAAACCAGATAATTAACTTGTGGAAGCTTAAGATTTGAGAATATTGTTTTCATCACTATTTTATCCATTCCTAAAGCAGAGCCTATAATCCCACATCCGACTAGGGGTTTCTTCGTGAATTTCAGTAAGCCATGAATTGATCCGTCTTCTCCATTAAATCCATGCAGAAGAGGAAACCAAACATCAATATTTTGAAAGTTAATTCCATCTAGGAAATTAATTTTTTCCTGATTTGAAATTCCATGTTTTGTTGTTGTGTTGTGTTCAATTTCACCAGTTAGGATTTTTTCTGAACTATCACTATCAAGCCAATCTCCAAATTGGTTTATATAAAAGGCTTTAACTGTAAAGCGTTTTTTGTTTATTTCTGAATTAAATGCTCGAAAAACTGTTTTCGCAGAGGATATAGAAACTTCATGTTCATTGGAATAACCACCAAATATTAATCCAATACAATTTTTCTTTTCCCCGATCATTTAAAAAAAATTATTTGCAAAGTTCACCTGTTAATGAAAAAGGTCTTGCTTCATTAATTCTGACATCTATCTCATCACCCAATGAAAAATTAAATTGAATGTTATTTGGAATCTCTACGAAAGTTAATCTATTTGTTCTAGTTCTACCCATAATTTGCGAGGAATTTTTTGGATTTAAACCCTCAATTAAAACACTTTCGATATTATTGATGTATCTTTGGTTTCTGCTTCTGGCAGTTTTCTCGACCAAAGCATTAATTTCTTGCAATCTAGTTTTTTTTACCTCTTCCGAAAGTTGATTCGACCAAACTGCTGCAGGAGTGTTTGGTCTTGGAGAGTATGCGGCTGTATTTACTTGATCAAAGCCAATTTCTGATATCAGCTTTAATGTATCTTGATATTGTTGTTCGGTTTCTCCTGGGAAAGCAACTATTGCATCAGCTGTGATCGATGCGTCTGGCATTAATGATCTTATATTCTCGATAATATTTTTATACTTTTTAATGGTGTATCCTCTGGACATTTGCTTTAAGATTTCATCATTTCCACTTTGGAAGGGGATATGGAAATGTTCACAGACTTTATCGAGTTCAAAACAAGCTTGAATCAATCTTTTTGAAAAATATCTTGGATGACTAGTAGCAAATCTTATTCTGCGAATTCCTTGAACATCATGAATATAATATAAAAGATCAGTTAGAGTATTTTCTTTTCTCCCCTCTTTTGTAGTTCCTGGAAGATCTCTACCATAAGCATCAATATTCTGACCCAAAAGAGTAATTTCTTTAAAATTATCATCAGCTAATTTTTGGATCTCACTTTTTATTGCATTTGGATATCTTGATTGCTCTTTACCTCTTACAGATGGAACTACACAATATGAACATCTTTCATTACATCCATAAATGATATTAACCCAGCCGCAAATAGAGCTTTCTCTTCTGGCACTTGTTATGTCTTCAGAAATGTAGGTTTCTTCTGTGGCAGCAACTTGATTTCCTAAATCAATTTTCCCCAGTAGATTCTCAAGGTTGTTTACGTGTTGAGGCCCCATTACTAGATCAAGTTCTGGGACTCTTCTTAGTAATGACTCTCCCTCTTGCTGCGCAAGGCAACCTGCAACAATCAGTTTAAGGCTAGGTGTCTTGTGTTTTCTTTTTGCTTGTCTTCCTAAAAAGCTATAAACTTTTTGCTCCGCATTATCTCTGATAGTGCAGGTATTGTATAAGACCAAATCGGCATTTAATTCATTTTCTGCTCTGGCATATCCCATTTTCTCTAATGTCCCAGCCATTCTCTCAGAATCAGCCTTGTTCATTTGGCATCCAAATGTGGTTATCCAATAACTGCCTATAGTTGAACCCCTTTGAAATTTTTTTTCGTCTGGTTTTGTTTTTGTTAGCACTTTGCTAGGAATTTTTTTATGAACTTTAATTCAAAATTACAAGTTAAATAATTTTGCTGCAATTTTTTTGAGGGCGAGCGAGGGGATTCGAACCCCCGAATAGCGGCGCCACAAGCCGCTGCCTTAACCACTTGGCGACGCCCGCCTCACATTTATAAATTTAACAACTCAAGGGTAATTTTTCATAGTTAATTTTATCTTTTAGCTCAATTTGAATTATTTTTTATTAAGAAAGTTTTCTAATGTTTTAAAATAGAAGAAAATTTAAAAAATTGAGTAATTCCGGAACGGCTGAGGTTCTTATTCCCAGAAACCTTTGTTTAATAGAGGACTTAGATAATCTCAATATTGATGTGGAGGACTTATGCTCAGTTTCCATCAATTGGGAGAATGGATTTGTTTCTGAACTAAAGCCTTTAAAAAGTAAAAATAAAAAACCAAAAAATATTCTATTCCCGAGATTTGTTGAGACGCATTCGCATGTTGATAAGGCTTTTACATGGGTAGATTTCCCTAATCTGGAATCAAACTATGGGGGCGCGTTAGCCGTAAATCTTGAAGAACATAAAACTAGAACCTCTGATAAGGTTCTTAAGAGAGTTGAAAAATCATTAGAACTTGCCATAAAAAATGGATACCGAGCTATTAGAACTCATATTGATACATACAAAAGTCAACCGATTGATATTTGGATTGAACTTTTTAAATTACAAAAAAAATTTTCATCTGAGTTGACATTACAATTTGTTGCTTTAGCCCCATTGGAATTCTGGGATACTTCTAGTGGAGAAGAGTTAGCAAAAATATTTTCCTCTAATGGAGGTATTTTAGGGGGAGTTGTTGTTCCTCCTTTTAATAAACAAGATACAAGTAAATTTCTGTCAAAGATGCTTCTTCTCGCGAGTAAATATAAATTAGAAATTGATTTGCACATAGATGAATCAATTATTGAGCCTGGAGCAGGAATAAAAGTCTTATTAGAGACAATCGAAGATTCAAAAATTAATAGTGTTCCGATTACTTGTAGTCATTTGAGTAGTCTTATTTCTCTAAGTCATAAAGAGATTTTAAATTTAGGAGAAAAAATGGCTAAGAAAAATATTAAAGTTATTGCTTTACCATTAACAAACTTTTGGCTGCTCAATCGAGACACTAAAACTACTCAATTAAAAAGACCAGTTGCGCCAATAAAGCAATTACAAAAATCTCATGTGGATGTATCTCTTGGTAGTGATAACGTTCAAGATCCCTGGTACCCATTTGGTAATTTTGACCCTTTTTATATGTTGTCTTGCTCTTTACCTATGCTTCAACTAAATCCTTGGGAGAGAATGACTTTATCTTCTATTTTTTTAGCTCCAAGTAGATTATTAAACTTAAAATGGGATGGTTTAATTAAAAAAGGTTGCCCTGCTGACTTTGTAATTTTAGATGCACAAAGATGGGCAGATGTTTTTTCGAGTACCTTAAAGAGAAAAGTTTTTATAAAAGGCGATTTATATTGCTAATCGGCTAATTTATATACAAAACAATAAAAATTTTATTAATGACATCAAATAGTTTTAAATTTATAGACAAATTTAGGGAAGTCAACAACTTAGAGATTATTGAAAGCCAATCTGACATAAAAAGACTTTCAAAAGATTTTTATAACTACTCTCCAATCCTTACTGAAAAATTAGACGAATGTATTGCTGATTTGGTGGTAAGACCTAGTGATCACAAAGCTGTAAAGGAAGTAGCAGAAATTTGTTGGGAATTTTCTATCCCACTTACTTTAAGGGGTTCAGGTACAGGTAATTATGGACAAGCTGTCCCATTGTTTAAAGGAGTTGTAATGCAGATGAGTCACTTTAATAAGTTAGAAGCATTTGATCCAGATACAGGTTTTGTAAAAGTACAGTCTGGCTGTGTCATGGGAGATTTGAATAAACAATTAGAGAAATATGGGAGGGAATTGAGGTTACTTCCTAGTACTTGGAAAACTGCAACAATTGGAGGTTTTATTGCAGGTGGATCAGGAGGTATTGGGTCCATTAGGTGGGGATTTTTAAGAGATCCAGGAAATCTTATTGGTTTAGAGGCAGTAACGATGAATGAAAAACCTGCATTTTTAAAATTTGATGCTGAAGAATCCGAACCTCTAAATCATGCTTATGGGACTAATGGAATAATCACTTCTTTATTACTTGCTACTGATATCAAACGTAAGTGGTATTCAATAGTTATCGACTGCATTGAATTTGATAAAACAATAGAAATATTAAAAACTCTTACGAGCGCAGCAATTGATCTGAAACTGGGAGCAATTCTTGAAGAAGAAATTGTAGATCAAATGCCAAAATGGTTTAAAAGTAACTCTAGAAGTCACAAGATATTAATTCAATCTACTCTTGGAGGAACAAAAACCATCGATCTAATTTGTAAAAAATTCAAAGTTGAATCTACCCTCCTTGGGGAAGAAGAAAAACTTGTCAATGGAATTTCTGAAGTAGTATGGAATCATACAACTCTTCATATGAGGTCTAGGGATAAAAATTGGACGTATTTACAGATGCTTTTGCCACTTAATAATGAACTAGAATTAATTAATTTTTTGAGAAAAAAATGGGGTAGAAAAGTTCTTTGGCATTTAGAGGCAGTCTCTCAACAAGGATCACCGCGATTAGCGGCTTTGCCTTTATTAAAGTGGAATGGGATAGATGAATTAAATGAAATAATGGAAGATTGTAAGAAACTTGGTGCGTTTATTTTTAATCCCCATCTTTTAACTGTCGAAGGCGGAGGCCTAGGAGTAGTTGACGCAGATCAAGTAAAAGCGAAATTAAAATTTGATCCTAAAGGGCTATTAAATCCAGGAAAATTGGAAGGTTGGGAGGTAAAGGAACAATTTAATATTTAACATTTCTGTTTATTTGCAAATTTAATAAATTCAGCAACTAAAAAAATAGAACCTGTTAGAACAGGATGATTAGGTGGCCATTTTTCTAGGGAAAATAAATACTCAAAGGCAAGTTTAAATGTTTTAAATTCAATTGTTTTTTGAAAGTCAATTTCTTTAATCTGAGTGAGATCGTTTAATCGCCAACTAGGTTGGTTTGGAACTGGCACAAGTAACAAGTGATCATTTTTCTTTAGAAGTGTTTTTAATATTGCGTAAATATCTTTTTGTCTTTGGATACCTAAAATCCAATAAATGCCTTTATCTTCATTCTCCCAATTGCTTCGCTCATTAGAGAGTGCTTTTGCAGCAGGATAATTATGCGCACAATCTACAAGAATTTCTTTGTTGAAATAATTTATTATTTCTAGCCTTCCCTTCCAAGCTGTATTTTTAAGACCTTCAGATATGTGTTTTTCTTTAATATTAAATCCCAAATTATTCAGCGCTTCAATTGCTCCAATAGCTACTGAAGCATTTTGCTTTTGGAAAATTCCTTTTAATCCAAGCTCATAGCTGTTTGAAATTGAATCTTTCCATATAATTTCTGCTCCAACCTCTTTAACTTTTTTGGTTATTAAATTTTGAACTTGACTATTTTGGGTGCATGAGATGACAATTGAGTTTTTTTCAATAACTGCTAATTTTTCTTTGGCAATTTTTTCAATCGTATCTCCAAGAAATTCTTTATGGTCTAAACCAATATTCCCAATAGCAATTATTGGTCTGGATTTATGGGCTGTTGTCGCGTCTAATCGTCCCCCTAAGCCAGCTTCAAGAATGAGCAATTCAACTTTTTTATGGTCAAAAAAATTTAGTGCGCAGCAAATGATTTTTTCAAAAGGAGTTAATTCAAATGTTGAAAATTTTTTATCTATTAATCTATAGATTTTTTCGAAATCAGTTTTGTTAATATTTTTTTTATTAACTCTAATCCTCTCGCATACGTCCAAAAGATGAGGAGATGTCGTTACACCAAAATTCCTTTTAGCTTCAAAAAGTATACTTTCTAAATATGCCGCGATTGATCCTTTCCCATTGGTTCCAATAATTTGTATTGCGGGGATATTCTTGCAAGGATATCCAAGTTCTTGAAGTGCTTTTTTAATTCTTGATAAACCCAAATTGATATTATCCCTTTCATATTTAGGTGATAATAATTCAAAAATTTTTAAATTTGCATTTTTCAAAATTTTTATTTGCTATAACTCTTCAAAAATGGAATTTAGCTTATTCAAAAGAATATTAATTTCTCTTCGAGATATAACTAATGGTGGCACGATCCTTACAACGTTCCCTCCTGCAGGGACTACCAGTAATCCTTTATCAAAAGCTTTTAATGTAATTTTTTTTGCATCAGCATAATCATCATTGATAACAAGACCTTGTATTAAACCTAAACCTCTTTTTCCGTTAATAATATTTGGAAATTTTTTTGACAATTCTTCAAACCCAGCACTTAATTGTTCCCCTCTTAGATAAACATTATTGATAAGATTTCTTCTATTTATTTCTTCTAATACGGTTAGAGCAGCTCTACAGGCGAAAGGGTTCCCCCCAAAAGTGCTTGCATGATCTCCTGGAGAAAAAATGTTGGCTTTTTCTTTTACCAATAATGCTCCAATTGCATGACCTCCTCCTAATCCTTTAGCAAGGGTGAATCCATCAGGTTCAATTCCTAAATTCTCATAGCCCCACATTTTCCCAGTTCGACCTACTCCACTTTGGACCTCATCTAAAATGAGAAGAGAATTATATTTATCACATATATCTCTCAGGTTTTTAAAAAATATTTTATTTCCAGGAATTACTCCACCTTCTCCTTGTATTGGTTCAACTAAAACACCGGAAATTATTTGATCATTATTTTCACACTCTTTAAATAATTTTTTTACCGAATCAAAATTGTTAAATTTAAAAAATTTGAACCCTTGAATCATTGGTTCGAAACCTTTTTGATATTTGGGCTGACCAGTAGCACTCAAGGCTGCCAGAGTTCTGCCATGAAAGCTAGATTCTGCTGCGAGAATAATTGATTCTTTATCTTTATTTAAAGTATTTCCATATTTTTTAATTAATTTAATTGCGGATTCATTTGCTTCCGCACCACTATTGCAGAAAAAGACGCTTTCAGCACAACTCATATCCGTTAAAGTTTCGCTTAATTGTTCTTGTTCTTCGATATTGTAGAGATTTGAGATGTGTTGAATCTTTTTTAGTTGAGTTGATAGCCTTCTTCTTAAAACTCTATCGCTATGGCCGAGGCTACAAGTTGCTATACCAGCGACTGCATCAAGATACTTTTTACCTCTTTTGTCCCATAGCCAACAACCTTTTCCTTTTTTGAAAGATATATTGAATCGACTATAAGTATTCATCAAAGTGGGAGCGGTCGGACTTGAACCGACATACCCGAAGGTGCCGCATTTTGAGTGCGGTGCGTCTACCAATTCCACCACGCTCCCAAGGCTTTTGAAAAATAATGAACTTTTTTATTATAACAAAAATCATTTTATTGACTATGCGCTTGGCGGTTAAGAAAAAGCGATCCAGAGCACATTTGTTATTAGTTAAAATCCATTTATAAAAAAACAGTGATATATTTATTGGATTTGCTGACAATAATTAAGAAAAAAATAAAATTTCAAGCACTTATGACACAGTTTCGTAACTAAATACCAATAATAGTTACTTTTTTAAAAAAATAACTTCATGTTTAGTAATATTATGTTACATTAAATAAAAAAACAATGTCTAAAACTCAAGCAAAAAAATTATCTTTAAAATTTGTTCCCTATCTTTTTATTGTAGTAACGATATTTACAGCTATAGGTTCTAATAGTGGAACTTGGGCATGAATCAATATAAGTTTAGTGGTTTAAATAGAATTTGGTCTAATCGGTTTTTAGCATTTTTGTTATTATTTTTGGGTTGTATTTCTCTAATAAATATTGCTTACGTTTAAAATAATTAATCCAAAATTAAAGCTTAAGCAGCCCTAGTTTTGGGAACATCGTCAGTATCAGAAGCAATTTTATATTCTTTATTAGTGAAGGCTCTTTTACTAAATTCTCTAGTTATGTTAATACCTAATATTTTTAATTTTGATTCAAAATTTTCATAACCCCTATCTAAATGCTCTAAACCATAGATTCTACTTCTCCCTTTAGCTATAATTCCAGCAATTATTAATGCAGCTGATGACCTTAAATCTGAGGCAACTAAATCCATACCATCAATAGTCTTTACACCTTTAATAGAAGCAACGTTTTTCTTTAATTTTATATTTGCACCCATTTTATTGAGTAAATGAACATGATTCATTCTGTTTTCGAAAATTGTTTCGGTTATTTTTGATTCACCATTGGCGATTGTCATTAAAGCTGTAAATGGAGCCTGTAAATCAGTTGGAAAACCTGGAAAAGGGGCAGTATTTATATTAACTGCCTTAAGCTCTCTAGGGTTTATTATGATTGAATTACCTTTAATGGTGATTTTACTACCACTCTTTTGAAGGGTATTAGTAACAGCTTCAAGATGATTAGGAATCACAGGAGAAATTGTTATTGAAGAGGAGGTCGCCGCCGCAGCTATTAAAAAAGTTCCAGCTTCTATTCGATCTGGGATGACTTTATGAGTACAACCACCAAGTTTATTAACACCATCAATAATTATTTTCTCTTTACCAGAGTCGTAAATTTTTGCACCCATTTTATTAAGCATTTGGCATAAATCCTGAACTTCAGGTTCTCTTGCAGCATTTTCAATTGTAGTTCTTCCTTCCGCTAATGATGCTGCCATTATTAAGGTTTCAGTTGCTCCTACGCTTGGACATTTTAGTTTGAGATGAGTGCCAATTAATCTACTTTTCTCTCCTTTAATGTTTGCTTTGACGATTCCTTCTTCAATAAGAATTTCCGCTCCTAATGCTTTAAGCCCTTTAATGTGCTCATCTATTGGCCTAGAACCAATTTTGCACCCTCCAGGCAAAGGAACTTTAGCCTCTCCAAACTTACTTAATAGTGGACCGATACAAAAGAAACTTGCTCTTAGTCCCTTAACAAGTTCATATGGAAGTTCTTCAATAGAAATATTTTGTGAATCTATCTCTAATTTATTGTTTTTTTCTATTATATTAACCCCTAAATTTCTAAGGATATTACACATTTTTTCAATATCAGTAAGACAAGGAACATTATGAAGAACTATCTTTTCATTAGTTAGTAATGATGCCGCGAGCAAAACTAAAGCCGAATTCTTGGCACCACTTATCTCAACGATTCCATTTAATTTGCCTTGGCCAAAAATCTTTAAATTTTGTGATTTAAGATATGACTTATTTTTGCTTCCGCAAATCATTAAGACTTAGTTTATTAGATTCATGATGACAAACGAAAATTAGTAAGTCCACCTTATGTAACGTCTTGAATATTAATTAAAAGTAAAAATATGTTATTCAATTTTTAGGATATTAAATTTTAAAATTTATTGATCAAAAGTTTTAAAGAATTAAAATATGTAAGTTAACAAAATTTTCAAATTACTCATAGAAAAAACTTTTTTAAAAATAACTAGTAAAAACAATAATCTAGTTAAAAGATTTAGATCATTTAAAAGCGGATCCTCTCGCAAAGAAAAAGATTTTTTTTGTATAGAAGGTACTCATCTTATTGAGGAATTGTTGAAGTCTGGAAATTCCCCCTCCAAAATTTTAGTTACTGAAAAATGGCTAAAAAAGAACCAAAATCTTAGCAAAAAGTTTGATCAATCATTGATAACTTTGGTTTCAGAAGAGGTTTTAGCTTCTGCGATTTCAACAATTAATCCAGATGGGATAGCAGCTTTAGTAGAAATTTCATCAATACCTAATTATCAATTTAATAGAAAAGATGATTTTGTTCTTGTTCTCGACAGGATTCAAGACCCTGGGAATATGGGTAATCTTTTTAGAACTGCTTTAGCTGCTGGTGTTAATGCAATTTTTTTAGCTGGAGGTGCGCACCCATTAGGCCAAAAGGTATTAAGGGCATCCTCTGGTGCAGTTTTTCATCTGCCATTTTTAAGATTTGATGGAACTGAAGAAGAAATATTAAATTCTTTATTCAAGTCTTTGTCTGAGTTGTCAAATGTAGGATTTAAGATTTTCTCTACTAGTAGCAATAATAAAAGTTCAGAAAAACCTTCAAAACCATACTGGGAAATTGATTGGTCTAAACGTACCGCATTAATTTTGGGTAATGAAGGTCAAGGTATTCATAAAAAAATTCAAGAAGCTTTTAATGAAAAAATTACAATTCCGCATAGTGAGCTTGTAGAATCATTGAATGTGGCTTGTGTTGCAGTTCCATTATTACTAGAACGAAAAAGAGTCGCATACATCTCTAATAAGTAAATAAAAAGTGACTGATTCAAATTTTGATTTTGATTTAATCGTAATAGGAGCAGGATATGGAGGTTTTGATGCCGCTAAACATGCTGCTGGTAAGGGACTGAAAGTCGCAATAGTAGAATCTTCTGATATGGGAGGTACTTGTGTTAACAAGGGTTGTGTTCCATCTAAAGCTCTTTTAGCTGCAAGCGGAAAAGTCAGAGAAATCGCTAATTATGAACATTTAGCTAAATTTGGTATTCATGCTTCCCCAGTAAGGTTCGAGAGATCAAAAATTGCAGATCATGCAAATAATTTAGTTACAAATGTTAGAGAAAATTTAACAAAAACTCTCAAAAGGAGTGGAGTTGAAATTATTTTGGGCATTGGCAGAATTGAAGGAAATCAAAAAGTAGGTGTAAGAGATAAAAACGGAATTGATAAAATTTTCACATGTAAGAATATTGTTATAGCAACTGGTTCTTCTCCTTTTGTACCCCGTGGAATAACTTTGGATAATAGAACTGTATTTACTAGTGATGATGCAGTTAAACTTGAGTGGCTTCCAAGATGGATAGCTATTATTGGAAGCGGATATATAGGATTAGAATTTGCTGATGTTTATACCGCACTAGGTTGTGAAGTGACCATGATCGAGGCTTTGGAAAATATTATGCCAACATTTGATCCAGATATTACAAAAATTGCCAAGAAGAACCTTATTCAAGCAAGAGATATAGACACAAAATCAAATGTTTTTGCAACAAAAATAACACCCGGATGTCCTGTGAAAATAGAACTGACAGATGCAAAATCTAAAGAACATGTAGAAACTTTAGAAGTTGACGCTGTACTAGTTGCAACTGGCAGAAGTCCTAATAGTAATAACTTAAATCTTGAGTCGGTTGGGATCGAAACAGTAAAAGGTTTCATTTCTGTAGATGATCAAATGAGAGTTAAGAACGGTGATGAAATAATACCTAACATTTGGGCTGTTGGAGATGTAACAGGCAAACTAATGCTTGCCCATACAGCTGCAGCGCAAGGTACTATTGCTGTTGATAATATTTGCGGTGGTAACGTCGAAATTAACTATAAAAGTATCCCTGCAGCAACCTTTACTCACCCTGAGATAAGTTCAGTTGGTCTCTCTGAAGCTCAAGCTAAAGAGATATCTGCAAAAGAAAATTTTACTTTAGGAGTTGTCAAAAGTTTCTTTAAGGCTAATTCAAAAGCATTGGCTGAATTAGAGAGTGATGGATTGCTAAAGTTGATTTTCAATAAAGATAATGGGAAAGTATTAGGTGCTCATATTTTTGGGTTACATGCAGCTGATTTGATTCAAGAAATTTCGAACGCTATTTCAAGGAACCAAGATGTAATTGAATTATCTAAAGAAGTTCATACGCATCCCACTCTTAGTGAAGTAGTTGAGGTCGCATATAAACAAGCGGCTTCTCAAATAAAATAATATCTAAAATTAATGGAGATAAGACGCAGGCCACCAAATCCAACAGTAAGGGTAGAAAATTTAGAATATGCTGTACCTCATAGAGAAGCACAAGCAAAAAATATTCTAGAAGAAATTGTATGGCACAAGGACATTGAAATTAAGAATTTTAAAAAAATAGTTTCTTTAGAAGATCTAATAAAAAAAATTGAAAAACTTCCTACCCCCAAAGATTTTTATAAAAATATCTTGGATTCAAAAATAAAACCAGGAGTGATTGCAGAAATAAAAAAAGCTAGTCCGAGTAAAGGAGTTATCAGAAAAGATTTTAACCCTGTTGATATAGCAATTTGTTATGAAGGATTAGGTGCTTCATGTATCTCAGTACTTACTGATAAAAGGTTTTTTCAGGGTAGTTTTGAAATACTTGAAACTGTAAGGAAATCAACTAATCTCCCTCTACTCTGCAAAGATTTTATTATTTCTGCTTATCAGATTTATAAAGCAAGGGTATCTGGTGCTGATGCAATATTATTAATCGCTGCGATTTTAAGTGATGATGATTTAATTTACCTAAAGAAAATTGCTGATAATTTAAAGATGAGTGTTCTTGTTGAAGTCCATAATGAAGATGAATTAGAAAGGATACTAAAGTTAAAATCCTTTAATTTGATTGGAATAAATAATAGGGACTTAAAGACTTTTAAAACAGATTTAAAAACATCGATAGAATTGATGAATACATATGCAGAAATATTTTTAAAACAAAATATTCTTCCCATTAGTGAATCCGGAATTAATTGTGCCCAAGATTTAGAATCGCTTAGATCTATTGGAATCAAGGGTGTATTAATTGGTGAAACTTTTATGAGAGAAAGTAATATTGAAAAATCTTTCAAGAAATTATTTGACTCAATTTAATTTTGACTGTGAATCGTGCTATAAAATTGTATAAAAAGAGTTGTACTGAATATATATGCAGGCTGTAATATTAACCGGAATAGTTGCAGGATTTGTACATGTTGTTGGTGGTGCAGATCATCTAATTGCAATGGCACCAGCAGCGATTAATAATCCCCAAAAAGCTCTTAAGAATAGTTTCTCATGGGGTTTAGGACACTCTTCTGGTGTACTCTTGTTAACTTTCCTAGCAATTTTTATTAAGGATATTACGCCATTAAACAAATTTTCCAATATTGCCGAATTCCTAGTTGGAATTTCTCTGCTAATTGTTGGGTTATTTGCTATTAGATATTCTTTTCAACTAAGTATACACTCACACTCTCATAGGCATAAGAATGGAATTGCACATCGTCACTTGCACTTTCATGTTAATAAGCAAAAAAATAATAATAAGCACTCTCATGCTTTAACAGGTTTAGGTTTGCTACATGGCATAGCTGGAGGTTCGCATTTTCTTGCAGTCCTTCCTGCTTTAGCACTACCTTTAACGAGTGCTTGCTTATATTTGATTTCATACTTGGTGGGCTCACTTATCAGTATGAATCTTTTTACTTGTTTAATATCTTTTACAACCTTTAAAGCAAGTCAAAAATTTACTAAAAGATTAATAGCTTTAGCAGGAGGGCTTTCCTTCTCTATGGGATTATTTTGGATTCAAAAAAGTGCGGTTGTTTTTTTGAATTAAAAAATCTTTTAATTTAGGAATGATTAATTTAGAAGTGACAATCCCAATAACTTTATCGTTGTTTACTAATCCAAATTTATTACTATCTTCGCTAAATTCAATATTGTCACCAAGAACCTCAATATTATATTGATTTACTGAATTTATCCTTTTTATTAGTCTTTTATTTTTAAGTGGATGGTTAAAAATAACTATTTGTCCAGGTTGAAGATCTGATTTACCTTCTTTATAATTTTTAAAAAAAACAATTTCTCCTTTTTTGAGGGAAGGTAACATTGAGTCACCGCTAATAATAGCGGTTTTTCTTAAACCTAAGATAAATAAAATTAATTCAAGGAAACTTTTGAAAATAATTAAATTAACTAGCTTTTACAAAAGCATCTGATCTTCCTTTTGAAGCCCAGAAAATATTATGAATCTTTTCTACATAACTCATTAATTCTTCAGCTTGAGCTAAATCAATATTAACTTTGCATGCACTGCATAATTTAGCCGCCTTCCAAATGGTTTCATGTAAGTCTGGATAAGTTTCTAAGTGAACTGGTTTAAAGTAATCTGTCCACAAAATTAGGAGTTCTTTCTTTGTTTCTTTTGCTTGCTCTTCTTTAACTGCAACATATCTAGAAAATGTATTGCTATATGCAGCCCACTCTGCTGAATCAGTGCTAGAAGGAGCTTCCAGTGCTATAAGTTTTTTTGTCATGGATAAAACTGCTTCAGCAGCAACTCTCGTAGATGCTGGATCATAAACACCACAAGGACCATCACAGTGAGCATGGACTGCAATTGGGGATTTTTTATCTAGAAAAGAATTGATGAATTTACTAAACATTTCAAATTTTCGGTGTTGTATATATATTACTTGGATATTAACTAAATTGAAAAGTCTTAGATATTTTTCTTACTTAATTTAATTGACTTTTAATAATTCAACTTCAAAGATCAAAGTCGCATTAGGAGGAATTACATTTCCAGCTCCTCTTGATCCGTAACCAAGTTCAGGAGGAATTGTTAATTTTCTTTTCCCTCCGACCTTCATTCCTGCAACACCTTCATCCCAACCTTTTATCACTCGTCCAGCACCTAAGGGGAAGCTGAATGGAGCTCTACCTATACTTGTATCAAATTGAGTGCCGTCTTCTAGAGTTCCCGTGTAATTTACAGTAACTGTTTGCCCAGCATTAGCTTCATCTCCCTCTCCATTAACAATGTCAGCAATAATTAAACCACTGTCTGTTGTTCTTGAATTAATGTCTGATTGTGTTTCTTCTGCCATAGCGAAAAGTATAGGATTGGGATCTGAAGGGTCTAATTCAAATAAATTTTTATTTGAAACGTTTGTTGGTTTTTCAAGAGGTGTTTTTTGAACTGATTGAGTTTCTAATTCAGCAGCATTAACGACTTGAGGTGAATTAAATTGACTGAAAATAGTTAGTGAAACACAACAAATAAAAACTGCAAAACTGATAAAGACTTCTTTCACTTAAATTTTGTAAGTTACTAAGACTAAGTTTACAGAATAAAGGTACAATAAATGGGTGATTATAAATTTAATTTCGTAATTTTAGATTGTTAATCCCTACTCAAATTAAAAGTTTAAGACAATATTTTTACCCTTGTTTAGGAGGAATTTTAGGAGGAATTTCTATTTCAACTCACTTTTGGCTGATTTTTATGCCGATATCTTTATTTATTTTATGGAAGGGAAGTGAGAGAAAAATAGCAAATTTTTGGTGGGGTTTTTTCTTTATTTTGATAAGTCATTCATGGTTATATGATCTTCATCCATTGTCATGGCTTGGGTTTTCATGGATTGAAAGTGTAATAATCACCATTTCAATATTATTATTTTGTGCTTTTTTGGGTGGGTTATTAGTTTATTTATGGGGATTGTTAGTCGAAATTGTTCTCTGGCAAGAGGATGTTTTTAAAATGAAAATATTACCTTTAACCGTAAAAGTATTTTTTTTATCTTTGACTTGGGGGATTGGAGAATGGATACTTTCTCAAACACCTTTTTTTTGGATAGGTTTAGGAGAGGGTCTTGTCCCAGGTGATATCTATCTTGCTGGTTTGGCAAGATGGATTGGCGCAAGTGGTTTATGCGTATTACAAATATTGATTGGATTTTGGATTTTTTTTAGTCACGGTAGATGGAGAAGAAAACTTCATTTTAAAAAAATATTTTTTTCAGGACTTTTTATTATTTTTTTCTTACATTTATTTGGGGGCTTAACAACTCCAATAAAAAGAAATTATGAATATCCTGTGGCTATTTGGCAAACCAATATACCAACAAGAGAAAAATTAAAAATAGATGATGAATTTATTAAAGAAAAACAATCTATCGCTCAAAAATATGCTTTAACCAATCAAGCAAAACTTCTTGTTGCTCCTGAAGGAACTCTACCTAATAATTTTTTTCTAGATGAAAGTAGTAAGATTAATATGTTGGCAGGGGGGTTCAGAAATTCTAATAATGAGTTAAGAAGTTCTTTACTCGGATTTCAAATTGGAGATAAATCTTTTACCTCATTTATAGATAAAAATAGACTTGTTCCATTAGGTGAAAAAATACCTAAACTTCTAGTTAGTTTTTCAAGAGGATTATCTGCAGTAGGAGGAATTCAACCAGGCTCTGATACAAGATTTTTTGATCCTAAATTTACCCCTCCATTAGCAGTAGCTATCTGTTATGAAGTTAGTGATGGATTGAAAATAAGAAAGGCTATTAATAGCGGTGCAAAACTAATAATAACTGCAGCAAATTTAGATCCCTATCCAGTTAAGCTATATAATCAATTCCTATCCTTGGCCAGATTAAGAAGTATTGAAAATAAGAAAAATAATTTACTAGTGTCAAATACCGGCCCTTCGGGTTTAATTCAAGATGATGGGAAAATAATTCAACTTCTAGATTTAAATGTGGAGCAAAATAAAATAGTGTTCCCTAATTTTTCATCCGAAAAGACTTTCTATACAAAATTTGGAGATAAACCTATTTTGTTATTGTTTATATTTTTTATGGGATTAAATTTCTTTTGGAAAATTAATTAATTAATTAATCCGCCACCTAATAAAATATCTCCTTTATAAAAAACTGCAGCTTGTCCGGGTGTTACCGAACTTTGACTTTGTTCAAAAATTAATTTAAATGTTTTAGTTGGATTATCTAATGTTTTCAAAGGTATTAAAGTTCCTTTTACTGGATGACTTCTATATCTGATTTGTGCTTCTACTTCTATCTCTTGCTTAGGTTCTTCGATTGAAACCCAGTTAACCTTACTAATTATTGCTTCTCTATTAAATAAATCACTTTTATCTGCTACATAAACTATGTTTTTTACCCTGTCTAAACTTTTTACATATAATGGTTCCGGCCAAGCGATGCCCAAACCTTTTCTTTGACCTACCGTAAAGTGCTGAATACCATTGTGAGTTCCTAGGATTTTCCCATTTAAATGCACAATTTCTCCTTCTTTGAGTTCAATGTGTTTGTCGATAAATCTCTGCATGGATCCATAATGCTCAACTAAACATAAATCTTGACTTTCTGGTTTTTGAGCAGTTCTAAGTCCTAATCTCAGGGCTTCCTTTCTTGTTTCTTCTTTTTTCATTTCACCAAGAGGAAATTCTAATCTGCTTAGTACTTCTTGCGAAAGAGAATAAAGAAAATAACTTTGGTCTTTGTTTGCGTCAGCACCTCTGAGAAGAAGGAAGTCCTTAAATACAAAGCTCTTGCAATCAAATTTTTCAGCATAAGATAATTTTTTTATCCTTGCGTAATGTCCGGTTGCAATATGAGTAAAGTCTTTTTTGTTTATTGCGTAATTAAGCATCTCTTCAAACTTCACATTCTTGTTGCACATAGAACATGGAAGTGGGGTGAATCCTTTCTCATAGCTTTCAGTAGTTTTTTTAATTACCTCTCTTTCGAATATTTCTCTTGAATCTATTATTTTATGGTTAATTCCTAAATCTTCACAAAGGCCAGCAGCATCTACTAATCCTTCAGAACAACAGGAGCCTTGTCCTTTCATTAGCCAAAGAGTAAGTCCCTCAACATTCCAGCCTCTTTCTACAAGAAGAGCAGCTGAAAGGGAACTATCTACGCCACCAGAAAGACCTACAATAATATTTTTCTTCTTTTTAGTTTTATTATTAGAAAAATAGTTCTTTAATTTTTTATCCTTTTGTGTCTTTAACATGGAAATTTAAATTTTTGAACAGTACTTCAATTGCTTTGTACTAATTATGAACGAAATTGTATGGCCAACAATTGACTCTAAACATTTAATTGTTGATTCAGAGCAAATGTTGAAATTAGAAAAAGAAATTTTTTCTGATGGAATGCCACAAGAAGCATTGATGGAAAAAGCTGGTATCCAAATTAGTAAATGGCTCTTGAAAAGGAAATCTCTTCTAAAGCATGGAATTACTGTCGTAATAGGTCCTGGGCATAATGGTGGGGATGGCGCGGTAGTAGCTAGAGAGCTTTTTTTGAAAGGGTTTTTGGTCAAGGTATGGTGTCCATTCCCTATAAAAAAAACACTAACAAAAAGCCACATTAATTATCTTACATCTATTGGTGTAACAAATTTATTAGATCCCCCAAATGCAACTGGGAAAGAACTTTGGATTGATGCGGTTTTTGGAAATAATCAAAGAAGAGAAGTTGATAATAAATTAATTAATTTGTTTCTTCAGAAATTTCATAATAAAAACGGGAAGGTAGTAAGTATAGATGTTCCTACGGGATTATCTCCTGATAAAGGTGAGCCTTTTTTAGATTATTCAGTAAAGGCAGACTATACATTAGCCATTGGTCTCAATAAGATTGGAATGACACAAGATTCTGCTTTACCTTTTATTGGAGAATTACACCATATAGATATTGGGGTACCTAGTAATAAGTTATCTAAGATTGAGACAAAGATTTTTAAGGTTACTTATAAAGATTTAAAGAATATTGATTTACCTTCTTTACCAAAAAATTCCAATAAATATAAAAGAGGTAAAACATTATTAATCGTAGGAAGTGAAAAATACCCCGGAGCTGCATACTTGGCATTAAAAGGAGCATTGTCAAGTGGAGCAGGTTTTATTTCCGCATTACTGCCTGAGTCAGTTGCTGAATCTGTTTGGCAAGTTGCTCCAGAAATAGTTGTAAAAGGAAGTATGCAATGTAAAGAAAATGGAAATGCATCTTTATTCAATGCATTAAAGACTATTGATCTAAGTTCATATGATTCATTAGTTGTAGGCCCCGGAATTGGTATTGATAATAATGATTGGGAAAAAGCAGAAGAATACCTACTAGGTTTTGAAGGATTATTGATTCTAGATGCAGATGCACTCAATAGAATTTCGGAATCCAAATTAGGATCAAAATTTTTTTTGGAGAGAAGATTTAAAACATGGATTACTCCTCATAGCAAAGAATTTACAAGGTTATTCCCTAAAATTAAATCCGATACTAATGTTGGTTTAGCTCTTAATGCTGCAAAAGAATTTAATATTAGTGTTTTGTTAAAGGGCTCTAACAGCATAGTCGCTGATAATAAAAAAGCATGGCAGCTTTTTGGGACTGACTCTAAGACAGCCAGAGCTGGTTTGGGTGATCTTTTATCTGGGTTTATAGCTGGGAGTTCCGCCATTGATTTAAACCTAAATAGGGATATAACAACTGATTTTTTTGCTAAATATGTACTTTTACATTCATTTGCCGCTTCCAATTGTAAAAGTGGGTCAAATGCATCTGCTATAGGTGATGCATTATCAAAATTAATGAGAAATAGGAAAACGAGACAAATATCTTGAAAGAAACAATAAAAGAGAGTTATTTCTAGTTTTAAACACATAAATTCACAAATCTTACTAGAAATCTGAAGCCCGCATTAAATATTGAGCTTTTTTCAAAAAAGTGTAGGAAAGTTTTAATACCTTATTTAGGTCAGAACTAATGGTTTCATCACTACCAGCACAAACAGAGCCACAAAAAAGGAGGGGGAATGACCCTATAAGTTGGTATTTACAAAACATTGGCAGAGTCCCCTTACTTACTCCTGCTGAAGAGATTGAATTGGGGAATCAAGTTCAGAAGATGATGATCCTCACGGAGGATGGCCAATTAAATGAAAAAAACAAAGAATTCACAACCCAACAAAAAAGAACAATAAAAATTGGTAGAAGAGCCAAAGATAGAATGATGAAAGCTAATTTAAGATTAGTTGTTAGCGTGGCTAAAAAATACCAAGGGAAAGGACTTGAACTTCTTGATTTAGTTCAAGAGGGTTCTCTTGGTTTAGAGAGGGCAGTTGAAAAATTTGACCCGACAAGAGGATATAAATTTTCTACTTATGCTTTTTGGTGGATTAGACAAAGCATGACAAGAGCAATTGCTTGTCAATCACGAACGATCCGTTTACCAGTTCATTTAAGCGAAAGATTAGCCTCTATAAGAAAAGTTAGTAGGGAACTGGCCCATAAATTGGGTGCTATGCCAAGCAGAATTGAGATTGCAGAAGCAATGGAAATTGATGTGGAAGAATTAGATAGTGTTCTGAGACAAGCTTTATCAACAAGCAGTTTAGATGCCCCAGTGAATGGTGATGATGGCAGGAGCTTTTTAGGTGATTTAATTGCAGACAGTAATAATGAAGAGCCTTTGGATCAAGTTGAGCAAAAAATGCATCAAGAGCAACTTGGGAAGTGGTTAAGTCATCTGAGTGAGCAGGAGCAACACGTTCTTAAATTAAGGTTTGGGCTTGATGGAAATGAGAGACATACTCTTGCTGAAATAGGAAGATTACTAGAGGTCTCTAGGGAGAGAGTAAGACAAGTTGAACTTAAAGCATTGAGAAAATTGAGAAATTTAACTAGAAAATTACCCAGCGGTATTTAATCTAATCTTCAGCCCAGATATATTTAGTCAATTCTTGTGATGGAGGTTCAGGTGCTTCTATAGCATTTTTAACTGATTCAGTTATCTCCGCATCTATTTTCTTTTCAATACTTTTTAATTCCTCTTCAGTTGCGAACTTACCATCAATCATTTCTTTGGCCAATTTCTTAATAGGATCTCTTTCCCCCCAGAATTCTTTCTCTTTCTCAGACCTTAACTCATCAGGATCTGCAAGAGAATGTCCTCTATATCTATAAGTCAAGCATTCTAAAAGAGTGGGACCATCCCCTGCTCTGGCACGTTCAATTGCTCTTTGAGCAGCCCCCCTTACTGCTAAAACATCCATTCCATCAACTTCCTCACCATGCATCCCAAAAGCTGAAGCTTTTCTCCAAATTTCAGGATTGCTAGTTGCTCTATCGTGAGCCATACCAATAGCCCATTTATTATTCTCAACAACAAAAATAATTGGTAATTTCCATAATTGAGCCATATTTAAACATTCAAAAAATTGTCCATTATTACAAGTTCCATCCCCAAAGAATGCAGCAGTTACCGCATCACTATTTTTATTACCAGAAACTTCCTTTTTATATTTGCTTGAAAAGGCTGCTCCTAAAGCAACTGGAATTCCTTCTCCGATAAATGCATATCCTCCCAATAAGTGATGTTCTCTAGAGAATAAGTGCATTGAACCCCCTCGGCCTTTACTGCAACCTGTGGATTTTCCAAAAAGCTCGCTCATTACTTCAAAAGAAGGAACACCTGCACTAAGTGCATGGACATGATCGCGGTAGGTACTACAAAACCAATCATGTTTCTTTTTCATGGCACCAATTATTCCAGTGCTAATAGCTTCTTGACCGTTATATAGATGAACGAAACCAAACATTTTCCCTCTATAGTACATTTCTGCACATTTATCTTCAAATCTTCGACCAAGTATCATATCCTCATAAAGAAATAATCCTGTTTCTCGATCTAACTCGGCTTTTTTAATGTCTTGAAGATTTGAGATTCTCTCTACGTGTGTTTCCAAGAAAATACCTAAATGAAGTTTTGATTTGTTGACATTCTAAGCCGTGAAGGTCGAATTTTATGATTTTTTTTAATAACTCTGTAAGACCTTATGAAAAAATTTTTTAACTTGATAAAATTTGTCTAAGAAATTTTAATAGGATATTTGTTTGGAACTTCCTTTAGATCATTTTCGTTTAATTGGCGTTAGCCCCTCTGCAACATCTGAGGAAATATTAAGGGCTTTTCAATTGCGTTTGGATAAAACACCTGATGAAGGATTTACTTATGAAGTTTTAACTCAAAGATCAGAGCTGCTTCGTCTTACTGCTGATTTACTTACAGATCCAGAAAGTAGGCGAGAATACGAAAATTTGTTACTAAATGGAGCCACTGGGTTAGAATTCTCTTCAAGTAGAGAAGTGGCAGGTTTAATACTTCTTTGGGAATCAGGATCTCCAAAAGAAGCTTTTAAAATAGCAAAAAAAGCTTTGCAGCCCCCTCAAACTCCGGCTTTAGGGAGCAGTAGAGAAGCGGATCTAACTTTATTGGCTGCTTTGACAGCTAGAGATTCTGCAATACAAGAACAACAGCTTAGATCCTATTCAAACGCCGCAGATTTTTTACATGACGCTATCCAACTTCTTCAAAGAATGGGAAAGCTTAGTGAAATAAGGAAAGATCTTGAAGAAGACTTAGTTTCTTTACTTCCTTATAGGATTTTAGATTTGCTTAGTAGGGATTTGAATGATCAAGATTCTCATAAAAAAGGTTTAAGTATGTTGGAAAATTTGATCACTAAAAGGGGTGGTTTGGAGGGTAATAATAAATCTGAATGTGGAGATTATTTAAATCAGAAAGAATTCGAAGCTTTTTTTCAACAAATTAAGCCATATTTAACAGTGCAAGAACAGGTTGACTTGTTTCTTGAATTACAAAAAAGAGGATCATTAGAAGCAGGATTTTTAGCTTTTTTATCTTTGACAGCAATTGGTTTCTCAAGAAGAAAGCCAGAAAAATTATTTGAAGCCAGGAGAATTTTGAAGAAACTAAATTTATCAGGGCTTGATTCAATGCCTCTTATTGGTTGTCTAGACTTGCTTTTGGCAGATACTGATCAGGCCTCTGCAAGGTTTGCGAGTAGTTCAGATGAGAAATTAAGAGATTGGCTTAACAATTATCCAGGGGATAAGTTAGAGGCGATATGCATTTTTTGTAAAAATTGGTTAGAGAATGATGTTTTAGTTGGTTACAGAGATATTGACTTAAAAGAGGTGGATTTAGATTCTTGGTTTGAAGATAGGGAAATTCAGGAATTTATTGAAAAATTAGAAAAAAAATCAAATAAAAATGTAATCAAATCGAATTTTCAGAACCAAACTTTCAATAAAGAATTTTCAAAAAAAACTACTGAAGAATCTAATACTACATTAGATAATATTGATGAAAGGAAATTACCTTGGCCAGGTGGCATTAAGCAAGAATATGAAAAGGTTGATATTCAAGAAAATAAATCCAATGATGAAATATATAAGAATAGACTTTTAGAGATTTACAAATATTTAATTGAAAAAATCGCTGAATTAAAATTTGGTTTTGGGGAGTTTTTAAAGGATAAAGACATAATTAGTAAGTCACCTTATTTAATTTATCTTTATGCGTTTTTGATCTTATTTACATTTGGTATTGGTATTGGTCTTTTAAGAAATAATTCTAAAAAAACAATTCAGGATAAAGCTACTGTAGATAAACCTTTAATAGCTGTAGAAAAAAATCAAAAGGTCATAGAGAAAGATATCGTTCAAGAAATAAAAAATAAATCTCAAGATGAAATAAAAAACATTTCTAGGATCCCAATTAACAAACTCGAAGAAATCACTCAAGCATCTCCTTCTCTTGAAGAGATAAAAAGTTTAATTGATTTATGGCTTCTAAGCAAAAGCAATTACTTAGCTGGAAAGAGTGAAATTAATATCTCTAAGATTGTAAGTAAAGGTTTGATTGAGAGAACAGTAGAAGAGAGACAAATTGATATTAAGAAAGGAATTTATAAAGAAATTAATGCACAAATACAGAAGATAGATTTTGAATCACAAACTTCATCTAGGATAGTTGTTTTAGTTGAATTAAATTACATAGAGAAAGTTATAAACAATTCAGGGGAATTTGTTAATGAAACATCATTGACTCCGCTGAAAGTGAAATATATCTTGGGTTTTTCCAATAAATCTTGGAAATTGGTTGATTTTATAAGTGGTTTATAAATATAAACTTTGAGATAATCTATAATGTTTAAAATTACTTTTTAATAATGTTTGATGAACTATCATCACGCTTTGAAGACGCTGTAAAGGGTTTAAGAGGCGAAGCAAAAATTAGTGAAAACAACATCAAAGATGCTCTGAAACAGGTAAAAAGAGCTTTACTCGATGCTGATGTTAGTTTATCTGTAGTAAAAGAGTTTATTGCAGATGTTCAAGATAAAGCTATCGGTGAAGAAGTAGTTAGAGGTGTAAATCCAGGTCAAAAATTTATTGAAGTTGTAAATAAAGAATTGATTAATATTATGGGGAATGAAAATTCTCCATTAAACGATAATGAAACTAGTCCTACCGTTATTTTAATGGCTGGATTGCAGGGAGCTGGTAAAACAACTGCATCAGGTAAATTGGGACTCTATCTCAAGGAAAAAGATAAAAAAGTTCTTTTGGTAGCTGCTGATGTTTATCGTCCAGCAGCCGTTGAGCAACTTAAAACATTAGGAAGTCAATATGACTTAGAAGTTTATTCTGCGAAAGAAAAAAATAAAAAACCAGAAGAGATAGCAAAGGACGCATTGAATTATGCGAGTGAAAATAATTTTAACTCGATCATTATTGATACTGCAGGAAGATTGCAAATTGATGATTCAATGATGAGCGAGATGGTTCGGATAAAAGAAGTCTCTAATCCTGATGAAGTTTTGCTGGTTGTGGATTCTATGATTGGTCAAGAAGCTGCTGACTTAACAAAGTCATTTCATGAAAAAGTAGGAATTTCAGGGGCGATACTAACGAAGTTGGACGGAGATTCAAGAGGAGGAGCTGCATTATCAATAAGAAAAATAAGTGGTAAACCAATCAAATTTATTGGCGTAGGCGAAAAAATAGAGGCGCTGCAACCATTTCATCCAGAAAGAATGGCCAGCAGAATATTAGGTATGGGTGATGTTTTGACTCTTGTTGAGAAAGCTCAAAAGGAAGTTGAGCTTGCTGATGCAGAAGCAATGCAAAAGAAACTCCAAGAAGCAACTTTTGATTTTAATGATTTTGTCAAGCAAATGAGATTAATTAAAAGGATGGGATCACTTGGGGGATTGATTAAGTTAATACCTGGAATGAATAAGATAGACGATGGGATGATAAAAGATGGTGAGGATCAACTTAAGAAAATAGAATCTATGATCTCTTCAATGACTCTTGAGGAGAAACAAAAACCTGAGGTTCTTGCTGCTCAACCCTCAAGAAGACAAAGGATCGCTCAAGGTAGTGGATATGAAGCGAAAGACGTAGATAAAGTTTTGGCTGATTTCCAAAGAATGAGAGGTTTTATGAAACAAATGTCGAATGGAGGAATGCCTGGAATGGGAGGAATGGGAGGAATGGGAGGAATGCCTGGAATGGGAGGAATGCCTGGAATGGGAGGAATGCCTGGAATGGGAGGAATGGGAGGAATGGGTAGTAATAAACCGATGAAAAAGCAGAAAAATAATAAAAAGAAAAAAGGGTTTGCTGATTTATAGTTTCTAAATTTTTACCTTTAAATGATATTATTATTAAAAACGTATTAATTTAAGATGATTAAGTTGCGCCTTAAGCGCTTTGGAAAGAAAAAAGAGGCAAGTTTCAGAATTGTTGCATGCAATAGTACTTCCAGAAGAGATGGTAGACCTCTGCAAGAACTCGGTTTTTATAACCCAAGAACTAAAGAAACTAGGCTTGATACAGAAGCTCTAAGAACAAGACTTACACAGGGTGCCCAGCCCACTGATGTGGTTAGAACTTTACTAGAAAAAGGAGGGTTATTAGAAAAAATAGAGAGGCCCTCTATCGCAATTGGTAAGGCAAAGTTAGAAAAGGAAAAAATAGCCAAAGCTAAAACTAAAGACGAAGAGAATAATAGTAGTAAAGCTGAAAGTGTTAGTGATGAATCTGAAAGTTAGTGTTTTGACTAATTTTTATTCTTTTACAATAACTAAATGAAGGAAGTTTCCAAAACTGGTCACTTCACAATTGATCTGCCAAACTCTGATGCTGCTACAGCATTATCTGGACCTGGGAATTCTTTTTTAAAAAAGTTTGAGTCTCTTACAGGAGTTTCTATAACTATTAGAGGCTTGCAACTAGAGATGAACGGTGTCATATCTAACATAGAGAGAGCTTCAGCCTTAGTAGAGCTGACAAGACCCATTTGGGAACAAGGATTAGAAGTTCCAGAGGTAGATCTGAAAGCAGCTCTAAGCTCTTTAAATATGGGAGAGTCATCTTCACATGCTGAACTTGGGAAAAAAGTTCTTGCCCGTTCCAAAGAAGGAAGATACTTAAGACCAAGAACTATAAGGCAAAAAGAATATGTTGAATCAATTGAAAATTTTGATCTTACCTTTGCAATTGGTCCAGCTGGAACTGGCAAGACATTTTTGGCAACTGTATGCGCTGCAAGACTATTAAACGAGAAAAAAATAGAAAGAATTGTTCTGACCAGACCAGCTGTAGAAGCCGGTGAAAGTTTGGGATTCTTGCCTGGAGATTTGCAACAAAAAGTAGATCCATATTTAAGACCTCTATTTGATTCTTTACATAGTATTTTCGGATTTGATAGGACAAATTCGTTAATCGATAAAGGAATTATTGAAGTTGCACCATTAGCATTTATGAGAGGCAGAACATTGGATAATGCTTTGGTAATATTAGATGAAGCTCAAAATACAACTTGCTCTCAAATGAGGATGTTTTTAACAAGATTAGGTGAAAGATCAAAAATGGTTGTAAACGGAGATATTACTCAAATTGATTTAAAAAAAGATCAGGAAAGCGGCCTAATCGAAGCATCAAGAATTTTCTCTGAAACTGAAGGTATAAAATTTTGTTTTCTAACTGTTGATGATGTGGTTCGTCATCCTTTAGTTCAGAAAATTATTGAGGCTTATAAATAACTTTATAACTCTGGAGATCCGTACCCTGAAATTTTAAAAATCAAGTAGAATAAAATCATATTCAATAAAAAAAATGCCAGCAAGTAGTAATTTCAATCAAGCTATTCGTGAAGCACAAACTAGTGCAATTGTTGGACCTAATGTTGTTCAGAAAGCTCTTCCCTATGTTGGTGGAGGTATGGTTCTAACTTCTTTAGGAGTTTTAGCAGGTGTCTCACTCATAGCAACAAATCCTGGGCTTTTCCAACCTCTCTCAATTTTTGCTTTAATTGCAGAGTTGATTTTGTTTTTTATAGCCACAAGTGCTGCAAATAATGCAAATAATGCAAAGGCCTTGCCTCTACTAACAGGATTTAGCTTGTTAACTGGATTCACCTTAAGTGGAATAGTTGCTTTAGCAATAGGAACAATTGGTATTGGTTCGGTCGGAACAGCTGCTTTAGCTACAGGTATAACATTCGTCATTGCATCTTACACTGGCCAAAGAATGAGCGATAGTGTTGGTCAAGCACTAAGTGGGGTAGTTGGTCTTGGGTTGATAGGACTGCTCATAGCAATGTTTGTTCAATTAATTGGAGGATTCTTTGCTCCAGGAGTTTTTGGAGGTTCAGGACTCGAATTGATAATTGCAGGATTTGGAACTGTCTTATTTGTTGCAATGTCTTTCGTGGATTTTTATACAATGCCAAGAAGATATAATGATGATCAATACCTTGCAGGAGCTTTAGGTATGTATTTAACTTATATAAATCTTTTTGTTTTTATATTGAGATTAATGATTGCTCTCCAGGGTGGTGGAAGAAGAGACTAAAAATCATTTAGTTTTCTAACTAAAAGCGTAGATTTATTTCTACGCTTTTTTATTGGGCGATATCAAAAATTTGTTTTTTTATAAATTCCTTCTGCTCTGAGTCATATTTTACTGAATTATCAAAACTATTTCCCATATTATCTAGGTTTCTTAAGACTTGATTAACAGACTTTGTAACTGAATTAGTTTCAAGTAGTCTCAAAATAGCTTTGCATCTACTTGAAATATTTTCTGATGATATCTCATATTCATCATTATTATCTCTTCGATGAATAATAATTTGAGCGGAACTCATTATTAAATTTTTTAATACTATGTCTGCTACGGCATCACCACCTTCGTTCAGTTTGTAAATTAGCGAAAAAGGAAGTTTATCTAACAAAAAACAATCTTTATCTGATAAAGAGTAGGCAAAAAATCCTCTGAGTCCATTTCTTGTTTTAATTAGCTCTGCAATTCTATCTGCTAAAACCTCTTCACTGAGTATATCTTCACCCCACTCTTTACACCATTGTGCGGATATATTTATTGCTTGCGTAAAAGAAGCTTCCTTTAAATTTATGGTTTTTTTTTCCATTTTTGATCAGAATTTTATTATTGATATATTAAAAGTCTTTGATTAATTATAGATCTGGGTTTGTAACTTTACTAGGAAGGCCGAATGTGGGGAAATCTACTTTAATAAATAAATTGATTGGAGAAAAAATAACAATTACTTCACCAATAGCGCAAACTACTAGAAATAAATTAAAAGGGATACTTACCGCAGAAAATGGGCAAATAATTTTTGTCGATACGCCAGGAATTCATAAACCTCATCATCGACTTGGAGAAATATTAGTAAAAAACGCAAAATCTGCAATTAATGGAGTTGACATGGTTATTTTTGTAATTGATTCAAGTGAAGAACCTGGTAGAGGTGATGAATATATATTGAACTTTTTAATCGCAAATAAAACTGAATTTATTGTTGCACTAAATAAGTGGGATTTGGTTAATAAAGAATTTAGGAATTTACGATTAGATCAATATAGAAGATTTTTGGGAATTAATAGAAACTTTCAAATTGTAAGTGCTTCTAGAGGAGAAGGATGTTCTGAACTAGTCGATATGGCACTTAATTATCTTCCAGAAGGACCAAAACTTTATGGCGAAGAGACTATATGCGACCAACCATTAGATAATTTATTATCTGATTTAGTAAGAGAGCAGGTATTAATAAATACAAGAGAAGAAGTACCTCATAGTGTTGCAGTAAAGATAGAAAAGATAGAGGAAATGAAAAGAAAAAATGGCAAAAGTTTTACAGCTATTTTGGCTAACATTATTGTTGAAAGGTCAACTCAAAAAGGCATTCTTATTGGAAAGAAAGGTTCAATGTTAAAAATTATTGGTCAGTCGGCACGATCAAATATGTCAAAATTGATTGATGGTCCAGTTCATCTAGAGTTGTTTGTGAAAGTTGTTCCAAATTGGAGAAAAAAAGAATCAAGGTTAATTGAGTTTGGTTATGAGGAAGATTTCTAGATGAGTAGTTTTAAGTTTGATGTAATTTCATTGTTCCCTAAAGCTTTTGAATTAATAAATAATTCAGGGGTCATAACAAGAGCTCTAGATAAGAATTTGATCGATGTAAATTTACATGATTTAAGAGAATACGGTGAAGGTTCTTACAGACAAGTAGATGATAAGCCTTATGGAGGGGGAGCAGGTATGGTACTAAAACCTGAACCTATTTATAAGGCATATGAATCAATTAGAAAATCACCTAAAAGTAAAACTTTGTTGATGACTCCACAGGGTAAAGTCTTAAAGCAAAAAGATCTTGCGAGATGGTCTAATTTAAATCAAATAATAATTATTTGTGGACAATATGAAGGTTTTGATGAGAGAGTTAGATACTTAGCTGATGAAGAGATATCGATAGGCGATTACGTACTTTCTGGGGGTGAAATACCCGCTATCTCAATAATTAACGGTTTGACTAGGTTACTACCAGGAACTCTTGGTGATCCAGACTCCTTAGTGGATGAGAGTCATAATTCTTCTTTATTGGAATATCCCCAATATACGAGGCCGTTAACTTTTCAAGATATGAAAGTGCCAGATATTTTAGTGAGCGGTAATCATGAAGAGATTAAATCGTGGAGAAGACGAAAAAGTGTTGAAAGAACATTGGAGAGAAGAAGTGACTTAATTTCAAATGAAAACTACAAAAAATCCCCACAAAGTAAGAGAATAATAAAAGAACATAATCAATTCATGAAATTTAGAATAGGTAATGGATACGATATTCACAGACTCGTAGAGGATAGAGATTTAATTATTGGAGGTGTGAAATTGAATCATCCTGAAAATTTAGGATTGGATGGTCATAGTGATGCTGATGTTTTAAGTCACTCAATAATGGATGCATTATTGGGTGCACTTTCCCTGGGAGATATAGGAAAGTATTTCCCCCCATCTGATGAAAAATGGAAAAATGCTGATAGTTTATTTTTGTTATCAAAAGTAATTGACTTGATAAGACAAGATGGTTGGGAAATAAATAATATTGATAATGTCCTTGTCGCTGAAAGGCCAAAAATGATGCCATATATAAAACTTATGAGAAAAAACATTTCTGAGATCTTAAATATTGATGAAAATTTAATTGGTATTAAAGCAACTACGAATGAAAAATTGGGTCCAGAAGGTAGAGAAGAGGGTATAAGTTGCCATTCAGTAGTATTACTTGAGAAAAAATGAAATTAAATTTAAATTTGGAAAAAAAATTTCAAAGATTTTGTTTAGTTTTTATATGCTTTGTAGTTTTAATTTTTCAATCTGATATTCCCAATTTAAAAGCTCTTACTATGGATAATTATCAAGGTGAAATGGTCATAGAGGAATTAAGACTTAAAGTCCCCGCCGATGTAAAAGCAGCATGGTTGAATGCTGAAAAAGAAATATGGGAGCCATGGTTATCTTCTCAAGATGGATTTTTGGGTAGACAATTATTTTGGGATAAAGAAAAAGAAGAAGCTTTAATATTGGTAAATTGGAAAAGTAAAAAATTATGGAAAAGAATACCAATGTCAGAAGTAAATGTAGTCCAACAAAAATTTGAAGATAATGTTATGGCTGCTCTAAATGTAGGAGAAAATCCTTTTAAATTAATTTATGAGGGAGAGCTAGATAAGCAAAGATGAATTTTGATATCAAGTTTGACTTCCAAAGAAGAGAGAGGCTTGGACTCGTTGAGGCCATTTGGGGGCAAGACAAGAGTATCGACCAATTAAAGAGATTATCTGAAAGTGTATTAAGTAAAAATGAGGTTGTTTTCATTACTAGGATTAATACTGAAAAGGCTAATTATCTTTTGGATTTGTATGATGATGCACGATTCTATGAAGAAGCAAATTGCCTAATAATTGGGAAAAATCTTAATAAAATAAATACGAATAAAAAAGTTGCCATAATTTCTGGAGGCTCAAGTGATTTGGCCGTAACACTTGAAGCACAATTAGCGCTTGAAATTTATGGAGTGAATTGTCAATCTTTTATAGATGTTGGAGTAGCAGGAATTCATCGATTAATGAGTCGGTTAGAAGAAATTAATAAATATAATGTATTAATAGTATGTGCTGGAATGGAAGGAGCCTTGGCAACAGTTGTGGGAGGATTATTGCCACAACCAATAATTGCAGTACCTGTCTCAGTCGGCTACGGCGTTAGTAAGGATGGGGAGGCTGCTTTAAATAGTATGTTGTCAAGTTGTTCTCCAGGCATTGCAGTTATGAATATAGATAATGGTTACGGAGCAGCAATGGCGGCTCTGAGAATTATTAAAAGTTTTTCATAATTGATTTACTTTTTTTCTATTTCTAAAAGGTTTTCTATCCATAAATTAAGTTGTTTTGAAAGCATTCCTTCTTCTCTCATTTTAATTGCTTTTATCACAACCTCTGTATTTACCCATTCAGGAAATCTTTTAGGCATTTATTTATATATTCAGTAACTTTAATTTGGTACAAATTTTTATAAAGACAAGATCTAAGTAACAAATTTAATCTTTTATGTTTGATTTTGTACCTAATCTAGAAAGCTCCGAAGAGGTATGTTCACTTTCAACATTTTTTAATCTTTCAATTAACTCAGAGAGATCTTTGTGTGCTAACTCCCCATTTTGCTCCCATTTAAGGGCCCTTGAGTTACTATCAATTTTTTCTTTCATTGTTCTATTGAATTAATAAGAATATAAAACGAAAACAGAAAAAATTTGGTTATTGTTTCAAGGCTAAACTTAAAAAATTATGAAGATTTTTAATATATGAAAATTTTATCTTTTAACCACCACCAACTATTGAAACGATTTCTAAATTATCCCCATCTTTAAGTTTCACTTTTTCCCATTTCATAGAATTAATAATTAAATTATTTAACTCTACGACAATTGTGTTGGGTTTATATCCCATTAAATTTAGAGCTTTTGATAGTAGAGCATTTTCTTGATCAAGTTCTATTTTTTTTTCTTCTCCATTTACTTTGATTTTCATGAGATAACTCTTTTAGAATCATAATAGCGTCTTCTTTAGGATCTTCAGAATTCATTAATTGGGAAACTAAGGCAACTTTTTTAAACCCATTTCTTTTTAAATATGAAATATTATTCGACTTAATTCCTCCGATAGCAAACCAAGGAACATTTAAATCTTTTGTTAATATTTTGATCTTTTCAATACCTATAGGCTTTTTGTTCTTTTTTGTTGCGGTTTCAAATACTGGTCCTATTCCTATGTAATCACAACCATCTTTAAGAGCATTAGAAATATCAATTTCATTATTTGCGCTTATGCCAATAATCTTTGAATATCCTAATAATTTTCTTGCGGTTTTTAAATCTAAATCATCTTGTCCAAGATGAATTCCATCCGCATTAGAAGCTAAAGCTATATCAAGTCTGTCGTTAATGATGAACAGAGAATTATATCTATTACATAGATTTTTAATCTTAATTGCTTCTTGAAGATTATCTTTATCAGTTCCTGTTTTAAATCTATGTTGAATGATTCTCACTCCTGCGATTAAAATTTCTTCTATTATTTCTAATAAATTGTCCTTTTGATCTGTGATTACATATAAGTCATTTCCTTTTAATATTTCTTCAGAATTCTTACACTTGCTTAAACTTAATAAGTCAATTTCTATAGTATAAATTTCATATCTAATTTCCGATGCGATTTGTGAAAGCTCATGATTATGTAGCCTTGAGAATTCTTCTATAACTCTTAATGCTTCTTGAACTCTGCCTGAATTAGAACTTATAATTTGCTCAGAGGTTTTTCTGATGATTTGCTCTTGATGGGTCAATCCTTTGCATTTGTCCTCGATATGATTTCTAGATTGTTTATAAATTTCTAGATGATTTTTACCCAAAATTTGCCTAAAATTTTTAATCCTTTTAACATATTTTTCTTTGCCTAGACCAAATCTAGCCCAATCTTCCAGTACTCGTAATCCCTCTCTAGCTCTGTCTAGATTGGCATCAATAATTTGATAAATTCTTAAATCATCAGCGTTTGTAGTATTGGAATTCATCATTTCAACTTATTTTTTGTTGGTTTTAAAAACTTTTAGGGCATTATCTCTATCTTTTTTAATTTGATTAGAAAGTTGATCTATATTCTTGAACTGGATTTGAGACCTAAGCCTCTCAAGTGGTTCTACAGATAGATTTAAACCATATAGATCGATATCCTTATTAATTAAATGAACTTCAACTGCAGATGGCAATAAAGGATTTATCGTTGGTTGAGAGCCAAGATTCATAACAGATTCAATTTTCTGGTTGGAATTTTCAATAGTTGTCCAAGCTGCGTAGACTCCTTCTCCAGGTAAAAATTTTCTGCCATCTATTTCAAGATTTGCTGTAGGCCATCCTATACTTTTCCCAATCCCTTTACCTTTAACAACCTTTCCATTAAAACTGTAAGGCCTATTAAGCATTTTGAAAGCATTCTTCAGATCACTTTTCTCTAATAAATCTCTTATTCTGCTGCTGCTGATTCTTCCTTCTTTGTCTTCTAAAATCGGAGTAATTTTTAGTTTTATGTCCTCATCTTTAATCATATTTTTTATAGTATTTATGTCTCCACTTCTTCTAAAACCAAATTTAAAATTAGCACCTACAGAAATGTTTTTAGCTTTTAATTGATTTATCAAAATATCTTTTACAAATATTTCTGCACTTAATTTGGATAGTTCCTCATCAAATGGAATAAGAACTAATTGTTCAATCCCTAGATCTTCAAGAATAGGTAGTTTTTCATAAGGAAGATCAAGTCTAAGACGTGCCTCTTTATATAGAACTTCTCTGGGATGAGGCCAGAAGCTGGCAATTGTTGGGACATATTGATTTTCTTCAACTACACTTTTTATTAATTTTCTATGGCCAGCATGTAGGCCATCAAAACTTCCAATAGCTATTGAAGTAGGATTCTTAACTTCAGATGGCGATATTAAGGAGATCAAAAGATTACGTGCAATTTTATGATTTTGATGGCAAATTTGAATAGATTATAGTTTATTCAATCAAATGAATGTCTGACAAAATTGATTTTCAGTCCCTTTCATTTGGAATGAGCCGCATTGGATGGATACGCTTTTGGGTTCAATCCATTTTAGGTGTTGTTGTTGCAGCTGTTTTGCTTTTTTCAAATGTTGTAAATAATAGCGAAGGTCAGCTTGGCTTAGCGCCTGGTCTAACACTTACAACAATATCTTTGATTTTACTACTTTTTAGTCTTTGGCAAGGTTGGTTAATAGTTAGAACAGGAAGAGCAATCGCAAGCAATGCAAGACCGTCAAGAGGACAAACCAGTAAATTAATAAAAAGAGGCCTCATAGTTGATTTATTAGGAATTTTGTTTGGATTAATTGGATATCAAGCTCTTATGGGCGCCCTATTTATACAAGCATCCTCTCAGACGACTGGACAATTGATAACAGCGACATCTGATATTCCAATTACTGGACTTGAAATATTATCAGTTCTGAGTAACACACAAGTTATTGCGGCTCATTTTTTTGGACTTTGCTTTTCTTTATGGCTTTTAAGACGGATTTACAAATGAATTATTAATTTTAGGTAAGTCTTCTAAATTACCCCTCCAAAATAAATCTGGTTCTACAGGTGTAAGCGATATTTTATTATCTTGTATTTGAGATACATCACTAGGCCAATTCTTAGGACCATAACCTTTTGAGTTTAGATCTAAAACTACCTCACCTGCTAACCAATAATAATCATCACCCCTCGGATCTTCTCTTTTGGAAAATTGATTTTTATATTTTCTTACTGATAGTCTTGTCCAGGATAATTCTTTTATTTTGCTTTTATCGCAAGGGGGGATATTCAAATTTAATAGAAGTGAAGCTGGCCAACTATCCTTAATCGCTTGTTCGGCAATATTCATTGCAATTTCTCCGGCAAATTCAAAATTCTTCCATTTAAAACTAGCAACACTGATTGCCATGGAGGGAACATTTTCTAAAGTGCCTTCCATGGCTGCAGCGACTGTGCCTGAACAAAAAATATCTGTTCCTAAATTAGGCCCATGATTTATACCAGATAAAACTAGATCAGGTTTTTCATCTAGAAGTTCAGATAGTGCTAATTTGACGCAATCAGCAGGAGTGCCAGAACATCCCCAAGCTTTAATTCCTTCCCCAAACAATTCGTCC
>QCII01000007.1 GCA_003216775.1 Prochlorococcus sp. AG-402-K21
TTTTCTATGCAAATACTAGGTTTTTTATTAATTAATAATTATTTAAAAATTTAACCCTTTCAAAAAAATAAAATTAACGTTATTAAGGATTAATAATATTTACTTATTTTAATGTCAGGGGATATCTGGATTTCATCTGAGTTGACCGCAGAAAAATTAGGAATAACTGAAATCAAACTGTCTTTTCTACGTGAAAATGGAATACTAAAGCCTGGAATTCATTGGAAAAGTTCTCCACTAGGTCAGAAAAAACCTTGGAAGCCCAAAGCACTTTTTAATATAAAAATGTGCAAAAAGATTATTAATAAATTTTATTTTGAAGAAAATGAAAATATTGCAGCCTAAGATGATAAATTTTTTGAAAATAAAAATAGATAAGAAGTATAAAGAATTTATTCTATAAGATTTTCATCCTTACATTCAATTAGAGTATTTTGCAAAGTTGGATACAAGTTAATCATTTTTATATATTGTTGAGATTTTCTGTAGGATTTTGCTGCTTTTTTGTAATGAACTTCCGATTTCATTTCTAGTGAAATTTTTCTAGAAGATTCTTGAGAAGTAGTCATAATATTTGATGTCTTATCCCCTTTTTAATAATTGTTTGAGAATGAGGCAATAATTAGGTCGGTTTAATGAAACAAAACATCGTTTAATGTCAGCAAAAAGAAATTTAACAAACATATTTGAATTTGAAAATGCTGATTTAATTCATAAAACTTATATCTCTGAGAATAATTTTTCTTCATTAAATCTACCTTCTTTGCTCTTCAGATAGTCAGAGGAAGATTCTTTGTTTAGTAATGCCTAGGATTACTAACCTTTACAATTTTGTTATGAATTCAACTGTTTGGTTAAATATAAAGTATTCTCAAAACGTTTAAGCTAATCAATTCCTAAATGCAAACCTATGGAAATCCAGATACCACCTATGGATGGTGGGCTGGTAATTCAGGTGTAGCAAATCGCTCAGGAAAATTTATCGCTGCTCATGTAGCTCATGCAGGATTAATTGTTTTCTGGGCGGGTGCATTCACCCTTTTTGAACTTTCACGTTTTGACCCAAGCGTCCCAATGGGTCATCAACCTTTAATCGTTCTTCCTCATCTAGCAACTCTAGGAATAGGGTTCGATGCTAATGGCGTTGCGATGGGAGACACTAAACCTGTTCTAGCGATAGCAATAGTTCACTTAGTTTCTTCTATGGTTTTAGCAGCCGGAGGACTATTACATTCTTTACTCCTTCCTGGAAATTTAGAAGATTCTGATGTCGCAAGAGCTAGAAAATTCAATATTGAATGGGATAATCCAGACAAATTGACATTTATTCTTGGCCACCATCTAATTATTCTTGGTTTCGCTGTAATAGCTTTTGTTGAATGGGCAAGGGTTCATGGAATTTATGATCCGGCTATTGGTTCTGTAAGACAGGTTGAGTATGAATTAAATTTGGCCAAAATTTGGAATCACCAAACAGACTTTTTGACTATTGATAGTCTTGAAGAAGTAATGGGAGGTCATGCTTTTCTTGCTTTCGTTGAGATTACTGGTGGTGCTTGGCATATTGCTACTAAGCAAGTTGGTGAATATACCAAATTTAAAGGTAAAGGACTTCTCTCCGCAGAAGCTGTTCTATCATGGTCACTAGCTGGTATAGGCTGGATGGCTATTATCGCAGCCTTCTGGAGTGCAGCTAACACAACAGTTTATCCGACTGAATTCTTTGGTGAACCTCTTGAATTGAAATTTAGTATTTCTCCTTATTGGGTTGATACTGTTGACCTTGCTGATGGTGAGTACACATCAAGGGCTTGGTTAGCTAATGTTCATTATTATTTTGGATTCTTCTTTATTCAAGGTCATCTATGGCACGCTTTAAGAGCACTAGGCTTTGATTTCAAGAGAGTTACAAATGCTATCAGTAATATTGATAGTGCAACAGTTACTCTTAAAGATTAATTCTCAAATTTCATTACTAATATCAAAAGGCTCCTCTTACCGGAGCCTTTTTTATTTGAAAAATTTTGTTTATTAATTTAGATTTATAGTTATATGTTTTTGAAATCATTGAATATTTTTTCACTACAGAATAAAGATATTTTTTCAAATTCTCTATTGATAAGTTTTTTGGGATTATTATTTATATTTTTTTTATTGATTTTTGGGAGAAAATTTAAACTAGCTGTACAACTTGAGAGATTTGGATTGCCAATAGCAGTTATTTCAGGGATTTTAGGCATATCTATAGGTCCATTTGGAGCGGTACACTTTTTGTCAAAAGAAACAATAAATGTTTGGAGTAATTTTCCTACTCCACTTTTATCATTAGTCTTTGCAACTTTAATGATGGGAAGACCTATCCCTAATATAAATGGTTTAGTTAAACCAATTTTTAATCAATTTTTACTTGCTCTTTCTCTAGGTTTCGGACAATTTTTCGTTGGAGGCCTAGTTGTTAAGTATTTTTTACCTCCATCTATGGATGCAAATCCTCTAATGGGATGTTTAATTGAGGTCGGTTTTGAGGGGGGGCATGGAGCTGCATCAATAATCGGCGAAAGTTTTAAAAAACTAGGGTTCCCAAATGGTTTAGATCTCGGTTTGGCAATGGCAACAATGGGTCTTTTATCCTCTTCAATATTGGGGAGTATGTTTATTTTTCTTGGGAGAACATTGGGTCTTTCAGATACTGAGGAAATTCTTGAAAGTAAAGATAATCTAAAGGAAAAGAATAAGATAGGAATTTTTGCAGATTTAAGAATTTTTATAATAAATCTTGGATTTTCAGGGTTGGCAATTTCTTTTGGGGTTTTATTACTGAAATTCTTAAAGTATATTTCAATCTTTTTTGGTGATTTTTCTAAGGAGATTATTTTTTCACTACCAGTATTCCCTTTTATACTTATAGGTTCTCTCCTTATTAGATATATTTTAGAGAAAACCAAAAATACAGAATTAATCTCAAATATTCTTCAAAGGGAGATTGGCATTCTATCTACAGACTTGTTGATTTTTACAGCGATGGCGAGTTTAGATATTGCTGTTGTTTTTGACAATTGGATACTAATTTTATTGTTTACTATTTTCGGTTTATTTTGGAATTTAATCTGCATTGCTTACTTTGCATACTTTATTTTTGATGATTACTGGTTTGAAAAAAGTTTGATAGAGTTTGGAAATGCTACTGGTGTAGTGGCTTCTGGATTACTTCTTTTAAGGCTTGCAGATCCTAAAAATATTTCTAGGACTTTACCAATTTTTACATCAAAACAGCTGTTTGCTCAATTAATTCTTTCAGGGGGACTATTCACAGTTTTGGCACCATTAATGATTTCAAAAATTGGACTAAATTATTGGACAGAGATTTGTGCCCTCATTACATTCGCAATTCTTTTTATTGCATTGATTTTTAATAAATTAGAGATGAAAAATTTTCAATAATAGCCCTAGAATGCTTATAAGTTTAATTTTATTTTAATGTCATTCACTCCCTACGATATTCCACCTCAAGAAAATAAAGGGAAGTGGTTTAGAAGTCATTTGCTTGGCAGGGAAATCGAACTTTGTGAATTGTATAGTCTTGGATCAAACGATTTGGATTTGCTTATGGCGGAGACTGCAGAAATCAGAAGCGATCTTGATTTCAAGGAAAAAAATATAGGAAAATTCAGGACTGCAGGATATTTTTTGGAGTTAGCAAGAATAATTGAGAAAAGAAAGTTGCTAGAAAGTTAATTAGAGGGAAAATAATACTTTCTAAAATGTGGCACCCATAATTCGTATTTATACATTAAGGATCTGAATCTTCTATTATTTTCAAAAGAATCTAACCAGTTTTTTATTGAAGGGTCCAAATAATTTGTTTTTTTTTGACTTTTACAAGCGATTTTAAATTGTCTTACAAAAGGCCAAATAGACCAATCAGCGATTGTGGGGGTATCTCCAAAAAAGTACTTGTTTTCTTCAAGAAGTTTGTTCCATCTCTTGGTAAATTTAAGCGCATTTGTGAAATGAAATTCTTCATTATTATTTTTATATCTTGTGGCATATTTAAATCGATCTAGATGATATTTGAATTCGTTATCGTTTTCATTAATTATTTTAAAAATATCTTCCTTTTTATTATCAGGAAAATAAGTTAATTTAATGTTTTTCTTTTTTGATTCTGAGAGTGCCCATAGGATGATTTCAAGACTTTCTTCAATAACTTCACTATTTTTCTTTATAAGTATTGGAACCGTTTTTGTATTTGATTTATTTAGAAAATCTAGAGGTTTATTTTGTAAATCAATTTCTCTTATCTCTACTTTTATTTCACAAATTAATAGGGCCCATCTAACACGAATTGCATAAGGACATCTTCGAAATGAATATAAAATATCGTTTGTCATTTTGTAAAAACTTTTAATTTCTTTGATTCTTTTAGTATTATCTAAGTATTAATAATATTAATTTTACAACGCAAATGTCGGGATATGTTTACCTTATAAGAGTGGGAGACCTTTATAGAATTGGGAAAACGGATAATCTTGAAAAGAAAATTAAGAAATTAAAACCAGATGAATTATTAACATCAATTATGACAAAGGAGCCAGAAACTCTTGAAGCAAGGTTACTAAGAAAATATAAGTCTCAGAGAATTCCTGAAACTGGTTATTTAAAGCTTTCTAAAAGGCAAATCAGAGAATGCAAAAAGCAATTTGAATTAAAGGGAAGTTTACCTCACACTTTAGATGCTGAAGTTTCCATAACTCTTTTTGCATCTTTTTTATTATTCGCATTAAGTTCCTTGATTTTTAATTATTTAAATTTTGGATTTGTAAAAACTATATCTTATTCTTTTGGAACGGCATCTCTACCAATGGTTGTATTATTTATTACGGGTAGTTTTGGGGGATACTTTTCTGAAGATTTATCTCTTTTCTCATTGTTAACTAATAGAATAAAAGGTCTATTTATAGCAATTGCAATGCTCTCAATGGCGTACTTAATTTTCAATATAGGTTAAATTTCATAATTACAATTCAAGGCAATTTCAAATGGAACTGATTGAGTAGGTAACTTCAGAATAGTTGAGCATAATTCGGCAATATCTTCAGGTTGTGTCATGTTTGATTTGTCTAGGGAAGAGATATTCTGGGCCATTTCCGTATTAACCCAACTTGGGCAAATTGCTGAAATCCTTATATTTTTATCCCAACCTTTATTTTTCATGGTTTGGCATAATCCCATCAAAGCAAACTTTGAAGAAGAATAAGCTGCTAAATCCCCTTTAGATCTTTTCCCACTCATTGAAACTAAAACAATAATTCTTCCTCTGCCTGAGGCGCATAAATTATCCCAAGAAAGCCTACATAAATTCCAAATTGCCAAAAAGTTGATATTTAGTGTATTTAAGATGTCTTCTTCATCCCCATCTTTGAATAAAAAAGGAACTTTTGATAATACTCCAGAACAATTTATTACTGAATCAAATCCTCCAAATTCATCTACGGTATTTTTTATCCAATTTTCGGCTGATATTTTGTTTAATGCATCATATTCGTTAATTATAATGCTCCCTTCTGGCCATTTATCTGGATCAATAACACTCCCCTTTAATGATTCTAGATTTCTAATGCCAACGCTAATTCTGTTGCCTTCTTTTAATTCTTTATGAGCAATATTTAATCCAATACCTCTACTAGCTCCGCTTATAAGTATTGTCCTCATTTTGAAACTATATATTTGGAAATATTATCCTAAGCAACATTTTAAACTCTCTACCATGCATAACCATCAGACCTTTCTTTACACTCCATGGAGCCTTTATAAACATTATGCACATTGCATATACAATCTCTCTTAAGGAGAGAGTATCAGTTAGAAAACCATACCATTGATTTTTAGGTAGTTGGAAAAAACTGCCAAAAAATTCTCTCAATAGTTTTTCGTCAAACCTCATGAGTTTTTCTAATCCAAATTGGTAAAGTGATTTCTTTCTAATTAAATCTTTTGACCATAATGTTTCCCAACCTTTTCTTGCGATATGATAAGTACTAAGATTTTTGTTTTTAATTGCATCTGCTACTGCTTTTGCGACAAGTGGAGCTCTTCTTAGGACATTACCAATTAAGTATCCGGATGCAGGGTGTACCATTGAAGCAGCACCACCATATCCAAGTATTTGTTGTTTAAAATCTGGTATTGGCATATTCATTGGTAAAAACAAACCAAGCTCTTCGTGTTGCATGCTTGTAATAGATATATTTCGATAAGATAGCCTCTTCTCTAGTCTCTCTTTTAAATTTTCCATTGTTAGAGGATTTACTAAACCAAGAGATGTTTCTTCAAGAAAATATTTCCCATTTCCCATATCCATGGCATAAAGAAAAGTGGGTGGTTCTTTTCTTTGCTCTTCGTTAAGATGGTCATTTCTATAATCCATTAATACAAACTGCCCTTTTTTCAGCGGAGGTTTACTAAAATTACCTACTATTCCATAACAAGTTTGTACTGCTAAAGGACCACAAGATTTTAATTTAAGAAAAACAGGATCATATCCTGTTGCATCTACTACTAATCTTGCTGAGTATGTATTGCCATCTTTTGTAGTTACTGTACTTTTATATTTTTCATAATGTATTTTGTTTGCAAAGCCTTGATGCCATTTAATAAAAGACTTATTGCATTCATTAAACCAAAAATTGTGGAGTTTTTTCTTATCAAATAGTCCATAATCTAGAGAATGCTCTGTGGCCTTGTTCTCGTCGTCCTGTTCTTCTAAAGCGCCATGCCCAAAAAAACTTACAGTATTCTTCCATCTATATTCAAGTAAATCCTGAAGCCCAAGTTGATCAACTTCTTCCCCCCAAATACCATAAGTGTTTGGCCAAGGTTCATCTGGCCCATTTGGAGAAAGAACTTCAACATCTAATTTTTCCTTTCCAAAAGCTGATGCAATTGCCATGCCTGCAGGCCCTGCACCCAAAACAAGAACATCTGGCATGCTTTCTTTTGACATTAAATATAAATCTTATAATTAAAGAAATTTATGGAACAAAGTATTATTTCTTCTATTGGTCTTTTATATTTCATCCAATACTTGTAACGAGAGTAGATTAATAATAATCAAATTACTCAATTACTAGTGACTAAGTTTTCAGTGTTTTAACAATAATTTATAAGATTACAAAATAAAAAAAAACTTATAAATTTTTTTATTATAAAAAAATATATAGAAATTTAAATGATTAAAAATAAAAATATCTTAATTACTGGAGGTAATTCAGGTATAGGTTTTTTTGCCATTATTAATTTACTAAAGACGAAAAATAGTTTATATGTTGTTATAAAAAACGAATTTAGAAAGAATGAATTTCTCAAAAAAATTGAGAAATATTTTGATAAAAAATACCTTATTAAATTTTTAAATATTATTGAAAATTGTGATCTTTCAGATTTAGAGAATATTAATAAAATTAAAGATTACTTTAATAGTAAAAAGATTTTTTTAGATGTAATTGTTTTAAATGCAGGATTGCAATATACAGGTTCTTTTTACCCTAAAGTATCAAAACAAGGTGTAGAACTAACTTTTGCAGTTAATCATCTTGCACATTTTTACTTGGTTAACATCTTAAAAGACTCTATTAGAGATAATGAAGAATCAAGAATCATTATTACATCATCAGATGTTCACGACCCTAAAAGCTCAGGTGGAAATATAGGAAAAAAAGCAGGACTTAATAAACTAATTTATTTTAGAGAGAAAGTTACTGGTAAATTTTTAAATTTTAACGCTGATGAATCTTATAAAAATAGTAAGTTATGTAATATTCTGTTTGCCAAAGAACTTGAAAAAAAATTAAAAATATCCGCTAGTAAAATTTCTGTAATTACTTGGGCTCCTGGCCTCGTAATACCGAATGATGATTCAGGTTTCTTTAGATATAGCAAACGTTTTAATCTCCTTGGATATTTTATTTTTTCTAAAGTTGCAAAAAACATATTAGGAATTTCTGAAAGTGTAGAAAATGCTGGTAAGATTCTTTCTGAAATTGTTTTTGATTCAAATTTTGATAATATTGGTTACGTTCATTTAAGTAATAAACTTATATCTTTTAAAAAACATAAATTAGTTAAAAGTAAGGTTAGTGATGAGGCAAATAATTCTGAGTTGGCTTTAAAACTCTGGATTTTAAGTGAAGAGATTTGTAGATCATTTGGCTTTGTTACTTTCAATATTTAAGGTTTGTGTTGGGAATGCAAACTCTATATTATTAACTGCAAATTCCTCAATAATTCTTAAATTTATAGATTGTTGAGCTTCCATTGCAGCAAGGTAATTATTTGTCGGGATGTAATAAACAAGTTCGAAATTAAGGCTGAAGTCGCCGAAATCCGTGAAATGACATCTATCAAAAGACGCATCCTTTGTCTCTTCAACTATTTTTTTAATTATACTTGGAATCAATTTCATAAGTTTTGGAGAGGTTTCATAAACAACTCCTAATTTATGCACTAACCTCCTTTTTTCCATTTGTGCGTAATTCGAAATTATTCCATTTGTTAGGGCGCTGTTGCTCATTACTATCACTTCTCCATTAATACTTCTTATCCTTGAGGATCTTACTCCCACTCTCTCAACCATTCCAAGGACTCCATCAGATTTTATAAACTCACCTTTTTGAAAAGGCTTATCAAGCAAAATTGTTATATATTCAAAAAACTCCTGAACTGGATCTTTCAAAGCTAATCCTGCTCCAATACCCCCTGCACTTAGTAAAGCCCATATAGCAGTCATTTGAACACCTATATTTTGTAAGAAAAATATTGAGCCAATAGTCCATGTTAATGCTTTTATCAATGGAGTTAGTGAAGATACCATTGAACTTATTGAGGAATCATTAATTTTCGATATCGATTCTGTTAAAGATCTTAATAAAACTTTGTTGAGAGCTTTTATGATGATTATTAATATAAATAATTTTAGAATATTCAATAAGACAGAGATAAAAGTTATTTCATCAGTAAAAAAATAGTCAATAGAAAAATAAAATGAGAGGAGGAAACCTATGGGTTTTATAATTCGAGAGATCACCTCAAAAATAAAATCATCCAAATTTGTTTTGGTTCTTTTGGAGATCTTTTTAAAAAATATTTTTGAAAGTTTAGAAATTATTATCGACAATAAAGTTCCAATAAAAAAAATAGATATTGCCAGAAGGAAGTTTTCAGTAACTAATTTCATATTCAAATAAACCCTAAAAATTTATCTCTAATAAAATTTTAAATTATCTCTAAACAACAAACCAGTCTTAATTTTTCTTTAAAACATTATTATATTTCTAATTTCTTTAAATTCTTTTCTATCCGCAGTTTTGCATAATTCAAAAATTATTGATTCAGTTGTTGTTAAGATCGCCCCACTCTGAGTCATTCTCTGTAATGCAATTTCATGATCTACCCTATTGCGACTTCCCATGGCATCTGATATGAGAATAACTTCATACCCTTTTTGTAAACAATCTAAGACTGTTTGTTGAATACAAATATGAGTTTCGATCCCACAAACTATCAAATTAGTAATTTTCTTATTTTTAAGTTCTTTTAAAAATTCTTCTAATTTAGCTAGGCTAAATTCCATTTTTTCAATTTTTCTAAATCCTGCTATGGGTAATAATTCAGGTATCGTTACCCCCAATTTGAGTGGGTTCTGTTCAGATATAAATATGTTTTCTTCTAAAATTTGGTAAGCATCTATTAGCTTTTTGATGTTTTTGATTATTGAATCCTTGTTCAAGATTGGCCTTATTATTTTTTCCTGAATATCAATAATTAGCAAAGCATTTACTTTGGATGATAGTTTATTTGAAGAGATTTCTTGATCATTCATCTTTTAAATATAAAGATACATTTAACATAATATTTTGAAGAACTTTAGTAAACATTTTAAATCAAAAAGTTGTTTTACTCTCATCTAGGGTTATTATTGAGAATAGCCTTAGGTTAATTTTGTCATTATCCTCACAATACAATGTCATTACATCACCTCTTGGCGATGGTTTACATAAAGAAGGGAAGAGGTTAACTCCTCAGAGGCTAAAGGTCCTTAATTTATTTGAAAATATTGGCTCTGGAAAGCATCTTAGTGCTGAAGAGGTTCATGAAAAGTTAGTTAAAACAAGCTCCAAAGTTTCACTAGCAACAATTTATAGGACTTTAAGACTTTTAGTACAAATGGGTCTGCTTCATGAATTAGAACTTAGTGAGGGTGGACACAGATATGAATTGCTTAGTAACGACACACCGGACCATCATCATCTGATTTGTATTAGATGTGGAAGAACAGAAGAATTCGAAAATGAAGAAGTTTTAGAAGCAGGCAAAGTTGCAGCAAAAGTTAATGGTTTTAAACTAATTGAATCCTCTTTAAATGTAAGAGCTATTTGTCCTAATTGCATTTAACAGGTTTTAACTTAAAGTCCCTCCACAACTTGACCCTGAACCTGCAGTGCAAGCAAAACAATGTTCTTTTACAGCTACCCCGTAGTTAAAAGTAAATGATTCATCCAATAGATCAAAAAGGGTCTTTGGTCCTTTATTCCCTCGGAAATTTATCTGTTGGTTAAAGTCACAATCATAAATTTCTCCTAGCCAATTTACGCTAATTGTCTTTTTACACATAAGATTTTCTAAATTTTTTTCATTAAAATTTTCCTTTAGTAATTTGTAATAAGTATTTAGTTTCCCTTCTCTTCTAAGAGATTCTTCATATCTATTTATTGGCATATTAGTTATTGTGTATAAACTGTTAAAAACGATATTGTATTTTTCGAATAGTATTTTTTTATAATCAGTCTCCAATATTTCCTGAGAAGGAGGAAGAATTGGGCTTACAGGATTGTAAACAAGATTTAATTCTAATCCATCTTCTTTCTTTCCATAGCCTAAATCATTAAGAATTTTTATGGCATTAATACTTTTTTCAAAAACCCCAAAACCCCTTTGAAACTCAACATTATTTTTTTCATAACACGGAAGCGAAGCAGTAACTATTACTTTATTTTTTGCAAGAAATTGAGGAAGATCTTCATAACCATCTTCAAAGAAAATTGTCAAATTGCACCTATCAATAATATCAACTTGTTTTGTGCTCAAATTAGTTATTAGGTTTTTAAACTCTGGGTGAAGTTCTGGTGCACCACCTGTAATATCTAAAGTCTTGATTTTGTATTTTTCAATTATCTTTGGAATAAGAGATATAATTTCATTGGACATCTTTTCAGTCCTTAGGGGACTCGAATTTACATGACAATGCTTACAAGCCTGATTGCATTTATAACCTATGTTAATTTGCAATGTTTCTATAGGTTCTTTATATATTGAGGGGAATTTTTCTTTCATGAATCTATTATTTATAAATTGTCATTCGAAAAGTAAATAGTCAACTATTCTTTTTAAAGTTTGATCTCTTACTAGCAAGTTCAATAAACCAACTTGTATATTCTTTGGGACCATTTTTAAAAACTATGTCAAACTTTAAGTTGTCATAAATATCACTGATCCCTATTAAACCAGTTTTTTTTGTAGAGGGTCTTTCAACTTCACCAGAACTACTATCTACAAAAATTATTTTATTCTTAATCCCAAATGCATTGCCTAATATTTGTATGAATTCTAGAAAAGACCTGTCACTTCCTCCTCTTAAATAACTTTTCTCATCATCATTTCTTTTTGATGTGACTGTGTCACCAACTCCTACAATCAAAGGCATATCTTCTTTTTGAATAGTTCTTTTGCATAAATCAATTTTTTCCATAACAGAATTTGGAGAGTTTCTAAAATTAAAATTTCTTCCAAAAGGAGCTTTGCCAGTTTTATCTGCAATAAATTTATTTAAAAGAAATAAAACTCCAGAATCTTTAACTGCTCCTTTAATAAGAAATTGTATGTCTGTTGATCCGATATCATCTTGAGAAGAAAGTTTAATTGTTTCTTTACCATTTTTATTACCTAAATTTGGTGAAATATGAAGAAAAAATGAGTTTTTGAGGCCTTCTGATTCGGCTTTTAAGATGATTTCATCCATCATTTTGTCAAAACTAATTTGAATAAGCTTTCTTTTATCAGAATCTTTGTGAACTAAATCAAATAGACTATTGAAATTTATCGTTGGCGAGAAGCGTGTTTCACATATTGATTTTACTGCGTGAAAATTGATATCTTCTTGGCTAAGTTCAGGAAAAATATTCTTAACTATAATATTAAATTTTGGTCTTATCAAACTAGGTACTTTAGATAAAAATTTTAGTTCTCTTTCTGAGACTCCTTCAAAACTTATTTCACCATTGTTATCCTGATACTCTACTCCACAGGCTGCTAAACCTCTTAAATATAATTCTTTGTTTTTAGGCTCAGTAGTACTTCTTAAACTCCTTTCTATTATTCTGTTAACCCCTCTTGGACCTTCATGTTCCCCGCAAGTTAATACAAAGAATTCCTCGGCAAATTCTTTAACTGCATAGATATATTTTGATTCTAACTTTCTAGTCATTGGATCTTTAACTAAAGGGATACAAACTCCGTCAATATCTTGAATAATTAAGATATTTTTAGAAGAAATTAATTGTTTTTGTAGCTTTAAATTACTTGTCATATATTCCATATTATTAATTATTTTACTTTTAATTTAACTTTCATTTTTTATAGAAATTATAAATTAAAAAATTCAATGTTTACAATAAATAATATGCTATGGTCAAGAATTGCTTTAATGTAGAAAAATGTTGGTATGGGTAAGAAATTAAAAAATTATCAAGAATTTCCAAAAATGAAGAATAATTTCATAGAAAACATAAATGATAAGAAATATTTTTATTCATTAATTGAAGATATAGAGAACAGCAAAGTAGGATTCTACAGTGTTGGTTTATATCCTGCATCATTAGCATACAACTGTGCTATGCATGGAAAATCAAATAATATACTCTTAGCTCCTAGGGAAGATAGAGATTTGTTAGGTGCTTTCTCCAATGATGTCCTTTCTGATATGGATAATGAGACTATTGAAAAGATTAAGAGAATGGGAAATTATTCATCAGAGGGAAGAAGAAAGTCTTTTGATCTAAAAGATCTTCTCTTGGGATGCGAAATAGTTATTCTTGCTTCTAATAGTAATCACATACAAGATGATGTTAAACATGCTTTAGAACTCAGAAAAACTTTAAAAAGAGAAAATGTGGTTCTTGGCTGTCTAGTCGGGTCTTTTTGCATTGATAATAAAAGTAAAACCCCTTTTATTCTCTGTAATAAATATCCAAATTTAGCTTTTTTTACAGGATTTCATCGTCACGGAGCTTTACGAAATCCTAATGATAGTTTTACTGCGAATTTCTGCCATCCTGATGCCCTAACTGCTTTAATAGGAGCCCGCATTTTGAATCAATTGTCCCCAAAAATTCAAGTTTCTCCTGGAGTTCATAATATTGAATGTCAATATATAAAATCAATAAAAAACATTTCATCCATATTTGCAGGTTTTGTAAATAACTTTCATTCCGATAAGCCAGGAATGCTACCTACCATCAATACAATTTTGTTAACTCAATGTTTAGATCAGGCCGCATCAGTATCATTACAAGTTAGAAAAGAAAATAAATTAGAGGACAAATATCTTTCATTAAAAGAACTTGGTTATGGTGAAGAAATAATTAGTGCAAAGGAAATAATTAATGATAAATTTTCTGAGAAAGGAGATTATACTTTCTCTCAGTTAAACGCTGTTAAAGCTGATGTTTTAGGGAGCATGACTCTACCAACCGAAGGAAAACCTACCAGGAATTTTCAGGCAGGACAAGTTTTATCAGATATGCTTTTACAACTCAACAGATGTCCCAAAGATGTCTCTGAATTTTTAGATTGGTGTAATAAATACTCCCTCAGTCAAGGAGGTTTAGAAGGTCTAAAATCCTTAAAATTTTGGCCAGAAATTTATAAACAATTCAAAATCAAAAATAATAATTGTTCAATGATTAATATGATTTATTTATGCTTTAATGCTAATTCAGAAGAAAAAAAAGAAATTTATAAGGTTTTAATTAGTTCAGAAGAAATCACTAATTTTTGCCAAGAATCTGTTAAATCTGAATTATCTTTAGAATTAAATGAAAAATTAAAAGGAGATTATCTTTTTAATGATATTGAAAACCTTTATAAGAAATTGTTTATTCACAAAGAGGGAAATGATCTTAAAAATAATGAATCTAGTAATCAAATTTCTAAAAAAAATCCAAGTTATATTAATGTATTGAAAATTATTAATAATTATTTTAATAATTGATTATTTGTTGAATTTTAAAAAAAACTAAGTTTTTCATTTATTTACTAATCTTGATTGCAGGGTTAGAATTATTATGTTTTTAAAAGGTTTTTTTTGAAAAAGGAATTATCACATCGTTCTCATGAACTGAAAGCTCTTGGTTGGAATCAAGAAGATTTAACAAGATACGAAGATTTATGGGACTACAGTCAAAGATGGGGATTAATAAATTTAGAGAGAGAAGACAGACAGTTTTTAAAGAAAGCAGAAAAGTTACTCCCAAAGATTCAAAATAAAAAGATATCCGTTAAAAAAACTATTGAAGAAAAATCATATTATTTATGGTTAAATTTTTACCTAGAAGGAATTAATATTTTTAGTAATTCTAATCTCCCAAAAAATAAACATGGTGTATGGAATCTCTTAATTGAAGAGGAAATAAAACTTCTTAAGGAATTACAACCAGTTATGGGTCTTCCAGATACTTTAAAAGCCAAGAATCTATTTGAAAATAGAAAAAAGCTCATAAAAAAAGCTTTTAGCGAATTTGACGCTGAAAACAACGATAAGGTTTTCAACTTTGATGAGGTTTTAAACAACTCAGAAAAAGATATTGGTAAGAATTGGAAATCAATTATTGAAAAAGATCCTGAGGCTAATAAAACTTTTCCAATAATTGATTCTGCAAATATTGAGAAACTAAGATCTGCGATAAAAGAGGATTTAAGTTTATATATGAAAGATAATTACCCCTCATTAAAAAAGGATTTATAAATATTTATCTTTTTTTTGTTTTTTTTTTGGACTTTTTTAAGTTAAATAGATAATAGGATTATTTAAAAATTTTGAGCAACCAAAAGTTTGAGACGCTTCAGTTACATGCAGGTCAAGTGCCTGATCCAACTACAAATTCTAGAGCAGTACCCATTTATCAAACTAGTTCCTATGTCTTTGATAATGCAGAGCATGGAGCGAATCTTTTTGGATTAAAAGAATTTGGAAATATTTATACTCGGCTTATGAACCCCACCACAGATGTCTTCGAAAAAAGAATGGCAGCTTTGGAGGGAGGTATGGCAGCACTTGCAACATCCTCAGGTCAAGCGGCTCAATTCTTGGCAATCGTGAACTGCATGACAGCAGGGGATAATTTTGTCTCTACATCATTTCTATATGGTGGAACCTACAATCAATTTAAAGTACAATTTCCAAGATTAGGAATAGAAGTTAAATTTGCAGATGGTGATAGTATTGATAGTTTTAGAAATAAAATTGATTCTAAAACCAAAGCAATATATGTCGAATCGATGGGAAATCCTAGGTTCAATATTCCAGATTTTGAGGGACTCTCTGCTTTGGCGAAGGAAAATGGAATTCCTTTAATAGTGGATAATACCCTTGGTGCTGGCGGTGCTTTAATAAGACCAATTGATTTTGGGGCCAATGTTGTTGTAGAAAGTGCAACGAAATGGATAGGAGGACATGGAACAAGTATAGGAGGGGTTATTGTTGATGCGGGAACCTTTGATTGGGGAAATGGTAAATTCCCACTAATGAGTGAGCCAAGCGCTGCTTATCATGGGCTCGTTCATTGGGACGCTTTTGGTTTCGGCAGTGATATATGCAAATCTTTGGGAGTACCTGATAATAGAAATATAGCTTTTGCGTTAAGAGCAAGACTTGAATGCCTGAGAGACTGGGGATCAGCTCAAAGTCCTTTTAATTCGTTCTTGTTATTGCAGGGTTTGGAAACTCTGAGTTTAAGAATAGAAAGACAAACTTCCAATGCTCTTGAATTAGCAAAATGGTTGGATTCTAATTCTAATGTAAGTAGTGTTAATTATCCTGGCCTAGAATCTGATCCATATTACTCAAGTGCTAAAAAATATACTACTGGAAGGGGAATGGGTTGCATGCTTATGTTCTCTCTTAATGGGGGTTATGAAAATGCAGTAAAATTTATTGATTCCTTAAAATTAGCTAGCCACCTTGCTAACGTGGGTGATTCAAAAACATTAGTAATTCATCCGGCTTCAACAACTCATCAGCAATTATCTGAAGAAGAACAATTATCTGCAGGTGTTACTCCCACGATGGTAAGAGTTTCTGTAGGAATTGAGCATATTGATGATATAAAAGCAGATTTCGAACAAGCACTTTCACAAATCACTTAGGAAAGGAGATTTATTGGCTTTAATAATTCCTAGCAACTATCACAAAATAAGTGATGTTGAGAAAAATCATATATCCTGGATTGAACCAGAGTTAGCAAAAAGACAGGATATACGTCCTCTTAGGATTGGTATATTGAATATCATGCCTCTTGGCAAGCAGTATGAATTTAACTTACTACATCCACTTGGTTTATCTCCTCTTCAAATTGAGCCAGTTTGGATAAAGCTTGAAACTCACTCTTATAAAACGTGGGATCTTAATCATCTAAATAATCTATACATAACTTGGGAAGAAGCAAATAATCCAGAACCGTTAGATGGAATCATTATTACTGGAGCACCTATTGAGCACCTAGCATTTGAGGAGGTTAAGTATTGGGATGAATTTGTAAAAATTGTAAATGAAGCTAGAAATTCTTGTGCTAGTACTCTTGGATTATGTTGGGCGGGCTTTGCGCTGGCTTATTTGGCAGGGGTAGATAAGCAAGTTTTTGATAGGAAATTATTTGGGGTATTCCCTTTAAAAAGTCTTGTTCCTGGTCACCCTTTGATGGGTACACAAGATGATGAATTTATATGTCCTCAAAGTAGATTTGCGGGATTACCAGATTTGGAAATGGAGAAGGCCCAAAAAGAAGGGAAATTGAATTTGTTGGCTTATGGAGAAAACGTTGGATATACAATATTTGAATCTAATGATCAAAAACAACTTATGCATTTAGGTCATCCTGAATATACGGTGCATAGAATTATTAGTGAAATTGAAAGAGACAAAGAAAAGGGAGATGTTCCTCCTCCTGAAAATTTTGATCTAAATAGTTCAAAAACCGCTTGGAGATCTCATAGGAATTTGCTTTTTCAGCAATGGCTTTGGTTTTGTTATCAACAAGTTAGTCTTAATTAACTTTTTAATGAGCGCTTTCAATACCACCTAGTCTTTCAAATAAGTTAAGACTTTCTTTATTTAATCCTACAATTTCAACTTTAGAACCACCATTCTGGAATTTTCTAATAATTTGCTCAAGAGCAACAACGCCACTTTGATCCCAAATATGAGCTAAAGACATATCAATTACAATATTTTCAGGGTGTTCATGAATATCAAATCCTTGTAAAAAATAAATTTTACTTACAAAAAATAATTGTCCTTTTACTTTGTATGTAATCAAATTATTTTCTTTAGCTCTTGAGACAGTTATGACTTTTGCAACTTTTCTGCTGAAAAGAATTGCAGCTAATGCGACTCCTGCAATAACTCCAAGTGCAAGATTATGAGGTTTTGTAAGCATTGTGACTGCAAATGTCATGAGCATTACTGCAGTATCGCTTTTAGGAATCTTTCTAATATTCTTTAATCCATTTATATCTGCTGTACTTATTGCGATCGTTATCATGATTGCTACTAAAGCAGCCATTGGTATTGCTCCGATCCATGACTTCAAGAGGATAATCATAATTAGTAAAGATATACCTGAGGAAAGGGTTGATAATCTAGATTTGCCACCATTTTCAGTATTCATAACAGATTGCCCAACTAAGGCACATCCTGCCATCCCACCAAATAAGGATGCCACAATATTTGCGATTCCCTGTCCTCTTGCTTCTTTATTTTTATTAGAACTTGTATCAGTTACATCGTCTAAGATGTCTTGAGTTAAAAAGGTTTCCATTAAACCCACGAGAGATATTGCAAGTGAAGTCGGTAAAATTATCCCTAATGTTTCAAGACTAAAAGGTACTTTCCCATTTTCTATTGATCCAAAAGGAAGAGAAATACTTGGTAATCCATCAGGTAATTTACCCAAATCACTAACTGTTGGAACATCTAGATTAAAGAATATGCTTATAAGAGTAATTACTACTATTGCGATAAGTTGAGATGGGACTATTTTTGTGATTTTTGGAAGCCCATAGATAATTACTAATCCTAGGGTTACAAGAATCCAAACTACTGGAATCTGAGAGTTAACTGGATATTGACTTATAGTTTGTTCAACTAATCCCTTTGATTCTTTAATACCTATTCCTAACTGAGGTAGTTGTGCTTGAAATATTAAAAGTGCTAGTGCATTTACAAATCCACTTAATACTCCTGTTGGTACGAATCGCATTTGGTAGGCAAGTCTTAAATATCCCCAAAGAATTTGGAGTATTCCAGTTAATATTCCAGCTGCAATAAGATAAGGGACTCCTAATCCAGGAGCTTGTGATTCTCCATAAGCAACAAGTCCAGTCATTAAAAGAGCTGTTGAACCTGTAGCTGAAGTGATCATCCCCCTTCTTCCTCCAGCAATCGCAATTGTTATAGATAAGCAAAATGCACCAAAAAGGCCAACTTTAGGATCTACACCAGCTATACCTGAAAAAGCAATTGCTTCTGGGATCATTGCAAAAGCAACAACTAAGCCAGAGAGAATATTTGACTTTGGATCATCTAACCAATTTTTAGATAAATATCTCGAGAAATTTGACATTTTAAGTTTCTTTATAATTAAGAAGTTACCTCATAAAGGAGGCAAAATACCTTGTGGGTCAAAAATATTCTTTAAAGTTTTTAATTCATTCATTCTATTTCCGAAGGCTAATGTAATTTCTTCTTCATGAGAATTCAAATGATTATGCAATTGGGCTAAGTGAATATTTGGATAAAACCTTTTTAGCTTGCTCCATGATTTATAAATCCATTCCAGAGCGACTTCTTTTTCTTGAAGATCATTTTTTTTCCATGATGCATATATCCATGGTTTCCAAGTACTTTTTCTATGAACAAAAAAGCTTGAGCCATGATTTAACTTTTTAGTTTTGCCACCTAATTGTTGAGAAGCAATATAACAGGAATTATTAGGTTTATTATCCATTATTTCACTCAAACATTTTATGAAAATTGGGATATCATTTTTCAAATCTTCTCCAAGAAGACTAATTACCTCAGAATGGTTATTTGCATTCAGCTCATATAAATTCAATTCCCTTGGAAAAAAATTAATTTTATTAAGGTTCTCATAAAATTGTTTTTCTAAGGCGGGAAATTTGTCTAGAAGCATTAAGTATTCTTCTGTTCTTTTGTCCTCTAAATTATTGAGTTCAGCAAAAATATATATATAGATTTTTTGGGCATAAATCCATTGAAGACTAATATTTTCTGGAAATTCCTCTGATAGTTTTATTATTTCCGAAAGTTCATTTAGATTTACAAATCCTTCAATAACCTTTATTGGATTAGATTGGATAGTCTTAAGTTCTATTTCGGTAATAATTGAAAAGAAGGGTGCTGCGCCTTTAATTGCTTCCCAAATCAATTGTTCTTCTGGATTTATTTGATTTTTTTTTAAAGATATAAATGTGCCATTTCCCAAGAATCCTTTTATTGATTCAATATTATCAATGGCTAATCCGTAGGCTCTACTCAGCGGGCTTACTCCACCAGTAAGTATATATCCTGCTCCAGGTAGTTTAGAAAGTCCGATTGGAAAACTTCGATTATGTTTTTGTAAATGATTTACTAGATCCCCCATTATTACTCCACCTCCAATTCTTACTAAATTAGTTTTTCTATCTAGGTGAATTTTGTTGTAATTTTTTCTTAGATCAAGAGTTGTAAAACCATTTTTTGCACAGCTAGAGGTTGTACCTCCACTACATACGCAAAGGTGCTCGAATTCTTCATTAGAATAGTTATCCCCATAAAACAAGGAGTCTTTAACGTCATAAATTAATTTCTTTAATTTTGCATCCTTTGAGTTGATATTTGGAACTTCAAGCAAACTATTATTTTTCACTACATTATTCTGTTCTTTACTATTATGGTATAAGTAATAACTAGATTTTGGATAATTTAGATTCGAAGTTAAATAATCAAGTCGCGATACTTATCTGTGGGCACGGGAGTAGAAATAAACTAGCCATTACTGAGTTTCAAGAATTAACTAAGTTCATCCAAAGAAGATATCCAAATTTTTTGGTTGAATATGGTTTCTTGGAATTCGCTAAACCTTCACTTGTTGATGCTCTAGACAAGTTAAGAGATCTTTCTATAAAAAAAGTAATTGCAATACCCGCAATGCTTTTCGCTGCTGGCCATGTGAAAAATGATATACCTAGCTTGCTCATCAATTATTCAAGTAAAACAGGTATTGAAATAATTTATGGAAGAGAATTAGGTATTAATAATTTAATGATTAGTGCAGCTTGTGAAAGAGTTAAAGATGTATTTAAACAAAATAATAATCTCAAACCTGAAGAGTCATTATTAGTTGTTGTTGGTAGAGGTTCTTCTGACCCAGATGCGAATTCTAATGTTTCAAAAATTACGAGAATGATCGTAGAGGGTATTGGTTTAGGGTGGGGGGAAACAGTTTTTTCTGGAGTAACTTTCCCTCTTGTTGAACCTGGCTTGAAAAATGTTTTGAGACTTGGTTATAAAAATATAATTATTTTTCCTTATTTCCTTTTCTCAGGTGTCCTTGTCACAAGAATAAAAAGGCAAAGTGACTTAGTTGCGATTAATAATCCAAATATTTCATTTATACATGCAAAATATCTTTCGTCACAGTCTTATGTGGTCGACACTTTTGTAGAAAGGATTGAAGAGATTCTAAATAACGAAGGTAATAATTTTATGAATTGCTCAACTTGTAAATATAGATCAAATTTATTTGGCTTTGAAAAAGAAGTTGGAATGGTACAAGAAAGTCATCATGACCATGTAGAGGGCTTGGGTATCAGTTGTGATTTATGTGATCCTGAATGTAATGGTGCTTGTGAAATACAAAATCAAATACCAACTCATAACCAAGAAAAATTAAACTCAGGAGGAGGAGATTGCTTAGCACATGAACATGTAGAGGCTCATCAACATGAACATAATCACCATCACCATAGTATTTATCCAAACTCAAAACACCCTCTAGGACCTGTCACGCTTCGCTTGCCTAATAAAGACTAAATCTTAAGAAAATCCGTTGAAAATCAATGAATCACCTGTCTCTTTCTCGACTTAGTCTTAATAGACTCAGTATATATAAGTATTCTTAATATAAAATCTTGAAAGTATTTTAAGCTAGATTTTCCACAATTTACAGGTTGTTTTCCACGTCCAAATCCACATTGGATTAGAACTGCCAGTATTTTTCAAAAAAAACAGGACTTCAACATTATTGTTGACTTTTCTTTATGATCTATTCAATTTCCTTATTTGAAAAAGAAGTTTTTTAAAAACAAACTTATAACATGAGTCTCATTTGATAATTTGATAAGTTTTCTAGCAGATATTTTTTGATTTTTTTAGAAAAAAATATCATTATGGTTATGCCGAAAATCATAAATTTATGAATCAAATCAACCAATCAAATTTAACTGATAAGAAAACTGTCGAGTGCTCTTCAAATAAAGTCTCTTTAGAAACAGAGCTTTCAGAAACTCTCTATAACACTATGAAAGATTTCGTATTAAGTAACCCAACGTGGGACCAATATAAGCTTATAAATTCGGCATTAGCTACTTTTCTCATTCAAAACGGATGTACAGATAATTCTGTCTCAGAAATTTATTTAAATCAATTATTTACACCTTCTAAGTCTTTTTAATATTTAAACAGGCTCTTCTACTCAAAGCCATCATCGTAAGTGTAGGGCTTTGCCAAGATGATGTGGGCCAGCATGCTCCATCTAGTACAAGTACATTTTTGCATCTCCATAATCTATTAAATTTATCAACTACGCTATTTTCTTCATTAATCCCCATTGGTGCCCCCCCTACTTCATGAATGTAATATCCAGGAGGAGGAGGACTATCTGAAAATGAGATCAATTTTTTTGTAAATAAACTCCCTAATGGGATATTCATTAGTTCATTAATATTTTTTATTTCTCCATTTGCAGCTGTGATTGATTTTCGTATTGTGTTTTCCATATGTTTAGCCATGTTTAACTCATTTTCGGTCCACTCGAATTCAATGTAGGGAATTGGTATACCCCATTCATCTGTTTTTCTTGAGAGAGAAACTGAGTTTTTCTCTCTAGGAAGGACTTCGCCATGGGCGATAAGAAAGCCAATGGATGTGTTTGTGTCTTTTTGCAAAAATTTAGGTATCCCTAATCGATCAATTGCTCCCCAGATTCCATAACCTCTATGGAAATTTATGTCGTCAATTTTTGGTAAATTTGAACCGAATGGAATAAAGAAGCTGCCTGCTCCAGAAAGATCGGGAGTATTTTCTAATGGTTTTCCTGAGTTTTTTGTTTTTGGTACTGAAAAAAATCTACAGATAGATATATGGTCCATAAGGTATTTACCTAATTTCCCAGAATTATCTTTAAAACCTGAGGAATTTGATTTGTATTCTGAGTTCAGTAGTATTCTGAGTGTTGAAATTGTTGATGCGCAAAGAAGAATTAAATCACAATTCAATACTTCTTTGTGTCCATTTTCTAAATTTACTATCGTTAGTTTTGATGCAAGCTCTGTTATCTTGTTAATCTCAAAAGATTCCACTAGGTGATTTGAAATTATTTGAACATTCCCAGTATCTAAGGCTTTTTTAAAAGAGGTTCCTATACTAGAGGATTTGGGCCATTTTTTATCTTTTACTGATGAATTACGGTCAAATCCTCTTGATTGCATAAATGGATAGTTTAATTTTGATTTAACTTTGCTGCCAAAAATATTTTCGTTTTCTGTAAGAGGTATTTCACCAATATATTTACCGTTTGGGACTTCTTTAATGTCATCTTTTCGTCCATAGATGCCACAGAAATTTTCAATAAAATCATAGTGAGGGGATAGTTCATCGTATGAAATAGGCCAGTTTGGTCCGAATCCGTCTTTTTTAGCCGGTTGAAAATCCTCTGAGGAAAGTCTTAATGTTATGCCTCCCCACGTTAATGATCTCCCCCCAAATTGTTTACCTTGGGTCCAAAGAAATGGCTTTTTTGGGGGGAAGTCATAAGGATGCTTCAATTCATTTGAATATAAATCAGGATTATTTTTCCAATAACCAGGATGTTGGCATTGATTTGCATGCTTTTTTGTTAAAACTCCTGATAATCTTTTTAAGGTACTATTAGGCTCATGATTACTAGCTTCATGCCTTTTAACTTGAGGCCCTGCTTCTATTACTAAAACTTTTATCCCCTGCTCTGCCAATGTAAGTGCTGCTATTCCTCCAGTAGCTCCAGAACCAACAACAATTGCTTCATAAGGACTTATTTCCAAAACCTAGTTAGTGATTTGTTATTTCAATAAATATAGCATTCAGTAAATAATAAATTTTTAGATTTCAGCTTAAGAAGTTAGAATTTATTGATATACTACTCAAAAAATGAGATTTATAATTTTAACTGTTTTAATGATTGTTTTAACTCTCCCTTCTAGAAGCTTCGCTGCATTGGATTATGGTAAACAATCCTTGATAGGAGCTGATTTTTCTGGATCTGATTTAAAAGAGGCAACTTTCTATTTGACTGATTTACAAGATGCAAATTTATCAGATTGTGAGCTCCAAAATGCTACTCTTTATGGAGCAAAATTGAAAGATACTAATTTAAGTAACTCCAATTTAAGAGAAGTAACTTTAGACTCGGCTATTTTAGATGGAACAGATTTATCAAATACTAACTTAGAGGATTCATTTGCTTATAGTACACAGTTTGAAAATGTAAAAATCCAAGGCGCAGACTTCACAAATGTTTTTTTGCCAAAAGATATTGTTAGGAAATTTTGTGAAAGTGCCTCTGGTACTAATCCATTCACAAATAGAGATACCAGAGAAACTTTAGAGTGCGATTACATTTAAATTTATGCACATAAAAGTTCTTTTTTAATTTTTCTTTGTTTATAAAGTGATCTCCCAATAGGCCAACCTAAAGTAGATAAATGTCTCATTAAAGAACTTGAGTATTTAAAGTAAAGATTGTCTGAATATTTAATACCAAGCTCTTTTAGAGTAGTTATTAATAAAAATAGTTCTTTCTTGTTGCCTTTTTTCATGTCCAATAAAATAAATGCCTTACTTGATAATTTTTTTTCAAGAACCTTATCATTTTCAGCAAAACCAACTTTAAGTGAATTAAATTCATCAGAATAAAGAGTGTAAATTATTCCATCTTTGAACTTATCAGTAGAACTATTTACATTAAAACTTGATGATATTAATGTTTTGTATCCTTTTATGATTTTTTTGTTATTCATAATTATTTGATTTCATTCTGTGCGATTTCGTATTTCTCCAATAAATTGTTTACTTCTGCTAGTGCAATCCTTTTTTGACAGGCCGAGTCATATCTATTTACTGCTACTGAAGGTATTGAACCTTTGCTTTTCATTTCCCTTATGCCAGTTTCTAAACACTGAAATGCAACACTCGAGAGATCACGACCCTCTGCTGCGGCCCAAACTTTCAAAAGATAAGTAAGATTTGAAGGTACTGAGATTTGTACTTTGTTTGAGTTTGAAGTATTTAATGCAATATCATCAAGACTAATTTCTTTCAAGGAAATAGTTTCTTTAACCTTTTTCTTCAAAAATTTAACTTGGCTTATAGCGTCCTCTTTATTCTTTATTTTTTGCTCTATTGCAAATAACTCTTCTTCAGAGTTAATTAAAGCTTCTAACGCCCATTTAGCATCATCTTTCGCAACAGCGGTTCTATCAAGCCATTCATCTCTTATTTTTGACCAATTACTAGGCATAAGCTATATGAGATAATTCTATAATAATAAAATCTAAATAGATTGTCTACTTAATCTAATTAGAAGTAATATAGATTGTGTAAATTTTAAATTTAATTTTTAATAATTCCTCTTTTAAGGAATAATCTTTTACAACAATTGAATTGCAGAATCTATCCAATATGATCTTAGAGATTTTTTTTCGTTAATTGAAAACGATATATTAGACAATTCAATCTTTTTTAAATTTTGGTTATTTGTTTATTTAATTAAAGACTGCTGAGCTTTTAATCTCTTTCAATAAGTTCAATTTTATATCCATCAGGATCCTCAACAAAAGCTAAGACAGTAGTACTGTTTTTCATTGTTTTAGGTTTGGTTGTTATTTTACAACCATTATTTTCTAATCCTTGGCAAATTAGATGAATATCTTTTACTCCAATAGCTATATGACCATATTTATCTCCAAGTTCATAGTCTTCAGACTTTTTGTCCCAGTTATAAGTTAATTCAATTACTGTATTTTCTTTTTCTGAGCCATAACCAACAAATGCCAAACTAAATTTTCCATGAGGGTAATCCTTTTTTCGCAATAAATTCATTCCTAATCTATTGACGTAGAAATCAATGGATTTATCTAAATCTCCAACCCTCAACATTGTGTGTAGGATACGCATTTTGAATTATGAACCTTAATCAATTATCTAATACTTTGTAACCATCTGCCAAAGTTGATATTCTCGAACTGAAGTCTTTAATTAAGTTCAGAAAATTAAGTTAAAATACTAATACTAAACTTCAAAAATATATTGAACCCAATATTGCAGAGACTCTCATCAGTATTTTTATATACTTTGCCATTAAAGGCATCAATACCCTTTGGATATTATTTATTCTCTAAATATTCTTATTTAAATGTATTAAAGTTCATAGTGTTTCCAGTTGCAATAATTGAAGAATCTCTTCCTCTTGGTGGATTATTGTTTTTTATAATTTTGTTCGCAGGCGTGGTGAGAAATCCAAATGTCCCCTATTTCGTTAGATATAACGCATGCCAAGCTTTACTTATTGATATTGCTTTGATAATAGTTTCTTATCTTTTAAGGATTTTATCGATTCCTTCATTTAGCTCGATTATATCTTTATTAGGCTCAATTATTTTTATATTTATATTATCTATTTTTATTTATTCAATTTCTCAATGTATTTATGGAGTTGAACCTGAAATTCCCTTAATTAGTAAATCTGTAAGAATGCAAATTTAAAAAGATTTCTAGATTTACTGACTTTCTTCAGCACTCATTCAGAATAGATTCCCATCTTTGTTGACTTGCTTTTATTGCTTGCATTGGTGGATTAGCTCCCTCTATTTCAAAGGCCTTAATTAATGATTTATTAGCTAATAGACCCAATCTTGCGGCCTCTCTTTGCCTAGAGCATACTTTTTTTCTTGATCCCTCTTTTAGACTATTTTCAATTTCTTTAAGAATCTGGCTAGCTTCATTCGATTTAGAATAAAAATCATTCATGTAAACATCAAGTGCAGTATCAGCAAAGATTTCAACTGGAGAGATTATTGTGATTAAGCACACTATAAAACTCACAAATACAAATATTTTCATAAGAATCTTAAGTCAATTTTTTGCCCGATCTCTTTAATACTAAATAAAAGGTAAGAACACTAATTGTTCCAGATGGGCCTATTAAAACATGCCAAAATTGATCACCACTAATTGAGAGCGTTGTTCCAAATAAAGTCGTAAAAAAAATACCAAATATTGGATAAAGGATAAAAAGCCAATCTTTAAAAACTCTTTGCCAATTTATAATTAGAAAGATACTTATTATTACTTGAAAAAGAAGAGCAATAGTTTTATCAAATAAAAAATATGAGATTATTGAACATAAAGAAATGCAAAAATTAATTATTTGAATAAATTTATTTTTTATAACTGATATTGATAAACATGTTAGACCTAAAGATAGGAAAGAATAAAATAACCAATTAAATAAAGAGGAATGATCTACATAAATCCATGATGTTTGAGTATGATCTATCATTTCAGAAATTGATGCTAATCCTAAAAAAATAAAACCGAAAGGTATGAATTTATCTTTAACTATATGTTTGAATTTATTAATAGATTTAATTCCTAATATTATTGGAACGGCCGCCGCTTGAATATGGGCTAATAATAAAATTGAAAAGAACAAAATAAATTCTCAAATTAGTTCATCTAAAATTAGATAGTAAAAGTACTCTTAAGTTATCTGAGAAGAGAAATATACCATTGCCCAACTATTATTATCAAAATTGTGAGAACAAGAGGAAAAGCAGGATATCTTCTCTGAAAATTAGCTGGCGGCCAAGGAGACCAAGATATTAATCTACCTTGAGGTTCATTGGAGATAGCTTTTTTTTTTGGTTTTTGGGATACTGAATCCTTTGTTGCGAATCCTTTACTCATAATCCAAATAAGTAAAATTCTAACAAGAACATAATAAAAGGGTGTTTATATAATGCGGCTCAATCTTAGTTACTTTTTATTAGAACGGAGGTCGTGTTAGTTGATATAGTTTCACAAAACATCCTTAGATACTTACTAACACCGATATTTTAATAATTAGGTCTAATTCCCCCAACATTTCCCCAAACACTTTTTTGTAATTTAAAAAGGCTGATTCAAATTAATTCTTATAATCAGATTTTTAAGATCATAATTGACAATTGATTTATGATTATATCAGTTTAAAAAAACATAAATGAAATTCCGAATTGCATTATTTGCAACTATATCTGGAATCTTTATACCTTTTAACTCAGCAAATGCATTCTCCGAAGCAGAGTATCAATATGGTTTTTCCTGGGGAAGTCTTAATGCTATTTGCGCAGCATATTACTTAAATGCAATCTCAGACAAAAATGCAGGCATGATGATGAATTCAATTATAAAAATGAGCAACCAAGACATAAAAGATTCAAAATTAAAAAATAAGTTTAATAATTTAGTGAAAACTGATAATGGTTTGAAAGAAATGGGATGTTCAAAACTTATAAAGTAAGTAATCTATAAAAAAATTTTTGTATCCAAAATCGAACCCCTTCCCCCAACACGTTCAAAATCCCCCCAACATTTCCCCAAACACTTTTAATCACAATTCTGAAAAGAGCAGACATCCTCTGAAACTAAGGGAAGCAGTTTTTAAGAAAAGATGGATTATTTTTAGAAAATACTTATTATATTAAAAATTTTGACAATCTCTGAACATATCAGACATATCAGAGACGATTATTTGAACGGAGGGGGTGTGATTGGATTATCTACAAAAAGAGAAGCTATGAGAAAGGATGAGAACAAGTTCTGTGTTCGATTTTCATTTCCCCTACCATTTCCCCTACCACTTTTTTGCTCTCCTTTTTTTCTATAATTTCTGAATGGAGAAGTTCACTTTAATAAATAAAGATAGGTCAAGAATTAAAGTCTTTGAACCCTTTGAGGATATATCAAAGCCTAGCCCAGGTATTGATGCAATGATGATTTCCTATGGGTGTGTTTATAAGAGATCAAGTAAACCAGTTATGAAAGGTAGCAGAGTAGAAACTATTGAAGCTGCAAGAAAAGAATATGCAGAATTATTGAAAGAAGGTTGGAAGAAAACTTCAATATTCAGGAGCTACTTTTAATGGAATTTTTTACAGAACTTTGGAATAATCAACCAAATATAGTTATTGGTGTAGGTGTAGCAACAGCAGTTTTGTTGGGGATTTATATATTTTTACTTAATACATATAACTAGTAAGCGTTTTATTCGAGAAATTAAGTTTAATTAACATATTCAATACTGGAAATTAAATTGATTCATCGGTTTTGCATAGCCTGATTCAGTACACTCAAAGGTTATTGGCATTCGCATTCCGAAGGCATTTAAACCGCTCGCATAAATTTTGCCATCAAAGGCACTTTCTATTTTTGGTTTTCTAGCTATTTGTCTTTTTGCACTACCTTTACATTTTCTAAGAAGTTTTGCCTCATCGCTAAAAGCACCTTCTTTTTTTGAATTTGCATTAACTATTATTCCAACCCCAATTGCTAGGAAAATTAATGTAACAACAGCAAAGGCTCTTTGTTGTTTTGCTTTTTTGGAGATTTCTACCATAAAAAAAGAGCTAATTGCCCCTTATTTTAGATCTAATTTTAAAACTGAACTCAAACCCCTACCAGAATTAATATTTCCCCTACCTTTTCCCCTACCAAAATGATGAGAAATTATGAGAGTTAATGAGAAACTTTGATAAGGCTAAGTTAAGTTTAATTCTTGATATATCTTCTTTTTGGAAGCTTTAAAATAATTTTGAGAACATATGAGAAGTTGTGGGAACTTCTGAGTATATGTCTTGGTACGGAGGGGGTGGGATTCGAACCCACGGTACCCTTGCAGATACGCTAGTTTTCAAGACTAGAGCCTTAAACCACTCGACCACCCCTCCAGGCAATATTCGATTTTCGAACTATCGTATTATATAACACCATTAATGGTTATTAAGAAAATGAAATTCATTTTTTCAAAAAAAATATTTGCTCTCAGTCTTATTCTCGGGAGTTCAATATTAAGTAATAAAGCTCTATCTAGTACGACATTAAATTATTGTATTGCAGATAGAATTTACAAAGATTCAAGGAATGGTCTTGTATCTTCGCCAACCCAGTTAATTAAAACTTGTGAATATATTGACTCTTACCAAAAAAGATATGGGGCGAATCCTCCAGTCAATAGTATTCCTGTATTTTATTCGGTTCCTGTAAGAGAAATAAATGCTTTATATCCTGATTTCTGGTAATTATGATGAAAAATACTTTATGGGGATTCTTCTAATAACGTAATTGAATTAAAATTTTCAAAATTTCGAAACAATAAGTCCACTTATAGGAGTCCACTTTTTAAAATATCACACAGAACACAAGCAAATACTTTTTGTGATTTTAGTGTGTAAAGACTAGAGCTAAATTACTAGAAATAAGTTCAATTAGCTTGAAATAAATAACGTGAAAGTTTTGCTGAGGGATTTTATGCCCTAATAAATAAATAGATAAATTCTCTATTTACTTTGATCTATATCTGCACTATCCTCTTTTAGAAATATTGCTTGTGATCCAAGGGAGGCAACATTTAGGGTCAATAAAGCTAGAAGGAGATTTCCTTGAAATGCGTTTCTTGAATTTTCAATTTTGTTGAATGAATCGGCATATAGTCTTATTTTGTAACCAATAACTTCATATAACACCTCATAATCTTTTAGTGGATATTTATCTAATATTTTTAATTGCTCTTTAGTCTCTTTAGAAATATATTTATAGCAATAATCACTTATTTTAAGAAGGTTTAAGACATCTGGTCTTTTTTTATAAGGGATATTTATCAAATTATTGTACGAAAATATATTATGCAGATTTAGTTGACGACAATGAAAGATTACAATATTCTCGTTCTCATATGCTAATAATTTTTGTCCTGCAACTATACCAAAGAAAACAAATAGAAATGAAATAAATAGTGGTTTTACCTTTTGTTTTAGTTTTATTTTGATATTAATTAAATAAGTTTCTTCGCCATCAACATTATTATTAATTAGATCCATTATGGAAACAAATAAAAATAACAAAATTTCTAGAAAAGCCAAAGTATAAAAAGTTAAATTTAAATCCTTTCTTAATCGATCAACGGGCTTAATTCTACTTAATTCATTATTCTGCCAGGTATTAATTTGAATATATAATTCTGAAATTAAAGAAAGAAAAACTTTACTTGAAATTTTGAAATTTGATTTGGATGTATTTAGTTCTTTAACAAAAGAGATGTATTCCTTTGCTGTAGAAATTTTAAGCTCTTTAGCTTCGTCAAACGACAATTTAAATGAATTTTTCGCAACAATGTTTGTATTATCTATTACTTGATCAAGTTCTTTATAAAGAAAATTACTTTTAGGAATTTTTAGGGTGTCTTTAAACATAAACTTATAATCTTTAAGTCTATTTCTTGTCATAATTAAGGCTGTAAAATAACCACTACATTTTTTAGGAAAACTATCAGAACAAATCAATTCTTCTTTTTCAAGATTTGAAATTAAACTTATTTTGTCTGTAGCTAAAGAAGTCCTCAAAGCATTTAAAGCCTCAATTTTTTTGATTGATGATTTGAGCTTTTTTTGCGAATAATTGAAATAGAAAATATTAACCCCAAAAATACTTGCTATTGTTATTGATAAAATAACTAACTTTCTAACTAATTTATCTCTTTTTGATCTATTCATTTCTATTTTAAATTAAAGTATTATTTGGTTTGTTTTAAGCTTAAAAATCTTTTTAAATTGGTGTAATATATTATAAATTTTATACAATTTTAATAAGTATGAAGCTCCATTTAAATAAAAATATTTTTTTAATTGCAATAATTAATGTAATTAATATTACATTTCAACTAGAAACTTATAGTTTAGAAGCATGCGATGTGAGGTTGAATAATAAGGTAGTTGAATGGTCCATATTGAAAATTAAGGAAAGCAATTTAGCACAATTTGTAAACCCATCCTGTCCTGAAGCCAAACAAATGGAAAAAATGGAAGAAGAAAAAATTTTTATTACTAGTGGCAGAAAAAGAGGAAAACCTCTAATTTGTATTAGTGATGAAAAGGATTATCCCTGTAAGTTTATTATTGGAAATATCAATCCTGGGATTGAATCTTCTGAAGCAATAAAGCAAATTTATTCATTTAATCCACCTCAATCTTCCCAACTTAATGAAACGGTTGAACGTCTTTTTCTAAATCCTTCTTCTCTAATCCAGTAAATAGATAATATTTTTTTAATTACAAGGGAAATCTTTCTATATTTAAATGATCAGATACTTTGTGATTATTTTAATGTACTATATAAATTTAAATTAAATTGTAGCAAAAAAAATATGGGCTTATTTCAAGATTATTTAAATTTACTAAGCAATAAAAGAGGACTTCTAGCCTTAATTTCTCCCTTACTTTTGTTTGGATCAATTCCGCCAGTTTTTTCAAAAATTTCTGAACCTGAACCTATAGAACTAAGATACGCTGAAAGATTTGTTTATAAAGTTTACGGTGCTTCGGCATCAGGTTCAGGCCTAATGGTCCTACTCCCTGATGGGCAAATAGCCTTGCTTACTGCGAAACATGTTATTTCGGGAATGTCTCCCAAAGAAGAGATTGAGATTATGGCAAGTAACGATAAATCTATTTACATCGAAAGTAGTAGAGCGTTATTTATGCCAGATTATGATCTTGCATTTGTACTTATAGATAGAAAAGAACTAGATGATCCAGATCATAAATTTTATCTTACTGAAATTGAGACAGACAAAACTTTAGTTGGCCAAAATGTATCTGTTTTAGGATATCCCCTTTCAGATAGCTCAATTGTTAATAAAGCTCGAATTTCTCCTGGTGTGATTCAAACGATGGGTAATGACAAATCAATCAAAGATGGCTATTCATTAGGTTATTCATCAAAAACATATGTCGGTATGAGTGGAGGAGGAGTATTTAACTCCAATGGTAAATTAATAGGAATTCATGGTCGTGGCGAAGCTATAAAATCTAATGATAGTAATAAAACGGGAACGAACTATGCAGTGCTTATTAATGATGCAATCAAATATTATAGATCAACTATGAAAGTTAATACCAGTAATATGGGTTTAACAAATGCTTCGAGATCTGTTCTAGATGGGAAATTTAAGGATGCCTTGAAAATATGGAAAAATGTTCAATTAATATATCCTGACTCCACAATTGCGAAATATAATGTTGATTGTTTGACTAGCATTACAGAAAATAAGAAATTACAAAAAAATAATTACCCTAAGATATTTAATCCGGATTTCAGACAATCAATGGCTCAAGGCTCTAGATTAGAGAATAAAGAAGGCTTTTATTTTGAATATAAAAATGACCCTTTGGTTAAAAACCTAACCAATAAGTCAGAAGTGAAAGCGCTAAATCCTATGGCTTCTATGCCCTTTGGTTTAAATAATATTTCGGGAATGTCGAGTATTCCATCAATGACTGATTCTATTTATCCAATGAAAATAAGTACTATGCTTAGTGTTATGCAGAGAGATACCCCTCCTTTTTATGAAAGAGAAAATATTAAAGGAAAAAAGGACAGGTGCTTAGTATTCCTTACTCATAAAGGATCTCAAGCTATGGATCCTCCTTTGCTTATTGAAACAATGGTAACGCCTTTGATGAGGCCGTAATTGCGAATTGGCAAATATGGTAAATTAAAAGAAAAAAGTAACTTCAAGACTTAATGATGAATTTATTTGAAGATTATTTTTCGTAGTTCTATTTTTTTTTTATTTAATTTGTTTGTTTAGAAGCTCTTTTATATTCGGGAGTATGAAGATGATACACAACATTTTCTCCAAAATATATTATTTTCTTTAGAGCATTTTTTTGTGATATTAGTTTTAAATTCAGAACTTTAATTTATCCAAAGTTGACATTTTGTTGAAATAGACCAAATAAATTATTCCCAACCATGGCAGCGATTATTAAAACTATGGCAACTATGGCGAAAAGAGCACTTACATCTTTTATGTCATAAGGTGCTTTAAATAAAGGTTTCTGGTCTGCCATAGTTATTAAATCTATAAATGCAATTAAATCATATTACTTTAATTCTTGTGAGGAGTATTAAGTGATTTTTTTATCTAAGATTGGACAATAAAAAAGCCACTAAAAGTGGCTTTTTTGTCTACTAGATAAATGAACTAGCTTGTATAGGATTTTCCTCTGTAAGTAAGTTCGTTATGTTGCTTCTTAGCGGCTTCTTTGTTCTGGACGTACTTTTGTCCTCTGTAAATTAGAGTCATTTTTTTAAGCTCCGATTTCGCTTAAGTCCCCGTTCCATGGCTTAAGTCGATCTGCGGCTTGCTAAAAGCAAGTTGAACGTTTTGGTAGCGGTTGCTACAAATTAATATTAACACCTAAGGAAATTATTTGTCTATGTCTTTAATAAATAAACTTAATATTTTAATGATTAAATTGGGTAACTACTAAAATATTCATGATTATCTTACATGTAGTTTCTTACAGGTTACATTTTGTTCGTTTTTGAGAAGTATTTTTTATTTAATGAACTTTTAAATGTAAAATTCTTAGGATTATAAAATTTGTTTTATGTTTTCTAGAAGCAAAAAACCTACAGTAAAAAAATCTGCATTAGTTGAAGAGACTCCATTATTTGCTCAATTACTACCATTCGCAAACAGAATGAATGATAAAGTTCAATTGGTAAATGCTTTGGCTTTTACTTTTATTATGGGATTCTCAATTTTTGGAATTGCTCTTTGGAGACTATCAGCTCTGACTTAAGTACTTAATTTAAGCAAAGCATCAATTTGTGATTCTTTGTTTTTAATTATTGTTATTAGCCATTTAGAGGCAAGTCCTCTTGATATGGATCTATTTTTTAGAAATCTACATATATAAATGTGTAGATTTTTTTCGTTTCTGGAATTAAATTTTTCTTCGAATTCCAATATATCCTCTTCTGATGTTCTTTTCCTTAGCTCATCTACTAAGGCATGGCTTGAGGAATCATTAAATAAGTTCCCAATATTTAGGCTTAATGTCATAAATAATTTATGTCCTTATTTAAGAGGTAGCCATAAATTAAATTTTTAAAAACTAATTTATATTTTTTATTTACAAATAATATATAATTTAATCTTTTGGTTTGGCTAGAGGCATTAGGCACTTATCTGAATCGCACCCTGCAGGTCCAGCTTCAGAAAGTTCCCCGATGTCATATTTATTGAGAGCATCGAAGAAGTCATTATTAACTTTCCTTTCAATAACTTTATTTTGCAATGATATATATTCCTCTTTACTTATTGGTTCAAAAGGTAATCTCGGGAATGTTGCGTTGGCGCTAAATCGAGCTAACAATGCAGCAGAAATATATCCTTCATTATTTTCTATTGCATTATGAATAGCCTTTGCTAGGCCCTCGATTTCATTTTCTCTAAATTCTACGGTTGCAGAGGTATTATGCTCTGTGTAAAATTGCTGCACTTGCATATAAAAATCAAATTGAGCTAATGCTGAAAAATTATTGATGTCTATTTGGTCTGCACCATCAATATTAGCCCAGCTTACTTCTGTTGGGATTTCAACTAACCATTCTGTGCATCTTGGATCAAATGGATTATCAAGCAAGCAGCCTTTCTCATCTTTATCAGATTGAGATGGAACAACTGAGTATCCATAATCCATGCAAGCTAAAGCAATTGGATCATTTTTCCTAAAAGTTATTCTTCTTATGAATCTTTGCGCCTTTGGAGGATGCCATCCTGGAGCTGCTCCAGTTAGAAGACTTTTAGTTCCAGCTGGCTGAACAGTTGTACATCTATTTGGTCTTCTTAGATTATGTTTATCACAATATTCCCAGACAGTTTCTTTTACTGTTTTTCTCCAGGAATTTAAGAATTTAGCTTCCTTCTCTTTGAAAGCTTTCCCCTCTTCGTTATTTGGCCTTCCTGCTTCCCACCACTTCAACCATGGTGTGCCAAATGCATGAACGCAAAAATCAAATAACCCAGTAAAACTTACCCCTACAATTGGGTCATACTCTCTACTTTTTCTATAGCGTTCAACTTCAAATTCATGATTAAGTAGGCATGCTACCGAAAGAGCTGCTGCTTTAAAGGCCTTTTTTTGCTCTTCCAGATTTTCGGGATCAATCTGATTTAAATGAACTTCAGCTAAATTACAGTGAAAATCATTTCCCAAGATCTCCCCACATGGGTTCAGTCCATATCTACTCATCCTGTGATTTAGCTCTTCTTCAGAAAAAGGACCATAACTACTATTTATCCAATTTCTTGCTTCATCCTTACCTTGCTCTGAGTAAATTTCAATAAATTCCTTTCTCAATTCATCATCTTTGAGAATATCTGCATTTGACCTCGCGATTGCTTCTGGAGCAAATTGAATAGCACCTTCGCCTGAATGAAATTGTTTTGTAACCGCATCCAAAACAGTTTGGTAAGAGGGCTTTGTATGGTAAACCCTGGTATGGTTGGCCATCCTGAGGGCGTCTTTTTCAGGATCTATTCTCCAATTACCATTCTCATCTTGACTCCAGAGATTTTCTTTTGCCGATGCTGCCTCATTATCATCTGAGGCAAATTGTCTCATTCCAGCACTTCTTCTTATATTTCCTGCAACTATCGTTACTGCAGCCTCATCAATTAATAAACAACACTCCACTGTACTTAATTTCCTGCCAATTGCCTTTCCAAGAAGTGATGCCACTCTGGAGTAGAGATCTTTCAATTTAATAGGATTTGCCATACCACCAAAACCTTTTAATGATTCTCCTGCAGGTCTAATATCTTCCAAATTAATGTAAACATCAATTTCTCTTTCAAGATTCTCGTTACTTGATGCCTCAAGAAGATATTTATAGCTATCTACCCAGCCTCTTCTGCTATCTCCAACTTTGATGTAAAGGTCTTTCCCTCGGACTTCTAATGATGACTTTTCTTCTCTTTGATCTTTAGGTGTTATTCCAACTTCACTAACTGATTTAATATTTATTTTGTTTATTACCGTTGGTAGATTGTTTATAAAATGAGGCTCAATTATTGCTCCAGTTCCACAACCCATCATTGCCAAGTCCATCATCAACGCGAAAGCTTCCCAATCAATTAAGTTTGTTGAAGTACAGTTGTATGCTCCTGAGAAATTTTGCTTTTTATTGATCCAAGGAGTTCCGCCAATCCATAACCACCTCCCTGAAGGTTGTGCTTTTTGGTTACTTTGCATCTCTCTCATTAAGATCAATTCTTCATTAGAAAGTTTTCCTAATTCTTTTAATCCAGATAAATTTCTTTCGCTTACCTCGCTCCAGTTCTCCCTTTTGCTAGAGGAAGTTTTCCTACTGTAAGATCTGAAAAAAACAGGATAAGCAGCAGGTGCTGTTTTTGGAAAATCATTTTTTTTATGATTAATGGAGCTGCTCTCTGAAGAAGCTTTATTTGGTGCAACAGTCACGATAAAAAAACGTATGTAAATAACCCGTATTGGCAGAATAACTCTACCTGTGGCGTCTGCAACCATTCTTACCACTATTTAACGGTTTGTGTAGAATTATGTTTAATATGAAATCTTTGTTAAAAAAAGATATGGAAAGAATTCCTGAACCTGAACTAATGAAAAAAAAAGAACAGGTCATTTCTTATGACGAGGCTGATTTTTCAGAAGGGGAAGTTAATCTAATTAATCAAATTAATCATTATCTTATGAAAAAAAAAATTTGTTTAAATGAAAAAGATTTAATTGTCGATTTAGGATGCGGCCCAGGAAATATTTCTGAGAAGTTAGCAATAAAATGGCCTAATACTGAAGTAGTTGGAATAGATGGTTCTAAAGAGATGATTTTGAGAGCTGAACATAACAAAGAGATTTCTGAAAATAAAAAAAAATTAAAAAATTTACGCTATATATGTTCTGACATCAAAGACATTAAATTATCTAATTATTTACTAAAGAAAGAAATAAGTTTACTTGTAAGTAATAGTTTGATTCATCATATTACCCATCTCGAAGATTTCTTTAATGCCATAAAAGGTTTGTCTCGCAATATCACCGTAAATTTTCACAAGGATTTGAAAAGGCCATTAGATGAGAAATCTGCTATGGAACTCAAATTAGAATGTTCAACTAAATATAATGAGATCTTGACTAATGATTATTATGCATCTTTAAGAGCTTCTTATTCTTTGAAAGAATTAAAGAATTTTATTTTAGAGAATAATCTATCTTCTTTAGAAGTGTTCGAAGATGGTGATGAATATTTAATAGTCTATGGTAATGTTTAAGAAATAAATGAAAGGTCCTTATATTAGATAAATGAGCTCAAGTACTAAAAATTTAAGTATTAATGATATTCTGGATGCGGTAAATAAAAGAAGAAATTTTGCAATTATCTCACATCCAGATGCAGGGAAAACGACTCTAACTGAGAAGCTCCTTTTGTATGGAGGTGCTATTCAACAAGCAGGAGCAGTGAAAGCAAGGGGTAATCAGAGAAAAGCTACTTCAGACTGGATGGAACTCGAGAAACAAAGAGGTATTTCAATTACCTCAACTGTCTTGCAATTTAAATATGAAAGATCTGTAGTAAATCTATTAGATACCCCAGGACATCAAGATTTCTCTGAAGATACTTATAGAACATTAGCTGCTGCTGATAATGCAGTTATGTTGGAAGATGCGGCTAAAGGATTAGAACCTCAAACTAGAAAATTGTTTGAAGTTTGCAAAATGCGAAAAATACCAATTTTTACTTTTATAAATAAAATGGATAGGCCTGGAAGAGATCCATTCTCTTTACTTGACGAAATTGAATCAGAACTTGGATTAAATACTTTACCAATTAACTGGCCAATTGGTAGTGGAGAGGAATTTAGAGGAGTTATTGATAGATTTTCAAGAGAGGTGATTTTATTTGATAAAGCCGATAGAGGGAAGCAATCGAATGAGAAGAGATTAAAGCTTGAAGATAAAGAGCTATCAAAATATGTAGAGAAAGAATTACTGGAGAGTTCACTTGAAGAATTGGAGGTTCTTGATGAGGCAGGATCAAAATTTGAGAAAGAAAAAGTTTTTAATGGCTCTTTAACTCCAGTTTTCTTTGGATCTGCAATGACTAATTTTGGTGTAAGACCATTTTTAGATAGTTTTCTAAAAATGGCTCAGAAACCAACTTCAAGAAATAGTAATAAAGGTGATATTGAACCTATAAGTGATGAATTTAGTGGATTTATTTTTAAGCTTCAAGCAAACATGGATCCAAAGCATAGGGATAGGGTTGCTTTTATAAGAATTTGTAGTGGAAAATTTGAAAAGGATATGTCAGTTAAACATTCCAGAACAGGGAAAACAATAAGATTATCAAGACCACAAAAAATATTTGGGCAAGACAGAGAAGTAGTTGATGATGCCTATCCTGGAGATGTTATTGGCTTAAATAATCCAGGAATGTTTTCTATTGGAGATACTCTTTACACAGGTACTCATCTAGAGTACGAAGGGATACCATCCTTTAGTCCTGAAATATTCAGCTGGCTAAGAAATCCAAATCCTTCAGCATTTAAAAACTTTAGAAAAGGCGTAAATGAACTTCGTGAAGAAGGAGCTGTTCAGATACTTTATGACTTTGATGAGAGCAAAAGAGATCCTATACTCGCAGCTGTTGGTCAATTACAGTTGGAAGTAGTAACTCACAGATTAAAAAGTGAATATGGTGTAGATGCAAATCTTGAGTCAATGCCATTTCAATTGGCTAGATGGGTCTCTGACGGCTGGCCAGCTATTGAAAAACTTGGCAGAATCTTTAATTGTAAGATAGTTAAAGATTGTTGGAATAGGCCAGTTATTCTTTTTAAAAACGAGTGGAATCTAAATCAATTTGTTGAAGATAACAATCACTTAAATTTAAACAAAGTTGCTCCTGTTGTTAGTGGAGTTGAACCAATTGTTTTATAAAGCCTAAATAGATTATAAAATTGGTTAATCTGTTAGTATTGGTAAAAAATTTTGGATTCAAACAGTAGTAAAAAAAATGGTGACAAATCGCCTTACGAAATTTTAGGTGTAAAACAAGGCGCTGCTTTCGAGGAAATCCAGAAGGCTAGAGATATTAAAGTTAAAGAGGCTGGTGAAGATTTAATTTTAAAAGCAAAAATAGAATCTTCTTTTGATCAATTACTTATGGGGAGTTTGAAAGCAAGACAAACAGGCAATGTAAGTTATGAAGCTGTGAATGCTTCAAAAAAAGAAAAACAGATTAATCAATTTTCGAATAACAATTTCCCATTACTTTCTAAGATAAAAAATTTTAATAATAATTCTAAAAACTCAAGTCAGTATAGTCTTCCAAAAATAACGGCACCCTCATTTGATAATCTTTCATTGAAAATATCTGTAGGACTGTTATTTTTGATTTTGTTATTTATTAGCCCTGATTCAAATAATAGACTTTTACTCTCTATCTCAACATTAATACTTACTTATACTCAAATTAAATCTGGTAAAAGATTTATAGGTTCTCTAGGATGGAGCGTTACCTTTCTTTCGATAGGATTAATTTTTGGTGGATTACTTGAAACTAATTCTTTCATTCAGGAAATATCAAATAATTCTTTATCAATACAAAAAATTCAAAGTATTCCTGCCATGGTTATTTTATGGTTAGGCGTAATTTTCTTATAGTTAACTTTCTATCATCGATTTAATTTCTTCATAATTTATAAAATATTTATTCTTACAAAATTCACACACTAATTCTGCTTGACCATCTTTCTTGAGAATATCTTCCAACTCGCTTTTATCAAGCATTTTCATTGCATTTAAACTTCTTTGCTTGGAACACTTGCATTTAAAATTAACTTCTTGGGAACGAGCTTTTTCGGATATTGATTTATCGTCAATATCGGGGAATATATTTCTTATTAACGAAAGAAGATTATCTTTTGAGTGAAATAAATCTTCGCTAAAAGAATTAATTTCTTTACATCTTTCTTCAAGTAGTGAGACAAGTAAAGGATTAGTGTCTTTTTTAGGTAAAACTTGAGCTAATAAGCCTCCACTACAGACAACACTTTTATTTTTAATTTTTTCTCCAATAAATACAGCAGAGGGAGTTTGTTCTGAATGATATAAATATGAAGCCAAGTCTTCAGCAATATTCCCATTTACTAATTCAACGGTACTTGTAAAGGGCTCTCCAATTCCACTATCTCTAATAACATTTAAATATCCAGTGCCTAATGCTTTTGTAAAATCAAAAGAATATTTATCATTATCTATTTTGGTAAGATCTAATTCTAAATCAGGATTACCTACATAACCCCTAACTTCCCCGTCTCTTCCTGCATCAACTAGTAAACCCTTTAATGGTCCGTCAGATCGGACTCTTAAAGTAACTCTCCCATGCATTATCTTCATCGAACTTGCAAGGAGCAGTGAAGCACTAAATGCTCTCCCTAAGATACAGGTTGTTAAATAAGAAAGTCCGTGTCTTTTTTTTGCTTCTAAAGTAGATTCTGTTGTTAAGACTGCAACTAATCTTATTCCTCCATTTGCTGCAGTAGCCCTAACTATCCTATCCTTCATAATTTTCTTTCACAAAATTTTTGATTTTACCTTTTTCCATAATTAACATCCTAGAAGGAATGCCCTCAAATAAATCAGGTTCATGAGTAACAATAATAATTGTATTTTTATTTTTTAAATCAAGAATTAAATTCTTCACATCATTTCTCATTGACCAGTCTAATCCAGCAGTTGGTTCATCAAATAAAAGAATTGAGGGGTTTCTAAGTAGTTGAACTGCTACAGCCAATCTCCTTTGCTGCCCGCCACTTAGTTGTTCTGGTGGTTGGGTCAGGTTTAATTCTTCTAAACCAACCTTTTTTAAAACTATTTCTATATTTTTTTCTCTAAAAGATTTAAGGCCTATTTTTAATTCTTTCCCAATTGATGTCCCTATAAAGTATCTTTCTGGGAATTGGAAAACTACACCACAAAACCATCTCCTTTGCCTAGAAGATAAAATTTTGTTCTTCCATGTAATTTTGCCTTTTTGTGGATTGGTTATTCCGCTTATTATTTCGAGCAAGGTTGTTTTCCCAGAACCGCTATTGCCGCAAATTAATATGATTTCATTTTCATGAACTTTTAAATTGAGATTTTCTATTATTTTTCTTTCACCTGTTTGAGGTTGATAAGATATTTCTTTTAAATCAAGCATTATTAATTAAGTTATAGGTATAAATTTTAATCTAGTAATAACATACTTATAATAGCCATAGATCTAAAAAGCCATTAGTAATATGAATATTGTTTTTAGAGAAGTTGATCCCTTTAACTGTTGGATATGGATAAGGTTTTCAGAGACACCAACTCAAGATGAGAAAAATTATTTAGATGGTGTTTTTGATAGTTGGTACGTTTTGGGAAGGTTAGGGGGTTTTAACTCTGAAAATTTGCAAACTCATGCAGAAGGTTCGGATCTTAGCTGGATGTCCTACGATAATGATCATAAAAACGAATCTCTCCCAGCCTTAATGCATAATTTGGGAATTATGGAATATCAAAATCTTTGGGCTAGATGTTGGGTCGACTTTGGGACTTCAGATGCGATTTCAATAGATATATTAATTAATTCTTTGAATGAGATTTCAAATAATTATGTGAAAATAGAAGAGTTAATTATTGGAGGTGAAAATAATGATTGGGCTATTGAAGAACATGAAGATTTGATTTTTAAAGATTAAGAGTTTGGATGGAAGACTTAACAAGATTAATCATTTCCCCTGAGAGAATTATAAATATTAAGAACAATAATTTAAAACTTACTAATGATGAAGCTCATTATATAAATAAGGTAATGAGAATAAAAACTGGTGAAGAAATATTTATAGCTAATGGGGAGGGTTCATTGTGGAAAGCTATTAAAGTTAAAAATGATTGTTTAAATATAAGACAATTAAAAAAACCTTGCTTATTTCAAGAAAAGGAAATTTACTTATTGGGAATAGCTGTTGTAATTCCAAAAAGTGGTTTTGAGGATATTTTAAAAATGTGTACTGAGATAGGGATTGATTTTATACAACCATTATTTTCAGAAAGACAGGTCAATAAAAATTTAAATTTTACAAGAAAACTTTCGAGATGGAATTCAATTATCAAAGAAGCAGTTGAGCAAAGTGAAAGATTATGGAGACCATCAATTTTAAATGGTATGGATATTATTGAATGGATCAAAACTAGAGGTAATCAAGAAAGAGTTTCAATTTCCATCACTAGAGAAAATACTTTTTATGACTTAAATCAATGGTTAAAAATACAGCAAGAAACTATTCATAAAGATGGAGGTATTTTTTGGAATGTAATTGGCCCAGAGGGAGGTTGGTCTTCAAGAGAAATTGATTTTTTTAACAAAAATAATAAAACCTTTGTTAAGCTCTCTGATACTATTTTAAGAACTTCAACAGCCAGTATTAATGCATCATCAATCCTTAACCAGTGGAGAAATGATTTGAATTTAAGGAATTAGTTAAAGATGTATTTAATTACAAATCAATTTTTTATAGGTTTTTGCATTAATTTTATTTTGATTTATATATTTTACAAGATTCCTTTGATGACGAAAGGAGGTTGGATAAGTGCGGGTATTTTAGGAACAATTTTGTGGGGATGTTTGTCCTGGCAGGGATGGACCTCAGTTGTAATTTATTTATTATTTGGCTCTTTAGTTACCAAAATAGGCTTTAAGTTTAAAAAAGAACAAGGTATAGCTGAAAAAAGAGGTGGGAGAAGAGGCCCTGAAAATGTGTGGGGCTCTGCAGCTACCGGATTATTTTTAGCCATGATGACCAAATTCAATTCTGCCAACGTACTTTTTTTTAAAATAGGATTTGCAGCAAGTTTTGCTTCGAAGTTGGCAGATACTTTTGGTAGTGAAATTGGAAAAAGGTTTGGCAAAGATACATATTTAATTACTTCACTTAAAAAGGTTGAGAGAGGAACTGAAGGAGGAATAAGTTTGGAGGGAACATTAGCTAGCATCTTGGGATCAACATTGATGACTTTTATAATGTTTTTTCTATCAATTATTTCTACAAAATCCCACTTTATAATCGTTGCAGTCTCGGGATTTCTGGCAACACTTTCAGAAAGTATTATTGGGGCTGAATTTCAAAATAAATATAAATTAAGTAATGAAATGGTAAATACTATTCAGACAAGTATTTCTTCTATTCTCGCAATATTTTCCCTTATTTTTTTCTCATATTTTTTAAATTAAAAATATTTCGAAAGACTTAGTAATCCTTCCATTTTGTAAGAATCTCCCAGCTCTTGAGTCTTTGGAAAAGCCAGAAATGACCTTCGGAATTTAGATGAATTCCATCTTGCGTAATCCAATTTTTACTCCTTTTATCAGAGTACATTTCTCTAAAAGTAGGCAGAAATGGGACATTCTGATTGAGGCATACTTCCTCCATTCTCCTTTCATAAGAATTACAAAAATCATTTGAGTACCATAGACATCCTGCGAACGGCATTTTGCTTTCGTCAACTGGTGTCAGACCAATAACAAAGACATTTGTTTGAGAGCTCATTTCATTAATTAGTCGCTCTAATCCATATTCAAATCCATCTATATCTAATTGATTTCTTCCATTTTTCTGACCAATTGCTGCAGTGTCGTTAAGGCCAACATTAAGCAGGATTGCTTTAGGTTTATTTCTTCTCGTTTCTCCTCTAGATGACCATTCTTTTTCCCATCTAGATGAAACTTTTTCTATCCCATCTCCCCTTACGCCAAGTTGATAAATTACTGGCCCATTTTGGTTATTGCACCAATCTTTTCTAAGCCTCTCACACCATCCGCCACCTTTATTATCTCCCCATCCATAAACTGAGCTATCTCCAATTACAACTAGCTGTTTTGGTAAACTAATCACTATAACAGGAAAAAATAATTACTTGATTCAACAAATTATTCTTACAAATCAAGTTAAACTATTTTTGATTTTACCATTTATTAATTCGCCAATTATTGCGATGGAGCTATAAGCTATCAAAACTATTGTAACTTCTTGCCATGCGAAGGAACTTAGTGATTCTTGCAATCGCCAACCTAGACCAACACTTCCAATGACCCCGACAATTGCAGTTTCTCTAATAATGATGTCAGATCTATAAGCGCAATATGCTAAGTAACTTTTTGCTTGTTGAGAAAATAAACCGAAAAGCCAACTAGTCTTTTTTGAGATTCCTAGAGATTTCATTGCAAGGTAATTTCTGTTGTCTTGGTCATCTAGATTTGTAAAAAGTAATTTGCTTGTAATGCCAGCGTTGTGAAGACCTAATGTTAAAGCTGCTAAAGATAAAGAAGGATAATTAAAAGTTAATAGAGTTAGAAGTATTACCGGTGTAGGTATTAAACGGAAAAAAAATGCAAAAAATTTTATAAAAATCTTAGAAGTATTGTTGTTAAAAATTCCTATTACTAATGGAGGTAAACTAATTGCGATTCCTGTTGATAAAAGACCTAAAATTATTGTTTCTAATATAAGTTTTAATAAATCAAATAATCCTAAATCTGTACTTGATTTAAATAAAGAAATAAGAGAATTATAATTTTCAAAATTATTATTAAAAATAAAATAAAGAAAATATGAAAAAGAAAATAAAATTGTTATAAAAAAAACTGCAATAAGAAAAATAGATAGGATTTTATTTGTATTTATAAATTTTATTTTTTTTAATATTAATCCAGAAAGAATTATTAAAAGTGCTAAGGACCATAAATATGTCCATAACTCTCTAAAATTTAAAGTTTGGAAAGATAAAAAAATACTAGTACCTATTCCTCCAATCCCAAAAATTCCTAAAATCACCGTACTTCTTATTGAACACTCTAACCGATATAAACCAAAGTTTTTAAATGTATTTATTATTGGATTCCATATTAAAGTTAATAAAAAAGAAAATTTAGGCGCATTTATTTGATTTATAGATTCAAAACTTTTGTAGTCAATATTTTCTAATTGTTCAGCAAAAACTTTTGAATTTACAGCAATATAAGGTATACATATAGCTATTATTCCTATTGAAAAATTTATGCCATATATTTGCATTAATAGTATTCCCCATACTACTTCATGAATAGATCTAATTATTGTTAGAAAAACCCTTATTATGCTGTAGAAAAAATTTGGAATATTAAAAATTTTATAAAAAATATTTGAGGATAATATTCCAAAAATAGCCCCAAAAATAATACTTACTAACCAACTAAAAAACCCAATAAAGACAGTTTCATTTAAGCGATTAATTACTGTAATGATAATTTCATTATCGATCTTGGGATTAAATGCAGAAATTAAGAATTCTTGGAATAATTTAAATCCTCCAAAATGAATATTGGTTATTAATTGATACCCTAGAGGTATGCAAACCAAAATTGGAAGAAAAGATAATGAGGTATAGTTTAATTTTAATTTATTCAACTAATTAATATATTTTTTCTAAATGAAGCTTCTTTAATTTATTTCTTTTAATATTGAAAAAAATTTTACCATCCCTTATTCCAATAACTTTATCGAAATCGTTCAGCAAATCTAATCTATGTAATGCAATTAATGTTGTCTTTGGCGATTCTTTTGTATTATTTTTAGCTACATTTTCTAGCAGCAGGTTTTTAATTGTTGTTATCAATTTAGGATCTAAATTATTGAAAGGCTCATCAGCAAGTAATATATTTGATCCTTGAATTAATGATCTAGCTATAGCTACCCTTTGTTTTTGCCCCCCAGATAGTTTTCTGATTTTTTTGTCATAAATACAGTCATGAAGTCTACATAATTGCATATATTTATGCGCCTTCTGAAAAGAACTTATATTTAGCAAATTTTTAAAAGCGAAATAAAAATTGTTTTCCGCTAATAGTCCACAATTAACATTTTGTTCTGCAGAGAGATCATCTATTAATCTTAAATCTTGCCAAATAGTTGTTATCTTGGATTTCTGCTTTCTATCTAATTCATCGAAACTTTTATTGAATAATTTAACCTCACCTTGAGTTGGCTTGATAGTGCCATTAAGCACTGATATAAGTGTAGTTTTTCCAGAACCGCTTTTTCCTAAAAGTGCAATTTTCTCCCCTGAATTTATTTTTAAATTTATTTTATTTAGGATCAGATTATTGTTGTATTTATAAGATATATTTTTTAATTCTAAGAGAGTATTATTCATCTAATTTTATTTAATTTTCTCCCTATGTCCTCTATATTTTTATACTGTATTGCTTCTGCATTTATAAAACTTTTTGCATTGAACATATCTAATATCTGTTTATGTGATTTTTGATTTATATCTAAATTTAGAATTACTGATTTAATTTTTTTTGTAAACCCTTCCCCAAATCTATTTTCAAGATCCCCTTGAGCTAGCCAATGATAGTCAACATATTCTGGTGTGATCCAGAATAATTCTAAATTACTTGTTCTTTTGGAATTATTTTTAAGATTATTTTCCCAAACTTGTTTATTTAAAGCTCCAGCATCAAATGCTCCACTATTAACTAAAGCTATAGTGGCATCATGACTCCCACTAAAACCTGCTTTTTTTCCTTTAAAGTGTTTAATTTCCACCCCTGCTTGATTTAAAAAGTATTCTGGCATTAATCTTCCAGAAGTTGAGTTTTCAGAGCCAAAAGTAAATCTTAAATTCTTTAGTTTTTTAAGTCCTTTAATGTTTGAAATTGATTTAAGTTCTAAATCTTTGTTGACTATAAAAACACTTTTAAATTCTTTATCAATATCTCTTTGAGCTATGACAATTGAATTAGGAGTTTGTAATCTTGCTTGAACTCCTGATAAACCGCCAAACCAAACTAAATCTAAATCTTTAGTTCTAAATCCAGTTACTGCTGCTACATAATTAATAACAGGAATGTATTTAACTTCTAAACCAAGTTGTTTTGATAATTCTTTTGAAAATAAATTAAATCTTTTGTCTAAAAGATCTTGGTTTTGATCAGGTATTGCTCCAACCTTTAAAACTCTGGAATTTGAAAATACAGGTGTTGAAAAAATAGCAAATAATAATGATGAGCTAAATATAAATTTTTTTAATTTAAACATTTTTAATTGAGATTTAATAATTTTCATTAATTGCTTTTTTTAGCCTATGTAATCCATCTTTTATCTTAACTTCAGAGGCTGCACAAGATATCCTAATACATTCATCAACACCAAAAGCTTTTCCAGGTATAACAACTAATCCGTAATCTTGAAGAGCTTTATTACAGAAATCAACAGAATTAATTGATGAGTTAGGTAATCTTGGAAATGCGTAAAATGCTCCATTAGGTTCTTCAATATAAATCCCATTTATATTCTTAAGGCCCTCATAGAGAAGACTTCTTCTTTTATCATAATGGCTGTTAATCATTGAGAAAAATTCATTATTAATTTTTAAAGCCTCTAAAGCACCTTTTTGAACAAAAGAGCAAACATTACTTGTACTTTGGCTTTGTAATGCTGAGGATGCTTTGATTAAGTCTTTGGGACCTACTAAATAACCTATCCTCCAGCCAGTCATAGCCCATCCTTTCGCAAACCCATTTATTATAAAAATCCTATCTTTTAAGTCATTTGCTAATGAAGATAAACTGTAGTGTTTAAATTCTTTTTTAAGGATTAGTTCGTAAATCTCATCAGAAAGAATATTGATATTTGGATTTTCTCTGGCTAAATCGGCAATTTGCAATAATTCTTCCTTTGACATTACTCTTCCAGTAGGGTTATTAGGAGAATTGATAATTATAAATTTAGTTTTTGAAGAGATTTTAGACTTCAAATCTTTTATATTTATTTTAAATCCATCTTCTGCAGAAGAATTTGTAAAAATTGGCTTCCCACCCGCCAATCTAACCATCTGGGGATAACTTAACCAATATGGAGAAGGAATAATAACTTCGTCTCCAGTATTTAACAAAACTTGGAAAAGATTATATATTGCTTGCTTAGCTCCATTTGTGACCATTACATTTTCAAATTCATAATTTAAATTGTTTTGAATTTGAAGTTTATTCGCGATTGCTTTTCGGAGATCTAAATTGCCCGCTGCGGGCCCGTACTTTGTAAATCCATCAAATATAGCTTTACTTGTAGCCTCTATAACTTCTTTCGGGGCATTAAAGTCAGGTTCTCCTGCACTTAAATTGCAAATATCTACTCCTTCTGCAGATAATTGATTTGCTTTAGCACTTATCTGCAAAGTAAGAGAAGGCTCAATTGAAAGTGCCCGTTCAGATAAATTAACTTGACTCATTGACTTATAACTTTTCAAATATGACTTTTAATAATGACAAATGCATAATTTAACAATAAGTAAAAGTATCACATAATGGTTTAATTTAGTTCATTTTCTTAATCTATTTTATTTTCATGTTTTGAGTTCTTAAGATAAAAAATATTTAAAGTTTAATTTTCGGTGAAAAGGTTAGTTATTGGTAGAGGAAGTGTATTTGCCGATTTGTTAATAATTGGTGAGGCACCTGGAGCACAGGAAGACTTTGAAGGAAAACCGTATGTAGGTAAATCCGGTAAGTTATTAAACGAATTATTGATAAAAGCGGGGATTGACTATAGGGAGGATGTTTATTTTTGCAATGTAATTAAATGTCGTCCACCAAAAAATAGAAAACCCACTGCTAGAGAGATTAATATTCATAAGCCTTGGTTGTTACAGCAAATTAAGCTGGTTGATCCGAAATTTATATTACTTACTGGTTCGACTGCTATGAGAGCTATTTTAGAAGTTAAAGAACCAATAAGTAATTTTAGAGGTCAATGGATTAAAAAAGATGGGAGAGAAATTATGGTAATTTTTCATCCATCTTATTTGTTGAGATTTCCTTCAAAAGAAATCAATAAACCTTACCATCTAACTTTGAAAGACCTAGAGAATGTAAGTGGTAAACTATATGCCGTATAATTTAGTGAATCCTTTTTGAATATCAAGAATTTTAATGTCATTAACTCAATCAAAAGAGGTTAATAGTCTCTCCAAAAGATATTCAACTCATATTGAGAGAAGGATAACTAGAACAGTAATGGTTGGTGATGTAGCTATTGGAAGTGATTATCCAGTAAGAGTTCAATCGATGATAAATGAAGATACTATGGATGTCGAAAATGCTTACTTAGCTATCAAAAGACTTCATGATGTAGGTTGTGAAATAGTAAGATTAACTGTACCTTCCTTAGCACACGCAAAAGCAGTAGGAGATATAAAAGCAAAATTATTGAAAAATAATATCAAGACCCCCTTGGTCGCTGATGTTCATCATAATGGCATGAAAATTGCAATGGAGGTTGCAAAACATGTTGATAAAGTAAGAATTAATCCTGGATTGTTTGTTTTTGAAAAGTCGGACCCTACAAGAACTGAATATACAGATGGGGAATTTGAAACTATTAAACAAACAATACTTAAAAGATTTACCCCTTTAGTTGAAGTTTTAAAGGCTGAAAACAAAGCTCTAAGGATTGGAGTTAATCATGGCTCTCTATCTGAGAGGATGCTTTTTACTTATGGAGATACGCCATTGGGAATGACAGAATCTGCGATGGAGTTTGTCAAAATTTGCGATGAACTTGATTTTCATAACATAATTATTTCTATGAAAGCTTCCAGGGCTCCAGTCATGATGGCAGCTTACAGAATGATCGCAGATAGGCTTGACTCAGAAGGATATAATTATCCATTGCATTTGGGAGTGACTGAAGCTGGGGATGGTGATTATGGAAGGATTAAAAGTACTGCTGGAATTGGAACTCTTTTAGCAGAGGGATTAGGAGATACTATCAGGGTTTCTTTAACAGAAGCTCCAGAAAAGGAAATACCAGTTTGCTATTCAATTTTGCAATCTTTAGGACTAAGAAAAACGATGGTTGAATATATCAGTTGCCCTAGTTGTGGGAGAACACTTTTCAATTTAGAAGAGGTTGTAGATAAAGTTAGGAACGCTACTTCACATCTGACTGGATTAGATATAGCTATAATGGGATGTATTGTAAATGGGCCAGGAGAAATGGCAGATGCTGATTATGGTTATGTTGGCAAAGGCAAAGGTACTATTGCTTTGTATAGAAGGAAAGAAGAGATAAAAAGAGTACCTGAAGACGAGGGGGTTAATGCTTTAATCCAACTTATTAAGGATGATGGGAAATGGATTGACCCTTAAGGATTTGTCAAATTTTGAAATTTTAAATAAATTATTTTTATAATAAGGGAACTAATTCTTTGAAGATAAGAAAATTGCTCAAAAAAAAATTTATAATTTTATTTGCGACATCCTTTTTTGGAATATTTTTTAATAATTTTGCAGAGGCAACAATCTTAAATAATGGTTATAAAGAAGTAATTGATCATGTTTGGCAAATTGTATATAGAGATTTTCTTGATCCAAGTGGTAAATTTCAAAAATCAGATTGGATTAAGCTAAGAAAAGAATTTTTATCAAAAACATATTCAGACAGCAATGAAGCATATGATGCGATAAGAGATATGCTATCGAACTTAGATGATTCTTACACAAGATTTTTAGAACCTAAGGAATTTAATCAAATGCGAATTGATACTTCTGGAGAGTTAACTGGTGTTGGTATTCAAATAATTAAAGATAAAGAGTCTGATGATTTAATAATTATTTCTCCTATAGAGGACACACCTGCTTTTGATGCTGGAATTAAAGCTAGAGACAAAATTTTATCTATAGATGATATTTCTACGAAAGGGATGAATATAGATGATGCGGTGAAATTAATAAGAGGACAAAGAGGTACTAAAGTTAAGCTTGAAATTCTTAGAGGTTCTCAATCTTTTTTTAAGGTTTTATCAAGAGAAAAGATTGAAATAAAAACTGTTTCAAGTAAAGTTAATCAAACCAAAAACGGCTTATTAATTGGCTACGTGAGAATTAAACAATTTAATGCAAATGCATCAAGAGAAATGAGAGATGCTATTAAGGATCTAGAAACAAAAAAAGTCGCAGGATATGTACTTGACTTAAGAAGTAATCCTGGAGGTTTACTAGAATCAAGCATTGATATCTCAAGACATTTTATTAATAAGGGAATAATAGTAAGCACCTTAAGTAAAGATGGTTTAAAAGAAACAAAAAGAGGCAACGGTTCGGCTCTAACAAAAAAGCCTCTAGTTGTCTTAGTTAATGAGGGTTCTGCTAGCGCAAGTGAAATAGTCTCTGGTGCAATAAAAGATAACAAAAGAGGAAAATTAGTTGGAAAGAAAACTTTTGGGAAAGGTCTAGTTCAATCTATGAGAACATTAGTTGATGGTTCAGGATTAACTGTTACAGTCGCTAAGTATTTAACTCCGAACGGCACTGATATAAACAAATCTGGAATTATTCCAGATATAGAAGTAAAAATGAATATCAACCCTATTCTCCAAAGAGAGATTGGAACTAGAAAAGATAAACAATATAGAGCTGGTGAAAAAGAGCTAATAAATATAATTAATAGAAAGAATCTGATAAGCGAATTTAATCCTGACACTACAAACCTTAATGTATTCCTAAAAATTAATAAGGAAGATAAAGTATTTTCATTAAATTAATTACTCATATCCAGCATTCTCTTTATTGGCACATAGGCTCTTCTTATTATTTCTGGGTCTAGTTCAATAGACGGGGAATTGTTTTTCAAACAATCTAGAATTTTTTCTAAAGTATTTAATTTCATATATGGACACTCGTTACATTTACAACCTTCTACATCTGGGACTTCAATAAAATTTTTGTTAGGTTCTTTCTTTTTCATTTGATGAATTATTCCAGGTTCAGTTAGTACCATGTAAGTTTTTGATGGATCTTTACTTACGAAATCAAGCAGCTTACTTGTTGATCCAATAAAGTCTGAGAGAATTAGTAAATTTTGACTACATTCTGGATGAGCAATAACTTTTGATCTTGGATTTTGATATTTTAGTTTTAGAAGTGCTTCTTCACTAAATGATTCATGAACAATGCAGCTGCCAGGCCATAATTTAAGATCTCTTCCTGAATTTTTCTGTACCCATCTCCCAAGGTTCTGATCTGGTGCAAATATTATCTTTTTATCTTCAGGTATCTTTTTAATTAATGAGACTGCATTACTGCTTGTACATATCAGATCACTTTGAGCTTTTACTTCTGCAGTACAATTTATATAACTAACGACATAGTGATCTTGATTTTCTTCCCTGAACTTTTGAAATTTATCTGAGGGACAATCGTCTGCCAATGAGCATCCTGCGTCAATATCTGGTAATAGGACTGTTTTATTAGGGCTAAGTATTTTTGCGGTTTCGGCCATAAAGTGTACCCCACAAAAAATGATTATATCTGCATCATTATTTGCAGCTTTCCTAGATAGATCTAATGAATCGCCAATAAAATCTGCAATTTCCTGAATCTCTGGAGCTTGATAATAGTGCGCAAGAATAATTGCATTAGCTTTTTTGCAACGCGCCTTTATTTCAGAAATCAAATCCTCTTCGTTTTGAACTGATTTCTGTTTTGCAGTAGAAGTTATACTTGTCAGGATTTAGAATATCTCTAAATAGATTATATGCCTTTAAACAGAAAAAATTCTGACAAATTTAAAAATTGCTATTGTTGGTGACTGTCATGGTCAATGGTCTGAATTAGACTTGAAAGTTTTATCGATTATTAAACCAAATATTGTTTTATTTGTTGGGGATATTTCTGATGGGAGTGTCAAAATAATTAAAAAAATCAATGAGATCAGAATTCCTACTTTTGTGATTTTAGGAAATCATGATAGAGGGAAGGATTCTACAGGTGAAACTCTCTCAAAGCAGATTCGTGTTCTTGGTGAAAAATATTGTGCATGGGATCTGAAAGTTTTTAATAATCAAATAAATTTATTGTCTGCAAGACCATGTAGTTCTGGCGGCGGCTATTATCTTTCAAAAGAAGTTAAAGGTGTTTATGGGCCTATCACCGAACAAGATTCAATAGATAAAATCATCAAATGTTCGGAAAAGACTTTAGAAGATATACCTCTAATAATTATGTCTCATGCTGGACCTTCCGGTTTGGGCTCAGAACCTAAAAGTATTTGTGGGAAAGACTGGAAATTACCCTCTTTAGATTGGGGAGATAGAGATTTGTGTGTGGCTATTTCTCAAATACAAAAGAAAAGAAAAGTTGATCTTGTAATTTTTGGTCATATGCATAATCGGCTTAAAAGAAATCTTGGTTTTAGAGAGATGTTTAAAATTGATAACAAAGGAACAATTTATTTCAACACTGCTGTAGTGCCAAGATATAAAACTGATGAAGAAGGGAAATTACTAATTAACTTTTCCTGGATTGAGTTTGATCAAAAGGAATTAAGACATGTTTCTCACCGATGGTATTCAGAGTCTGGTGAAATTTGTGAAGAAGATAAATTTTTTTAGGATTAGATATTTTTGATCATATTTTAAGTATTTTTGGGATTTTCATATCTTGAAAATAATGTTTGAGATAAAATATAACCCGCAATTCCTGCTGCTGTAAAAGCCAAACCATTTTTAAATAATGGTAATAAATCATTTGTTCTGGATATTATTGGTGCTAGACCAAAAATTCCGAATAACATTCCCCATAAAGGAGAAAGAAGAGCTAAAAATCCAATTGATATCACTTGACCTTCTTTTCGTGGTGCAGATGCGAAACCTGCTACTAAACCTCCAAGAATAGATGTACATAAAGTCCATATATATTGTTCTTTGGGTAGGCCAGGAACAACTTGACACCCTCCTCTTTCAAGGCAAATCTTTACGGAATTAATTGCATCCAATACTGCGCCATCCTCACCGTGATCTTTCACATAATATTGATTACCAAATCTAGTTTGAAGTTCAACCCAAAATAACCTTGGCATAAAATTAAAATAAGCCTCTCCGACATTGAAGTTTAGTAAATTTCCTCCTCTAGGATCAGCAACTATCAACAAACTTGTTTCATCTAAATCCCAATAGTCCTTTATTGCACTACCTGGAGAACTCTCAAACTGAGATAAATATTTAATTTTCCACCCACTTTCAATTTCAAGATTATTGAGTTTGTCTTCTAAAGATTTTTTCTGATTAGGGCTTAATGTTTTAGCTAAATCAATTACTGGTGTTTTTTCTTCTGGTAAGAGATTTGGATTATTTATAGCGAAAACGGGTTTATGTGAAATTAAAACTAATATAGATAGAAATATTCCCAATAAATAGTTAATCTTTGAAGGCATAAATAAGTTTTGTCTCTTTATATTTTCGCCGATGAATAGCTTACCCGCGAATAATCCAGATTGGTTAGTAAAAAAAATAATAAAAATGGGTGGGACTATAAGTTTTTATGACTTTATGAATTTTGTTTTAAATGATCCTATTAATGGTTATTATGGCAGCGGTAAAGCTGAGTTAGGCGTTCGAGGAGATTTTGTCACATCACCCTCTTTATCTGATGATTTTGCTTTTTTGGCTGGTAAACAAATAGAAGATTGGCTAATTCAGTTCAAAAATAGTTTTTTATCTAATCAGAAATTAGCTGTAATTGAATTTGGAGCAGGAGATGGAAGCTTTATGAGTGGATTAATTAAATATTTTTTAGAAAATAACAAGAATTTTTTGGAAGGAGTTTCTTTTGTAATTATTGAACCTAATGAAGGGATGGTAGAAAAACAAAAAAATAAATTGGAGGAATTTTTAAACTTAGGTATTGATATTTTATGGAAAGGTTTGGAAGAAATAGAGGAAAATAATATTAATGGAATAGTTCTAGCAAATGAGGTTTTAGATGCTTTGCCAGTAGAGAGAATAACCTTCTCAAAAGGAAAATTACTTCGACAAGCAGTTTCTATAGACAAAAAATCTCATAAATTATTTTTTGATGAAATGCCAATTACAAGTGAATTGGGAAAAAGTATTGAACTTGCTAAAGGTGAGTTGGGAATTACTATCCCGCCTGAAGATGCTCTTGAAGGATGGACAACCGAATGGCATGTAGATAACTCAAAATGGTTAGAAGGTATTTATGGAAAAATCAATAATGGTATTTTATTGATAATTGATTACGCTAAAGAAGCTAAAAAATACTATGACTCTAAGAATTCAGATGGGACGATAGTTTCTTATGAAAATCAAAAAATGATGAATAATGTCCTAGATTCTCCTGGAAATTGTGATTTAACTTCTCATGTTTGCATAGAAACTTTAATTAATGATGCTGAGACTCTTGGATTTAATAGTGTTGGAATAACTAAACAAGGAGAGGCTTTGTTGGCACTTGGATTAGCAGAGAGACTTTATGGAATTCAGAAGGAATTTAAGGAGGATTTATCAAATGCTCTTTTAAGAAGAGAGGCATTACTTAGACTCGTAGATCCTTTATGTCTAGGTGATTTTAAGTGGTTTGTTTTTAATAAGTTTAAGGAGAAGGAAATAAATATAAATTCAATCTGTTTGCGTTAAGAAAAAAACTTTAAAAATAATGAATCCTCTACGTCATCATATATATCTACTGCACCAATTTCTTTAGGTAATATAAATCTCATTTTGCCATCACGAACTTTTTTATCGCCCATAAGTATTTTAAGAACGTCTTCTTTATTTATTTTGGGAATTTCGGTAGGAAGATCGTAACTCCTCAAAAGATTCTTCTGCCTTTCTAATTCTTGTTGAGTCCATAACCCTTTCTCAATTGCTATTTCCCCCGCAATATTCATACCAATTGATATCGCCTCACCATGTAGAAATTTGCCGTATCCACATAAATTTTCAATAACGTGACCAAAAGAATGACCATAATTCAATATCGCTCTAACACCATTTTCATGTTCGTCTTGTGAGACAATATGAGATTTTGTTTTTATTGAACTATTAATTATTTTAATTAGATAATCATTCTTGAGATTTATAAGTTCATTCTTGTTTTTTTCAATTTCTAAGTATTCGAAAAGTTCTTTATCTCCTATTACTCCGTATTTTATTACTTCGGCCATGCCGGCATTAAATTCTCTTTTGGGTAAACTTTTTAAAGTTTCTGGATCAATAAAAACTGCTTTAGGTTGATTGAAAGCTCCAATTAAATTCTTACCTTTTGGATGATTTACTCCTGTTTTTCCTCCCACAGATGAATCAACCATTGATAATAATGTTGTTGGAATCTGAATATATTCGATGCCTCTCAGCCAAGTAGCAGCTGCAAAACCACTTACGTCTCCAACAATTCCTCCTCCAAGGGCAATAATTATTGAATTTCTATCTAAGCCAAATTCAAATGCAATATCATATATTTCACTTAAGGTTTTTAAGTTTTTATATGATTCTCCAGCTTTAATAAGAAACATTTTGGCCTGAAATTGATTATCTTTTAAATTATTTAAGAATCTTTCTCCATACAAATTTGATATTTCTTCATTTGAAATCACAAGTATTTTTCTATTCTTTGTTATTCCAATTTTTAAGAGTTCTTCGCTGATATTATTCAGTATCCCTGCTTCTAGAGTTACTTCGTATGACTTATCACCTAATGGGACTAATATTTTTCTCTTATTCACAATTCATTACCTAGTTAAAATTTATAAATATTTGGTATTAAATACTTTATATATTAGCAAAATCTAAGCTCTAGATACTTAAAAATTCAGTTGTTAAGAATTAGAAATGGTAATAAAATCATGCTATGAGTTTTAAAAAAAATATAAACGATATTAAGAAAAATTATTCCCTAGGAATAATTGGAGGTGGTCAACTGGCTTTGATGTTAACCGAGGCAGCAAAAAAAAGAGATTTAGAAGTATGTGTTCAAACAAAATCTTGTGATGATCCTGCTGGTTCAAAAGCAGATCATGTCATAGAAGCTGATCCTTTAAAGATAAGAGGTAATAAATCATTAATTAATGAGTGTGAAAAAATAATTTTTGAAAATGAATGGATAAAAATTGATAAATTAAATTTAATTGACAATAACGATATTTTTGTTCCAAGCCTTAATGCAATTAAGCCATTAGTAGATAGGTTTTCTCAAAAAAAATTAATAGATAGAATGAATATTCCCTGTCCAAAATGGATAAGTATTGAAGATTTTAAAAATCTCTCTGATGAGGAAATCAATAATTGGACTTTTCCTCTAATGGCAAAATCAAATAAAGGTGGATATGACGGCAAAGGGAACAGAAAAATAAAGACAAAAGAAGATTTAGATTCTTTTTTAACAGAGAATAATTCTGATGAATGGTTAATAGAAGAATGGATAGAGTATGAAAAAGAACTGGCTCTTGTTGGTTCGAGAGATAGGACCGGTAAGATAAGATTCTTTCCAATAGTTGAGACATTCCAATCAAACCATGTTTGTGATTGGGTTCTTGCACCTGGAACAAGTGAATATGACTTGAACTTATTTGCAATAAACATTTTCTCTTCAATAGTCAATGAACTTAATTACGTTGGAGTTTTAGCTATTGAATTCTTCTATGGAGATAATGGTCTTTTAATTAATGAAATAGCTCCTAGAACACATAACTCAGCTCATTTCTCTATTGAAGCTTGCACTTCAAGTCAGTTTGATCAATATGTTTGCATTTCTGCTGGGATAATGCCACCTGAAATTAAAATGAACTGTGAAGGAGCAATTATGATTAATCTACTTGGATTAAGAAAGAATTTCCCAATCTCAATGGAAACCAGAATTAAAATGTTATCTGAAATTGAGGGTTCTAATATTCATTGTTATGGTAAATCTCGCGAAATTCTGGGAAGAAAAATGGCTCATATCACATTTTTATTAAATGGTAAAACGCATTCAGAAAGATATGATGAGGCTCTAGCTTTATTAACTATGGTAAGAGACATTTGGCCATCTCCAAATGCATAAAAAAATAAGTTAGAGTTAGATTACTGGATCTTTGGTTAAGTTCTTCTTTATGTGCTCTGATCTGACTCTCTTTCGACATGAGGAGACTGTCGTGATGCGGTAGTAAACCGATCTTGTAATCGGAAACGAAAGCCCACTTTGAATCCTCTTCTGGCATTTCCAGGTCGATGCAGCAGAGAACTGACGGGGATCCGGTATTACCTATCAAAATGCTTGCTATAACAGGCTTTTGGTGGGTATTTAATTTTTAGGAATAACTGAGCTGTTTTATTCTCTATCAGTGTAAATAATTTATTTGCCAAAATACTTGACGATCCATTTCTAATGTATTTATATTAGTAGTACACACGTATTACTATGTAATGACTTTAGGAGGAGCTAATGTTTGGACTAATTTTTCTTACGGTTATCGTAATGAGTCCCCAAGTGGTTGGTTGCTTAGCCCAAACCGCAGCAGATTAATTTTATTTATAAGGAATAAAAAATCTCCAAGAAATAGTATGAGAATTTTTGCTCATACATATTATGCAAATGATCTTGGAAAACCAATGTCAATTAAATCATCCACTCAAATGTATTTGGATGATGCTTGGGATAAATGGCATGACCTTCAATTAGAGGGTTGGACTTTTGAAGAACTTGAATTACCTGAATCAGTATGACTAACTTAAATCCAATCAAAAAGAAACTATCAAAAGCAGATAGAAAGATATCTATACAAGACCCATCAAAATTATTAGCAGAATTTTTTAATGGTATTGTCATTGAACTCGATGAAGAATATAAATATGACTCATAAAGAATTGATAGATCAAGTTTCCGCAAATTTATTTAAGCAAAGTGGAAAGTTAGAAAGCAGAAGATCTTGGTTGGCAATGAGAAATTATCTTGAACAATTAGATGCCGAACAACTTAAATCCATGCTTAAGGACCACGGATGATTTAACAACTTTATTTAGTTTTTATTTTTTTCTTAATTCTTAGAAAACCATAAGTTGCAAAGCCAACCAAAAACATATCCAAGTAAATATGCCAAGTAGGAAAAATCTGGTGTATTAATTCCATTAACGTTTTATTGCCACTTGCCAATAAGGATAATCTAAATTTGATTTTTCTCTAATCAATTGTAATTTTCTAGAATTTATTTTTACTACTATTCCATCTGTTGGATATTTACTAAAAAGCTTCCCTTCTAGCCATCGTTTTCTATATACTTCAACTTGGCTCGTAAAGTTGCATGAAATATCCTGAGGGATCGTGAAGCCAAGCTTTGAAAGACTCTTTTTGGACTCATATTGGTTAAGTGTTGAATTAAGTATTTGAAATGCGCAGAAGCTAACACTTTCAGAAAATCCTTCTCTAGCTCTTAGAAATCCAGAAGCGATTCTCTGGGAGATATTTGGACTTTGGTTGGGTGCGTATAATTCACCTCTAACTTGAAGAACTCCTCGTAAAGGGAGATTATTGGGAATGTCTTGGACTTTAATAAGTTTACTAGTAACCTCTGTCCCTTTTCTTGAAATTGCTTTCTCCAAGGTTCCATCCCTATATTGCAAAGCAACAGCACAACCATCAATTTTTGGTTCAATTAATAATCTGGTATCTGCTAATAATCCTTTCAAAAATTCATCTATTGAATCCTTTTCTAATGAAGGTAAAACTAGTTTATTTTTCTTTTTAAAGTAATCACAATTAGGGTTTGTTCTTAATAAATTTTTTTCAAGTTGGTCGAACTGCTTATCAGAGATTAAAGCATTACCATTTCTATAATTATCGTCATACCATTCAATTCGTTCTTCTAAATAAGTCTTCATTTAATACGATGGCTTAAGTTTTTGGCTAGGTATCCAACTTGGTTTATCTATCATCCATTTTTCTCTATCTTCATATTTAACAGTCCATAAAAGAAATGAAGAAATTTCTTTTAGAGTTATGCCAACCAAATATCTTGTTTTTGGACTTATTGATATAAATCCAAATAATAATATTAATAAAATAAGTTTAAACATGCCTTTAATCATTTAAAAACTCAGCGTAATTTTTCGAACTTTTTAATTAATGCAATTCTTATAACCTTCAATCTTTGCAAGTTCATCAATTTTCAAACCTGTTTCCTCTAGTAAAGTTTCTCCTATATCGTCCTTATTAAATTTAGTTAAAGCTCCTTTATTAGAGTACTTAATACATTCGTTTTTGTATTTTGCTTCTTTTACAACAGGAGATAAATAAAAACCAAACAAGATGATAAAAGCTCCATAGGTTACAACTTTTCGATGGTTTTTCCACCATTCATAAAATTTATTGGACACGAAAAATAAATAATTAATTTCTATTTTAAATTGATTGTCAACAAATTACTTTAGTAGTTGAAGGATTGCTTAATTTATTGTTTTTTCATTAATAGATTTAACCCAAGAATAATATCTTGATTTTCTAATCCTTTGCTCTTTTGAGACTAATCTATCCGCAGATTCTAGGGGTGATTCTCCTTTCTCAACTTTTGTTGTAATAGATATACCAAAACCTTTTGCTTCAATTTTTGCAATGCCACCCTCTAAAAAAAATAAAAAAGACCAACCTTTGTTCCATCCTAAATAAAAGGGATTTCGATACATTGCATTATTTTGGATATACTCTTTAATGTTATTTTCCTTTTCAAGGCGTTACTTGTATACACTATTACCAAATAAGAAGTTTACGGCTGATTATTTCTGGAAAAGTAATTTTAGTATTTAAATAATTACCTCGAGGAATACTTGACGTCATAGAGTAGTACATTTATATTAATAGTACAACTGTATTGTTTTATGACTTCAGGAGTAGCTAATGTTCGGACTTATTTTTATCGTGGCAGCCTTATTAACCCCCCAACTGGCTGGTTGTTTAACAAAAAAAGTGGTTTATTAATTTTTTTTGAGAGTTATAAGAAATCTGTATCTAATAACTTAAAAGTATATACTCATCTTTTCTATACAAATGAATTAGGTGAACCAGCCCAAATTAAAAATTCAAGACTTCATTCTATTGAGTGTGCTTGTGAAACATGGAATGAATTAATCTCAGGAGGTTGGCAAATTGTTACCAATAAATTCCAGTAATTATGATCAAGGTAAATCCGTCAAAATGGGAATATCTAAAAGAATCTACCCTAAAACGAAAACGAACAAAGATTTGTATTACTTGCAATCACTTTCGCTACAGCACTACAGAAACTTTTGCTACTTTCTTGATCTGTCCAAAATACGAAAAACGCATACCACAGGGTGATCATTTACTTAAAGGTTGTGAGTATTGGCAAAAAAATAGGATCATATTTTCTCCTGAAGCATCCTAATTATTCTCTAATTAAACTTCTCTAGGTAGAGATATTTAATTATGTAAACAAAGCATTATTTTATACAACTTAAAAAATATTTTTTAAGTAATTTTGAAGCATGATTCAATTTTACTTTTCCATATTTTTATTGACTGTGCTTACATTTTTTGCACTTTTATTAGATGCACCAGAATTGGCTTCTTTAATTCAAACATTTTAGAAAAGAATAAATCAGCATTTTTACTGATTTACTCTCTTTATAGGTAAGGCGTAGGTTTAACGTGTTGAATAGGAGGGATCTAATGATTGACAGTCCACCAGAGGAGTTAAATTATAAAATCTAAATCTAGATAAAACTAATGCTAAATCTGGAATGAATCTTCTATTTGAGATTCATTCCTTTTTAATTTCTTTCTAAAAAAATGTAAATTATAAATATTAAATTTTTAAAGTAAAAAATCTATTCATATTAAAATGATTTAATCCCTAAGTCTCTTCTTAGATAGTGGCTGACTTTACCTGAATCCAAAACCATTTTTTTGTTCTTCTTTTTCTTCCCATTCATTCATAATTAGTTTTAGTAAACTTTTAATTTCTAAATTCGAAGAATCAGTATCTTTTTGTAGATTTATACAAATATTTTTAATTTCCTCAAAAGCATTATCGATTAATATTGTTTTTTGATCTGGATTGGCCATAGAATTTTAAAAAGCTCCATTACAGTTAAAACCACTGCAGTTAATGATCCTAAAAATGTTCATTATGAAATTATGGAATCTTTCATCAAAAAAAAATGCCCAGGTCGTAAATATTGCAAAACCAGAAACAGCAAAGGCAGCATATTGAAGCCAATGTATTCCATAGCTATCTATTCCATTTTTATCAAAATCAGAATTACTCACATGCTTTTTTACTTATAATAAAAAATTTTTTTTTAAAAAGGAGAATTTGTTTTGAACGATAGACTTATTTCTTCTTGAATCTTAGATGTATTAATCGCTTAAATAAACCCTGGAATTATCCACCCAAAAAAACCGTAGTTTATTACTAAAGCTAAAAAACCAATCATAGCTAATCTACCATTTGTTGTTTCGGCATTTTTCCAAAATTTACCCATATAGTTTTTAATTTTTTTTGAATTTTTATCTATCAAATAATTTGGTTCTAAAGGTTCCTGTAACCTTTTTATGGCGTATAAAGAGAATTGAATTGTGATTGCGATGATAACAACTATAAAACTAGTAAGAGAATCCATTTTTATATTTCATATGTGATCAGTTAGTAGCCAAAGAGTAAATGACATTTGTGTGTGTCAAACATTTCCTTTTTCTGCTTCATTGACAGAGGAAATCTTAACTTTAATTATTAACAAATGTAACATATTTAAAAAATAATAGTATGAAATCTTACTTTTTCTTTTGATTTGACCTCGCTAGAGACATTACTGCTACATTTATGTGTCAGATATCAAAGAGTGTTCTTGATTGAATTGCAAAATTAGTTTTAAGTCTTGTTTCTCCAAGTCAATAGAGTATTGAAAATTTTATAGGAATATATTTTTAATATTATTTATTTAAATTAATTTTTAATAAATAGAAATTATTACTTTTGTTTAATTTCTGGAAGGTAAAATTTATTGCCTAATGTATAACCAATTGACATAAGTACGAACCCAATAAGTTGAGGTAAATGAGAATTTGCTAAAGAGATTTTTTCAATCATTTCTCAATCTATAAAATAATATAATAATAAAAAAAATTTAATTTTGTAAATCTATTTTTTTTTTGATTCTTTAATTTCCCCAGATTTTTTTAGTGAATTAACGAGCCTTTCATTTTCTGTTTTTAAATTTTCTAATGCAGATTTTGTGAATTGTTCTTTAGCCTCAAATCTTGCTGAACTTATTACTTTTTTATTAGGAAGTTTTTTCTTCGGTTCTGGATTCATATTAAACAGTTTTATAAAATCTTATAAGTTATTTTTTTTGTACTAGGTATTATTTTTTACAATTTTCTGGTTAATAATATTTGTTTACATAAACAAATTAATCTTTATCTTTTGGGAGCCTTAACCATCCAGAAGTCCATTCTGATTTTAGTTTTGCCCATAAAACCCTTTTAATATCTTTTTTATTTTTGGTAGGAAAAATATCAACCCATCTTTCTTTATTTTTACCACCATAAGCTTTAACTTGAAAATGCCTATTACCATTAATAGTTTTTGTTGCTGTCCAGCAAAGAGTAGGAGGCCATTTCATGAGGAATTTTAAAAGTTAAAAAAACTAAAGGTTGCTTTGACCAGTCAAAACTAAACCATAATATGCAATCGTACCAAGGATAAGTACAATACCAAGTATTCTAATAATCATGCTTTAATTTTTAAGTTCAAATTATATTAAAGAAGTTTTATAAATATGAGTTAAAGATTTAATATTTTCTAATTTTTCTTTTTTTTATTTCTAACTATGGAATGGCAACATTCAGGATGCCATTCATTCTGAATCTTGCCAATAAAATCATAAATAAATGAATCGGGACATCCAGTTTCTTTTTGAAGTTCTGAAAGTTTTTCTTTAATGTATTCATATACATTCGTTATTACCCCTAAACTTTCGTCTTGGGAAGGAGTCCATTTTTTATTCTCCATTAATATTTTTTAAATTATTTTCCACAATATCGTAATAGGTTATGTCTCCATAATCAGCATCTGAACAGCATAAATCTCCATATAGTTCCTCTAACAAATCGTAAGCATCTGAATACTTATCAAAACTTTGAGCAGTTAATTCGTCATCTTTCCCATCAATTCTAATTATTTTGTAAGTCATATTTTACTTAGATGCAAAAAGTATTTTTTATTCATTAGACCATCCTATAAATAAAAATCTTATTTAGGAGTATTAGTTGGGTAAAGCTTCTGAATTTTATTTTTCTGAATTTCAATTTTTCTTTGTTCATATTTTTTTTCCATTATTTTTCTGATAAATAATTGTGGGATAAGCCAAACTAATGCAATAGCTACAGCCATAAAAGCAGGATTTCGCCACGTTAACCTTATAAACTCTTGTATAAATTCTTGATTGAAAATTTCCATACATTAAATTTTGATGATAAAAATATCTTTGCTTTCTTTTATAAAAATCTTTTGAATATCACAAATTATTATAACCTTAATAAATCTTATAAGGAATTTTATAAATTTTTTCTTTTTCTAGTTTGTTTTTTTTATATTTAGATTTAGATTAATTTTTTATCTTTTAGTTTAAGATGCCGACTTATCTAATTACAGGATCAAATAGGGGTATTGGATTAGAATTATGTAGGCAAATTCATAAGAGGGGAGATAATGTAATTGCAACGTGTAGGAAAGCTTCAAAAGAACTTAGAGATTTAGGAGTGAGAATCGAAGAGAATATAGAAATTTCTTCTAATAAGTCAATAACAAATTTGTGTAAAAAATTATCTGGAGTTAATTTAGATTGCTTAATTCATAATGCAGGAATTTATGAATTTAATTCTTTCGAAAATTTAGATAAGAAGAGTATTTTGCGTCAATTTGAAGTTAATGCATTGAGCCCAATTTGTATGACTCAATCACTGAAACACCTTTTAAAAAGATCTTCTAAAGTTGCTTTTATCACAAGTAGAATGGGATCTATTGAAGATAATTCATCTGGAAGTTCTTATGGTTACAGGATGTCTAAAGTTGCCTTGTCCATGGCAGCAAAATCACTCTCTATAGATTTATCAAATGAAGATATTTATGTAGCTATTTTGCATCCTGGGTTAGTGAGTACAAGAATGACTGGCTTTACAAGAAATGGAATTAGTCCTGAAGAATCAGCAAATTGCCTCTTAAAACGCATTGATTCTCTAAATAAAAAAAATTCTGGTACTTTTTGGCACGCCAACGGAGAAGTTTTGCCTTGGTAGTATCTAAACTTTTATGTTGAAGAGATTTATATCGTAGATTTGTTAAAAAACTTTTAAATTTTTAACGTATTTCTTTCCTTGTTTAATTCTTTTAGTTATCTTAAGAAAAACATTAGTAAAGGAGGTGATTCATTGTCGTATCTACCGAAAAATGCGGTTATCAAAGGGGCCGTGAATTCAGTATCTTCATCAAATTCATCGGTCTCTTTTTCTTTAATTAAGAAAAAAGGTTTTATTATTAACAGATTTATATAAATCAGTCACTTAATAATAAAAAACTCTGCATCTAAATTAGTTGCAGGGTTTTTTTTATGAATTTAATTAATAATCAAAAGTGAACTCTATCTTTTCTGTCCGAAGTAAATTAAGGCCAAAAAAGATAAAGTGCTTACTAAAGCTATTAAATACCACCCAGTTGAGGAGTTGCTAGTTACTTCTGTCATTTATTTTGATTTATCGGAGGAATTGATTATTTGAGTAAAAATCACAATTGATATTATTAAAAAAACTAAAAGGATGTAAGTTACGTTCATTTATAGAAAAATGCTAATTATCAAAAAGATTATTCCTAGAACTACCGTAACAATTGCTCCATCAACTAATAAGTCTTTCCATGTATAACTTTTAAGCATCCTTGCTTTATCTTCTTCACTCAGGAGGTTCTTTAACCACGTCCAATCTAAAAGCTGTGTCAATGCAACACCAAAAATTAAATGACCAATCAAAATACCAATTAGATCAATTCTAGAAATATCTTTAGTGAGACTTGTAATAATAAAAAAGTCCACTAACTTTTTTCTTTATTAGATAGGGCTCCACCTTCTTCTTTGTATTTTTCCCAAGCTTCACTTATTTTTGCTTTAGAGAAGTTTTGTTTCCCCTCAGAGAATTTATTTTTGAGATTATTAAAGCTATTTGTCAGGTCTTTTTTTGTTGGTTCATCAAGAAAGTTTGATGTTAATTTCCATAAGTACCAGCTACTAGCTAGTAGAAGAATTAATCCTAGTAATTGCATATTAGTTTCTTACTATGCTACAACTTTTTAAATGATTTCGATAAACTAATTAATTTAATACCTTAATAATTTTTTTTGAGACTAATCAAAATTAAAATTTCAGCCAGTGGAAAAATATTCTATCCAGTAACCAAATAGTTAACCCCCCTTCCAGGAAAGCTAGCCAGTACATACCATAATCTGAAAATCCCATTTGTTCTTTGACTGTTTTAATAAATTTTTTGTGAGCTTGAATGAGATCTTTCATTAATAATTAAATTTGTTTTAAACCTGCTGATTTTCTTTAATTAAAAAACCCTTCCCATAACAAGAAAGACAGGTTTTAGTCTCATCTAATGAAACTCTTAGAAAACCTACTCCATTACATCTAAAGCAATTTACTTTAGTATTTGAATAGAGTTTTGACTTGATTTTAGCAGCACGATTTAAGTAAGAAACTGTTTCTTTACGTCCGTTTGCTTTGGCAGCTTTGTTTAAGAGCTTTTTGTAGTTGACTTTAAGTTCTTGGGTATTCATCTTTTGACTGGAACTAGTTCTCAAATGTAGTTAAACGGATCAATAAATAATTAAAATAAGACCTATGAATTTACCGTTAATATTTCTAATCTGATCTCAAATTGAGATCTACATAATATAACGAATATTTTTTTTTATTGTTTAATGTATGAGAACTTTTTTTAATTTTTAATAGAAAATTTTATATTTGATGAACTAGTTTTAAATATTTAGAAATAAATTAATTATTGACTTTAGTAGAACAATTTTAAATTAAGAGATTTCTTGAAAAAAAATTTTTGGTAAATCTAAGAGATTATCCAGCCTTTTTTAGATTTTTAACTAAAAAATCATTTTCGTTGGTAAGTACATCAAACTTTGATTTCTTAAATTTTTCTTTGATTTCAGAAGTCGGATTTTTTTTAATCTTGTTGGGATTCATAAGTTTAAAAATCAATTTTAAAAAAAAGACATTTTGAATCCTACTGATCATCAAATTAAAATGTGGATATATTTTTGTAAATAAAGAAAATATTTTATTTTGCACATAGAAGATTTAATTTAATCAACATATTGTGGAAAAACCTGTTGAAAAGCACTAAAAAAGTGGATAACTCTCGGGGAGCATGATCAAAACAAGCTTTTCTGGAATACTTTCTAAGTATTAATACTTCATCAAGAAAAGTTTAAATATAGTTTAAAAGGCATCATAATCTATTGTTATAACTGTGGGATCATTACTTTTTGATTTAAAAAAATGATCTTTTCTAGATACTAGCGTTGAGAAAAAAAATTACAAATTTATTTTTGAATGATGTATCCAATTGACAAATAAAGTTAAGAAAAATAAAAGGAAACTTGAATTTTTGAAAATTTGTCTCAACTGTTTTAATTAAGTCTTGATTCGGTTTTCTCTATGTCAATACTTCCCAAACGTAAGATTAATCAAATAGGTTTGATTGAGTTAAATATTTAAAATGAAAGAAGAAAAAAAGGATTCCAAAAAATGTTCTGGGAAGAAAAACATTATGTTTGCTTATGGTTTTATTCAACTTGGTTCTAGTTTCGTATCTGCAATAGCTTTAGCTGCGATTGCTTTTGGATTCTGTTCAGTAAAAAAAGAATCTAAACTCTTCAATAAATGTGTTACCGCAATTATTGAAGATGGTGGTACTAATTCTGAAGCAGTAAGATATTGCAACGGGGGCAATTAAAGTCTCATACAAATAAATTAAATGGATTCAACAAGTGATTTGATCATTGACTCTTTAAAAAAGGAACCGATTGGAGAAACTGATCACTTTATTTGGTTCATAACAGATATTGGTATTGCTGCCCTATTTAAAAGAGATCAGAACATTGAAACTTACAGTTCAAAAGTCGAAAATGAGGCTAATAAAATAGGTTTGGATATTACTAAAGAAGAAAAAGAGTTCTTCAAAATTAAAGAGAAACAGCTTTTCTTATTTTATTCATAATTTAAAATCTATTCCTTAATTTAGTAAGATGGCTCAAGGTTAAAGCTTGGCTCCTTAATATTATTTTCGCTAATTAATTCGTATGTGAGCTCTTTATTTAAGGCATTTATATAGGATGTATAAAGTTTCCCCCAAACAAATTCAAATTCATCTTTACTTAAATTTTTGAAAAGAATTTCTCCTTTAAAGTAAATGTGATAAGAATCATTCATAGTGGAAAATCAATCTTACCCTTTTTAACGCAAAGGATTCCATATGTAGTATTGTCTGCTACTAAAAAGGAATTTATAAATGGAATGAGAAATACTCTTAAACCATTCGTGTATTCATTTTTTGTTTTTTGAATAATCCTACTGTCTCATCAAGATCCATACACGGCTGAATACTAATATCCATTAACCTTCTCCAGGGATGCCATTGCTTCCAAATTGTCTCAAGAGAATCTGCACTAACTACAGAATGTCCTATTCCATTTTGAACCATAAAAATCCAAGAATGAACCTCATAGTTTTCAGGTCTGTTTTGGGGACCACCTGATTCGTACCAATTAATTAGCATTTCTGCCCCTTCTTCTTGATCCTCGCCATCTGTGAATTCGTAGGAAATCAAATACCTTTGCATATAGATTATTATTAAAATCTCTAAACTATTTTAACTCTTGATTTAGATATTGCCTCCCAATTTAATTAATGCTAAGAAGTTTATAGAAGTGTTTGTTTTAAATGATCGAAAAATTTGGAGAAATTAAAAAGAGTATCATAACTAATTTATCTTTTATAAATAAAACAATCTTAAAGTATTTTCAAAACCATGATCTCTTCGTATAGCTCAAATTAATAGATAAAATTTGATACTTTTTAAAATACCTTAAATTAGTTACCATAATTGTACAGTAGAAATACTAATGAAAAATAAAAAGGACAACAGAGATCCAATTAATAATTTAGAGTACGAAAAAATTCTAGAAGAAGAAATAATTAATTCATACGAAAGTAAATTTCAGAAAGATACTGAACCAGACAAAAAAAAGAATAAATTTGACAGACTTAAAAGAACTCCATTAGAAATAGTAAATAGGACATTTTTCTTTTTCTTTCTTGGAAGTTTTCTTTTCTCTTTGTTCTTAGCTTATTCAGAAAGTAAGTTGTGGTTCATACTGTATGTAATAAGTGCGTTGTCATGTGTTTTCTATACTCCTAATAGAAAGGCACTTAAAGAATTAATAGCAGCTTGGCCAAATATAGAGGATCTCATAAAAGGGAGGAGTATGTGGAGAAAAGGCAAGTAAATAAATTATGAAACCTTTAAGTTCATTTAAAAAATGGTTATTAAATATCCTTGTGCCATACATAGAAGGCACTAACAAGAAAAAAGAGGATAAAAAGTGAGCCTGGTACAGCTTGGAATTATTCTTGAAATTTTTTTGTTTGTGGCGGTTTTTTTATGGGTTAGGAAACTAAATAGTAAACAAAGTAGGCAACCATCTCTATCAAAAAAAACAATAAAAAATCTCAAATTTTAGAATTTTGATCACAAAATAAGGAATCTTTATAAAGAGATCAAACTTATGGGAAAATTATTTAATTTTTTCTCTCACTTTGTGTATGAAATCGGTTAGAACATCTACATCGTTCTTAGAAAATATGGTTTCTTCCCTCCAAGGTCTTGCTCGAATCACTAATCCGTTAAATAGTGTCTTAGTAGAAAAAAAACTCATAAATGTTGATCAAAAGTTTAATCAACTTGTTTCTTTAGCAGAAGGGTTACCTCGTACAGAAGTTATTGAAAGTGGTAGAAATTATTGGAGAGGTGTTTGTAGAAGCTTGATTTTTAGGTTTCCAGATGACCTCGAGATTTTAAAGCTTGATGTAAGAAGTTATGTAGACAGATCAAAAGGAATAATCCAAATAAGATCTGCAGCAAGATTAGGGCAATCAGATTTAGGTGTTAATCTCAGAAGAGTGGAATACTTGTTTAATCAATTAGAGAAATTTTAATTAATCTATTTTTTATAAATTTAAGGTTCTTTTTACTAAATAGTTGTGCTTTAATTCATAAGAATATTTGAATTGCCATGGTAAAGATAATCTTAGTTGGAATTATTGTCGCGCTTGTATATTCTCAACCTGACCTTCGTCTTACAGTTGCTGATTGGTTAAAAGCAGCTTCTGATTTTCTTATTGAATCAGTACAAGTAAAACCTTGAATAGAATTTTAAATTAATAGCTAAATAAGACCTGAGACAGTAATCATTTGTTTAACGCATACAGCAACGAAAATAAATATTATTATCCTGCTTAATAGATATTTCACTTAAACAAATAAATAGTTTTAGGAACATAATAGAAAATTTTTTTGAAATTTTTGAATAGTTAACGATAATAAGGGATATGAAGCTTAGATTATTCGAGTTCTATTTTCTAAAAGATTACTTAAGACCATGGTTAGGTCTTATTTACTCTTTATTTTTCCTGTTTTTTCTTGGTGCAATTGGGTATCGAATAACAGAAGGATGGGAATGGAGTGATTGTTTATGGATGGTTCTGATTACAATCACCACTATTGGTTTTGGAGAAGTTCAACCTTTAAGCGCTGAGGGTAGAATCGTCACGGTACTAATAATTGTTGCTGGATTAATTTTTATTCAATTTACTTTTCAAAAAGCTGTCAGATTATATGATTCTGGCTATTTTCGGAGAGTAAACGAGTTACGTTTTAAAAGAATTCTTAGAAAAATGGAAAATCATGTAATTTTGTGCGGCTATGGGAGAGTAGGTCAGGAGATTTCCAACCAAATAAAAGTGCAGAATATCCCAATAATTGTTGTTGAAAGTAATGAAGAAAGAGCAGATATTGCTGAAGATAATGATCTAGAAGTACTTCGAGGAGATGCAACCCTTGATGAGACTTTAAAAATAGCTGGATTAGAAAAATGCAAAAGCTTGGTTGTTACTTTGCCTAATGATGCTGCAAATTTATATGTAGTTTTAAGCGCTAAAGGAATAAGAAGCTCTATAAGAGTCATTGCAAGAGCAGGAACTGAAGAAGCTGCAAGTAAGTTGAGATTAGCTGGTGCAAGTATAGTAGTAAGTCCTTATATCGCTGCAGGAAGGGCCATGGCATCAATGGCTTTAAGACCAATAGCTATTGATTTTCTTGATCTGCTTGCAGGAAGTGAATGTGAAATTGAAGAATTTGAATTGAGTAATGATATTAGTCTTTTTGAAACAGCAGAAAAAAGATCACTCATCGAACTTGGGATAGGCAAAAAGAGTGGTGCAAAAATATTAGCTATTAAAGAAAATGAAAAATTAATAACCAATCCTGGAGGCAACTTTATTCTTCAGCCAGGTCAGGTATTAATAGCATTTGGTAGCAAAGAACAGCTTAATATTTTGAACGGCTTATTAGGAAATCTTGTCGTAGCAGTAGAGTTATTAAAATAGATAGATTGAGATTCAGAATTAATTGCTAACTTGATTGTGGGTGGAATAAATCAAATGAAAATATTTAAATTTCTATTCGTAATTACTGTAATAACTTTAATAATTATTTTTCAAACCTCTTTGCAAAATAGATATCTAATGGCTTCTGATATTAGAAATGGACAAACAATTTTTAGAAATGTTTGTGCAGGCTGCCATGTAAGAGGAGGATCAGTCGTTCTCAAAGGATCTAAATCATTAAAACTTTCCGACCTTGAAAAAAGAGGAATAGCAGATGTAAATTCAATAACAATAATTGCTAATGAAGGGATTGGTTTTATGAAGGGTTATAAAAATAAATTGAAGGATGGAGAGGATAAGGTTCTTGCACAATGGATTATTCAAAATGCAGAAAAGGGTTGGGAGTAGATGAAAAGTTTGCTTCTTTAATATGTTTGTGTGAGGAAAACTAAAGAAGCATTTTTATATTAAATAAACAGGTTTAAGGACAAATTAAAAAGCTAATAAGATCAAATAAAAAATAAGCATTAATTGTAAAGTAAATATGAAATAATTACATCAAATAAATTTGATTATATAAAATTAATTTGTTGGGTTTTCAAATGACTATTAAAGATCATAAAAGTCTGCAGGGCTCAAAAATTCTTCTTGTAGAGGATGATAAGAGTATTAGGCTGACAGTAAGTGAATCATTGAAAGGCGAAGGTTTTCAAGTGTTAACTTTTAAAGATGGTTTAAGTGCCTCAGATTTTATTGGCGATAATAATAGAAATGATATAGACCTTATAATTCTTGACTTGATGTTGCCAGGTCTTAATGGATTAGAGTTATGCAGAAAAATAAGAAATGAAGAAAATTATACACCTATATTAATTTTAAGTGCTAAAGATAATGAATCAGACCGGGTTCTTGGATTAGAGGTTGGTGCTGATGATTATTTAACAAAACCTTTTGGTTTAAATGAATTAATTGCCAGATCAAGAGCCTTAATAAGAAGATCTAAACGTAATAAAAAAAGTTTAGAAAACTCAAAAACCGTCATAGAGTTTAATCATATAAAAATGTTTCTGGAAGAATGTAGGGTAACTTCTTTCGATAGAGAAATAACATTATCTCCAAAAGAATTTAAATTATTAGAATTATTTATGAAAAATCCTAAAAGGGTATGGTCAAGAGATTTAATACTTGAAAAAATATGGGAAATTGATTTTATCGGTGATACTAAAACTGTAGATGTGCATGTTAGGTGGCTCAGAGAGAAATTAGAAGAAGATCCCTCAGCTCCAAAGTTTCTTAAAACTGTTAGAGGCTTTGGATATAAGTTTGGATGAAAATGAAAACGCTACAAGGGGTATTAACTTTCTTTTATGAGAAATGGAAAACCAAGGTTAAAGGATTTTCAAAAAATAATAAAAATATTGAATTAACTAAGAACCAACAAATTTTTGATTTTCCATTTGATAAAGTTAAACCAAAGCAAATTTTATCTTGGTTAGATTATTCATCTCAAGGATGGATGATTTTGTCATCTGATCTAACAATAAAATTTATCAATCAGAAAGGTTTATCTCTCATTAAGTTTATTAAATATAAAGATGTTATTGGAAAAGCAATTAATGATATTAATGAGCTCGAAGTACTAAGAAATAAGATTTTATATTCAAGAAAAAAAGATTTCCCAATCAGCCTAGATTGCATTATTTCGGGGGAACCCATTTCTGTAAATATTGTTAGAGCAAGGAAAAAAAATTATTTAATATTGTTGGAGAGTAAATTATCAATTGAATCCATAAAAAAAAGACAGAATCAATTAATCAATGATGTGTCTCATGAACTGAAAACACCTCTTACATCTCTTATTTTGATAGGCGAAAGACTGGAAGCAGTAGTATCAAAGAAAGATAGATATCTTGTTAAAAGACTTAAGAAAGAATCTAAAAGATTAAGAAAAATGGTCGAAGAAACTTTAGAACTTTCTAAGCTAGAAAGTAACGACGCTCTTCAAGAAAATAAAAAAGTATCTATTTCAGATTTAGTTATGGAATCTTGGCAAACCATAAAACCACTTGCAGAAAAAAAAGATGTAAAAATAAATTTACTGATACCAACAAAATATTTTATATCTGGTGATATTGAAAATTTAAAAAGAGCTTTTATAAATATTTTGGACAATGCTATTCGTTATTCCCCAGCTAATGAAGAAATTCAAATTGAAATTTTTAAAAGAGATAGCTCTGTTGTTATAAGAGTTAGAGATAAAGGTATTGGATTAGAAGAAAATGAATTTAATGATATTTTCTCTCGTTTTTATAGAGGTGATCCATCAAGGACAAAATTCAAGAAAAGTGGTAGTGGTTTAGGTCTTTCAATAACAAAAAAAATAATCAACAACAATAAAGGTTTTATAAAGGCTTTTAATCATAAGGATGGTGGAGCAATTTTTGAAACTATCTTTCCTTGTCTTAATACAGATTTATAGGATGGAAAAAAAAGACCTCCAATCTGGAGGTCTTTTGAACATTGTTATTCTGATTAGAATTTGAATGATGTAATTATACCAATCCCAGTATCATCATCACCGGTTTGCTCAACAACATAAACAAATGGAGTAATAGTCATAGCATCGTTTAATGGATAAGAGTAACTAACGTCGTAAGCGTATAGCTCTGTTTGTGAATCCGTGTAACCAGATTTTGTTCCCAATGATGCTGATAGGTTACCCTCACCAAGATCGGAAGAGAGACCTACTACATATTGAGTAGTATTTTCTGAAGATGATTCAGGATTTCCAAATTCAACACCACCGCTTATTGTTGGGAACCCATCTGGAGTATAAGCAGCTGTAGCCCCCCAGTATGAAGCATTATCTTTATCAGAGTAAGCAAGAGTTACAGCATAATTATCTGATGAGTATCCGAGAGCAGCCCCGTAGTAATCAGCTCCTTCCTTAGTGAACATACCTTTTGCAGTTTCACCATCATTTGCTGAAACACCGATACCTACATCCCATCCATCTCCAAAACTTCTGCCAGCACTAAAAGAAATATCTCCTGATAGATCAACAGAGTTTGCAGCTCCACAATCTCCTAATGCATCAACGATGTTGTTTACTGCACAGGCATTTGGCCAGTTTTTGGAAGCATCCATTGACTCACCAACGGATAATTTCCATTCTCCTACAGGGAAAGTGTAGTTAATATCTTCGATTCTTAAAGCATCTGATGCGGGCTCTCCGAAATCGAGAACTTCACCTACAGTCCTCCCAGTATCACTGTTTGCAGAAGTGATTTGGTTCCCTGATGATATCTCAACGTTTAATTTGTCTTCACCAGTAAAAGATGTATTTAAATCGAATGAGTAATGATAGTGAGCCATAACAGCTTCATCACTATCAGTACCACCATTACTGGAGGCACCGATCAAGAATTCACCTACACCTTTAAAAGTAGTAGTTTCTGAGAAACTGCCAGCTTCAATTCCATTAACACGAGCTTCAAGGCCATCCACTCTTCCTTTCATAATTGCCAACTCAGAACCAAGCTCATCACTTAACCTGTCTATTGCAGCGCCGTTCATTAAGCCTTCACCACCTGCAATTAGATTACTTAATTCAGCAGCAGCTTCTAAACGAGAGACTGAGTTTCCATTGAATTTTGGACTATTTGTAAGATCCTTTAATGAATCGTAAGCCCAATCTCCTGGGAATAAAGTATCTGATTTAAAATCGCCTAAAGATACTAAATCATTAGAATTTGAATAATCACTAAGATCTGTTGAATTGATCTCAGCTGCGTTTATTGCGAAACCTGATGCCAAAGAAATTAAGGCAGGAGCAGCAATTAATTTTTGAAAAAGTTTCATGAACCTCAACACGTAAAAATGGATATAAATCCATATTTATGAGAACGGATTAAGGTTAAGAAACGGGTAAGAAATAAAGTCAAAAAGAAAGATTTAAATAGACCTTAAACTACTCTTAAATTGAGAAAAAAAAATTACATATTTTTCATGATTGTTTGTATAAATGTTAAAAATCAACCTAAGTTTATTTTTAAATATTTTCAAAACCAAACGAAAAAAGCTCTAATCAAGATTTAGTTTAAGAGAGGGTTAAGAACTAATTAATTAAAAGATAAACTTTTAATTTAGATAGTATTTGTGTTCAAATTAAGTGCTATAAAGATGTTGTCTTTCGTTAATTCATGAAATCAATGAACATAGCTAAGAAAGCTTTGGTCTTTACTTCTGCAGTAGCCATTGCTGCTAGTACAAGTGTTCCTGGTACAAGTGTTTCTGCTAGAACAAGATTAAGTGGTGCTGGAGCATCATTTCCTGCCAAAATTTACACTAGATGGTTTTTTGATCTAGCAAAATCAGGCGGACCAAGAGTTAATTATCAAGCTGTCGGCTCTGGTTCTGGAAGAAAAGCATTTATTGATCAAACTGTTAACTTTGGTGCATCAGATGATCCAATGAAAGATAAAGATATAGCAAAGGTTACCAGAGGTTTAGTACAGATACCTATGGTTGGTGGAACTATTGCTTTCGGTTACAACTATGATTGCGATTTGAAACTTTCCCAAGAGAAAGCAGTACAAGTTGCTATGGGAATGATTAAAGATTGGAAAGAATTAGGTTGTAAACCAGGGAAATTGACCTGGACTCATCGCTCTGATGGATCAGGTACAACTAAAGCCTTTACAAACTCTATGGAAGCGTTTTCGAAAACCTGGACATTAGGTACTGGTAAGTCTGTAAAATGGCCGGCAGGCGTTGGAGCAAAAGGTAATTCTGGCGTAGCTGGAGTTATACAAAATACTCCTGGTGCAATTGGTTATGTTAACCAGTCTTATATAAAAGGTAATGTTAAGGCCGCTGCACTCCAAAATCTTTCTGGAGAATATGTAAAGCCTACAGTTGAAGCAGGAGCAAAAGCTCTTAATGGTATTACTTTAGATGAAAATCTTGCTGGTAAGAACCCTAATCCAACGGCAAAAGGAGCGTACCCTATCGCTTCATTGACATGGATACTCGCCTATGAAGAAGGTAATGGTAGAAACACTAAAGCAATCAAAGAAGCCTTTAATACATTGTTAAGTGATGAGTATCAAGACAAAGCTCCATCACTAGGATTTGTTCCTTTGAAAGGCGAAATTCTTGAGAAATCAAGAGCTGCAGTAAAAAGAATCGGTAAATAAATCGTAAGACAAACATTTAAAAGGGGGAATTTATTTCCTCCTTTTTTTATGCAAAAAAATATTTTGATAAACCTAATATTAAAGAAAAGAGAATAAGTATGTATGTTGGAACTAATTTTAAAAACGATAATACTGTGGAGATTAAAACTATAAAAATAGAGCTAATTAAAAAGAATTTTGATGAAAAACTATCTTCAATTAAATTAAAGCCAGAGAAAATAACTGCTCCAGGAATTGTATTGATGACTCCTTCGATAAAGTAATTAATCGATTTAATTCTGTTTTTTATGAAGCCTTTCCCAAAAACAAAAATCAATAAAAAGCTTGGTAAAAAAATTGCAAAAGTTGATATAAATGAATACTTTAAAGCTTCATTTATTCCTCCGATCGTAAACCCAGCTTTGTATCCAATAAAACTTGTAGTTAATAAGACAGGACCAGGTGTTATCTGGCCAATCATTATCCCATCAATAAATTCATTATTTGTTAACCATCCTTGTGAGACAACATAATCACTCATTAGAGGAATGATTACTAGTCCCCCTCCAAAAATAAAAAGTCCCGATTTGAAGAAGAAAATAAACAGATTAAGATAATTTATTAAAAACTTTGAGTTTAAAGAATCCTTCAAAAAATTATAGAATTTAAAAATATCTAAAAAGAGTGTACTACTCAAAAATGAGGTTGTTGAAAATATAGATAAAGGGATCAAGCTGTAAAAATTATCTTTGAATTTCCGTAATAATATATTTATCAATCCTGCAATAGTAAGAATTGTTATGAGTGGAAATTGAATACTATTATATTTGGCAAATATAAGTAGAAATAATATTGAGCTAGAGAATAATATTCGATCAAACTTTAATCTTTTTTTTAATAGAACTAAAGAGAATGAAAAAATAATTCCTGCAATAATAGGAGGATTGAAATAAATTAAATCTGTTAAGAATTTTGATCCTGATCCAATTTGCCAAAAAATACTAAGAGCTAATACCGAAACGAATCCTGGGATAATGAAACTTATACCGGATACCAATCCACCAAGATATCCATTAATTTTAAGACCTATATATATTGCTAATTGAGTAGATATTGGACCTGGAAGTATTTGACATAATCCAATTCCTTTTTCAAAAGATTGAGTTGAAATCAATTTTTTATTATTTATAAGTTCATCTTCGAATAAGGAAATATGAGCATACGGTCCTCCAAAACTTAAAATACCAATTTTTAGGAAAATTTTTGCAAGTTCAATTAAGGATATTTTTGCCATTTAAATATTCTAATTTCAAAAAATTAGTTTTTATGGTGATGATAAGCTTTGTTTGATTGATGGTAATTTAAGACTCGAAATCCAAGATAATAATATTAGAAGTGATGAAAAATAAAGACAATATTGAAGACCAATACTCGGATTTCTTCCAATCATAAATAGTAAGCCAGATAGTAATGTTCCAACTAGTCTTCCAGCAGCATTTGCCATGTAATAGAAGCCAACATTTAAACTGACTTTTTCATTATCAGAGTAGGCCAAAATCATATAAGAATGTGTAGAGGAATTCATTGCAAAAACAAATCCAAAAATAGTAAGTCCTAAAATTATTGCTATCGATGGAGAACTTTCTCTCCATAATGCGACTCCTATCAAAGATGGTACTACCATTAATACGGCACTCCAAAATTGGATAGCTTTACGATCTGGACTTTCTTTCTGGCCCCATATCTTTCTAATTGCTGGAGCCGAAGCCTGAACAATTCCATAACCTATTACCCAGGCCCCAAGAAATAATCCTATTTCCATGTAGTCCCAACCAAAGGCCATATCTAGGAATACTGGAAGAGCTACAACAAACCAAACATCTCTCGCTCCAAAAAGAAAAAATCTTGCTGCTGAAAGAATATTTATTGCATTTGATTTTGAAAAAAGATCATTAAAAGCTGGTTTGGTTTTCATCTTGCCAATTTCTCCAGGCAAAATTAATGTCAATAAAAAGGCTAAGCAGAGTCCAAAACCCATAATTCCTACAGCATTATTGAATCCAAATAACTTATATAAAAGTCCACCTAAGAAAAAGCCAACTCCCTTAAGAGCATTTTTAGATCCAGTTAAAATAGCAACCCATTTAAAAAGTTGTTTTTGGCCAGTATCATTGCCATCATTTGTCTCTGGAACTACTGTCTTAACAGCACTTTTAGCACTCATTTTGTTTAAATCTTTTGCTATCCCACTAACTGCTTGAGCAACCATAACGTATGCGACACTAAAAATTATCGGCCAATCTTCCTTAACTGGAATAAGCATAAAAAGAGCGATGATTTGCAGGATAGTCCCAATCCACAAAGTAAGCCTTAATCCATATCTTGCTCCTATCCAACCACCATAAAGATTAGTAATTATCCCAAAAAACTCATAAAAAAGGAAAAGTAAAGCAATTTGAAGAGTTGTGTAACCTAGCTCATGAAAGTGCCCAACAACTAATAATCTTAATGCGCCGTCAGTAAGCGTGAATGCCCAATAGTTTGCTGTTACGACACTATATTGTTGAATATTAGATAACTTCATAAAGACATAAATTAAATCTCTTTTTTGATTACATATTCAGTAAGATCTGCAAGTCTGCAGCTGTAACCCCACTCGTTGTCATACCAAGCGTATATCTTTAATAAATTTGAATTAACAACCATAGTTGATAAACTATCAACTATTGAACTTCTAGAGTCATTTACATAATCTGCAGAAACTAAAGGCCTTTCTTCGTAGCCAAGAATTCCTTTTAAATAAGTTTCTGAAGCTTCCTTTAGTGCCATATTCACTTGTTCAGTTGTCACTTCTTTATTTAATTCAAAAACTGCATCTGTTAAAGAACCATTAAGTAGAGGAACTCTTACTGCATGTCCATTTAATTTTCCTTTTAATTCTGGAAAGATCTCAGCGATAGCTTTAGCAGATCCAGTGGTAGTAGGTATTAAACTTTGCATACATCCTCTTGCTCTCCTCAGATCACTTTTATAAAAATCTACAGGAACTTGAGTGTTCGTTACATCGTGAATAGTTGTAATAGCACCGTGTTTAATAGAAAAATTTTCATTAATTACCTTTACTATCGGAGCTAAACAATTTGTAGTGCAGGATGCTGCAGTTACTAATTTATGTTTGGAAGGGTCATAAAGACTTTGATTTATACCGTAAACAATATTCAGTGATTCAGCTTCTGCAACAATTCCTTTGACTGGACAAGCTACTATTACTCTTTTCATCCCAAGAGTATCAAAATAGGGATTTAGTTTGTCTGGCTTTTTATTCTTTCCTGTACATTCCAAAATAATATCTACAGAAGATTTTTCCCAAGGAACATCAAGGTAATTTTTAAAAGATGTGTAGGTTAATTTCTTTCCATCTACTATTATTTCTTCTTCTTTAACCTTTATATCTTTCACCCATCTACCATGGACTGAATCGAATTCGAGTAAATGCGCAGCAGCATTCGAATCTCCTGCTATCTCATTTATATGAGTTATTTCTATATCAGCTCTGTCCCATAATGCTCTGAAAACTAATCTGCCAATTCTTCCAAAACCATTAATTCCAATTTTCATAACTGTTGAAATTTTCTATATAAATTATATATCAAAATATTTTGATGTATCAAGATGTTTTGATTAATGAAATCTTTTTTATTTAAGCTATATTTAGGAAAATTTACTTACTTTAAAATTGTTAAAAGATATTAGCAAAGTAAAAAAAGAAGATATATCTAAGTTGATGGTTTCATTTTCTGATCCTTTTAGGCTAGAAATAATAGACCTAATGATGGAGGGAGAAGTTTGTGTTTGCGATATTATGAAATTAACTAAGTTATCTCAATCAAGAATTTCATATCACATAAAAATTTTGAAGGAAGCTGGTCTTATCGCAGACAGGCAAGAAGGTAGATGGGTGTATTACAGCCTAAATAAAGAATCTCTCTTTTTGATAAAGGAATGGATAACTTCTTTGACAGATTATTCCTCAAATAGAAAACGTTGTTGCGAATAAATTATATTTTAGATTTTATTAATTAACTTCTGATTCCCTGTCATAAGTCATTCCTGATTGTTCCATCCACTCAGCTTTAGTTTTGCAGTTTTGTTTGTGGTTAAAGATGTGAAAACCTTCAATAATAATCATTATGGATAGAAGCAAAACAGGAATAAAATATACAGGGGAAGATATTACTTCTTTATATTTGATTTGAGCAATGAATTCCTTATATTTAAACATTCCCTCAGTTGTTATTCAGTAAATAATATTCACCTATGGTTAAGTAAAGTTAAAGAAAAAATTTTTGAAGAAATTAAGCTGAAGGATGTTTACTTTTCATGACTTTCTTATACCTTTAACCCCTCTTAAAGTCTTTTACAACATTTAGTAGTAGATTTATAGAGATATTCTTTTTTTAATGGAAGAGAAATTAACTCTTTTCAAGAATCGTAAAAGATTCGGTATCGAAAAAAATATAGATATTATCTTCAAGAATACTGCCTTAGTCTTGTCTAGTTTCGTGGCAATAATACTTTTAGGAATAATTTTAGTAGTCTTTTTTCAGTCATTAGAATCCTTTTCAAGGTATGGCTTGAAGTTTTTAGTAACCTCTGAATGGAATCCAGTAAAAGATGAATACGGAGCTTTTACTGCAATTTATGGCACATTAGTAACCTCATTTCTTTCGTTATTAATAACTATCCCTTTGGGAGTTGGAACTGCAATATTTATTACCGAAGACTTTGTGCCTAAAGTTGTTAGAGAAATAATAGGCTCCTTTGTTGAATTACTAGCGGCTATACCATCAGTTGTATTGGGACTTTGGGCAATATTTGTGATGGAACCCTTTTTTAGAGCATTTTTTGTCTTTTTACATAATTTCTTTGGTTGGATACCTTTATTCAGTACAGAACCTACAGGCAGGAATTCCTTCTTAGCAATATTGATTTTAGTCGTGATGCTTTTGCCAATAGTGACCTCCATTGCAAGGGATTCACTTAATCAGGTTCCTAAAAAGCTAAGAAATGCGGCTTATGGAATTGGAGCAAGTAGATGGAAAACAATATTTTCAGTAATTTTGCCGGCAGCACTATCAGGAATTATGGCAGGTGTCTTATTAGCTTTAGGAAGGGCAATGGGAGAAACAATGGCTGTGACAATGATTATTGGTAATTCAAATGCATTTAGTTGGTCTCTATTATCTCCTGGATATACCATTTCCTCCATGCTCGCAAACCAGTTTGGTGAGGCTGATGGAAGTCAGGTTTCATCACTTTTTTATGCGGCTTTTGTATTGATGATCCTATCTTTGGTAGTAAATATCTTTGCGCAGTGGCTAGTTAAGAAATTTAGTCTCAAATATTAGATAATTATGAATTCACTCTATTACCAGAAAAGATTATCAAGAAATATAGGAGATAAATTCTTTACTTCTTTATCAATAATTTGTGCACTGATGGCAATTCTTCCTTTGATTTTTCTTGTGACTTATATCCTTTACAAAGGTGGATCTCAAATCACACCAGAATTATTTATTTTAGAACCAAATCCTCCTGGAGATGATTTAGATGCTGGAGGTATTAATCCTGCTTTGATCGGAACATTAATAATAACTACCATTGCTTCAATTATCGCCATACCAGTAGGTGTTGGTGGTGGAATTTATCTGGCGGAATATTCTAATGGTGGAGCTTTTTCAAGATTTATCAGATTCGGGGTAAATGTTTTAGCTGGAGTCCCTTCAATTATTGCCGGTGTATTTATTTATGCCTTAATTGTCTCTACAAAGATCTTGTTTGGAAGTATGTATAGCGGTTTGGCAGGAGGTATGGCTCTTTCAATATTGATGTTGCCTACTGTGATTAAGACTACTGACGAAGGTTTGAAGTTGGTTCCTAATGAATTGAGATATGCCTCTCTTGGTGTTGGAGCAAGTATGTATACAACCATATTGAAAGTTACTTTGCCCTCTGCCTTTAGGTCTATTGCTACTGGTGTTGTACTTGGAATCGCAAGAGCTGCAGGTGAAACCGCCCCTTTGATATTTACGGCTTTATTCTCTTACTACTACATAACAGGCTTTGGAGACTTGTTTTATGAGATGGGTTCTTTGGCTGTATTGATATACAACTTTGCTCTAGAACCATACGATGCACAGAATAAATTAGCCTGGGCAGCTTCCTTTATTCTTGTTTTATCGATACTATCAGTAAATATATGTTCAAGGATATTGGCCGCTTTTACTGAGAAAACCAAGAGAGTATAAATGATTAAAACTAATAAAAAAACTCCAAAGAATATCATTTTATCTCTAGAGAATGTCTCAATTAGCTATGGAACCTTTGAAGCTGTAAAAAATGTTTTTTGTGACTTTAAAAAAGGAAATATAACCTCTCTTATTGGACCTTCAGGTTGCGGTAAATCAACTGTTCTTAGATCATTAAATAGGATGAACGATTTAATTCCTAATTGTTCATTAAAAGGAACAGTCCTCTTTGATGGAACTAATATTTATGATAAAAGAGTAGATCCAGTTGAAGTGAGAAGAAGAATCGGAATGGTATTTCAACAACCTAATCCTTTTCCTAAATCTATTTACGAAAATATTGCATTTGGAGCAAGAATTAATGGCTTTACTGGAGATATGGATGAATTAGTCGAAAGTTCTCTAAGAAAGGCAGCATTATGGGACGAATGTAAGGATAAATTAAACGATAGTGGTTACTCTTTATCTGGTGGACAACAACAAAGATTATGTATCGCTAGAACTATTGCTATTGAGCCTGAAATAATTCTCATGGATGAGCCATGCTCAGCTTTAGATCCAATCTCTACTTTGAAAATAGAAGAGACGATGCATGAACTTAAGAAGAATTACACAATAATAATCGTTACTCATAATATGCAGCAGGCATTAAGAGTTAGTAATATGACTGCATTTTTTAATGCAGTTGAATACGAAGATGGTGATGGGGGGAAAGTAGGTTATCTTGCAGAATTTGATTCTACAAAGAAAATTTTCAACTCTCCAAAAGAAAAAACTACTCAGGAATACATCTCAGGTAAATTTGGTTAATGTTTAATTTTCACTTTTAAAAGAAAGATTTTATCCTTAAAACGGATATAGGGTAGACAAAAGGTATAAATACTTATATAGTAATTCCAATTATTAAGTTTATCTTTGAAAAACTACCCTTTTCTACCTTTCTTGATTTTTGCAGGGGCTCTCATAACAACTGCAACAATAGGATTGCCTGTATTTATTTCATAATTTAAGAGTATTTCTATTTCGGGTAATCTTATGGTTTCAATAATAAATAAAGAATTAATTGGAAGTCCTCATAAAACCTTAATAAAGGGAAATTTATTTGACTTTATAAAAAAAAGAGAGAATATGAATCTGTGTGGGAGTGAAAAATCTGTATTAAAACCATTTTCAAAAGTGGTTAATTTCTAATTTATTTATCATGGATAAAACTAAAGAACAGTTAGAAAAATTAAGAGAAGTTGCAGAAGCATCCCTCACAAAAACGGATGAACTTCAAAAAGTTCTTGCTCAAATAGAAGCTTTAATGTCTAGAGAAGAATCACAAACATTATCAAAGAAGAAATAATTTTTTTAAAAATAATTTTAGTTTTTGTACTTTTAATTACATCTCTACAATATCTTTGTCGTTATTAATTGGGTATGCAGAACCCGTTCCAAAGTTTTCTGTTAGGTCTCGAGGTCTTACCTTCTTTAAGTAAAAGACCTCTTTAATTTGTTTATTTTTATTATATTTTTATAACTTGCTTAATTAGTTGATTACTCTAAAAATTTCTTTCAAACAGACATTTACATCGAAAGATTCAGTATTTACGACTTCTAATCCTGTTTTTTCTGTAACTTGAACAGTTGCATTGCATTCGTCTTGTTTAAGAGCCATGAAACTTGATTTTTTATCCTCTATGTCTGATTCAATACTAGATTCATTCTCATCTTTATACTGCTCCATCACAAGTGTTAGTGCCTCTATCTCAACGGAAAAATTCTCATTTGCTTTTGTCCCAAAGGGAATAATAAGAAATGGAAATAAAATCAAGGCTATTAATTTTTTCATTTCTATAAAATGTGTTTATTTTTTTTATAACGTGTTTTGTCTACTAAAGAAAGGGTCATTAGCTGTATAAATTTTTTTTATCTAGGTGCTTGTAAAAAAATAATTTAATTGCAAGTTAATTGAAAAAAAAACCAAACGAGACTTTAAAGTATAAATTGGTATATCTAAATGATAAATTTTAGTCACTTCAATAGGATTTTTCTTAAGATTTTATTTCGATAATTTCTTCTTCAGAAACAATTGCCCATTTTTTGAATGACTTTTTGCAGGGATATCCTCCTGTTAAGTCTCCAAATGCAGGAAGATATAAAACATTTTTATTCATATCAATTGCAAAACACCTAAAAGATAATTTATCTCCATTGCTTTTTAAATATATTTTTGGATGATAATGTCCACAAATATTCAAGGTTTTATTGTTTTTTAGATTAACTGGCTCATGGCTAAAAGTAATATTTTTAGATTTTCTAATGTCAAAAATTTTTATATTTTTAATATCACAGCCTACATCATGATTTCCGAGGATGAGTTCAACATTAGTTTTTAGTAGTTCAGGAAGATCCTCAACTTTTTTTTGAAGAGTTTTATCTATTGAATATTTGCTGTGGAATAAATCTCCCAATATTATTAACTTTTCAGGACTATATCTTTTTACTATTTTTTTTATTCTTGCGAAATTATTTTTATCTGAATTACTAGTAAGAGGAATACCATTTTGCTGAAAATACTCAGCTTTTCCAAGATGAATATCGCATATTAACAACTCTTTTGTTTCCGGTAGAAATAAAGCTCTTGAAGGAAGCATCTCTAATAATGTATCTTCCCAACTAAATTTAAAAGAACTTTTTTTCATTTAATCACTATATTTTTTTATAAGTTTTTCTACTCTTTTTTCTATTGGTTCATTGCTTAAAGTATTTTTAAGTCTTTCAACTAATAAAGGGAAAGCAAAAGGAGTTGGAGTTTTTATCTCGTTTAATAGAATTTTTAAATTTTTTAATCTTTCTAATGATCTAGATATTCTTTTATTTTCTAATTGATATTCTTTAACTTCTTGATGCGATTGTTTTATCAAAAGATGGTCTTCTTCATATTTAGTAAAGACATCGTAGAAAAGACTTGAACTTATTTGAAGTTGAGAAGAAGTTTTTATTTTGGTTGGATTATTTTGATTTACAAGTCCACTTATTTGGGCAATATTTTTAAATCTACGTTTTGTTAATTCTGAAAAATTAATTGCATTTTCTAGATCCTCTTCTAATTTTTTGTTATTCAAAAAGTAATCAGCTTCTTTTTTTATTATTGAAAAATCATAATCTTCTGCAGTAGTTAAGCTGAATCCAAAATCATTAGCAGTAATACTAAATGTAGATTGTTTTAATTTTGCCAATCTCAAAGCCCATAAAAATGCAATTCCCTCATTTACAAATTTGCCATCAAGTGTAAAAACAAAAAGATTTGATAAATCCTTGGTTTTATATATTTCTATAAGGAATTCATCTTTCTTTGGAATATTTGAAAGAACTTTTTGTTTCTTCAATATTGGGCGTAACGAATTGAGTTCAGGATTTAAGCAATCAAAATTTTCTAGTTCGTTGCATATATCGATTTCTTTTCTCAAACTCTCACAAAGTAGATCAGAAATTGCCATTTGACCTCCAACCCATGCAGGAATTAGAGAACTTTTTTTAGTTGATTTTTTAACGTATAAAATCATATCTCTTATTCTTACAAATTGAAGCATTTTGCCGGCAAAGTAAAATGTATCTCCAGGATTTAATTTTGAAGCAAAATTCTCCTCTAAATTACCTAAGGATTTACCTTTCACATATTTGACATTTACAAATTTGTCACTTGTAATTGTCCCAATATTGAACTTATGAATTCTTATTATAGATTTGTCTTTTACAAAATATTTAAAGTTTTCATTATTATTTTGTGATTCTTCTTTAACTATCTTTTTATATTTTGGGTATGCTTTAAGACATTTTCCTCCATATTCTAAAAAGTCAAGACACCAATTCCACTCTTGATCTTTTAAGTTTCTATAACTCCAGCAATTTTTAATTCTTTCTTTCTCAATTTTTGGATCAAAGCCATTTCCACATGCCAAACTTATTAGATGTTGCAGAAGCACATCATAAGATAATTCAGGAAGTCTAATTTTCTCAGATATACCACTTTTTATTATTCTTCTCATTGCACTAATCTCTAATAACTCTAAAGAATTAGTAGGCATAAAAATTATTTTTGATTTTCCACCTGGTCTATGAGCACTTCTTCCCGCTCTTTGGATAAGTCTAGCTAAATTCTTTGCACTACCAATTTGAACTATTTGATCTACAGGTTGGAAGTCAACTCCCAAATCTAACGAGCTGGTGCAGACTACCCATTTTATTAATCCGTCTTTAACCCCTTCCTCAACTCTTTTTCTATCTTCTTTATCCAGGGAGCCGTGATGAAGTGCAATTTTGTCTTCCATCTCTGGGAGAAAAAATTTAAGACATTGATACCATCTTTCAGATTGGTTTCTTGTATTAGTGAATAATAAGGTGCTTTTATTTTTATCTAGGATTTTTAATAGTGAAGAATGACTTCTAATTCCTAAATGTCCACTCCATGGAAAGGTAGTTTCCTCCTCTGGTAAAACACTTATAATTTCGATCTCTTTTTGAATATTTGTACTTATAATTTTGGGTTTAATAGCGCTCATCCCAACTATTCCTCTTGCTGCTTCTTCAATATTTCCAATAGTTGCAGACATTGCCCAAATTTGTAAATTTTTTATATTACCTCTAAGCCAACTTAAAGATAACTCGCACTGGTTTCCTCTTTTACTACCCATCAATTCATGCCATTCATCAATAATTATTGATGACAACTCCTTGAACAGATTATTAGATTCTTTATTAGAAAGTAAAAGAGATAAAGACTCTGGAGTGGTAATAAGAATATTAGGTGGTTTAGCTAGTTGCTTTTTCTTTTCATATGGGGTTGTATCCCCGTTCCTAATTTCAACAGTGATTTCTTTATTAAAATGTAAAGCTGCTAATTGTATGGAATTTTTTAGATCTCTACTTAGTGCTTTCAAAGGGGTTATTAATAATATTTGCACACTTTTATTATTTTTGGGATCTGCAATCTGTGATAAAGGTCCCATTAATGCAGCGTAAGTTTTGCCGCATCCAGTAGGAACTTGTATTATTCCGTTTTCCCCATTTAAAAATGCTTTCCAAGATTCTATTTGGTAGGGTAATGGCTCCCATCCATTTGAGAAGAAAAACTGTTTAATTTTAGAAATTAAATTATTTTGCTTATTATTTTTCGTAATATTTTTCATGATATTTTTTTCATCAGTTCATAAGCATTATCTAGGCTATCGGCATCATTGATTTTTTTATCTTTTCTCCATTTTGTTATTCTTGGAAATCTTACTGCTATGCCTGACTTATGACGTTTTGAAATTTGTATTTTCTCAAAAGATATTTCGAATACCATTTCTGGTTTTAAAGATCGAACAGGACCAAATTTTTCTATTGTATTTTTCCTTATCCATTTATCTAACTCTTTAATCTCAATATTTGTTAAACCAGAATATGCACTTGCAAATTTAATTAATTCTTGGTCTTTCCATAATGCAAAACTGTAATCTGTATAAAGACCAGCTCTTCTACCGCTACCGCCCTTTGCGTAAATTAGAACAGCATCCAGTTGCATAGGATCAACTTTATATTTCCACCAAATACCTTTTTTTCTACCAGAGGAGTATATAGAAGTCTTTTTCTTAATTATTAATCCTTCAGTATTATTTTCTCGAGATTTTTCTTTATAAGTTAAAGCATCAGGCCAATCTTTAGGGAAGATTAAATCACATATTTTGAAAATATCAGAGATATTATTCTCAGTTTTATTTTGACATTTTGAAAAATATTTTTCTAACTCAATTCTTCTATTTTCTAATTTAATTTCTCTTATATCTCTTCCATTAATCTCTAAAAGATCATAAGCAATAAAAATAATTGGATATTTTATTTGGATTGATCTAGTAGGAGATTTTCTATTTATTCTTTTTTGAAGTAAAGAAAAATCACAGGCAATTTGTTCTTTAAAATTCCAAACTAATAATTCCCCATCAAGAACAAAATCATCTTTTATATGAGACATTTTCTCTACTAATTCTGGGAAAGATTCATTGACTAATTCTTGTCCTCTTGTCCATAACGAAACATTTCCTGATCTTTTAATTAATTGCATCCTTATACCGTCGTATTTCCATTCAAATTGAAAATCATTTATTGAATGTTTGAAGATTTTATCTTCAATAGTATTCGCTAGAAGAAACGGAAATGGTTTGGAATTTAACTCTTGAAGATTAATATTCTTGTTAACTAAAAATTTATATGAATCAATTGAAGGCTCAAAATTCCCCATCAACCTATGGGAAATAATCTCTTCATCAATATTAATTAGTTTTGATATTGATTTTGTGATTAATCCGATAGAGACTCCTACTCTAAAAGTTCCTGTAAGAATTTTATTGAAAATTAAATGGTTATCTTCAGGTAATGTTTCCCACATATTTTTAATTTTAAAATTTTTCTCCTTCTCATTAAGTTTTGATAACTCAGGTATTGTTTTGCTTAGTAATTCATTGAGACTTATATTTGATAATTCTTTATGTCTGGAAGTAGTTTTATTTTTAAGTAATAACGTTATTACCTCAGCAGAATCACCAACTTTTAAATAACATGTATCAATTAACCATTGAGGATATTTATATATTTGAGCAAAAAGATTTTTTAAATATCTTCCACTAATAAATCTCTTATTACTTTTCCCAGTTAATAGATATATTGCCCATGAGTTATCTATTGGTTCATTTGAAAGAAAATAACTTTTTAAAACTTCAATTTTATTATTTGTGCTATTCATTGAATCTAGATCGCAAAATAATTCTGAAAACTTATTTAAGCTCATATTTATTTCCCAAAGAAAAGAATATTTATTGATTCCTTCTCAACTAAATATTTGCTTAAGGCTTCACTATCTCCATGATGAAAAAATACATTTTTTGCTTCAGACTTTTTTATTACTTCCAGAATTCCATCCCAATCTGCATGATCAGAGATTGCGAATCCTTTATCATATCCTGATCTTTTTCTTAGAGCTCTTATTGACATCCATCCACTCGCAAAAGCTGTTTGAATATTTTTGAAATTTTTTAAATAAGAGCCCTTACTTAAAGATGGCGGTAATAATACTAGACTTCCTTTAAGCTCATCAATCTTTTTTTTACTTTCGATTTTTATAGTATCTTTAATATCAATTCCAAGTTCCTTATAACAATTGTTCATTTTATAAATACTGCCATGGGAATAGATATTACCTTTAAAATTTGTTTTGCTAATTTCGTATAACAATCTCTGAGCTTTTCCAAGAGAATAGCAGAAAAGTAAAGAAGTTTTTTCTGGCGAATTAGTTATCCATTTTGAAATATCATTTGCTATTTTATTTGTTTCATCCCACTTGAATATTGGTAAACCAAAAGTACATTCACTTATTAAATAGTCAGTTTTTACTATTTCATATTGTTTGCAAGTCTCATCTTTTTGAAGCTTAAAGTCTCCTGAAATTAGCCATTTTTCTTCAGCAAATATAAACCTTATTTGGCTAGATCCAAGGATGTGACCAGATGGATGAAAAGAAATTTTTATGCCATTTATCTTAAATTCTTCTCCATATTCAAAAGTCTTAATTTTGATATTATCTCCAGCTCTTTCTTTAATAAGTATCGCAGTCTCCTTAGTAGAAATGTATTCTTCACAGCCAAATGTAAAGTGATCAAAATGAGCATGGGTTATTAATGCCTTTTTTACTGGCTTGCTTGGATCAATCCAAATATCAGCAAGTTCACAATAAAGATTCCCATCTTTATATCTAATTAAATATTCTTCTTTAGTTCTCAAAACTACATCTCTTACAATGAAGTTAATTTAGCTAATTATGCCCATGCTTGTTTTGATAAAGCTATGGCTGAAATTGTTAGTAAAGCAATAACTACAAATTTGTTACTCCATTTAATCATGAATGAACTAATTTTGATAAAAGAAACTCTATTAGATGGCACAATCTTTTTCTGATTCAGAATATGATAATTTTGATTATTTTCTAAGTAATTTAAACTTTTAATCTCATTTATTAATTTAGATTCGCAAGTTGAGAGTTGTTCTACTTGATTTAATAAATCAATATCTTCTGGTCTTAATAAAGAATTTAATTCTTTAATTTGTCTTTCGTTTTTCATAAGAAATTCATTAACTATCTCATCTGCTCCTAATCCCTTCTTTATATTTAAAAGAATATTATCTCTTTCCCAGGATTTTTCAAGAGAATTTAAAATTTTGCTTATGTTCATTTTAAGTATTTTTACTTATGATAAATTATTATTTTTTTCTTCTGTGGCTTATTCCTTTAAGTAATTAGAAAAAATTATTTTTTTTTAAGATTTGCGAATAAGTCTGTTTGCAAAATATTTTATCTTTACCTTTTCTAAAATTTTTTTTGAACTGCTTTTGGTTTTAACTTTATTTAAATTAATCACTTCATCTGAAACATTTTTACCAGTTTCAAAGTAATTCTTAATTTTTTCTGACTCTTCTTTATTTAATCTTTTTGTGGCCCCTTTTGCGTTGATTCCAAGCTTCTTGCAGGCTATTAGTACTCTATTACTTTCAACATTAAGAACTTTAGCAATAGTAAAAATTGGAGTGTTCATAGAAATTATTTTTTATAGAAAGGCATTTAATATAAATAATATATTTATAAATTAGTAATTAACTTTATTTTTAACTATTATTAATTTCAATTTTTATTGTTAGTTTAAGCAACCTCATCTTCGAAATTGTTTAAGTCATTAAACTTTTTGTTCATGGTAGGGTTATTTCTTGTTAATTTCTTAACTGTTAAATCTTGAGATTTGCTGTCAGCAGATAAAAGATGTTTTTTTGAGAGAATTAAAGCTTCTTTAGTCTTCTGTAAATGGGTTATTGATTTATCAATTTCTGAAATTGCATCATTGAATCTATCTTGGGCCTGTGAAACATTTTTACCAAATGCGCTCTTAAATTGCTCAAGAGTATTTTCAAAATTAGTTATGTCGTAATTCTCGCGTTTCATCAAATCAATTTTTGACTTGTACTTTAATGTTTCCAAAGATGCATTTCTTAGTAGAGAAATAATTGGCAAAAAGAATTGTGGTCTTATGACATACATCTTTGGAAATCTATGGGAAACATCTACTATGCCAGAATTATATAATTCACTTTCAGGTTCTAGAAGAGAAACGAGCACTGCATACTCACAAGATTTTTGATTTCTATCTTTATCTAATTCTTTTAAGAAATCTTCGTTTTTTCTTTTATTATTTCCATTTAAACTTTCGTTCTTCATCTCAAACATTATAGATACTATTTCGATATTATTATCAAATTCTCTAAATATATAGTCACCCTTGCTCCCTGAAGAGACATCATTATCCTTTTCAAAATATGAGTTTTTAAATGCCGTAGCACGATTAAGATTAAATTGGGTTTCGCAATGGATTTCCAAGGTTTCGCCAACCATCTTGGTTGACAATTTAGATTTCATTTCTCTTAACTCCTGAATAGTAAGGTCCCTTTCACTAATTTTGCTTTTAAACTTTTCCTCAATTAACTTTTCATTAATTGATTGTTCAATCTTCATCTTTTCAATGGAATTGGTTAATGATGAGTTTTCTTTCTCTAAACTAGTAACTGCTTCATTTACTTTATTTTTTATAGATAATTCTGAAATTAAAGCCTGGTTTTTAATCTCATCCTTTAGTTTGCTTAATTCATTATTTAGTGAATTTATTTTATTTGTTGCCTGAATTCTTAAATCGTTTAGGGCATTTGTTTTCTTTTCTTCTGCAATATTTAATTTAGTTTCAAGGGTTTGAATCTCATTTTCTTTAATACGTTTTTGCTCAATTAACTGTATTTTTAATTCTCTCTTTAAAATTTCTAGAGCTTTTTTATTATCCTCTTCAGCCAAAAGCATTCTTTCTTTAATTTGTTTGTTAAATTCCTCATCTTTAATTTGAAGAAGTATTTCTTCAAAGCTGCTTGGATCAATTCGGAATGTTTCGCCACATGAGGGACATTTTATGTCTTTCATTTTTTAATTACGAAATTAATATTTGATAGGAATTAATATTCGAAATATTTAAAAAGAATATTATTCTTGACTTAGAATAAACAATGATCCAATGTTATGCATTAAAAACGAAATAAATACTTGAGGAAGTTATATTAATCCTGATTCTTTAAGTATATTTATTTTATTTGCTAATTCTATATCTGCAGAGGATATAGAGCGATCTAATGTTTTGTGAGAGGAAACTGTGTAACCACTATCATCAACAAATTCATCTTCTGCATCTTTTAGATGCAGATTCTCATTACGAACATCTTTTTGGTTATTCGATTTGTATGAATTTGATTTAGCAATGGTGCTATATCCAAAATTTGCAATTCCTCTTGCATCTAAAGCTTCCTCAACTAATATTCCAACAACTTTTGATCTGCTTATAGATTCGCTTTTCGATATTTCATCAATAATTTCAAGAACTCTTTTTCTTGGAAGATATCCTATCCTTTTTACTTTATTTTCCATGAAATTTAAGATATGTCATTATCGTAACACTTCTGTCAAATGTAAAAAGGTTTTAACTGGTAGTACTAAATGTAAATTTGAATAAGGAAAGAAAGTATAATTTAAAAGAACTCTCATAGAGATTCATAACTTGATTTAGTGATTAGAGAAGTTTATGTCCTTCTCTTGATAACTAACTATTTTAGTTTGAGTCAAAATTTTAAAACCTTTTTAATTTAAATTCTGTATCTTATGGTAAATAGACTTTTTGACAATGCTGACAGCTTTGCAATCTCCTTTGACGAAGAATGGAGCAATATTGATTGTGATGATTTACGATTAAAGATAAATAAAGTATTTCAACGTTTATCCGAACATCCTTTTTTAGTTTCAAATCCTGAAAATGCAAGGAAAATAGCAGAATTTAGAATATTTTCTTTAAAGAAATTTCAATAATTATTTAATTTTTAATCCTCGTTTCTAAAGAGTTACATATTTGGGGAATTGAAAAATCCCCTGCTATATAAAAATAATATTATGCCTATTATAGGGCCTATCCCAAAAACAAATAAAACTAACTTAGCAGAATTTTTTGTTTGACCTAGTTCTTTATTATTGTTTTTAACACTTGTTTTAATTTTTTTAGAATTTTTGTTTTTCATGAAAGATATACTACTACATGGCAACTTTAAAGAAATCTTAAAGTGTTAATAAATCTCTAATATTTTTTAATCTAATGAAACTTTTTAGGGGATCATAAAAACACAATAATGTATAATTAATCTAATAAAAAGCAAATATGAGTGCAACTAAGAGAGAGGAAGTGAGTTCCCACCTTAGATACATAAGGTTGGAGCTTAGGGAGATGCATCAAATGCTTATCAAGGACGACTTGTTACCAGATTTAAATGAAGCAAAGGAAGTACATGCCCAACTAGATGCTTTACTGGATTTACTATCAGATAAAAAGGTAAATAAGTTCAAAAGTCAATTTGGAAAATTCTAGTTTATTTGAATAAATTATAAGTAGTTAGTAGCTGATTCTATTTTTTTACGATTATCGTGCATTTGTTCTAATTTATTATATATTTCTTTAATTTGAATTTGAATTAGATCAGTAGAATTTATATTGCTTAAAGCATCCATTGCTGATAGAAGGCTCTCCTTAGCTTCTATCAAATGTCTACATTCTTTACTCCCTGCTTCGTAAGACATAGTTTAATTAAAATCACATTATCTATAATATTAAAATAAATGTTCCGTATTGCTTGATACTCTTATCGAATAAAAACTTATTATTGTCACTTTTAATACAGAATAAGAAATTATTCTTACTAATATTAAATTTAAAAACTAATGCAAGAAAATACTAGGGATTATGAACTTTGCATTCAAATTGCTTTAGATAATGCAAAAAAAAGAATCGATTTATTAGAAAATTCGAATAAAATTTGTGTTTTTGAAGAATATAGAGAGTGGATAAATGATGGCTTAAGTAAGCAAACAGTTTTACTACTTAGGGAAGACCCAATTATCTAAAAATAATATATTAACTATCTTTAATTTTTAGCATTTGAAGTAACCCTATATAAAAAATAAAGGCTTATGATAAATAATATTATTAGAAGATATGTTAGATAAGATAAACTATACATAATAAAGTTTTTGATTTTTCCTTACATCATAAAGTTTATTATATCTTATTAGAAATCAGTTCTCTTTATATAGAGAAAAAATAAATCTCCTAAGATTTTCCTTTTCTAAAAAGATATCTCTAGACTTATAATTTTTTAATTTCTTAAAAATTAAATCAACTAAAAATTCTGAATTTGGATTCATAATATAAAGTTATTTTTCCAATAAATAAATCTTTTCTTCTCCAATTTTATCAGGCTTAGTTATCTTGCATCCTTTATCTTTTTCCATGTCACAACCTTTTGTGGCAGGGAAGGATTTCCAAGTACAAATTTTTTCCTGAGAATCTTCCTTTAAGATTACCCATCCATTATCTAAGTATTCTGAAATCCCATCTTCTCCACATGAAAACTTTATTTCCATTCTTTTCTTTTCTGAATTAATACTCTCATTAATATTTTCTTCTGAATTTGTTATTGAGTCATCTTCATTAATAGAGGTTCTACAGGCAGTTAAAAAAATTAAGAATACAAATACTTGTAGAAAATAATTAATTTTTTTCATTTTTTTATTATTAGGTAATACCAAATTTAAATGAATTATAGTTTATTTTGATTCTATTAATTTTAATAATTTATCCATTTTATTCATTAAATTTTTTACTTCATCTGGTTGAGGTAAAACTAATTCTTCAGTAACAGCTAAATGCATTTTTTTTAAATTTTGCCTTAAATCTTTTAAATGCATTTTAACGTTTTCTTTTTTCTGTCTTATATCAGTCATAGTGATAACTTTTAAAATTAATTAAACTTGGAGGAATTATTATAGTATTATTAGGATTTATATGAAGTAATAAATTTTTTAATTCTTTAAATTTTCAATTTCATAAATCTCTTCTCCACCATAACAAAAATTTGTTGATAACATTTTTAGCTCCCTACTATTAATCGGTTTTATGTTTTTATTTTTTATGATGTAATTTTTTGCACTCTCTTCACAATCTAACTTACTTTTTGCATGTCTAATAACTGGATAAAAATATGCCAAAGTAGAAATCACGAAAAAAAATATTATTAATGTTTTTTGATCTTTTTTAATTAATTCTTTAGAATTTTTTTTGGCTTTTAATATTTTTATTAGTAATTTATCTGGTAATCCTATTTGAACAAATAACAACTCTACCCACCATGGTAAATCTTTATCCTTTTTTTTCTTTGCGTTTTGCGGAGTATTCATTCTCTTAGTTTCATGATTTTGATTTATAACCTCATTGGGATTATTTGTTTCTCTTTTATTCATATCATGGAAAAACTTATTTGGAATGTAGAGGTTTTATTTTGATTTGAAAACTATATTTTTATTTTATAAGTTTTAATTTAATTTATCTATGAATTTTAGTATTGTAAATTTGTATTTATAATCAAAAATTTTATATGGCAAAAAAAAGAAGGAAGTTAAATAAAGATTTTGAGAAGAAAATATATTCATCAAAAAAAGATGTAGAATTAGTTTTGGCAAAAATCTATGATATTGATGACGAAGATATACAAAAAGAATATATGAGCGCATTTAACGTAGTTGCATTCATATATGATGAATTAAAAGAAGATTATGAAAAAAAAGGATTCAATGAGAATTCGGAAGGACTTTTATTAAATTATAAAAATGCGTTTAATCTTTTTGAATCAGAATTTGAAATTTAAACTTTTATTACCTCTTATAAGGTATTACAGGTATTTCAATTAGTTTCCCTTTCTGTAGATTAAATTTTTTCTCTTGTAAATTTTTTATGCAAGTTAATTTTCTTTTCTCTTTTTTACATAACTTTTTAATTTGGTAATCAGAAAGTGAATATGATTTATCGCCAATTATAAAAAAGGCTAATAAAAAAATTTTTAATACTAATTTCATTGATTTCCCTTTCACAAAATCTAATTCTCATTGCTTCATCTATCTATTATATGTATCTATTATCTGTTTTAACTCTTCTTTACTTAAGTCTGTTGAAATAAAAACTTCTTGGGCTGTTTTACCCTTTCTTGCAATCGCTTTATATCCGTTTATAGTTTTCACTGATAACCTTATTATTAATTTAGACGATCTCCCTTTTGCTCTTGATATTACAGCAGGCGTTATCGTCTTGATATTTATATTGAGGGCTATTTTTTGCAGTATAGGAATTAGACCTTCAATATTTGTACTATGATTTAATACTAATCTTCCCAATTTTAATTTTTATTTATTCTATTTAAAAAACTTTGTTTCTGAGAAATTAACTTTAGCTTAGAAATGATTAAAAATTATTGAAGTTCTGTTATATTTAAGATAATGACTTGATTCTAATGATCTTTCAAATTGGATGGGCTGCATTAGCTGCAATTTTTACTTTTTCTATAGCAATGGTTGTTTGGGGCAGAAATGGTGATGGCTCGATTGATATATGATTTCATTTTCAACTTATGAATTCTATCTAAGCAATTTTATTATTCTTACCTCATTCGTTTTACTTATATTTATAACGATCGCAGTAATTTATATATCCTTTGTCTCTTGGAAAGATAAAAAAAGACTAAAAAATAGGTAATACAGATTTTGCTATTTTTTCTTGTCCTTTATTCTTAGTTCTTCAATTAATTCTTTTGCTTGTTGCATTTTTGAAATACTACTTTTGTATATTCCAATATCTTTTTCTCCCTTATTTGTAGATAAATTCAAATTTTCGAAAATATTAGATACTAATTTATTAATTTCAGATTCATTTTTGCTTTTAAAATCTTGAGAATTTGAAATTAATATATACACACCTAAGTTCAATATCCTTGAAGGATAAAGATTGGAATTGCTTTTTTCTTTTAATAACTTCAATAAATCTTCTAATGATTTATCATTAAATTCCTTAAGAGATTTTTGAGAGATTTCTTTTATTTTTTCCGCTTCAAAATTAGAAGAACTGCATAAGGATTCAAAAAGAAGATCTAAATGATTTTCAGGTTTGTATCCTTTCATTAATTCTTTAAAAGTTTCAGTGAGACCAACGCAAAACAGATAATCCTGTTTAAATTCATTTTGATGATTTAAAAGATTTAGCTCTACAAGCATTTCATCAACTATTCTTTTATATAAACCTGGAATGACGTAAGGGAATTGTTCATGGAATAACTTTTTGCTATCTGAAACAGTCAATTTTTCTTTCAATTTTTTATATGTAAACCTTAATAAGGTTAGCGTATGTTGCCTCAATATCGTTAATATCTAATAAACAGATAAATATTATTATGATCCCATTAGTTTTAGAAGAATCAGGAGGCAGTGAGAGAGTCTTTGATATTTATTCGAGATTATTGAGGGAGAGAATAATCTTTTTAGGAGAACAAGTTACTAGTGAAACTGCAAATAGAATTGTTGCTCAATTATTATTTTTGGAAGCAGAGGATCCCGAAAAAGATATTTACATGTACATAAATTCTCCTGGGGGATCTGTATACGATGGTTTAGGTATCTTTGATACTATGCAACATGTCAAGCCAGATATTCATACAGTTTGTGTTGGCTTAGCAGCTAGTATGGGTGCATTTTTGTTGGCAGCAGGTACTAAAGGTAAAAGAAGTAGTCTTAGACATTCAAGAATAATGATTCATCAACCTCTAGGAGGTGCCAGAGGGCAAGCAAGTGACATAAGAATTCAAGCAGATGAAATTTTATTTTTAAAAGAACGCCTTAATAGTGAATTATCAGAAAGAACAGGTAAAGATTATGAAACTATTAAAGAGGATACTGATAGGGATTTTTATATGTCTCCCAAAGAAGCTGTGGAATATGGATTAATAGATCTAATATTAGATAAAAAGCCAGTAAAAGTTTAGTTTAATAATTGTGGTGTTCTTTCTTTCTCAGGGATATTAGTGTATTTGGAGAGAATACTCACAAATTCTTCACCGTCCAATGTTTCTTTTTCAATTAATAAGTCGACGATTTTATCCATTGCTTCTCTATTTTTACTAACAATAGAATAAGTTTCTTCATAACATTTTTTAACCATAACTCTTACACTTTCATCAATCTGTTTGGAGATGGAATCAGAAACTTCACTTCTAGTCATCAAATCTCTACCGACAAAAACTTCTTGATTGCCACTCTCTAATGCTATAGGACCTAAATTACTCATTCCAAATCTTGTTACCATTTGGCGAGCCATAGAAGCAACTTGTTGGAAATCACCTCCTGCGCCAGTTGTGATTTCACCCTTTCCAAAAACCACATCCTCAGCAGCTCTACCACCTAATGCACCCATTATTCTTGCTTTCAACTGAGCTCTGCTTACTAGGGTCTGTTCATCATCAGGAGTAAACCAAGTTAGTCCTTTAGCTTGGCCTCTTGGAATAACAGTAACTTTTTGTACTGGATCATGAGCTTTCACAAGTGAACCAATGAGAGCATGACCAACTTCGTGGTAAGCAATTAATCTTTTGCTTCTCCCATCTGTTAGGGGAGAACCCTCCATCCCAGCAACAATTCTGTCAACAGAGTCGTCGATTTCTGAAATACTGATAGAGTCTTTTCTTCTCCTTGCCGTTAGGATAGCAGCCTCATTTAATAAATTTGCTAAATCAGCTCCAGTAAACCCTGGTGTTCTTCTTGCAATACTTTCAAGTGTCAAGTCTTCTTGGAGCTTCTTATTCCTGGCATGAACTTCGAGTATTGATAGCCGTCCTTTAATGTCTGGGGCATCTACAGTTACTTGCCTGTCGAATCTACCTGGTCGCATAAGAGCAGAATCTAAAACGTCAGGTCTGTTTGTTGCAGCAATTATTATTATTCCGCTATTCCCCTCAAAGCCATCCATTTCAGTAAGCAATTGGTTTAGTGTTTGTTCTCTTTCGTCATTGCCTCCACCAATACCAGCACCTCTTTGCCTCCCAACAGCATCGATTTCATCAATAAAGATTAAACAAGGACTATTTTCTTTTGCTCTTTTAAAAAGATCTCTTACTCTACTCGCACCAACGCCAACAAACATCTCAACAAATTCAGACCCTGATAAAGAAAAAAATGGAACCCCCGCTTCTCCTGCTATTGCTTTTGCCAGAAGAGTTTTACCTGTACCAGGAGGACCAACTAATAGAACTCCTTTTGGGATTCGTGCGCCGACAGAAGTAAATTTTTCTGGTTTTTTCAAGAAAGTAACCACCTCTTGTAAATCCTGCTTTGCTTCATTAACGCCGGCTACATCATCGAAAACGACACCTGTTTCGGCTTCCATTGCAAATCTTGCCTTAGTCTTTCCAAATTGCATTGCTTGGCCAGGACCTCCAGGCATGCCATTAGATCTTCTTGCTAATAAGATCAAACCTCCAATTAAAATTGCAGGGAAAAGTAAATTACCCAAAATTCCTAATGCAGGAGGAGCTGTTTTAACAGGATGAACATCAAAACTAATCCCTTCATCTTTTAAATTGTTTATAAGTTCTGGAGTTAAGCCAGGGAGATCTACACGTAATCTTTGTACTTTATTATCTAAATCTGAATCTATTGTCTCTATTACTGCATTTCTACCACCTTCAAAAATATCAACTGATGTAACCCTTCCGGACTTAATATAATCTAAAAATCTTCCATAACTAACTCTCGCTACTGCTGAATTTCTTGGAGCAATAGTTGTCCCGTTTGATTTAAGAGAATCAACATTGTTAGATGATAAAAATTGATAGGAAAGTACAATAACTAAAATTATAGGTAAAGCCCACAAAATTAATGTTTTAAATTTTTGGTTCATTAATTTATTTATTGTTTATTTCAGGATTCTAGAATGAATCAATACATTTCGTTGAAGTTTTTTCTAATTTTATGCTTATATTACTATTGATTGTATTGGATTTTTTTGATGAAATTTGAGGTAAAAGATAAGGTCAAGATGATTTTGCCAGTTTCTTACTTAAAAACTTCAGATAATATGCCGATGCTAAGACCACCTGATTTAGTGGCAATTGACGAAATTGGAGAGGTCCTATCAATAAAATCTCCAGATACTGTGGAAGTAAAGTTTAGAAGAGGCTCGTTTTTAATTGATATTGAAAAAATTGAAAAAATCTAATTTAAAAGTTTTTGTTCCACTGAGAATTGACTTCTAAACAAATTTTTTTATCTCCAGAAATACTCAAAAAAGGTTTCGAAAAATATTTTTTAGTCAGTTTGAAAATATCTAATGAAGATATTTCATCTATTTTTAAGTTTAAATCACTTTCTTGAATAGGTTTGATACCAAAACTAATTAATTGTATTTTTCGTTGCAAGACATCGTCTAATGATTGATTACCTAAAAGAAAAGAACTTTTTAATTTTTCTTTAGATAAAAATAATTCAGAATGAGTCAATGGTTGTTTTAGTAAATTTTTCCATAGCGATGATAAAAGTTCAAAGGCAAAAAGGGCATTATCATTTGACACTGATAAATAAATTAAAAAGGGGGCATTTTTACTCCTGACAGGATTAAAGACCCCTAAATCGTAAGTAATGCCATTTTTTTCCCTAAACAGTTTAAATAGAGATCCGCTCATCCCAAAAGATAAATATGATTCCAAAACTTTAAGAGGCAAGTATTCCTTACTATTACAAGAACAGGTTTGGTTGCCTATTATCATTATCATTTGATTTGAATCATTGTTAACGCAATCAAATCTACATATCGGATCTAAATCGTAATTTATATGACTTGTATTTTCATTTTCGATTTTCTGATTAACTGTTCCTAAATTTTCTCCATTAATTGCTAAATTGTTTGAAATAATATATTTTTCTCTTTTTTTAAAGTTTTCAAACTCATTTAAAACATCTTTATAGGAAATATTTGAAACCTCTTTTTCATTCCCAATTGTATTAAAAGCATAAGGATGGTTCGAATAAACAATTTTTCTCCATTTATCAAAACATATATTAAATGGGTTCTCTTTATCTTTTTTAATTAAGTCCAAAGATGATTTTTTCACCTTTTGAAATTCAATTTCCGAGAGAACTGGTTTATTTATTACCAAATCTAGTAGAGGTAATAATTTGTTGAAATGTTCATTTAGGGATTTAATGCTTATAGAAATACCATCTTCAAACACTTCCTGATTTAGTTCTGCTCCATGGGATTCAACATATTCTGAAAGATTGAAATTTTCAAAGCCTTCACATCCTCGAATAAGTAATGAACTAAGAATCTTGTTTATCCCTCTTTTGTTGTCAATATCCATGTCGCTGCCTCCTTTAATCCAAATTGAAGCAGTTGAGAAATTTCTTTTTTTGTTGTAGAGATATCTTTTTAACATTAATTAGGTGATGCAATTAAAGTGAATTTCTCTCCTAGAAAAAATTGCGTGATTTCTTTGAAATTATCTATATCATTCCAATATTCCAAATGATTTTCTAACTTATTTATTGAAGATTTCCTCCCCCAAAGAAGTTCATTTCCAAAAAATGAAGAAAGTTGTGTGGATGTCTCTAAATTAAAAATATAATTACTTTTTACAATATTTATAGCTTTTTTAATTTCATCCAAAGTTAAGTTCTTAGAATCTAAAATTTCATCTATGGTTTTATCAATTTGCTTTTCTACTGAATAAAGATCTTTTTTTTCACAACTTGCTTCTAAGATAAATAATCCCCCTAATTCTCCGGCATTTACATCAACGTATACAGATTCAGCAAGGTTATTATCTTCTTTTAAAACTTTAACTAATCTGCTATTTCTTCCTACAGATAGTATTGATGCTAGTATCTCTAATCCAATAATATTTTTTTGTTCACTCAGATTAGGAATAAACCATGCCATAAATATTCTGGAAAACTCTAAATTATTAAACTTAACCATCTCTCTACCATTTCTAATTTTTAAAGGAGGTTTGCTTTTTAAATCAACTTTATTTGTATCATTAAAAATAAGATTTTCATTTATTCCAGAAAGATCACTTTTTTCAAAAATTTTATAAATATCCCCTGAGAGATTGCCTGTAACTGCGATGCAAATATTCTCTATGGTGTAACGCTTTCTATGAAATTTCTCAAGATCATTTATCTCTATGTTTTTAACACTTTGTTCAGTTCCCAATATTGAATTTGCATAATTAGAACTTAGCCAAACCCTTTTTAAAAAGTAATTAAATAATTTTTCTTCAGGCTGATCATTTTGTTGTTTTATTTCATCAATAACTACACCTTTTTCTTTAATAAATTCATGACTATTGAAATTTGGAGAAAAAACAATATTTGTCAAAAGACCAAGTGATTCTCTAAAGTTATTGGGTGGAATGAGGACGTGGTAATGAACATCATCATAACCTGTCGAGGCATTGCTTAATCCTCCAAGTGATTCGATTTTATGATCAAACTCACCAGGCATAATTTTGTTAGAGCCTTTAAAAATCATATGTTCTAAAAAATGAGCAGTGCCATTTTTATCCTTTTCCTCAAATGAAGAACCCGCTTTGCACCAAATATCAATGCTTATAAGCGGCAATTCCTTATTATCCACAAAAACACATCTAGTTTTGCTTGAATGAGTATAGTAGTTGACTTCTCCTACATTCATTTAAATTCTTTCTTTAAACTCTATTTTGGTCCTTTTTACTCTTGTTGTCTGAATCCTTAACTAAAACTAAATTAACAGACCCTCTTATTTTGGACTTGTTAAAAAATATTAGAGAGCATAGATCCATGCTCGAGAACCTTAAATGTATAAAAATTGATCCAAATCTTACTAATATAACATCTAAAGAAATTGGTAGAGAACTCTATATAGAAAATGAATTCCACAAAGCAAAAGGATTTAGAAAGTTACATATAGAGGTGGCAGAATTTTCTAAAAATCTTCAAATTCTACACTGCGTTTTTTTTCCTGATCCAAATTTTGATATTCCAATTTTCGGAATGGATTTGGTAAAAATAAATGATATTGTTTCCGCAGCAATAGTTGATTTATCTCCTGTATCTAAAAAACAAGGTGAAAAATACGAACAATTGCTTTCTGAAGTTGATAAAAGTTGTTTTACCTCATTGAGAGATATTCCTAATTGGGGGGAGATTTTTTCTAAGAATGTATTTTTTGGTTCTTTAAAAAACCAAACTGAAAAAAATGCTTTTTGTATTTTAGTTGATGAATATCTTTCTATCTTGATAAAATTAAGTAAGAAAGCTAAACCTGAATTTAATGAGGAAATTATTCGAGAGAGAATAAATTATCAAAAGAAATATTGTGTTCAACAAATGAAAAATGATAAGACTAGTATGGTTCTTATGAAATATTTCGATGAAAAATGGGTTAATAACTATATAAAAAACGTGTTATTCGATTTTTAATGCATTTAAAAACACTAAAAAATTTATTTATTTTTTTATTATTATTTGCGCCATTATCCTTAGGGATTATTTCCTGTTCTGGCAATAATAAATCTAGCTCTAAATTAGAAGATGAAATAACTGAAGATTTTATACCCCCTATTAGAGCTGTTGCAGCGCTAGGTCGACTTTCTCCTTCTGGAGAGATTAGGCAATTAGCGGCTCCTGTAAGTGAGTTTGGTTCTTCACCTCGTATAGTGGAATTTTTAGTAAATGAAGGAGATTTTGTAAAAAAAGGTGATATCCTCGCAATTTTTGAAAATAGAGAAAAGTTAATTTCTGATATTGAAAGGAATGAAAATCTAATTAGTACTATTAACGAAGAAATTGCTCTAAAGAAAGATCAAATTGAAAGGTATAAGTTAGCTTTGAGCAAGGATGCATATTCTTTTGTAGAGTTTTCGCAGAGAAAAGACGAATTATTGAAGTTGCAAAAACAAAAAATAAACCTTATCGGCGATCAAAAAAATATAAAGATTGATTTATTTAATTCCAAACTAAGAAGCCCAATTGATGGCTTTATACTTGGAATAAATACGAGAGTTGGTGAGAGGCCCAAAAATGAAGGAATTTTGGATATTGGTTCTAGTCAAAAGATGGAAGCTCTAATAGAGGTTTATGAATCTGACATTGATAGAGTTTTTATTTCTCAGAATGTTGAATTGAGTAGTGAAAATGGTGGTTTCCAAAAAAATCTTAAAGGTAAAGTAATTAGGATAAGTCCTCAGGTAAAACAAAGAAAAGTTTTGTCAACTGATCCAACGGGGGATGCTGATTCGCGAATCATCGAGGTACTCGTAGAGTTAGATCAGGATTCTATAGATACTGTACAAAATTATGCAGGAATGAAGGTGATTGCAAAATTTATTCCCTAATGAGTTTTTCTTTTTTTAAATTCAGAAAAATACCATTAGCTTGGTTGTTATTAACTAGGCAACCGTTAAGGTTGGTAGTTGCCATTGCAGGAATAAGTTTTGCAGGAATTTTGATGTTTATGCAGTTAGGTTTCAGAGATGGTTTATTTGATACTAGCGTCACTATTCATAAACTTTTAGATGCTGATCTGGTTTTGATAAGTCCCAGATCAAAAAGTTCCATAAGCATGAGTGGATTCCCAAAAAGAAGGTTGATTCAAACTCTTGCAGTTGAAGATGTTGAAAAAACTGCCCCCGTAAATTTAAATTATTTACTTTGGAGAAATCCCGAAAATCTCAAAACTAGATCGATACTAGCATTGGGTTTTAATCCCTCCGATTCACTCCTTTTAGATGATGGATTCTCAAAGAATGCTTATAAATTAAGAAATCCATCAAGAGTTCTGTTTGACAAACTTTCTAGACCTGAATTTGGACCAATTGAAGAATGGTTTTTATCGGATCAAAAAGTTGAAACTGAGGTTGCTGGAAAAAGAGTAATTGTCGAAGGTCTCGTTGAGTTGGGACCATCTTTTGGTGCAGATGGTAATTTGATTACTAGTCGAGAAACCTTCTTAAGACTTTTTCCTGCAAATCCTCCTGGAAGTATAGAAATTGGCTTGGTTAAGCTAAAAAAAGGATCTAATCCTGAATTGATTTCAAGAATTTTAAATAACTCACTCCCTAATGATGTGAGAGTTCTTACGAAAAACCAATTTATTGAATTTGAGAAGAATTATTGGAAAAATAGTACTGCAATAGGCTTTATATTTAGTTTGGGAGCTTTGATGGGTTTTGTTGTGGGGTGCGTTGTCGTTTATCAAATCCTTTATAGTGACGTTACAGACCATCTCCCAGAGTACGCCACCTTATTGGCAATGGGATATAGACTTAAGTCTCTTTTCTTCGTTGTAGCTAGAGAGGGATTTTTATTAGCGTTGTTTGGTTACTTACCTGCATATTTCTCAGGTCAAATACTTTATTCAGTTATAAGAAGTTCTACTAAACTCCCAATAATAATGGATACAGATAAAACGATCTTAATTTTTGTATTAGTTTTAGTAATGTGTATGGGATCTGCTTGTATTGCTATGCGTAAGTTGGTTGATGCCGATCCTGCTGAAATTTTCTAATAATTCAATTAAATGGTTAAGGGTAATAAATCAAATAAAAATATTAAAAGCTTAAAAACAGTCTCAATAAATAATTTGAGTCACTTTTATGGAATAAATGAAAATAAAAAACAAGTTCTTAATAACGTTAATTTAAATATTGATAAAGGTGAGTTGGTTCTTTTAAAAGGACCTTCTGGATGCGGTAAAACAACTCTTTTAACCTTAATTGGGGCTTTGAGATCTTGTCAAAGTGGAGATGTAACTGTTTTAAATAATCAGTTGAATGGTGCATCAAGAAAAACGCGTCAGATTCTCAGGAGAAGTATTGGTATGATTTTTCAAGGTCATAATCTTTTGAGATGTTTAACAGCCGAACAAAATGTTCAAATGGGCGCCGATTTACTAAAAGGTTTAACTTATTTACAAAGACGCGAAATAGCACGAAATTGGTTATCGGCAGTAGGATTAGAAGAACATCATAAAAAGTTACCTAATGACTTGTCTGGTGGGCAGAAACAAAGAGTGGCAATTGCTCGAGCTTTATCTGCAAACCCAAAACTTTTGCTAGCTGATGAGCCCACTTCTGCTTTAGATAGCGTTACGGGCAGGGAAATAGTGACACTTTTAAGAAAACTAGCGAAAGATCAAAATTGTTCTGTTCTTATGGTGACTCACGACCCAAGAATTTCTGATATGGCAGATAGGATATTAAATATGGAAGATGGTAAAATATATAGTGCTCCTAGTGAGCTAATATAATTAAAAGTTAAAAATTCATGTCTAAAAGAAGGAATCTTAAAAAAGAAAAGCAGGAACGTAACCGAGCATATGCTAGAAAGTTCAAAAAAAGGAAATTAAGAACTGATGGTAGACCTGATGGTGGAAACGTTACAGGTACAGTAAACAACGGCGGTGCAGCTGATTAGGGAATATCTTTTATTTTTAGCTTGTTTGAGTCCTATTATTATGAATTTTTAAAGCGAGATCATGAATGTAAGTATTGTTATACCGACTTACAATAGACTACCTATATTAGAGAAATGTCTCGTTGCGCTTGAGAATCAAAAATTAAATACAAATATCAGTAATTATGAAGTAATAGTAGTTGATGATGGATCCACTGATGGAACAAGCTCATGGATAAATAAAAATAAGGCCAATCTACCACACGTGGTTCTATTTAATCAGGAACATGGAGGGCCTGCTCTAGGAAGAAATCTTGGGGTAATTAAATCAAAATATGAAATTATTATATTTATTGATAGTGATCTTATTGTTTTAGATAATTTTATAAATTGCCACGTAGAAAAATTACTTGCCTCTTGGATAAAAAATGATAAAAAATGTTTTACCTATGGCTCGGTTGTTAATACATCTGATTTTCTAAATCCTCAGAGTGAAAAACATAAAATAATGGACACTTCTTTTGCTTATTTCGCTACTGGGAATGTTGCGATATCAAAAGAATTGATTCTAAGCATCGGCTTATTTGATACTTCATTCAGTCTTTACGGTTGGGAGGATTTAGAACTTGGAGAAAGATTAAGAAAAATTGGGACAAAATTAATTAAATGTCCAAATGCAGTAGGGTTTCATTGGCATCCACCGTTCAATTGCGAACAAATAGATTCATTAATAGCTCAAGAAAAAGAAAGGGCAAAAATGGCTTTAGTATTTTATAAGAAACATCCAAATTTAAGGGTTAGATTTATGATTCAATTAACTCCTCTTCATGATTTACTTTGGCAAATTCTTTGCTTGGGAGGACTAATCAGTATTGATAGAATCCTTCCTTTATTAAAATTTTTAGTAAATATAAGAAGAAATAGACTTGCACTTGAGATACTTAGGATCCCTCTGAATATGATTTACATTAAACAGTTAACCAAATCAAGATAAAAAACTTTTAGAAGTACACATCACTTGCTAGAATTATTTAAATTCAATCCACACATCTGACAGTTTCGGGTGATTTACTAACATAAATTTCCCGTCAGGTGGAGGCTAACCCGAAACCCTTTTAAATTATGGCTGTTGTATCACTATCTGAAATGATGGAAGCTGGTGCTCATTTTGGGCATCAAACTAGACGTTGGAATCCCAAAATGTCTAAGTACATATATTGCGCTAGAAATGGAGTCCATATAATCGATCTTGTGAAAACAGCATTGTGTATGAACAATGCGTATAAATGGACAAGAAACGCAGCAAAAAGTGGTAAACGTTTCCTATTCGTCGGTACAAAAAAACAAGCGTCAGATGTGGTAGCTCAAGAAGCTACTCGATGCGGAGCTGCATATGTAAATCAAAGATGGCTTGGAGGGATGTTGACTAATTGGACAACAATGAAAGCTAGGATTGAAAGATTGAAGGATCTTGAAAGGATGGAGAGTAGTGGTTCAATAGCAATGAGGCCTAAAAAAGAAGCTGCAGTTTTAAGGAGAGAACTTGAAAGATTACAAAAATACCTGGGTGGACTGAAGGGCATGAGAAGATTACCAGACGTAGTCGTTTTGGTTGATCAAAGAAGAGAATCTAATGCAGTACTAGAGGCTAGGAAATTAGATATTTCACTAGTATCGATGTTGGATACGAACTGCGACCCTGATTTGTGTGAAGTTCCAATTCCATGTAACGATGATGCAGTAAGATCTGTTCAACTTATTTTGGGAAGACTTGCAGATGCCATAAATGAGGGCAGGAAAGGTTCTAACCCCGACAGAAAAAATTAAATTCAAATTTAAAACTTACTAATTACAATTTTTTATTACTTCTATGGGAAACATTACAGCAAAACTTGTAAAAGATCTTAGAGATAAGACTGGCGCAGGAATGATGGATTGCAAAAAAGCACTTAGCGAAACTAACGGAAATCTCGATAAAGCTTTGGAATGGTTAAGAAAGAAAGGTATAGCTAGTGCTGAAAAGAAGTCGGGAAGAGTCGCGGCTGAAGGGTCAATTGGAAGTTATATTCATACAGGATCAAGAGTGGGTGTTCTACTAGAGTTAAATTGTGAAACTGATTTTGTTGCTAGAGGTGATATTTTTCAGTCTCTTTTGAAGGATGTTTCAATGCAAGTAGCAGCTTGCCCAAATGTTGAGTATGTCTCAATTGATGAAATACCAGAACATGTTGTGGAAAAAGAAAAGCAGATTGAAATGGGGAGAGATGATTTATCTGGAAAACCAGAACAAATTAAAGAAAAAATAGTTGAAGGGAGAATTGCGAAAAGACTTAATGAGCTGGTTTTACTTTCACAACCTTATATAAAAGATAGTTCTCTTACTGTTGAGGATCTCGTTAAACAAGCAGCTGCAAAAATTGGGGAAAATATCAAAGTAAGACGCTTTACAAGATATACATTGGGAGAAGGAATCGAAAAAAATCAGATGGACTTCGCTGAAGAGGTTGCATCAATGCAATCAAAATAGACACTTGAACAATTTCAAAAATTACCTTGATATAGATAAAATTAACTCTCAATTAGAGAGAGCAGACATACAAAAAAGAATATTAATCAGAAATATCTATAGGGAATATGAACTTTATCTTAATATAGTAAGAGAGCTTCTTTGTATATCTGTAGAAAAAGGGCTTAACCAAATAAGTAGTTATCCAACAATTAATGATAATTTCTTAAATGAAAATGAATTTTTTGGTCTCTTTGAAAAAAAAATAAGTAGGCTAATTAATTCAATTTTGCCTTTAATAACCGTTGAACAATTAAAAATTAATGAAATTGAAAAAAATATAAATAAGGAAATTAATCTAAGTAGTTTTGGAAGCTCCACAAAAACAAAGGATGGCCAACAAGAAAAATTTCAATTTGATTATGGATTTCAATTAGAAAAACCTATTCAGTTCCAGATTAGTAACGATATTTCTAATACTTCAGAATATTATCAAGTTGATCATAATGAGAAATTCGTATCACTTGATCTAGATAATATTGAACATACGAATGATTTTTTCAAAAACAATATATTTGAAAATATAGAAGTAGAAAAACAATTTATTTCCTCCCTACTGGAATTAATAAAGGAAGTTAAGGTTGAAAAACCAAGAAATTCAAAAAAAGATAACATTAATCAAATGGATATTTTACTAAAATATCAGAGTACCAAAATCTTTGATTTAATAGATAATTCATTGGAAAATTTACTACTGAATTTTTCATACAAGATTAACAAAGAATTATTTAAGGCTAATCTAATAAAAAAGATCATATCTAAAGATTCCTTTGATTACTTAGTAGGCAAAAAATTGATGATAAAACATCCTCATCCTTTTGTTATTAATTTTGAATTCAACTTAAATCATTCCTCAGCTAACGGCGAAAATCTTTCAAATATTATTTTCTTTAATATATCTCCTGTTGAATTAGAGTTCCAATATTTAAATCTCTCTATTCAAAGGAATAAAATAAATAAACTAAAAAATCAATTTCAGCGTTTGATAAAAAAAGAGACATACTGGAGGCAAAAAGAAATAACTTTGAATAAGATACGTTGAAAAAATAAATCTTTTTTTCAGATGTGACTATTAGCGGGAATAATAATAAATTAATTAAAGATTGGATAAGACCTCTTCAAAAGTCTCTAACTATTGAAACTGAAAATAAATTTATTAATACCTTAGGAAGAGAGAAATATTTTAATGATTATTTGCATGAGTCATTGACAAAACTAGATAATTTAAATCTATCAGAAGAATATTTGCGGATATTTAATGAATTTTCTAAAAAATATTATGAATACAATAAATTAGATGATAATCAAAGAAAAAGATTAATTATAGATACAAGAAAAAGTCTTTATAAACTTGGTAAAACTTTAGAAATAGAAAGTTCTAATAATATTTCTAATAGGATTATTCTGAATAAGGCTGATTCAAATTTATCTCTTGATTCAGATATTTCATTAATAAAAAATGTAGGGAAAGTTTATAAAAATAAGCTTAATGAATTAGGGATTTTTTATATAAAAGATCTAATAAATTATTTCCCTCGAACATATTTAGACTATACGAATAGAGTTAAGATAATCAATTTAAAACCAGATAACTTATATACGTGTATCGTAAATATTAAAAGATTTTATATTCATAAGAGTAAAAAGAATAATAATTTATCAATAATGAACTTTATAGTTTCTGATGAGACGTCTTCGATAAAGGTTACAAAATTTTTTTTAGGAAGGAGATTTAGATCTTATTCCTTCTTCGCATCTCAAAAATCTTTGTATATTCCTGGAACTAAATTAGCAATTTCTGGTAAGGTTAAATTAACAGAGTATGGTAAAACTTTTGTAGATCCGCAGATTGAAATTCTTAAGGATAACAATGAAAATTTTAATTTCTCAGGAAAAATTTTCCCCTTGTATTCATTAGCTGAAACGTTATCAAATATTAGTTTTATAAAACTCATGAAAAATGTACTAATTTATGCAAAGCAATATCCAGAAATTTTAAATCACAAGCAACTTGATTCATTATCTTTATTATCTAAAGGAGAGTCTTTGATTAATATTCATTTTCCTCCAACTCAAGAAGCACTTCTTGAATCAAAAAAACGATTGGTCTTTGATGAGTTATTCCTACTTCAAATAAAGTTCCTTCTTAGAAAAAGAAAGACGAATAAAAACGTCATTACTAAACAATTACCTCAAAAGAAATCTTTACTAAAAGAATTTTTAAATACTTTTCCTTTTGAATTAACAAAATCTCAAGTTAACGTTTTAGATGAAATTAAGGAAGATTTATCTAATCCGGTGCCAATGTCACGACTTCTTCAGGGAGATGTGGGAAGTGGTAAAACTATCATTGCAATAGCCTCTCTTCTAATTGTTATTGAAAAAAACCTGCAAGGAGCTTTTATGGTTCCCACTGAAGTATTAGCAGAACAACATTATAAAAATTTATTAAAACATTTGAACCCACTTTTTGTCTCTGTCGAACTGCTTACTGGTAATACTCCTCAAAAAAAAAGAAAAGAAATTCTCGCGAACTTAAATAATGGACTAGTTGATATCCTTGTAGGTACTCATGCATTATTTGAAGATAAAGTCATATTTAATTCATTAGGCATGGTAGTAATTGATGAACAGCATCGGTTTGGAGTTACTCAAAGAAATAGATTACTTAATAAAGGGGATAATACTAATTTGTTATCAATGACAGCGACACCAATTCCTAGAACCCTAGCGCTTTCTATTTATGGTGATTTAGATGTTAGTAAAATTACTGAACTTCCTCCTGGGAGAGTTCCAATAACTACAAAAATAATTTCTGAAGATGATTTAAATAACTTATTCAAGATTGTTGAAGATGAGATCTGGAAGGGAAGACAAGCTTATGTGATTTTGCCACTTATAGAAGATTCAGAAAAAATGAATTTAAGTTCTGCAAAGAAAATATTTAAATATTTATCAGAAGAGGTCTTTTTTAATAAAAAAGTTGGATTATTACATGGAAAATTAAATTCTCAAGAAAAGAATGAGGTGATTAATTCTTTTGTAAAAAATGAAATTAATATATTGGTTTCAACTACAGTAATTGAGGTTGGAATAGATGTCCCTAATGCCACAATTATGATTATTTATAATTCGGAAAGATTTGGTTTATCTCAGCTTCATCAACTAAGGGGGAGAGTTGGTAGGGGATCAACTAAATCTTTTTGTTATCTGGTAACTTCTGATAAAAATGGATTAGAAAATAAGCGTCTACGCGTTTTGCAAAAATCTAATGATGGCTTTTATATTTCTGAAAAAGACTTGGAGCTTAGAGGCCCAGGTCAAATTTTAGGATATAGACAATCTGGATTGCCTGATTTTGTACTTGATAATTTACCGAATAATAAATTTCTAATTGAAAAGGCTCGTGAGGAGGCTGTTAAGGTTGTTAGTAGTGATCCTGATTTAAAAGAAAATATTGTTTTAAGAAATATAATAATTGATAATTCTGATAATAAATTCATTCATGATTTCTTGAATTGAAAATTATAATTGTAATTTTTTCTATATATGCCATTATAAATCAATTGTAAATTTCAATTGAAAATTTGGAATAAAATACCAATTAAAGAGAATGGTGATAAATTAATAGCTATACCTGGCCACTTAAACTTTTTAGATCCCCACCCTTACTATTATTTAGGAGCACCGTACCAAGATAAAAATTCTATTTGGAAATTAAGAGAGGAGGTTGTAAATAGGTTAGTTAAAGTAAATGATTATTTGATATCAAATAATAATTTTTTCATTCTAATTTATGACAGTTGGCGACCCTTAGAAGTCCAAGAATTTATGTTTAAAAGAGCATTTTCATTAGAGTGTGAAAAATTGGAAATTGATGCTTCTTTAGAAAATATGAAATCTTATCCATCTATTTTAAAAAAAGTTGAAAAATTTTGGGCATATCCTTCTTTCGACTCTAGTTGTCCTCCTCCTCATTCTACTGGTGGAGCTTTAGATGTTTGTTTTTCTGATAAAGAAGGAAATGTAGTTGATATGGGAAGCCAAGTTGATCAAATGGATGAGACTTCAAAGCCTGATTTTTATGAAAATATAGTTAATGAAGAGGCAATTATTTGGAATAGTAGAAGAAATTTATTAAGGGAAGTTATGAATAAATTTGGTTTTGCACAACATCCTAATGAGTGGTGGCATTTTAGTTATGGAGATCAATTATGGGCTTGGAAAAATAAAAAAGCAAATGCCCTTTATGGAAAAATTTAAACTTTATTGAATTTCATTTAGTAAATTTAAAATAGAACTTTCATCTTGGGAATTTATAAAATCTCCGAAATCCATATCAGAACTGCTCTTCCAATAATTAAATAATGGTTGAAGAGTTTTTTCTAAGTCATCTAATTCCATTCGTTGTAAGAAGGGTTTAGCCAGCCTCTGTAGATTTTTACTTCCCCCTAACCACAATTGGTATTTGTTTTGCCCACTTCCTACAAGTGCTAATTCTGCCATGTAAGGTCTTGTACATCCATTTGGACAGCCTGTCATCCTAAATAAGATTGTCTTTTCTATTTTTAGATCTAATAGTAATTTTTCAATCCTTTTAAGTACATCAGGTAAAATTCTTTCTGCCTCAGTCATAGCAAGACCACAAAGTGGTAATGCTGGACATGCTAAGGCATGTCTTTGTATTTCATTTATGTCATCTAAATTGTCGTATCCAATATCTGAAAGAGTTTTTTTAATTTCACTTTTGTTTTTATTAGCAATATTGCAAAGTAAGATATCTTGATTAGGAGTAAGTCTTAAATCGAGATTATATTTTTTTACGATATTAGTAATGGTATTTTTCTTTTTTCCTGATAACCTTCCTGACAATAAAGGTAACCCTACGAAATAAGAGCTCTTATTTTGTTTATGCCAACCTAGATAATCAATTAGAACTTGTTTCGGTTCTTTTCTGATGTTTTTAATTTCTTTTTTGAAATACTTTTCTAGAAGTAACTTCTTGAACCACTTAATACCTTTTCTGTGAAGAAGGTATTTCATTCTTGAATTTTTTCTTGATTTTCTATCTCCATAATCTCTTTGAATAGCAACAATACTTTGTATTAATTCATAAATATCTTGTTCCGCAACATATCCAAGGGGGTCTGCAATCCTAGCGAAAGTTTCTTCATTATTATGTGTGCGTCCCATGCCACCTCCGACATAAAAGTTGCACCCCTCTAAGTTCCCCTTTTCTGAGGTAAAGGCAACTATTCCAATGTCGTTAGTAAGAAGATCTACAGAATTATCACCAGGAACTGTAACAGCACATTTGAATTTTCTCGGTAAATAAGTCGAACCATAAAGAGGCTCATCTTTTATTCCACTAAAAACACTATCTTTAAATTGAAGTCTCCTAATAGCTTCTATGTCCCTATCTGGCTTTATGGTGTATTCAAGATCCCCATCAGCCCAAAGCTCTAAAAAAGTACCTTGCCCAGCTAATGGGGTGAGAAGATCTGCAACTTTTTTAGCTAAAGCTCTTACGGTATTGTATTCCGGTGAATCAAATGGTGCCGCTGGGGCCATTACATTTCTATTTATATCTCCACATGCAGCTAATGTTGAGCCCATTGAATTTACAATTGTCTGAATAACTTCTTTTAGATTCTCCTTTCTAATTCCATGCATTTGAAAGGCTTGTCTTGTAGTTGCTCGAAGTGTTCCATTACCTAGTTTGTCAGATAATTCATCTAGTGCTAAAAATAATTTCCCAGGAATTTCTCCGCCTGGACTTCTCAACCTAAGCATCATTTGCCAATCTTTACTCTTGCCAGGCTTTCTATTTTCCCTATCATCTTGCTGATAACTACCATGAAATTTCAATAATTGGACTGCATCATTAGTAAAGTGATCGCTATCATTAATTAATTCTGTTGCAAGTGGTTCCTTGAGAAATTGGCTACTTTTCTTGAAATTCTCAAATTTAGATACTTCTAATCCATTTGCCAAACAAACTGTTTCTTCTTTGGCAGAATTTTTTTTCTTTTTTACTTTCTCAACCTTGATCAACGGACCAAAAAATATCTCTTTTTATACATTAGCGAAAAGCTTATTTAACTGGTAGTAAATTATAGTAATAGAAGTCATTTTTTTTTCTTGTCTAAATATTTACTTGAGATCGGAACCGAAGAGTTGCCTGCAAAATTTTCACATGCTGTTCTAGATCAATTTAAATCTCTAATGGAATTTGAATTGGATAAAAAGTTAATCAAATTTAATAATATAGTTGTTACCTCTACACCGAGAAGATTAGTTCTTCTTATAGAAGGTTTGGTCGATTTTGCAGAGGATAAGACTGTAGTAAGAAAGGGACCTAAAGCAAGTTTAGCTTTTTTAAATGGATCTCCTACTAATGCTGCTTTAGGATTCGCAAATAGTTTAGGTGTAGATGTAGGCCAACTAGAAATAAAAAATACAGAAAAGGGTGATTTTGTTTTTGGAAAAAAAATTGAGAAAGGACAATCCACGAGAATTTCTTTGTCTACAATCATTCCAAAGGTAGTGAAGAGTCTTCAAGGCCCACGTTTTATGAAGTGGGGGGCTGGGAATATGAAATTTTCAAGACCTATTAGGTGGATTGCTTCTCTTTATGATGATGAAATTCTTGATTTCAAATTTGATCAATGTGATCCAAAAATTAAAATAAGTAATAAATCAAAAAGTCATAGGTTGATAAATAAAGTTTTTGAAGTGCAGCAACCTGATAATTTTTTTGAATTATTGAAACAACATAGAGTTTTAGTTAAGCGCCACGAAAGAAAAGAAAAAATTGAAAGTCTTATAAATCAGGCATCTAAATCACTAAATCTAAAGCCTGACATCTCTGAAGGACTGCTTAATGAATTAATTGATTTAGTTGAGTGGCCAGACTTAATTGTTGGAAAATTCAGTGAAGAATTTCTAGATCTTCCTCTTGAAGTTCTCTCAACGGTCATGAAAAGTCATCAGAGATATGTTCCTCTTTTAATCAAAAATAATAGTTTTTCTAAACTTGATTTAACTTCTGAAAAAAACATTAGTAAAAATTTTTTTGTTATTTCAAATGGTCTTGAAGAATCAAATAAAAACATCACAAAGGGTAATGAGAAAGTTTTGAGGGCGAGGTTTTCAGATGCAAAGTTTTTTGTAGAAAGTGATAAAAAAGTTACTTCAATTGAAAGAAATGAAAAACTTAAATCTGTTTCTTATTTGAAAGGACTAGGAAATATTTTTCAAAGAGTAGAGAGAATAGTTGAAGTTTCAAAAAAAATTCTTATATTTTTAAATGATAATTCTTTAGAAGATAAAAAAATATTAGAAGCTGCTAGATACTGTAAAAACGACTTGTGTAGTGAAATTGTTTATGAATTCCCGGAGTTACAAGGAATAATGGGCGGTAAATATCTTAAAAATGAAGGATTTAGTGAGGATATTTGTTTGGCTGTAGCTGAACATTATTTACCTGCTTTTTATAAAGATTCTTTGCCCTCTACAAGATATGGTGCAATAGTTTCCATTGCAGATAAGATTGAAACATTGTTAAGTATATTTATTTCTGGTAAACGTCCAAGTGGATCATCAGACCCTTATGCTTTAAGAAGAAATTTGAATGGAGTTATTAAAATAATTTGGGATTATGAATTTGATTTGCCATTACATAATTTATTCAACGAACTTATTGATTTTTGGAAAATCGCATTCCCTAATTTGAAATTCTCAAAAGAGAAAGTTTCTAATGATTTAAATGAATTTTTAGTTCAAAGAATTGAAAGTCATCTCGAAGAAATATCACTAGGTAAAGATTTAATAAAGGCGGTTTGCTCTCTTGATGAATTTCATCAAAAAAGAATATTGAATATTGTTGATCTTAAAAATAGGATTAAATCTATAGTCAAATTTAAAGAAAAGGAAACTTTTTTTGAAGTCCAGAAGGTGATTACTAGGGTTAGCAAATTAGTTAATAGCAGTAATCTTCCAGCAGACGTTCTCTCAACAAAAGATTATGTAAACACAAAACTGTTTGAAAAAGATTGTGAATTGAAAGTTTTTGAATTCATCAGAGAATTAGAAAAACTTTTTTCAACAGGATCTTGCAATTATTTGGAACTTTTAAATTTGTTCGAGATTAATATAAACACTATTGAGGATTTATTCGATAATGAAAAAGGGGTGCTAGTAATGGCAGAGGATATAAATATAAGAAACAATAGAATCAAGTTGTTGAGCTTGATTAGAAATTATTCTTTAAAGATCGCTGACTTTACAATTTTGAACTCTTAACTTTAATGCCTCCCTTTATTGAATAATTTTCTAGCATTTTTTCTACTTCTTTATTTTCCCTAACAGCACTATCAACTGGTTTATATTTGTGAGGTGCTAGGGCTTTCCCTCTTAAAATAGAACCAAGTGTAAGCATTGTGATTTTAATTTGCTGTAGTGGTTTCATTGAAACAACTCTTTTGTATAAATAACTATCAAAAGTAAGTTTTTGTACATCCATGTCATCACACATCTCAACAAAGGCTTCTCTTGCGGAATCGTTTCTATAGAAGATATTTTGAAGAATTTCTAGAACCTTGTAAGTTGTGCCATATTTTTTATCCCATTTTTTAAGATAGTTTCTTAAATCTTTTTCTGATGGAATTACTTGACCGTTTTTTGATGCCTCAACAATTTCTTCAGCACACATTCTCCCGCTTTTTGCAGCAAAATAAATACCCTCTCCGGAACTCTTTGTAACATAACCGGCTGCATCACCAACCAATGCCATTCTCCCAACTACTCTTCTTGGTCTTGGATGCTCTGGAATAGGATGTGCCTCTACCTTTATTACCTCACCATTAACAAGTCTTTTCTTGGCTCTATTTCTTACTCCCTCTTGAAGTCCTTTAATTAATGACTGATTCTTTTGCATGGTTCCGGTGCCCACGGCAACATGATCATATTTAGGAAATACCCACCCATAAAAATCAGGAGAAACATCAGTGCCGACATACATTTCGGCAAGATCTTCGTAGTAACTCATTTCTTCTTTAGGCAATTTAATTCGTTCTTGAAATGCTATGGCAACTTTGTAGTCTCCTGCATCCATTGCTTTTGCAACTCTACTATTAGCCCCATCAGCTCCGATTAAAAGATCGACAGTAAGCTCCTTGATCTCTCCTTTTTTGTCTCCATTCGTAAAATCTGAATATGAGAGTTTGTATGGTCCTTGATTATTGTCACCAGTGTCAATAGAAGTAACTAATCCATTAATTAGTGTAGCCCCAAGATCTGATGCTCTATTGCGCATAAAAGCATCCATTACTTCTCTTCTACACATCCCAATAAACTCATTATCGCTTTTCCCGTAAACTCTATCTAAGCTGATATCTACCTCTCTATTTGATGGAGATATCATTCTCATATGCCTTACTTTTCTATCAATAATTGACTCAGGTAAATCAAATTCCTCTACCATGCAAAGTGGAATAGCTCCCCCACATGGTTTGGCATTATCTAATTTCCTCTCGAATAGCCAAGTTTTTATTCCAGCTCTAGCAAGTATTTCTGCCGCACATGAACCACTTGGACCTCCTCCAATAACAGCTACCCTCAACATATGAAAAAAAATAATACTGTATATAAAAGCTACATCTTTTTTGCTTATAAAAGTGCATTTCTTAAAATAATAGTTAATATCGAAATATCTTTTCCAAATTCACCTCTAAGTATTGGAACAAAACAAAGATATCAATCAAATTGATATACCCCTTGCTAAAAGAACATACTTAAAAAATCATAATTCAATATTATTAAAAAAATTATTAATATTTTCTCCCTTTATTTTTCTACTTTTTTCTCTTTTTTCATTGAGCTTCATCAGGAAATTAGAACTAGATCAATTTATAAATCTCGATTTTCAAACTAAGAGAAAAGGTGACCATAGAATTTTAGGCCATCTTCCATATAAAGAAACTCCTATGGAGAAACTAGTTTTTATTGAGACTAATATTAAAGTTCATGTTGACATGCGTGATTCTCTACTAAAGATGAGAGAAGAGGCGAAAAAAGATGGGATATATTTGGTGTTCTTGAGTGGTTATAGATCAATAAATTTGCAAAACGAAATTTTTTATTCATTAAAGTCTTTAAGAAATCAAGAAGCCGCAGAAAGAGCTAGAGTCTCGGCACCACCAGGATATTCTGAGCATAGTACTGGTTTCGCAATTGATATTGGTGATGCTACTCAAAGAGGAACAGACTTTGAGACTGAATTTGAAAATACTGAAGCCTTTAAATGGTTAGAAAAGAATGCAGCTAAATTTCACTTTAAGTTATCTTTCAAAAAAAATAATAAATACATAGATTATGAGCCCTGGCATTGGAGATATGAAGGATCAATTGAAGCCTTAAAAGTTTTTGAAGGTTCAAATAGAAAATAATTCATTTGGTTAAAATAAATTGCTTAATAATGATTATGTTTTTCAAAGTCTTAAAGAGAAAATTTTCATAATAAGCATTCTTTGAGTTAGCCTTAATACAGTCAATCTAAAATTTGTATAAGATTCATAAATGTCATCTTTAATTAAAGAAATTAGGAATGTTGCAATTATTGCCCACGTAGATCACGGTAAGACAACTCTTGTTGATGCATTGTTATCGCAATCAGGAATATTTAGAGATAATGAAGTTGTCCCGACATGCGTAATGGATTCAAATGACTTAGAAAGAGAAAGAGGAATAACAATACTCTCAAAAAATACTGCAGTTAACTATAAAAATACCAGAATTAATATCATAGATACACCAGGTCATGCTGACTTTGGAGGGGAAGTCGAGAGGGTCTTGGGAATGGTTGATGGTTGTTTATTAATTGTTGATGCTAATGAAGGACCAATGCCGCAAACAAGATTTGTTTTAAAAAAAGCATTGGAAAAAGGCCTTAGACCAATAGTTTTTGTAAATAAAATAGATAGACCAAGAGTTGTCCCAGAAATAGCAATTGATAAGGTTCTTGATTTATTTTTAGAATTAGGTGCTGATGATGATCAATGTGATTTCCCTTATCTTTTTGGAAGCGGCCTATCTGGATTCGCAAAAGATGAAATGGAATCTAATAGTGATAATATGATGCCTCTTTTTGAGGCTATTCTTAGACATGTTCCACCTCCAGTAGGGGACTCAAAAAAACCTCTTCAGCTACAAATTACTACTTTGGACTATTCTGATTTCTTAGGCAGAATTGTTATTGGGAAGATTCATAACGGAACTATAAAAAATGGTCAACAAGCTTGTTTAATCAAAGAAAATGGAAAGACTATTAAGGGTAAGATTAGTAAATTACTTGGTTTCGAAGGATTACAAAGAATCGATATCAATGAAGCAATTGCAGGAGATATAGTTGCTGTTTCTGGTTTCGATGATGTCAATATTGGTGAAACTATAGCTTGTCCTGATTCTCCTCATCCTCTCCCTTTAATTAAGGTTGATGAGCCCACCTTAAATATGACTTTTGTTGTCAATGATTCCCCGTTTGCTGGTAAGGAAGGGAAATTTGTTACCAGCAGACAATTGAAAAATAGATTGGAGAGGGAACTTTTAACAAATGTGGCCTTAAGGGTAGAAGAAACTGATTCTCCTGACAGATTTTCAGTTTCAGGAAGAGGAGAATTACATTTGGGGATATTGATTGAAACAATGAGAAGAGAAGGCTTTGAGTTTCAAATCTCACAACCTCAAGTAATATTTAGAGAAATTGATAATGTTGAATGTGAACCTATAGAGACTTTAGTTTTAGATGTACCTGAAGTATCAGTTGGTTCATGTATTGAGAAACTTGGATCAAGAAAGGCAGAGATGAAAAATATGCAGACAAGTTCAGATGGTAGAACTCAATTAGAGTTTCTTGTTCCATCAAGAGGACTAATTGGATTCCGTGGTGAATTTGTTCGTATAACTAGGGGGGAGGGTATCATGAGTCACTCTTTTTATGAATATAAAACTAAAACAGGGGATTTTGAAACTAGGAGAAACGGAGTCCTTATCGCTTTTGAAGAAGGTGTGGCCACATTTTATGCTTTGAAGAATGCCGAAGATAGGGGAGTTTATTTCATTAAACCAGGAGTTAAAGTTTACAAGGGAATGATAATTGGCGAGAATAACAGACCTCAAGATCTGGAGTTAAATATATGTAAAACTAAGCAATTGACTAATATGAGGTCTGCAGGGGCAGAAGAACTTGATACTTTGCAATCTCCAGTGGAAATTACCCTTGAAAGAGCACTAGAATATATTGGCCCTGATGAAATGCTAGAAGTAACACCGGATTCAATAAGAATGAGAAAACTCAACAAAAAGAAAAGAAATTAATAGCATGAATGAAGAAAGTACAAATAATGTTCAGCAATCCTTTTTTATAGCTTTAAATCTTTTTAACAAACATAAATGGTATGAAGCTCATGACGCTTTTGAAGAAATTTGGAATTCTGTTGATGGTGATGAAAGACAAGTAATTCAAGGAATATTACAAGTATCCGTCTCCCAATTTCACTTGAGTAAGGGTAATTTAAATGGAGCTACAATTTTGCTAGGAGAGGGTTTGGGGAGAATAAAAACTAGAACCAATATAAATTTAGGTGTTGATCTTGACTCGTTTTGTCTTTGTTTGGAAAATTTATTGAGAAAATTACAATACGAAGAGACTTTAAATGAAAAAGATAGGCCTTTCTTGAAACCTCTTTAATAAATATGTATATTTCTGTGTTTATAACTAAATTATTGTTTTTATTCTCTTTTGTTTTTTTATGAAAATTAAAAGAACATGTTATCCCAAATAATGATGAACTTAAAAATCCAAAATGTATTCCTATCAATTAAGGGAAGATTTATAGTAAATAATGTTTCAATAACTGTAAATCCAGGAGAAGTTGTAGGCTTGATGGGACCAAATGGTGCAGGGAAAACTACTACTTTTAACCTTGCAGTTGGGAATATAAAGCCTGATAAGGGTCAAGTTTTGATGGATGGTAAAAATATAACTAACCTTACACTCCCAATTAGATCTAGACTTGGCTTAGGTTACTTAACACAGGAGGCAAGCATATTTAGAGATCTTACTGTTAAGGAAAATATAGAATTGGCTTTGCAAAACTCATGTTATAGTCTAGCTGCAATTAGAAATAGAAGTGAACAGTTAATAAATGAATTTAACTTGAACAAGTTTGTAGATAATTATGGTTATCAACTTTCAGGAGGAGAGAGAAGGAGGTGTGAAATAGCAAGAGCTCTTTCTGTAGGGAGAAAAGGACCTAGATATTTATTATTAGACGAACCCTTTGCGGGTATCGACCCTTTGGCTGTCAATGATTTAAAGAGACTTATTCTTAAGTTAAGTAAAGGCGGGGTAGGGATTTTAATTACTGATCATAATGTTAGGGAAACTCTTTTGATTACAAACAAGTCATATGTCTTAAGTGAGGGAAAAATTCTAGCTTATGGATCATCAAATGAATTAGCAGATAATCCAACAGTCAAAAAATATTATCTTGGAGATAACTTTAAACTATGAAATCCTAATTCAGGATGATTTAAAACTTAATTATTAAATATTTACTCATAAAATTATCATTTTAATTATTATTTGATTGTTATTACTCTTAAAAAAGGCCTAAATTTTTAAAAATGATATTAGATGATCTTATTAAAAATTTAATATATGACCCTGTATCTGCATTAGGTATTTTAGTGTTTTATATTTTATTAGTTAATTTGCCAATATCTTTAGGTGCTGTTTTTACAAAAAAAATTTCCATTTTTGTGAGATTTCTTACGATTTTAGTGAATTTCTTTATTACTTTGCAATTAATTTTTAGGTGGTCAATTTCTGGACATTTCCCAATTAGTAATTTATATGAATCTTTATATTTCCTTACTTGGGGTATTTCAATGGGTCAACTATTAATTGAACGTGAATATCAATCTCCAATAGTTCCCTCTGTGGCAATACCTATTCAATTACTTTCGGTAGCATTTGCTTGTTTTGTTTTACCTGAGGAATTGAAATTATCATCTAATTTAGTGCCTGCTTTAAGATCTAGTTGGTTAATAATGCATGTGAGTGTTGTAATGCTTAGTTATGCTGCACTAATAATAGGATCTTTACTTTCAGCTTCTGTTTTGTTCGTTGAAAAGAATAAACCTCTTCAAATTAGAAGCAGTTCTACAGGCATAGGAGGCTTCAAAGTTTCTAATAGCTATGCTTTAAATGAATTCGTTGATCCTATTAATTTTACCCATTCAGAAGAACTAGATACATTAAGTTATCGTTCAATATTAATAGGTTTTGTTCTTTTGACTCTTGGTTTAATCTCTGGCGCGGTGTGGGCTAATGAGGCATGGGGAACTTGGTGGAGTTGGGATCCAAAAGAAACTTGGGCATTTATCTCATGGTTGTTTTATGCAGCATATCTGCATATGAGAATAAGCAAAGGTTGGCAAGGAAGGAGACCAGCAATATTAGCAACGACTGGTTTTGTAGTTGTTTTAGTATGCTATTTAGGGGTTAATTTTTTAGGAATAGGTTTACATAGCTATGGATGGATATTTGGATGATTTGTTAATCTTTTAGAATATTTATTGAGGTTCTGAAAGCACATCCCCATTTTGTGCTGCTTGAGCAACTTTTCTCAAGTCATCACATCCCTCTTTTAGTGTTGGGTAAGCAAACATACCACTTCCAGCAATAAAACAATTAGCACCAGCATCGGCACATTGTGAAATAGTCCAATTAGCTTTTATGCCACCGTCAACTTCAATGTCAACGTTTAAGTTGTTTTCGATAATAAAGTTTCTTATTTTTCTAATTTTTTTAAGCATTGTTGGTATATAAGCTTGTCCACCAAAGCCTGGATTTACTGTCATCACTAAAACATGGTCAACCATATCCATAATGTTCTCAATCATTTCAAAAGGAGTATGAGGATTTAGTGCAACAGAAGGAGATCCTCCTAGGTCTCTTATCCTTCCAAGAATTCTATGTAAATGAATATTTGATTCGGCATGAGCTATTACTACTCCTGGTTCACCATTCGCCCCTTTTGTTGCGTTTACATAAGATTCAAGCATGGTTTCGCAATTGTATTGGCTCACCATTAATTGCGTTTCAAAAGGGATATTGCAATATTTCCTGCATGCAGCAATCATTTCAGGACCGAATGTAAGATTTGGGACGAAATTTCCATCCATTACATCAAATTGAATTCTATCTACCCCAGCTTCCTCGAGCTCTTTCACACATGCCCCCATATTTGCCCAATCTGCTGGTAAAACTGAAGGAATTATTTGAATTGGTCTATCAACACCAGCTAAATTTTTTTGATTTGACTCAGTCATTTAATTTTTAAAATATTTAATAAAGATACTATATTTAGTTGTTTATTCCTAATTTAAAGTCTCGGCCTGATAAAGTAACAGCTGTAAAGAGTTAAAAAAAGCTTACTAGCATAATAATTCTCATAAAAAATGACATTTTTTATGAGATCATACTCAAAAACCTTTTAGAAAATCCTCAAAATTTAATTGTGAATCAAACTTTAATTCAAGAAATTCTCGAAGTTGTCGAGCAAGCAGCTATTGCTTCAGCAAAACTAACAGGACTTGGTCAAAAAGATGAAGCTGATGCTGCAGCTGTCGAAGCAATGAGATTGCGAATGGGCAAAATTGAAATGAAAGGGAAAATTGTTATTGGAGAAGGTGAAAGAGATGAAGCACCTATGCTTTATATAGGTGAAGAGGTTGGTAGTGGAAGTGGGCCAGGGGTTGACTTTGCAGTAGATCCATGTGAAGGAACCAATCTTTGTGCCAATAATCAAAGAGGTTCAATGGCTGTTTTAGCTGCCTCTGATACGGGTGGCCTTTTCAATGCTCCTGATTTTTACATGAACAAATTAGCAGCGCCTCCTTCGGCCAAAGGTAAAGTTGATATTAGAAATTCGGCTACTGAAAACTTGAAGATCCTAAGTGATTGCTTGGGTCTTTCTATTGATGAGCTTACTGTTGTTGTAATGGATAGAACTAGGCATAAAGATTTAATTAAAGAGATTCGAGGATGTGGTGCAAAAGTGCAACCCATTTCTGATGGTGATGTTCAAGCAGCTATTGCATGTGGTTTTGCTGGAACTGGAACACATTGCTTGATGGGTATTGGAGCGGCTCCAGAGGGTGTTATTTCAGCTGCTGCAATGAGAGCTCTAGGTGGACACTTTCAAGGACAACTAGTTTATGATCCTGCAATCGCTCAAACTTCTGAATGGGCTGATTACACAAAAGAAGGAAATATAAAACGACTTAATGAAATGGGCATAACCGAAATAGATAAAATCTATGAAGCTAACGAATTGGCATCGGGAGAAAATGTTGTTTTCGCTGGAAGTGGGATAACTGATGGATTACTATTTGACGGGGTTAAATTTGAAAAGGATTGTGTTAGAACAAGCAGTCTAGTTATTAGTACATTAGATAGTACTGCAAGGTTCACAAATACTGTCCATATAAAAGATGGTGCTAAGAGTATCAGCCTTTAAAAATTCACTTTTGATTTTATGCATATTGTTGTCGTCGGACTGAGTCATCGCACGGCACCTGTCGAAGTGCGCGAGAAATTAAGTATTCCTGACCAATCCATTACAGAATCATTAAAAGCATTAAAAGCTTTCTCTGATGTTTTAGAGGTGTCTATTTTAAGTACTTGCAATAGGTTGGAGATATATGCGCTTGTAAAGGATAAAAATACAGGAATTTCATCTATTAAAGAATTTATATCAGAGTATTCTGGAATTATTTTTGAAGATTTAAATCCACATCTTTTTTGCTTTAGACAGGAAGAAGCAGTTTTGCATTTGATGAAAGTTTCGGCAGGACTCGATAGCCTCGTTTTAGGGGAAGGACAAATCCTTTCGCAGGTAAAGAAAATGATGAGATTAGGTCAAGAGAATCAAGCTACTGGACCAATTCTTAATAGACTATTGACTCAATCAGTTAGTACAGGTAAAAAAGTTAGATCCGAAACAAATTTAGGAACTGGAGCTGTATCTATAAGTTCAGCAGCGGTAGAACTTGCTCAATTAAAAATTGGACAAGAAAAGGGTTTCGATACTCTTGTAAGTTTGGAATCAGAGATCGTTCTTGTAGTTGGCGCCGGACGAATGAGTAGGCTTTTAATAACTCATTTAAAATCAAAAGGTTGCCATAAACTTATTCTTGTAAATAGAAATATTGATAGAGCCTTAAATCTTGCAGCAGACTTTCCCGACCTAGAGATTATTTGTAAGGGATTAAACGAGTTAGATGAAAAGATATCAATATCTTCTCTTGTTTTCACTAGTACAGCTTCTGAAGAACCAATAATTGATCTCGCTAAAATTGAAAAATTAAATTTGAATAATAAACTTAAATTTATTGATATTGGTGTACCGAGAAATATATCTAATGATGTCAAACAACATGAATTTGTAAAATCATTTGATGTGGATGACCTGCAAGAGGTAGTTTCAAGAAATCAGGAATTTAGACAGAAAATTGCGAAAGAAGCAGAATCTTTAGTAGAAGAAGAAAGAATTATTTTTTTAGAGTGGTGGGCAAGTTTAGAGGCGGTTCCAGTAATTAATAGACTTAGATCAGATCTAGAGTTAATTAGAAAAGAGGAGTTGCAAAAAGCACTTAGCAGAATGGGACCAGATTTTTCTGCTAGAGAAAGAAAAGTTGTTGAGGCTCTTACTAAGGGAATTATCAATAAAATTCTTCATACCCCTGTTACCAAGTTAAGAAGTCCCCAGTCAAGAGAAGAAAGACAAGCTTCTTTAAAAATTGTTGAAAAATTATTTTCTTTAGTAGAAGAAGACAAAAATAGCTAAATTTTCTGAATTTATATTAAGTTTTTCAAGTAATTTATCGAAATACCTTTGTAAACTGACCATTCCTATTTCTAAATAAGCCCATAATCAGTTACTTTAAGTAGTTGTATCTACCTCCATTAGATTGAATGAAGCGTGTGTTGGCAATCATCCTCGGAGGAGGAAAAGGTTCTAGACTTTACCCCTTAACAAAAATGAGGGCGAAACCTGCTGTTCCATTAGCAGGTAAATATCGTTTAATTGATATCCCAATAAGTAATTGTATTAATTCAGGCATTGAAAAAATGTATGTATTGACTCAGTTCAATAGTGCATCTCTAAATAGACATATAGGAAGAACCTATAATCTTAATGGCCCTTTTGGTCAAGGATTTGTGGAGGTTTTAGCTGCTCAACAGACCCCT
>QCII01000008.1 GCA_003216775.1 Prochlorococcus sp. AG-402-K21
TTTCATATACCTTCCCTCTTGGTGATAAAACAACTGTTTTTGTTGGTGACAACATGGACGGAAGTACTCTATTCAGCACAGCATGTGTTTACGGTGGAGTAACTAACACATTAGATGATTGTGGTAATGCAAACTCTGCTATCGCTGTTGGCTTAGGCACAGCGGCTGGTTTAAGCTACGATTTTGGTAATGGATTTACTGGTGCTGTCGGTTATGAAGGATCTGGTTCTAGTACAAATGGATTAGTAACAAAAGAAGGTCTTGATGCTTATGCAGCTCAACTTTCATATGCAGCTGATTCATACGGTGTATCTGTAACTTATTCAACTATCGAAACATTAACTGTTGAAGGTAGAGATGACCTTTGGCAAGACGAGACTGCTTACTGGGGTTTAAACGGCTACTGGACACCTTCTGAGTCTGGTTCTATGCCTTCCATCAGCGTTGGTTATGAAATGGGTGATGTAACTCCTGGTACAAACTCTGCCACAGTTGATAAAGATACTACTCACTACTTTGTAGGTCTTCAGTGGGATGAAGTTGGACCTGGTACACTTGGTGCTGCTCTAGGAACAACAGGACATACAGTTGAGGATGCAGTTGAGTACTTAATGTATGAAGCATTCTATGCTTACCCAGTTAATGATGGAATGACAATCACACCAATCGTTTACGTTAAGGAAACAGCTGGTGACGATGAAACTGGCATAATGGTTAAAACATCATTTAGCTTCTAAATTTAAATTCAATTTAGAAAATCTTGCACACATTAAAAAGGCCTACCTATGGGTAGGCTTTTTTTTTATATGTTTAGAAATTAAGATAAAGTATATTTAGCATATTTTAAAAATCAATACTTTTATTAAAATAATTTTTTATACATCTTTCGAAACTTGAATATCCATAATTATATTTTCTTTATAAATTTGTTTACATACACTTTTTAAGTAAATTAATTTATGTCCCCAATATTTAAATGTCTTATCTGTCGTAGGGACATTGAAAGATCAACAAAAACATTCTGGACTAAGAAGGGACATTTGTTATGTTCAACTTGTTTGGATAATATTGAAAGAAACTCATTAAGTAAAGATTTCTCAAGTTTAGATTAAAAGTTTATTGAAATTTCAATAGGTTTTAAAAACATTCCAAAAAAAAAGTTCTAACTGAGTTAGAACTTCACTAAAAAATTTATTTAATATAAATTTGGGCAAATTATCTTATATAAGCTAATTCTGCCCTAATTTTGGTTTAAATTTAAAACCAGCCAGGAATGATTTGGCCAGTAGTTACGTAAGCGCCAACGGCAGCAACAAAACCTAACATTGCCGCCCAGCCATTAAAACGTTCTGCTTCAGGAGTCATAATTAATAAGGTAATTTATATTAAATATTGTAACAGCATATATGAAGCTTTGTAAAGTAATTTTTTGAATTTTTCAAAAAAAAACCGAATTCTGTAAGCATAGAAACTCTACTGAAACATAAATGATACAAAAGTGTTAAACTAGAGCATCAATTTTCTGTTTATTTTTGTATTTCTACAAATTCTTCGTTGCTTAAAGCAGGTTTAATGCTGAATGCAATGCTATAACTGTCTCTCCAAACTTTGAGGAGGCTAATAACTACTGATATATTTTGAGCCTTACAAATAATAGTTCCAGACCCATCTTGTGGAGTATGAGCCATAAAAATTAAATCAAAACCATCAATATTAGTGTCTAATTTCCCAGTATTAAAATATTCACAAAATTCTTTTGTTGCGAATAACTGATCTTCAGCATTTTGGAATGACCAATCAATAATGAATAGTTGCATGATCAAATAAGGACTACGTTTGTGATAATTTCAATGCTATTTTTATCGAGAATTTCAAATAATAGACTCAATTTCTTTAAATGTGGGTCGCCTGAGATTCGAACTCAGGACCAGCCGGTTAAAAGCCGGATGCTCTACCGCTGAGCTAGCGACCCATTTTGTAAAATCGAGTACATAAGAAATTATCCCTTTTAAAGGCAAAAAAAACAACTTATTATTTAAAGTTGAACAATAGAAATACAATTCTTAACTTATGAAATAAAAAATTAAACTTTCTCTCTAAATCTACTGTTAAAAGGTAGTATATTTATTAAATAACAGAATTTCAAAAATGCTTAGAACAATTGTAGTTTTCGCACCTATTATCGCAGCTTTAGCTTGGGTTATATTTAATATACAAAAACCAGCAAGAGAACAGTTCAATAGAGACTTTCTTGGTAAGGATTAATCGAATTTGGTTGATAAAGAGGTAATCATACTTGGAGCAGGTCTAGCAGGTTCTGAAGCTGCTTGGCAAGTAGCTAATGCCGGAGTGCCAGTTAAATTAGTTGAGATGAGACCTCTCAAATTAACTCCAGCTCATCATTCGGGTGAATTTGGAGAGTTGGTTTGTAGTAATAGTTTTGGAGCTATAAGTTCAGATAGAGCTGCTGGTTTGTTGCAAAAAGAATTAAGATTTTTTAATTCATTGATCGTTCAAACAGCAGATAAATTTTCTGTTCCAGCTGGAGGAGCTTTAGCTGTAGATAGATCTAAATTTAGTAACGCTTTAACAGATACTTTATCTAATCATCCTTTAATCGAAATAAAAAGATTTGAACAACTAAATCTCCCAAGCAAAGAAAATATAACTATCCTTGCAACTGGGCCACTAACTGCAGATGAATTGGCTAGTAAAATTCAATTTTTTACCGGTATTGATGCATGTCATTTTTTTGATGCTGCTAGTCCAATAATTTATGGCGATACTATTGATAATCAAATTGTCTTCAAAGCTAGTAGATACGATAAAGGAGATCCGGCATATCTTAATTGCCCAATGAATAAAAATGAATATATTCATCTCAGGAACGAACTAATAGCAGGAGAACAAGCTAGTTTAAAAGATTTTGAAAAAGAATCCGCTAATTTCTTTGAAGGTTGTTTGCCAATAGAAGAAATTGCTAGAAGAGGAATTGACACAATGAGATTCGGACCTCTCAAATCTATTGGATTGTGGAATCCAAAGTGGGGAGACTTATACGATAGGGCAAATAGATTGAAAAATCGGCCTCATGCAATTGTTCAATTAAGGATGGAAGATCTTGAAGGTAAGTTGCTTAATATGGTAGGTTTTCAAACCAATCTAAAATGGTCAGAACAAAAAAGAATTTTCAGGATGATTCCTGGCTTAGAAAAAGCTGAATTTGTCCGTTTTGGAGTAATGCATAGAAATACTTTTTTAGAATCTCCTAAATTACTTTTTCCAACTCTCCAATTTATGAAAAGAGAAACTCTTCTTGCCGCTGGACAGATAACAGGCACTGAAGGTTATGCTGCTGCTGCTGCGGGGGGGTTGCTCGCAGGAATAAATGCATCTTTATTAGCTATGAGTAAAAAACCAGTAACTTTTCCTGATGTGTCAATGATTGGTTCTTTAATAAATTTCATTAGTAATAAAAATCAAATATTATCTAATGAAAAAAAGAATAAATTCCAGCCTATGCCTGCTTCCTTTGGTTTAGTCCCAGAACTTCCTAAAAAAATAAAAGATAAAAAATTAAGATACAAAGCTTATCAAGAAAGATCCACAGAAGCTTTAAAAGGGTTTAAAACAATATTAGAGTCTCATTTTGAAAAAGATCACTTACTAATCAAAATTAACTAAAATGAATTATCTAAAGACTCAAAAATGAAATCTAATAAGGAAAATTTTGATGCAATTATAATTGGCTCAGGAATAGGAGGATTAGTAACAGCATCCCAATTAGCTGCGAAAGGAGCTAAAGTTTTAGTCCTAGAAAAATACATCATTCCTGGAGGTAGTGGTGGCTCTTTCAAGAGAAAAGGTTACACTTTTGATGTTGGTGCCTCAATGATATTTGGATTTGGAGATAAAGGTTATACCAATTTATTAACTCGTGCCTTAAAAGATGTAAATGAAAAATGCGAAACTATTCCTGATCCAGTGCAATTGGAATATCATCTTCCAAACAACTTTAGTATTGCTGTAGATAAAAAGTATGATCAATTTATAAATAAATTATCGACATTTTTCCCTGAGGAAAAAGAAGGTATCAAAAAATTTTACGATACCTGTGCAAGTGTATTTAAATGTTTAGATTCAATGCCTCTTTTATCAATAGAGGATCCAAGTTATCTTTTCAAAGTTTTCTTTAAATCTCCATTATCTTGCTTAGGTTTAGCAAGATGGTTACCTGTAAATGCAGGAGATGTAGCCAGAAAGTTTATAAAGGATCCTGAACTTTTAAAATTTATAGATATCGAATGTTTTTGTTGGTCTGTAATGCCAGCTCTTAAAACCCCAATGATTAATGCAGGAATGGTTTTTACAGATAGACATGTCGGCGGTATAAATTATCCAAAAGGAGGTGTAGGGATTATTGCGGAGAAGTTGGTTTCCGGAATTGAAAAATTAGGAAGTAAGATCCGTTATAAAGCCAATGTAACTGAAATACTTTTAGAGAATGGGAAAGCGATAGGTGTAAAGCTTTCAAATGGGGAAAAACTATATTCAAAAATTATCGTTTCTAATTCTACTAGATGGGATACTTTTGGTCTTAAAAATAATAAAAAAGGGTTGATTTCAAGTAAAAACATACCAAAAAGTGAAAATAAGTGGTCAGAGACCTATAAACCTTCCCCATCTTTTGTTTCTTTACACCTGGGGGTAGAAAAAAATATTGTGAAGAATGATTTTAATTGTCATCATATTATCGTTGAGGATTGGAATGAACTAGAAAATGAAAAAGGTGTAATATTTGTATCAATGCCAACCTTACTTGATTCATCATTAGCCCCAGAAGGTAAACATATTGTCCATGCTTTTACTCCTTCATCAATTAATGAATGGGAGGGATTAACAAGAAAAGAATATCTTGAAAAGAAAGAGAAGTATTTTTCTTTTCTTGTTGAAAAGCTTTCTAAAATTTTGCCAAATATTGATCAAAACATTGATCATAAAGAAATTGGTACTCCAAAAACTCATAGGAAATTTCTTGGCAGATATGAAGGTAGCTACGGGCCAATTCCAAATCAAAAGTTGCTTGGACTTCTGCCGATGCCATTTAATACAACAACAATTAAAAACCTTTACTGCGTAGGGGATTCATGTTTCCCAGGTCAAGGTTTAAATGCAGTAGCTTTCAGTGGCTATGCTTGCGCTCATAAAATAGGTTCAAAACTAAATATAAATAGTTTTAAATTACCGAATTAAAATTGTTTTAAGCGATGATAGAAAAATTTAAAACTCTTGTATTTGTAAAAAGTTCATTAATTACCTTGTATTTAGCACTTACAATTCCTATACCTTTTATTTCTGTTGAAAAGTTTAAAATTCCCTCAATTACTTTATTTATCTTAGGTTTATATTTGATTATTAATGTTACAAGTGATTATGTACAAACTTGCAAAAATAAAATTTCATATAAGACGAGCTTTATTTCAAAATACTTCGGGAAAGCAAATTGGGAGATTTTTTGGAAGGACATTTTATTAATTAAATCTTTGCCAACAAGCCAGGGTAGTAAGGTTTTTTACTTTTATACTAAAGATGGAGATAATTTTCTTATCCCGCAAAGAGTAGAAAATTTCGAAAAATTTTTGTTAATCATTCATAAAAACACAAAATTAGATGTTGACGAATTAAATTACATATCTCCTCTATGGACTTATAGATTACTTACATTTCTTTCAGTATTGATGATTTTCGGTGAAATATTTGCCTTTGTAGGCTAGATATTATCTAGGCTAAATCTATACCCTTGTTGCCTTACAGTAGTTATTCCACCGCCTTCACCTAATCCAGCCTGCTCTAACTTTCTCCGCAATGTTAAGACTTGAGTGTCAACTGACCTTGGACCTCCGCTGAAAGGCGGCCAAGCCATCCTTAGAAGCTCTTGACGACTTCTGACCATCCCAGGAGGCATAAGAAGAGCACAAAGCAGTGCAAACTCTCTTGGGCTTAATTCTACAGGCTTCTCGCTGAGAGTAACTTGTCTAAGAAGAAGATGTACCTCTAAAGGGCCAACTTCTACTTTTTCTTGTAATCCAATTCTTCCTCTTTTTAATAGTGTTCTACATCTCGCAGCTAGCTCTTCTAAACCAAAAGGCTTTCTAAGTACATCATCAGCTCCTTCGTCTAACAGGTTAACTAGTGCTTCAACGCCTGATCTTGCGGTCAAAACGATTACGGAACTTCCTAATTGTTGAGCCAACCTCATCGCAGTATTCTGCTCAAGGATTTCTGCACTTACTAAAAGGTCAGGAGACTGCTCTCTGCATAAGTCAACAGCTTCAGCTGCAGAACCAACTGCGGCAGCAAGGTGACCATCTTGACGAAGTCTTTGAACAAGGACAGTTCTAAGTGTGGGGTGAGGTTCAACAACAAGAACTCTTGATGGAGTTTGAGAGCTCTTAGGCAATTGGGAACTGCCAGGGGTTGAGGCTAAGATTTGCTCAGTTGATTGCATTCTTAATTACTATTGGGCCAGGCAATTTTTTATCATCCTTAATAAGGTATAACAAATGCTCAATAAAAATCGGAATCTATCAAATTATGACATCATTTGAAAATCCTAAGGCAATTCGTCATTTTCAATCAATCTGCGATACCTGCCAAGACCTTGTAACGCGTTTTCACACCCCGGCTGATCTTAAATTGTATAGTGATGGTTATCTTCAAGCCTTGAGGAATTGCAGTGGTTTAGAGCAAAAAGATCAAGAAAAATTAGAAAAACTGATAGCGAGATGGATCCTTGATCCTTCAAGTTTTATTGATCCAGAGGGCGGAGGGAATAAGGGGTTTTTTGATAAAAAAAATGATTTAAAATATTAATTTTTATTAACTAAATCAGTATTTATACTTACTTTTGTTTTAAGACGCTAATTCAATTTCTATTTTTTCTTTTAAGGAACCCGAGTTATACATTTCTATAAGAATGTCTGAGCCTCCAAGAAATTCACCTTTTAGATAAACTTGAGGAATTGTTGGCCAATCAGAATATTCTTTAATAGCCTCTCTAATTTCAAAATCGCTTAAAACATCAAAAGTGGTAAATTCTACGCCCAAAGAATTAAGTATTTGAACTACATTATTAGAGAAACCACATTGAGGCATCAATTTGGTACCTTTCATAAATACCATAACTGGGTTTGAATCAATCAGTTTTTGAATTTTTTCTTTAGTTTGATGGTCCATAATTTAATTTGGGGTTTCTGTTTTTAAAGCCAATGCATGGATTGCTTCCGAAGCCAGTTCTTCCTTTAAAGCAGAATAGACTAGCTGATGTTGCTTTACCAATGATAATCCATTGAATTCGGAAGAAATTACGGTTACTTGTAAATGATCATTCCCCTTAAGGTTTTCAACTATTACTTTTGAATGAGGTAATTTTTTAGTAATTAAATTAATCACTTTTGTTTTGGTTATCATGATGAATTTCTTTTAGCCCTTAAAAGTTGTTTCAACAAATCCAAGTTTTATTAAATTTTTATAAGCAGCTTTACCTTCTTTACTTTCAGGTGACATTATTCGAATATTTTCTATAAGAAGTGGCACCGCTACCTCAGGGGTTTTATTTCTTATATAAAGAGCTGCAAGCCTTGAATTGGATTCTGCCAAAATTTGCAAGGTTGCTTTACCTTTCTTTTGCATTTCATTTGGAATTCTTGCATCGACTCCCATGAAGGCTGAATTTAAATCAGAATAAAATGATGCCAGTTGAGTTGCTAATTTTCTTGCACTTAAATAAAAATCTTTAGCCTTTTCAAAATCACCATCTTTAATGGACTTATCACCTTGCTTTAAAAAATAGTCTACGTTTGCGATAGAAAGTTTTTTATTATTTGTTGATAGAACACTAAAGTCTTTTGGATTTTTAGATTCCGATCTGACTAAATTTTCGTTAAGAAAAATGCTAAAAAATACAAATAAAAATGTGATTATTCTCAAGGGTTTCATATTCTAAATAAAGCTTAAAGTTAATATTAACTTATAGGGTAATCATCTATCGACATTTTTTAGAGCTATTCTCTCAGCGTTGATCATTTTTTCATATAAAAATTCGTTGAATTCCTTAATATTAAATTCTAAATCACTATTCATAAAAATTGGTTGTCCAAAAGATAAACAAAATTGGCTCCCAAATCTCGGAGATGGATTGCTGTAGGCAATGCCAATTGGAATAATGGAAACAGTTTTTGTTTTTTTTGTTGCTAATCTTGCTAATCTGAATAATCCTTCTTTAAGAACTAATTTTCTTCCATATCTATTTATTTTCCCTTCTGGAAAAACAACTAGTTGTTCTCCTTTTTCTATAAGATCAATAGCATACCTCAAGGTTGAGAGTGTTGGAGATAATTGATTTATCGAAAAACATCCAAGTCTTTTTAAAAACCAGCCTTGTATTCCTTTCATCTCGGATTTAGTAACCATAAACTTGCAATCCTTTTTACTTACCCTTCTACCCATTGCCATGGTAAGTACTAAGCCATCCCATCTTGATCTATGGGTTGGGGCCAAAATAATAGAAGAATTTATAGGAATTTTAAAACCTTTATTGATAATTTTCTTTTTACTGAAAAAAAATCTCAACACGATGTCCTGAGTAACGAACATCGCTATAAATCCTAATACTGGATTGATTTTATACCTAATATCAAAAGGATTTTTTTTCAAATTCAATTATTTATATATTAATAATTTAAGTCTTTGTTATTTTATATTAGCTATTATTGGGCGGTTACTAGATTGTCTAGAACTAAGATTTCGAAATTATGACTACCTTAGGAGTAAACATTGACCATATTGCAAATGTAAGGGAAGCAAGGAAAACTGTAGAGCCTGACCCTGTTCAATTTGCCTTCTTGGCTGAATTAGGAGGTGCAGATTCAATAACTGTTCATCTAAGAGAGGATAGGAGACATATACAAGATCGAGATGTATATCTATTGAGAGAAACTATAAAAACGAAACTAAATTTAGAGATGGCTGCTACAGAGGAAATGCTTAAAATTGCCAAAAATATTCTGCCAAATTACGTAACACTTGTCCCAGAGAAAAGAGAGGAAGTTACCACTGAAGGTGGTTTGGATGTGAAAAGTAATGCTAGATACCTTAAGAATTTTGTTGAAAATTTAAGAGATTTAAATATAAAAGTCAGTGCATTTATTGATCCTAGTGTTGAACAGATTAACTATTCTAAAGAAATGGGATTTGATTTCATTGAATTACATACTGGTAAATATGCTGAATTAACTGGCGATGGGCAGTATAGAGAGCTTCAAAGGATTATGGAGTCTACACATAAAGCAAATGACCTTGGATTAGTTGTTAATGCTGGTCATGGTCTTAATTACAATAATGTTAAAAAAATTGCATCAATTAACAATATAAACGAGCTAAACATAGGACATAGTATTGTTGCAAGGGCTCTAGCGGTTGGATTAGAAAAGTCTGTTCGTGAAATGAAGTCTCTTATTACATCCAATTAAATTTTAAAATGACAACATATTATTTCGTAGCCGCAAGTGAAAAGTTTCTAACAGTTGAAGAACCACTTGATGAAATTTTGAAAGAAAGGGAAAGGAACTATAAAGAAAATAAAAAAGAAAAAGATTTTTGGCTTTTAAAAAATCCATCTTTTCTTCAAACTAGTAAGTTGGTTGATTTAACAGCAAAGATTCCATCTCCTCCAGCAGCAGTTTTATCAACTGATAAAAAATTCATAACTTTTCTAAAGCTTCGCTTAGAGTTTGTTGCTGTGGGGGAATTCGAATGTCCTAATGCAGAAATAACTGATCCACTTAAAGTTGAGGAATATAACCAATAAATAAATTGCTCAATCTGTATAAGTCAAACAAAATTGAAGTAATTAGTGAGCTTTTAGTAGAAGAATTAAAAATATGTCCCCCTTTTATAACTGAGAAATTAGAAATAGCAGTTCCCAATTATTCTTTTGGGAATTGGTTACGTGAACAAATAACTATAAAAAACAAAATAAGTGCTCTTTATGAATTAAAGACAATATCAAGTTATACCGAATCATTACTGACAAATTTTTTCCCTGAAATTGATATGGGTTTATGGAATTTTGAGACAATTAAATGGGGCATTATTGATTCATTAGAAGAATTAAATAGCTTTAAAGAATCATTTCCCATTAGAAATTGGATTAATAAATATTTAGATAATAAAAAGACTATTGATGGAGATATATATAATCTGACAAAAAAGATTACTAATAATTTTATTGATTATCTGATTTTTAGACCTGAAATGATTGCTGAATGGAATAGATATGATATTAATTCACTTAATCTATTTAAGAATTTAAATTCAGATCAATTTTGGCAACCTATTTTATATAAATTATTAGAGGAAAAGATACCCGCAAAGCCTTCATGCTTATACATGATTGAAGTAATAAAGAATATAAGAAAAATTAAGAAATATCAAATTAAATTACCAAATCAAATTTATATTATTTCCGATAATAACTTATCAAAACTACATATTAAATTTTATTCAGAACTTTCAAAATTTAATAAGGTGAATTTATATTTATTATCTGCAGGAGATGATTTATGGAATAGAATAAATTGTCTTGAAGGTGAGTTGGAATTTGATAATAATGAAAGTAATTTGAATTTATATAATACTAATATAGAGAAGATATTTGGTAAATTTGGAGCAAACTTTCAGAAATTAATTGATGAAAATATTTATACGGAAGGTATAAATTTAAAAAATAATCTTATATATATTGACCCAACAACTAATTTTTACAAGAAGCAAGATATTCCTCTTCTTAATCAAATACAAAAAAAACTAATTGATAATAATAGCAATGATTTTATACTTAATGAAAGGGATGATTCAATATTATTTTGTGAGCATTTGAATCAGAATTGTCAATTAGAATATTTAAGAAATAAAATTATAGAAATAATAAATTCTTGCAAGAATTTTAATTATAGTGATATTGCTGTTTTATCGCCTCAATCTAGTCTAATTAAACCTTATCTAAGGTATATCTTTAATAATGAGTTGATAAATGGTGAAAAGATACCTTATTTTTTTATTGATGAGGATAATCATGATTCTTCAGACATTTATAAATTTTTAATTGACATCACTGAAATCGCAAATGAGAAAATTACACTTGAAAAAATAGATTATATTCTTTCGAAAAAAGTAACTCAGAAAATTTGGGATTTTCATATTACTGAGAAGGATGAAATTATTTCCTTACTTACCCAAGTCGGTTTTCATTGGGGATTAGATGCCAATGAAAGATTAGGTGAAGAAAAAAATACTCTAGGGTGGTGTATAAATAGAATTACTTTAGGCTTAATTTATGACAAAGAAGTCAATTTAAATAATCTTGATTTAAAACCATATAGCTCAAAAAATATAAGTTTGGATTTGAATAAATGGATTAAAATATTACTTCATTTAAAAAAATATATTAATTTGCTAAGGGGTTCTTTTTCTTACTCAATTTGGGTTGAAAAGATAAAGTTTATATTAAAAAATATCGCTGATTCTAATGCAAATTTTAATTTAGAAATAAGTGAAATAAATAGAATTCTTGATAATTACGCAGTCCCTTTAATACCGAATGATCTTATTTTGTTAAATGTTTTTAGAGAGATATTAATTTCTTGTATAAATAAAGCTAAATATCAATCAAAATCAAGTATCAACAAGATCCTAGTAAGTGACATTGAGAATTCAAGGCATATTCCACATAAGGTTATCTTCCTAATAGACATGAATAGTGTTTATTATCCAAAATTATCAAAGAGTGAAAATATTAATTTATTAAATAATAAATATCATCTAGGCGATCCATCAGTTTTTGAAAGAGAGAAATATTCATTTCTAGAGTTGTTAATTTCCTGTAGAGATAAATTTATAGTTACTTGGGTAAGAAATGATAAAGATAATAAAAAATTAGATGTTTCTTTTCCTATAAAAGAGTTAATTTCTTTTTTTGATACTTTTTTAAATAAAAGCCAAAGAGAACTAATAATTAAAGATTCTGATTTAAATAAAAATGAAATAATTGATCTTGATAGTTCTAAGATTATTAAAAGTAATTATTCTTTAGTTGAAGATATAGATTGGAATGCAAAGAAATCTGATATTAAAAATTACAAATTATCAGAACTGATTTATTGGTTCAAGACTCCACAAAAATATTGGCTTAATAAAAAAAATATTTCTCCCAAGGAAATATTTATTCATCATCCAGATGATGAGTATGTAAGTAATCTGCAAAAGTCCCAACTAATTACAAAAATAATCCAACAACTAGAGATTGATAATCATAATATTATTGATGATTTGAAAAATTTGAATATTAATGATCAAATGGTTGAAAATGGTATTATTATGCCCAAAAATAGTATTTTTTCAAAAGAAAAAGAAATAAAAGATTTATTAAAGAGTCTATCTGCAAGTTTGAGTGAACATAATGATATTAATAGAATTTATGTTAAATCAAATGCAAATAAAGAAGAATATTTAATTGCTCATGACACCGTAATTGAATTAATTAATGCGAAACTAAGTTTAAGTCGTTTGGCAGAGGCTTGGATAAAATTACTCTACATTTCTTCTTTAAACAAGAATATAAAAAAGACTAAAGTAATTTTTAGAAATGAAAACAATTACAAATCGCAAATTATTAAATCGCCCGGAGTGATTGAGTCAAATTTAATTTTGAAGGAATATATAAATATTTTTAAAAATTATTCTGAAAAATGTTTTCCTCTCCCTCCAGAAAGCACTTATAAATATGTAGAAGCAAAAATAAAATCAAGAAATGAGAAAAAAGCTTTCACAGATAGATGGATCGGTAATAAAACTTTTTCTAAAGGAGAAAGGGATAATATTGAAATGAAAATTTGTTTTGGAAATCAAAAAGAACCAGATTTCTTTTTTGGAAATAATAATTTTGAAAAATTATCATTCTTATTATATGGTCATCTTATTAAAGCATTAAAGAAATAAATAATGAATAAATTTCATTTAAAAATATTTTTTAAAGCTGCTTATGAACTAATCATTGTCTCTTTACAGTTCTTCATTATTAGTCTTCATTTTTTTCAATGGGAATTTATTCCACAAAAACAAATAATGCAAGTAAGTCCTTTTTCTTATTTAATGGGGATTTTAATTATAATTATCGCTTTAATAATAATGTTGGTTGCAATTAAAGACTTAGGTAGAAATTTATCCCCTTTCCCAAGACCTATAAAAAATAGCAATCTTGTTACTACAGGTATTTATAGATTTACACGCCATCCTATGTACTATTCTTTAATATTTATTTCTTTTGGTGTTTTTATAATAAAGCTATCAATTTATTATTTATTTTTATCAATAAGTATTTGTTTAATAATTAAATTTAAGATTGCTTTAGAAGAGCAATATTTAAATAATAAATTTAAGAATTACTTACTTTATAAAAATCAGGTCAAATATTAATTAAATAAATTTATGGATATTAATCAAATCAAATTAGATAATAAATTTAAATTAGTAGAAGCAAGTGCAGGAACTGGGAAAAGTTTTACATTAGCTCACATAGTCTTAAGAAATGTTTTAGAGAAAAAAATTAAACCAGAAGAGATACTTTTATTAAGTTTTACAAAAAATACGTGCTCTGAATTACGAGATAAAATACTTTCGCGGTTTCAGGATTTAAAATTATATTTAGGAAATCATAATGAAAGTAAGATTGATAATACTCTTAAGGATTGGTATCTAAAATTTAAGGAGAAGGAAAAATCTAAGGAAAAAATTATATCCCAAATTGATAATTTCGTTAATGATATTTATAAGTTACAGGTAACTACATTCCATTCTTTTTGTAATAATATTATTGATGAATATAGTATTGAAATAGGTGTAACTCAAGATCCATACATTGAGAATAATATAGATAATTTCTATAAAGATGTAATAGATAATTTGTGGATCGATTATTTTCTTAATCTTCATCCACAAATAATTTCAGCAGTTACCCAAAAAAAAATAAGCTCTAGATTTGGAACTAGAATCAACAAGTCATTTTTTGTGGAAATTTTAAAAAATATAGATCAAGAAAATATTTATAAATTTCAAATTAATAATAAATATGAGATTATTGATATAAATAATTATTTTAATGATTTTTTGTATTTTAATTGGAATGAGTTTTGCTTTGAATGGAATAAAAAAGGTAAGGAATTATTTTTACAACTTATAGAGTTGGGGAAATTAATTAAGGAGTCTGGTGGTAAAAGTCAAATATATGCAGCAAAACCTAGAAATGAAAAGTTTAATCAAATAATTTTTTGGATTGAAGAGATTAACAAAAATATTGATTCAAAAAATGTTATTAATTTTCTAAATGATATTTCTAACGAAGATCTTTTATTTAAATATTTTTATAAAGAAAATATTTCTAAAGAAATTAATAAACATAATCTAAAATTAGATTTCACTAAATTTAATTTACTACAATATAAAATTTATCAAATAAAAGAAGGTTTCTATACCGAATTTGTAAGAATATTTATCCAATTAGCTTATATAAAATTAACTGAATTAAAGAAAAGTTTTTCTATTTTTAACTTCAATGATCTTATAAAGACTGTAGAAAATACATTTCTAGATTCAGAAATTAGTAATAATAGTACTCTATCTCAAATTCAAAAAAGATTTAAATGTGTCTTAGTAGATGAGTTTCAAGATACAGATAAAATTCAATGGAATTTAATAAAAAAGTTCTTTAAAACTAAAAATCATTTTTTATTATGTGTAGGTGATCCAAAACAAGCGATATACAAATTTAGGGGAGGAGATATTGAAACTTACTTAGATGCAAGAGCTGATGCAATCGAAATTTTTAGTCTTACAGATAACTACAGATCCTCAAACAATTTACTGAATGTTATTAATAAACTTTATAAGAATGGACTTAAACAATCAAAACTAAATTACAGTAAATTAGCCTTTGGAATTAAAGAAAATATTGATTCGGAATCTAAATATAAGGATGCATTTGAAATCGTAGAATTTTCAAAAAAAGAGATGGATATAGATGATCTTGTAACTCATTATATTGTTAATTTTATTGTAAATAATAGAGAAATTGATATTAATAAAATTGCGATTCTTACATTAAATAATTCGCAGTGCTTAGATTTGAAAAATAAATTAAATAAGTTTAACGTCCCATGCAAAATTCAAAATAAAAAAAATATTTTTGATACAGAAGCAAGTTCCCTATTATTTTTATTCATTGAATGTTTATTAAATCCAAGACTTTTAAAAAATATAACTTTGCTTGCTGCTTCAAAATTTATAGAAATTAAATTAGAAGAATTAGTTGATGATGGAATTAGTAATAATTTAGAAATGTTGATTAATAAATGTATTACTTGGTCTCAGGAACTAAGAGAAAAAGGTTTTTTAAACATTGTTAATGAACTTCTTATAAATTATAAGTCATCCTCGATTATTCAAGATTCAGATTTAAATTCAAATTTATTTCAACTTTCAGAAATTGTTGAAATAGAATTAATCAAAAGTGATTTTAATCTCAATAAAGTTAATAACTGGTATAAAAATCAGTTAGATCATTCTTTAAGAATTTGTACTGGAGAAGATTTTTTGGCGAAGGATTATAATCTTCAAAATGGTATTAATCTCTCTACCATCCATAGTAGTAAGGGCTTAGAATTTGACGTGGTCCTATGTCCATATCTCTCATTTATTTCTAATAACTCAAACAAAATTAAAGGCCCTATTTGGAAATCAAATATTGATAGAAATATATACATTAATATTTCTAATAATTATGAGAAGGTTGAAAAATTAAAATTAATAGAAGAAGAAGATTTATTTAAAGAGAGTGAGAGGTTAATTTATGTAGCACTTACAAGGAGCAAATATAAACTTATAGTTTTTAATGATTTAGAAGATACAAATAATATTTTAAATAATGATTTACTTAATAATTTGGAAAATATTAATATTTATAAGTCTACTTTTAAAGGTAGGATAGAAAAAGATAAAAATAAAGAAATTATTGCTAAGTTCAAAACTAAGCGATTGATTAATAATCTTTGGAAAATCGATAACGTTAATAAAAAAATATCTAAAGATTTTAATTCTGATCAATTCATTTCTTATTCAAGTTATTCTTCTTGGAAATCCAAAGATAAAAATATTGATGCAGTTATTAACCAATATAAGGATTATGAAGATAATATATCAATCATCAAAGAGTCTAATTATAAGGAATCAAAAAATTATCCTAATTATTTTTCTTATCCAAATCCCTTAAGTGAATTTCCAAAAGGAAATATTGCTGGTACTTGCTTGCACAAAATAATAGAAAGATTTGAATTTAGAAACCATAATAATCAAGAATTAATTGATTTAATTATTGAGGAATTGAATTTTCATCAGATCGATCCTTCCTTGGCTTTTAAAGTAAAAGATGCGATTTTAAGAATTATAAATATATCTTTAGGAAGTGAATTACAAAATAAGAAACTAGTTGATATTCCAGAAGAATACTTACTAAAGGAGGTTAAATATGATTTAACTCTATCTTATGAAGGTAGAAATATAGATTCACATGATATATCAAAATGCTTTCTTTTAGATCAGGAATACGAATTTGGGCAAGAATACGCAAACAAAATAAATGATCTTCAAATTTTGAATAAAGGCTTTCATTCAGGATGTATTGATTGTATTTTCCCTGTAGGTAATACATTAGAAGATAGTAAATGGTGGGTAATTGATTGGAAAAGTAATTTTATTTCTGGAAGTGATAATAGTGATTGTTTACCAATAAACTATAACTATGAAAATATGAGAGATGAAATGATTAAACATCATTATCCCTTACAATCTCATCTTTATTTATTAGCATTGCATAGATTATTAAAGTGGCGATTCAAAAATTATCAACCACATAAACATCTAGGCGGATATATTTATTTTTTTTTAAAGGGATTGCCAGATTTTGAATTATTTAAAAAATCTAATTCGAAAGATATATCTCCAGGAGTTTTTATTAGCAATGCACCTTTAAAAAGAATTAATTATTTAGATAATCTTTTTTAGAATGACAAAAAAAACTACTGATATTGAAAAGTTTCAATATGATCATATATTTAATTTAATCTTAGGTATTTTCAAATTCAATGAAAGAAAATATGGTAATTTCGTAAAAGATACAATAAGGATCTTATTAGAGTTTGAAAAAAACGGTGAAACTATTATTGATGTAGATAATAGTTTAATAATCTTTGAAATATTAGAAGATGGCTGGCCCAATAAACATCTAGAGGTTCTAAAAAATATAGGCTTGATAGGCTCTCTTAATTCTCCATTTTTCTTATTAGAAAGAAAATTATCCCTTGCAAAATGGTCAATAAAGATACAAAGAGTTATTAATTCATTTTTAAAAAAAATAGATACTGATATTTTAAATAATTCGATAATTTATGAAGATGATAATAAAATTGATCAAATTAAAAATATATTTAAATATTCAAATTTAGTTTTCCTTCAAGGAGGACCAGGCACAGGTAAAACAACTTTAATAATAAATTTAATACTAGAACTCCTTCGAATTGATAACTTTTTAAATATTGGTTTGTCAGCTCCAACGGGTAAAGCTACAGCTCGTCTAAAAGAATCTCTTAATTATAAAAATATTTCTTTTGGCGAATTACTAGATCAAATAGAATTTCAAACTTTACATAGATGGATTTTAAATTCTCAAAATAAATCTCTTAAGTTGAAATTTAAACTTAAAGAACTTGATATTTTCATAATTGATGAAATGTCAATGGTTAATATCGATTTGATTGAATCAGTTTTAAGTTTACTAGCAAAGGACTGTAAGATTATTTTGGTTGGAGATAAAAATCAATTGTCCCCTATAAATAACTGTTCTATTTGGAATTATTTGTTTGAATATTGTGAAAATAGTGCAATTAAATCTTGTGTAGTAAATTTAAATAAAACTTATAGAAATATTGGAGATGTAGCATTAATTAGTAGTTTAATTTTTAATAATGATTATTTCTCACTTAATCAAAAGATAAAAGAATTAGAAAAAGGAAATAAATCAAAAGAAGTTACTATTACAAAAAGTAGAGAAAATGATATTCCAAAAGATCTATATTTTTCAATTATAAGTCATTTAAATAATTTAAATCTTTCAACTTCAAATTTAAGTAAAAAAAAATATATATTTCATGAGGGTATTGATAATTTATTGCTTACTGAAAAAGATTTAGTAGATAAGATATTTCTGGATTTGCAAAGTCACTTGATTTTATGTGAAAAAAATTCTGGAATATGGAGTGTTGAATATTTGAATGAAATTGTTTTTGGTCAAAAAAAACCATATGACCTCAAAACTCTTAACGAGGGTGTTCCAATCATGTGTACAAAAAATAATAATGAACTTGGATTGTCAAATGGAGATATCGGAGTACTTATAGGTTTAAAAAATGAAAGAAAATATCTTTTTAGAAAATTTAATGATAATAATGAAGAGATTGTTTCATTATTTGATCCATCCAATTTAGAAAATGTTGTGCCTGCAATAGCTATTACTATTCATAAATCTCAAGGAAGTGAATCTGAGAAAGTAAGCATTTTGTGGTCACAAAAATATAGAAGAAATCAATATAAGATGGAACTGAAAAAAGAAGATGAAAATATCTTTTGTAGAGATAATTTTGAAAGAAGGTTACTTTATACTGCTGTTACAAGATCGAAAAAATTTCTAGATATATATTATTTAAATTAAATTTTATTTTTGAGAAATTATTAATATTTTAACCCCAAGATGTTAGATTAATATTTCGGCTCTGAAAGGCTAGTCAACAATTTAAGTAAATTTAGATGTTTGTTGAATGCCTAATCAGAAGATCATTGGGCATTTAAAATGGCTTTAAAAAAAGATAGTAAATCGAATGGTAATGAGCAGGAAAATTCTCATAATGATGTTCCCCTTCTTGAGTTAAAAAAATTAGAGAACAAAACAGAAATTGAATCTCAACCACTTGAAGTATCCAAAGGAGATGATAAAAATGGATTTTTCGATTTTGGGTTTAATCAATCTATCTTAAATTCGCTAAGAAATAAAGGATATAAAAATCCAACTCCTATCCAAAAAGCAGCAATTCCAGAACTAATGTTAGGCAGAGATTTATTAGGCCAAGCTCAAACTGGAACAGGTAAGACTGCAGCTTTTGCGTTGCCATTAATAGAAAAACTTGCGGATAATAAAGAATTAAACGCCAAGGTTTTAGTTATGACTCCTACAAGAGAGTTGGCAACTCAAGTGGCAGAATCTTTTAAAAGTTATAGTTCTGAATCTAGTAATTTTAAGACAGTAGCAATATATGGAGGTACCGATTATCGAAATCAAATTTCTGCATTGAAAAGAAAAGTTGACGTAGTAGTTGGAACCCCTGGCAGAATAATGGATCATATAAGACAGGGAACTTTTAAAATTAACAGCATAAATTGTCTTGTTTTAGATGAGGCTGATGAAATGTTAAATATGGGTTTTCTTGAAGATATTGAATGGATAGTAGATCAACTTCCGGAAAATAAACAGATGGTGTTGTTTTCAGCAACAATGCCTAATGAGATTAGAAACATAGCAAAAAAATATCTAAATGATCCTGCCGAAATATTAATCAAAAGTGTTAAAAAAGAAACTCAATTAATTTCGCAAAAATTTCTATTTGTACAAAGGCATCATAAGTTAGATGCTTTAAAAAGAATATTAGAACTCAATAACGAGGGAGTAATAATTTTTGTAAGGACAAAACTTCTTACTACTTCAATAGCTGAAGCTCTAGAGAATTCAGGTCATACTGTGGCAGTACTTAATGGAGATATACCTCAAAATCAAAGAGAAAATACTGTAGATAGATTAAAAAAAGGATTTATTGATATCCTTGTCGCAACTGATGTTGCAGCTAGAGGTTTAGATGTTGAGAGGATAAAACTAGTTGTTAATTACGATTTTCCTTTTGATAAGGAAACATATACTCATAGAATTGGAAGAACTGGAAGGGCGGGCAGATCTGGAGAGGCAATTTTATTTGTTAATCAAAGAGAAAAACATTTTCTAAGAAACTTAGAAAACTCAACAAGAACTAAGATTGAAGAAATTAATATTCCAAGTAATAAAATAATAAATGAAAAAAGGATGGAGAAACTTATAGAGAATGTTAATGAGAGTTCTTTAGATAAAGAAGAAAATGAGGAAAATAAAGCTTTGATTTTTGATGTACTAGATAATTTAAAAGAAAAACACTATATGGATGACTCAAACATTGCAATGGCGGCGATTAATTTAGTAATAGGTAATAAAGCATTTTTTGTTAATGAAGATGATTCTTGGATTCATAAACAAAATAATACTGATCGAAATAGATCAAATAGAAATGGTAATAATCGTATGAGGAATTCAAATAGAAGAAATAATTATCAAAATGATTCTTTTGAAACCTACAAATTTAACTTTGGTAAATTTGATGGGGTTAGAGTTGCAAATATTATATCCTCAATCTGTAATTCAACTAATATAAATGGTAGGTCCATAGGTAAGATACAGATTTTTAATGATTACAGTTTGGTTGACTTACCAAAAGATCTTCATAGAGAAACTAAAAATAAATTAAAAAAAATTAAGGTCAGAAACTAGTCATAGAAGATGAAAGCTAGCAAATATAAATTCTTTATTTTTGTGAATCTAATGATTCTATTCAACTCTTTTAATAATTATTATTTAGCTCAAACGAAACAAAATTCAATCATAAAATTATTTTGTCTTCAGAGTGTCAAAGAGGAGATGATGAAAGCAGAAATAGAATATAGTGAGGATATTGCGAATCAAACTTGCGCATGTTACTACGAAGAATTTACAAAAACTGCTAGTCATCAAGATGCAAAAACAAAATGTAAATTAGAAACTCAAGCAAGTTTTAAATCATAACGGAAAAATCTAATTGTTATTTTATGAGATATAAGAATAATCAAAATCCAATAATAAGACTTTATTTGAATCTTATTGAAGAAAGAAGATTACTTTTTTTTGCTTTTTTTAGTTCCATAATTAATAAAATATTAGATTTAGCCCCCCCTGTAATAATTGGTCTTGCGGTAGATATTGTTGTAAAGGAACAGGATTCGTGGATTGCAGGTTTTGGCATAAGAGAAGTTCCAGCACAATTAATTTTCCTTGCATTTGCATCAGGAATAGTTTGGTCTGGTGAATCTTCTTTTGAATATTTATATTCGGTTTTATGGAGGAATTTGGCTCAGATATCTCAACATAACTTAAGAATTAAAGCTTATGAACATATACAGGATTTAGATATGGATTTTTTTGAAAATGATAATACTGGAAGACTTTTATCTATTTTGAATGATGATATAAACCAACTTGAGAGATTCCTTGACCAAGGGGCTAATCAGATTATTCAGCTCTTCATAACGGTCTCAATAATTGGCGGCACGATGATTTTTGTGGCCCCAAAAATTGCTTTATTTGCCTTTTTCCCTATCCCAATTATATTTTTAGGATCAATTAACTTTCAAAGGAAGCTTGCTCCAAAATACAAAGATGTAAGAAATAAAGCTGGACTGTTGGCGTCAAGACTTAATAATAATTTAAGTGGAATTTTGACTATAAAAAGTTTTACTAAAGAAAAATGGGAACTTAATAGATTAAATAAAGAAAGTCTCGCTTATCAAAGAAGTAATAAGGCTGCAATCCAATTATCTTCAGCATTTATTCCCCTTATAAGATTCGCAATATTATTTGCTTTTATATCAATTCTATTAATTGGAGGTTTTCAAACTTGGAATAAGATGCTTAATGTAGGCACCTATAGTTTTTTAGTATTTATTACACAAAGATTATTGTGGCCTTTAACTACTTTGGGACATGTTTTAGATGATTTTCAGAGATCTATGGCATCAATAGATAGAGTAATTGATCTTATAGATACCCCTATAAAAATAAAAGATGGAAAAATAAAAATTGAACCTAAAGATACCAAAGGAGAAATAATTTTTAATAATGTAAATTTTAATTATCCTGGAAGAGATTTAACTTTAAAAAATATAAATTTCAAAATTGAAAATAATTCAACATTAGGAATTGTTGGTTTAACAGGGTCTGGGAAAAGTACCATAATAAAACTACTCCTTAGAATTTATGATAGTAATAATGGCTCAATAACCTTGGATGGCATTTCTATTAAAGAAATAAATTTGAGGGATTTAAGAAAGTGTATATCTTTAGTAAGTCAAGAGACCTATTTATTTCATGGTAGTGTTCAAGAAAATATTGCCTATGGCTCAATCAACCCAAGTTTTAAAGACATCATTAAAGCTTCAAAGATTGCGGAAGCTCATGAATTTATTGAAGAATTACCAGATGGTTATAAAACTATAGTGGGAGAAAGGGGCCAAAAGCTCTCAGGTGGACAACGTCAAAGAATTGCCTTGGCTAGAGCTGTTTTAAAGGATGCTCCAATATTAATATTAGATGAGGCTACAGCCTCAGTTGATAATGAAACAGAGGCTTTAATTCAAAAATCATTATTTAAAATTACAAAAGAAAGAACTACTATAGTAATAGCTCATAGATTAAGCACTGTAAAAAATGCTGACAATATTATTGTTATTGATAAAGGTAAAATAGTTGAATGTGGAAAACATGAAAACCTATTAGAGCAAAACAAAATATATGCTGATTTGTGGAATGTTCAAGTAGGTATTTAATATAAAATTTCTAAAACTATATTAGAAAGTTAAATGATTCAATTACATTACTAAACATTCCATCAACTTTATTCCATCTTTCTTCATTTGTTCCTACAGCAAAAGTATAAAGTGTTCCTCTATCAATTACGACAGTAGCTAGTTCGTGTCTGGCTTGTTCATTTAAATTTAATTCATACTCTAAATCGTAGAAAATATGATTGGATGCCTCCCTCTTATAAGCATTTATAAGTTTTACCTCTCTGCCCGAACCTTCGGGAGCAATGACTTTATCAATTAAAGTTTGACCTACTTCACTCGGACTTCCTAATTGCTCTAATTGAACTTCTTTATTTACATCAGAAATTACTAAACTTAATGTTTCATTACTATTGATTAAATCATGATAAATAATTTCAGGACCTCCATCGACTTTTACTCTGGTCCATCCTGTTGGATATAAAAAGGCATATCTTCCATCTGGGCTTTGATAAGCTTCTAATCCTGCATTGAGACCTCCACTACAAGCACTAAGTGTTAAACATAAAAAAATTAAAAATAAATATTTGAAAGGGTTAAATTTAATATTTTTCATTTTGTTTGAAATTTCTAACTAAAAACATAATAAGACATTAAAAGCAAACAATTATGGCAATTCATAATTTTGCGTCTAAATTATCTCTAGAAATAGTTTAATTTTGATTACTTATACTAAACCGCTTTCAAAATTAATTGGTCATTTTGAGAAATTCCCAGGGATTGGTCCAAGAACAGCTCAAAGATTAGCCCTCTTTATTTTAAAACAACCTGAAAGTACAATTAAGGATTTTTCAAAGGCTCTTTTAGAAGCTCGTAGTAATGTTGGAAGTTGTAAAAAATGCTTCAATTTGACCTCAGAAGATGAGTGTGAAATTTGTAGAAATACTGAAAGAAACCAAAAACTAATCTGTGTAGTAGCAGAAACCAAAGATTTGCTTGCTTTGGAGCGGGCCAGAGAATTTAAAGGGGTTTACCATGTTATTGGTGGTTTAATATCTCCAATGGATTCTGTTGGCCCTGAACTCTTAGAAATAAGAAGCTTGGTAGAAAGAGTTAGTAAGTCTGAAATAGATGAGATCATATTGGCATTGACCCCCAGTGTTGAGGGAGATACAACAAGTCTTTATATCGGAAAATTGTTAGCTCCTTTTACTAAAGTTACGAGGATTGCATATGGCCTCCCAATGGGAAGTGAACTTGAATATGTTGATGAAGTTACACTTGCAAGGGCCTTAGAAGGAAGAACAAAGCTAAATTAGACAATGAGAGAAAATAATCTAATCAAGAAAGAAAAAATCTTAAGACTCCCTTCATGGATTAAATTTCCTATTAGTAAAGCTTCAGAGTTCGAAAAAATACAAACACTCATCAAAAAATCAAATATTCATACTATTTGTGAAGAAGCAAGATGTCCAAACAGAGCAGAATGTTATGCCTCAGGAACAGCCACTTTCTTATTGGGTGGATCGATATGTTCTCGTTCTTGTGCTTTTTGTCAGGTAAATAAAGGTAAACCTAGTTCTATCAATATTAATGAATGTACTCAAGTTGCTGAAGCAGTAAAAGTACTAAATTTGAAATATGTTGTTTTGACATCTGTAGCTCGAGATGATCTTCCTGATCATGGCGTAAATTTATTTATATCTACAATTGATGAGATTAGGAAAATTGATTCAACAATAAAAATAGAAGTTTTGACTCCTGATTTATGGGGTGGGGGCAAAAATTTTGATGAAACTAATAACCTTCAGACAGAAAGATTGAAGATGATTTTAGGAAAAGATCCAATTTGCTTTAATCATAATCTTGAAACTGTTGAAAGATTGCAAAAAGAAGTTAGAAGAGGTGCAAATTACAAAAAATCCCTAAGTTTATTAAAAAAGTCAAAAGATTTTGCTCCTCATATTCAAACAAAATCAGGAATTATGTTAGGACTTGGTGAAACATTAGATGAAATAAAACATACAATTTATGATCTAAAAAAAATAGATTGTGATCAAATTACAATAGGCCAATATTTAAGACCCTCATTAAATCATTTGGAAGTTAAGAAATATTGGGATCCTTCAGAGTTTGAATATATATATTACTTCTCTAAGCAATTAGGATTCAAGAAAGTATCTTCTGGCCCCTTAGTTAGAAGTAGTTATCATGCGGGTTAACTTTTTTAATTAAAGAGAGTTTCTTTTCAAGTTTTTTTAATATGGAAATACATTCCCCGTTCATAAGAGTACCTGCCCCCCCCCCAGACCAATCTTAATAAAAGATCGACTGGGCTAGAACCAACTTCTTTTACAATTTTGAATCCTATTAACTTGAAATATCTTACAAGTTTTTTACTATATCCTTCACTGTCAAAAATGGCTAGAAGTCTTGCTTTGTTGCTTGATTTTTTTTCAATTGCCCAAGCCATAGTTGTTGCCCATATTAATTCTGAAACAAAAGCGGGCGCTTTACTAAGGATTCTTAAAGTATCAAGCTGGATACCTTGTTTATTTAAATAAGTCCAACCTTTCATTTCGGCCCAAATCTTTATAATGTTATCTTTCTGTTCTGCTATAACGATTCTAAAAAAACATAGTCCAAGAGTTTCTCTAACTTGAATTTTAATTAATAATCCAATTTTTCTTGCTAATTTTTCTAATTCTTCAACTTTCATAATTTTGGAAAATTAGTCCTAATGAATTTTATTTTTCTCCACTTTTGATCTTTCTATCTGTTTTTGCCTTTCTTCAAATCTTTTTCTATCATTATCACTGAATTGATTTATGCAGAAATGACATTGAATACCCTCTCTATATTCTTTTCTTTTTTGATCTTGAATTGAAACTGGCATTCCACATGCATGACAAATTGAATAGGAACCTTTTTCTAATTCATGATCTAAAGCAACTCTTTTATCAAAAACAAAACATTCACCTTCAAATAAGTTTTTTTCTTCTGGAATATCATCAAGGTATTGTAATATTCCGCCTTGCAGGTGATAAATATTTTTATAACCTTTCTTTTTTAGTAAACTTGTAGCTTTTTCGCATCTGATCCCTCCTGTACAAAACATTGCTATATTTGTAGAATTTTTATTTTCTAAGTGGGCATCTAAATGATCATCTACCCACTTGGGAAATTCGCTAAAGTTTCTTGTATTTGGGTTTATAGAATTCTGAAATGTTCCTATAGAAACCTCATAATGATTTCTAGTATCAATAACTATTGTATTTTGATTTTTAATTAACTTATTCCAACTAGCTGAGTCAATATAAGTCCCCTTATCTTGTGAAGGATTTATTTTAGGGATACCCATTGTAACTATTTCTTTCTTGATTTTTATTTTTAATTTTTTGAAGATTTTCTTTTTTGAAAAGGTTACTTTTATATTCAAATTTCTATTTTCTGTATACTTGTTAAGTAAATTGATAACGATATCAATTACATTTTTCTTAGCACAAATAGTTCCATTAATACCCTCACTTGCAAAAATTAATAAACCTGAAAGATAGTTTTCATTTTCGATATCTAATAATTTATTTTTGAGATCAAAAATTAAGTTTTCTTGAAATGGGAAGAAAGAATAAAGAGAAACTATTTTAAAATTGTCGCCTTTCATAAGGAAGTTAATGTTTTTTCATAAGTTTCAAAATCTTTATTAAATGATACCCCAACCTCTTTAAGAAGTTTTCTGTCTGATTGAAAAGATGGATTTGAAGTTGTGAGTAACTCATCTCCGTAAAAAATTGAATTTGCACCACATTGAAAACATAAAATTTGAGCTTCTTTTGAGAGCTTTTCTCGCCCAGCACTTAATCTAATTTTACTTTTAGGCATAATAATTCTGGCTGTAGCTATCATCCTTATCATCTCAATAGAATCAATTTCTTGATTCTCTTCTAAACCAGTACCTTCAATAGCTACTAAGGAATTTATAGGAACACTTTCAGGGTGTGGAGTCATGTTTGAAAGCACTTCCAAAAGAGATGCTCTATCGTCATTAGTCTCACCCAAGCCTATTATTCCTCCACAACAAACATTTATTCCTGCATTTCTCACTCTTTTGATAGTATCTAATCTGTCTTGATAAGTTCTAGTAGTAATAATATTTTTATAATGCTCAGGACTAGTATCAAGATTGTGGTTATACGCGGTCAATCCTGCGTCAGCCAGTCTAGAAGCTTGTTCTTCTGTAAGCATCCCAGCAGTAACGCATGCTTCCATTCCTAAATCTCTTACACCGCTAACCATCTCTAACATTGCATTAAAAGATTTCCCATCTCTAATTTCTCGCCATGCCCAACCCATACAAAACCTATCTGCACCTTCATTTTTTGCTATTCGAGCTCTTGCTAAAACCTCTTCAACTTCAAATTGTGGGTGACTTTTGATTTCGCTAGTACTGTAGATTGATTGACTACAATATGAACAATTTTCCTCACATCCACCAGTTTTTACGCTAAACAATGATGCTAATTGAACTTTATAGTTGTTGAATTTCCTGTGAACTATTTGAGATTGCCACATTAAATCAATCAGGGGCATATTAAGAATATTCAATATCTCCTTTTTCTCCCAATCGAACTTAATTTCGCCATATAACTGATTATTCAAATTAGTCATTTTTGTTAGGGAGAACATTGAGAATCTCCAAAAGATTCATTTGGTAATGATTCTATACCGCCGAAACGTCTATTTCTTGATTGGTAATCAATTATTGCTTTAAGAAATTCGAACTCATTGAAGTCTGGCCAAAGCACGTCAGATATGTAAATTTCTGAATAAGCTAATTGCCATAAAAGAAAATTACTTATCCTTTTTTCTCCACTAGTTCTTATAAGTAATTCTGGATCCTTAGTTCCTTGAGTTAGTAGCTCAGAATTAAATAATTCTTCATTTACTTCGCTAGGTTTTATTTCCCCAGAAAAAGATTTTAATGCAAGCTGTTTTGCAACTTTTACTATCTCTTGTCTACCTCCGTAATTAACACAAACATTTAATAAAAAAGAATTGTTGTTTTTAGTTAGAGACTCTGAACTATAGATTGTTTTTTTTAAAGTCTCTGGGAAAGGAGTTAAATCTCCGATAAATTTTATTTTAATTGATTCTTGATGGATCTCTTCAATTTCATTTTTTAAAACTTCCTTAAAAAGATTGATAAGGAAATCAACTTCTTTAGTTGGTCTTGTCCAGTTTTCAGTTGAAAAGGCATAAACAGTGAGTACCTTGCAACCTAATTTTTTTGATGCTTTAAGAATTTCTTTTAGTACATTAACGCCTTTGTTATGGCCAAATGATCTAGGTAGCCCTTTTTTGGTAGCCCATCTCCCATTTCCGTCCATTATTATTGCTACATGTTCTGGTACTTTTTGCTTATCTATTCTCTCGGATAAGTCATTATTTTTCTTGTCAATTATTTTTCCTAAACTCATTAGTCAATCATTTTTGTTAATAAAGATTTCTGATCTATTGGATTCTTTTTCGTTAATGTCACCGATAATATTATCACTTGTTTTTGTCTTTTGGGATAAAACATTTTTACTTAAAGATGCTTTACTTGTACCCATAGAATTTTGATTGCCAATCAAATTTATTAGAAGTTCTTGTAACCGGCTGCTGGTAATTGGTCTTTCAAGTTTACCTTGGTTTGCTAATGATAAAGTTCCTGTCTCTTCAGAAACAACAATACAAATACATCTGTCAAATCTTTCTGTTATTCCTAATGCAGCTAAATGTCTCGTACCGTATCTGCTGATTCCTTGTCTAGAAAGAGGAAGGATTACTCCTGCAGATATTATTTTGTTTCCTTTCACAAGAACAGCACCATCATGTAAAGGGGTATCTGTTGCAAAAAGATTAATTAAAAGATCAGTCGACAATTGTGCCTCAATATTTGTACCTGAATATAAAAAATCTTCAGGCCTTAAATCACTACCCAAATCGACAACAATTAAAGCCCCCCTCCTGTTTTGGGAGAGTTTGCCTGCAGTATCAACTAACTGGGTAATGGTAGTTGATGATGCTCTAAATTCCTTTTGTGGATTACCTAGTAATACAGCTAGACGACCAGTGCCTAATAATTCCATTAATCTTCTGAGCTCTCCTTGCCAAAGGATTGCTAATGAGAGGGAACATGCGAGAACAACAGCATCAATTAATTTTGATGTTAAAGGAAGGTATGCATATCTTTGTATGAACCATGCGGATGAAACTAAAAATAAATATCCCCTAAGTAACCATAGTGTCCTCTGTTCTTTTACTCTGGAAAATAACAAAAGCCCAAAACCAACAGCAAATAAGACATCTAATAATAACTTTAAATTTATAATCCCCCAAAAATTCACATTAAAAACAAAATTAATCTAAATGTACCTAATTTTGTTTAATAAAGCGATTAGGCAATACATCATATTTTAGAAGATCAAGTGGACTCTCTCTCATTTGAATTACCTCTGATTCACCATCACTCACTAAGACAGTAGCAGGTCTTGGGATTCTGTTGTAATTAGAACTCATTGAATTATTATACGCCCCAGTACCAAAAACACATATTAGATCTCCCGTTTTGCAATCTGCTAGTTCTATTTCCTTAAACAATACATCTCCTGATTCGCAGTGCTTGCCAGCAATAGTATATTTATTCTTAGAATTAATATTTAAGGGATTACTTACCAAACAAGCAGAATAATTTGATTGATATGTTATGGGTCTTGGATTATCACTCATCCCACCATCCACAGATAAATAAGTTCTTATGCCAGGAATCTTTTTAAAAGCGCCAATTTTGTAAACTGTTATTCCTGCTGTTGATACAATGGATCTTCCTGGCTCACACATTAGTGTAGGTAAATCTAGGTTGTGTTTCTTACAAGCCTTAACAACCGAGGCGGAAATTGTTTTTACCCATTCCTCAATTGAAGGAGGATCGTCATTTTCTGTGTATTTAATTCCTAAACCTCCACCTACATTTAGTTTTTTGATATCATGGCCAAATTTCTTGGCATCTAAAATGACATTCACCATTATTTCGCCCAGATCCTTATGAGGTTCTAATTCAAAAATTTGGGAACCAATATGAGCATGTAATCCTTTTAATTTCAAATATTTAAAATTGCTAATTTTATCAAATAAAGTATTTAAATATTCAATACCGAAACCAAATTTACTGTCAAATGATCCTGTTCTTATATATTCATGTGTATGGCATTCTATCCCAGGTGTAAAGCGAATCATTATTTCTAAGTCACGGTTAAGTGAATTTGAGAGTACCTCTAATCTTTCTAGATCATAATCATTATCTACAATTACTTTAATATTATTTCTAACTGCGAATTCTATTTCTTTAGTTGATTTATTATTTCCATGAAAAACAATCTTCTCGTTTGGGACACCACCTTTAAGCGCCGTTAATAGTTCTCCTTCTGAAACCGCATCTAGTCCGAAGCCTTCTGAGGAAACGAGGTTACTCATTAATACTGAACTATTTGCTTTGGAGGCGTATATGGGAAGTGATTCTCCTGGGTAATATTCCTTTAATGCTTTTTTATAAGCTTTACAAGAGTTTCTTAAAGTGATTTCATCTAGAATATAAAGTGGAGAATCATATTTTTTAACTAATTCCTCGATAGAACATCCTCCAATTGATAATTTCCCATCACTCCCAATAGATGTAGTAATTGGTACGATATTTTTATTTGGACTTTTGTGATCAATCTTTTCTTTTAAAAAGGATTTTTTTTCTTCCATGGGAAATTTAAATAAGGCTATGCTAAAAATGTCATAATTTATAATGACCCTTAATTATAACTTTAAGAATATTATATATTTTATAAAATGATATCTGTAAGGCAAATAAATAATAAAGATATAGATTTATGTTATGAATTAGATTTAAACACAATTTCACTTTGGAGTAAAAAGCAATGGGCAAGCGAATTTAAAAAAGAAGGTATAAAAGTCTTTGGTTTATTGATTGAAAATTTGTTAGTAGGAATATGTGTTTTTCACGTAGTTCTTGATGAAGCCCAAATAAATTATTTTGTGGTTAAAAAGAAATTTAGAAAAAGAGGTTTTGGATCGTACCTTATGAAATATTTAATAACTAGTTGTGAAAAACTAAATGTAAATAGATTATTTTTGGAAGTCTCCAACAGTAATAAAACCGCTGAAAATTTTTACAATCGCTTTGATTTTTTTACTGTGGGAATAAGAAGAAATTATTATACAGATGGTTCAGATGCTCTTTTAAAAGAAAAAAAATTAGTAGCAAAATAATTTAAAATTTTGATTGTTCGGATTACCAGAATGCCTGAAATCAGAATAATTTGCTGCTATATCACAAAAAAAAGTTATTTTTAATTGGTAAAAATATAATTTTGGGTATTCACAAAAGCTCATTCTGAACACAAAAATTACATATTACTGGTAGGTTATTAGTATTAATATAATCTTCTGATGTTTGAAAGATTTACTGAAAAGGCTATAAAAGTCATTATGCTTGCACAAGAGGAAGCTAGAAGACTTGGCCATAATTTCGTTGGAACTGAACAAATTTTATTGGGTTTAATTGGGGAAGGAACAGGTGTTGCAGCAAAAGTCCTTAAATCACTTGGTGTTAATTTAAAGGATTCAAGAATTGAAGTAGAAAAGATAATAGGTAGAGGTTCAGGGTTTGTAGCCGTAGAAATACCCTTTACTCCAAGAGCGAAAAGAGTTTTAGAGTTATCCCTTGAAGAGGCTCGACAATTAGGACATAACTATATAGGAACTGAACATTTACTACTAGGTTTAATTAGAGAAGGTGAAGGGGTAGCTGCAAGAGTCCTTGAAAATCTAAGTATTGACCTCACTAAAGTGAGAACTCAAGTTATAAGGATGTTAGGCGAAACAGCTGAAGTTGGATCTGGAGCTAATACAACTAAAGGAAATTTAAAAACAGCTACTCTCGATGAGTTTGGGACAAATTTAACAAAACTAGCGAGTGAATCAAAACTCGACCCTGTGGTTGGTCGCTATGATGAAATTGATCGTGTTGTTCAAATACTGGGTAGAAGAACTAAAAATAATCCTGTTCTTATTGGCGAACCCGGCGTAGGTAAGACAGCTATCGCAGAAGGTCTTGCTCAAAGAATACAGTTGGGAGATATTCCCGACATACTTGAGGATAAAAGGGTACTAACTCTTGATATAGGACTTTTAGTAGCTGGTACTAAATATAGAGGTGAATTCGAAGAAAGATTAAAAAAGATAATGGAAGAAATTAAATCTGCAGGTAATGTAATTCTTGTTATTGATGAAGTTCACACCTTGATTGGCGCTGGAGCTGCTGAAGGAGCTATAGATGCTGCAAATATTTTGAAGCCAGCATTAGCTCGAGGAGAACTTCAATGTATTGGCGCAACAACACTCGATGAATATAGAAAACATATTGAAAGAGATGCTGCTCTAGAAAGAAGATTCCAACCAGTTATGGTTGGAGAACCATCTATTGAAGATACAATTGAAATTCTTAAAGGTCTTAGGGAACGTTATGAACAACATCATCGTTTAAAAATTACCGATGATGCATTAGAAGCAGCTGCACATCTTGGCGACCGTTATATATCTGACAGATTTTTACCAGATAAGGCTATTGATCTTATAGATGAGGCAGGAAGTAGAGTCCGTCTCATGAACTCTAAACTTCCACCTGAAGCAAAGCAAATTGATAAGGAATTAAGACAAGTACAAAAAGAAAAGGAGGAATCTGTAAGAGAACAAAATTTTGATCAAGCGGGCCAATTAAGAGAAAAAGAGATGGAATTGTCTGCAAAAATAAAAGAGGTACTTGATAATAAAAAAGAATCTACAGTTGATGATGAATCTGATACAGACTCAGTAAAAAACAATTCCAATCTTCTGCAAAATCCTCTGGTTAGTGAAGAGGATGTTGCTCATATAGTTGCATCATGGACCGGTGTACCAGTCCAAAAATTAACAGAAACTGAATCAGTCAAGCTTCTCAATATGGAAGAAACTCTTCATAAAAGGTTGATAGGACAAGATGAAGCTGTTAAGGCTGTTTCTAGAGCCATTAGAAGAGCAAGAGTTGGATTGAAAAATCCTAATAGACCGATAGCCAGTTTTATTTTTTCAGGTCCTACTGGTGTAGGTAAAACTGAATTGACTAAATCCTTGGCGTCATATTTCTTCGGTAGTGAAGAAGCAATGATTAGATTAGATATGTCAGAATTTATGGAAAGACATACAGTCAGTAAGCTTATAGGTTCACCTCCTGGATATGTTGGTTTTAATGAGGGTGGCCAGCTTACCGAGGCGGTCAGAAGAAGACCATATACAGTTGTTTTATTTGATGAAGTAGAGAAGGCTCATCCAGACGTATTTAATTTATTGTTGCAATTGCTTGAGGACGGCAGATTAACTGATTCAAAGGGTAGAACTGTAGATTTTAAAAATACTTTGCTCATAATGACTTCTAACATAGGATCTAAAGTGATTGAGAAAGGTGGAGGCGGTTTAGGGTTTGAGTTTTCTGGTGATTCAATTGAAGATAGCCAATACAATAGAATCAAATCTTTAGTTAATGAAGAACTTAAACAATACTTTAGACCTGAATTTTTAAATAGACTCGATGAAATAATAGTATTTAGGCAATTAACTAAAAATGAGGTAAAGGAAATTGCTGAAATAATGTTGAAAGAAGTTTTTGCTCGTTTACAAGATAAAGGGATTAAATTAAATGTCACTGATGCATTTAAAGAGAGACTGGTCGAAGAAGGATATAATCCTTCTTACGGTGCAAGACCTTTAAGAAGGGCTGTAATGCGCTTATTAGAAGATAGTTTAGCTGAAGAAGTCCTTTCAGGAAGAATAAAGAATGGAGATAAAGCCCTTGTTGATATAGATGATAATAAGAAAGTTACAATTAATATTTCTTCTGAAGAATCCCCTCAAGAGTTGGCAAGTGCTAACTTCTAGTTAAAAAGTAAAAGAGTTACATGCAAGCAATCTCTCCAGAAATCATATACAGAGGGAATAATGCTTGGGGAAAATCTTTACCTCAAATTGCAAAATTAACAAAAAGCCCCTTAATTTTAGGTAGAAGCGTTAATACGGATAATCTGAGAAATAAAATTTTCATTGATTTAAAAAATCAAAACCTCAATGTTTATTCTGCCAATTTAAAATTTGATTGTTGTTTTGAAGACATTTCAAGAGTAAAGCAGATCATCTCAAACAATAATAATGATTCTGTTATCGCAGCTGGAGGGGGTAAAGTTTTAGATGCCGGTAAATATATAGCAGATTGTCTTGATATCCCCTGTATAACTGTTCCTCTTAGCGCCTCTACATGTGCAGGATGGACGGCTTTATCGAATATTTATACAAAAAATGGCCAATTCATAAAGGATGTTGTATTGGGATCTTGTCCAAAAATCCTAGTATATGATCATAAATTTATTCAAAAAGCTCCGTCGAGAACATTAGCGAGTGGTATTGCTGATGCTTTGGCAAAATGGTATGAATCCTCAGTAACAAGTTCAACCATTAATGATGGTCTAGTTCAACAAGCTATTCAGATATCAAGAGTTTTAAGAGATCAACTACTTTTAGATGGTGAAAAGGCATTTAAGGGTGAATATGAGAATAATAATCCTGCTTGGAAAAATACTATAGAAGCGTGTGGACTTACTGCAGGATTGGTAGGTGGTATTGGGGGAGAAAAGTGCAGGACTGCTGCAGCACATGCTATTCATAATGCAATTACTCAGATAATTGCTCCAAATAAATTCTTACATGGTGAGATTGTTGGAGTTGGATTATTATTGCAATTGAGATTAGAAAAAATGAAAAATAATAATAAATTAGCTGATCAATCAATTAAACAAATGTTGGTACTTATGAAAGCATTAAATTTGCCAACTACCATTGCACAACTTGGAATAAATGTTTTTGAAAATAATAATTTAGAGAAAATTGCTGATTTTACTTGCCGAGATAAATCTGAAATTCACTTCTTGCCTTTTGAAATTGATAAACAGGATATAGTTGAGGTTATTGAAAATTTTGAACAACAAATAATAAAAATATAATTATCTTTTTGACTAAAACTCATTTCGAAAAACTTAGTGATTTGAATGTTGATTTTTTTGAGAGTACCAAGAATTCACTATTAGACCCTTTAGGTCTTCAGATGGCAAACGATGTAAAGTGGATCAAACTCAATGAGAAATGGAACTCTTTGAAATTCCCTGTGGTTATGGAAGGAAAAGGTCAACCTATACTCCTACTACATGGCTTTGATAGCAGTTTTTTAGAGTTTAGGAGAATATATCAATTATTAAAAAGAAATTTCCAAGTTATAGTTCCTGATCTATTGGGGTTTGGTTTTAGTCCTAGGTGCGCAACAAATGATTACAATCCTTCTAAAATAATTTCATATTTAATTGATCTCCTTAAGACCTTACAAATAACAAAGAATCTACAAATTATTGGTGCCTCTATGGGAGGCTCAACAGCTTTAAAACTTGCTTTTGAAATGCCTGAGTCTATTAATAAAATTATCCTTTTATCTCCCGCTGGACTGTTTGGAGAACCTAAGAGGATACCTTTCCCTCTTAACCAGATTGGGGCTTCATTTCTTGGATTGCCGCAGGTCAGAAAAAGTCTTTGTAGACAAGCATTTGCGTTTCCAGATGACTGTGTTGGTGAAATGGAAGAGCAAATTGCTTCAATTCATTTAGGTTGTAAAGGATGGAGGAATTCACTTTCATCATTTGCAAAAAGTGGAGGGTTTGCTGGAACACAAAAATATATCCAAAATATCCCAATCAAATCAGTATGTGGAGAAAATGATCGTATTCTTGGAAAAAAAGAGATTAAAAATATAAGAAAAATTGATAAATTAAATTTTATAGGGTTGCAAAATTGTGGTCATCTTCCTCATGTAGATTTACCATCACTAACTAGTAAAATCATTTTAGATTATTTTTTGGAATAAAGAATTTCATAAATTAATTTAGATACTTAAGAATTATAAAAATGTAATACAAAACAGATGGAGTGAAAATGTAGCTATCAATTCTGTCAAGAATCCCTCCATGTCCTGGTAAAAAAGTTCCCGAATCTTTTATTTTTGCATCTCTCTTCATCATTGATTCAATTAAATCTCCAACTAATGCCATGAGAGAAATTAAAATTCCATATAAAATTCCGACTAATAATGGATTTTCCCAACTAAGTAAAAATGCGAAAAATATTGCTAAAAAAATTGAACAGGATATTCCTCCAATTAATCCTTCTATTGTTTTGCTCGGAGATATTAGAGAAAGAGATTTTTTACCAAATGACTTACCAATGAAATAAGAACCAATATCGCTAGCTACAATTAAAAAACAGGAGGTTAAAGTTAAATGAAGACCTGTAGTATTTGATAGGTTTTCAAACGAAATAAAACCTTGATTTGAACTTATTATCACTGACTCTAAACCTCTTAACTTAATCCAGTAACTAGGTAAAAAACCTAAATAGAATAAACCAAAAATAGAGGCGGCGATATCAGAAATTGTTCCAGGTTTTGGTTGCAAAAGTAACCAAGTGCATATTCCAACTGAACAAATAGGCAAAATTGAATTTGATATTTCTCCTTCAAGCAAACCTATGGTCTCAAGATAAGTAGAAATTATAATAACGAAAGATGAAAATAATGTGGTTTTTGTAGCTGGTTTTATGCCTTTAAATTCTGCCATCCTAAAAAATTCTAATAAAGCTAAATAAGTAAGCAAAGCTGTTGCAAATGTAAAAAACCATCCCCCTAACAAAACAACAATTAAACCAAATATTCCTATAAGTAATCCGCTTCTAAATCTCATATCAAATTTCTATGTTTTTATGACTCTTATATTAAAATTTAACAGATCTTTGTTGCATAAACTTTGATTATTTATCCAATTAAATCTATCGATGTCAATTTTTTCTCCAGGAACTAATAGAGGAATCCCTGGAGGATAAGGGCAAATAATATCTCCCGATATTTTATTTAAAGATTGAGAAAAAGGAATACTCCGAGTCTCACTTCTCCAGGCAATTCCAATTTGTATTTCTGGTACTTCAACTAATTTAAATGGCGATTTGAGCACTTCCAAACTTTTTATTTTTTCGGAATTTAATATTAATTTATTCCACAATTTTTCAAACAAAGTAAGAAAATCTTTTTGATTAGCAAAACCTAAGCAAAAAGTTAGAGTCATCATTTCTGGTAATTCAGCAATAAGACCATTTTTATAAAAGAATTTATCAGCAGTGAAACCATCAATTCCAACCTTAGAGGTATTTAATACTATTTTTAAGGGGTCTTGGGTTTCTATTAGAGGAATATTCTTTTGGATTAATTTTTTGTAGATACTCTTTGCCTGTAAAATTCTTTTTTGATATTTTGATAAACTTTTTTTATTAAGCCAGTCTTTAATAGACTCTTCACAAGAAGAAAGTAATAGGGAACTTGGACTAGTAGTTTGCAACAAATTAATACTCTTGATTAAATTTGCTTCATTTACTAGATTACCTTTGTACCAAAGTGCAGCAGTTTGAGTCAAACCATTTAGCGACTTATGCAATGAATGAACGACTAAATCAGCATTTGATACTAAAGCGGATTTTGGTAGGTTAAGGTTTTCACAAAAAAGGAAATAGGAGCCATGGGCTTCATCAACCAAAACAGGTAAATTTTTTTGATGACAAAGATCTATTAAAGGCCCTAAATCTCCTGCGAAACCCTGATAAGAGGGACTTACAAGAATTACACCTACAATTTTTTTCTCATTAAAATTTATTTTTTCAAATACATTTTTCAACCAGTTTTTTGTGATTGGTTTGTAATGACCGTTTTCTGATGAGAAATCTAGGTCAAAGAATATGGGCTGTATGTTCTGCATCGCACAGATTTTAATAACACTAATATGGACATTTCTTGGCATCAGTATAGTTTCGCCAGGTTTTGCCATTGCAATTACAGCTGATTGTATTAATCCAGAGGCTCCATTAACTCCAAAGAAACATCCTTTCGCTCCAAATTTTTCAGAGAATTCTCTTTGAGTTTTGGCGATTAATCCGCTTTGGGATAGAGGTGAGCCTATCTCTGGCAGTTCCGGTAAGTCCCAATACCCAGGTTGTTTTTTTAATAATTTCACTAATTTCTTAGGTAAAGCTGCCCCTCTGTTATGAGCCGGAAAGAAAAGTGACTTTAAAAACTTTTTAGTTAGAAAAGATGAAATGCTCATAAAGTATTATTGACATATATAGAATGGGTAAATGGGAATCCTTCTTTGATATTTTTTAGCTTTAATGACAAAGTCTTATTCGCAATATTCAGCAAAAGATGACTTAATTTGGTTGATTTTGAGACCATGGATTTTCATCCCAAGAGTTTTATATATCCTTTTAACTTTTATTTTTCTTTTTTTAAGAATACTTTTTCAAGGTAACAGTAAAAATAAAAATGTACAAAAAAATCTTTCAAAATATCTTTTCGATGTAATAACAGATTTAGGACCTTGTTTTATAAAATTAGGACAGGCACTTTCAACTAGACCTGATCTTGTTAGACAAGATTGGCTGACAGAGCTTACAAACTTACAGGATAATCTTCCAGCATTTGATCACAAAATTGCTTTAAAAATTATTGAAGAGGAACTTGGGGAGGCACCTAATGCATTATTTGATGAGTTTCCTGAAAGTCCTATTGCTTCAGCAAGCTTAGGTCAGGTTTACAAAACAAAAACTAAAAATAATACTTATGTAGCTGTAAAAGTCCAAAGGCCAAATTTGTACTTTCTTATAAGAAGGGACATTGTAATACTAAGATTTTTGGCAACTTTTTTATCACCATTTTTACCATTAAATATTGGTGTTGGAATTGGAGAAATAATAGATGAATTCGGCAAAGCACTTTTTGATGAAATTGATTATGAAAAAGAAGGTGAAAATGCTGTAAAGTTTGCAGATTTATTCAAAGACAACCCAAATGTTTTTATCCCCAAATTGGAAAAAGAGTTTTCATCTAAAAGAATTATTACAACCTCTTGGATTGATGGGGTCAAGTTAAGAGATAGGGCTTTATTGGAAGAAAATAACTTAGTACCTTCCTCTTTTATAAAAACTTGTGTAATCAGTGGTCTCCAGCAATTATTTGAATATGGATATTTTCATGCTGACCCACATCCTGGGAATATGTTTGCTCTTAAAGGAGGTAAGGCAGATTATGGAAATTTAGCTTATGTAGATTTTGGAATGATGGATACAATTTCAAATTCAGATAGGCTAACTCTTATTAAGGCCATTGTTCACATTATAAATGATGAATATTATCTTCTTGCAAAAGATTTTCAGAAATTAGGTTTTTTAACCAAAGAACAAGATCTTCAGAAACTTGTTGAACCATTAAAAGAAGTTCTAGGTGGATCTTTAACTGCTGAAGTTGGTAATTTCAATCTCAAAAATGTAACTGATAAATTCTCACAACTTATGTATTCTTATCCATTTAGAGTTCCTAGTAGGTTTGCATTAATAATAAGAGCAGTTGTTAGTCAAGAAGGTTTGGCATTAAGATTAGATCCTGAATTTAAGATTTTACAAATCGCATATCCATACATAGCTAAAAAGCTACTTACTGATAATTCTGAAGAGATTTTAGATATCCTTTTAGAAGTTGTTTTTGATCAAAAAGGTCGAATTCAAATAGAAAAAGTTGAAAGTTTATTAAACACTTTATTTAAAGATCCTGAGAATATAAATTCAGATCTTATCCCAGTTGCTAACGCGGGATTAAAATTATTTGTAAGTAATAAAGGATCGGAAGTTAGAAAAAATTTTCTTTTAAGCTTAATCAAAGATGATAAATTAGAACTAAGTGATGCAAAAAAACTTTTAAGTTTAATTAGAGATACCTTTAGTCCCATTAATATTGCAAAAAGTGCAGTTCAAAATATGATTTCTTCGGTTTAGTTTTATTTTTAACTATATTAACTAATGATATTTATCTTCTTTATTAATTTCCGAAGAATTAAATCTGCCAATATTTAATTTGATAGCCTTAAATCAGGTGATTGGAAATTAATACAAGAAAATGAAATTGAAATCATCCAATGACTTTTTTGAAGAATCTATTTTTGATTAAGAATAAAAATAATAATCAAAAAGAATTGAATCAAGGAGTATTTGATCAGTATAGAGAAATCGCCAAATTAGTTAAAGAAGCGAGAATTAGAGAAAATTTAACCATCCAAGAATTGTCAAAAATTTCAAAAATTCCTGAAGAATCAATTTATTCTATTGAGAACAATGTTGAAAAGAATAGACCAAAGTATCCCTTTTTAAGATCAATTTTAATAAAGCTAGAGGATTGCTTGAAACTTAAAAAAAATACTTTATTAAAAGTAGCTATTAAAGAGAGAAAAACTTTTAAAAGAGAAAATAAAGATTTTATTGTAAGCAAATTTGATGTTTTAAATACTTGGCAGGGAAGTGTTTTATATTTTTTAATGTTGATTCTAACTATCTTTATCCTAAAGAGATATTTTATTTCAAATGTAAAGATTATAGAGATTCAAAATATTGATCATGAAGTCATTGAAAATAATCTTCAATAAATTCCTAATCTCTACTTCTTCCAGAATTTCGTCCTAAGTCACTAAAAATTCTAATTTTTTCATCTATTTCCTCTAAAGGTCTATTTAACTTCCATTTCCAGTTATTTTTTATTGTGCCAGGTCGATTTAATCTACTTGAGTCATCTAAGGATAATATATCTTGTATGGGTGCGATAAAGAGATTGCCATTAGTATGCATCCCAATTTCCATTAAACTCCATGAGGGATTGTCTGAAAAATTATACTCATTTTTTATTCTTATTTTGGAATTATTGTCTAAACAATCCCACCATGAGATGGAAGTGGAGTTATCATGGGTCCCTGTATAAACTACCCAATTTTCTCCTTCAATATTTTTAGGTAGATATGGATTATCTTCATTTCCATCAAAAGCGAATTGCAATATTTTCATTCCAGGAAGTTCAAAATTTTCCCTTAGTTTTACTACATCTGGGGTTATTTCTCCGAGATCTTCTGCAATAATTGGTAGATAGTTAACTCCTAGATCATTTTTTAATTTATTTAATAAAGCCCTCCCTGGAGAATTTATCCATTTGCCACATATTGCTGTTTTAGAATTGCCATTAACTCTCCAGTAACCTGCGAGCCCCCTAAAATGATCCAACCTCAACAGGTCCGCAAGTTCAAATTGTCTTTTAAATCTATTTCTCCACCAATGGAAATTTGTCCTTTTATGTTTTGACCAAATGTAAGTAGGAGTACCCCATAATTGCCCTGTAGATGAAAAATAATCAGGCGGTACACCACTCTGAAAGATTAAATCTCCATCATTAGAAATTGAAAAGAGTGATTTATTACTCCATACGTCAGCGCTATCCCTAGAAACATAAAAGGGCAAATCCCCAATTAGCTTGACATTACATAATTTTGCAAATATTTTAATAGCTTTCCATTGTGAATCTAAATGCCACTGTATTAATTTTTGGGTAAGTACTTTTTCACTTTTTTTCTGAAGCCACGAATTTATAAATAAGTTATTTTTTATTTTAAATTCCTTAGGCCATTGCCACCAAGGTAACCTATCAAATTCCTCTCTTATAACAATAAATTTTGAATAATCTTCAATCCACGTATTTTTATTAATCCATTTGTAGAAATCACTTTTTCTTTCCTCAGATTGAGAACTCCAACCTTGCAAAAGGAGCTCCCCTAGTTTTTTTGTTAAATCATTTGCAAGATCAAAATCAAAACTATTCTTATTTTGATTTATAAATCCTATTTCTTCTGTTTTAGAAAGAAAGATAAAGCCTTTGTCGATCAAATCATCCATATCAAGAAACCATGGGTTCAGTGCAAAACTTGATGGGGAACTATATGGAGACCCTGTAGAGTCTGTAGGTGTAAGGGGCAAAAATTGCCAATATTCAATTCCATGCTTATTAAGTTTTTTTATCCACTCTTTGGCTCCTCTACCGAAAGTCCCACACACTCTTCCTCCTGGTATAGATGAAGGATGCATAAGTACCCCTGATGATTTTGTTTTAAGAACTTTTTGTATAGGCATGTCTTTAAATTTACTTTTTGATTATTTGCAAATAAATTTTTATTAATTCTCTAAATTTAACGATATACAAATTTTTTTTAATTGACAAATACTAGTCTAATAGTCTTCTATTTGAGTTAAAAAAAATTTAAATTTCAATAGACTTTTACCCCCATTTTCAAAGAGATGTAACTTTTAAAAAAATCTACTCAATATCTTTTGCTAAATTCGCATAAACGACTACGATAAAGATATCGTATATATTGCTAATTTCGTGACAAGTTTTATCACGGCAACGCAGAATAAACAATCAAACTTTAATCTAACCAATAGTAGATTAAGGTTAGTAAGTGGAACAACAAATCCTAAATTAGCTGAAGAAATTGCATCATATTTAGGGATTAAAAATGTACCTTTAATATCTAAAAGATTTGCTGATGGGGAGCTTTATGTTCAGATTCAACAATCTATTAGAGGTTGCGATGTGTTTCTCATACAACCTACATGCGCTCCTGTTAACGACAGTTTAATGGAGCTTATGATTATGGTTGATGCTTGCAAGAGGGCATCTGCCAGACAAATTACGGCCGTAATACCTTATTTTGGATATGCAAGGGCTGATAGAAAGACTTCAGGAAGAGAATCTATAACTGCAAAACTTACGGCTAATTTATTAGAGAAATCAGGAGTGGATAGAGTTCTTGCAATGGATTTGCATTCTGCTCAAATACAAGGTTATTTTGATATCCCATGCGATCATATTTACGGTTCACCTGTATTGATTGACTATTTAGAAACTTTAAATTTAGAAGAAGTTGTAGTTGTCTCTCCTGATGTAGGTGGTGTTGCGAGAGCAAGAGCATTTGCAAAATTAATGAAAGACGCTCCATTGGCAATAATTGATAAAAGGAGAGCAGCTCATAATATAGCTGAAAGTTTAACAGTTATCGGTGAAGTTAAAGGTAAAACAGCTATTCTTATAGACGATATGATTGATACAGGAGGAACAATTTGTTCTGGAGCTAATTTATTAAAAAATGAAGGAGCTAAAAGAATATTTGCATGTGCCTCTCATGCTGTATTTTCTCCTCCTTCTTATGAAAGATTAAGTACCAAGGATTTGTTCGAACAAGTTATTGTGACGAACAGCATACCAGTTCTTGTTAAAAAGGATTTTCCGCAGTTAAAAGTTCTTTCAGTCGCAAATATGCTTGGTGAAGCTATTTGGAGAATTCATGAAGAAAGTTCGGTAAGTTCAATGTTTAGGTAGGATTGTAACTTTATTTTTTAGCATTTTTTATAAGTTTCTTTAACTTCTTTTCATAATCTTTTTTTATTTCTTTTGGAATGCTCTCAGGACAAATATTAAGTGCACTTCCAACAATTTGAAATGTTCCTGCATTATATAAGTTTTTTTCGTTAAGTTTTTCATTCCCTAACTCTTTAATAACCCCACCATGCTTTCCAATTATTACATTTGCAAAAGTAGCACTAGCTATCCCAAGCCCTTTATTAAAATCTACATCGGCTTTTGAAGCTATACAAAGATAAGATGCCCCCATTTGTCTGTATAAGAAAAGGTCTTTCTCAGAAGCAGCAATTAAATTTTTTTCAGCTTTAATTTGATTATTTACTGTATTAATCTCAAAAAGAGTAAATGATAAACATAGAATACTAATAATTTTAGAAATTCTTTTTGAATAAAAATTAATAAACATTACTAAACATCTTTTAGAACAAGATAGCTATTTTTTTTTAATATTATTTCATAAAGGGTAATTATTTAATAATTTTTATTTCATGATGATTCTCTACTATTTTTAGTTTATTTTTGTTCCATGAATATATTACCCTGAATCTATAGTTATCTGAATCTACAAGTCTTGTATGTTCTAGAATGTACCAATCTTCATAAGAAGATTCAAAAATCATTTCGTGTTCATCGACTTGCTTAATGTTTGATATACCTTCAATATTACTTAAATAAAAGTTTTCCCTCACAAGTTGGTGTCCTTTTAAAAATGCTTGCATTTCACCTTGTTCTTTGTATTGAGGATTTTCCTCAAAAAAATTATATTTCTTTTCTGGATACCAAGTGAATTTGTAGTTTGAATCCCCTTCGGATTTATTCTCAAGAGCTTGAATATTTACGTTCATACATAAGTTGTAAGTTTTTTGTGATTCATTTAGAAAGTATGTTCTATTAGATTTCCATAATCCAATATTTCTAGAAAACCATCTTTTTAAATTGCTATTTAAATAAATTTCTGGGGAATTATTTTCACCAAAATTAAGGCTTTTGTTTTGATTAATAACAACCATTTATAAATTTGTCTTATTCATTTCATAGCTTATTTGTAGAATAAAAATAAATATCTTAATGTGTTCATAATGATTAACAGCTTTTCAACACTTCAGGGGGAATCATTTGAATGATAAAAAAGAGCTAAAATTAATACTTGTAGCAGCTAGAAATCACCTTTCTAGTGGTGATATTAAGTCTCTGATATCTTATTTAGAATCAGATGATTGTGAATTCGAGATATCTCTTCAGATTTCTGAGCCTACAGAACAACCGGAATTACTCGAATTACATAGATTAGTCGCTATTCCCGCTCTCATAAAGATATCCCCAACTCCAAAGCAAATATTTGCTGGAAGTAATATTTTTGCTCAGTTGCAAAAATGGTTGCCAAGGTGGAAACAGGAAGGATTAACAAAAAATCTAGGGATTAACTTGCAACCATCCAAAATTGATTCGATAAGAACTCAAAAAGAATTTCTTCTTGAAGATGAACTTCTAGTTTTAAGACAAGAAAATGAGACACTAACAAAAAGAATAGAATCTCAGGAAAGACTATTAAGAATGGTTGCTCATGAATTAAGAACCCCCTTAACCGCTGCCACTTTGGCTGTTCAAAGTCAAAAACTTGGACAAATAGACATTACGAAATTGCAAGATGTAATTAAAAGGCGTTTAGAAGAGATTGAACTGTTATCTCAGGATCTTCTAGAAGTTGGAACGACAAAATGGGAAGCGTTATTTAATCCTCAGAAAATTGATTTAGGCAATATTAGTGCTGAAGTAATACTAGAGTTAGAAAAATTCTGGAGATTAAGGAATATTGAAATTGATACTGATATTCCATCTGATTTGCCAAGTGTATTTGCAGATCAAAGAAGGATGAGGCAAGTTTTTTTAAATTTAATTGAAAATGCTATTAAATTTTCTAATGACTCTGGATCTTTAAAAATTACAATGATTCACAAGACAAATCAATGGGTAGAAATAACAATTTGTGACAAAGGAGCTGGGATTCCACTGAGCGAACAAAAAAGAATTTTTCTTGATAGAGTAAGACTCCCACAGACTTCTGAAGGAACTTCAGGATTTGGAATTGGATTGTCCGTATGCAGGAGAATAGTGCAAGTCCATGGTGGAAGAATATGGGTCGTATCTGAAGTTGGTGTTGGTTCTTGCTTCCATTTTACCGTCCCTGTATGGCAGGGACAAAACAAAGATCAACAATACTTGACGAAAGGCTAGTCTTACTCTTAATTTTTAATAAGCTGTTATGCTATTTTCCTGGCCCCATCGTCTAGAGGCCTAGGACACCTCCCTTTCACGGAGGCGACAGGGGTTCGAATCCCCTTGGGGCTATTATTTAAAATTTAATTTCTTGTTAATTTTGCTTGCCTATCGACGGCTATCAAATTTTCTGAGAGATCTTTTTTTAATCTCTTTTCTATCATTCCTATAGGCATCCACTGACAACCCTGAACAGTAAGATCATAAATCAATGAGTTTTTTGAAGTATTTTTAATATTTTTAATTTGCCAACTACCTTCAAATTTTCTAAAATCTCCTTTAATTAAATTGAATTTTAATAGGCCAAGCTCCCTATCTTCAAATAAATCGATTGTCACTTCAGCCGAAAATTTCATGCCAAGAAAATCTTGCGCCCCAATTTGTTTAAGACGAACGTTATTATTTTTTTGATATATTTTTTTGCTTGAGAGTAGATTTGGTATATAAAGATTTAGTCGATCATAATCTGTTAAAACATTCCAAAGAGAATCTAAACTTGTAGAAGTTGTGAGTTGAGCTGCAAGTCTTCTTGTTCCTCCAGAAAGCTTTTCCATTGTTTGCTCAATTGTCCTGTAATCATTTTTTTTAGAATGATCTACTGATTCTTCAGGATTATTCATAAACGAAATTCTTAATCAGATAAAAATTATGATCTGTGTAACTATACTGATAAAAACAACAAATACAGAAAAATAAAAATAATTTTATTTATTTATTCCGATCTCAAAACGTAACCATTTTTGTAAAATCACTACAAATTAAACTACAAATTGATAATCTTTTATAAAAGAAATTTAAAAAATGTATTCACAAGCAAAAGTAATCGCAGGCGGATTAGCTCATATACCAGTCGTAATAGCCGTTTTTTATTTTATACTCACAACCTTTAATAAAAGAGCTCTAAAATTTGTTGAAGAAGCCAAAACAAAAAAACCTGAGTCAAAAGCTGTGGAACCCAAAAAAGTCGCTGTTTCAAAAACAGAAGCTCCAAAAACAGAAGCTCCAAAAGTAGTTAAGAAAAAACATGCAGATGTACCAGTAAATATTTATAGGCCTAAAACACCATATGAAGGAACAGTGATCGAAAACTACAGTCTTCTTAAAGAAGGAGCAATTGGTAGAGTGAATCACATAACTTTCGACCTTAAAGATAGTGATCCATTTTTAAATTATGTAGAAGGCCAAAGCATTGGTATCATGCCTGCTGGTGAAGATGCTAATGGAAAACCTCATAAATTAAGACTTTACTCAATTGCTAGCACCAGACATGGAGATGACTTTAATGGAAATACAGTATCTCTTTGCGTAAGGCAGCTTCAGTATGAAAAAGATGGAGAAACCATCAATGGTATCTGCTCCACTTACTTATGCGATATAAAGCCTGGAGATAAAGTAAAAATAACAGGTCCTGTAGGTAAAGAGATGCTTCTCCCAGACGAAGAGGATGCAAACATTGTTATGTTGGCTACTGGAACAGGAATTGCACCAATGAGGGCTTATTTAAGAAGAATGTTCGAACCAACCGAAAAGGAAAAAAATAAATGGAATTATAAAGGTAAAGCTTGGTTGTTTATGGGTGCTCCAAAATCAGCTAATTTGTTATACGAGGAAGATCTTCAAAGATATCTTACTGATAATCCAGATAATTTTAAATATACAAAAGCTATTAGTCGTGAGCAGCAAAATACAAAAGGTGGAAGAATGTATATTCAAGACAGAGTTTTAGAATCAGCCAATGAACTTTTCAATATGATTGAAAATGAAAAGACACATATATATCTCTGTGGGTTAAAAGGTATGGAGCCTGGAATAGATGAAGCAATGACTAAGGCGGCAGATGAAAAAGGTTTGAACTGGTCAGAGTTAAGACCACAACTAAAAAAAGCAGGTAGATGGCACGTAGAAACCTACTAAATATTTAATATTTAATTTCAGTTTTTCTTACTAAGATACTTTTTGGTTTAGACACAATATGTAGCTAATCTTAGAAAAAAAGAGGATTTTAAAAAAAGAATACTAAAAATATGCCTTCAACTTTAAGTAATCCTCTGAGATTAGGCTTACGGCAGGAAAGAGTCATATCTCCACAATGCTTAGTGATATTTGGTGCTAGTGGAGACCTAACTCATAGAAAATTAATACCAGCCTTATTCGAACTCTATTTGCAAAGAAGAATTCCTAGTGAATTTGGAATAGTTGGCTGTGCGAGAAGACCTTGGACTGATAATGAGTTTAGAGAAAAGATGAAAGTAAAGCTATCCAATCAAATATCCGGTAAAGAAAGGGAGTGGGAACAATTTTCTAATTATCTTTTCTATGAACCAGTTGACTTACAACAACGTGATCATGTCGTAAGGCTTTCTAAAAGATTAAGCGAAATTGATAAAATACAAGCTACTCATGGGAATAGAACATTTTATTTATCAGTATCTCCGAATTTCTATGCAAGTGGATGTAAAGCTCTTAAAGCAGCTGGCCTTTTAGATAACCCTAAGAATAGTCGTTTAGTGATTGAAAAGCCTTTTGGACGAGATTATTCAAGTGCAAAAAAATTGAATAAGACTGTTCAAAGTTGTGCTGAAGAAAGTCAGATTTATAGGATTGATCATTATTTAGGTAAAGAGACAGTTCAAAATATTCTTGTTTTGAGGTTTGCTAACACTATTTTTGAACCAATCTGGAATAGAAATTATATATCAAATGTTCAAATTACTTCATCTGAAACAGTGGGTGTTGAAGATAGAGCAGGTTATTATGAAAGCTCTGGTGCTTTAAGGGATATGCTTCAAAATCATATGACTCAAATGCTTGCTGTTACTGCAATGGAACCTCCTGGAAAGTTTGAACCAGAAGCGATAAGAAATGAAAAAGCTAAGGTTCTTCAAGCTTCAAAACTTGCTGACGAAAATGAACCGTGGAATTGTTGTATAAGAGGTCAATATGGTGAGGGAGGAAATATTTCAAATCGACTCAAGGGATATAGGCAGGAAGATGGTGTTAATTGTAATAGCACAACAGAAACTTATATTGCGACAAAAGTTTTCGTTGATAACTGGCGTTGGCAAGGAGTGCCTTTTTATTTGAGAACAGGGAAAAGACTACCAAAAAGGCTTGGAGAAATAGTCTTGACTTTTAAAGACGTTCCTGTTCATTTATTTGAATCAACAATAATAAATCCTGCCCCAAATCAACTTATCCTTAGAATTCAGCCAAATGAAGGTGCTACTTTCAAATTTGAGGTAAAATCTCCTGGTTCTGGAATGAAATCAAGACCTGTTGAGATGGAATTTTCTTATGATGAATCATTTGGAGAACCCTCAGATGAAGGCTATGTAAGATTATTAGCTGATGCAATGCTTTCTGACCCAACCTTATTTACTCGAAGTGATGAAGTAGAGGCAGCCTGGAAACTTTATACGCCATTAATAGAATTGATGGATAATTCTCCTTGGAAGTTACCTATTTATAATTATGAATCTATGACGTGGGGACCTCCTCAGTCTGATCAATTACTTTCAAAAGATAGTATTTTCTGGCGTAGACCTTAAAAATGAAACCTCAACTAACACTCCAAACCCCATTAGAGTTACCTTATCAGGAAATTTCTAATTACCTTAATAAATTATGGATTTCAGAAGATAAAGATAATACTGGAGCTAATACTTTTACATTAATGGTCTGGCAGCCTGCTTGGCTAGAACAATGTTTGGTTCAAAAAGGATTAGTAAGTGGACCAATTACTGGGAGTTTAAGTCAAGAGATAATTGAAGTTGCTAAAAAATTTATTTTAGATCAAGGACTTCCTATTACTACTTCCTTTAATAGTGAAGAATTATTGAATGTGTTGAAGAAAAATTTATCTAATAAAGACTTTGAAGACTTTAGAGGACAATTTTTTGAATCATCAATAAGTACATTGAATCCAAGAAGATTAATAACTCTAGCGCCAACTTTAAATAAAAATGCAGATATCAAAACTTTTGTATCCGCTTACTGTCCATTAAGTGATACTCCAGATATGCAACCTATATGTGGGGATTTAGTTGTTATTAGGGGGGACTCAGACTCAATATACAATAAAGGATTAAAAATAATTGATGAATTATCTATTGATGAATTACCTTCATGGTTGTGGTGGAATGGAAGCTTGGATGAATCGCCCGAAATCTTCGAATATTTTACTAATTATGGTCTAAGGTTAATAATTGATACTGCTCTTGGATCGCCCAACAGATGTTTAAAAGTTTTAGATCAATTAAATAATTCAAATAAAGCTATTAATGATTTGAATTGGGTCAGGTTAAAAAATTGGAGGGAATCATTAGCGATGATTTTTGATCCCCCATCGAGAAGGCCAATTTTAGATCATATTACTGATATTGATATTGATATAGCAGGAGATCATATGATTCAAGCTTTGTTTTTGATTTCATGGATTAGCGATAAACTTAGTTGGTCTTTTCTAAGAGTTGAAAGTGATACAGAATTAACAAAAATAGAGTTTGAAAGAATTAATGGTGAAATTATTTCTGCATCAATTAATCCCCTTTCTTTGGGAAATCCAAGTATTCATTTAGGACAAGTTATTGGATTGAGGTTGATTTCAAAAATTAGTGAGGTACAAAAAAATAACACTTGTGTAATACTTGGCTGTGAATCAGTCGAATGTATGAGACTTGAAGCAGGGGGAATGGCTAATATGGAATTAATAGAACAAGTAGTTCCAAATTCTTTTTCTACATCAGAGTATGATGTTAGTAAATTATTAGGAAGTAGTAGAGGTAATACAAGTCCTCTTTTTCAAAATTCTATTAAAATAGCTCTTCAAATATTTAATGGTTTTAATAACTAATAAATGCCTTGTGTAATATCTTCTCCTTCAACTGATAGTGGGAAAACTACATTATCGCTTTTGATATCTTGTTGGGCGTTCTCAAAAGGTATAAAAATACAAACTTTCAAGGTCGGCCCAGATTATCTTGATCAACAACAACTTAGTTCAATTGGCCAACCTATTTGTAGGAATTTAGATATTTTTTTAAGTGGTGAAGAATGGGTTCAAGAAAGTTTTTTTAAACATTCTTTGAAATATGAATTCTCATTAATTGAAGGAGCAATGGGTCTGTTTGATGGATTAGGGTCAACAACCTATTCCAGCACTGCAAATGTCTCTAAACTTCTCAAAGTTCCAATAATTTTTATTGTTAATGCGAGAGGTCAAGTAGCTTCTCTTTTGGCGACTGTTCGAGGTTTTAGAGATTTCGATAGTGAGTTGTCAATACCAGGGATTATATTTAATAACGTTAATTCAGATAGACATAAAAAATTAATCAAAGAAGTGTTTAAAAATGAAGACATCGAAATCCTAGGTTTTTTACCATCTGATTCAAAAATAACTTTAAACAAAGCTAATTTAGGTTTGATATCTCCATTGGATAATGGTAAAGAAATTGATGTTGAATATTTTGCAAATTTCGCTGAAAGAAATCTTGATGTATTTTCTCTTATTAAATTTCTAAAATCTCCTCAAAAGAAAATATTTAATTCTGTAAGTTTTGAAGATTTTAAAATAGATAAAAATAAACCTATCGCAATTGCAGAAGATAAAATATTTCATTTTCAATACCCTGAAACTAAGGAGTTTTTGGGTGAAATAGGAATACCTTTGATTCCTTGGAGTATTTATGATAATGAAGAAATACCAAATGAGGCTTCTTCTTTAATAATTCCTGGAGGGTTTCCTGAAAAATATGCAGAACATATAAGTAACTCAAAAAAAAGTTTAAATTCTTTAAGGAAATTCCGTAAAAATGGATTTATATACGCAGAGTGCGGAGGGATGATGATTTTAGGAGACTTTATAAAAGATGAAAATGGTGATAATTATAAAATGAGTGGGATCTTACCTTTTAGATCGAAAAAAAGTAAACTTTCAGTAGGTTATAGATTCATTAAGGGTTTAAAAGATGCTCCTATTATTAAACAAAATCAATTAATAAGAGGTCATGAATTTCACTATTGGGAAATCGAAAATAATTTATCTGAACTTGATTTAAGAAAAGCTAAGCTTCAGAACAAACTTTCTTCCCCATGGAAAATTAAATCTTGGAAAACTGAATATAAAAATGAAGGCTTTTTTGATGAAAAATTACATGCAAGTTGGATTCACTTACATTTGCCAAGTTCTCCAGAAGTTGCAAAAAACTTTATAGATGCCACCCAAATTATTTTTTTAAAGAATTCTTAATTTATTATCAAATTGAATATTTTGAGAGGAGAACCTAAAAAAAACATTCCTGGCAAAGTAATCAATGGTCCTAAAAGACTCCCCACTATGACCTCGATTTTTGTGTGGCCTAGGGTTTCTTTTAAAAGTAATTCAGATTGAGGGTTTATTTTTTTTGATAGTTTATTGATTTCTGCAGCTTGAATTCCAGCTGACTTTCTTACACCGCTAGCGTCATACATAACTATTAGTGCGACAGCAACTGATAGTGCGAATATTGAGCTATCAAATCCCAATTCATAACCTATACCAGATGTAGCACCAGTTATTAAGGCGGAATGACTCGAAGGCATTCCACCTGTCTCGAACATAATTCCAAATCTTATCTCTCCAGTTGAGAAGAAATTGAATACGATTTTAAAAAATTGAGCTAATAAACAGGATAATAAGCTCCAAAAAAGAACTGAATTATTAAAAAAGGAAAAAAATTCAGGCATAAAGTTAAACTATCTACCGGTCTCTATTTGTAATAAAGTCTGCTAGGGATAATAGATACTTTGCATCTGAACCCCAGGGTTCAATCGCTTTTTTTGCTTTTTCAACTAAATCAAAAGCTCTTTTCTTTGACTCTTCCATGCCAAGTAATTTAGGGTATGTAGTTTTGTCAGCTAGAAGATCTTTACCTGCGGTTTTTCCAAGTGTTTCACTGCTAGAAGTTAAATCGAGGATGTCATCTATGATTTGAAAAGCCAAACCAATTCCCTCAGCATATATTGTTAGAGCTTCTAGTAGCTTATTGTTGGCTCCTGCAATCATCGCGCCCGTTCTAACGCAAGCTTTTAATAAAGCTCCAGTTTTATGAAGATGAATATACTCTAGGGTTTCAAGGTTAACTTCTTTGCCCTCGCATTCTAAATCTACAACTTGCCCCCCCACGAGGCCAGGTGCTCCTGCGACTAAGGAAAGTTCACCAATTACATTTAGTAATCTAGTTGAGTCAACTCCTGGACTCCTTAAAGAGACCATCTCAAAGGCTCTAGTTAATAATGCATCGCCAGCAAGAATAGCAATTGCATCCCCATATACTTTGTGATTTGTTGGTCTCCCTCTCCTCAAGTCATCATTATCCATAGCGGGCAAATCATCATGAATTAAGGACATTGTATGAATCATTTCTATTGCTACTGCAGTAGGAACAGCTACTGAAGGATCTCCTCCAGCTAGTGAACAAGATGCTAAACATAAAATTGGACGTATTCTTTTCCCCCCGGCCAAAAGAGAATATCTCATTGACTCTCTTAGTATTTCTGGTTTTTCTGGCCCTAAAGAATAATTAAGGGCTTCTTCTACAATCTTTTTTGTGTTTTTAAGATATTTTTCAAAATCAGAAATACTATCTAAAACTTCAGTCATTTTATTCCTTTAATAATGATAAATTTTTTCATCCTGGAGTTTATGGCACAAGTTCATTTAGTGTTGATGATAAACCAAATTGTTTTTGCCAGCTAAAAACAGTATTTACAAGTAACATTGTCACTGTCATCGGTCCAACACCTCCTGGAACAGGCGTATAAGCAAATACTTTAGGAATGACATCTTCTAATAATACATCCCCACATAATCTGGTTTTATTTTTATCAGAACTTTTTAATCTATGTATCCCAACATCAATTACAACTGCTCCCTCTTTCACAAAACTTGAATCTATAAGATTAGGTTTCCCTGCTGCAGCAATTAGAATATCAGCTTCTTTACAGACTTTATTTAAATTTATTGTTTTTGAATGAGTCATCGTTACGGTCCCATTTAGATTTAACAACATAAGCGATAGGGGTTTCCCAACTAGTAAACTTCTTCCGATAACAACAATTTTCTTTCCTTCAATTGCAATATTTTGGGATCTTAATAAATTAATAATTCCTGCTGGGGTGCAAGATCTCATCGCAGGCTCATTTTTTACTAATTTGCCGATGTTTTTCTCATTTAATCCATCTACGTCTTTGCTTGGATTGATATGACTTATTAATCTTTGCTCATCAAACTTTTTTGAGATGGGTAGTTGAAGCAACATTCCATCGATATCTTCGTCAAAGTTAAGTTTTTTTATTAATTGTTCAACTTCTTTTTGCTCTACATTATCTTTTAGATGAAAGATAAAGCTTTTTATCCCAACCCTAGTACACGCTTTTTCCTTATTCTTAACATAAACACCACTTGCAGGGTCTTCACCTATTCTTATTACAGCTAAACCTGGAGCTCTTTTGGCAATTTTTTCATTACTAGAAATATAGTTATTTAATTTTTCTTCAATTTCAAGAGATAATTTTTTACCGTCTAATTTTAATGACATTTAGAAAAACATCTCCTTTTTACATCTAGCATGCCTATAATCTTAAATTATTCAAATAGATTTACCTATATTCTGTGCAAAACATTACAACAACCTCAAAAAAGTTGCTTTACTTATGGAGGCGAAGTCAAGTTCCTATAAAACAACCAATTATGATTTCAAAAATTGATAATCTAATAATTTTTCTAATATGCATTTTAATTTCAATAATTTCTTCTTATAAGTTACTTCTTGTGTCACCTCTAAATTTCCAAGATATTTTTTCGTGGCTTTTGACTTTCGCTGAAGCACTTATTAGTTCTTGGATTTTGATATTTGTTGCTAAAAAAGAGAATCCTTCAATTACTTCAAGACAAATTATTTTGATTATTACTCTTCTTTTTGCAGTGCAGTCTACTAAATTAGCCTTAGCTTCAACCATAAGTCCATTATCAATGCTAATTCCACCAGCGTTAATAATTTCTCAAGGTATGGGCAGTATAACGGCTTTGGCTTGGGTATCAATAGCAAGTATTAGTTGGCCTGATCCGTCAATTGCTATCGATAACAATTTATTTCTTATTTCATTAGTTTGTGCTTCAGTAGTATCTGTACTTGGAGGAAGAATAAGAAGTAGGGCTCAGTTGCTCCAATTATCATTTTTTATTCCCATTGGAGCCTTTTTAAGTCAATGTATTTTGATAGGTAAAGATAAAATATCCTTAATTGACAAGCAAGAATTTGTTTTTGCTAATGGCAAAATATTTTCAGATTCCTTGGTATTGGCAATAGTAATGCTCTTCACTATTTTATTTATTCCTATTTTTGAATCTATATTTGGACTATTAACTAAAGCAAGATTACTCGAATTGGCGGATAAAGAGAAGCCTCTCATTAGAAGATTGTCTATTGAAGCGCCTGGTACTTTTGAACATACTTTACTTATTTGTGGTTTAGCAGAGGAAGCAACAAGAATGATTGGAGGGGATATTGATTTAATTAAAACTGGAGCTTTGTATCATGATGTTGGTAAATTACATGCCCCTAATTGGTTTATTGAAAATCAGGATGGATCAAAGAACCCACATGATGAAATAGATGATCCTATCCGGAGTGCAGAGGTATTACAGGCTCATGTTGATGAAGGATTAAAGTATGCAAGAAAAAATAGACTACCTAAACCAATAGCTGATTTTATCCCAGAGCATCAAGGAACCTTAAAAATGGGATATTTTTTTCATAAAGCTAAAGAAAAGAATCTTAAGATTAATGAAAATGATTTTAGATACAAAGGCCCAGTGCCTCAATCAAAAGAAACAGCGATTTTAATGCTTGCAGATGGATGTGAAGCAGCGCTAAGAGCTATGAATATAAATGCCTCTGATAAAGAAGCTTTGGAAACAATATCTAATATCATTTACTCACGACAGAAGGATGGCCAACTAAATGATAGTAATTTATCGATGGGAGAAATTTTTCTTATTAAAAGAGCATTCTTGAATGTATGGAAAAGAATTAGACATAGAAGAATTCAGTATCCAACAAGCAAGAATAATACCTTTTCTTAAGTTTCTTTGAGATAATCTATAATCTAATACTTCTTCGATGTTTTGGATTACACCAATATAAAAGAGCTACGGTACTTAATAATGTTGTCAAAAGAGTAATACCACCAATTCCAAAAATGTCCTGAATAGTTATAAGTCTTACTACTGAATAAGGACCCATGCCAGTAATCACCATTGATAGGGATACTAGAGTTAAGGTTACTCCCCATTTTCTTTCTGCTAAAAGAGCTGCTGACGAAACTATTCCAACTATCGCAGCAGGCCAACCAAGGCTTATGGCAAGTGTTATATTTGCAACTTTTAGAGGAGGGCCAAAGCTTATTATTAATGCGATTATTGGAAGAGCAGTTATATTGCTGATTAACCCAACCCATGAAAGTGCCCAATATCCAAGTACCCTTTCTCTCATTATTTACTGCTATAACTATTAAATTAATCTACAGTATTAAGAGACTATTTTTAAGGCTCCTTAATAATCCTAAGAAATAATTTAATTTGTAGGATTTGATAGAAATGTTTTCTCATGATTTTCAAAATTATCTAATTGTGGGTGAATTGAATCTTTTTTCTTGGAATATAAAAGCCTATTTAATGCGTTAACGTAAGCATTCGCAGCTGCAACAACAACATCCGTATCAGCAGAATGACCAGAATATATCTTATTATCCCTTCTTATTCTTATTGTGACTTCTCCCAAAGCATCAATACCTTCTGTTACCGACTTAACAGAAAATTCAATTAGTTCATTAGGAACTTTAGCTAATTTATTTAAAGCCTCGCATACAGCGTCAACAGGCCCAGTCCCTATCGCAACGGCAGTATCCTCTGTATTGTCTTCGGTATTTAGAAGAGTGATCGTAGCTGTAGGTTTAGATGCGTTACCGCAACTTACTTGCACGAGGCTTAATTGAAATTTAGCTTCTGGGAGTTGTACTTGTTCACTCACAATTGCTTCTAAGTCTCTATCAGTAATTTCTCTTTTCCGATCAGCTAGATCCTTAAAACGAGTAAAAGCATCATTTAAGTCTTCTCTGCTTAAGTCATATCCCATTTCTTCTAATCTTGCTCTTACAGCACTTCTCCCACTAAGTTTTCCCAAAGATATTTTGTTATCACTCAAGCCAACAGTTTTTGCATCGATAATTTCGTAAGTTAGTCTATTTTTTAAGACCCCATCTTGATGAATACCTGATTCGTGGGCAAAAGCGTTAGCTCCTACAATTGCTTTATTAGGTTGAATAGTCATTCCAGTTAGGTTTGAAACGAGCCTAGATGTTTTTGTTATCTCTTCTGTCCTTATTGCTGTGAGAGGAGTTGGTGAATCTGGATTCCTTTTGAAAAAACTATTAAAAAAGCTTTTCCTTACATGAAGTGCCATTACTAATTCTTCTAGAGACGCATTTCCTGCTCTCTCTCCAATTCCATTAATCGTACATTCTAGTTGTCTTGCTCCATGTTTTAATGCTTCTAGAAAATTTGCAACTGCTAAACCTAAATCATTATGACCATGAACTGAAATTACTGCTTCATCAATATTTGAAACATTTTTATTTATATCGGCAATTAATTTGCCAAATTCACTGGGGGTGGTAAATCCAACAGTATCAGGAATATTTATCGTTGTCGCTCCCGCAGAGATTGCAAGTTGAATAACTTCGTATAAAAAGTCAGGATCACTCCTTGAGGCATCTTCACAAGAAAACTCAATATCATCTACCAATGATTTTGCGTAATTAACCATTTCTGGAACTATGTGAAGAACATCTTTTCTGGATTTTTTAAGTTTATGCTTAAGATGAATATCGCTTGTAGCAATAAAAGTATGTATTCTTTTTTTAGGAGCTGGACTTACTGCTTCGTAACATGCTTTTATATCGCCTTTAGAGGCTCTAGCTAGACCGCAGATTATAGGACCATTTTCTTTCCCTATTGCATTGGCAATTTTATTAACAGCTTTAAAATCTCCTTGACTTGCAAAAGGGAATCCAGCTTCAATAACATCTACACCTAATCTTGCTAATTGATTGGCAATAGCAAGTTTTTCTTCAAGATTCAAGCTGGCACCAGGAGATTGCTCTCCATCTCGAAGAGTTGTATCAAAGATCAAAATTCTTCCAGGGTCTTTGGACATTAGAAGGAACTACTTAAACTTATTTTAAGCTAATTAAAAAAAATTGACTAGATGTTGTTCAATAAAAACTTGCCGTAGGCTTACTTACTTAACAATATTGGTTAAATTTCTGAAAAAAAAAATAAATTACTTTAATTATTAAAGTATTGTTTTAAGATTAAAGCTTCCTTTTTATAAAAGGTTAATTTTGATTTTTTATAGAATTACAGGCATAAACTATAAAAAGTATGAATGGGCAATACCCAAAAAAAAATATTTTAGGTCAGTTAGCGATAGTTTTGCATGCTCATCTTCCTTACGTAAGAAAAAACGAGAAAAACTCGTTAGAAGAGGATTGGTTATTTCAGGCAATATTTGAATGTTATATACCACTGCTTCAATCAATAGAATCTTCCAAAAATGAAAATCCTTTAAATACAAAACTTACTATTAGTTTGTCTCCAACATTGTTATCACTTCTTGATAATAAACAAATTCAAGAAACTTTACCAAGGTGGATTAAAACAAGGAATGATTTCTTAAACGAACTACCTCAAGAAGAAAAAAATGCTTCTGCATTCTTAATGAAAAATCTTAATGATAAATACTTATACTGGCAAAAATGTTCTGGAAATTTAATTCACAAGTTTAGAGTTTTAAATAACTCTGGAAATTTGGATATACTTACTTGTGCTGCTACCCACGGATATTTGCCAATTTTAAGGGAGAATCCTGAAACTGTTAAAGGACAAATTAATACAGCAATTAGAAGCCATGAAAATATTCTTGGAACTAAGCCTTTAGGTATTTGGTTACCTGAATGTGCATATTATGAAAATTTAGATGAAATTCTATTCAATTCTGGAATTAGATATGCAATCTTAGATGGTCATGGGATTCTAAATTCCAAACCAAGGCCTAGGTACGGTGTATACGCTCCAATCTGCTCGAAAAAAGGAGTTGCATTCTTCGGAAGAGATAGTCAGTCAACCTTGCCCGTTTGGTCTGCTAAGGATGGATTCCCAGGCAATAAAGTTTACAGGGAATTTCATAAGGATTTGGGATGGGAATTACCTGTTTCTAAGCTTCAAGAGAAAGGAATTTTAACTAAAAGACCCTTGGGTTTAAAGTTTCATAAGATTACAGATGAAAACGTACCATTAGGGAAAAAGGATTTTTACTTAGAAAATGAGGCTAAAAATAAGGCTGCAGAACATGCTGAAGCTTACCTTGATGCAAGATTCAAACAATTAGAAAAATTAACTTTATCCTCTTCCTTTAATCCTTTATTGGTAGCTCCATTCGATGCAGAGTTATTTGGTCATTGGTGGTATGAGGGGCCTTTTTTTATTGAAAATATTTTAAAAAACTCTAATAAATTTTCAATTAAGCTAACAAATTTAAAAGAATTCTTACTTCAAAAGCCAAATCTCCAGATTTGCGATCCTTCTCCCTCAAGCTGGGGGCAAGGTGGTTACCATAACTACTGGATTAATGATGCAAATGCGTGGATCGTTCCAGAAATCACAAAAGCAGGCTCAACTTTTGTTGATTTATGCTCAAAAAATTTTAATAATGATTTATCTTCAAGACTTTTAAAGCAAGCAGCGAGAGAATTACTTCTCTCTGAATCCTCTGATTGGAGTTTTATTCTAAGAGCTGGAACTACAACTCAGCTTGCAAAAGAGAGGATAGAACGACACTTGTTAAGATTCTGGAAATTAGTTGAAATGATTAAAGACTGTTCCAACATTAATTTAAGATTTCTTGAAGATATTGAGGAAGAAGATAAAGTTTTCCCAGATATTAATATTAATGATTGGCGAAAATAAAAAATTAATTTAACTTGAGCATTCCTAGTTTTACTTTTAGAGGTGAATTTATAAACATCTTACTCATTACGTAAATTAGTTTTGGCAGTGGTAGTGTATTAGTGAGAAAACCTACCCATTCCTTAGTCGATAATTTAAAGAAATTTGAGAAAAAGCTTCTTAATCTACTTTCGTCAAAACTCATTAATCTTCTTAACCCATATTGGTAAAGTTTATGCCTTTGTGTTAGCTCGTAAGGCCATAAGACATCCCATCCTTTTGTTGCTACCTCAAAAGAACTTAGATGAGGTTCTTTTAAAAAGATTGCTAATTTTTTTGCAAGGAGTGGAGCCCTTCTTAATAAAGATCCAATCATATATCCTGATGCAGGATGGACCATACTTGCGGCACCTCCAAAACCAAGTACAAATTGTTTTTTAAATGGGAGAGGTAAATTCATTGGAAAAAGGCAATTCTCTTCATGAAAAATTTCACTTACCCTAATTCCCTTACTATTCAGTCTTTTAAAAAGTCTTTTTTTAAGATTTTCTTGTGACAATGCTGGATAACTAGCTAATGATGTTTCTTCAACAAAAAAAGTTTGATTTCCCAGATCCATTGCATAAAGGAAGGAGGGAGATGATAACTTTTCATCATTATTTAAATGATTTGAACGATAATCCATTAAAACAAACTGTTCCTCATTAACAGGTGGCGATGAGAATTTGCCTACAATTCCATATGCAGCTTGTTGAGCGATTTCATTTTGAACTGGTCTTTTTACAAACTTACTTTTATGTCCACTTGCGTCAATAACTAACCTAGCCTTTATTCTTAATCCTGAAAAACAAATTACCTCAGATAATTTATTTTTCTCTATGATCTCTTTTGCAGTTTCATTCAACCATTCGATCCCTTTACATTTTTTTAAAAGTTCATTTTGAAAAGCTTCTTGATTTATTAAACCATAATCGTAGTTATGTTTTGTTGGAGTATCTCCCTTCTTGTTTTCACCATTTCCGAAAAAACTAACTGTTTTACTCCAACGGTGAGATAATAAAGCTTCTAATCCTAATTCCTCTAATTCAGATGCCCATATGCCATAAGTATTCTCCCATTTTTCATTAGGAGATTTAGTGGATATTCCCTTTATATTTAAGTCCTGCTTGGCTAATTCTGAAGCTAAACATAATGCTGCAGGACCGGAACCTAAAATTAAAATATCAAGAATTTCCATATTTTCTAGTTAAGAATTGTTTTTACTTTTCTTTCTCTAAGCTTATTTGGTCTAATTCCTCTATTTGTTCTCGAGGAACTAATACTACCTCTGATAAATGATCCCCCTCGTCAATTCTTTGTAATTTTACTCCAGTAGCTGCTCTAGATTGCTGGGAAATTTTATCTGCGCTTGTTCTAACTATTACACCTTTTTCTGTTACGAAAAGTAGCTCTTCTCCTTGCCCAAGGACTTTTAAACAAACCAATACATCATCTTTAATTCTGAATTTTATCGCTCTTAATCCCATCCCTGCTCTCTTTTGTAATCTAAACTGAGTTACGGGTACTCTTTTTCCTAGTCCAAATGCACTAGCTATTAGTACCCAAGGACCTTCTGAAGAGTTAACTTCAAGATTTTCATCAATTTCTTTATTAATATCCTCATTATTAGCCAATTGATCAACTAAATCAGATGTCAAAACATCCATAGATACAAGATTGTCTCCTTCCCTCAGGTTCATTGATTTAACCCCCCTTGCAGTCCTGCCAAGAGGCCTTAATTCGTTAATATCTAATCTGAAATGAATAGCCATTCCTGTCCTTGACCCAATCAAAACACTATCGCCCTCTTTTGATAATCTGACCCATGTCAGGGCGTCCCCATCCTCAAGATTAATTGCTATTAGACCATTTGATCGAATTTTTGAGAAAGCAGAAAGTGAAGTTCTTTTTATAAATCCAGCCCTTGTTAGCATCAATAAATAACAATCGTTATCAAAAGAATCTACTGCAACTAGTGAAGTTATTTTTTCTTCTCTTGGTATCGGGAGAAGTTGAACTGATGGAGTACCTTTTGCAGTCCTGCTACTCATGGGAACTCGATAAGCTGGGAGAGCATAAGCGACCCCTCTATCACTGAAAAGTAAAAGAGTATCGTGATCATTGCAGCTTATAAATAATTTAACCTCATCATCGCCTTGTGTCTTTGTGCCAGCCTTTCCCCTTGACCCTCGACTGGTAGATTCAAATTCATTAACAGGCATCCTTTTTAAATAACCTGCTTCAGTTAGTAGAACTACGGATCTGTCATTAGCTATGAGATCAATATCATCTAATCCGCCACCTAAATCTAATATTTCTGTTTTTCTGGGAGAAGAGAATCTTTCATCGATTTTTTTAAGTTCTTCAAGAATAATTTGAAAAATTCTTTCTTTACTACTTAATATTTGCTGATATTGGTTGATTTTTTGTGTTAATTCATCATGTTCTGCTTTGATTTTATCGGCCTCAAGAGCTGTTAATCTTCTTAGCTGCATTTGTAGAATTGCGTCTGCCTGAGTGGAAGATAATTTATGATCATTTTGTAATTTTTCTCGGGCTGAAATTGAATCTTTCGCTGATCTTATTAGGGTGATAATTTCATCCATAGCGCCTAAGGCTAATAAAAGACCCCTTACGATATGATCTCTTTCTTCAGCCTTTTTTAATAAAAATCCTGTTCTACGTCTTATTGTCTCCACTCTAAAATCTAGAAATACATCTAACATTTTTCTAAGTGAGAGAGTTGTGGGTTCTCCTTTAACTAGGGCCAGAATATTTGCACTAAAGTTATTTTGTAGAGGGGTTAACTTAAATAAATTATTTAAAACTACTTGTGGATAGGCATCTCTTTTTAACTCAATAACAATTCTCATGCCATCACGATCACTTTCATCTCTTATGTCAGAAATACCTTCTAATTTTTTTTCATTAACCAGATCTGCAATTCTCTCTATCAAAGCCGCTTTATTAGTTTGAAATGGGAGTTCAGTAATTATTACTGCATCTTTTTCTGCTCTACCAGCTGATTTGATTTGCTCAATATTTGCTACTCCTCTCATAGTTATTGAACCTCTTCCAGTTTTGAAAGTTTCTCTGATACCATCTCTTCCTAAGATTTGGCCACCAGTTGGGAAATCGGGACCCTTTATAAGTTCAAAAAGTTCTCTATCTTCTAACGAAGGGTTTCTTATTATTGATTTTAGACCATTGATTAATTCTCCTAAGTTGTGGGGCGGTATATTAGTTGCCATTCCGACCGCTATTCCAGATGATCCATTTAAAAGAAGTTGAGGAATTCTTGCAGGTAGAACTGTTGGCTCTTGTTGAGAACCATCAAAGTTATCAGCGAAATCTACAGTTTCGGATTCAATATCCTCTAATAAACTTTCATCTGTAAGAGACTGTAGACGAGATTCTGTATACCTCATCGCTGCGGGAGGGTCGTTATCTACAGAACCAAAGTTTCCATGCCCATCTATGAGTGGCATTCTCATAGAAAAATCCTGAGCCATTCTCACCAAAGCATCGTAGACAGCAGTATCGCCATGTGGGTGGTATTTACCAAGTACTTCTCCAACAACTCTTGCACATTTTCTGTAAGGTCTACCGCTAGTTAAACCAAGTTCATACATCGCATAAAGAATTCTTCTATGAACTGGCTTTAATCCATCCCTTGCATCTGGAAGCGCACGACCAACTATAACGCTCATTGCATACTCGAGATAAGAACGAGACATCTCATTTCTCAAGTCGGTCTGAATAATTCGATCGTTATCTTCGCTTAATCCAGAACTGCCGGGATCTACAATATCAGACATACAAAAAACCTTTCTTTAATAATAATCGCTGATTGTCATAATGAATAAAAAAAAAGATTTATTTAATTCCCAAATACTCACATTCACACACAAATTTAAAAAAAACCTTTTGTTTTTAAACAAACCTTGGCTTATTACCCCTTTAGTTGTTAATTTAATCAAAATATAATGATAAATATGGTGAATATTGAACTTGGTTTGAACAAAAAGGTCAGAAGGGCTTATGGCATTGATGAAATAGCTTTAGTTCCTGGCAAAAGAACACTTGATTATGATTTGACTGATCCTTCTTGGATGATTGGTGATTTAAAAAGAGAAGTCCCAATTATAGCAAGCGCTATGGACAGTGTTGTTGATGTTAATACGGCTGTAGAGCTTACTAAATTAGGTGCCCTAGGGGTCATTAATATGGAGGGTATTCAAACACGATATGAAAACCCTGATGAGATATTAAATCAAATAGCATCAGTTGGAAAAAATGATTTTGTCCCACTTATGCAAAAGATATACAGTGAACCAGTTCAAGAGGAATTACTTTTAAAGAGGATTAATGAGGTTAAAGAAAAAGGAGGGATTGCTGCTTTTAGTGGAACCCCTCAAGCTGCCATAAAATTTCAAGAAACACTTAATAATTCAAATTTAGATTTATTCTTCCTTCAAGGAACAGTTGTTTCAACTGAGCATCTTGGAATGGAAGGCAAGGAAACTTTAAATATTAAAGAACTCTGTCAATCTATGAATGTCCCAGTAGTAGCTGGTAATTGTGTTACTTACGAAGTTGCCAAACTTCTAATGAATGCTGGAGTTGCAGGATTAATGGTTGGTATAGGTCCTGGAGCGGCATGTACTTCAAGAGGGGTATTAGGAATTGGAATTCCCCAAGCAACCTCAATTGTCGATTGTAGTTCGGCAAGAGATGATTATTTTAAAGAAACTGGTCGTTATGTTCCTATTATTGGTGATGGAGGGATTGTGACGGGAGGAGATATTTGTAAATGTTTAGCATGTGGAGCTGATTCTGTAATGATTGGCTCGCCAATAGCTAAATCCCTAAATGCTCCTGGTAAAGGATTTCACTGGGGTATGGCTACTCCAAGCCCCATATTGCCAAGGGGTACAAGGATTGAAGTTGGGTCTACAGGATCCTTAGAAAGGATAATTAAAGGCCCTGCTTTGCTTGATGATGGGACACATAACTTATTAGGTGCTATTAGAACATCAATGAGTACTCTTGGTGCTAAAAATATCAAAGAAATGCAAAATGTTGAAATAGTTATTGCACCATCTCTTCTGACAGAGGGTAAGGTTTATCAAAAAGCTCAGCAGCTTGGAATGGGTAAATAGTTTTATAGAGAAATTATAAAACCTTAAAAGATTAAGATTTATAATTAAACAAATTTCGTATTAGGAGTTATTATTAAATGATGGGGGAAACCCCATACTCCTCACACACTAAATCGCCCGATTAATCGGGCTTTTTTACAAATTTTGTTACTTATATTATTTTATCTGTAATGAAATCATCACTTAAAAGAATTGCCTGCTAAATTTTCTAAAAGGAATACTTAAATTATGTCATCAGCTCCAGCCGTAACTGATTCTTCATTTGACAAGGATGTACTGCAAAGTGATCTACCAGTATTGGTTGATTTTTGGGCACCATGGTGCGGTCCTTGTAGGATGGTTGCACCAGTTGTAGAAGAAATCTCAAAAGACTTTGAAGGGAAAATTAAAGTTTTTAAATTAAATACAGATGAGAACCCAAATGTTGCTAGCCAATATGGAATTAGAAGTATCCCAACGCTAATGATCTTTAAAGGAGGTCAAAAAGTTGATACTGTTGTTGGAGCCGTCCCAAAAGCAACTCTTTCGAGCACTTTAACTAAGCATCTATAAGATAAATACTCTTGCATAAAATTGGACTTATAGACTACGGGATGGGTAATATTCATTCAGTAACAAAATCTCTAGAAAGTCTTGGAGAAGAACCAATATTAATTAAAAACTTTAACGAATCAAAGAATTGTAAGGCGATAATACTTCCTGGAGTGGGAGCATTTGATCCCGCGATGATTAATCTTAGAAGTACTGATTTGATAACTGATTTGAAGACTTGGATAAACAATGGGAAGTCTTTTTTGGGGATTTGTTTAGGTCTTCAACTCCTTTTTGAGTCTAGTGATGAAGGAAAAGTTCAAGGTTTAGGAATTTTAAAGGGGAAAATACAAAAAATACCTAATGTTGTTAACCAAAGAATCCCCCATATGGGTTGGGGCCAACTTTTATCTACGAAACCAAATACTTTATTAGAGCAAAAAGAGTTAAACAATTGGGTCTATTTTGTTCATTCCTATCATGCAATACCAGACGATAATGGCATTATTGCAGCCCAAGTTAAATATGGATCTGAAAAATTAACAGCGATGATTGAAAATGATAATTTATTAGCTTGTCAATTTCATCCAGAGAAATCTGGTAAAACTGGAGAAAAACTCTTGAGAAGATGGCTTAGTAGTATTCAATAGCTGATAATTACTGATGAAGACAAACTTAAGATTAATAGGTGGTAAAAAACTCGAAAGTCCAAATAATATTTATACAAGACCTACTACTTTGAGAGTGAGAGAGGCTATATTTAATATATTGAACACTAGAGTTAGAAATAGTAACTGGTTAGATTTATTTAGTGGAACTGGGGCAATATCTTGTGAAGCATATAATCATGGAGCAAGGAAAATAATTGCAATTGAAAAAAACAAAATCAATTCAAAAATTTGCTTAAAAAATATACTTTCTCTGCAGGATATAGACAATAGAAAAAATGACATCGATGTTATTTGTAAAGACGTTTTGAACTGGACAAAACCTAATTATGAGAGAAACTTATCATCTAAAATTATTGATTTAAACAAATTAAAATTTGATTTTGTTTACCTTGACCCTCCATATGATGTGAATTTTCATGTATTAGTTTTAGATCAAATTTTTAGATGTAATTTTTTAAAAAAAGATTCAATAGTTATTTGTGAACATTCTCTTAACTTAAATATAAAAAAAAGTACTTTATGGGAGACTATGGATGTAAGAGACTATGGTCAGTCAAGATTGACATTCTTAATCAATGTCCAACAAACCTGAACCTCTTCTGTATTGATTCCATGCACTTACGAATAACCCAAGAAGAGTTATTGGAATTAACCCTAAAACAATTCCACATAGAAGAGGCTCGATCATTTTTTTGCCTTTTTTAGATTTCTTATACACAATTGTTACATAGAGAATATTTTTTGTGTCAACATCTTCATCATCTGCAGCAGAGAGAGACTTTAAAAGAGAATTCTTGAAAATTTTTATTATTGTTTTTGTAGTTTTATTGATATGTTTTTCAATATATTTCGTAAATCATCAAGAAAATAACAAATATATTCTTAAAACTCTTGAAATTAATGGTTCTGTTGAGGAAGGAAATGCTCTTTTTAAGATTAATTGTGTTGGATGTCATGGAATTACAGCAAGAGGGTTGGTGGGTCCAGACTTACACTCAATAACTCAACGTTTGAATGATAAAGAGATAATTAAGCAAGTTACTGGTGGTCTTACTCCTCCAATGCCAAGTTTTGAAATTGATCCTGTTAATATGTCAAATTTATTAAAATTTCTTCATAGCCTTGAGTAATTTTGAAGAAAAATTTTTCTAATTTAAAGTTAATATTAGTTGAACCAAGTGGACCTTTAAATGTTGGAAGTGTTGCAAGATTATGCTCTAACTTTGAAGTTGAAGAATTAAGAATTGTTTCTCCAAAATGCGATATATTCTCTTTGGAATCAAGAAAAATGGCTCTTAAAGGTCAAAAATTTATTGATCATTGTAAGCTTTTTGAAAGTCTTGAAAAAGCAATTTTTGATTGTGATTTGGTTCTCGCATCTAGTGGAAGGATTGATGTAAGCAAAGATTCTTTTTTTGAATCTTCTGAAGATATATGTAATTGGATCTTATCTTATAAAAAGATAAATAATTTAGCAATAATATTTGGCAGAGAAGATAGAGGTTTAACTAATAGTGAATTACTTTTGGCAAATAAGACTTTTAATATTCCAACTTCTTTGAATAATCCCTCTTTAAACCTTTCTCACGCAGTTTCAATAGTTTTATATGAATTAAATAAGTCTTCTAAAAGAAATTCCAATAGGGAATTAGAAGTTTTTAATCTTGCATCATCAAAACAAATACATGATTCATTCGTCGAGATAGAGGAAATGCTTCTTGGAGTAGGATACCTTTTAAAACATACCTCCAAGGCGAAAATAAATAAATTTAAGAACTATATTTTAAGAGCAAATACATCAATGCATGAGATGAATGTCTTAAGAGGAATTGTCCATCAAATAAACTGGTTTTTGAATAGTTCTAATAGAAAATAGGAACTTATAGATTTAATTTGATTTTATTTCTCTCTATTTTTAATTACATAGGGATATTTACTAAAAACATTTTCTGAAGTAGCATCTATTGATTATTTGAAAATTAAAGAAAACTAAAACTGTGACTACAACAAAGAAAAGAAGAGTTTTTCCTTTTACAGCTGTAATTGGTCAGGAAGAAATGAAATTAGCGCTCTTGTTAAATGTTATTGATCCAAGAATTGGAGGGGTTATGATAATGGGTGATAGAGGCACTGGAAAGTCCACAACTATAAGGGCTTTAGCTGATTTGTTGCCAGCAATTGAAGTTGTTAAAGATGATCCATATAATAGTTCTTTAAATGATCCTGATTTGCAGAGTAAAGAAGTTTTGGAAAAAATTGTTCAAGGAGAAAATCTAGAGAGTATACAAAAACAAGTGCCAATGGTTGATTTGCCTTTAGGAGCCACTGAAGACAGGCTTTGTGGAACTATTGATATAGAGAAGGCTTTAAGTGAAGGTGTTAAGGCTTTTGAACCTGGGTTATTAGCAAAAGCTAATAGGGGTTTACTGTATGTTGATGAAGTGAATTTACTAGATGATCATTTAGTTGATGTACTTTTAGATTCTGCTGCTTCAGGATGGAATACGGTTGAAAGGGAGGGAGTCTCAGTTCGTCATCCTGCGAGGTTTGTTCTTATTGGTTCAGGAAATCCAGAAGAAGGGGAGTTAAGGCCTCAATTATTGGACAGGTTTGGGATGAGCGTTGAGGTTAAGACTGTAAGAGATGCCGAATTGAGAGTTCAGGTAGTCGATCAAAGAACTTCTTTTGACGATAATCCTGATGAGTTTTCATTGAGTGTTGAGAAACAACAGGATGAACTTCAACAAAAGGTTATTAGAGCTCAAGAAATTTTAAATTCAGTTCAAATGGATGATGACCTGAGATTAAATATTTCTGCAATATGCGGAGAACTTGATGTTGATGGTTTACGCGGAGATATTGTTACAAATCGATCTGCTAGGGCTATTGCAGCTTTTGAGGGTAGGACTGAAGTGCAAGAAGAAGATATCGCAAGGGTTATTTCTTGTTCTTTAAGACATAGGCTTAGAAAGGATCCTTTAGAACAAGTAGATTCAGGTGAAAGAGTTGTTCAGGCATTTTGTAAAGTCTTTGATTTAAATGAAAAAGATAATCTTTCAAAATTTCAATTGTCTGCAGAAACTTAAATAAAGTGAGAATAATTGGGATTGACCCTGGATTGGCAAGAGTTGGGTATGGAATTATTGAAATAGAAAATGAAAAAAAGATATTATTAGATTGTGGCGTTATTCAAACAAGTAAAGATAAAAAAGAAGAAGATAGACTTTATGAGATATACAAAGATCTTAATGAATTAATAAATCATTGGAATCCTAATCTCGCTGCGGTAGAGAAATTTTTCTTTTATAGGTCAAGTACTACTATTAGCGTGGTGCAGGCTAGAGGTGTGATTATGATGGTATTAGCCTCAAAGAAAATTCATGTTAGTGAATATTCCCCTGCTCAGATAAAGTTAACCATCGCTGGTTCTGGAAAAGCATCTAAGAAAGAAGTTCTTGATGCTGTTATGTATGACTTAGAACTTAAAAAACCTCCAAAACCTGATGACTCAGCAGATGCATTGGCAATAGCTCTTACAAAACTAAATGAAGAAGGTTTTAACTGAGGTTTCAATATGACTATCTTTGAAAAAAAGAAATTGGAGAGAGATACTTTTAGAAGCCTTAGAGATGAGATTTCTCTTAATCAAAGGGAAAATGTAGAAAAGAATGTAAAATTATATGTTGATTCATTTGTCAAAGAATATAAAAATATTGGTTACATAGCAATATATTGGCCTTTAAAGAATGAAGTAGACATAAGAAGTCTTAAGGAAAGAAATTCTTTAGCTTTGCCTAGATGTAAAGATAAAAAAAGGTTATTTTTTTATCCATGGGATGAAAACCCACTGACAAAAGACTCTGAAGGGATACTAAGTCCAAATAACTCTTTTTTATTAAGTCATAAGCAAATAAGTATGATTTTTGTTCCCTGTCTTTCCGTGGATAAAAATTTAATAAGATTAGGTTATGGAGGAGGCTATTTTGATAAATTAAGAAGTGATAAGAATTGGAGGAATGTCCCATGTATTGGAGTATTAACTTCTAATTGTGTAAGTACGATTCCATTAACCAAAGCAGAGTGGGATATTCCCTTATCAGGCTTTATCACAGAAAAAGAAATATTTGTATAATAAAAGATCTAAAAGTGGTTTATTGCTAGTTTTTTAAAAATGGGAAATCAAGAAAAATACAATAACTTATCAAAATTAGTCGAAAAGTTGAAGAAATCAGAAGATCCAAAGAGAAAATATGAGTACATTTTGTGGTTAGGCAAAAAATTGAAAGAACCAGATAGCAAAATTCTTGTTGAAGAAAATAAGGTTAAGGGATGTGTTTCTGAGGTTTTTGTTAGGGCTAATATTAAAGAAGGCAAATTATTTTGGGAAGGATATTCTGATGCCCTAATAACCAAGGGTTTATTAGCATTTCTCATAAGTGGATTAAATGAATTAACACCAAGTGAGGTTATTAAAATAGATAAGAAATTTATAGAAGATACTGGTTTGAAAGCTAGTTTAACCCCTTCACGGTCAAATGGATTTTTGAACATACTATTAAAAATGCAGTCTCAAGCAAATGAATTTTTGTAGGTCTAATAATATAAAATTATATTCAAAGTTAAAAGAAATAAAAAATGAGAAAATGCAAAATTGGTATTATAGGTTTTGGAACTGTAGGTTCAGGTGTTTATGAAATATTAAGTTCTGAAGTTGATTCACATCCTATCTTAAAAGAAATAGAAATTGTAAAAATAGCAGTTAAAGATCTTAAGAAAAAAAGGATTATTGAGATAGATAGTAATTTATTAACTGATGATCCATTTCAATTAATTAATGACCCCTCTATAGATGTAATTGTTGAAGTAATGGGAGGGGTTGATTTAGCGAAAGATATTATTCTGCAGTCACTAAAATCAGGGAAATCTGTTGTTACAGCAAATAAAGCAGTTATTGCAAGATATGGAGAAGAAATATATGAAACTGCTAGTAAAGAAGGAGTTTATATTTTGTCAGAGGCGGCAGTTTGCGGAGGGATACCTATAATTGAACCCTTAAAAAGATCATTAAAAAGTAACAGCATAAAAAAAATGGTTGGGATAATAAATGGCACAACAAATTTCATTCTTTCAAAGATGACAAACGAAAAAGCTGATTATAAGGAGACCTTAAAATTGGCCCAAAGCCTAGGGTATGCTGAATTTGATCCTACAGCTGATGTTGAGGGACATGATGCTGCTGATAAGATTTCAATTCTTAGTGAACTTGCATTCGGAGGCAAAATCAAAAGAGATGAGATACATTCAGAGGGCATCAGTAAAATTAACTTAAAGGATATTGAATATGCCAATAAATTAGGATTTGAAATAAAACTGTTGGCACTCTCAGAAAGGCGAAATATTAATAGTAATGATTCACTTGCGTTGAATATTTGGGTAGGCCCTTCTTTAATTCCAAAATCCCATCCATTAGCAACAGTTAAGGGAGTCAACAATGCCTTGTTGATAGAGGCTGATCCTCTTGGAGAAATAATGTTATATGGTCCAGGAGCAGGGAGTGGCCCAACTGCTGCATCAGTGGTTTCAGATATATTAAATCTGCATGCCTCCTCCTTAAAAAATAATAATTCAATCGACCCATTATTATCCTTTGATTTCTGGAGAAACTGTCATATTATAGGATCTTCTCAAATAAATAAAAAAAATTACCTGAGAATTATTTGTCTTGATAGCCCAGGCGTAATAGGAAAGATTGGAGATATTTTTGGAAATAATAATGTATCAATAGAATCAATTGTTCAACTAGATGCAAGTGAAGACAAAGCTGAAATTGTTGTTATAACTCATGAGGTAGATAATGGAAATTTTGAGAAATCAAAAGATGAAATAAATTCATTAAATGAGGTAATAATTATTGCAAGTCAATTAAGTTGTATTTAAAAAAAAAATTTGCAAATTTCTTTATAGCTTGTTAAACCGAAGAAAGTAAGCGTTTAGTTTTTATAACCTTAATGATTCATTCAAAACTATTAGACAATAAAAATAATAATTTAGTTTGTTCTGATAACCTTTATAAAGGTGCTTGTATAAAAATTAAAAATAGTAATAAGACTTTTCAAGTAATTGGTATAAACGCAGGTAAAAAAATTTGTTGGGTGAGAGAGTGGCCTTTTGCCCGTAATTCTAAAAAAACATTTGCTTTAGAAATAAGTCAAATAACCTTACAAATTTTCTGTTCAAATCAATTCTCAGAATAATTAAGTACTTATAGAACTATGAAAAATAAAGTTGTTTTGACAATATTCATTATTTTAATTTCTTTTTTACAGAATTCTTGTGGTTCAAAAAGAATTTCTACAAAAATTACAGTCGCAAGTTCGGGAAAAATTGAATCTTTAGATCCAGCTAGAGCTAATACTCTTAAAGCAATTCAATTAATCAGTTCTCTGGGAGACACATTATATGAATTGAATCCTAATGGAGAATTAGTACCTGAATTGGCATCTGGGATGCCTATTATTTCAAAGGATAGACTTCAAATAATTATTAATTTAAGAAAAAATGTTTTTTTTCACGATGGAACTCCATTTAACTCAAATGCAATAAAGTTTACTTTTGATAGATTTAAAAGAATTGGAACTATGAATTATATTTTAGGAAATAAGATTAAATCAATAGAAACACCAAGTGAATATTCAGTCAGAATAAATTTGAATAAACCATCAAGTTCTTTAAATGGTTTACTTACATCAGTAAATTTAACACCAATATCTCCCACATTTTATAAAGAATATTCTGATAAGTTTCTAAATGAAAAATTTATTGGTACAGGTAAGTATGTCCTTACCAGTTTTTCTAATGAAGTTCAATTAATTGATCCAAATTTAAATTATTGGGGTGAAAAGCCCTTAAATAAAGGTATTAATTTTGTGGGATATTCAAATTCTTCTTCCCTTTTTGGAGCTTTAAAAAGTAAACAAATTGATGTACTTTTATCTAATTCAATTGATGATAGTCAGAGAAATAGCCTAAAGAATTATAGTAAAACTAAAAAGTTCAAAGAAGGTAATAGTCCTTTCACTGAATTAAGTTTTATAAGCCTTAAAACTAGTTCTTATCCGTTAAATAATCTTAATGTGAGAATGGCTTTAGCAAAAAGTCTTAATAGAAATTTAATTAGTGAAAAAGTAAGTTATGGCTTAAGAAAGCCATCTAGATCAATAATCCCTCCGATATTAAAAAAAGACAATCAAGAACAGTGGCCTAGATATGATTATTTAGAAGCGAGAAAGTTATTGAAAAAAGAAAATTATTGCAATGGAAATATTCTTAAAATACCTCTTACTTATAGATCGAATGTGCCAGCTGATAAACTTATTGCCCTTACATGGCAGGAAGAAATAAGAAATTCTTTGAATGATTGTATTGAGATTAAACTTAATGGGGTTGAATCTACAACAATTTATAAGAATCTAAGTTTAGGAATTTATACCGCAGTTATTCTCGATTGGACTGGAGCTTATTCTGATCCAGAAGCCTATCTCACGCCACTTTTAAGTTGTAATGAAATAGTTGATGGCATATGTAAAAAAGGAGAATCAGTCTACAGCGGTAGTTTTTGGGGATCTAATAGAGTGGAAAGTTTATTTCTTGAGAGTGAAAAAATTAGTGGAAATAAAAGACTAGAGAAACTTGTTGAAATTGAAAAAATAGCAGCTAATTCAATCCCATACATTCCTATTTGGATATCCTCTCAAAAAGCATGGTCTCAAAATGAAATAACAAAACCTATTTTTAATGGTGCAGGAATAATTTCATTGAGTGATCTTCAGTTTATTGATGAGTAGAGATATAAATAAACTACTAAGTTATTCCTTATTAAAAATTATATTAATACCAATAATGCTATGGATAATTTCTTCATTAGTTTTTATTTTATTGAGAGTTGCTCCCGGTGATCCTGTCGATGCAATTCTTGGATCTGGTGCCGATGAGGTTTCAAGGGAATTTCTAAGAAATAAATTGGGGCTAAATGAATCTTTAATAAATCAATATTTTTCATATATTAATGATTTATTGCACTTAGATTTTGGCCAATCTCTTAGTACCCAAGAGCCAGTCCTAAATATCATTCTTAAGTCATTTCCTGCTAGTCTTGAGCTTGGTTTCTTTTCGCTAATAATTGCAATATTAATAGGATTCTTATTGGGATTTATTGGGTTAAGAAATAGAGGTAAAAAGACTGATTATATTGTGCGAATATTTGGAATTGCGACATACGCTATCCCTCCTTTTTGGGGAGCTATGTTAGCGCAATTATTATTTTCTGTATATTTTAATATTTCCCCAATTGGGGGAAGATTTCCAATATTTCAGCAACAACCTCAAATTACAGGTTTTCTGGTTTTAGATAGTATTCTCTCAAATAATATTATTGCTTTAAAAGATAGTCTTTATCATCTAGCTCTTCCTTCGATTACCCTTGGCTTTTTATTAAGTGGGATATTCAGCCGGTCATTAAGAGTAAATTTGGATAAGACATTAAAAAGTGATTATGTAAATGCCGCTATTTGTAGAGGAATATCTAGTAAAAAAATTTTTTTTAATCATGCTTTGCCGAATGCTTTTTTACCAATTGTCACTATTTCTGGTTTGACAATGGCTTCATTGGCAGGAGGCGCTCTATTGTTTGAAGTAACTTTTTCATGGCCTGGTATTGCTTTAAGATTATATGAAGCTATTTCTCAGAGAGACTATACCTTGGTTCAAGGCATTGTAATTTTTACTTCTATACTTATAGTCTCTTTAAATCTCTTTGTGGATATTTTAATTGCTTATTTAGATCCAAGAATAGAGTACTAATCTTTTGAAATTTCTTTAATAGTTTCAAGATCTAAAAAATGGAAATCAAGCCCAATTTCTCTTTGATTTTGAATTATGGTCGATTCTTGTCTGTCTTTAATATTGTTTATAAACTCAACTATAAATTTCGAAGCTAAATTTTGTACTAAGAATGGATCTGAACCAATAAAAGATTTATTAATTTTGAAGACATTATTATTTTCTGGATAACTATTATTTACTCTAATTGGAGAGAAATGACTTGCTCCTTCAACAATTAGAAATCTATTTGATGGATTATCTAAAGCAGAAAAAACTTTAAATTGTTCATTAATTAAAGGTGTAATAAGGTCATATGTTCCACCTATAAAGAGAGTTGGTATTTTAATACCAGAACTATTTTCTTTTGGCCATACTAAACTACCGAATGGATTAAAACCTATTATGGCACTAGCTTTATTAGTATTATTTTTCTCTGGGAAGGGTATTTCGCTTAATTGACATTGAATTAATTTAGATAAATTTGTTACTGCAAAGTCTTTTAATGCTGAATCGCATCTGTCCTCAAGTTGATCAATTGGTTTTTTACCCTCATATAAAAGTGCTATTAAAGCACCAAGTGAATGGCCCATCAAGATATAAGAATCATTAGGTAAACCAAATTCCCCATTTCGATGAGCTTCTAATATAGTATTTAAATCTTTAATTCTATATAAAAAAAAGTCTGCACTACCTGGAATTGATTTTCCATCTTCGAGTACTTCTGTAAATGCTTTTAAATTACTTCCTCTATGGTCTATAAATACTACTGGCCAACCCCTTTTAGTTAATTCGTTTCCTATCCACTCAAAATTATTAATATCGCCTCCAAGTCCTGGCATGAAAATTATAAGTTCTTTGTCATTGTTTGTTTTATTACTTTTCCATAATTCTATTTCAAGAGGTTTTACTCGGTGTGGAGCATAGATTTTTTTGTTTATCTTTATAAGTTCTGAATTAGAACTTTTTTCAGGATTTTTAAAGAGTTCTACTTTTGTTTTCTCAAGATTATTTAATTTTGATCTAAGATCTTGTTGCATTCCTAATTCATTTTTCCAAGATGAAATAACTAAAATTAAGCTATCTATATCTAAAGATATTTCTTCTGAAGGTAATGCCTTTATGATTTCTATAGTTGAAACTTCTTTCTTCTCATCTAATAAATTTTCTATAGTGTTATAAATTTCTATTCCATTTTTGTCATTAGGAACTGTAATGGATTTGCTTAATTCTGTAAGAATTTTACGACCTATCCAACTTCTCAATACTTCTCTATTTAGTCCTTCTTCCTTGAAAACTGGAAAATCTAAAAATTTGGATAATTCAAGAAATTTTGTTAATCTATTTTTTTTTAACCAATCTATTAATTCTGTTGAATCATTTTTGTATTTTTCTAATTTTGATAATTGTTCTATAGTAAGAGGGATTTCCATTTCTTCAAACATAATATTTATTTTTTCAGCAGCCTTTGAACCATTATTAAAAAATAAACCACAAAAACCTAAAAAAATTATAAAAAAGTTTTTCACTTGTGATCAGTCAACATAGTTTTCAAATTAGCAAAGATTGGTGGATTCAATTTCCATATCATTTGAGGTTAATAACTAAGATAAGATTCTACGCTGCATTTGGTGCAGGAGGTGTTATTTATTTAACATCACTAATTTTTAATAATATTGGATTAACGGCAACAGATATTGGCTTGGGGTTTACCATATCAGCAATTATAGGTACCGTAACGAGACTCATCACAGGCAATTATCTAAATAAAACAGGGGGGATACAATTCCCATTAATTGCTTCATCAATACTAAGTATTGTTGCTAGCTTATGCCTCATTTTTTCAAAAGATACTTTTTATTACATAATTGGACAATCATTTGTTGGGGCGGCTGCAGGTATATATTGGCCTGCTGCAGAATTCGGTGTGCCTTATTTTTGCCAATCGATCGATACACGAAAAGCTTATGCTCTTGTTAGAAGTTCGGAGGCTTTAGGAATATTTCTAGGGGTATTCTTAGGTGGTTTTATGACGAATTTTTTGTACTCCAAATCAATCTTTATCAATGATATATTTTGTATGTTAGTTATTACATATTTAATATTGAGAAATAGTTCTTCAATTAAAAGGAACTTAGAAAATTTTCAAAAAAAAATTGTAGATCCAATAAATCAGGGACAATTGAAATGGAATAAAAATTCCATAATCATAATCATGTCTATTTTATTGATAACAACGTCTTTAGCTCTGATCCAGGTAACTTTGCCTTTGGATCTTGTTAAAGGTGGAGTATATCGCAATGCATTAAGTAAAGAAATTACTAGTCTTGTAATTTCAATGCAGTTAATTTTGTTGTTGTTTTTACAATGGCCTGTCGGGTCTTGGATATCAGAGAAAGGTAGATTATTTGGCTTGAAATTTAGTTTGATAACTTTCTCTTTTGCTTCATTTTTATTATTTATTTCTAGTTATTTAAATATTGCAGCTTTTTATTTGATTTCTTTTTCATTGATATTAGTTAGTTTAGGGACTGCTTCATTTCTTCCAACATCAACAGATGTTGTTTTCAGGATAGCTCCTTTAAACAAAAAAGGTTTTGCACTTGCTCTATTATCACAATGTTTCGCCATGGGTTATTTTTTTGGACCATTTATTTCGGGACGTATATTAGACCTATTTGGTTACGCGTCAATAATCTGGCTTTTCGTCTCATTTTGCTGCTTTTTTTTATTTGCAATTCTATTTAGGAGATTATTTTAATTAATCTTTAAAAATTAAATATTTTCTAATTCAATAATTCTTCTTTCTCGTAGAAATAAGAAAAAAGGTGCAGAAAATGCAAAAGCTATAAGAAAAGTTCCAATATAAACAACCCACATATTCTTCATATTCAATTTTTTTGATTCGTTTACTATCCATATAAAAATAGCGCTAGCTCCTACTAATAAGTCTCTAGAAATTGACTGAGCTGCAGGGTTGGCATTCGCTAAGGAAATAAAGTTATTAATATCAAAACTATTTCCATATTCCTTAGCAAATTCGAAATTCGCCATCATTGGAAGGATTGCTCCTACAATTGATAGAAAAAGGTAAAGATAAGAAAGGATCTGTTTTTTATCTTTTAGAATGTTTAATGAATTCACTTATTCAAAATATTTTTACTTAATAATAGTATTTAAAAGCTTATGGCTGTTGAAAAGAAAAATAAATTTGAAGAATATAAATTTAAGAAAGGGAATTTAAATTTTGCTGTAGTTGGCCATATTGAGTGGATAAATTTCTTAAGAGTCGATATATTGCCGAAGCCAGGAATCATCTCTCATTCTAAAAAGTCTATTGAATATCCAGCTGGTGGTGGCTCTATTATCGCGAAAAAACTTTCTGATCTAACTCTAAACCAAATTCATTTTTTTACTTCCTTAGGCAATGATGATTATGGAGATAAGTGTTTTAGGATCCTCTCAAATATGGGAATTAAGTTGCATGTAGCTTGGCGTGATAAACCAACTAGAAGAGGATTTAGTTTGATTGACTCTGAAGGTGAAAGATCAATAACAGTTATTGGAGAAAGGTTAGCTCCAAGTCATAAAGATAAGTTAGAATGGAACATTTTAAAAAAAATGGACGGAATTTTTATTACTGCATCTGATTCGGATATTTTTAAAATGGCTAGAGCCTCTTCAATACTCTGTACAACACCAAGGGTAGGATTAAATACAATTAATAAATCAAATGTTCTTTTAGATGGATTAATAGGCAGTAATCTTGATCCCGGCGAAGTTTTTTCTTTTTCTGAATTATCGTTAAAACCCAAATATACTATAAAAACCGAGGGAGAGAAGGGAGGCATAATATTTCCGGGAGGAAGGTTTAAGGCTCTTAAAAACAAAAAAATAAAGGTTGATTCTTATGGATGTGGTGATTCTTTTGCTGCTGGTATTCTTTATGGAATGGCATCGAAATGGGATATAGAAAAAAGTTTAAATCTTGCTAAAGTAATGGGAAGAGACGCCAGTGAGTTTTTCGGCCCATATGAAAATAATGATAAAAAATAATTGAATTAAAACTTTCATGAGCAACTTAGAAAATAATAATAAAAATATTCTTGTAGAAAACTTTATTATTCTCTTTTTATTTACTGTTTTTTTAGTTTTTAAATCTTTGAAAACTTTATCTAGAATTTTTACTTATGGAATCTTAAAAAAAGAAATATTAACTACTAAAAGTAACTTAGGAGTAGATATAAAAATAAAGATTAAATAGCTAATGAATATAGTTGTAGTTTTTCTAATATTAGGATTTATTTTTTTGGTCTACAAAAAAATTAAATCCAAAAAATCAAATAACTTAAAATTAGATAAATTTAAAAATAAACTGCAGAGCACGCAAACAAATATAGAAAGAATCTTTTTAAGGGAGGAAGAAAAAACCTTCTCAAACCCCAATATAAATATTTATATTGGAATTTACGATAATGAAGAAAATATAAATAGAAAATCCAATATACACAGAGCAAGACTTTCAAAATTTAAGAAATCTAAATTAAATGGTGAAATGATATTTCAAGACGATGAACAAAGGATTTATAGATTTAATAATGGTAAGAAAGTTTACTTATAATTCTATTGCTAACTACACTCAAGACTTTCTCTTGTTGAAACTCCTGTTGTTGGATTAATCCCATCAGCAATTTCACAAAGATTTCTTTGGTCTTCGCTGTCAAGAATGGCATAAGAAAAATCAGCGCCTTCTATTTGAGCTCCTGCGAAACTGCTGCCTGATGCAATCATATTTATTAAAACAGCATTTCTAAGATCTGTTTTTTGGAAATTAACTCGGTCAGAGAGAGTATCGGTCAGGTCGATTCCATTTAAATTAGAACCTTTTAAATCAGATAGGGTTAATGTAGTTCCATGTAAATCAACATCACTAAAATCTGCATCTCTGGCAACTGCTCCAGCTATAGAAGACAAATGAAGATCTTCTCCATGGAAATCAAATCCAGTAATATTTGATCTTACATAACTTGGGACTTCATCTCCTTCTCCCTTAACAGCAACGTTCGCTCCAGCTAAAACTGGAGAGGATAAAACTAAGAAAGAAAAAGTTATGCATAAAAAATATCTTAAAAACCTTAATAATTTCATATTAAAAAATTTGAATAATTTTTATTTTATAACAATTAGATAATTTTTTAAATTGATGTATAAATTTGGAACTCCTTTTTAAGATTATTTAACACTATAAATTTTAAATCTAGGCTCTAGATTAGTTATACAATCTAGAAGTTTTTTGTTATCTTTGCTATTCGTAACTTTGAATTCAGATTCAACTGTACCGCCTTTATCTCTAATAGCTTGATTTAAAACTATTGAACCGTTTTCGTCAGATACTGATCTATGAAAAGTTCCTCTAGGTATTCTTAGAATATATCCGCAAGATTCTAATCTAACTTTATAAAAAGGATAATCCCAGCCAAAATTGACAAGAAAAAATGTTCTTCCCCCAGAGATAGCCAGTAGATTATCTTCTTGATTGTGATGTATGTAAAATTGCCAGTTATTAAATTCTTCATCATTTGGCGGGCTAACTGCAGGACCACTGTGAATAACTAGATCTCTATAATTTGATTCATTAACACTAATATCAAAAAATTTAACATTTTTTGTATCGCGAAATTTTTCATAACTTATCAATTCAAACATTTTCGATTTGTTTGATTTGATAACTGGAATTTCTAAACTTGAGTTCAATTTTCTTTAAAGATTAGACAAATGAAAACAGATATATATATCTAGGAACGTATCAATTAACACTAAAAAAGAAACATATTTTTATTTATCTTTTTTTCTTAATTTAAAAGATTAAAAATTTAACGTTTATTTAATTTTAAGAGGTTTGATTTCCCAGGATAAAGTATTTTCTAAATTATTTTTTCCTATAAAGTTTCCGGTAATTACAGAAGTTAAATTAGATTTTGAAGAGGATACCAACGTCAAATATCTTTCGTCTATTAATCCTTTGCCGCTTGGATCAAAACCTCTCCAGCCAGCACCTGGGATATATAACTCAGCCCAAGCATGTAAATCTAACTCAGAGGGCAAAGGTTCTTCAAAATGATAACCACTAACAAACCTACTTGGGATACCAATAGATCTACAAGCTTCAACCATTAGCATTGCTAAATCTCTACATGAACCTATACGTTCTCTAAGTGTTCTGCTAGCAGGCCATGCTGGACCTGTATGTCTTTTGGTATATTTGACCCGATCTTGAATAATTTCTATTAGCTGGTAGGTAAACGATAATGCGTTATTAATGCTTCCTGCTAAAGCTTCTTGGGCAAGTTCTACGGCAGAGGGATCATGTTGTCCATTTGGCATCCACCCCTCTAATGCTCCCTGTAAATCTCTGTTAATAATGCTTCTGCAAAAAGGTAATGTTAAATCTCGATTTTTAACCCCATCAATAATGTTTGGATGTTTAATAGTTTCAACTTCGCTAATTGATTCAATAATTAAATTATCTGTTAATCCATTGAATCTGATTCTATTTATCTCTTCTCCGCTGGCAGCAAGTAATGGATAAATAATTTCTGGTTCTGGGATTATTTTTAATTCAAAATTCTTTAGTTTTTGGAATCCATTTGACCTTGGCTTTATACATAACCTATGTTCGCCTAATTGAACAGGGTCTTCGTATTTATATTCAAGTTTGTGAATGTATTTAATTCTCATAAATAAACTTTTTAATTAATAAAATATTTTTCTTGAATGAGATCATTTAATTTATTTAAATCCATTTGCAATGAATCGATTGCTTCATGTAAACCATGATTGATTATATCTTCAATTCTGATATAACTCCATTTTGCTTGAAGCAAACCTCTCATGCATTCTAATTCTGATGGATTTTCATTAGATGGAGAAGTGTCTATAGTTTTAAGTGTATTACTTATCCCATCAAGACAGTATCTTACTGATCTTGGAAAAATTGGATCAAGTAAAAGAAATCTAGCAACTGAATTAGGCTTTATAGAATTTTGCACTGCTTTCCTAAACATTTGATATGCTCCAGCTGAACGTAAAAGAGCAATCCATTGCAGCTCATCAAGAACTCCTCCAAGTTCATCTAAACTGGGTAGGAGTAAATAATATTTAACATCTAAAATTCTTGATGTTTTGTCCGCTCTCTCAATTAATCTTCCAAGGATGCTAAATCTCCAGGCAAGATCTTTGCTTAGAGTCGCATCTGTAATTCCATAAAATAACTGACATTCCCGCCTTATTTCACTTAATTGTTCTTGTCTTGGTTTATTCCATATTGCCTCTCCTTCTTGCATATTCCAATATAAAGTATTAATCTGTTCCCACATTTCTGTGGTCATGACATCTCTGATTTGTCGTGCATTTTCTCTTGCCATTTGAATGCATGAAATTATACTGTTTGGGTTTAAACGATCTCTTATTAAAAAATTAATCACGTCATCAGGTTTTTTCTCTGGGAATCTTTTATCAAATGATTCTCTGTCACTTGAAGCATCAATTAACGGAAGCCAAGGTTCTGCACTTCCTGGCGGACAATCTAGTGACATTGCTTCACTTACTTCCACGAAACGAGATATGTTTTCTACACGTTCTAAATAACGATTGATCCAATAAAGGGATTCTGCTACACGACTTAAAAGCATATTATTTTCCTACAACCCATGTATCTTTGCATCCTCCCCCTTGAGAAGAATTGACGACTAATGAACCTTTTTTTAATGCTACCCTCGTAAGCCCACCAGGACTAACCCATGAATCTTTCCCTCTCAAGATATATGGTCTTAAATCAACATGACATGGATATAGTTCTCCATTACATAACGATGGCACAGTAGATAATTCTAAGGTTGGTTGTGCTATGAAATTTCTAGGATTGTTTTTAATTTTATTAGCGAATTCTTCTATTTCACTCGTTGTTGAGTGAGGTCCAATTAACATTCCATAACCCCCAGCTTCTGCGACTGATTTAACAACAAGTTTTGATAAATTTTCTAGGACATACTCTCGATCCTTTTGGTAATGACAAATATAAGTTTCTACATTTTTAATAATAATTTCTTCATCAAGATAATATTTAATCATTTCTGGAACAAATGAATAAATCATTTTGTCATCTGCTATTCCAGTCCCAGGTGCATTTGCTAAAGCAACATGACCTGCCTTGAAAACATCAAGTAATCCGCTAACACCAAGGCAGGAATCTTTTCTGAAATTAAGAGGATCTAAGAAATCATCATCAATTCGTCTGTAAATGACATCTACTCTTTTTAAACCAGAGGTGGTTTTTAAATATACATAATTATCATTACACACTAAGTCATGACCCTGGACTAGTTGGATGCCCATTTCTTGAGCTAAATAACTATGTTCAAAATAAGCACTATTAAAAATTCCAGGAGTTAGTAGAACTATCTTGGGAGTATCTGTCCAAACTGCAAGTTCTTGAAGAGTTTTCAAAAGATATGATGGATATTCATCGATCGGTTTTACTATTCTGCCAGAGAAAAGATTAGGAAAAATATTTTTCATCACTAATCTATTTTCTAAAAAATAAGCAACCCCAGAAGGGCATCTTAAATTATCTTCTAAAACATGCCAATCCCCCTTTCTGTCCCTTATTAAATCAAGTCCTGATATTTGACACCATTTATTTAATGGAGGTTTGAAACCTATCATTTGAGGTCTCCAACCTTCTGAGCTCTCTATTAATTCTCTTGGAATTATTCCATCATTAATTATATTTTGAGAATTATAAATATCATTAAGGAATAAATCTATTGCCTCAAGCCTTTGTTTTAGACCTTTTTCTAATGTTATCCAATCATCTTTACTAATTATTCTTGGCAGTGGATCGAAAGGTAATATTCTCTCCGTCCCCTTTAAACCAGTATCATTTAATCTAAAAGTGGCCCCATGTCTTAGTAGTAATTTTTTTGCTGCAGAATGATTCCTTTTTAATTCTTCAAGTCCCATATTGTCTAAAGAGGAAAGAAGAGGAATCAAAATTTCTCTAGCAGAATTCAAATTATCCTTAAAGTATTCATCAAAACTATTTTTAGGACGATAACCTGAAAACATCTATTTCTTCGTTTAGTAATTTTTACTTGAGCTTTAAATCTTTATTCGTATTTATGGCTACCAAAAATAATATCTCTTTACTAGATCTATTTCATTATTTTGATCATTGAAGTATATTTCTTAAAAATCTAAAAGGTATGAGTTCTAGTAATTGGCAATTTGTTTTTTTTAGATATTTCGCAAGCTTTCTTTTTATTCTCTCTCACAGTTTGCTGGTTCTTGATCATTTACCAGTAGGAGCTGCACTTCACGGACTTGGGGAGGTTTTTATTGCCCCTTGGGCTTTTAGGGAAAGAGCATGGGATCTTGTTGTTATTGCAGTTTTATTTTTCTTCTTCGATATATGGGGACTTATAAACACTCCTTGGAATTAACTGATATTATTTATTTACTAATTATGGGAAAATGATATTTAAAATTAAGTTTTATTTTTATCAAATTTATAAAATAATTTTCATTTTACTACTTACGAATATTTCTAATTTGTATTCACATAATTTATTTAATGGTGGTTGCAAAGAACATTGTGGGGGAAAAGTTAAAGTAATAAATAATAAAAACAAATTAAAAAATTTTGATGATCAAATAAATATTGAGAGAAAAAATTCTTGTTTAAATAAATCACTTTGCAGAGGTTGACCTCTCAAAATTTTTTTAATTGTCTTATGAAATTGTTTCTTTGATAATTATCATAAAAGTGTTATTTGCTTGATAATTTTTATTAGGAGGTTTTATTTGATTTTTAATTAAAAAAATAAAACTATATATTAACGGTAGGAGTAATGATGAAGCAGCAACTAAGGCTATTATCTGATTTAATCTGATAAATGGTTTTTTTACAAGATCCTCTCCACACAAGCCACAAATCAAAGTACCTTTTGAGGATTGTTTTTGAAATTGATATTTAGGATTGCAATATGGGCAATAATATCGAACCATTTTTAAATTTTATTGTTTTATTCATTATCTATAAAACTAGAAGAAAGTCATCTTACTAAAAAAAGAGGGCTTAAATAAGCCCTCTTTTATCTCTTACTTATATTTTTACTGAAGTTAATAACGCACCTAAATCATGGATCCTTGTTGCTAACTTCTATTAAGCTAATGCTCACCAAAATTAACTAATTGTCTTTAACTGGGGCAAAAACTCTAGAATTAAGCTTGTTTCTTAAAGGGCACCTAAACGATGCAGAAGAAGGAAGCTTAGACATTAATAAAAAATAATTGGAGCAGTTAATTAAATTAGTTCTGTTTATTCCGAAATTTCAGGCAGGCTATCGATCATTTTGAAAGACCTCCTAGAACTCAACAATATAAAATTAGGAAAATATTTCTCATAAGACAATCCGTTTTTATACGCATTGCTTTTTATTTAAAAATGTCCGAAAGTAGTAATCAATCCCGTTAATTTTTTTTGAGATATTTTTAGTAAGTTTTGCTTATTTCTTTTGGTGTTTAATTCGTCTATCTTGATTTTAAATAATTGAGGAAATCTTTTATGAATCATTCGAAAGAAGTTAGTAAAACTGATAAATCTAATCCTATAGACGAATATTTTCAATGTCTCTCATATTGCGATATTCACCCAAAAGGGATAGATAATGACTGTGAGGTCATTTGTATGGAAAGACATTTAAAAGCTAACTATTGGTAATTTTATAAATTTCTACTTTTTACTTAAATCCCTTTGAAAAAAGATTAGTACGGACTTTAAATTTCCATACATTTACTACACCTTTTGCGTTAACTGCTGCAAGTGCACAATCATCAGGTCTCCAGGATATTGCTCCTACTGAATCTCCGGCGAAGGCAGCTCCAACTGGGTCCCCATTACCGTCTTTTTTTAGAAAGCTGGCGACAACAGAACCATCTCGAGATCCTGAGGCTACAAGCATACCTTTATTTGAAAAGGCTAGGCTCGAAATGGGTTCAGTATGGTGACATAGTTCTCCTGGCATAGTCCCCTCTGGACCATTTCCTAAAAAGCTCCATACTGTAATTCTTTCACTTCCACTAGTTGCTAGTAATTTTCCGCTGTCATCAAACGAAAGGTGACTTGGTTTTCCAGGGTATCCCGTCATTTCTGCATCCATTCCCGTTGATCTTCTCCAGAAATGAACTGAATTATCTTGACTCCCGCAGGCGACTATATCTCCATCAGGACTTAATTCCATTGATACCAATGATCCTTGCCACTCGAGTTTTTGATTAGTTTTATTATTAACTATGTCAAAGAATGTCACTCTTCCGTAGCAAGCAGTAGCAAGTTCATTTTTATTTGACCACGTTATTGCGCTTACTGTGCTTGGATGGTCTTCTGAGATCCATTTCTCTTCACCAACTTCATTAAAAACATATACTTTTTTTGAGGAAGCTATCGCTAGAAATAAACCGTCATTAGACCACTTGAGGTGTTCTACCCAACCCCAACCAAGATCAAGTGTTTTAATTACTTTCCCTTCGTGACAATTACAAATTTGAACATTTCCATCCTGACCTGATGTTGCAAAAATCTCACCCTCTGGATGAATGGCCATTGCTAATAGACCACCAGAGTGTGTATTTTCTTTTTTCCAAATAATTTTTCCAGTATCTCCTTCGAATGCAAAAAGACCTCCTGCCACGTCACCAACAATAAATTGTTTACCTTTAAGGGCCCAGCCACAAACTATTGCGTAATCGTTAACTTCTGCTGTCCATCCTTCATGGAACATGCCTCTTGGGCTAAATGGTTCTATATCAGGCATTTATCAAAGCCTTCTTGCATCTCTTTCTCATTTAGATTTCTACCGATAAAAACAAGTTGATTTCTACGAGGTTCGTTACCCCATTCTTTGTCAGGTTGTGCAGTAAATAACATATGTACCCCTTGGAAAACTATTCTCCTTGGGTTCCCTGAGTAACTTATGAAACCTTTAGTTCTGAATATATCCACCCCTTTTTCTGAGAGAAGTCTTCCCATCCAAGTATTTAGTTTTTCTGGGTCAACATCTCCAAAACGCTCTATAGCAATTGATCCTACTTCATCATCATGTTCGTGCTCTGCTTGCCAGAACCTTTCAGTTTTAAATGGGATCTCATTTGAATTATTTTCTTCACTTTTAATAACTTTCATATTGAATTCTTCAGCAGTGTGCTGTGTAAACAAACCTATTTTTGATTGCTTTTCTACATTCAGAATAAAGGATTTATTTCCTTTATCCTCCAATTTGAGATTTATATGTTCTCCAAATGGGATAGTATTTCCAGGATCTAAACTATTAGCTTTTTCGGCATAAAGTCTTACGGAAGATTCAGCACCATCTTTAAGATCTTCTTCACTCTCTCCTTGGTTAGCGAGAGCTACTAATGACATTTCTGGATCGGGTCCTTCTTCTAGCATTAATTCATACTTACCTTCAGCAAGATCGTAAACACCTGTCCATTCAAAAGGATATTCTGGTTCAAGAAATGTTGGTCTGCGTTTAAGGATCTGATCAAGATCAAATGCACTTAGATTTAAGACTGTTTCAATTGGTACTTTGGCATTCTCTGCTCGAATAATTCGAGTCATTCGGTTCATATCTCTCAATCTTGATTCGAGGACATTTAGTGCATCATCAGAGACTAAATCAGTTTTATTAAGGACAAGAACATCTGCAAATGCCACTTGTTCTGAACTTTCATCACTCCTGCCTAGCTGCTGATCAATATGTGCAGCATCAACTAAAGTCACAATTCCATCAAGAGTAAATTCAGAACTAATCTCTTCATCCATGAAAAATGTCTGTGCAACTGGCCCAGGATCTGCTAATCCTGTAGTTTCTACTAAAACATAGTCGAACTTATCTCTTCTTTTCATAAGGTTGCCAAGGACTCTTATTAAATCACCGCGAACAGTACAACAAATGCAACCGTTTGACATCTCAAATACTTCTTCATCGGCATTAATTACGAGCCCTTGATCTATACCTACTTCACCATATTCATTCTCAATTACAGCTATTCTTTTCCCATGTTCTTCACTTAATATCCTATTAAGTAGAGTAGTTTTCCCTGACCCAAGGAATCCAGTGAGGATGGTTACGGGAACTTTATCTTTAATGCTCATTTACTGATTTTTACTAAATAAATAATATTTTAATAATAGTAATAATAAGAAATGAAAACCGTTTTTATTAGAAAAATTTAATCTGAAAGTTTGTACCATTCAGACTCAAGATTGGAGCCGGCTTCTTTGTTACAGCTTCCACCTAATGAATTAACTATTGTACAAGTGTTATGAACGGCTACTGATACTGTATTCCCATCCATCATCAATCCATCAACAAATATTTGATTAGAAGCTAAAGGAACTGAACTTTGTCTACTCAAGTTCTTTAATAACTTAGATGCTGGAATTTGTTCAGGAAATATTGCCTTAACTTTCTCTTCATCTAACATTTTTAAAGTAGAACTTATGTTGTCTGGCCTTAAGCTTGAGGAGTCTCCAAGAAAGTCAAGTAAACTAATGGTTTCAAAACCAAATGCATCACCGTAGTATTCCATTGCTTTGTGTTTAGAAACAATTACTCTGTTTCCCTCAGGAATAGAGCTTACTTGTTCGACGATCCAACTATCTAAGCCTTCTAAGAGTAAATCAGCTTTTTTGAATCTTTCATTTATTAGTTTTCTGTCCCCTCTATTAAAAACTGAAATATCTTTCTTTAAACTTTTGCTTATAATATCTCCCATTTTTATGATGTTATGTGGATCATGCCATACATGTGGATCTAGACCTCCATGGTCATGATGGTGATGATGTCCCTCTCCTTCGTCTGGTACTTGTGCTATTGGCTCTACATCACTATTTGAAACGTCCTTAAAAAAGTGTTGAGTTGCTTCAAACTCAAAAGGCATGTGTTCAGTAAAAAATATATATTGACCATCTTCTTTGATATCTACGTTAAAAACAGTGCTTTCTTTGCTTTGATCAAAATTAAGAACAAAAGCTTTATTACTTGCCATCAAAGTACCATTATTTTTTCTGCTTATTGAGTCTTTAGATCCTAATAATTCTTTAGCTGAATCTTCAGACCCTTCTATGTCATTAGATTTGAGAATCACCATCTTCATTGCAGGATCTGCATATTCGCCATCAACTTTTTCAAATGACCATTTGTAAGAACCCTTAGAAAGCTTGAATTTGCCTGCCCATTCGAAAGCACCTTCAGCATGATCATCATGACCTCCATGATCAGAATGATCATCATGACCTCCATGATCAGAATGATCATCTACCTTAGCCGAATGTTCAGCATGATCATCATGACCTCCATGATCAGAATGATCATCTACGTCTATTGCACCAACACCTACAACAACAGTATTCTTTTTATTTTCCCAATTTCTCATACTTGGAGTCATTTCTTTGCCAAGAGTGAATACTTTGTCTGCGCTGTTTAGTAATTGAGCTTGCCTTGGATTGATCTTTAAGTCATGAACATCCTGTTTTCTATCTACTAAGCATGTAACTTCGTCAGAAGGTAATGCTATTGATTTAACTAAATCACAAACTAATGGTTCAACTGCTACATATGACTTTCCTTTAGCCATAACATCCTGCCCAAAACCAGAAAATATAATCGTTCCAGCGATAACGGAATTTTTAATAATTGACCTACTTGAAGCTGTTTTATTTGTTATGAGTCTTTTAAAAATTGACATAAAAAATTATAATAATACTAAAAAATGATAATCATTTTCATTATGTCTGACAAGCAAAAGTATCAAATGTTATGAAAATAATACGCAGCTTGTATTATTGGTAAGCTTGTAAAGTGACTTTTTTAAAAGATTAATTAATGGCTACTTTAGTCGCTGAAAATTTAACCTTTGCATACACAAAAAAAAGTAAGCCAGTTTTAAATAAGGTATCTGTTGAGATTAAACCTGGAACCCTAACAGCGTTAGTTGGTCCAAACGGTGCTGGTAAATCCACTCTTTTGAGAATATTGCAAGGACAAAACACTCCAGATAAAGGCGAAATAAAAATCGACGGTGATAATTTATATAGATCTAGAGCTCTAGTAGCACTTATGCCTCAAAGAAGTTCTATGAATTGGAAGTTTCCCATTACAGTTGAAAAATTGGTATCTCTTGGTCAAATAAAGTATTCAAAATCAAGAAGTAATAACCCCTTTCAAATTAAGACTCTTCTAGCATATCCTAATTCTTGGATTAATAAATGTTGTGAGTTAGAGGCGACAATGCAAAGAGTAGGCATTGCAAATTTGGCTAATAGAAGACTCGATTCTCTTTCAGGAGGACAGCAACAAAGAGCTCTATTAGCAAAAACTCTTATGTCCCCTGCAAAAATATTTCTTCTGGATGAACCTTGTGCGGCGTTGGATCCGCCTGCAAAAGAGGATTTTCTAAAAATTGTTCGTCAACTTGCAGATGCTGGACTTTCTTTGCTCGTAAGTAGTCATGATTGGGGCGAGTCTCTAAATAATTATGATCAAGTAATAGTTCTTGATAAAAGTGTTTTGGCAGTTGGTAGTCCCGATCTAATAAAAGATAATTTAGATGCTATAAACATTAGCTCTTTAAAGGAAAATAATTTCTGTGATTAGAAAATGTTCCTTTTTAATTCTGAGCTTGATAACAGTTTTGGCAAAGCCCGAAATATTCGAGGGTATGAAACAACAATTGGAATTTCTTTGGACTTTTTTTGGGTGTATGAATATCTTTTACAGGGCACCCTTCCATTTTTGATGTCTCACCACATTGAACACAGGTCAAATGATGAATATCTCTATCTACAGGAGTGTAAAGAACCTCTCCTGTTGGGAGATGTCTAGAACGTATTAAACCATGCTTTATCAGAACTTGAAGATTCCTGTAAACAGTTGTCAATCCCATGGCTTTGCCACTTTCTATCAATTGTCTATGTACCTCTTGACCGCTCAATTCATCTTCACATTTATTAAGTTCTTCAAGAAGTTGTTCTTGTCTTTTGGTAATGACAGACTTAGTTACCATTGTTTCCAAAATCTTTTTTTGTACCGTAATTTTGATCATAACGAATCTTTCGAATAATGTCTTTTATTAATAACAACTGGTGGCTTGTCCCATTAATAATAACTATATTCTCAGGAATCTTATGTCCAGCAATGGGAACTGTATTAATCACTCATAAGAGATTATTACAAGTTAATTTAATATCTCATTGCGTGTTGCCTGGACTTGCTCTCGCACTAGCGCTTGGAATTCATCCCTCAATTGGTGGCGTTATCAGTGGTCTTTTAGGCTCAGTAATTGCGGAAAGTTTAACTAATAGAAAAAGTGAAAATTATGAAGCAGTTATGAATACTATTCTTGCTGGAATGCTTGGGTTTGGAGTGCTTATTATTCCATTACTCGGAATAAGGATTGATTTGGAGTCAGTATTATTTGGCGATTTGTTGACAGCAAATTTTGGAGATTTACTTAGAACAATAATTGCATTTTTAGTATTTATAGTTCTAATGATTTTTGGATATGAAAAGGTTGTTTATGTTGGATTAGATCCAGAAGGTGCCTCTGCAAGTGGAATAAATGTTTCTTTATTAAATTTTGCTTTGAGTTTTACGACAGCATTAGTAATTGTTAGTTCAATGTCAGCAGTTGGCGTAATTCTTGTAATTGCTCTTCTTTCTACCCCAACTCTATTAGGGCTAAATAATGCCCATAGTTTAAGAATTGCAATGATGAGATCTTCATTTTTTGGATTATGCATTTCACTTCTGGGCTTTATTCTCTCTATAGTCTTTAATCTGTCGCCTGGGCCTGCAATTAGTGTTATTTGTATTGCATCTCTTTTGATTCCTAAACTTCGCAAATAATTAAATCTTAAATGTCCAATCAGAGTTTAATACTTGAGCTTCTGGATTGTTTTTTAAAGCTACTGCAATAGCCTCTTTTTTATTATTGGCTATAACAACTTCATCAAATTCCTTTCCGTTTTTTTTGAGAATTACTTTGAAACGCATAAAAAAATTTTTAATTAAACAAAAGTTAACCATTAATCAACTAGATTTAAATACTTTTAAAAGTTAATTGATGAAATAGAAATTTTAGTTATTTTGGAGCTTTTCTACTACAGATTCTTTCTCAATCTTTGCTACATCCTGCAATCCATTAGCATCAAACCATGGTGCGTTTTCCCAATTAAATCCTTCCCCAAACGTATTATCAGGAGCGGCTACGTACCAGTGACATGATGAATCGGGAACATCTACAGCACATTTTGACCAGTCAGCTTCCCATTGAGGAACTTGTACCCACATTACAGAAGCTAATAAAAAAGAAAAAATAAAATTCATAATCCTCGGTCAACAAAATTTTGAGAGATTTTTATCACATTCTTTCTTTCTCTTCTTCCAATAGTTCTCAAGTATTTGATATTTATGCTTACTTCTTAATTGATTTAAAGGTATATTATTTTGATTAATAACTGAAGTATTTTTGTTTTTCATGACCCAAACTTTCTTTCTAGAACATGTTTAAGACACTTTATAGATTTTTTGAAGTGAATTTATACTTAATTTTTGTCTTGCTTTTGTTTAGGTAAGTATTTTTCGGGATTATTTTCAATAAAAGTAAGCGAATATTTGACAATACCCACTATTACTGAAAAAAGAGCAATTGCCAAGATAAAAAAAATGATTTTTTTATAAATGATTCTCATGAATTTTTTACGTTTTTGATAACTTTTTTCATTAAAGGGCCAATTGTTCTGACAGATTCAAATAATTAGTAATTTATACTGTAGCCTTTTAAATTACCTACGGAGTAAATTAAGTACATCAGAAACTCCTCACACACTTTTTTCTGATAACTTTAAAAGTACTCGACGGCATTGTTTGAGTACTTTTTGAATTTTTTAGCGATGTGACAGTTAAGATAGAGGTCTAATAGGTATTACATATTTTGAATTTTGATGTGATATTAAACTTGTGTGTAGGAGGAATTGCTTTATTTCAGTGGAAACAAGGAAACACTTGATTTAAATCAATTTTAAAAAGATCTCTCTCAGAGAGGTCTTTTTTTTTTTGTATCATTAGAATTATTTAAAATACATATTTAATCCCTTAATATAAAAATAAACATGTTTTTCAAAAATAATGAGAAACATCAATACAAATTATTAATTTGATTCGTTAGATTATTGGTTATTCAATTCTTCTGTTAATGAAAATACTTTTTTTAGCAATTCTAATTTGTTCAAGCTTTTTATTCCCTTCTTCATCATTTGCCTCACATGTAGAACTGAAACCTTGTGTAGAGATTGCTCATTGTGTACGAGAAGAATGGAAGGTTAACAATATTGAGAAACCTTTTGAAGAGATTAAAACATTTATCGTAAAAACTCCAAGAACTGAGATTGTAGAAATTGATGGCGATTATCTTCATGCTGAGGCAACCAGTAAATGGATGAAGTATGTAGACGACTTAGAGGTATCCTTTCTACCTGAATCAAACATCTTATCAATAAGATCAGAATCAAGAGTTGGAGAAAGTGATTTGGGAGTTAATCAAAAAAGAGTTGATTTACTAAAATCGAAAATGTTTTAAGATAAAAAGTTAAAAAAAAATATTTGTTTTTATTGTTTTTTGTATAACTTTTCCATTTACATAAAAAATTAGCAGATAAAAAGTGATAATTATCATCATGCCTTGATGATAATGGCAAATTTATTAGATTTTCTCTAAAAAGATGATCATAAATTTTATATATTTATTATTATCTAGTTTTGTTTTTTTATGGTTTTATATAAACATTAAAAAAAATGGACTTAAATGGATAATCAAAGGTCTTTTTCAAATTGGAATATTGGCATTATTTATTGGAGGGTTTTTCAAAATATTTTTCACCTTACCCCCTAATTTATCTATAAAAATATTATTTCTTGTTATTTATACATGGTGCACTGTTGGAATAAATGTAAATTTCATGATCCCCTTGATTAGTTTGATTGACCAAAAAATAGTTAAAAAATAAAACTAAAATTTGTCTTATTTTTTCCCTTTTGAAAGTCTTTTTCTTGTATACCTAGTCTTTAATGACAAGTCTGTCATTATATATATTCCAAATATAAGAATAACTATTCCAATAAAGTATTTCATTGTTTTTTATGTAATTACTATGTATGAGATTTAGTCATGATGCCAACTAATTTTAATATTTATTTCTTGAGATAAATTTCTTGTAACTGGACATTCTTTGGAAGCTTTTTTCAAAAAATCAATAGTTTCATGAGAAGTGCACTCTGGTATAAAAATATCTATTATTAGTTCTTTTATCTTCCTCTCGCTATTTTGTGTCATTATTTTTTCAATATTTAAATAAATACCTTTTAATTCAAATCCTTTCGATTTGGCTTTAATTGCCATAATGGTTAGTAGACAAGTACCTAGAGATGTGGCTAATAAATCAGTTGGGGAAAAACTTTCACCTTTACCACAGTGATCTAAAGGTGCATCCGTTCTAATAAGACTTCCAGATTTTAGATGAATAGCCTCACAGTTTAAATTTCCTAAATAAGAACATTTCACTTTAGTCATTTTAAAAAAATTAAATTAGGAATATTATTAAAAAAAATATTTTGGAACATAACAGGATTATTGATCAAAAACAATTCTTTATTTGCATATTAGTGGAGTATTAGTGAAATTCATTATTCAAATTTTGAAATCAGTTTTTATATCCATATTCCTTTAAGCAATACTCAATTAATTCAATTGATTTATTAGGAGTTCTTTTATTTTTATTTTCTAGATCGAAGCATTCATTTAAAACACGTATAGACTCATTTAAGATTATTTCTTTATTTTTTAAATCTTTAACTTCAATTATATAAATTAATTTTTTAATTCCAATAAGGGAAAATATGATTATTGATATTGTAAGAATTGCTATTTTGACTTTATTCATATAGTTAATTATTTATAATAAATATTTTAATTTATTTAATATCTAAAACTTGATATAGCAGATATAACTAAGTAATTACATAAGTAGCTGCTGTTATTGCAATGGCAGTGATTGAAATAAAGATGTATGGAACAACCTTTAAAGGAATATATAGATTATTTTTAGACATAACTGAAATTTTTAAACTGATTTTTACATTCCTATTAAACTAAATAAGTCTTCAAATATACAAATTAATTTTCTTGGCAAAATTCAATCCTTTTTGAGGATTAACAAATACTATATTCATTCAATTTTCATTAAATAAAGTATCTCTAAATCCTGTCTTGAGTCCGATATTTTTCTTTTTAAGAAGATTAATTCTTCTTGACTCATTTTTGATTCTTTTATCATTAATTCTGCTTGCTCAATAGCATGTTCTATATTTCTAATTTTAATTTCTCTTATTGAGGGATCATCTTTACATGCTTTTTTAGTATTCGCATCTAACATATGTAAAAAAAAATCACCTTGAATATAAACTTAATTAAAACTTCATTATGCTACTACCGCAAATTTAATTAAAATAAATTATTTTATAGTTAAGAGCTTTATCCTTAGCAGACCCTCTCTACAATTGATCGAGTGGGTTTTTTTATGGTGTAATATACTCCTAGCATTTACTACTAATTTGGAAGATTCAAAACTTAATCCTGAGGAAAATAATTCAATCGAATCGCCCCCCAATTTGAATGAAGTCAATAAAGATCCTAATGAGGGGAATCAAAAAGAAGAGAATGTTAAGGCATTTACAGCATTTCTAGAGAAAGCGAGTAATCAAGATTCTTCAAAAGAAAAAGTAAAACTTGATTCCGAGCAACAAAAACTAAAAATTGACAAATCACTTTTTAAAAGATTTCTTAATAATGGATTTGATGGCATTTCAACTAATCCAAACTATAAAATGTTGGCATTATTAATAATCCTTTTAATTAATTTGTCACTATTTTTTGTAATTGGTAATATGGGTAAAATATTTTTAAGAAATGCAGGAATTATGGGTTAGAAATCATTTATTTCTTTTTGGATATTCATCTTTACAATTTTGATTCTTCGAATGAAACTGTGATATTTTCTTGGCAAATTAATATTTAAATAAAATTTGGATAATAAAGAGCCAGAAAATCCAGTCGTTTATCTTTCTAATTTAGTCAAGAAATTAGATGTAAAGAACAGAAATGGTTTAGTAGCCTTAGCAATAGTGAACCTTTTAGTAATTCTTTTATTTAAATTTTATTTGAAAGGATCTGGATTATTATCTTAATTTTCCGGCTGGTAGTATTATTCAGCATTTTCAAATTGCTTTGCTAATCTAAAAGCCTTCTTAATTATTAGATATTGCATTAGAGTTCAATAAAGAAATTGAAGGCCTTATATAAATAAAAATTGACCCATACATATCGTGCATAATTCTCATTTCTTCGTCTAAATATATAATTGAAACCTGGCAATTTGGCGATTCTTTATTCCAAGGTAATTTATTCCATACTTCTTTAACTGGATACCATCTATCCATAAGTAATTCACTAAATAATGGAATCTTATTAAGTCCATCAACTTTGGAAACTTTTGTCTTTTGTAAGTTCATATCAAGTAAATTATTTCTTAAAACTAAATCACTTGCTAGGGTTATTACTCTTCCACCAAAAGTAGGTAATAATTTGAACCAACCTAAGACAGGAATTGTTGTGAGCCCAAATATTGTAGTGTCAAAAGTAGATATAAATTCTTTTTTTTCAAAATCAATCTTTTGAGCAATTCTCCCAATAGTAGATATGCCAAAGGATCCTACTTGCAATTGATGTAATTTAAAAAAAAGATTACTTTTAAATTTATCATTTAATGCCTTTTCAATAGCAAGGAAGAAAGGAGAACTTCGAAATAATTCAACATTAGAAAAAATCAATTCCCACTCTCCAGACAATGATTTTTCAGATATTTCGAAACTAAATTTTTTAAGAGCCTCAATCAATTCACTCATTTCATTAGCTTTTTCCTTATACATAGGAGAAATTAATTTATTTAATCTTTGCCCTCTATCTGTAACAGCAGCAATTTTATATATATTTGACTTTATCTCTCCAATTTCTTTCATAACTCCAATACATGAAATACTAACTAATCTTAGGAATTTAATTTCAAGTTGATGGCAATTTTAATAATGCTGGTAATAAAATCAATTAATATTCTCCCCACCTTTTACCAATATCAAAACCCCATTCAGTGGTTAATTTAATTACTTCATCATGATTTTTGCATTTTGAAAGGGACAACTTTTTACTACGATTATTTTTTATTAGCTCAACAATTTGATTAAGTTGCTCTATTTTTTTTAGGAAATTATTTAGATCTTTATTTGACATTTATCTAGGAACTAAATTTTTGATCATAAGTGAATATGTAATAAAGAACCCAGGCAACACCAATAATCAGAATCCCAATCATTATATTTACTGACCAAACTACTTCTATCATGTTAATTTTTTAATACTTTAAATATACCCAAAATTTAGACTTAATTAATCGTTAATAATTTAAATCTAGAAAAATACATTACTTTTGCAAAATGTATAAAATAGTTTTAATTGATTAAAAAAAATTATGGGAGAAGCTAAGAGAAGGGAAGAGTTACGCTTGCCACCTAGAGAAAAGATAAAGGAAAAACAAAATTCGAAAATTCAACTTAACAAAATTTTAAATAAATATCCTTATTTACCTTTCATTTTAGGTTTTTCATTACTAGCAATATTGATTATCGACTTAGTGAATTACTACAAATAAATAAATAAAAAGGGAATATTTTTTTTAGAAGAAAAGATTATTTTCGCAATTGCGAAATTATTTTTCCATAATAAAAATAAAACTTATGAAACCTTTTAACACCTCATTTGCCTTAATTTTAGGCGCACTAACTTTGTTTTCAATATCTAATGCAAAGGCAGGCGGCTGCATTCCTCATAATGAGAAGAAGGCAGAAATCGAATGCTTGTCTGATGATGAAAAATGTATAGATACTAAAGAAAAAGAATTACTATACGAAGTTGAGGCCTAAATGTTCGATAATCTTGGAACTGCCTTAGTACAGGCATTAGGATTCTTTGTTATTTTTGCTTTTTTCGTTTATCAAACTTTATTCGCAGATAAAAAAAACAACAATTCAAAAATAAAACCTAAAAAAACAAAGATTTCAGATACTAAAGAAACAATTAAAAAAGAACCTAAGAAAGGTTTATTTAATAGAAAAACTAATACTGTTAAAGAGACCTTGCCAGTTCAAAAAAAGGGATTATTTGGGAGAAAAAAAGAAGTTATTAATGAAGAGATAAAACCAAAGAAAAAAGGTTGGTTTAAATAGGTAAAGGTACTAGAATTCTATTTTGATATTTTTTATACAAAAACTATTTTTAGTAATCTTATAATTTATGGAATATATTACTAAAAATGAAACATAGAGAAATTACCAAAAAATATAGTGAGTTACTCAACAAGGCTGAATTTGCAACTGGTCGTAAGGAAGTTGTAGGGCTTTTAAAAAAAGCTGCCAAATTGAAATCTCAGATCGAAATGAATTATCAGAACTAGAAATTAGTATAATTCTAAATGTAAAAAATTTTTTTAAATTACTTTTTACATGAGATAATCTGCATAGATTATTTTTCTTATGAATAAAAAAGGTTATACAACTGAAAGCGGTGGTAGGCAGAATGGTTTTGCAATAGAACCAGAAATTAATCCTATATCAGAAGGCGAATCGAAAAAATCTTTATTTTTATTTATTGGAATATTATTACCTTTTCTAATAGGCGGTTTTTATTACTTGAGAACTCTAAATATCTTTTGATTTTCTACAAACCATTTTTAGCAATATATTCTTCGGAACTAACTATATCTTGCATTAAGCTATCTGATGAAGGATTAAATCCATTTTGCTCTAAAAATGACCTAACCTTTTCAAATTTTTGCTGAATTTTTTTTGTATATGGTGTTGTCATCAAATAATCATCATTTTTTGTTGAATAGTTCATTTGATTAATCAATTACTTTTACACTCAAATTTTGCAAAATTTCCTATTGGTGGTGAGGTTATAAATATTACATAAATAGTTTAATAGTAATAAATACTTATAATATCTTTTTCTTCGGTCACTCTCCTTTAATTTTTTAAAGAGTACTTATAGTAACAAGTTCCATTAAATCTCTGGACTGTAGGTATTTTTGAAATACTTCAGAATAAAATGCTTTTTTAGCTGCAAATTTTGATTCGAATTCTATTACTAATCCTAGTTGCCCTCCATCCCATTCATTTGAGGTTGATTCTTGTATCAAATCTCTTTTTACAACCACTCCTCCCACAGATTTAATCCAAGGCAAAACAGTTCTAATGTATTCCAGAAATAAATCAGCATTTGGAATTGAAATTTTCTTAAGCCAATAACTCTTTGTCATCGAATAAACACATTCTGGGTAGAATATAGCATATAGAGGTGAGTATTTATCCTTAGCTATTTAATCAGTATTTTTTTAATGGAATTCGAAGATGAATTATTAAATTTGCTTCTTAAATCTCCAAATTCAGAGAAGATTAAAGCTATTGCTGAACAACTTGAAATTGATCATGATTTTTCCTTTGGCAAGGATAGAAATGATTTACAGGGGGTCTGGGAGCTTAGGTGGAGTAGTTCTAATAGTCCTTTTTTAAAATTTTCTCCTTTTATTGATAATCTTCAGATTCTTGATCCCTTTAACTTAAATGGTCTAAATTTACTTAAACCGAGAGGAATAAAATCAATTATTGGTAGTGGCATTCTGATAAGGCTTTTTTATATAAATGAAAAAAAAATTGGGGTCAAATTTACTCATGCTGGCTTTATTGGTCCTAAATTTGGGAAAAGAAATATAAAAGCTATGACAGAAATAAATAATGAACAATTAGGGTGGTTAGAGATAACTTATTTAAGTAATAGACTTAGAATCTGCAGAGGTGATAAAGGTACTTTATTTGTACTAAGAAAAATAAATTCACCGCATTTATTAAGGAATTTTAAGGAATTTATTAATATTTTTTAAAAATATAAATTAATTCTTTATCCAAATAGACTTTAAAACGAAATAAATTGGAAAATATTTAAAAGATTCTTTAGGTATTTCATAACTTAAGAATTTTAACGATTCTTCTAACCAGTAACCAATATCAAATCCTAAGAGAATTTTTTCTACAATAAACCAAAATTCCTTATCAAATATAATTCTGAAGTTTAAGTAAATATGTTCCCAATGAAAGGTATTCCAATATTGAGTTAAAAATGAGGATAAAATAAGCCAAAATGATATAAATAAAAAACTTTTAAGAAATTTATAAAATTTTTTCATATATCACAAACTGCTCTTTAAAATTTCAAATATTTCTTTATTATTATTATTAATTTCAATTTTTATTTCCATGAAATATATCCAAAAAGATATAAAAATATTGAGAAAAATAGTAAATTCTGGTGGTATTAATAATCTATTCTCCTTTCTTTAGATTCTGTGCCTTTAGATTTTTATTTTTAAGAAAAAATCCTAAAAACAGAAAAGCAAAATATATTAGTAAACTTATGCCAAAAATCAAAATTAGTTTTGTACTATCCATGAAATATTTTTTTAATATAATTTATATCTGTTTTCGCAAAGTTTTATTTACGGTAATGATTTTTTTTATCACGAAAACAAGCTGGAATTATTAAGCTGATTATATCATTTTATTTATATGCAAGTAGCTTTTGCCTGGAGCCTTTGTCTATCTGTTGGAGTAGTTTTATTGTCTATTATTCCATTAACGATAGGGAGAGTAAAAGCAGGTTATTCTATTGAAAATATGTCTGCTCCAAGGGCTTTATTTGACGAATTACCTTCTTTTGGTAAAAGAGCAGTGTGGTGTCATCAAAATTGTTGGGAAAGTATTTCCTTACATGCTCCTGCATGTCTTCTTTGTTTGATTACTTTAACTGAGTCTAATATTGCAATAATTGCAGCATTGATTCATCCTATTTTCCGTTTTTTATATATAGGCTCCTATGTATTTAATATCCCAACAGCTAGGGGTTTAATGTGGGCCTTAGGAATTTTTACAACACTATTATTGTACAAAGAAGGCTTGACACAATTGATATAAACTATTTAAACAATAAACTTTTCTAAATCTTTTAATTGATATGCATTGATTAGTTTTACTTTATTTGATTTTGCTAGTTGATGGGCAGACTTTGTAAAGCCAGATTTTGAGACTATTATTGCATGTGTACCTTTCCAAAATAATTTACCAGCCGAAATTTCCTGCACTGCTTTATTTCCAATAGCTTTTTCATGATCTTTGCATTGAATACATATTCTTAAATCATTTATTGACGCAATTAAGTCAACCCCTTGATCTCCAGTATTAGGGGTTTCTTTAACTTCCCACCCATGTTGTTTGAGGATTTTAATGCAATAATTTTCAAACCTAATCCCTTTTTTATAGCTTTCGTTGATTGTTTTTGAGTAATCATTTTCTATTAGTTTTAAACATGATTTCTCTATTTGACTTGCTATGAATACAAACCAATCCTTATTTTCAAGATTTCTAATTGATCCAATTATCTCATCATCAATAGTAGGATTCTCATTACAATACGACCTCCACTTCTCGAAAAATAAATGCATACTTCCAAATTTTTTTAAAATTACTTTTTCCCAAAAATATGGTATTCCCTCTTTAAATCGCTTGGAACCATTTAATATATTTTTCTCAATTGCTTTTTCATCAAGAGGTGGATTGCCAATCCATTTTTTATAGTCCTCGTTACCGTAAGCATCTATTTCCCTTAATCTAATCCTTTCCTCTAACAAATTGTATCTGTTTTCTTCTATTAAATTATTGAGTGTTTGAATAAAGAAATTTGAATTTAAGGCATTATTCAATTTAAACCTTTTCTTTTTAATTTGATAATCCCTTACAATTAAAAAAATTAAAAAAATGATAAATATAATTAAAATAAAAAAAAATTTCATAAAAGATCTATATTTTTGATCTAAAAAGTTTTTGTTTTTCTAATAACAAAATTATTTTTCGTTGTTACTGAAGATTCATTTACTTCAAACCCATTAATTGCTGATATTTCTCCTTTTATTCCTTCTAAAGTTAATTGCTCGATAATGCCTTTTATTACTTCATCCTCTACTAACTTCCTATCAATCCTTTCAGGTGTAATATCTGTAAGCCATTTTGAGGTCTTTTTTTTAACAACCTCTGTAGGGTTTGTTATTTTTAAATAGATAGCCATTTTTTAAGTCATTCAAATGAATTATAAGCACTAAATCTTTCTAACTTTTATTATTGTCATTACTTTCCCATTCTAGAAATTGAAAAACAAAAATTGTAAAGATAGAGAAAAATATTATAAACAATCCTAACCAGCCTATGAATTTGTGTTCTGTAAAAAGATTTGTAAGCATTGATTTTTCTTGATATCTTGATTCCATTTCATATTGGTAAGAGTCAATTACTTGAAATATGTTCATAATTAATAATTTCATAAACCGCTCAGTTAACGGATAATAATTTCAACCGCTTAATTTAATAAAGGCTTTCGATAAGAAATCTGGTCTTTTTCTTATTATAGAAAAATTAAGTTTATTTATTAAGACTAAATTGACTTCAGCAATAGTTAAGATTTTATTTTTCTTGTTAATAAATTTTGAAATTACATTTATCCTAGGACTTCTTTCAATATTGAATTCGCTCTCGATTATTATTTTTTCACCAAGAAATACAGGAGATTTATATTTTATTGAAGTATTGATCAAAGGTAAATCTAAGCCTTTTTTAGTTAGTTCGAAATAATTTATACCTACTTCGAAAAGTGCATTTATTCGGCTTTCTTCAAGCCAATTAAAATATGTCCCGTGCCACATTACTCCTGCATGGTCCGCATGTTGAGGTAAGACAATTTTTTCTGTTTTCCAAACTGGTTTTAAGTTCATTTTTTATTTAAAAAATATTTTTAATCAATGAAAAAAGCTAATTTTGAAATCGTAGATTATTATTATTTATTAATATAATAATCACCAAAACTATATTTATAAATTTATGTTTAATCGTAATAATAGGGGTAGAAAAATGAAAAAGATTTTTCAATGGGAAGAATATTTAAATTGGAAAAAAATGTCAAATGAACAGAAATTAAATTTTAAGAGGGCCTGCTTATTCCCATTTCTTGTTTATATAGTTTATGTTTTTCTTAACCAGTACTCTTTAGCAATTCTTTTATTACTAGGTCTTTATTTTTTAATTAGATTTAAAAATAGAAATAAGTTGGGCAGATAAATATTTTTTGTTTGATTTATTGAGATTTGTTTTAAAATAATTAATTTTTTCTAAATATCTTTATTGGTATAAGAGGATATTATTAGATAAATTATTTTTTATGAAAAGAATTATTTTGTTTTTATGTGTATTAGTTTTTTCAATATTTTCTAATACTAATAATTTATCAGCAAAAGAATTTGGAAATAACATTAAAGATGATATTTCTAATGAAATTAACCGCGATAATAATAAAAAAACTAATATTTCTAATTCTTCAGATCAAGATATATTTGGTGATGAACAAACATTTCCATTTGTGGCAGGTTTAGGAAAAAATGCAGCACATTGATTTTAAATTTCTTGATAATGTAGAAAAAGTTTTTTTTCATCCTAATGAAAGGTCTTAGGGTCCTAGAGCTTTCTGAGGCTCTTAATATTGATAGTTCCGATTTATTAGCTGTTTGTGTAATTCTAAAAATAAAAGCCACTTCTAGATTAAGCATGCTTTCATTTGAAGAATGTAAAAAGATAACTGATTACTATGAAAATACAAATTAGATTTTTTCTTATATAAAACAATTTTTTATTTAATCTCTTTAATCATTGATACTAATGTTGAATGGATTTCTTCTTCAGATATTTCATTTTTAAAATTAATAATTGCTGACTGGCCATCGTAATTGATTTTTATATAACGGTTATTAATTTCTTCCATGTAAGCATTCTCAAAGCTTGATATCTTCCCATAATGAATAAGATATTTGTGTACTGAATCAATATGATCATTGTTCATATGATCACAAACTCTTTTACTTGTTTCTTTACTAATTATTTTCATTTCAAGGATAAATTTGTTTTAAGCTAAGGTATTTTTTTCATTATTCAAAGTTTTAATCATTTTTTTTATTAAATTTTTAACTTCATTTTTATCAACAGCTCTAATCAAGTTATTTCTCAAATTTGATGCTCCTTTAAAGTCTTTGCAGGTCCATGAAATATGTTTCCTGGCAATTAGCAAGCCGTGATCTCCTTTTTCTTTTATTAATTCATCAAGATGCTCAATAATTAAATATAGTTTTTCTTCTGTATTTGGTTCTTTAAAATTTTTATTTTCTCTAATGGCATAATCTATTTCTCCTATTTTCCATGGGGATCCTAAAATCCCTCGTCCAATCATTACACCATCAGCATTTGTTTTTTTTAAACAATTAAGAGCGTCATCTGGATTTTTGATATCTCCATTAGCAATTACTGGAATTTCCAATAACTTTTTAATTCTCGCTATCATTTCCCAATCTGACTTGCCTGAAAAACCTTGTTTTCTAGTTCTTCCATGAAGCGTGATCATGGCTGCTCCTTCATCTTGAAGCTTAAATAAAAAATCCTCTATATTTTCTTCTTTACTATCCCATCCTAGTCGTGTTTTGACTGTAACTGGAACTTTAACAGCTTTTACTACATTTTTGACTAATTCTATGGCAAGTTTTCGGTCTTTAATTAAGGCACTTCCTCCACCTTTCTTCGCAATTTTTTTTACTGGACATCCCATGTTTATATCAATTAAGAAAGCTCCAGAGTCCTCAGCTTGTTTTGCGGCTTCAGAAACAGCATATGGTCTGTTATCAAATATTTGAACTCCAACTGGACCTTCTTCTAAATCTATTTGATTGATTTTTTGTGTTCCAAATCCTTTTTTAAGACTTGTAGCATTTATCATTTCTGTAAAAAGTAAAGAGTTTGGAGCCCATTTACGTACAAGTCTTCTAAAAATGTTATCTGTAACTCCTGCTAATGGCGAAAGCATCACCTTACTCATAATTATCCTGTTAACTCCTCTTCCTTTTAGCTTTATATTTGAAGACATATAATTTTAAATTGATTCTATCTTTCTTTATTATAAATTCCAATATGGAGCAGATTTAATGTTTTCTTTTTTATTTCTCTAATTTTGTATTAGTAATTTTATTTAAATAGGCCTAATTCATTACTTTTTTTGTTAGTTTATATTGAGTTGAAATTTAAAAAAGGGAAAATTTTCTTGTTTTTATTAATATCTATTTTTCTTCCAATAATTATTTTTATTGCACCAATAAATGTAAAAGCTATTCAAGGTGATTTAGATTTATCAAGTGCTCAAACTTCAGTAGGCAAAAGATTTGCCAAAGTTTTTTGTGATGCAAAGAGGGAAGGATTAGATTCTGATTTTGCTAGTGAATATGCTTTGAATAATACATATTTAAAATTTGTAGCATTTCCAGACGATGACGAATATTTGGAAAATTTATGGAATTTTACCCATAACATTATTTTAGATAATTGTGGCGAATTTGTAGATATAAATGATTTAAAAGACCTTGAGATTTTTTTTAAAGAAGAGGGTTTGATTGCATCAAATAGAGAACTTTATTTACCAACTTTTGAGAATAATTAGTTTAATTTTTTAGTATGTACTAAAATGTAAATAGAATATGAAACTTTATGAAACTATTAGGTTTAAATTCACCTGAAATATTCATAATTTTAGTCGTTTTGCTCTCGATTTTAGGTACAAAAAGAATTGAAAAAGGATTTTTATTATTCAAAAAAGTATTAAAATTTCTTTTAAGTAAAGAAGAAAGTAAAATTAAAGAAGAAACAATAGAGGCAGAAGTAAAATCAGAGGAATCAGAAGAAAGTAAAATTAAAGAAGAAACAATAGAGGCAGAAGTAAAATCAGAGGAATCAGAAGAAAGTAAAATTAAAGAAGAAACAATAGAGGCAGAAGTAAAATCAGAAGAATCAGAAGAAAGTAAAATTAAAGAAGAAACAATAGAGGCAGAAGTAAAATCAAAGAAACCTAAAAAAAAGAGCAGTTAAAGATTTAAATATAAAGAAGTTGAATTAAATTCCGTCAATAAATAATTTCTAAATTATATTCAAAAATATTAGACAGGGTTAATTCTAAAACGGTATATATTTGGCGAATAAAATTTCTGTTTTTAATCAATATAAAGGTTTTTTGATATTTTTAATTTGAATTATAAGAAGATTGTTATGAATCTAACGCTACTTCAATAGCTGCTATTAGGTTTTCATCAAATGGTTTGACATTTGGTTTGAATCTTGCAATTACTTTACTATCTTTTCCTATTAGAAACTTCTCGAAGTTCCATTCAACGTCTCCCGCAGGTTCAACTTTGTTAAGTGTCGTGTAAGGTTCTGTAGTACTCCCTTTAGCATGAACTTTTTCATGAATTTCAAACTCAACTCCATATTTAGTTGTACAAAACTCTTTTATTTCTGAAAGGGAGTCTGGTTCTTGTTTCCCGAAGTCATTGCATGGGAAAGCAAGTATTCTTAAGCCTTTACTTGAGTATAAATCATGCAGCTTTTGAAGATCCTCATACTGAGCAGTATTTCCGCAATAACTAGCTACATTAACAACTAAAATTACTTCCCCTGAGTATTCACCAAGTTTTATAGATGATCCGTCTGCGGAAAGAACATAAGTATTTTGTACGTCAACTTGCATGTCTAAAAAAAATTACCCTTTGAAGATAGCATTGTATAGCCTTTTTTGCGTTTAGATTATCTAATGCTTTTGGTTATTTCTTTTATAATTTTTAATTTTTCATTTCTTTAACCCTCTATAATTAATATTATCAGTCAATTTAAATTTGGACCCTTTAGACCCACTTACTGAAATTATTTATTCAGGACAAGGTTTTTCATCTGCAATTGCTTTAGAAAGAATTATTTGGGCAATGATTGGAGTCTTTTTTTTAGGGGCAACTTCAAGATCAATAACTAATAGCATGCGAAGTCAAAATTGGTTTGGTAGAAAATCTTTATTTAGTTATTTTAAGGATAAAAAAATTACAGATGATAAATCTTCACAACCTTCGGGTGATGACGAATAAGTTTTATAAATATGAAAGATTCAATTTTTTCTAAAAAAAGAATTTTATTGCTTGGTAGTGGCGAGCTTGGAAAAGAATTAGTAATAGAATCCAAAAGGTTAGGATTAGAAGTTATTGCAATTGATCGATATAAAAAAGCACCTGCTATGCAAGTTGCAGATTATTCAAGAGTAATTGATATGGGAGATAAAAATATTTTAAAAAATGTTATAAAAGAATTTAAGCCTGACTACGTTGTCCCAGAAATAGAGGCACTTTCAATTGAAGCCCTAAAAGAACTAGAGGATGAAGGATTCAATATCGTTCCAAACGCCAGAACTGTAGAAATAACAATGAATAGAGATAAAATTAGAGACTTAGCTTCTAGAGAATTAAAAATAAAAACTGCAAAGTTTGATTATATTTTTGAATTTGATGATTTAGAAAAAAAAGCTGATGAAATTGGATTCCCACTTTTACTTAAGCCTTTAATGAGCTCTTCAGGAAAGGGACAGAGTTTGGTTGAAACAAAAAATGATTTGCAAAATGCTTGGAAACAGGCACAAGCAAATTCAAGAGGAAAGGTTAAAGGTGTAATTATTGAAGAATTTATTAATTTTGATTTTGAGTTTACTCTTTTAACTGTAAGAAAAGAAACTGGTGAAAATATTTTTTGTTTACCAATTGGACATCTTCAATCTAATGGAGACTATCAATGTAGTTGGCAACCTATAGAGATCAATGAGTCCTTAATTATTGAAGCTAAGAGAATGACATCTAGAATATTAAATAACCTTAATGGAGCTGGATTATACGGAGTAGAGTTTTTTATAAAAGGAAGTGAGGTTATATTTTCAGAATTATCTCCAAGACCACACGACACAGGTATGGTTACATTAGTTAGTCAAAATATTAATGAATTTGAATTACATTTAAGGGCTTTTTTAAATTTACCAATACCGTATATAGATCTTATAGAACCCTCTGCAACCAGAGTTATACTTTCTAGCCAAGAGTGTATAAATCCTATTTATGAAGGAATTAATGAAGCATTAGAATTTGAAAAGACTAAAGTGCTCATATTTGGCAAACCAGTTTCCAGAAAAGGTAGAAGAATGGGTGTTGTTCTCTCATCAAATTCTGACATTAATTTGGCCAGAAAAAATGCAGATGAAGCTGCTCGTAAAATAAAAGTCAGTACTAAATAAACATTAAATAAAAATAACGAAAAAAATACTTATTTCCTTTGTTTTTGTTCTCTGTTTCTCTGGGTATTATTAAAGTATGTTCTCTCTTTCTCAATGATAGAAAATTATAAAGGTTGGGATATAACTTTAAATTGGGATAACAGAGATTATCTCGAAAGGGCTGATACTACCAAAAGTAATTTTTTTAATCAAAAGGAAAAATGGATTGGTGTTCACTTAAATGGTGAAAAAATCTATGGTTCTTCTCTAAAAGAAATTAGGCATATTATTGATTATCCTAGTTTGTATGCAAATTAGGTTATAAGAATTTTTTAATTATCATTATTATTTTCATTATCTTCAATTAATTCATTTGCAAGTTTTCTTAAATCTCCCTTAATTGAGACCCATGTAAAAGCAATTATAAAAATTGAAGCAGATATTGCAACAGTGATTTTTTCGATAGGTGACATTCCAAGTGCAATAGCAAACATTTCAAACCAAATACTAACTTTTTATTATATTGAATTTTTTTAAACAATTTGAATCAAATTTGTTTTTGCAATGATATTTAATTATTCAAAATATAATAAATTAAATTTAAGTTACTTAATTTATTTATTGTTTCTGATTTCATTTTTATTAACTAAGATTAAATTATGGAAAAAAAAAAGTGCCCCCAATGTAAAAATTTAATTTCAAAAACTTCTCCAACATGTTTATATTGTGGCAGACCTAATAAATTTATAACTAAGGAATACGTGAATAAAAAGTGGAATAAAGATAATAATATAAATGTATTTGATTATATTTTTATTAATAAGTATCTCGCATTTATTTTATTATTAATATTGACAATTGTTATTATTATATTTAGTTAAATATAATCAATAAATCAATCTATTATTGCACTTAATACTTCTTTAGTATTTGTTGATAGTTTGTTTTTTTTAATCTGTTTAATTGTTTCTATCATATTACTTTTGTAAGGGTCTGAATAATAATTGTATCTACTAAATACTTTTACAAAACGGGAAATTACGATTGGATTTAATTTATCAAAATCAATTATCTTTTTTGCAATATATTTATAACCAGAACCATCCATTGCATGAAAAGTACTATTTCTTGTTACGAAAGTATTTAATATAGCTCTTAAAGTGTTTGGTGATTTTGAATCAAAAAACTTATTTTCAAATAATTTTTCAATACTGTTTGTTTTTTTATCAATTTCTATAGATGCATTGAATGAGAACCAACTATCCAATACAACACTATTATTTTTCCATTTATTGAAGAATATTTTTGAAATAATTTTTCTTTCAGGACAATTAATCCTACTGAAGGAATTCAATGCGGCTTTTGATAGCGTCATCGAATTACTATCGACATAATTAATTATTTTGCTTTTAATTTCCTCATCATCACTGTGCAAGAGTAGTTTCCAAATAGTTTCGATTAGTTTTCTTTCATTTTTACCTTCTGGCCACACTTTATCTAGATTTTTCTCTATTTCTTGGAGCTTAAAATATAATTCTTTTTTTAATTTGATACCGAATAAATAATTTAATTCGTCAATAGTTTTATATATTTTTAAAGGGTCTATATTTTCTATCTCTGATTCAATTTCAGCAAATGTCGGAATACTTAGTAATTCTGATAAAAGAGATAAATTAAAATCTTTATTTTTTATAAATGATATTAAGGTACTTATTAATTTATTTTCAATTTTATGATCTGGGTTTTCATCTAATCTGCATAAAATGATTTTTTTATAAAATATTTTTACAGTATTAGATAGTGTAAAAAAATCTTTTTCATATTTTAAGATTAAAAATTTTTCATCCAAGGTAGTGTCAGATTCCCACTCAACTGGTGAAGAGAATTCGCGAAAATAAGTTACCAAAGGGATTTGGAGGTGAGATCTTATATTCCTAAAAATAAATGCTTGTTTTTTTGTTTTTAAAACAACTGTTTTTTCTATTTTTTTATATTTACCGCAAAATATAGCCAGATTTATTGGAATTATTAGAGGTAAATCATTATATGGGTTCTTCTTTATTGGATTACTTTGAGAAGCTTGAATTGTAAGTTTTTCTTCTTTTTGATCCCAAATTCTCTTGAATTTAACTTTTGGGGTGCCATTTTGCTTGTACCAGACTTTAAATTCTTTAGGATCGATATCCTTATTGTGCTCTAAAATTATGTCGACAAATTGGTCTATTGTTGCTGCTTTCCCATCATATGTTGAGATGTAATTATTAAATCCTTTATAGAAATTTTCATCTTTTACAAGCTTGTTAAGCATTCTAATTATTTCTGATCCTTTTTCGTATATCGTGGTCGTGTAGAAATTGTCTATTTCTTGATATTTTTCTGGCATTACAGGATGCGATGTTGGACCAGAATCCTCTCTAAATTGATTTCTTCTAAGAAATTTAACATCCTCAAGTCTCTTGATTTCATGATTATGAATGTCTGCAGTGAATTGTTGATCTCTGAATACTGTTAAACCCTCTTTTAGAGATAATTGAAACCAATCCCTACAAGTCACTCTATTACCCGTCCAATTATGGAAGTATTCATGTGCGATCACACCCTCTATTCTTTCTAATTCCTCATCAGTTGTTGTTTCAGAATTTGCGAGGATTAGTTTTGAATTGAAAATATTGAGACTTTTATTTTCCATTGCTCCCATATTAAAGTGCCTGACTGCAACTATATTGAACAATGACAAATCGTATTCAAGGTTATATTTATCCTCGTCCCATCTCATAGATTTCTTTAAGGAACTTATTGCATGTTGAACATATTTTTCATCGCCATACTCAACATAAATATTTATTTTTACTTTTTTATTCGATTTTGTTATGAAATTGTCTTTTACACAATTAAGTTTACCTGCTACCAATGCAAAGAGATAAGAGGGTTTCGGATATGGATCTTCCCAAATTATTTCATGTCGATTATTTGGAAGATTATTTTTTTTTACGACGTTACCATTTGAAAGTAAGACAGGATAATCATGCTTGTCTGCCTCAATTCTCACGGTGTATTTGCTTAGAATATCAGGCCTATCAGAGTGATAACTTATCCTTCTAAATCCCTCTGCCTCGCATTGCGTAGTTATAATTCCATTGCTCTCATACATTCCCAAAAGGGATGTATTTTCCTTTGGTTTAATTATTCCTTCTATTTTTAATAAAAAATTATTTTTATTTATATTTTTAATTTTTAAGTTATTTTTTTGCTGATTGTAGTATTCATCTTTTAGTAGTGAGTCATCTATAAATATTTTTTTTATTAATATATCCGTACCATCAAGAGTAAGATTTCTGGTATTCTTATTTTTTTTTACCAATTTTAATTTCGTAGTAACATTAACAGCATTTTTCTTAATTGCGAAGTCCAAAAAAATTTCTGGAATTTCATAATCAAAAACTTTGTAATCTTCAAGTTTTACATATCTTGAAATACTCTTTTGGTTTTTTGGATTGTTCATCTTTACAAAAAGGTTGGGAAGTTAAATTATCTAGAATACTTATATTGCAATTATAAGTTGGAACTTTTATCTTCTGATTGACAAAAATGTGCTTTAACTTCTCCAGAAGGAAGTAGTTCGTATAAAGAAGGATTATTAATATCAGGAGATCCCTCTTTATCAAATTGGTACCTCCAATCCCATTTTTTATCTGTAAAGGAAATATAATCTTTTCTTAGATAGTATGGAAGCATAAGTTTTTTTTTATTCCAATTAATATTTATAAATGCTCCTGGCTTTAACTCAGATATCTTTTCTACTATGGAAAAGTCGCCATTAATATTATTTCTCATCACAAGATTAAGCTTAGAATTTTCACATACATAGCTACTATTTAAAGCAAATAAAATTATTGAGGTAATAAAAAATGAATGAATTTTTTGAACTCCTTTTTAATAGTTTTACTTTCAAGCTAAATAAGTAAATAAAAGATCTTTATGGATCAATTTAAATCATAATAGATTGCATACTTTTTAGATCTACAAGATTACAATTTAATTCCTCTTCATAATCTTGAACTGAAATAAAATTATTTAAAAAACCTGAATATTTTGCATCTCCGCCAACGGTACTTGAAAGTATAAATTTTGGATTGAATTTGTTAATCAATTTAGGTATTACATCAGCACCTTTTACAAAAGAACCTACTAGGGGTAATTCTAAATTTTTTGTAGGAGTAATTACTGCATCAAGATTTTGTTTGTTTAAATTTTTATCAAGATATCCATGGGGTTCTATATAAAACCCATTATCTTGATCGTCTTTAACAATATATCCGTTTTCTATTTGTGGTACTGGAGCACCAGCAGTGGCTTCAAAACTTAAATTATATTGATTAGTCTTTTCAGTTGGCTTTAGCATTTTAATTGAACTAAAACCAATTTTTTCTAATGTTTCTATAGCACTTTTAGGGCAAATTATAGGAATATCCTTTCTGAACATTTCTAATGTTGGAACATGACAGTGATCAGGTAAACCTTGGGTTAATAAAATAATATCTATTTCTTTATCTATTAAAATTTCTTTTTCTAATGATCCTTTAAAAAACCATTCACCTGGTGGAAATATTAAATCTCCTTTGAGCCAAGGATCAATAATTAAATTGGTTTTTTTGAATTTTATAAGCCAACCATTTGATCCAAGGTAGGTCGCTTCAAAAGTCATTATCACTAAATTGTCTCAATAAACTATAAAGTAATTTTGGCTTAATCGAGAAATTACTAATTTAGATTAGTTTGCTTCATTTAAAATTTGGAATGACTTTCTTTTTAGATTAAATATTAAAACTTGGTTATCTTTACAACTAATTTTAAATTCTTCTTTTTCTAGCATTTGTATTTGGATTAGAGCTAATCCTCCTGTCCCTGAAAATATGATTGGCATTGTGTTATTTTTAGTTCCATTCATTTTTTGTAAGTCAATAGCTTGAGAAACTATTTTTCTGGCTTTGTCAAATCCGTAATCTTCTATTAATTCAGACCATAAAAAGTTAACTGATTCATATTTCGAAAACTCAATTTGTACTGTTTTCATTAAAATTTATTAGATATATAGCGATTAATTGATAAAAATATAAACTTAATTACTATTTTTAAACCTATCCATGACTAGTTGCAACAAATCCACTACATCTCCATCGGTTAAATTTAAATCCTTCTTTAAATCATTGCAAGTTAAATTCATTTCAAGTGCTGCTTCAGCCATATGATTAACTTTTTGGTTATCACCGCCCAATGAAATAAAGGGATTGAAGTTTTCTATCATTTAATACTTGTTATTACTAACTAGTTCTAGCTAAGAAATAATCAATTATCATTTATTGATACAGAAGCTTATAAATATGTTATTTAATATTTAGAAAGTTTTTATTTTTAAACTAGTGAAATTGAGATACCTTTTGATATCAATGCGAATCTTCTGGCTGTGACTAGTAAAGGAAATATAACATTTGTCCGTTTATTTGATTTAAACACTCTAGAAAGTAACAAAAGTAAACTACTCGAGGGATTATTTATCTGTTTGCAAATAGTATTAATTGCATTAGCCCCATGAAAGATATCTTCATCTTTAAGGAGAATAGCTCCTTTATCTAGATCATAACCTTTATCTAAGAGGGATTTAATTAGAGTTAAATTTTTACGACCATCAAGAATTTTAATATTAGTTATCTTGCTTTTGATTTCTAGGAGCTCAGCAAAATGATTGCAGAATGGGCATTCTCCATCATATATAAAGGTATAGTTGGAAGTCATTAGAAAAAAAAGTTTTAATCGTCTTAAAGTACGCAAACAAACAAGCAATGCTACGATAATAAAACAAAAAATAAAAATTTTGTGGATTTCCAATAAAGGGATATCCAGAAGATTCTCATAATTACGAAGAAATGTCTCAATATAGGTATATTTTTCATAAAAATCTGTATGCTTACTCGAAGATATTATGTTTTTAAAATCATGAATTTATTAGCTTCTTTTGCTTTAGGTGGTTTCAATCCTTGGGCAGCAGGCTTCGGAATTGGTTCTTTAGTCCTTTTTGGTCTTGTTGGTCTTGTTGCTGGTCCAAACCTAAAGAATTTTGACCCTGATGCATAAATCATCAAATTTAAAAAAGATTTTTAAAAGACTCATTTGAGTCTTTTTTTATGCGTTTTTTTAAATTTATTTTTAGAATCAGATTAAATTATATTATGCCAAAGAAATGTTATTGAATCCTTTTTACCCATTGACTTTTTTGAAAATCTCTTCCCTAAAAGCCACAATTGTTTTTTTATCAATACTTTTAATTAAATCAAATTTGCTTAGATTAAAAGGGGGACTAATAGGAGGACTTTTTGCTTTGATACTCATATCGGGAATTTTTGCCTCTACTACCGTAGCTTTAGGATCTTTAGTTTATGCCTATCGATTAAAGAAGACATCTAATCTTGAAGATAATAAAATTCAGGATTTAGAAACTGTTAATGTTTAAGATTTTTTCTGAATTTAATTCCGTTGGATAGCCTAAAATGGAGTTCCAGGGACAAAATGCAAGACTAAAAATCCAAAACCGGCAGCAAATACTATTGATACTGCGATGATAAGAAGGCCTGACGCCATCCCTCCTTCTTTAAATGCCATATAATAAGTTATTTTTAAATTAATAATAGAACATATTTGTTCCCAGGTAATAGTTCTTATTACTCATATATCATCCAAATTTATTATTAATGGTGAATAAAAGTAAAAATATGGAAGTTAATGAGACGATAAAACCAAATACTATTAATGGTTTAGATTTAATGTTTTCTTCTACTTTAGGGTTTTTTTTAGGTGATACTAATTTGGTATTTCTTTTAGAGAGAAGATTGGGGAAAGGTTTAATCACGGTAAATTCAAGATCTAAGCTATTTACCCTAAAGTTTTAAATAAATCTTTATGGTAATCAACAACATTTTGACAACTTATTACAGGTGTAAATTCCATATGGATGCCAAATTTAGCTCTCCATGGAGCAAAATGCTCAAAAATTTCTTTATCACTATGTGCTTTACATAAACAAACTACCCTGCCTTCCCCTGGAGCATGTACTCTAAATAACATCTCAAATTTATCTGTTTTATCAGATTTTGCAATTTCACCCTTTTCCCAGGACTCTACAAATAATTGATAAGCTTTTACTTGATTCTCAATATCCGGGAATTGGCAGTCAGCAAGAAATAATTGCATTGGAGTATTCTAAAGATTTTACTTATTATCGCTCAAATTGTTATTTATTAATAGTACTGTTTGAATTTGAAGATTAGAAAAAAATATTTTCCTAAATAAAGTGAGAGGAGAGGGTTTCAAGAAATTTTCCAATATCTTTCTTATATAAACTATCTGTGATTTTTAAAGAGAATAATTCATAATCATTTATATCTTTTTTTTTGTCAAAATTAATACTTCCCTTTAATGAAATATTTTTCATGATTATATAGATCACTACTTAAAATTTAAACAAATATATTTAAAAGGCAAATTTCTTTACATTATGTTTTTTATGAGATAAATTTCTAATGCGATTAAGAAATAATTAATTTATTTAATTTAAGAATTAATTAATTTTCCTAGAATATACAAAAAAGCATTAGTTAAAGAAAAAATTACAGTTAATAGAGATGCAATAACTGGTAATAAATTGAACCATAACTGCGAAGTTGTCATGTTTGAATCAATAGGCAGAAAATTAGTTCTTTTTTTAATTCTTATTTGCAACCAGAAAACAGATAATGGATAAATAATTCTTGAAAAAGTAATTAATGTAGAAGGTAAAATACCTTTTTTTGAATAAAGTATAAATCCCGCAAAAAAGTATAACGTCCAAATTAGAACTCTTTGAATTAGAATTGAATGCTTACTTTTGCTAGACACTATTAATTAATTAATTAATTTTTATAATTTTAGTCATTTTATATCTTTCAAAAAAAATATTATTTATAATTACTTTTTCTTTACGTATAATTTTCCATTCATTTTTAAGAAATAATTCATAACTTATTAAGCTTGCTTCAGTTGAGAGAGAATCTAAACCTTCTTTTTTAGCTTCATCTTCTAATTTATGAAGTAACTTAGATCCGCAACCTTTTCTTTGAAATTTACCTTTACAGTAAAATAAAGCAATTCTATCGGTGGGATATCTTGTGGCAAAAGCAATAATTATTCCTTCTTTACTTAGAAGCCATCCTTTTCCTTTAGTTATTGACTTATCAAAATTTGGATTATCCCAAGCTTGGCTAGACCAAGCTCTTTTTTGTTCTTTACTGTAGATTTTTTCATCTAATGATTGAACTGAATCAAAATAAACCTTCTTTAATTCTAGTTGATCTTTAATGGTTATTTGTCTTAAATTCATAAACAAATCATCTATTTAATATGCATAGTAAAAATATAGTCGCAATTGGGGGGGGGAGGGTTTGGACGTTCTTTAGGCTCCCTCGAAATCGAAAAATATATAGTTTCTTTAAGTAATAAGAAAAGACCTAAAATTTGCTTTATTCCAACAGCATCTGGCGATAGTATTTTGTACAAACTAAATTTTTATAGAGCATTTTCTAAACTTGATTGTATAACAAGCCATATTGATTTCTTCTCTAGAACAGAAAACTTAGAAGAAAAAGTTTTATCTCAAGACATCATTTACGTTGGCGGAGGAAATACAAAAAGTATGTTAGCTGTCTGGAAAGAATGGAATTTACATACAATTTTGCGAAATGCTTATGAAAAAGGAATTGTAATGAGTGGTGTAAGTGCTGGGGCTATTTGTTGGTTTGATAAAGGTATAACTGATTCTTATGCTAAAGAATTGGCCATAATTGATTGCTTAGGCATCGTTGAAGGTATTGCCTGCCCGCATTTCGATGAAGAAAAAGAGAGGGAACCTTATGTTAATCATGTTATCAATAAGGAAATTATTAAATCGTGTATTTGTATAGAGGGTAATTGCGCCTTTCACATCAAAAATAATATTGAATATTCCTCAATAGATTTTGGTAATGGTAGAAAGTGTTTTAGAGTCTTTAAGGAAAATAATACGTTAAAGAAAGAAATTCTATAATAAATAATATTTATATAGTATTTTAAATCTCTTCATTTTTTGAGATTGAAGTAAATTCAACCCCTTTGTACTTTACAAATGATGCAGTCCATACTTCTTTGGAGAGATTGCCAAGGTATTTTAAAAATTGTTGTGTGTCGCCATCTCTTATCCATTCAGATTTAATAAATGGAAGCTCTTTCTGCATTCTTTTAGGATGCATATGAACAAGGAGTAAACCTTTTTCTTCAGAAGCCCTTTTTAGAGCACCTTCATCACTTCTTTGAAAAACTCTCAATAGAAGATTTAAAATCACCTCTTCTCCAAGTTTCTTAAAATTTTCTGATTCCTCTAAATTATCTTTAATTTCTTTACCTCCAAGAGGCATTGCTCTTACAAGGTTTTGCTCTATTAATGCTATTGCAATTAGATAATCTTGGCTAGCCATATTCTAAAATAATACTTTTTGATATTCTAACCTCTAGAGTTCATGAAAATCTTACATGGATTAAATATTTGCTAATTGAAGAAAAGATATAATTTGTTAATTATTTTCCAATACAATTGAACCTTTGCTTTTTATTTATTTTAATTAGTTAAATAAAAAATTTTATTTATTATGAAGATTTTTTTGTTTCTATTTTTCGGGATTTTTGTAGGTCTTTATCTATCATGGCCGGGTTTAGTAATACCAGAAAATTGGAAATGTTTTAATAAAATTATATCAAAATCTGCAGAAGATAAAATTTCTTTAAAAGCTGCATTAGAGATATCCCCCAGTTATTTTCTAAAGGGTAAGAATAAAAAGACTACTTCAAAAATAAGAATTGTAGCAGATGCGTGTTTTCGTTAATATGTTGAAGGATTTAATATACTACTAAATAATGAACAATAATATAAGATTTGAATTATCATTTAAAAATATTTCTCAACTAGAAAAAAAACTTAATTTCTGCAAATTAAATAATATAAGAAATATCAATATTCCATGTAAAGGACTTATTAAGAAGGAATTTTTTAATTCGACTTTTAATTATATATCTAAAAACTTCCATGAATTTAATGTGACTTATCATTATAGTCTTTATCATCAATATTCAAAAAATAAAAAAAAATCATATCAGGATTTTTTAGATTTTGTTAAAAATTCTCACACTAATAGAAATTATGAAATTCTTCTTGTGTCAGGATCAAATAAGAAAAAAAACTTTGATTCAATTGATGCATTAGCTTATTTACAAAAAGAAGAAAGTTTAAAAGTTAAATTAGGTATAGCTTACAATCCATACTTAAAAAAATATTATAAGATTTCTACAGAAAGAGAAAGGTTCGAAAGAAAAATTTCAACAGGATTAATAAATTCAATTTGGTTTCAATATGGCACAGATATTAAAGTTCTTCACAATGAGCTGACTTACCTTAAGTACGTAGCAAAAGATGAAAAATTAAATCTATTTGGAAGTTTATTTATTCCTTCTAAACAATTTATAGCGCGGTTTAAATTTCGTCCTTGGAAAGAGGTATATATATCTGAAAAGTGTTTATATGCCTTGGAGAATTTTTTTGATTTCACAAACGATTTAGTTAGTTTTTATAAAAAAAATAATATTACTCCTGTAATTGAATCTGATTTTTCATCATCAGAGAAACTTGATTCTGTTTATAGTTTTTTAGAAAATGAAAGATAATTTCTATTAATAAATAATTATGAAAAGTGATTTTACATATGACTTATTAATAATAGGTGGAGGAATATCTGCGTGTGTTTTCGCTTCGAAGTATCTGAAAAATAATATTACAAAAAAAATTGCATTAATTGAAATTGGTCGTGGACTTGGAGGGAGATCAAGTACAAGAATAAGCAAAAGATTTAATGGATGGAAACTAAACCACGGGGCTCCAAATTTTAATATATCTAACAGTAAAAATAATCTTCTATTAAAAAATTATATTGACGAATTATTGGATAATAAATTTATTAAAATTGACGATTCAGATATATTTTTTCTAAATCAAGATTCAAATTCAGAAACACAAAAAAAATCTGAATTTTCTTGCGGGGTTAATTATCTATCATTAGATTCTATGAGTCAATTATCGCAAAGGATAATCGATGCAAATAATTTAAAGGGGAAAATTGATTTTTATTTTGAAACTTTAATAGTTGATTTGAAGTTTGTTAATAACGAATGGTTACTAACATCAAAAAATGGCGACAAATTTAAATCTAAATATCTTATTTGTTCAACTAATTTGTTGTTACATAAAAGGTCATTGAAAATATTAAACATAAATCAAATTCCATTAAGAAAA
>QCII01000009.1 GCA_003216775.1 Prochlorococcus sp. AG-402-K21
CCTCATTACTGAAAACGAATGGAATAACTAATACCCGAACATTAGCTTCATATAGCGAAAAAAAACTTGGAGATAAATTATCTAAATTCAAAGATAAAAAGTATGAAAAAGCATCCATATTTGTAAAGCAAGCACAAGCATATATTTCTGGAGAACCATGCTTCATTTCCAATAAAAATGATAAGGACGATCTTTTAGAAAAAATATGTTCGGGATTTTATATATTTGATATTGAGTCAAATCCAGATGATAAGCATGATTTTTTATATGGTTTTTTAAAAATAAATAATTTGTTTATAAAAAAAGAAGATCTTATTTATGAGCCAATCTTAAATCTTAAAAATAATAAAGGAGAATCTTACAGGCAAATTATTGAAATACTTTTTTCTCAAAAGGAATGGCCAGTCTTACATTACGGAGAAACTGAAAAAATAGCAATAATTAATATTGCTAAAGAACTACATTTTAGTTTTGAAGAAATTGATTCACTTACCTCAAGATTTATAGACTTACATACCTTAATAAGAAAGTCTTGGATATTACCACTAAAAAACTATGGCTTAAAAACCATTTCTAATTGGCTTGGATTTGAATGGGTTCAGAAAAATGCAAGTGGCTCTAAAGCCCTTTATTGGTGGATTCAATATCAAATTACAGAAAACGAAATATTTTTAAAAAAAATTATTCAATATAACAAAGATGATTGTTTGGCTACTCTACAAATTGCAGAATATTTAATCAAAAATCAATTAAAGAAAAATTGATCCTACAGATTTATTTATAATAATTTTTCCAAAAATTTCTGAAAAAAAATAACTCCCCTCTTCTAAATATTTTCTTTTTATCATTACTAAGCCTTTTATTTGAGAATCTGATTTAAAAATACTTGTGATTTTGCCTACAGAAATATCTTTAGCAGAATTTATATATATATTTTTATCTTCAACGTCTAAATTCAAATTAGATTCAAATGATTTCCAAATTCTTATTTCCTGTTTTAAAGACGAAACATTTTTTATTTTTGACATTGTTTCTTGTCCTAAATAACAACCTTTATTAAAATCTATAAGATCTTTTAAGCCGAGTTCAAGAGGATTATTTTTTCCGTTTATTTCCATTTCTAAAGAGGGTATTGCCTGATTAATCTTCCAAAGTTTTAAATCAATGGGATTCAGTAAATTTAGTTTATTTTTATATATTTCAAATTCTTTATCTTCTGTTTTGAAGAAAATAGGCAGGTAAGTTCTCCATGAACTATATTCATCAGTTTCCTGAATTCTACTTATCAAGAAAGGTTCACTTAAAAGTACATCATCCGCTGGAAAAATGATTTGATTAAAGTAATTAACTATTTCATGAGTGTTACCTGCCAAAATAATGACTTCTAAGTTTCTTTCTAAAACAATAATTTCAATTAATGCCCTTAGAACTCCATTTGGACTCAGCCAACAAGTTTTGATAACTTTATTTTCTGAATTTAGAATATTACTCGTTGTTATTCCATTCAAAAATATCCTGGCATCTTTTCCAGTAACAGAAAAACAATCAAATTTTTCAAGCCAATACTTTTTTTTTATTTCTTGCATTTTGAGGTAATTATAAAAAGTCTATTATTGTAAAAAGACTTTTTAATTTAACATTCTCATTGCTAAGGGCTTCACATCCTCCTTCTTGCCTATCAACTATAGACAAAACTTCCTCAACAACATAATTATTTTCTCGTAACTTATTAATAGCTTTTATTACTGAAGCGGCAGTTGTAACCACATCCTCCAAGACAGTTACCAAGGTACCTTCTTCTAATATAGGGCCCTCTATTCCAGCTTTGGTGCCGTATTTTTTAATTTCTTTGCGAATTATTAAACCATTTAGGTCTATGCCTTGCGAAGCTGCTTTGACAATTAATCCACTTACTATAGGATCTGCGCCTAATGTCAATCCTGCTACAGCTTTTGACCTTGAGTCTTTTAACTCTAAAAATAAATCACTTATTAAGTTTAGGCCTTCGCCATTTAATGATACCGGTTTACAGTTCAAGTAATGACTGCTTTTTTTTCCTGAAGATAAAGTGAAGTTTCCTCTCTTATAAGATTTTTCAATTAACTGTTTTAACAATTTTGCTTTATTTAAGTCATACTTTTCAGAAAAATTACCCATTAGTAAAAGTTAAATTTATATTTAAAGATTAGAAGAAAAAAAAGAAATCTCACAAAAACTTCCTAATGAGGTGTTTTTTGAAATATTATTTTTATATTGTATATTGAAATTCAATGTAATTAAAATTACATAAATTCCCTTGGGGGTGTAGCAATCTGGTGAATGCACCAAACTCATAATTTGGCTAAGGCGAGTTCGATCCTCGCCACCCCCATTATTCATTTGTCATTGAATGAAAATAACTCTACTTTTATTTCTTTTATTTTTCCCAGCTTTTTTCGCAGCAAGTGAACTCTCTTTTTTATTAATAAGGCCAAGTAAAGTTTTAAGGTTAATAGAAGAAAAAAAGAAAGGAGCTTTTTCAATTCTAAAAATTCAAAAACGCTTTAGATCTTCATTAATTGCCTCTCAATTTGGAGTAACAATTTCATTAATTGCAATTGGATGGCTCAGCAATAACCTGGCTAATGATTACTGGAAAAGCAATATTTTGTCAAATAGATTTTATGATCTTCTATTTTTTTTATTTGTTGTTTTAGTTGTTACTCTCGTTTCTGGACTAATTCCTAAAGCACTAGTAATTAACAATCCAGAATCTGCTGCATTAAGGCTTACAACAATATTCGATGCCGTTAGAAAAGCTATGAATCCTATAGTGAGGACAATAGAATTCTTTGCTAGCGCCTGTTTAGGCTTGTTCAATTTAAATAACAAATGGGATTCTTTAAATTCGGGTTTATCCGCGGGAGAATTAGAAACTCTTATAGAAACAGATAATGTAACAGGTTTAAAACCAGATGAGAAAAATATTCTTGAAGGAGTTTTTGCTTTAAAAGATACACAAGTTAGAGAAGTAATGATTCCAAGATCTGAAATGGTAACTTTGCCAAAAAATATAACCTTTTCAGAACTTATGAAACAAGTTCATAAAACTCGTCATGCTCGCTTCTTTGTGATTGGTGAGTCTTTAGATGATGTATTAGGTGTATTAGATTTGCGTTATCTAGCTAAGCCAATTTCAAAAGGTGAAATGGAAGCCAATACATTATTAGAGCCGTTCCTTTTACCAGTTACAAAAATTATAGAAACATGTTCATTAGCAGAAATATTTCCGATAGTAAGAGATTACAATCCTTTCTTACTAGTAGTCGATGAACACGGAGGAACAGAGGGGCTCATAACTGCAGCTGATCTAAATGGTGAAATAGTTGGAGAGGAAATGCTCAACAATAGAATTTATTCAGACATGAGAATGTTAGATAATTTCTCTAAAAAATGGTCAATAGCTGGAAAATCAGAAATTATTGATATCAATAAGAAGCTCGGATGTTCCATTCCAGAAGGCGCAGATTATCATACTCTTGCTGGATTTATGCTAGAAAAATTTCAAATGGTTCCAAAAATTGGGGACGTTTTAGATTTTAATAGCATTAAATTTGAAGTTATTTCTATGTCAGGTCCAAAAATTGATCGTGTTAAAATTATTCTTCCCAAAAGCTAAATGTGGCTGCCCATGGAGGATAATGATAATAAATACATGGATTTGAAATTATGCAACCAACCTCATCACCCGTAAAGGTTGGAGTCATAGGTATAGGTAATATGGGCTGGCATCATGCTCGAGTACTAAGTTTACTCAAAGATGCAAATCTCATTGGAGTAGCAGATCCAAATGAAGATAGAGGTAAATTAGCTATAGAACAATTTCAATGTGAATGGTTCAAAAATTATAAGGACTTAATTCCAAAAGTTGATGCTATTTGTATCGCTGTCCCGACATTACTTCATCATAAGGTAGGACTAGATTGTCTCAATGGAGGTACTAACGTTCTTATTGAAAAACCAATCGCAGCTAATGAGTTGGAAGCAAAATCCCTTATAGAGGCGGCTAATGCAAGTAAATGTCTATTACAAGTTGGACATATTGAAAGATTTAATCCTGCTTTTAGAGAATTAAATAAAATAGTAAATAATGAAGAAATTGTTGTTTTAGAAGCAAGAAGGCACAGTCCTCATGCAGACAGAGCAAATGATGTATCTGTAGTAATGGATTTAATGATTCATGACATTGATCTTATTTTAGAGCTTGTAAACTCAAAAATACAAAAATTAGCTGCTGTTGGAGGAAGAAATAGCGAAGGATTAATAGATTATGTTAATGCTACTTTAGTTTTTAAAAATAACGTTATTGCAAGCCTTACTGCCAGCAAAATGAGTCATAAAAAAATTAGAAATTTAAGCGCTCACTGCCAAAATGGCCTAGTAGAAACTGATTTCTTAAATCACTCTTTACAAATCCATCGAAAGTCTCATGAATCATACACAGCAGAGCATGGAGAATTAGTTTATAGAAATGATGGATATGTCGAAGAAGTTAGCACAACCTCCATTGAACCTCTTTATGCAGAACTGGAGCATTTTCTCAAATGCGTTCAGGGCAAAGAAACTCCTGAGGTAGATGGTGAGCAAGCCTCAAGAGCATTAAAAATTGCTGATTTTATAGAGAGTGCTGTAGATAATTCTGGAGATGCGGTTTTACTTGAAAATCCCGTCTAATACTAACAATCTAAACTAAAAGAATTTTATTTAAATCCCACTGCAGCTTGCCAAACAAATACCAATAAAAAGAAAAATAAAGGAATAAGTGGAAGAACATCAACGGTTGGAGCAAAAGCCTTGTAAGCCTCGGGCAATTCAGCGAATGTATTAAATAGAATGAGCACCTTTTTTGATAATTTAATTAATTATGATAAGACGTTACCACGTATAGTGAGCAATAGAGGATGTTTTCCAAGGAGCGAAATCATTTGTAAAACAATTATCTCTAATTGCAGTAGAAATTGCATTGGTAAATCTTATTAAGTGAGCAATATTATGCAAACTTATGAGGGTTAGGCCTAAAATTTCGTCATTTCTAATTAGATGGTGCAAATATGCTCGGGAATAGGATTTACAGGTCTCGCATTTACAAGTTTTATCAATTGGAGAAAAGTCATTTTTAAATCGAGCATTTCGCAAATTCAATCTTTCATCATTAAAAAATGCAGTCCCATGTCTTCCTAGTCTTGTAGGCAAAACACAGTCAAATATATCGAATCCATTTGCAATAGCTAAAGAAATTTCTCTTAAAGAGCCAATTCCCATTAAATATCTTGGTTTATTTATTGGTAAGAATTTCGGGACGTAATTAATTACACTATGTATTTCTTCGACTGCCTCGCCAACACTTACACCTCCCACTGCTATTCCAGGCAGATCAAAAGAACTTGTATATTTTGCGCTATATTCTCTCAATCTCGGATACTTACCACCTTGAACTATGCCGAATAATGCTTGATTAGATTTCTGATGAGTCTCAACACATTTTTGCAACCATGAATGAGTTCGTTGTAATGAGTCCTCAATATCATTTTCGTTAGCTGTATGCGGAGGACAATGATCAAAGGCCATTGCAACATCCGATCCAAGATCCATTTGAATCTGTATTACTTTTTCAGGTGATAAAAATACATGACTACCATCTCTTGGATTTTTAAATTCCACTCCTTTATCAGAAATATTATTTAATTTGGCCAAACTAAAAACTTGATATCCTCCTGAATCAGTAAGAATAGGCTTAGGCCAATTCATGAACTTATGTATTCCGCCAGATTCTTTAACTAGTTTTTCTCCAGGTTGTAAATGAAGATGAAAGGTATTTGAGAGAATCATTTCTGACCCAGTAGAGGTTAACTGCTTAGATGAAATTCCTTTAACAGTTGCCAAAGTACCCACAGGCATAAATTTTGGTGTGTTTACCTGACCATTTGGAGTATGAAAAATACCAGTTCTTGCCCCTGTATTATTGCAATTCGATGTAATTTCAAATTCAAACACGATAATTTATAAAATTTTTTGATCCTTTTTCATTAATCTACCCTATTATTTGATATTGAATCTATTGTTATCTCATCAAAAAATATTTCATTAAAAATTTGGCAGGATCTTGGATTTTCTATACGACATTTCCAAAGATACCTTTAATTAATCCCGAATTTAAAAATATTGCACAATTTGCCCCGCCTTTAGGATTTTTTATTGGAACAATACAGAGTTATATTTTTCTTTTTTTAAGAACAAACTCTTGGTCAATTTATACATCTACATTAATTTGTTTAGCTTCAGGATTTTTAATTACTGGTGGTCTACACCTTGATGGTTTGATGGATACTTTCGATGGTATTTTTGCGGGCAAAAAGAAACGTTTAAAAGCTATGAAAGACAGTAAAGTTGGGGCGTTTGGCGTTCAAGCCTTAGTTTTTATAACTTTAATTCAAATTGCTTGCATACTGAAAATTCAAACCCTAATAATTTTTGTTCTACCTATATGCTTATTTTGGGGAAGATTTTCCAATTTATTTTTTATAGAAAAGTTTAACTATATGAGTTATAAGAAAAAATCTATTAGTCACAAAAAGTTTTGGAATGGATTTAAAAAAGAATCTTTGATCTCCATTTTTTTTCTTTTAATTTTCATTTCATACCAATTAGTTTCAATTACATCCCGAGCAATATTAATTAAATTTTTAATTCTTATTTTGATTGGTATTTTTATAAGCTATTCTATCCCAAACATACTAGGGAATAAAATTGGAGGCTTCAATGGAGATGCCTGCGGTGCAAGCGTTGTACTAGTTGAAACTGCAATGTTATTTATGCATGCAATTCTTTTATAGGAAGTTCTAAATAAAAAATATTTTTCTTCTTAAGATTTTTTAATTTCTTAGTATTATCAATCGAGTTATTTTCCAGCAATCTCAATTCTCCTCCAATTTGTTTTGCTAATTTCCTAGCCAAAAAAAGTCCCACACCAGTACCGTCCTTCTTCTTAGCAGCAGATCCTCTAAAACCTTTTTCAAAAATTTTCTCGTTTTCATTTTTGTTTATTTTTTTACCATCATCAAAGATACAAAGTCCATTACTAGTAATTGCGATTCCAATTTCAGCATCTTTTTGGGCATATTTAAACGCATTTTCTAATAAATTGGCCACAATTTCGGCAATTACAGCATATCTTGCCTTTAATGGCGATAAAGTCCAATCTGGCCAAAGAGAAGGTTCAGTCCAATCTCTATTCTCTAAGTCCGCATTAGCTTTACCTCTTTCTAATATTGGCCTCAATAAACTCTGAACAGTTATTACCTTTTTATTATCTAAATTTGGTGGTAATAATAATCTTTCCTCTCCAATTTCTAGAGGAAGTTGAATAGGTGAATTTAATTGCGCAAAAGAATCCATATATTGATTAATTTGTTTTTGCTCTATTATCATGCGTTCGACTATTTCAATAGAGTCATCATCTGAACCAAGTTTTTTTATTAGTAATTTTGCATACGTCCTAATAGCAGCCAATGGATTCCTCAATTGATGGATTATGACATTGACCTGATTTTTTAAATAATTGATTTCTTCATTTTTATTTTGACGTTCTAATTCGATAGAGACACATTTAGCTAAAGATAATGAAAGTGCTTTTAATCTAGAATCAAGAGATACTGGCCAATTTCCCCCTTTCAAATCAGTTTCTACCCTAAGCACACCAAGTAGAATATCGTTTTCTTGAAGCGGGTACCATCTCCTATTGGGCGATGAAACTTTTAGTGAAGGATCGTCTTCTATTGATGTAAGTAGTCTATCAATTTGTGGCCATTGACCAATCATTTCAAAAGATGCTTTAGTTCCTTGCTTAGCTGAAGCAAGATACATAACTAAATTAGTCACGCCCATTGAGCAGCCAAAACTCTCTAGCTGTTTAATAATTAGTTCTTCAAATTTTTTTGAAAGATTCATAATTAATGAAATTTTGAGAAATTTTTTTAAAAAAAAACTTGAAAAAGGGCTTGTAAAATATGAAAAAAGTATTAAGATATATAAAGAGGTCTGACTTTAGCCAGCCTTAAATATGAATATTTAATCATATTTTAAGCTACATCAGGGGTTGATGGGTCCTCTATGTAATTTGAAGTGAATTTAAAATCACATATATAAGATTAGTAACAAATTAATAAGACTAATCTCATTAATAATTTCAGGAGAACCAATCAATGTCAAAAAAAAGAAAAAGAATCAGCAGAAGAAGATTGGCGGGCCAACGAGTAATGGCACATGTACCTATTTATCATATCGAAACTGGCAAACATAAACCAGTTACAGCAGCAAGAAGGTTCATAGCTGAAAATAGTCTCTCTGCGCCTTCAGTTTTCAATGTCAGAAGAAATGAACATACCACCGATAGGTTTTTTTGGGGTGAAAAAGGGTTATTTAGCGCCCAATATGCTGAAGAAAATCATTTTCTATTTCCATCACTAAAAGTTGTAGTTGAAGGAATTGGTGAAGAAAAAATATTTGAGGGTCTAGAACTTACTGCAGATGATTGGGAAGAGATTGAAGAATACGAATATGCTTTTGTTTAAAAAATATTACTTATATTTAAACTTATAAAATTAATTAAATTTGAATCAATTTGATGAAATCCATCGAATTCTAATAATTCACAAAACTTAGAAGAATTACTCTTTACTTTTTCGTAAATAGTCCTAGAAGCATCTATAGGCACGACGTCATCAAATAGGCCATGACTAATAATCAATGGCGAGCATTTTTCTCCCGGAGTCCAGTTGGGGTGAGGATAACCACTACAAGCAACAATTAATCCAAAATTTAATTTAAATCCTGCATCAATTGCCATTGCCGCCCCCTGAGAGAAACCCAACAAAATTGTTTTTCTTAGTGGAATCTGATCAGTATCAAATTTTTTTAATGAAACTAAAAGTTTATTTACTTCAACCTCAGCTCCATTCCAATCATGTGGGTATAGCCCATACCACTGTCTTCCCTGGCCACTTGGATGCAATCCAGGGGCCCTCAAAGAAATTACCTCAAAATCAAGATTTATTTTTTCATTCATTTCCTTTCCAAATGTTAAAAGGTCATCAGAATCAGCTCCCCAACCATGCATCAAAATAATTCTATGAGTTGCGGTTTGAGAGCTAATCGAGACAAATTCATGATTGATAGCATATTTCATGTTTATATTCTTAAGTAAGTAAACTTTCCCATAATGTCACCATTAGCTTTAGTAAGTGTCTCTAATAAAAAAAATATAATCCCATTTTGTAAGGAATTGGTAGAGCAATTTAATTATAAAATCCTATCAAGTGGAGGAACTGCCAAACATCTTATAGAAGCAAAAATTCCAGTTATTAAAGTTTCAGATTTTACTAATTCTCCTGAAATTCTTGGAGGTAGAGTTAAAACTTTACATCCAAAAATACACGGGGGGATATTAGCTAAAAGATATGACGAGGAACATAAAAAAGATATAGAAGCTAACAATCTTGAGTTAATTGACTTAGTAGTTGTCAATTTATATCCTTTTAAAAAAACTGTAGATCAGGGAGCTAATTGGGAAGATGCTATTGAAAATATAGATATCGGAGGGCCATCAATGATTCGTTCTGCAGCTAAAAATCATAAAGACGTTTCTGTTTTAGTGGATCCCAGTCAATATCAAAAATTTCTTGAAGAAAGTAAAAAAGGTGAATTAAAGGACTCATATAAAGCAAAATTAGCCTTTGAAGCTTTTCAACATACAGCAGACTATGACACTGCGATATCTAATTGGATAAGAAAAGAAAGAGGTTTAGAATCTTCCAAACATATTGAAAGTTACCCACTAATCAAAACTTTGAGATACGGGGAGAATCCACATCAAAAAGCTTCTTGGTATGGTTTAAGTAACATTGGGTGGAACTCAGCAGAACAATTACAAGGTAAAGACTTAAGTTATAACAATCTATTGGATCTAGAGTCGGCACTTTCAACAGTTTTAGAATTTGGCTACAGAGAAAAAGGTGAACTTACAACCGATATGTTTGCTTCTATTATTCTTAAACACAATAATCCTTGTGGTGCTTCTATAAGTAATTCAGCTTCTCAAGCATTTTTGAATGCTTTGGAATGTGACTCAGTTAGTGCCTTTGGAGGAATAGTTGCTTTTAATTCAAATGTTGATAATGAGACCGCAATTCAACTCAAAGATATTTTCCTAGAATGTGTCGTCGCCCCATCTTTTGATGAGGAAGCTTTAGAAATTTTAAAAGTTAAAAAGAATTTAAGAATTTTAAAGTTTTCAAAAGATCAAATCCCAAAAAAGAGTCAAACTTCTACTAAATCAATAATGGGAGGATTACTAGTTCAAGATACTGATGATAGTGAAGAAAAAACTGAAAATTGGATTTCAGTAACTAATAAAAAGCCGAGTAATCAAATTAACTTGGATCTAAATTTTGCATGGAAGATTTGTAAACACGTGAAATCTAATGCCATTGTTATTGCAAAAGACCAAAAAACTATTGGTATTGGAGCTGGACAAATGAATAGAGTTGGAGCAGCAAAAATTGCTTTAAAAGCAGGCGGAAGTTCATGTTCTGATGCTGTCTTGGCCAGCGATGGGTTTTTCCCATTTGCAGATACTGTAGAACTAGCAAATGACTATGGTATAAAAGCTATTATCCAACCTGGTGGAAGTCTAAGAGACCAAGAAAGTATTGATATGTGTAATTCGAAAGGAATTTCTATGGTATTTACCCAAAAAAGGCATTTTTTACATTAAATTATGTTGATTTTGGATAATATGTAATCTTGTTTGTTTTTCTGAATAAAGATAACCTGCCTGGACCTGCACATAGAAAGTAAAGAGAAATAGCTCCATATATGAAAGACAATTCAAAAGCATAATTATGACCTTCAACAACTGCCAGAGGAAAACCTTCTAGTCCAGTATCAAGGAGATGAAAATAAACAGCAAATGCCATGGTGGAGAATAGACCAAGTGAAGAAAGCCTCGCAAAAATACCTAAAGCTAATCCTACTGGGCATACTAATTGAGTAATTGCTGCTCCAAAAGTCCAAATTACAGGATCACCTGGCAAAAATGGAAAGTACTTTCCAACTACAAACTCAGCAAAACCCTGCGGATCCTGAAGTTTTTCTAGGCCATGATGAATCATCAAAGCACAAAAACCTATTCTTAAAACAAAAATAGATAATTCTCCGAGGATATTTACTTCTGACCCTGAAGATGAATTAGCAACTACAACTTCAACTTTTTGTGGCGCTTTAGTTCTATTCATACTTGCAGTTTGAACCTGATTAGTTTTTGCTTTGTCTTCCATACTTCATTTATTTTCCATTATTCTAGTTAATAAAGTAGATCTTTTGGAATTATGTGACTTATAAATTAAAAAAACTAAGCAAATTTATAAGTGAATAATATATTCAGGAAGCAATATCAATTAACTTTTCAATAACATCTGCCACGACCTTATCAGGAGTGGATGCACCTGAAGTAATGCCAACATTAATTTTTCCACTAGGAAGAAAATCATTCTTAAGTTCTAATTCTGCTCCTAATGGTTTATGAAATATTGAGTTTTCTTTAACTGATATCCTCTCAGGCGTGTCAATATGAAAAGAAGAAATATTTTTAGTAATTGCTATTTCTTGTAAGTGAGTAGTATTAGAAGAATTGAAGCCTCCAATAACTACTAGAATGTCAAGGTCTTCATCAACTAAAGAGAACATTGCATCTTGTCTTTCTTCAGTTGCATCACAAATAGTATTAAAAGCTAAGAAGTGACTATTTAAGTTTTCTGGTCCAAATTTTTTTAACATCGTCCTTTCAAAAACCTTTCCAATTTCCTCAGTCTCACTCTTAAGCATAGTTGTCTGATTTGCAACACCCACTCTATCTAAATCTTTATCAGGATCAAATCCATTAGAACAAGCTTTAGCAAATTTGTTCATAAACTCATTTCTATTACCTCTCCCAAGAATATATTCAGATACATATTTTGCTTCTTCTAGATCAAGTACAACTAAATATTTACCTGCGAATGAACTTGTAGCGAGAGTCTCTTCATGCTTAAACTTTCCATGAATAATAGATGTAAAAATATGTTTTTTATGTTTTTCAACTGTATGCCAAACCTTAGAAACCCATGGACAAGTTGTATCAATGATATGGCAACCTTTTTCATGCAAGAGTTTCATTTCTTGAACAGTAGCTCCGAAAGCAGGAAGTATGACAACATCACCATTAGAAACTAAAGAAAAATCTTTAATTCCATTTTTAGCTGAAATGAATTTTACATTCATTTTTCTTAAATGATCATTAACCGAGGGATTATGAATTATTTCGTTTGTTATCCAAATATTCTCATTTGGGTAATGTCTTCTAGTTTCATAAGCCATTGCAACAGCTCTTTCAACTCCCCAACAGAAACCGAAGGCTTGGGCTAACTTAATATTTAGTCTGCCTTTAGTGTAAGTAAAACCATTATCTCTAATAGAACTTATCAAATCACTTTGGTAAGCTTCTTCTAACGCTTGAGCTCTTTTTGTTGGAGAATCGAAACCCCTTCTATTGTATCTATCAGAATGATGAAGGGATCTTCTAAAAGCTTGAGTATCCATCTTCCTATAATACAACGTTTTAAATAATTTTTCGTAAAAAAAAGAAACCTGACATAAGTCAGGTTTCTTAAAATCAATTTTTAGTTAGATTATTTAGCAGATGCAAAGTCTGGATATGCTTCCATTCCGTGCTCTCCTATATCTAAACCTTGAGTCTCTTCCTCTTCAGATACTCGGATTCCACCGAATAATCCTCCAATTACAGACCAAGCAATCCAGCAAGTAACCAGTGTCCAAATAGCATAAGCTGCGGCACCAAGAGCTTGAACTAGAAGAAGGGTAATACCTCCGCCATTGAACAATCCCATACCTGCTCCATCACCTTGTACAGCTGTACCCCAAAGACCAATAACAACAGTACCCCATACACCACAAACTCCGTGAACAGAGAATGCGCCTACAGGATCATCGATCTCAGCGGCATCAAGTGCTGCAACAGAAAAAACAACGATTATTCCGCCCACTAGTCCTGCGAACCAGGCTCCAGCAAGAGTCATATCACCACAACCAGCAGTGATACTAACCAAACCAGCAAGGATTCCGTTAATTATCATTGTAAGATCAGGCTTACCAGAAGTTAATGTTGAAACAATAGTTGCACCAATAGCACCAGCTGCTGCTGCCAAAGTAGTTGTTACAGCAACATATGGAACCCATTGATCCATAGCAAGTTGAGAACCGGGGTTAAAACCATACCAACCTATCCATAGAACTAATGCACCTAGAGTAGCTATAGCCATATTGTGTCCTGGCATAGCCTGTGGTTTCCCATCAGAGTATTTGCCAATTCTTGGTCCTAGAAGCATAGCTCCTACGAGACCCGCCCATGCTCCAACTGAGTGAACAATTGAAGAACCAGCAAAGTCTACAAAACCTAAAGAATCAAGCCAACCACCATTCCATTTCCAGCTACCAGCAATTGGATATATAAATGCAGTTAATACGACAGCAAAAACAACAAATTCTCCAAATTTAACTCTTTCAGCAACAAGACCGGATACGATAGTTGCCGCAGTTCCTGCGAATGCAGACTGGAACAAGAAATCAACTGTTGGGACTAATCCAGCATCAGTTACCATATCTGCAGTAACTGTTGGATCAAAAAATAAGCCTCCAAAATAAAGCCATCCGTCAGCGACACTTCCTCCGTACATTAATGAATAGCCGATAAACCAATAAGAGGTTACAGCTAGAGCAAATACGAATAGGTTTTTAGCAAGGATGTTTACTGCGTTCTTAGAACGACACATACCTGCCTCAACCATAGCGAAACCAGCGTTCATGAAGATCACTAAAATAGTAGCGATCAAAAGCCATAAATTGTTAGCAAGAAAAGCTGCATTCAACTCAGGTAAATCAGCTGCGTGAGCTGAAAGATTAAAAATACCTAAACCAAACAAAGCTAAAGGAACAGTCGCAAGCCACAACATTGAGCGGTTTGAACTAAATCCTCGAATACTCCTCAAAAGGAGCATAGGTCCATTAACAAGACTTGCATCTTGTAATTTGGACCTAGAGCGCCTTTGAGGCGTTTGCAAAGCAGTGGTCATAAAAAAAAATTAGATCTGCAAAAAAACAGTTTGTGCTGTTTCCTTTCATATTCAATTTTGCTCAAAAAACTTATTAGTGTCTAGTAGTCGTTGTTACCAATTTTATAGTTGCACCTTAAAACTATATCTGTTAAATTTAAAAAATTTTTTTTTAAGAGTTTCATATTATCAAGATTTTATTTATTTCAAAGGTTTAATTCCTTTCCATGAAACGTGGTCTTTATGAAATTCAAAGGAACATGGGATAGTTATCATTCCTGCACTTAGAGATTCTCTAAAAAGACTGCCGTATAAGGGATCTGCATCATCTCCAGGGGCAAAAAAACAAGCGTCTTTTCTCGTTATACAAAGTACTAAAACACTTTTACTTTCAGGAATTAATTCCTTTAATTCCATGAGATGTTTTTGGCCTCTTTTCGTGACTGTATCTGGGAATAGCGCTACATTTTCTTTAATCCAAGTCGTATTTTTAACCTCTACGTAAATGTTACGTTTATCAGGATTTGAAGATTTTGGGGTTAAAAAAAAGTCAATTCTGCTTTTTTTATCTTTTCCATAAGGAACTTCAGATTTCATTGTCTCTATTTCACCTATTATTTCTATTAGCAGATTTTTCTCAATAACCTTTTTGATTAACTTGTTTGCAAATAGAGTATTAATACCTACCCAAACCTCCTCATTTTTTTCATTAAAAACACATATCTGTTCCCAAGTAAAAGGTAATTTTCTTTTTGGAGAAGTGGAAACACTTATTCTTACTTTTGCTCGCTCACTCAAAAGTCCCTTCATTGGGCCAGTGTTAGCGCAATGAGCAGTTACTACCTCTCCACTCTCTAATTCAATATCTGCAAGAAACCTTTTGTACCTCTTAATTAAAACCCCTTCAATTAATGGATCAAAATCAATTATCCGATCATTCATAAATATGTCGTTAGTTAGAAATCAAATATAATTGAAACTTAAACTTATTAAAAAATTTAGACGAACCCAAATGCATTCATTTTTAAAAAATAATGTTTTTTCAATTTCTTTTGGTACTAGTCTAAGTAAATTAGCTGGATGTGTAAGACAAATATTTATAGCTGCTGCTTTTGGGGTTGGCATAACATACGACGCGTTTAATTATGCATATATAATTCCTGGTTTTTTACTAATAATCATTGGGGGTATTAATGGTCCATTGCATAACGCAGTCGTTGCAGTTTTAACTCCGCTTAACAAAAAAAATGGAGGGATTGTTTTAACTCAAGTAAGCATAAAACTTTCAATATTATTATTAATTTTAGCAATATTAATTTACTCGAATTCTAGTTTATTAATTGATTTATTGGCTCCAAATTTAAGTTACGAAGCTAAATCTATTGCTACTTACCAATTACAAATACTTACACCTTGTATCCCTTTGTCCGGCTTCATAGGCTTAAGTTTTGGCGCCTTAAATTCCCAAAGAAAATTCTTTTTATCAAGTATAAGTCCAGCAATAACAAGCGTAACTATTATTTTTTTTATTTTATTTAGTTGGATTTTCAACCAAGAAAATACATCTTCTAATTTCTTTACTCCCTCGGGATTACTGGCATTTGCAACTTTGACAGGAACTTTAATTCAGTTTGTTGTTCAAATTTGGGAAATAAATAAAATTGGTCTCTTGAGATTAGAGTCAACCTTCAATTTATTTAAAGATGAAGAGAGGAGAATTTTCAAACTAATTATTCCAGCATCTATCTCATCAGGTCTAAGTCAAATTAATGTTTTTATCGATATGTTTTTCGCTTCAAGTTTTCAAGGCGCGGCATCTGGACTAGCTTACGGAAACTTTCTTATACAAGCCCCCTTAGGCATATTATCTAACTCCTTGATTCTGCCATTACTTCCAAAATTCTCTAAATTGAGAATTGAAAAAGACGAAAGAGGGCTCCAAAAACAATTGATATCTGGGATAGAGTACTGTTTCTTGACAGCTATTTTTTTAACCGGATTTTTCATAACATTCAATAATCAAATCGTACAATTAGTTTTTCAAAGAGGTTCTTTTGATTATTCAGCAACTTTAAAAGTAAAGAATATATTAATTGCTTATGCAGTTGGCATACCATTTTATCTTTATAGAGATTTATTAGTAAGAACTTACTATTCAATAGAAAAAACAAACTTCCCTTTTAAGTCTTCATTTGCAGGGATAATATTTAATATTTTTTTTGATTGGTTTTTAATTGGTGCCCCAATTAAGAATTTTGGAGATCTTTCTCCTTATAATTTTGGAGTCGTGGGAATAATTTTATCTTCAGTAATAGTCAATTTTATAGTTTGTATTTTTCTTTCTTTTAATCTACGCAATGAAAATATCATTTTGCCTAACTTGGAATTATTGAGGAAAATTAGCCTCATGTCATTAGCAGCATTTTTAGATAGCATACTTTGTTTTACTATTCTCAAAACTACGAATAACTTCAATTCAAATCTCGCGGAATTTTTATTATTAATATTTGGAACTCTAACTTTTTTTATAATTTATTATTTACTTACAAAATACTTTAAAGTAAATAAATTTAAAGTTTAAAAAAAAGAGATTTAGTTTTTAAAAAAAACTTTCCAAAATCTCCTCTAATTCTTGAATTTGTGAGTTAGTGATTAAATTAATCAGTGGAATACTATTAACACCATCCCCTACTTTTACATTTATTGCTTTCAAACTTAATTTTGCAGCCTCCGATGGGCCTTGATCTTTATTGCTGATACATTCAATAGCAAGATGCCTAGCTAGGCCAGCGTCTCCGAGATACAAATTCCACTTTTCTATTTTTATAAAAATTTTTTCTGAAATAATATTTTCAAGATCACTTATACGTATCTGAGAGTCCATAAACATAAATTGATTTAAGTTGATTGTTTTGAAGTATCTTTAGGTTTTTTTATAATTACAAAAATTAAATGGGAAGCCAAAAGAACTGACCAGACAATTGCAAAATTATTAAAATAACCGATTTCATATTTAATCTCTTTTAAAAGCCACGTGCCACTTAAAATCGCAGTAAATATCATGCAGTGAATAACAAAATTTACTATTCGAGAAAAATGTTTATAGATAGGATCTTCTAAATCACCATTTCCGTACCACTTTATAGGCATATTAAAAATTAGATTGTTAATAATAGACATTTTACCCGAAATCTAGTTGACTAAGAGACCCTGAAACAGAGATATTACATAATTATGCGCCTGTAGCTCAGTGGATTAGAGCACCTGACTACGGATCAGGGTGTCGGGAGTTCGAATCTCTCCAGGCGCGTTTAAAATTCTGAAATATTCTTTTTATATTTTTCTAAAAAATATCGTCTATATTATGGTTATTACTTATCAAATTCAATGAATATCCTTCAAAATCTTAAAGAAAGTGATCCAGTAATATCAAATTTTATCAATTCTGAAAAAAATAGGCAGGAAACTCATCTTGAGTTAATCGCAAGCGAGAATTTCGCATCAATTGCCGTAATGCAGGCTCAAGGTTCCGTCCTTACAAATAAATACGCCGAGGGATTACCTCAAAAAAGATATTACGGGGGATGTGAATTTGTTGATGAAATCGAAGAATTAGCTATTCAGAGAGCGAAAAAATTATTTAATGCAAATTGGGCTAATGTTCAACCCCATAGTGGAGCGCAGGCAAATGCTGCTGTTTTCCTAAGTCTACTTAAGCCTGGCGACACAATCATGGGGATGGATTTATCTCATGGTGGACACCTAACTCATGGGTCTCCAGTAAATATGAGTGGTAAGTGGTTCAATGCAGTTCACTATGGTGTAAATAAAGAAACTAGTGAATTAAATTTTGATGAAATAAGAGAAATAGCACTTGAAACAAAACCAAAATTGATCATATGCGGATATTCTGCTTATCCAAGAACAATCGATTTTGAATCATTTAGAAATATTTCAGATGAAGTTGGTGCTTTCTTAATGGCTGATATTGCACATATTGCCGGTCTTGTAGCAAGTAAACTTCACCCAAATCCAATACCTTATTGTGATGTAGTAACTACAACTACTCATAAAACATTAAGAGGGCCTAGAGGGGGACTTATTTTATGTAAAGATGCAGAATTTGGAAAGAAATTTGATAAATCTGTTTTCCCTGGGACTCAGGGTGGGCCCCTCGAACATATAATTGCCGCTAAAGCAGTTGCATTTGGAGAAGCCTTGCAGCCAGATTTCGTTAATTATTCCCAACAAGTAATAAAAAATGCAAAAGTTCTAGCTTCAACTTTAATAAATAGAGGTATCAATATCGTGAGTGGAGGCACTGATAACCATATTGTTTTACTCGATTTAAGAAGTATCAATATGACTGGAAAAATTGCTGACTTGCTTGTAAGTGAAGTGAATATCACTGCAAATAAAAATACCGTTCCATTTGACCCTGAATCACCTTTTGTAACCAGCGGACTAAGGTTGGGAACTGCTGCTTTAACTACTAGAGGCTTTAATGAAAATGCTTTTGCTGAAGTTGGCGAAATTATTGCTGATAGATTACTTAACCCAGACGATTCACTGATTGAAAGTCAATGTAAAGAAAGAGTATTAACCTTATGTAATCGTTTTCCTCTTTATGAAGGCAAACTTGAAGCATCAATTAAATGAGTCCTAACTCCAAAGGAGTTGAAATTCTTTCTATTGGAACAGAGTTACTCTTAGGAAATATTATAAATACAAATGCTCAATGGATTTCTGAACAGTTATCTCAGTTAGGCTTAAATCACTTTAGGCAATCAACTGTAGGTGATAATTGTGATCGAATTATAAAAGTAATTCAAGAAATATCAAAAAGAAGTAATCTTCTAATTACAACTGGTGGCTTGGGACCTACCCCAGATGACTTAACTACTGAAGCAATAGCCAAATCATTTAATGTAACTCTTTTTGAAAGACCGCACTTATGGGATGAAATCAAACAAAAACTTCCAAACTTAAAACTCCAGGACGATTCATCTAGCTTAAGGAAACAATGTCTCTTCCCAAAAAATGCTCAAATAATTAATAACCCTAGGGGAACTGCCCCAGGAATGATATGGGAACCAATAAAAGGATTTACTATTCTTACTTTCCCTGGAGTACCAAGTGAAATGAAAACTATGTGGGAAGAGACGGCGTGTGATTTCATTAAAACGAAATTCTCAGATAATTATTCCTTTTATTCAAATACTCTTAAATTTGCAGGTATTGGAGAATCTAGTGTTGCAGAAAAAATTAATAATCTATTAAATCTTAAAAACCCGACTGTTGCTCCATATGCAAACTTAGGAGAGGTTAAACTAAGAATCACAGCGCGAGCAAAGAATCATCTAGAAGCAAAAAATATAATTAAACCTGTTAAAGAAAAATTAAAAAAAGATTTTTCGAAATTTATTTTTGGAGAGGATAATGACACTCTTCCTAGCGTTTTGATAAAAGAATTAACCGAGAGGAAACAAACTATTGTTTTTGCTGAATCCTGCACCGGAGGCCTTTTATCTTCATCACTAACATCAATATCAGGATCCTCTCAAGTTTTTCAAGGTAGTATTGTTTCCTACAGTAATGAGCTAAAAAATTCATTATTAAATATTTCTGAAGAAAAGCTGACAAAATATGGAGCTGTCTCTGAAGAAGTTTGTGAGGCCATGGCAATTAATGTAAAAGAGAAATTAGGAGCAGATTGGGCAATAGCGATTAGTGGAATAGCTGGACCAAACGGAGGCAGTCAAGATAAACCAGTTGGACTTGTCTATATCTCAATTTCAGGGCCAAATAATCATATAACTAATATTAAAAAACTATTTAACTCAACCCGAAATAGAGTAGAAATTCAAACACTAAGTGTAAATGTGTGTTTGAACAGCCTCAGATTAATCCTATTATCGAATAGTAAGTAACTATTTTTACAAATTGAGTCAAGATACCCTATTTGATAAAGTTTGGGATTTACATAAAGTCTCAAGTCTTCCTGGAGGATCTGATCAAATATTTATTGGTCTTCATCTTATCCATGAAGTGACGAGTCCTCAAGCATTTGGCGCTTTAAAAGACAAAAATTTAAAAGTAAAATTCCCTGAAAGAACTGTTGCTACTGTTGATCATATTGTGCCAACAGATAATCAGAGCAGGCCTTTCAAAGATAATTTAGCTGAACAGATGATTGAGACTCTTGAGAAGAATTGCTTAGAACATAAAATAAGATTTTTTAATATTGGTAGTGGTAATCAAGGAATAGTTCATGTAGTGGCGCCAGAATTAGGACTAACTCAGCCAGGAATGTCAATCGCTTGCGGAGATTCTCATACTTCAACTCATGGAGCTTTTGGGTCAATTGCTTTTGGGATAGGTACAAGTCAAGTAAGAGATGTTCTTGCTACCCAAACCATAGCCATGAACAAATTGAAAGTGAGGCAGATTTGGTGTGACAATAAATTATCTAATGGCGTCTATGCTAAAGATTTAGTGCTTCATATTATAAGTAAACTTGGTGTGAAAGCAGGAGTAGGTTTCGCATATGAATTCTCAGGGCCTGCGATAGACGAATTATCAATGGAAGAAAGGATGACGATATGCAATATGTCTATCGAAGGAGGAGCAAGATGCGGCTATATTAATCCTGATGAAAAGACCTTTAGTTACATTAAAAATAAATTATGTGCTCCAAAAAATGAGCATTGGGATAAAGCTCTCACATGGTGGAAATCATTAAAAAGCAATGAAAATTCAATTTATGATGATGTAATTAAATTAGATGCTTCTAAAGTCGAACCAACCGTGACTTGGGGTATTACTCCCGGCCAAAGTATAAGCATTAATCAACAAATCCCTCTTTTAGATGACTTAGCCCCAAATGATAAATTAGTTGCAAAAGAGGCTTATGAATATATGAGTTTCAAGCCAGGACAATTAATAAAAGATACTCCTATAGACGTTTGTTTCATAGGTAGTTGCACAAATGGAAGAATCAGCGACTTAAGAGTTGCAGCTAAAGTATTAAAAGACAAAAAAGTATCAAAGAACGTTAAAGCATTTGTAGTTCCAGGTTCAGAAAAAGTGGCCACTGAAGCAAAACAAGAAGGAATTGATCAGATATTTAAGGATTCTGGATTTCAATGGAGAGAGCCTGGCTGCTCAATGTGTTTAGCAATGAATTCAGATAAGCTAATAGGTAATCAAGTTAGTGCTAGTTCTAGTAATAGAAATTTTAAAGGTAGGCAAGGATCTCCCAGTGGAAGAACACTTCTCATGAGTCCAGCAATGGTTGCTGCTGCTGCAATTAATGGCAAAGTCAGTGACGTCAGGGAGTTTATCAACTGATGAGATCAAAGTTTACCCCACCAATTGGAAAAATTTCAAACATCAACGGGCAATGTATATCCTTAATTGGTAACGACATTGATACAGATCGAATAATTCCAGCGCGTTTTTTAAAGTGTGTTAACTTTGATTCATTAGGGGAATATGTTTTTGAAGACGATCGAAAAACTTTAAAAGGAAAGCATCCTTTTGATCTAGAGGAAAACAAAAATAGCTCGATACTAGTTGTCAATAGTAATTTTGGATGTGGTTCCAGCAGAGAACATGCCCCCCAAGCGCTTATACGATGGGGTATAAAAGCAATCTTAGGCGAGAGTTTCGCCGACATTTTTTATAGTAACTGTATTGCGATAGGTATTCCATGTTTTACGCTACCTAAAAATTCAATAGAAGAAATACAAAAATATTGCCATAATCAATTTTTATTTTTAGAAATTGATCTGAAAAAATCATTAGCAAAATCAAAATATTTAAATTTCAATCTTGAGATTAAGGAAAGCTCAAGAAAAATGTTTTTATCAGGTGAATGGGATGCTACAGCTACCTTACTAGCAAACACTTCTTTAGTTGAAAAAAAATTTAAAGAACTACCTTATATCCAATTTTGTAATGATAATTAAAAACTTTTAAAAAAAAATTTAAAAATTAAAAAGATGTAATCTTGTGATTTTTTTTAATTTTGTGATATGGAAATACTTCTAAAATTAATCTTGAGGACTTTCTAAGTCTTTTCTATTAGGTGTCCTAGTTGGATCACTTGCTAAAAATCCGAATAGAAAGATTCCAACAAAGAAAAATACAATAGTGTATACAGAAATTTTAAGGGCAAGCATGGAAATACGTGTGCTGACAGATTTATATCTTATTAAATTTATATTTAAATTATGGTAAAAGGTTTACTTTTTGTATTTTTGGAAAATTTTGAAATACTTTAAAAATATTAATCGTCATGATCATCCCAAGGATCTGTAAGCTTTGCAGCTTTTGGACCAAATGCAGTCCAAAGACCAAAACCAGTTAATGCTAGAAGTAATGCCAGAATTGTTACTGCGATAGAAACTGCAGGATCTGGAGCGGATGATAAAGTTTGCATCAATTTTGCTAAGTTTGTAAACAATTTATGTATAAGTTCTTATACAATAGCGAAATAATATTCGATTTAGTGAATTCAACATGGGTCAAAAAACAGCCTTAGGAAGTCTTTTAAAAGCAATTGGCAATTCAGGTCAAGGTAAAGTTGTACCTGGTTGGGGAGCAGTTCCTGTGATGACGGTCATAGGATTACTACTTCTTGTCTTTTTAGTAATTCTCCTACAAATTTATAACCAATCCCTTCTACTACAAGGTTTTTCAGTGGATTGGAACGGAAACTAAATTTCTTAAAACTTCTATAAGTTTATATTTTATTTGGAAACTCCTAAATAAACTTTTAGGGATTTTTATATTTTGGTTATATTTTGCTTGTTTATTTATAATTCTCAATGAAAGAGATTTAGAAATACATTATGAATGAAATATATCTAATTGGGTTGGGAAATCCAGGTAAAAAATATTCAAGAAATAGACATAACATAGGTTTTTTATTACTTAAGAAACTCTCAAAAAAATATAATTCAGATTTTGTATTAAAAGACAAACTTAAAAGTTATTGCTCGGAGTTTAGAATCAAAGATTCTACTTACAAGTTATTTTTACCCAATACATTTATGAATGATAGTGGTGATGCTGTCCGAACAATAGTTGATTGGTATAAAGTTAATTTAGATCAGCTTTTTATAATAGTCGATGATAAAGATCTTCCCGTTGGAAAAATAAGATTTAGAAAAAAAGGGAGCTCAGGCGGACATAATGGGCTTAAAAGCATCATTGAAAAATTGCAAACTCGTAATTTCAATAGGATCAGGATTGGGATTGGATCCCCTCCCTCCATTAACGGAAAAAATAATTTCAATACTATTTCTCATGTATTAGGCAATATTTCTCTAGAAGAAAAATTAAAATTGGATAAAGTATATAACAAGGTCATAGAATCCCTTGAAAGATTAAATACTAAAAAAGAAGAATTTATAATTCATGAATTAAATTCTTTTGACAAAGACGAAATTTCATAAATGCGATCAAAGCCAGAAACAACAGCCAATGTAAGTATTAAAGAATATTGTTTTTCAAAAAAGCAAATTAAAGGAATTGTAGAAGCTAGTCAATTTAAATGGACTTTTACTTGGTCATTTAATAAAGGCCTATTATTAGTTAACCCTCCTTTGGGAAGAGCATTAATTGAGGATGCCTTATTGAGATTTTTATTAAAAAAAGATTACGAGCTTGAGGCGGGTAATGAATACAAGTTCACTATTTCAGCCAAGTTTTAATATCTATATTTTGATCCAAAGTAAACTTTATTTTACAATAATCCTCTAAAATTATTAGGGCTGATATCGCATCTAAGTTTTTATTAAGAATAAAAAACTCTCTAGGAATTAAAAACTTCAAACCCTTAATTGGAAAAAGTTCAAAATATCTTGATTTAGCTCGAAAAGTAGTATTTTTTTCTTCAAAAGTTATTATTTCTTTTTTAAAAAAATCCAATTTTTCCCTAATCTCTCGACTCGTAGTACCATTACCAATAATAATTTTTGATATATCTTCAAAGGTAGTTAATTTTCTGACATATTCATCAATTAAGTCACTTTTAATAATGATGGCTTTATTAACTTTTTTTTTACCTATTTCAGCTAAAACTAAACCGCATTTAAATTTACCAGGATCTATAGATAATAATTTAAACATAATAAATTATAGTCTCGTAACATTTAAATCAACTATTATTGGGTCTGCAGTTTTACTATCTTTTAGAGATACAACCTCAAATCGATATTTAAGATCTTTATTTATCTCTAAAGAATCTCTAATTTTTTTAAAAACGTCTCCTCTTGTATTAATCTCATTAACAATAGATCCTTTTAACTTGATTTCATCTCTAGTTTTTCTCAACAAAGTTTTAATTTTTGTATTGATATTTTTATAATCAAGATCTTTTTTGTCAATAATTTCGCTCGTAATAACTTCTCCTCTTCTGACGATAATTTTATTTTGAAGCAACTCTGGATATACAAATACAAAATCATCTCCTTTCAAAACATTAGTTGCTGATTTAATCAATAATATCCAATCACCCCCTTTTGCTGTAATTCCTTCAATTTCAGAAATATCACTAGGTCTCCATAAAAGAATATTTTTTATTTCTTTTTTACTAGGGATAACAATTTTTTGAACATATCTATCTGCACTATTGTAAATCTTGCCTAGATTTAATTTTATATTTGGATTAGAAGTAATTTTTGCAATAAATAAAGTTTGCCCTCTTTTAAAAACTACATTTCCTCTTCTAAATTCCTTAACATCACTTTTTAACTTATTTAATTCTTTTTCTTTATAATTAATCTTATCTTCCAGCCTCTTCCTTTCTTCCTGCAAAGGAACCAATGCTTTTTTACTTTCATCCAGAGTTTTTTGTAAAAAAGGAATATCAACAAAAAGTCTTTGCCTAAATTCTTCACTAACTAGAAGCAATAATCCTATAGATATCGAACTAATAAAACCCCCAGTTATTATAGTTACTATTGTTGCTGTTTTCTTTGGTCTTAATTTTAAGATACTAAATCTTGATTTCCCAATCTTTGTGCCAAGCAGATCCCCAAATGGTGCAATTAAACCTCCAAGTAATATTAAAAAAACAATTAAGATCCAGGCCACACTGTTTCATAGACTCTATACATCATAATTAATGATGAATCAATTAAACCTTTTTGCAAGAGCTATTGGGTCAAATACTGTAATCTTTTTTCTTTCAATAGTGAGGAGACCGGAATCCTTTAAGTCTCCCAGTAATCTTGTAATCGTTACTCTTGTTGAACCGATAGCTTCAGCAATCGCTTGATGCGAAAGCCTCAAGTCAATTGTAATTCCTTTTTCACTTGCAACTCCAAAGTCTCTACAAAGAACCATTAAAAAGCTTACCAAACGAGAAGACATATCTCTATGAGTAAGAGTTTCTATCATTGTCTCTGTTTGTAAGATCCTACTTGAAAGCCCCTGCAATAGTAGTAGTCCTACTGATGCATCAGCTTCTATTGCTCTTAAAACAGAATTTGCAGGAGCTGTTATCATTTCGACTCTTGTGAAAGCTATTGAATGATAAAAACGATCAGATCTATGACCTGTTAAAAGTGATAAAACACCAAAGAGACTATTCTCTCTTAGTAGAGCAACTGTTATTTCTTCTCCTGACTCATAAACTCTTGACAACCTCACCGCTCCTCTTCTTATCAGGTAAACTCTCTCAGCAGGATCCCCAGGAAAAAAAATTGTTTTAGATCTTTCAACCATTTCTGTACTTGCACCCTCTAGACCTTTAATAACTTCCATTAAAGTTCTATTGATTGGAAAACGTTCTCCAACAGAGTTAATTTTACTTTGTCCTGTTTGTTGCGAACTAAAGCTGCTGAATGCTCGAGAAGAGGGTATCATAAATATCTTTAATATTAAAAACTTAAGAAGACAGCTTGAAATTTCTTGTATCAACAGTAACAATTTTCAATTCTTATCAATTTCTCCAGTAACTTATCTTGATTAGTTTAAACTTTCCCAAATCTTTTTTAAGTAAAATTACACTATATGCAGTGTAATTAAATTCAACTTATACTGCATCTAGAAAGGAAATCTAAAATAATGGTCATTAGTTCATCTAATAGTTATTTCAAAGGTAATCTTGATGTTGTAAAAGTAAATAATCCCAGCAAAATAAACGTTAAAAGATTTGCACAAAACGGACAAATTCATATCTATCAATCTTCTTATAGAGGAAGCTACTCTTCTATTATTAGAGATTCACTAAGAAATGCTGCCCTTGGTAGGAAAGTTCTTTTAGTACAATTTATGAAAGGAGGAGTTAAACAAGGGGTTGCCAATGCCGTAAAGCTTTGTGGAAATTTAACTTGGGTAAGGTCATCACATTCTTTTGATCTATATAATCCTGAAGAAATTAAAAATGATAAAAATTTAAAAGAATCTATTCATGAATCTACTCATGAATTATGGAATTTTTGTAAAAAAGAATTGCTGTCTGGTGAAAAGGATCAAATCATACTTGATGAAATTTTTCTTGCAATTGAGATGAAGATTATTGATAAGGATGATTTGATTTCAACACTTGAAAACCGATTTATATCAGGAGATGTAATCCTTACTGGTACGGGTATTCCTAAAGATTTATTATTAATGGCCAACCAAATTACTGAACTTCGCTCATAAAAAAATGCTTAAAAATGATCTCTGGATAAATCAAAAGGCCTCCGAAGGAATGATAAGTCCCTTCCAAGCAAATTTAGTTCGGCATCTTGAGCCCGATAATCGACAAAAGCCAGTTCTAAGCTACGGATGTTCCTCTTATGGATATGATTTAAGACTTTCATCAAAAGAATTTCTTATTTTTAGGCATATTCCTGGTACAGTAATGAATCCCAAAAAGTTTAATCCTGATAATTTAGAAAAAACTGTCCTTCACCATGATAAAGATGGAGACTTTTTTATTCTCCCTGCTCACTCCTATGGTTTAGGAGTAGCATTAGAAAAAATGAAAGTACCAGAAAATATAACTGTCATTTGTATAGGCAAAAGTACATATGCACGATTAGGAATAATAGTTAATACAACGCCAGCCGAAGCGGGATGGGAGGGCCACCTCACTTTAGAATTCAGTAATAGTTCAGGTGCAGATTGCAGGATTTATGCCAATGAGGGGATCTGCCAACTACTATTTTTTGAGGGTGATCCTTGCTCTACAACTTATAACGATAGAAAGGGAAAATATCAAAATCAACCAGAAAAAGTAACTCTAGCAAAGATCTAAAATGGGTAAAGTTGAACTAATTTCGCTAACTCCTGATGCAGAAAAAACAATGGCTTACATAGCAAGAGTTAGTAATCCAAATAATCAGAAGAATGAAGACTATTCAAAATTACTGAGTTATTGCATTAAGAACGAACATTGGAGTGTTTTTGAACAATCATTTATGACATTGCAAATAGAAACCAATAGAGGAATAGCAGCGCAAATTTTAAGGCATAGATCATTTACTTTTCAGGAGTTCTCACAAAGATATGCAGATAGTTCTCAATTGGGAATTATTCCGTTACCAGAGTTGAGAAGACAAGATTTTAAAAATAGACAAAATTCTATTCCTGACCTACCTGATGAGTTAAAAAAAAGATTTAATACAAAAATTGCTTCACATTTTAGAGCTGCTTCAGAATTGTATGAAGAATTACTTTCTGAAGGTATCGCTAAAGAATGTGCGAGATTCGTTTTACCATTGGCAACTCCAACGCGAATCTATATGTCTGGATCATGCAGATCATGGATACATTACATTCATTTAAGATCAGCTCATGGTACACAAAAAGAACATAAGAATATTGCCCAAAATTGCAAGTCTATTTTCAAGCAAAGCTTTCCAATTGTTTCAAAATCTCTAGATTGGTAAATTTATCCATGACTACGAGGATTTACATCATGATTGTTATTTTCTTTGATTCCTGAAAAGTTAGAATTAATAACTTTTTCTTGAGGTTCTACTCCTCTTTCTAAATGATCGATTGATTCTTTTATTGTTAATAGTTCTTGTTGACCCACAAAAGTAGATTTTAAATTGCCTTCCTTATCAAAAATATTAATCTGAGGAATTCCATTAACTTCAAATTTTCGAATATAATTTTCCCATTTTTGATTATCAACATTTAAAAAAACAAAATTAATGTCCTTTGCATATTCTTCTTTTAAAGCCGATAGTTTTGGAGCCATTTCTTTACAAACTTCACACCACTCTGCATAAAATTCGAGAAAGGTTGGCTTATTATTTTTAAAAGCTATTTCGGGTTCAACAGATAATTCGCCAAAACTCTTAAGAAGGTAAGTTGATTGAAAAAATAAATTTCTAAATAAAATTAAAGAAACAATGACAACAGCAATAAACAAAACAAGTATTGCTTTTAAGTTTTGATTTAAAAGTGGTTCTTTACTCTCAGATTGCATTATGAATACTTACTTACTTAAACATCTTATATAAGTGAGAGAAATAAAGAGAATTTAAATGCTTTACCTTTTAATCAACTGATAAAGTATTAATTAAATAGTATTAAAAATATCTTTATTTCTGAAATCTTATTATGCAATCAATCTTTGGAACAGATGGAATACGAGGAAGATTTAATAAAGAGATAACTTATTCTCTAGCATACAAAGTTGGCTTTGCTCTAGGAACAACCTTAGAAATGAATAATCCAATATTAATTGGAAGAGATACAAGGGTTAGTGGAGAGATTTTGCTGCAGGCATTGGCAACAGGTATAAAAGTAAGTGGCAAAAAATTTATAAATCTTGGAATCTGCCCTACCCCAGCCATTCCTTTTTTAATAAAAAAAGAACAATTAAGTTGTGGAATAATGATCTCTGCTAGTCATAATCCTCCCGAATATAATGGCATAAAAATCTTTGATCATAAAGGTCAAAAAATTACCAAGAACTATGAAAATAAAATTCAGAAAGTAATTGAAGAGACAACTCACAATAAATCAGTTACTAAAGAGGAGTTTTATTTTAAGGAAAATAAAGAATTTATGGATATTTATATACAAGGCCTAATTCATTCAATGGGTGGAGAAAATCTAAGCGGTATGAAAATAATATTAGACACATGTCATGGATCAGCAACAACCTGCGCCAAAAAAATTTTTCGGAATCTTGGAGCTGATCTAAGAGTTATCAATGACTCTAAAAATGGGCTAAAAATTAATATGAATTGTGGTTCTACAAATCTTGAACCATTAAAAAAAGCATTAAGAGAAAATACTGCTGATATGGGATTTAGCTTTGATGGAGACGCCGATAGAGTAATTGCTATAGATTCTAAAGGTAATGTATTGGATGGAGATCATATCCTTTTTCTCTGGGGGAGAGAACTTATGGAACAAAAGAGTCTCACGAATAATTTGCTAATATCAACCCAAATGGCAAATTTAGGTTTTGAAAAAGCTTGGAACAAAATTGGCGGAATTTTACATAGAACTGAAGTGGGAGACAAATACGTTCATGAAGCAATTATTGAAAAAAAGGCTGTTCTAGGGGGGGAACAGTCAGGTCATATACTTTCAAAAATTAATAATTTTGCTGGAGATGGTATATTGACTGCACTTCAAATCTCTAAATACTGTAAAAAGAAAAAAATCACTTTAAATGATTGGCTTAAAAGCAGTTTTAACCCTTTTCCACAGAAACTCACCAACATTAATTTAGCTTTTGATATTAAAAAAATGCATCCAAGAAATAAAGCCTTAATTGATCAAACAATATTAAATTTTCATCAAATTTATTCAGATCACTGCAGAATTTATGTAAGACCTAGTGGTACAGAACCACTAATACGAATACTTGTTGAAGCAAAAAATCAAAATAAAGTTGATTCTTTATCAAGCGAAATAACAAGCAAACTTATTTTAGAACTAGATAAAATAGTTAATTGATTTTGAATTAAATTTTTATATAAATCCTCTGAAAAATGTCAAGATGATTATCGATGACATATTTTTCCCTATTAGTTAAAACTTTATTTGGATTAAAACTTTCGGAATAATTATAATATTTTTGATTTATTTTTTTAAAATTAGAATTTCTTGTGATAATGAAATCCATATCATCAAATAAATCCTTTACATCAGTTTTAACAAAAATCAGAGATCCCTTTTGCATTGATTTTGAGAGAACATTAATAAACTCTGGCTGAATTACACGCCTTTTATGGTGTCTCTTCTTGAACCATGGATCTGGGAAATTAAAAGAAATACTTTTCAAATTCTTGATTATCAATTCACAATAGAAATCATTCAAAATTTTATTGGCATTACCAAATATAAAATATAAATTTTTTATTTCTCTTTCTTGCATTTTTAATTTAGCTGTTTTAACTAATTTCTCTCGGATTTCAATCCCTAAATAATTCCAATTTTTATTTACCAAAGCTAAATCGAACAAAAACTCACCAGATGCACAACCTATATCCAAATGAAGAGGAAATTTAGAATCATCAAACATTTCCATCAAAGAGGGAATTATCTCAGTTTCATCAAAATTATTACTTAGGGGATTAACATGCTGTCTCATTTACTTATTAATTTATTACTCTTAAATTAATTTAAAGATGCAGAATATTCATATCAATAACAATAGTAAGTTAAAAAGTAACAGTTTGATGTTTAAATATTATGTATGTAAAAATAAAAAGTTTTGAACGTTCTTAATCATCTTTCGGTTTGGCTATCTTTTCAACTTTCAATAATTTTCTTTATTGGTATTCCTGTTACATTATCATTTTGGTCAATAAGAAAAAGAAACAAAGCTGTTAATAAGCTTTTATCTATTTATTGGAAAACATCCATTTTATTTTTTATAAGCCTTTTGCTTTTAATAGGTGAGTATAATTATGCTCTTCTTGTAACAAATATTGCAACACTATTGATGACAATTTCAGTTTGGTTTTGGAACGATATTAATGATGAATTAAAAGAATATGATTTTTATTACGCCCTTACCACAACGACAAAAGTATGGAGATGGTCACTAAGTTTTATATCTCTAAATTTCTTAACACAAAGCTTACAAAACTTTAGCTGCTTTTATATTATTAACTCGACTGCATGTAAAATTTGGCTTCAGCCTACTTCAAATTTATATATCATTATCAAAAATTTATTTAATTTTCTCTTCGGAGCAAACTTTACGCAACCCATTGCAAAATTTTTAGGGTTATTTTCACTATTGATTTATATTTTAGGGTTGCTTCAATGGTCAATGATTAAATTACCTAAAAATGGAAGAAATTCTTGCTTCTCAGAACATGGGAGAAATTGATTTAATCAATTCTCTTGAGAGAATAAGCTCCAAGATACCTGATAGGATTCTTAAACTGGAAGGCTATATGCTTAAAAAAAATCATAAAGAACATTTAGAAATAATTATTTTCAAAGGTTTTAGTAGCTCTACTACTCATCCAATTGAAATGGATGTAGAAAAAAAAGTTTTAGAATTTGATTATATAATTACAAACTTTAAACTTTATCATTCACCCTTAACGGAAGCTAAAGATAACTTTATAAGAGAAAATCAAAACACAATTTTCTTTTTAAATCAAAAAAACTGGATTTAAGTAAATTCAAAATTAATAATATTTGAACATCTTTTACATAATTTTGTATTTTGAATACCACTAAAAGTTTCTTTTTTATAATGCCAACAACGGTCACATTTTTGACCATGAGCTTTAAGAATTTCAATTTTTCCCAATTCATTATTATCAGTAAATAGAGAATTATCATTCAAATTTGATACTATTTGGAAATTTGAAACTATAAGCCAATCCCTATATAAATCTACCTCTTCATTACCAAATTTTTTAAGCCAAGCCAGAGAATCTTTTACCATTTTATTTTCAGGCAAATAATTCACTTCTGTTTCCAAAGCTGCACCAATTATTTGTTTGTTTCTGCATACCTCAATAGCCTTGTTAATTTCGACTCTCAAATTTCTTAAATTTGCAATATGGTCATTAAGATTTTTATTTGTCCATGACGGAGAAAAATTCTGCCATCCTCTTTGAAATACTGACTTTTCTTTAGTTGAATATGGAATATTCTGCCAAATATCTTCAGCCATATGACAAAGCACTGGAGAAATGAGAACTGCTAAACTTTCGACAACTTGAGACATGACGAACTGACATGATCTTCTTCTGAATTCTGATTTAGAACTTACGTATAACCTATCCTTTGCAATATCCAAATAGAAATTTGATAAATCTACAACACAAAAACTTTGTATAGTCTGGAAAAATTTTGAAAATTCATAATTTTCATAAGCTTTTGATATTTGATCTGTAACCTCAGCTAATCTCCCCAACATCCATTGATCTAATAACGGCAGTTGATTAATTTCAAAACTATCAATACTGGGATCATAATCATGAATATTACCTAGAAGATACCTTGCTGTATTACGAACTTTCCTATAAACGTCGGATAGCTGCTTAAGTATATTTGAACCAATGGGAACATCTACTGAATAATCAACTGAACTTACCCAGAGCCTTAGAACATCTGCGCCATATGCAGGTTCAGTTTTTTTATTATTACCTCCATTAATAATTATATTTGGATCGACAACATTGCCTAAAGATTTGCTCATCTTTCTTCCATTTTCATCAAGAGCAAAACCATGAGTTAAAACTTTTTTATATGGTGGTTTATTATTAACTGCGACTGATGTGAGCAAGGAAGATTGAAACCAACCTCTGTGCTGATCTGATCCCTCTAAATAAAGATCAGCTGGATACTTTAACTCACTTCTTTGCTCACAAACTGCTGCCCAACTAGATCCTGAATCAAACCAAACATCCATTGTATCTTTTCCTTTTTCCCATTGATTAAATTCTTTAACAAAATTCTCTGGTAAAAGATTCTTAACTTCCCAGTCCCACCAAATATCTGCTCCATATTCACTAAAAAGTTTTTGAATATGATTAATAACCTCACTATTAAGGAGTATTTCATTACCATTTTTTTTATAAAATACTGGAATAGGGACTCCCCATGACCTTTGTCTAGAAATGCACCAATCTCCTCTACCAACGACCATAGAATATATTCTTTTCTTTCCTCCTGCTGGCATCCATTCAACATCCTCGATTGCCTTTAATGCAGATGATCTAAAGCCATCGACAGATGCAAACCATTGTTCTGTTGCTCTAAAAATAGTAGGTTTTTTTGTTCTCCAGTCATAAGGATATCTATGCTTATAATTTTCTTGTAATAAAAGCAATTTATTGTTCTTCAAATATTCAATAATTAAATCATTTGCGTCTTTAAGTACATTCGATCCTTTGAATTGTCCTGAATATTCATTTAAATTACCTTTTTCATCAACAACACAAGTTATAGGCAGATCATATTTTTGCCCCACATTAAAATCATCAATTCCATGGCCTGGAGCTGTATGAACAATGCCAGTCCCAGATTCTGTAGTAATGTAATCACCTCCAATCACAATTCTGCAATTTTTTTTCTTTGTGGGATGTTGATACTCAATATTTTCCAAGTTATTTCCTTTTACCTCTAGAAGTATTTTAAAATCTTTATTGAATTTCTTACTAATTTCAGAAGATAAGTCTTTTGCAAAAAGGTATATTCGTTTGTCTGCATCACGAGCAAAAACGTAGTTTATTTTCGGATTTACCGCAACTGCTTCATTTGCAGGGATTGTCCAGGGTGTAGTGGTCCAGATAGTTATGAAAGAATTACTTTGAAAAATATCCTCGTTAATATTGTGATTTTCTTGACAGAATTTTAACAATATTTCTTGAGATATTTTTGTGATTTTTAAGGAAACATAAATACTTTTTGAATAATGTTCTTCAGGGTATTCTAATTCTGCTTCAGCAAGGGCAGTCCTAGAGCTTGGGCTCCAATGAACAGGTTTAAGACCACGATATACATATCCATTTAAAAACATCTTCCCAAATACTCCAATCTGAGCAGATTCATAGTTTTTTTTAAGAGTTAAGTAAGGGTTATCCCAATCTCCCCATATACCCCACCTTTTAAAACCCTCCATTTGATTATTAATTTGAACATATGCATAATCTGTTGCTTTTTTTCTCAGTCTTAGAGTATCCAGATTCTTTCTTTCATCAGATTTCAAATTCTGAAGTACTTTTAATTCAATAGGTAATCCATGACAATCCCAACCAGGCACATAATGTACTTTAAATCCTTTCAAGGTCTTGTACTTATTTATTATGTCTTTTAGAACTTTATTGAGAGCATGACCCATGTGAAGCGCTCCGTTTGCATAAGGTGGACCATCATGTAATGTAAATGTTTCCCCTGAATTATTTGAACCCAATTTGAAATCAATATTATTATTCGCCCAAAAATTCTGAATCTCAGGTTCTCTTACAACTGAATTAGCACGCATTGAAAAATCAGTTTTGAGTAAATTTAAAGTATCTTTATAAGAAAAGCCGGATTTTTGTTCTTTGTTAATTTGAGATTTCATTAGACTTCAGAAGAAATATTAGTGATCAATAGAATTAATTAATTATATTCTTTATTAATTGACCTGTAGTTTTTTTGGCATTTTCTAGATAACCAATAGATTTGGGTTCAAACGTTTATATTATCATTTTTATCTTTTCTTACCCACTTTTTTTGGCTTATGTTTTGATTATTTTTATCAAAATTTAAAAATTCCAAAGGTTTTACAAAATTCTTAACTCCAAGATTAATGGCCTCTAATATTTTTGAAAGATTATTTTTGAATGCCATAAAAGTAATTAATTTATTTTTTTCTTTATCTGTCAATTGATTCCATCTAGATGAAAAAAGTTCTAATAGATATAAAACAATTAATAAAGCCAATAAAAGAAAAATCAAAAAAATTGATTCATCTATGGTTTTATTTCTAATTATCAAAATAAAACCTATTAATAAATTCAAAAAGGCTTTTATTAAGTCTTTTGGTTTACCTAGCTCGAGATAAATTAAGGGTACTAATAAAAAAATTGTACCAACGAAAATATAGAAAGATGCCAAATAAATCAACAAAATATGCATTAGATCTACTAGTTAATTTAATTATATAAAGTTGATTTATATAAACAAACTTATATTCAGAATATCCTTAAATGCGGTCGGGGAGACTTGAACTCCCACACCCGAAGATACGAGTACCTAAAACTCGCGCGTCTACCAATTCCGCCACGACCGCCCAAATAAATCATAATTGAAAGAGGTTTATTTTAAAAATATTTTTAACTTATGATGATTAATTTGACATATAAAAATTAAGTCAAATACCTCTTAAAAAAAATTTTTTAAACCTAAGCATACAATCATATAAAAAAATCAGTTATATTAATTGAAGAATAATAGAAACGATTTCAAATTTAACTCATAAAAATAAATCAGAAATTACTAATTCTTCAAGATCTTTTAATTGGCAAAAGGAGATAAAAAATTACGTTGATCCGCCAAGCTTTTGGAATCCAACATTAGGTCTTTTTTTTGGGGGTTATTTTCTTGCTTTTCTTAGTATTTGGCAATGGTATAGAGGTGTTTGGCCCCTACCTTTACTTGTAGCCACTGCTTTTTTAGCTTTGCATATTGAAGGTACTGTAATTCATGATGCTTGCCATAAAGCTGCGCATCCAGTTCCTTGGATAAATCAATTCATGGGTCATGGTTCGGCAATTCTTCTAGGGTTTAGTTTCCCAGTTTTTACAAGAGTGCATTTACAGCATCATATGCATGTAAATCATCCAAAAAATGATCCCGATCATATAGTCAGTACTTTTGGTCCAATTTGGCTAATTGCTCCCAGATTTTTTTATCATGAAGTATTTTTCTTTCAAAGAAAACTTTGGCGAAAATATGAACTACTTCAATGGGGAATTGAAAGATCGATTTTTATAACCATAATTTTAGCAGGTATAAAGTTTGACTTTATGAATCTAATCTATAATTTATGGTTCGGCCCAGCGTTAATGGTTGGAGTTACCCTAGGAATATTTTTTGATTATTTACCGCATAGACCTTTTCGATCAAGAAATAAATGGATAAATTCTCGAGTTTATCCAAGTAGATTTATGAATTTATTGATAATGGGCCAGAATTACCACCTCATACATCACCTTTGGCCGTCCATTCCTTGGTTTGAATATAAAGTTGCATATGAAAAAACCAAATCCTTATTGGATCTAAAAGGCTCCCCTCAAAGAGTTGGGATTTTTGAAAGTAAAGAAGATATTTTCAATTTTATTTATGATTTACTAATAGGTGTTAGAAGTCACAACAAAAAGAGGGGAAAGATTAGAAAAATAATAAATTTATATCCGGGCTATAAAATAAAAAAAGTTTTATTAAGGATAGTTAATAAAACTTTTATAGGTAGCAATTAATTTAATCATTAATAATTTTAGGTACTTTAAAGTATTTATCTTCTCTTGAAGGTCCTAATTCCAAAAGTTCTTCAGTGCAATCAGAATTTATATTTTCGTCTTTTCTAAATACATTAATAACCTCTATAGCTCTTGTTGTACAAGGCACATCATCTGTATCAATTTGTTCGAGTTGTTTAATATAATCCAATATTTTTTCTAGTTGATCTGCATGATTATTAATTTCATTCTCGTTAAGTTCTAATCTAGCTAGGTGGGAAACTTTTCTCACCTCATCATTAGTTATTTTCGCCATATTTTTTATAAATTACTTATTAAATCATAGTTTATTAAGAACATTTTTATTAAAACATCCTGTGATTGTCAAATAATTATAAAATAATGATAACTTCTTTTTGAAAATCAATTTCAATTAATAGACTCAATTATATTTATTGGCTAGAAATGATATTAGATAAATATTAAAAAATAGAAAAACTCTTATTTCCAAAAAATTTTTTTTATCGGCATTCTAAACTTGTTGCTCCAGATTTAATAGGCTGTTACCTCATAAAAAATAATGATAAAGATCAAATTAAGGGGATTATTGTTGAAGTTGAAGCTTATTCACAGGAAGAAGAGGCCTGTCATGGATACCACAAAAAAACGCAATCAAACATAACATTATTTGGCGAACCTGGAACTTTTTATATTTATAAATCTTATGGCGTTCATCATTGTTTAAACATCGTGACTGATAAAAAAAACTTTGCAAGTGGTGTATTAATCAGGGCAGTCTTTATTTCTAAAAAAAATGAAAGGTTAGCTTCTGGTCCTGGACTAGTTACTAGGACATTCGGTATTGACAAATCATTGAACTCTCTTGAAGTTCTCAATAACGATTATTTATGGATTTCTCAAAGAGAATCAAATATAGGACAAAAAGATCTTGTTCAAACCACGAGAATTGGCATATCTGAGGCAAAAAATATAAAATGGCGTTGGTATCTCAAAAATAGTAGGAGTGTAAGTAAAAGAGCAAAAGGTGACAGAACACCTAAATTCAAATAATCATTTTTCTTTATCAGCGTAATGCAAATTTGGCCTCATAAACATATCCACTCATTAGCTAATTTTTCAACTGAAGATTACAACTCAGTTTTTGAATTAGCTAATAGATTTGATGCACTAAGGAATACAGGAACAAAAAAGATCCCTGCCTTACAAGGAACTTTGGTGACTTCTTTATTTTTTGAGGCTAGTACAAGAACAAAAAACAGTTTTGAACTTGCAGCAAAAAGGCTTTCTGCTGATGTACAAACCTTTGCTCCATCCTCTAGTTCTTTAACGAAAGGGGAGACGATTATTGACACTGCGATAACTTATTCTGCAATGGGTGCAGATATATTAGTAATTAGACATTCATCGAGTTATATAACCTTTGAGATCGCAAAAAAACTTGATGCAATAAATTCTAATACTTCGATTCTTAATGCAGGAGATGGATTGCATAGTCATCCCAGTCAAGGATTGCTTGACATTTATACATTAATAAAATTTTTCTCCAAAAAATCATTGAGTCCAGAGGTTTTAAATTCCAAAAAAATTTTAATAATAGGAGATGTTAATCATTCAAGAGTTGCAAGATCAAATCTTTGGGCTTTGAGTGCATTTGGAGCAGAAATAATCTTATGTGGACCTAAATCTTTAATACCTGACGAATTTAACAATTTCTTAAAAACTCCTGTTCCAAATCAATTAGTTGATCCTGTCAAATCAAGAGGCTCCATCACAATTTCTAGGTCATTAGAAGAATCAATAAAAATTGCAGATGCAATTATTGTTTTAAGACTTCAGAAAGAGAGAATGATGGAAAATTTATTAAGTAGTATTGATTCTTATAGTTTGGATTATGGCTTAACCCCAGAGAAATTATCTTTAAATAGTAAAGACATTCCTATTCTTCACCCTGGACCAATTAATAGAGATATTGAAATCAGCAGTCAAGTAGTAGATGAATATCCTAATTGCTTAATCAATAATCAAGTTGCGAATGGTATTCCAATAAGGATGGCTTTACTTTATCTATTGCAGAAATACAACAAATAAACTTAAAGCAACTTAAGACTTTCTGTAAAGAATCCATAAAATAATCCTAGTCTAAGAGAATCTAATAGTAGTAATAAAAATTTCTTTTTTCTTTCAAATCGAAAATTTCTTCTAAGAGCTATTAAAATTTCAATAAAAACTACTGATAAGAAAGCAGCTACAGGATCCATGAGTTCCACAACGGCGCTTACCATCCCCAGAGAACTTCCCAAGAAGTAACCAATTAAAAGTGTAATTAACGATATTGAATATCTTCTCCACGGATTATTAGCCCATAGAGTTAATGTATGGATATTTTCTAAAACTTTTAGTTGAAAATTTGTCTTTTGAGGTCTAAAAACCATTTTTATTTCAACTAAGCTGCTTCAGAGTTTGATTGAAGTTTAGTATTTCCTTCAACTAATTCATGTAAAGCCTCCAACTGAGCCATTATTCCTCTAAGTTCGCTTGGTTCAGGGAAAAGTCCATCTTCTTTTATTCCTAAATGCATTTCTCTTAGTTCTTGCCTTAAATAACGTAGGTGACTAGAAACTTGCTCTCGCTTTGTTTGTGACATAATTTTGCTTTGGACAATAATATTTTAAGAAAGAATATTTTTGATAAGGAGGGTTTGCATATTTATGACTGAGAATGAAGATAAATTACTTCAAAACTCTTTAATTGAAAATGATACTTTTACATTTTTAATATTCTGGAAATATGTATTTAATAATTCCATAGATTTTAAAAAATTACTTGAGGCTTTATTATTAGAATATATTGGTTTTATTCAATATGGAATTTATTTATGAAAATAAAATAAGTGAAGAACTAGTAAATTCTTTTGATGAAGAAATGACCCTTGAGCTCGCGAATAGACTAGAGGAAGATAACTATAAGACACCATTTGATGGTTTAAAAGACTGGCACTTATTAAGAGCACTTGCAATCAATAGGCCAGAATTAACATCTGATTATATCCATCTTCTTGATCAGGAACCCTTCGATGAAAACTAAAAACACGGACTCCAAAATTAAGGTTCTTATATTAATAACCGGAAGTATTGCTGCTGTAAGGATTCCATTACTAGTTAGTCAATTAGCGAGAGAAAATTTTGAAATAAGATGCGTTTTATCAAAAAATGCAGAAAAATTAATAAAGCCTCTCTCTCTTTCTATTTTAAGTAGAAACCCCAGTATTTTAGAAGATGATCAATGGTCAAGTATTCAAGCAAAACCTCTTCATATAGAACTATGCAGATGGGCTGATATTTTAATAGTTGCCCCTTTAACTGCGACCACATTATCAAAGTGGGTAACTGGAAATGCAGATGGATTGATTCCAAGCATTTTAATGGCAAATACTAAGCCAATAATTGTTGCTCCAGCAATGAATACTGATATGTGGCTAAATAAAGCTGTCCAAAAAAATTATCAGAATTTAGAGAATTATGAAAATGTTTTATCTTTGCACCCAAGTGAAGGTCTATTAGCATGCGATGCTATTGGGATTGGGAAAATACCTTCTAATGACCTAATCCAATTAGCTCTTGAATTCATGATTTCACATAATCATAATTCTTATCGCAAAGATTTGATTAACAAAGAAATTTTAATAACTGGAGGAGGCACCTCAGAAACAATTGATGCGGCAAGACATATCACTAACAAAAGTTCTGGAGCTATGGGCTTACTGCTTTCTCAAGTGGCAAGGTTTAGAGGAGCGCAAGTAAAATATATACATGGGCCTCTCAAAATTGATAAAGATCTTACTGATGGAATAACAAGATATGAAATTGAGAGTAGTGTTGATTTGATTAAGGCAATTGAGAATGAAATTCCAAGTTGTGATTATTTTTTCATGAATGCAGCAGTATCTGATTTTAAGATAACTTCCGATACTTCAGCTAAAATTTCCAAAAATAAAATTAATGATTATTTAAATAAAAATTTTGAGCTAGTCCCAGATATTTTAAAAACAATTAGTGAATCAAAAAAAGATAACCAAATTTTTGTTGGCTTTAGTGCTTTTACAGGATCTATTGAAAAAGCAAGATTAACAATTAAAGAAAAGATTATTCAAAAAGGTTGTGATTATCTATTCGCAAATCCAATTGATCTTGCAGACCAGGGATTTGGTTTTTTGGCACAAAATGAAGGTTGGCTCTTCGATACAAAAAATATGGAGCAACATATCAAAAAAAACATCAAAAATTGATCTCGCAAATAAATTAATAACTCAAATTATTTCAATAAAAAAATAAAAAAAAATTTCTAATTTGTATTTTTTTGTAATCTTAATCATTAAAAATAATGTGATAGCTTACAATAATTCAAGTTTTTAAAAATCTAAAAAGCTACGAGTTGTTTCGAGGATTTAAAGGGGCTAACTTTTATGTTCCTTTCCCTAGTAATATCCGTACTGAACTATTTAGGTGACTATCAATCATTCGTCACAGAACTTTACTGCTACTTTAATTATGAGAATTCGTTCTTTCTTAGCTTTTGTTATTTCACTTTGTATAACTTTTGCTTTCGTACCTGTTAAAACATTTGCTTTTTCTGAAAGAGGAAATGCACAATTCACAGATGTTGTTAATACGGGAAAAGCTAATGATTGTCCTACATTAGATTCATCTCTTGTTGGATCAATATCCTTAGGAAATGGAGATAGCCTGAAAGGAATATGCATGCATCCAACTGAAGTTTATGTAAAAGTGCCTGGGACTAAAAGAAAAGCTGCAGAATTTGTTTCAACAAAAATTATTAGTCCCAGAAATAACACCACAGTGACGGAAGTTTATGGAGATATAGATTCAGGAACTTTTACCGAAAAAGGTGGAATTGATTTTCAACTTATTACTGTTTTAACTCCTGGTGGCTTAGAGGTTCCATTTGCATTTTCTGCGAAAGACCTTAAAGCTGATTTACCCTCAACTATTGAACCCGGTACTGAGGTTAGTGGTTCGACATTTACACCTAACTATAGAACTGGTGATTTTTTAGATCCTAAAGCAAGAGCTAAAAATACTGGTGTTGAATACGCTCAAGGTTTAGTTGCATTGGGTGGAGATGATGAAGAACTTGCCAAAGAAAATATTAAGGTTGATGTAAACGGTACTGGAGTTATCACTCTCTCAATTAATACTGTGGATTCTGATACTGACGAATTTGCTGGTACCTTTGAAGCTATCCAACCTTCAGATACTGATATGGGTTCTAAAGATCCACTTGATGTAAAAATAATTGGTGAGCTATATGGAAGAAAAGCTTAAATCCTACTAAGAAAAAGAGGGGGTTAAACCCCTTTTTTTTTTTCAAAATTTTTCTTTATCAATTCAAAAAATGGAATTAAAACAAAAAATCAAAGCTGATTCTAATGGACTAATACTACCTTATGGAGGAGAACTAAAAAATTTAATTATCAAAGATAAAAACCTTAAAAATGATCTTATATCTAAGGTTTCTTATGAGTTTGAGTGCAGTGAGAGAAATGCATGCGATGTAGAACTTTTGATGATTGGTGCTTTTTCGCCATTGGAAGGTTTTATGGATGAAAATAACTACAAATCAGTAATTAAAAATAATCGAGATACAAACGGGTTGCTTTTTGGCTTGCCGATTGTATTTGACTCCAATAATGAAGAAGTAAAAGATGGAGACAAAATCTTGCTTACCTATAAAAAACAAAAAATAGCAGTTTTAGAAGTTAGTTCTAAATGGGAGCCTGATAAATCCTTAGAAGCAGAACTTTGTTATGGTACTAATTCTTTAGATCATCCTGCTGTCAAGATGATCTTTAATGAGAGAGGAAGATTTTATATAGGAGGGAGAGTTTATGGTTTAGAACTGCCAATTAGAGAATTCCCGTGTAAAACCCCTGAAGAAGTTAGAGCTACACTACCATCAAATCACGATGTAGTTGCATTTCAATGCAGAAATCCAATCCATAGAGCACATTATGAATTATTTACCAATGCCTTACTCTCGGAAAATGTCTCTCCAAATGCAGTTGTTTTAGTACATCCAACTTGTGGACCAACACAACAAGATGATATTCCTGGAAAAGTTAGATATTTGACCTATAAAGAACTGGAAGAAGAAATATCTGATGAAAGGATAAAATGGGCATTTTTACCTTATTCAATGCATATGGCAGGGCCAAGAGAAGCTCTTCAACATATGATAATCAGAAGAAACTACGGCTGCACCCATTTTATAATTGGAAGAGATATGGCTGGATGTAAGTCATCATCAACTGGTGAAGATTTTTATGGCCCCTACGATGCTCAAAATTTTGCAAATAAATGTGCAGGCGAGTTAATGATGCAAACTGTTCCTTCAAAAAATCTTGTTTATACAAAAGAAAGAGGATATATTACAGCCGAAGAAGCTAAAGAATTTAATTATCAAATTATGAAACTTAGTGGCACAGAATTTAGGAAGAAATTGAGGAACGGTGAACCAATTCCCGAATGGTTTGCATTCAAAAGTGTAGTAGATGTTCTAAGAAGCTCTTAATATTGATTTATTATTAGTATTATAGATTTATTAAAGATTATTTATCGTGAACAAACGTTGGAGAAACGTAGGACTTTATGTTCTAGCTGTCATTACTGTAATTTTCATCGGTACTTCCGTTTTTGATAAACCAAGTACAGAAAATGCTACAAAAACATTAAGGTATAGTGACTTTATAGAGGCCGTTCAAGATAAAGAAATCAGTAGAGTATTAATATCTCCAGACAATGCCACAGCTCAAGTTGTTGAGAGTGATGGCAGCAGATCTGAGGTGAATTTAGCCCCTGATAAAGATTTATTAAAAATTTTAATAGAGAATAATGTAGATATAGCTGTGACGCCTACGAAATTATCTAATCCGTGGCAGCAGGCTTTAAGTAGTCTTATTTTTCCAGTACTTCTAATTGGAGGACTATTTTTTCTTTTCAGAAGATCTCAAAGCGGGAATGCTGGAGGTGGTAATCCGGCAATGAGTTTTGGTAAGAGCAAAGCTAGACTTCAAATGGAACCATCCACACAAGTAACATTTTCAGATGTAGCTGGTGTCGAAGGTGCAAAATTAGAACTTACTGAAGTAGTAGATTTTCTTAAAAGCCCAGATAGATTTACAGCTGTAGGAGCAAAAATCCCAAAAGGTGTCCTTCTTGTTGGTCCTCCAGGAACAGGGAAAACTTTATTAGCAAAAGCTGTTGCGGGAGAAGCAGGTGTGCCTTTTTTCTCTATATCAGGTTCTGAATTTGTTGAGATGTTTGTAGGAGTTGGTGCTAGCAGAGTTAGAGATCTTTTTGAGCAAGCCAAAAAGAATGCTCCTTGCATCGTTTTTATTGATGAAATAGATGCTGTAGGAAGACAAAGAGGGGCAGGTATGGGTGGAGGAAATGATGAAAGAGAACAAACTCTAAACCAACTCCTCACAGAAATGGATGGCTTCGAAGGTAATTCTGGAATAATAATAGTTGCTGCTACCAATAGGCCAGATGTTTTAGATTCCGCTCTAATGCGTCCTGGAAGATTTGATAGACAAGTAACTGTTGACAGACCAGATTATGCTGGAAGACTACAAATACTAAATGTCCATGCTAAAGATAAAACACTTTCAAAAGATGTTGATCTAGATAAAGTTGCAAGAAGAACCCCTGGATTTACTGGTGCCGACTTAGCTAATCTACTTAATGAAGCAGCAATATTAGCGGCTAGAAAAGATCTTGATAAGGTAAGCAATGACGAAGTTGGCGATGCAATTGAAAGAGTAATGGCTGGACCAGAAAAGAAAGATAGAGTAATCAGTGATAAGAAAAAAGAATTAGTTGCCTATCATGAAGCCGGCCATGCGCTGGTAGGAGCATTAATGCCTGATTATGATCCTGTAGCAAAAGTTTCAATAATTCCTAGAGGTCAAGCTGGTGGTTTAACCTTTTTCACCCCAAGTGAAGAGAGAATGGAATCAGGTCTTTACTCTCGTTCTTACCTTCAAAATCAAATGGCTGTAGCTCTAGGGGGAAGAGTTGCAGAAGAAATAGTTTACGGAGAAGAAGAAGTTACAACTGGAGCTTCTAACGATTTACAGCAAGTTGCCAATGTAGCGAGACAAATGATCACTAAATTTGGCATGAGTGACAAAATAGGTCCAGTTGCTCTAGGACAATCTCAAGGTGGAATGTTTCTAGGAAGAGATATGAGTTCTACAAGAGACTTCTCTGAAGACACCGCCGCAACAATTGATGTAGAGGTTTCAGATCTTGTTGATATTGCCTACAAAAGAGCTACAAAAGTTTTAACAGACAATAGAGCTGTCCTTGACGAAATGGCTCAAATGCTTATTGAAATGGAAACAATAGATACTGAAGATATTCAAGATTTGCTTAACCGTTCAGAAGTAAAAGTCGCAAACTATATCTAGTTTCAAAACTAAACTTTTAATGATCAATAAAAAAGATTCTTTTTCGGATATGCTGAAAAAAGAATCTTTTTTTTTACTTTTAAAACCTGAAGATAATATTTACTCGAATACCTTTATAAGGAATTCATTTTTTGAAGAATTAGACAGCCTAGTAAAATTAGGCTTAACAAATATTGAAATAAGTTGGTCTAACAATGAAAATTGGTTTGATTTTGTATCGGATATCAAAATCAAATATCCAAGAATTAATTTAGGATCTGCCTCCATAATTAATAAGCAATCAATAGAAGATTCTTTGAAAATTGGATTAAATTTTTCAATGATGAAATTTTGGGATAAAGATCTTTTCAATTATGCGAGGTCAAAAAATTATTTATTAATCCCTGGGATTAAAAATTTAAAAGATCTTGAGGAAGCAATTAATTTAAATTGCAATATTCTCAAAATTTATCCAATAAAAACTAAAGATACTTCCATAGAAATAACAAACTATAAAAAGATTGATTTCATTGCTGCTGGAGGGCTATCAATCAATGATATAAAAACTTATAAATCTTTAGGCTATAAAGCAATCGTAATTGGAGATAAAGGTATCAAAAATAAAAAATTTGATCCAAAAATATATACATGGCTTAAAAATAATTAAATTAAGAATTAATATAATTTATTTAACAAAACTTCTAATTATTTATTAAGCCACATTGAGCATGATTCAGAAGCAAATGATCTGCGAGTACTAAAGCGACCATAGCATCAACCATAGGAACTGCTCTTGGTAGAACACATGGATCATGTCTCCCTTTTGCTTTCATCAATACTTCTTTTCCTTCAGCATTTACTGTTTTCTGTTCTTTCCCAATAGTTGCCGTCGGTTTAAAAGCAATCTTCATCTCAATATTTTCGCCATTACTTATTCCGCCCTGAATACCTCCCGAATTGTTAGATGTCGTTCTTAACTTACTAATATCATCAGACATAATGAATGAATCATTATGTTCGCTTCCTTTTAAATAAGTTCCAGAGAAACCCGAACCTATTTCAAAACCTTTTGTGGCAGGCAAAGACATCAAAGCCTTTGCTAAATCAGCTTCTAATTTATCAAAAACAGGCATCCCAAGACCAGACGGGGCATTTCTTACCACACATTCAATAACACCGCCACAAGAGTCTCCTTGTCGCTTTAATTCCTTAATTCTCTCAATCATTTCTGCTGATACCTTTTCATCAGGGCATCTAACAATATTAGAATCTATTTTGTCGAGAGAAACTTTCACTTTATTTATATCAGAATCAATATCATGTATACGCTTTACCCAAGATAGTATTTCAGTATTACAAAAGTTTTTTAATAATTGTTTTGCTATAGCACCAGCTGCTACTCTCCCAATTGTTTCTCTTGCAGATGCTCTGCCACCGCCAGAACTAGCCTGAATTCCATATTTAAGATGATATGTACCATCTGCATGAGATGGTCTAAATATTTGTTCCAAATTATTATAATCCCTTGGTCTTTGATCCTTGTTTCTTACCAACATCGCTATTGGAGATCCAAGTGTTAACCCATCCTTTATCCCACTTAATATTTCAATTTTGTCTTCTTCATTTCGGGGTGTAGTAATGTCACTTTGTCCAGGTCTGCGCCTATCTAATTCATTTTGTATCAGATTTATATCTATTTTTAACTTTGGTGGACATCCATCAAGGATAACTCCTACCCCACCACCATGTGATTCTCCAAAAGTACTAACACGAAAAATTTTTCCAAAACTACTACCCATAGAAATATCAAATGTTTTATCTATATATAAACATTATATAAAACCAATTGAAAATTAAACAAAAAAAAGCCCCCAAAAAGGGGGCTTGTAAATTTAAGAACTTTAAGCTTAACCGATAGCTGGAGCTGAAAGAGCTACTGTTGTAGACTCAGCTGCTGCTAGATCAAGTGGGAAGTTGTGAGCGTTACGCTCGTGCATTACTTCCATACCTAGGTTTGCTCTGTTAAGAACGTCACCCCATGTAGGAACAATCTTACCGTTTGCATCAACAACTGACTGGTTGAAGTTGAAACCGTTAAGGTTGAATGCCATTGTGCAGATACCCATTGAAGTTAACCATACACAAACAACTGGGAATACAGCTAGGAAGAAGTGAAGACTTCTGCTGTTGTTGAAACTTGCATATTGGAAGATCAAACGACCGAAGTAGCCATGAGCTGCAACGATGTTATATGTTTCTTCTTCTTGTCCGAACTTGTAACCATAGTTCTGAGACTCTGTCTCAGTTGTTTCTCTGATTAGAGATGAAGTAACAAGTGAACCGTGCATAGCTGAGAATAAAGATCCTCCGAACATACCAGCAACACCAGCCATGTGGAATGGGTGCATAAGAATGTTGTGCTCTGCCTGGAAAACAAACATGAAGTTGAATGTTCCAGAGATACCTAGAGGCATTCCGTCAGAGAATGAACCTTGACCGAATGGGTATACAAGAAATACTGCGAAAGCTGCTGAAACTGGTGCAGAGTATGCAACACAGATCCAAGGACGCATACCTAAACGGTATGAAAGCTCCCACTGTCTTCCCATGTATGCTGAGATACCAATTAGGAAGTGGAAAATTACAAGCTGGTAAGGACCACCGTTGTATAACCACTCATCTACAGTAGCTGCTTCCCAAATTGGGTAGAAGTGTAGACCAATAGCGTTAGAAGAAGGAACAACTGCACCTGAAATGATGTTGTTACCATATAGGAATGAACCAGCAACTGGCTCTCTAATTCCGTCGATGTCTACTGGTGGTGCTGCGATGAATGCAACGATGAAGCAAGCCGCTGCTGCAAGTAGGCATGGGATCATTAAGACACCGAACCAACCAACATAAATTCTATTGTTAGTTGATGTTACCCACTCACAAAACTGTGGCCAACCTTTTAACAGCGAAGAACGCTGCTGCTGAATAGTTGTCATGAGTTCGTAAAATATGTCTCTCAAGTGAGACGTGTAAATAAAACGGAAGTTTCCGCCTTAAAATTTTAGACTAAAATTGCAAAAAATGTGTAAATTATTTTTCTGTAAGTAAACTTATTTTTTGGAATATAAAGAGAATAGAACCTCCATGTCTTAATATTTTCTTTGTTATTGAGGGTTTAACTTGGTAATAATCGAATGGCTTCTTAACGGAAAAAGATCGAAAGAGGTAGTTTCCTTAAGAGAGGCTAGGCATAGAAGACTGCAATTAGAGGCTTTTGGAGCTTTTATTTATTGGAGCGAAAGAATTTAAGTTTATAAGGTTTTAAGAGTTAGCAAAAAAAAATAAAAGTATTAAATATTAAAAAAACTTATCTATTAAATAAAAAATCCTTATTTAAGGACACTAATTTATTGTTCTGTTTTCTTAATTTAAAGACTTTCAAACTCATCAATCCATTGATTGTTAGAACAAATAACCTCTTTCTTTGTGTAGCTCATCGCAATTTTTTTTTCTGTATAAGCAACTTCGCCAATAAAAACCGGCCAAACAAACTGATCTCCTTCATATCTATGAATAATCCCTTGGCTATCAAAAAATAATGGATCTCCTTTCTGAATCAATTTCCAATCTTGGTTTATTCTTTCAGGATGAATTAAGCCATCAACATTTCCTTTTTCATCTCTTGGATAATCTATACTCCCTTGATGAACATGAACAACCAATTCCTTTGGGAGTTCTATAAGATTATTTTTCAATTTATCTATCTCTTCCCTTAAAGCTCTAATTATTATTAAAAATCTATTTATAATGTTTTGATCATAAAAATTTTGTGCGACAGCTCCTATTTCAATAACTAAACCACATGGCCAAGCTTCTACGAGAAAGCCTGTTTGAGCTTTATCTTTTTCGTGCAAATAAATAGGCAATCCAAATTTGTTCTGCAGTAATGCAGCTAAACAAAAATCTTTGAGTCTCCTCCCATACAAAACAATGCTAGTTCCCATATTTGCAGTAGTAGTATGCAAATCGATTGAAATTTGACAGGGTTTAGATCCGTCAATTCCAAATTCATCTAATAAAAAATTGGCTCTATTAGTTTCATAAAAGCTATTCTTATGTTGATCAAAATTCTCACCTTCTTTAAAAGATCTATTTAAATCTACATCTATATATCTGCACCCTTTTTTATAGGCAAGAGGATTACCTATGATGTACTCATACTCAATACAATGATTTAAACTATTCTCCTCTCTATTAAATTGCTTAACCGCCCAAACAGGATTAATTTCATTCCCATGAGTGCCTGAAACGATAAGTATTCTTTGAACAGCCATTTTTTCTTTAAAAATAAAATTTTATGCAAAATAAATACCTTATAAAGGCCTCCAGAAAATTCTGGTTTTGGTTCTGGACACAATTAATGAATGGCTTCGCACCATCAGATTTACATGGTAATTATAAAAGGCCTAAAGGTATAACAATTAATAGTGAATACAATATTAATAATGAGAATGGACAAATTTATTTATTGGTAGGGAATTCTTGTCCATGGTGTCAAAGAACTTTACTCGTCCACGAAATAAAACATTTATCTAACAAAGTTAAAATTATTTTTTTAAAAGCAGATGTTGAGCATGGCGAATGGATTTTCAATACAAAGATTAAGGGATGTATGAGACTTTCAGACCTCTACAAAAAAGCTAAAAAAAAGGTTATTTTTAGAGTGACATTACCTCTTTTAATTAGTTCTGTAAAAGATGAACTAAACATTTTGTCCAATGAAAGTTCACAGATTATAAGACTACTCAATTCAATAAAAATTGAATCAAAATATCAGATATTAACTATTAAAGACTGTAATCAAAAATTTTTAGATTTAATTAATAACAGCATTAATGATGGCGTATATAAATGTGGTTTCGCCAGAAACCAGTCAGCTTATGAAAAAGCAAGTCAAAATCTTTTCGCAGCTATAAATGAAGTTGAAAATTTACTACAGAAAAACAAAGGGGACTGGATATTTGGAGAAGAGTTAACCTACGCAGATATTTACCTTTTTCCAACGCTTATAAGATGGGAATTGATATATAGCAAACTTTTCAAATGTACTAAACAAGAACTATCAAGTTTCGAAAAGATTATTGAATGGAGATTAAAATTCTTTAAATTACCTAATGTAAATAGGACATGCTTCGACAATGAATGGAAAAAAGATTACTACAAGGCTTTATTCCCGTTAAACCCAAATCAACTAATCCCAGTTGTACCATCACTAGAGGAGATAATAAAATTAGAGTCCTAAAAATACATAATTCAATTTTTTAAAAAAAAAAGATGTTGTAATGAACACTTATTTAGTTCATAGATAATGCAATTTCATTAGAAATTAACTATGTTATGTATGTCTACTAAAGTACGAAAAGCTTAAAATGAAATCCATTGACGAACACATCCAAAAAGATCAATCGGAAATCGAATCTGCAAAAGCAGAGGGCAATCTTCCAAAGGTCAGACATTTAACTGAAGAGCTAAAAGAACTCGAAGAATATAAAGATCATCATCCAGATGATAAACATGACCCTAATGCTTTGGAACTTTTCTGCGATGCCAATCCTGATGAACCAGAATGTCTTGTTTATGATGATTAAGTTTTCTTTTGATAAATAATGCACAATAAAAAAGGGCTTTAAAAGCCCTTTTTTATTTGTCAAATTCTATTCTATTAGTAATCTCTATTAAAGTCAGATGGACTTCCTGTAAGCGAACATACAACCGACTCCTCATTTTTCATTTCCTTGACTTCTACAATTGGTCTTCCCATTTTCTTCAAAACCTCAATATCTTGAATGGTTTGACATCTAGCTATTATTTTTCCTTGTTGATCAAAGCAAGTATAGAAATTCATATTGTGTTTAAAGAAGTATCTTATTTATGACTAATTTTCATTATTAAATCAAGTGTATTTTTTTACAAAAAAATTTTTAATTTAAGTTAGATCCTTTTCCATACTTCAGAAAGCAGTGAAGATAAACCTTTTTTTAAAGATGAAGAAATTACTAATACTTTCTTTTTAGATAAATCTTCTAACTTTTTTGTAATTATTTTCAAATACTCATCATCTACCAGCTCTATTTTATTCAATACTATTATCCTCTCTTTATCTACAAGACCTTTCCCATATTTTTTTAATTCCTGCTCAATTATGTCAAAATCATGTAAAGGATTTTCTGCAATTGCATCAATTAAGTGAACAAGTATCTTGGTTCTTTGGATGTGCCTTAAAAAATCATGCCCTAAACCTACTCCATCAGCTGCCCCTGATATTAATCCAGGAATATCCGCAAAAAGGCAACCATTCCCATCAATTTTTCTTACTACGCCTAAGTTAGGTATTAGAGTTGTGAAAGGATAATTTGCGATTTTTGGACGGGCAGATGACACAACGGAAATCAAAGTACTTTTCCCAGCATTTGGAAGGCCTATAATCCCAACCTCTGCAAGAAGTTTTAGTTCTAATTGAACCTCCCATATCTCACCATCTTTTCCTTCAGTGAATGATTCTGGGGCTCTATTTTGATTAGTTAAATAGTAAGCATTACCATGTCCACCTCTTCCTCCAATGGCAATAGTTAAACTCTGTTTATCTTTAGTTAAGTCTCCTAAAATAATACCGGTTTTTATATCCCTTATTTCTGTACCGCAGGGAACTTTAAGGATTGTATCCTCACCTGAAGCCCCTGATCTCTTATTAGGACCTCCTTTGCATCCATCTTCAGCAATTATTTCACGTTTGAATTTGAAATCTAATAATGTTTGAAGATTATTATCAGCCATCAAAATAACTGAACCCCCTCTGCCACCATTTCCGCCCGAAGGGCCTCCAGCAGGAACGAATTTTTCTCTTCTAAATGCAGCTATTCCATTTCCACCTTTTCCAGCTTTAAGAATAATGTTTGCCTGATCAATAAATTGCACTTAATTACGCTTATTAAATTGTTTTCTAGATATTTTAAATTTTATTTTATCCACGCAATACTGCAACCAGGTCCCCCCTCGTTGTTATCTGCATCTTCAATCTTATCAACATAATTTAACCCTGATAACCAATTTCTTAGTCCTTTTTTCAATTTCCCTGTTCCAATTCCATGAACAATCCATAGCGGTCCATGAAATTTTCTAATTTTCTCTTCAATAATTATTTCGGCTTCATGAACTCTTAACCCTCTTACATCAATTGTATTTTTACTAGTTCTTATTTTAGAAAAAGAAAAATTTTCTTTTGTAGACTTGATCTCAATTTTTGACCTTTTGAAATTAGGCTTTTCTCCATTAATACCTTCAAAGTCATTTACAGATAATGTGCTTCTGAATGAACCACATTTAACTTCGTAAAAACCACCTTTTTTATCTAAATCTACAATTTGTCCCATACTATTTAGACTTTTGATTTTTACAAAATCACCTACCTGAGGATTCCATGATATTGACTTCTCAAATTTTTTTTGGGTTAAATGTTCCTTCTCAATTTCCTTTAATCTTTTTCCAATAATTCTCGTATCCTCTCCATTAACATTTTTATCTCTTAATTTTTTAATCAAATCTATTACCTCTTTTTTAGCGGATACAATATATTTTGATAATTTAGACCTTTCAATTTCCTGGATTTTTTCAGCATTTATTTTTTGATATTCATAATTTCTCTTCAGTTCATCATGTAATATTTCAGTCCTTGCAATAAGTTCTGCAGCAGCTTCTGCAGAATTTTGTTGTTTAATCCTCTCTTCCTCAAGTCCTTTAATAATACTGTTGATATTATCAATTTCTTTTGGCTTTAGATAATTTGCAGCTTCGTTGAGTATGCTTTCATCGAGACCAATTCTCTTTGAAATTGACAAAGCATTACTTCTCCCAGGAATGCCCCAGTTGAGTATATATTTAGGCTTCAAAGAATCCTCATCAAAGGCAACTGATACGTTTTCAAATCTGGAGTCATTATATTTTAAAGCCTTAATATCTCCATAATGTGTAGTTGCTAAAGTGATATCAGATTTATTTGCAAATTCTTTTAATAAAGCCATCGCAAGAGCACTTCCTTCAAGAGGATCAGTACCAGATCCAATCTCATCTAACAAAACAACTGATAATCCTTTCTTATTATCAAGTGAATCTAATATCTCTTTTATGCGGAAAATATGCCCACTGAAAGTAGATAAATTTTCTTCTAATGATTGATTATCTCCTATATCCACATATATATTTGGACAAAAAGGGATAATAGGATTATTAGTTGAGGGTATCAATAATCCTGCTCTAGCCATAAGTAAAGACAAACCTAAACCTTTTAAAGCTGCCGTTTTACCTCCAGTATTTGGACCCGTAATAGCTACAACCTTAATATTTCTATTTATATGAAAATCGATAGCCACTGGGGGAGGCGCTCCTTTTTTCTTATGTTCCCAAATCAATAACGGATGAGAAAAACCAATTAAAGAAATAATAGGATTTTTCTCAAACGTAGGAGTTTTGCCTCCAATCCATTTCGAATATCTTGAACGCGTTAGAGCATTTTCTAATCTCAATAAAATGGATGCCATTTCAATAAGATTTTCTGAATTATCACTAATAACTTGGGACCATATCTTAAGTAATTTAAATTCTTCTGCTGTAATCCTAGCCTCTAAAGAAGCAATCTTATTACCTTTAGTTACTACACTATCAGGCTCAAAATATACTGTATTTCCTGAAGATGAAGAGTCATGAATTATGCCTTTAAATTTATCTACATAATTAACTTTAACTGCTAAAACAGGTCTACCATATCGATCTCCAATAGTAGTATCTTGCAAATAAGCTAAATTCTTTTGAATAAATTTCTCAACTAATATTTTTCTTTCAAGTTTCTTGGATAATAATTCTTTTCTAAGAATAGATAGTTCATTACTAGCATTGTCTGAAATCCTTCCATTAGATTCAATGCCTTTTTTAAAAATCGTTTCGATATTCTGATGGTCAATTAAATTTTTTGTAAATGATGAAATATAAGGCCTTTTTTCAAAATCTAATAAGATTTTTTTTAAATTTCGCGCCGCAGCAATTGTTTTCGCTATTTCTAACAATTCAGAAGATGAAATTGCACCTCCCTTGGAACAAATTTCAATATTTCTACTAATATCAAAAACACCAGAAAAGCTAATTGATTTGTCTAAATTATTTTCTAGCTCTTTTATCTCAACAGTTTCATTCAAAAGTCTTTTAGATGCTTCGTATTCTGAAGGGATACCAAAACTTAAAATTGCTCGTTTACCCATTTCCGTTGAGGCGAATGAAGATAAATGCTTTTTTAATGAATCCCAATCTAAAAGGCTTATAGATTCTTCTTCTAAGGTGTTATCTGAATATGATTTTTTAGAATAACTTTTCTCTTGCATACAAAAAACAAAGAATCAAACATTCGATTGAATCCCTTCAGGAGGAACATAAAGCATCTCGAGCCAGTTTCCTTCAGTATCCTTCATATAAAAAGATGCTGTTCCATCTCTATGTTCATGTAAAGGACCAACTTTTACACCAGAATTTTTTAAATCATTTTGAATTTTTTCCACTTCTTTTTTATTTTCAAAATGAAAAGCAAAGTGAGGTCCCGCAGCTTTGTAGCTAGGGCCTAACAACGCAAGTCCATCTTTCCCTTTACCAGCTTCTAAATAAGACCAATCTTTATCTTCCCAAACTAAATTCATACCCAGCTTAATATAAAAAGATTTCGCCCTTTCGAGATTCTCTACTCTAAGTGCAATGTGACCAATCCTATTTACTCCTTGTGAAAACTTCAAAACAAAGTAGTTGATTTATTACTTATCTAAGAATAAACCAAATTTTTGTTAATAATGAGTTTTTAAGTATCCTGCAACCATTGAGATGCATCACAAGCATGATAAGTGAGTATTAATTTTGCTCCTGCTCTTTTAAAACTAAGCAATGTTTCTAAAACAATATCTTTTTCGTTAATCCAGTTCTTCATAGCAGCAGACTTTACCATGGAATACTCTCCACTAACGTTGTATGCAGCTATGGGTTTATTTGAAAAAGTGCTTAATCTATAAACAATATCCAAGTATGAAATTCCTGGTTTTACCATCAAAATATCAGATCCTTCATACTGATCCAATGCATATTCAACTAAAGCCTCTTTTGAATTGGCAGGGTCCATTTGATATGTAGACTTATTTTCTGGAATTATTTTCTTACTATTTTCTCTAGGAGCCGAATCTAAAGCAGCTCTAAATGGTCCATAATAAGCAGATGAATATTTTGCTGTGTAACTAATAATACCTACATCACTAAATCCTTGACTATCAAGAGCAGTTCTGATCGCCCCAACTCTTCCATCCATCATGTCACTAGGGCCAATAAAATCTGCTCCAGCTCTTGCTTGTGTTAAAGCTTGTTTTTTTAAAATTTCGATTGTTTCGTCGTTCAATATTTTTCCAGTTTCATCAACTAATCCATCATGACCATCACAAGAGTATGGGTCCAAGGCAACATCTGTCATTATTGCCATTTCTGGAATCTCTTTTTTTAATATTCGAATAGCTAAAGGTATTAAACCGTCTTCATTAAAACATTCTGCTCCATCTTCAGTCTTTAAGCTATCGTTAATTTTTGGGAAAAGAACCACACACCTTATTCCCAATTCCCATGCCCTAGTAACCTCCTTTATTAAGCCATTAATATCCCATCTATAAGTTCCGGGCATTGCTGAAATTTCCTCTTTAAAATCTTTTTCATGAATAAATAATGGATATATAAAATCCGATGCCTTTAGATGGTTTTCTCTAACCATTTCTCTAATTGCCTCAGTTCTTCTTAATCTTCTAGGACGAATAATCGAATTCATTTGAATATTATTTAAATTGAAAAATATTTATCTAATACATTAATCGCTTGCCTCGCACATAAATCAATCATAGATTACTTTTGTTCAGGAAAATTAACTAAAATTTATTTATTAAGAAAAAAAAAGTTACAAAAATATTTTGCACAAACTTCATTTTTTACAAATTTACGTCATTAAGAGATAGTATTTTCTAGTTAAGTATTTAATTTTAAGGAGAACATCTTTGAAAATAATTAATGGATTTCATCTGAAAAATATTAGAGGCGATATTCTTGGAGGAATCACAGCCGCAGTTGTGGCTTTACCTCTCGCTCTTGCTTTTGGTAATGCTGCGTTAGGGCCTGGCGGAGCAATTTATGGACTATATGGGGCAGTAGTAGTTGGTTTTTTAGCAGCATTATTCGGCGGAACACCTGCTCAAGTTAGTGGGCCTACCGGTCCCATGAGTGTAACTGTTGCTGGGGTAGTAGCAGGGTTAGCAGCAATAGGAGTTCCAAGAGATCTTTCTGCAGGAGAAATTTTACCTTTAGTGATGGCAGCGGTTGTAATTGGTGGATTACTGCAAATATTATTCGGGATTCTAAAACTTGGTAAATACATTACTTTGGTTCCATATTCTGTTGTTTCAGGATTCATGTCTGGTATTGGAGTAATAATCATTGCACTTCAGATTGGGCCATTACTAGGAATTAGTACTCGAGGAGGAGTAGTCGAATCTTTATCAACTGTATTTTCAAATTTCCAGCCCAACGGTGCTGCTATTGGAGTAGCAATAATGACGCTAGGTATAGTATTTCTTACTCCTAGAAAAATAAGTCAGTGGGTTCCTTCTCCTCTCTTGGCCCTATTAATAGTTACCCCAATATCAATATTAATTTTTGGAGAAGGAACTATTGATAGAATTGGAGAAATTCCAAGAGGAGTCCCATCTTTAAATTTCCCAAGTTTTAATCAATATTTTCCAATTATTTTTAAGGCAGGATTAGTCCTTGCAGTACTTGGGGCAATTGACTCCTTACTAACATCTCTAGTAGCAGACAATATCTCTCAAACAAAACATAATTCTGATAGAGAACTTATTGGTCAAGGGATAGGAAATGCTGTTGCAGGTCTTTTTTCAGGTTTGCCTGGAGCAGGAGCAACCATGAGAACAGTTATAAATGTTAAATCTGGAGGATCAACTCCCATTTCTGGTATGGTTCACTCGGTTGTGTTGTTGATAGTTTTAGTTGGTGCAGGACCTTTAGCTGAACAAATACCAACTGCACTACTAGCAGGAATTCTTATAAAAGTGGGTCTAGATATTATTGATTGGGGATTCTTGAGGAGGGCTCACAAATTATCTTTAAAAACATCAGTAGTAATGTACGGCGTACTTTTAATGACTGTTTTTTGGGATTTAATTTGGGCAGTTTTAGTAGGTGTATTCATAGCAAATATGCTCACTATTGATTCAATAACCGAAACTCAACTAGAAGGTATGGATGAGGATAATCCTTTATCAGAAGATGATCAAGCAAAAAATGCATTGCCTGCTGATGAAAAAGCACTTCTAGATAGATGTTCAGGAGAAGTAATGTTGTTTAGACTAAAAGGACCACTTAGTTTTGGAGCAGCTAAAGGTATATCTGAGAGAATGATGCTTGTAAGAAACTACAAGGTTTTGATATTAGATATCACTGATGTACCAAGACTTGGAGTCACGGCGACTCTCGCAATAGAGGATATGATGCAAGAAGCAAAAAATAATTCCAGAAAAGCATTTGTTGCTGGAGCAAATGAAAAAGTGAAGGATAGATTAGCTAAGTTTGGAGTTGAAGACATTATTGAAACAAGAAAAGAAGCTTTAGAGACTGCTCTAAATGAATTAGCCTAGTAATTTATGGAAATAAATCCTATTCTGCAAAATGTATTAGCCCCGCCAGTTCTTTTCTTTTTGATTGGAGCAATATCAGTACTCTTTAAATCTGATTTAGAAATACCAGCTCCATTACCTAAACTCTTCTCCTTATATCTACTCCTAGCTATTGGGTTTAAAGGAGGTATAGAGATACAGAAAAGTGGTTTTACTGATCAAGTATTACCTACTTTAAGCGCTGCAATACTGATGTCACTAGTAATCCCGCTGATTGGATTTTTAATTTTAAGATTTAAGTTTGATGTCTTTAATTCAGCCGCAATAGCAGCAGCATACGGTTCAATAAGTGCTGTTACATTTATTTCCGCAGAAAGTTTTTTGGAAAGTCAAAAAATAGCTTTTGATGGGTTTATGGTTGGGGCTTTAGCTTTAATGGAATCTCCTGCAATAATTGTTGGATTATTACTTGTGAAATTTGCAGCTCCCAAAAATAGACCAAAATCAAGAAAAATGCATCTAAGTGCAATATTACATGAATCACTTTTGAATGGATCAGTTTATTTATTGCTCTCAAGCTTGATTGTAGGCTTTCTCACTGCTTCCAGTAATCCCTCAGGAATTGAAAAAATGGAGCCTTTTACTGGGCAATTATTCTATGGAGCAGAATGCTTCTTCTTGTTAGATATGGGAATAGTAGCTGCTCAAAGATTGCCGAGACTGAAGAAAGCGGGTTCGTTCTTGATTGGATTTGCTATTTTTATGCCTTTATTTAACGCATTTATTGGTGTTTTCGTTGCAAGATTTTTATCTTTAGGACCTGGCAACGCACTATTATTTGTGGTTTTATGTGCAAGCGCCTCTTATTTAGCAGTTCCTGCAGCGATGAGGATGACAGTTCCAGAAGCTAAATCTAGTTATTATATTTCAACTACACTAGGTCTAACTTTCCCATTCAATATAGTTCTCGGCATTCCCATATATATGAGTTTAGTAAATACCATTATCCCACTTTCCCCTCTATAAATAATGAAAAGATTAGACTTGATATTTAGTGAAAGAGAACTAGATGCAATCATTAAAACATTAGAAAAAGCTAATGTTCCTGGATATACAGTTATGAAACACGCCACAGGCAGAGGGCCTGAAAGAGTTGTTACTGAAGATATGGAATTTACAGGATTAGGAGCAAATGCTCATGTAATTGTTTTTTGTGAGCAAGAATTAATAGATAAAATGAGAGATAACATCAGGGACGATTTAAGCTATTACGGAGGAGTCGCTTATATTTCTGAAGCAACACCCCTTTAAATTAAAGAAGCAATATTTATTTTTAAGAATGAATCCAATCTACTCTTATATTTTTTCTACTATTTAAATATCTATCAATTGACATTGCGGCAATACATCCATCAGAAGCGGCAACAACTGCTTGCTTAAATGGAGTATTTCTTATATCTCCAATAGCCCATACTCCATCAGAGTTTGTAGACATGAAGTCATCAACAATAACTCCTCCGTCTTCTTTTAAAGCAATTTGATCCCCTAAAAAATCAGTAATCGGCTTTGAACCACTCATGTAGACAAAGACTCCATCTAAATTTAAATTGATAGGATTTTCTTCTTGCTTATTCTTTACAACAACCCCATTAACACCCATATCATCACCCAATATTTCCAATAATCTTGTTCTACTCCAATGTTTTATATTTGAATTATCCATCAATTCCATAGCTTCTTCATTATCTGATTTAGGATCACTTGATGTAATCCAATGGACAGTTGATGCGAATTTAGTTAGAACAGTTGCCTCTTCAATTGCCTCCTTGTTCACTCCAACAACGGCAACTTCTCTATTTTTATAAAAAGCCCCATCACATGTAGCACAATAACTTACACCTTTGCCAAGAAAATCCGCTTCGCCCTTAAATGATGCAGGTCTACCCATAGCTCCACTTGCAAGTACAAGTGCTTTAGCTTTAAAAGTACCTTCAGGTGTATAAACTATTTTCCATTCTCCACTAGCGTCTATCCCAAAGACTTGTGCTCTTCTATAGTCTGTGCCGTATTGCACAGCCTGATCTCTCATTAGAGTAAGCAATTTATCCCCACTTATATCAACCGGAACACCTGGATAATTAGCTATTTGATGAGTTATTGCTAAGGCGCCAACAGATGGATTTTTATCTAAAATTACAGTCTTTAAATTTGAACGAGATGTATAAAGTGCGCAAGTACATCCGGCCGGGCCTCCTCCGATAATAACAACATCTGACTCAATGATTTCCAATTTAATAAAACTCCTTTTTAGTAGTTAATTAGATGAGTTCTTGGTTAGAAGATATCTGTAATGTAAATACCTAAACCTTTATATAGATATAAGTTAAAAGAAAAAAGAGAAAAAAGCATAATATAGAAACAAACTTACATAGGAAAAATATAAAAAATTAATTATCAAAATGATCAGTTACATGAAATGTGCTGTATTGATCTATTATTAGGTCATATCGAAAAATCAATTGCCGTAGAAACATTATATTTTTCATGACCAACTCTGATTACCTTTTAAAAGCTGCCATTAAGAAAGTAACCGAAAAATTAAACGAGATATTGGTTGAAAAAATTGAAGAAGCAACAAATATTGCTCAGGATGCTCCAGAAATTCTTAAAAAAGAATTTGATAGTTTGAAAGAATCCATAATCAAAGAAGCCTCAAGAATGGAGAAAGCCGAAAATATTCAAGAAAATGAGTCTTCAAATACTTATCAAGATTCCAAAATAAAAAAAGCTTTAAATGAAATTGAAGATATAAATAAGCAAATTGATCTCTTTAATAAAACCATAAATAATCAAATTAAATGAGTTATCACATTTTTCACTATCGTTTAAAAAAATTGAAGAGGGCTTATCTTATTTGGATCACTCTGATTTCGCTTTTAATAAATTTGTGGATAGATAATATTAGATTTACAATTTTCCAACCTAAAAGCATTGAAAAAAGTAAGGTTCAAATTAAAAGAGCTAGGTGGTTTACTAATCAATTAATAAAGCTTGGTTCAGCATTTATTAAAATTGGACAATTATTATCAGCTAGACCTGATCTAATTCCTAATACCTGGATACAGGAATTATCTAAATTGCAGGATCAAGTTCCTAATTTTTCATTTGCGCAAGTTGAAGAAACTATAAAAGAAGAACTAGGGTCTAAGTTTAATGAAATAGATCAAATAATATGTGATCCGATTGGATCAGCATCATTAGCTCAGGTTCATAGGGCGACTTTAAAAGATGGTAAGAACGTAGTATTTAAAGTTCAAAGACCCAATTTAAAAGAATTGTTTATTATAGATTTAGGCATAATGCAGCAAATAGCAGGATTATTGCAGAAAAATAAGAATTGGAGTCAAGGCAGAAACTGGGTTGAGATTGCTAAAGAGTGTAGGAAAGTTCTCATGAAGGAGCTTGATTTTAATTGTGAAGCACAATATGCAGCAAGATTTAGACAGCAATTTCTTGATGATGAAAATGTTGCAGTTCCTGAAGTAATTTGGGATATGAGCAGCGAAAAAGTCCTTTGTTTAACTTATCTAGGAGGAACAAAAATAAGCGATTTAGAAAAATTACAATCACAAGAAATTGATTTACCTAAAATTGCAGAAATTGGTGCCATCAGCTATTTAAAACAATTAGTAAATTACGGTTTTTTTCATGCAGACCCTCATCCAGGGAATCTAGCAGTTTCGAATGAAGGTAAATTGATTTTTTATGATTTTGGAATGATGGGTAATATCTCAAATAATCTTCAAACAAGATTAGGGGGGATGGTTAAGGCTGCTGCTTTAAGAGACGCCTCATCACTTGTAAGTCAATTACAACAAGCTGGCCTAATTTCAAAAGATATTGATGTAGGACCAGTCAGAAGATTAGTCAGATTGATGCTTAAAGAAGCCTTAACTCCTCCATTTAGTCCAAATATTATTGAAAAATTATCTGGAGATTTATACGAACTTGTTTATGAAACACCATTTCAACTGCCAGTAGATTTAATCTTTGTGATGAGAGCTTTATCAACTTTTGAAGGAGTTGGTAGAATGCTTGATCCAGGGTTTAACCTTGTATCAGTTACCAAGCCTTATTTAATAGAACTTATGACTTCAAATAATCAAACTCCCAACGATTTAATTAACCAATTTGGAAGGCAAGTAGGTGAACTAGGATCGAAAGCTGTTGGTATTCCCAAAAGAATAGATGAAAGTTTAGAAAGATTAGAGCAGGGAGATTTACAATTGCAAATAAGAATGGGAGAGTCTGATAGGCAATTCAAAAAAATGTTTACTGCTCAAAAAACTTTAGGCCATTCAATTCTTATAGGAAGCTTATCAATTGCATCTGCTTTACTTGTAACTAGTAAACAAAATAATTTTGCATTGTTGCCAATTTTTTTTGCACTACCAATAAGTATTGATTGGATAAAATGCCAATTAAGTATGAGAAAAGGCTCACGTTTAGAAAAACTTAAGCGCTAAAAACTATATTTTTTTGGGACCTAAACCTAAAGCTCCAGCGAATCTTGCTTCATTTCCTAATTCCTCTTCAATTTTTAAAAGCCTGTTGTATTTTGCAATCCTTTCACTTCTACTCAAAGAGCCGGTCTTAATCTGACCCGACCTTGTTGCGACAGATAAATCAGCAATTGTTGTATCTTCAGTCTCACCACTTCTATGACTAATAACACTGGTGAAACCGGACATTTTAGCTAACTCAATAGCCTCCAAAGTTTCAGTTAATGTTCCAATTTGATTTACCTTTATTAGGATTGAATTGGCAGATTTTTCCATAATCCCTTTCCTTAACCTTTCTGTATTAGTAACGAATAAATCATCACCTACAAGCTGAACTTTATTTCCTAATTCTTTGTTTAATTCTGACCAACCCTCCCAATCATCCTCTGCTAAACCGTCCTCTATTGAAACTATTGGATAATTAGAAACTAATCTTGAAAGATATGAAATCATTTCAGAACTATTTAAACTTTTCCCTTCATATTTATAAATCCCATTACTATAAAATTCAGTACTAGCAGCATCTAAAGCTAAAGATACCTGCTCACCGGGCTTAAATCCGGCTTTTTGAATTGCCTCTAATAATAAGTCCCCTGCTTCTTCGCTTGATGACAAATTAGGTGCAAATCCACCTTCATCGCCTACAGCAGTAGATAGACCTTTTTGATCAAGTAATGATTTTAATGAGTGAAAAATTTCAGTACCCATTCTTAATGATTCACTGAAATTATTAACTCCATGTGGGACAAGCATAAATTCCTGAAAATCAAGACTATTTGGTGCATGAGCACCACCATTTATTACATTCATCAATGGAACTGGAAGAAGATTGGATAATGGATCTCCAAGATATCTATATAGGGGAATGTCTAAAGCATTTGCTGATGCTCTAGCATTTGCAAGACTTACTGCAAGGATTGAATTTGCTCCAAGGTTAGACTTATTAGGAGTTCCATCAATTTCAATCATTAATTTATCTACTGCAGTTTGATCTAAAGCTGACAAACCACATAAAGCTGGGGATATTGTTTCATGAATTTTATTAACAGCATTCAAAACACCTTTTCCCATATATTTTGAACCACCATCTCTTAATTCATGTGCCTCATGAGCCCCAGTGCTAGCTCCGCTGGGAACAATTGCTCTACCACTTGCACCACATTCCAAAAATACTTCTGCCTCTACAGTTGGATTACCTCTTGAATCAAGGACTTGCCTTGCTTCAATAGTATCTATAAGAAAATCAATAGTTTCTTTCACAATTTAATTATTACTATTTAAATCCTATAAATAGCTGAACTATTTGGCTAATATCTGAAATATATATGTTAACCAAATATAACTTTTTAATTTCTGAACAACTTATATAAGAATTAAGAATTTTATCAATTCCAAAGTCCGAACAACCCATTTCATAACCATATTTTTAAATTTCATCTTACAATTTGAAAATTATTGGATGATTATTAATGCAGATTCTATTTAGAATATTAATTGATAATCAACTATAGTTTTTATAGTTTATGAGAGAAACACTTACATCCAGTCCAGAACTTTTTAGCGATATAAGTTGGAATCTTCTTCTATTAGGTGAAGAAACCGCAAAAAAATGGGATCATAGTGAATTTAATATTGAACACATAATTCATACATTGTTCTCGTCGAGTGAATTCTTTGCTTTCATTGAAAAATTATCAATCGACCAAGATACAGTTTTAGACATAACAGAAGATTTTTTAGAAGAGACACCGACAAATGATTCAGATATTTTTACTATCGGAGAAGATTTAGAAATTTTATTAGATAATGCAAATCAGATTAAAATTCAATGGGGATCAAGATTAATAGAAATTCCACATTTACTAATTGCTCTAGGAAGAGATTTAAGAATTGGTAATTATGTTTTTGAAGAAAGCAATCTTTCAATGGAAAAATTAGAGGAAGAATTGAAGTTTTTCCCAAATATTAATCAAACAAAAGATTCTTTTAATTCTAAAAATTTAATTGAGATAAATAATCAATCTAATTTTGAATCAAACAAAGAAACTTTAGTTAAAGAAAAAAAATTTGAAAAAGCTATTGTTCCATTACCTAAAAATGAACTTGAAATTACAACCAAAAAACAAGTTGGAAAAGATGAAAATGCTCTTTCAATTTATGGGAAAGATTTAACAGAATCAGCTAAAAAAGGCTTATTGGATCCCGTTATAGGAAGAGAAAATGAGATCAATAATGTAATGAGGGTACTCTGCAGAAGAAACAAAAATAATCCAATACTTATCGGTAATCCTGGAGTTGGTAAAACCTCAATTGCAAAATTACTTGCAAAGCTAATTGTAGACAAAAAAGTTCCTGATTCTTTAAGTGACTTTAAAGTTATTTCACTTGACTTAGGCGCCTTGGTTTCTGGGACAAAATTTAGAGGCCAACTAGAGGAACGACTAAGCTTAATACTGCAGGAACTAAAAGATCCAAGCCAAGGAATGATTCTATTTATTGATGAAATTCACTCAATATTAAGTTCTGATAGATCTTCTACCGACATTAGCAATATCTTAAAACCTTTACTAGCTGAAGGAGAACTTAGATGTATTGGTACAACAACACCTGAGAAATTTCGTGAAACTATTGAAAAAGATCAGGCATTAAATAATTGCTTTCAAAAGATAGCTGTTAATGAACCTTCAGTTGAATTAAGCGCAAAAATACTGCAAGGTATCAAAAAGAAATATGAATCACATCATGGCATAAGAATTTCTGAAGAGGCTGTAAATTATTCTGCAAAATTAGCCGACAGATATATCAGCGATAAATGTCTTCCTGATAAAGCAATAGATTTAATTGATGAAGCAGCTGCACAGTTAAAAATCGAGTTTAATAATAAGCCTCAAATAATTCAACAACAAGAAAATAAACTTCATACTATTGATGAAAAAATTAATAATTTGCAAGGAGAAAATATCGAAGCACAAGAAAAACTATTAAATATGAGGCAACAATCAGAGGCTAAATTGAACGTTCTCTTCGACAATTGGAATAATTTGCGCGCAGAAATGGAGCAATTATCTATTTTGCTGAAAGAAGAAGATAAGCTAACCAAACAAATTAAAGATAAATCTAATTGGGAGATTGCAAATGATCTGAATTTTTTAGAAAAGCTTGAAGAAGAGCTCAGTGAAATAGAGGATGAAATACAAAAAGTTGAAGGGAACTTCAATAAAATAAAGAAAAACAGAAATTTTCCTTTCAAATATCAAGTTGAACCTGATGATATTGCTGATGTTATCTCAAAAATCACAGGCATTCCAATTGCTAAAGTAGTCTCAAATGAACGTAAGAAATTAGTCAATCTAGAAACAGAACTAAGTGAAAAAGTTATTGGACAAGAAAAAGCTATAGAAGCTGTTTCTGCTGCAATTAGAAGAGCACGCGTTGGCATGAAAAGTCCTAAAAGGCCAATTGGATCTTTTTTATTTATGGGTCCTACAGGAGTTGGCAAAACAGAATTAGCAAAATCTCTTGCAGCATCTTTATTTGATGAAGAAGACTCACTTTTAAGATTAGACATGAGTGAATATATGGAGAAGAATGCCGTAGCAAGACTTTTGGGAGCTCCTCCGGGTTATGTTGGTTATGAAGAGGGGGGTCAATTAACTGAAGCAGTAAGACGCAAACCCTATTCAGTAATACTTCTTGATGAGATAGAAAAAGCACATACAGAAGTTTTTAATATCCTTTTGCAAGTCTTAGATGAAGGAAGATTAACTGACTCTCAAGGAAGAACTGTAAACTTCAAAAATACTGTCATCATTATGACTAGTAACCTAGCTGGTAAATCTATACTGGAGTATTCCCAAAAAATCTCTAAAAGTGAGGAAAAGTTAGAAAAAGATCAGCAAACTCTAGATGATTTTATTAGTAATACATTGTCTTCTTTTTTTAGACCAGAATTTTTAAATAGAATTGATGAAGTAGTAAAGTTTGATCCATTATCTATTGATGAACTTCAAAAAATTATTTTTCTACAAACTGAAGATTTAAAAAACCTACTTCTTGAACAGAAAATAAATATCGCTATAGACAAAAAAGTTATTAATAAAATCGCAAACGATTCTTACGAACCTGCATATGGTGCTAGACCACTTAGCAGAGAACTTAGAAGACAAATAGAAAATCCACTAGCAGCAAAACTTTTAGAGGATAACTTTAAAAACAAAAAAAATATCACAATTAAACTTAACCCTGCTAATAAGGATGAGATTGTTTTTAGACCTAGCTGAGGAGTAAATCGATAAGCTAAAATAGAATTAAAGCATAAAGCTTAATTACAACAAATCTTGTGACAAGTCCTACTACTAATAAAATACCTCCCAAAAAGGATTCCCCTGAAATTGAAGAGTCTAAAAAAAATAATAATTTTTTTAGATCTACCTACGATGAGCTTAAACTTGTCGTATGGCCGAACAAACAACAACTCTTTAGCGAATCTGTAGCGGTTATAATAATGGTAACCTTTTCTGCGGCAGCAATAGCATCTGTCAGTAGATTCTATGGATGGGCAGCCTCGCAAATTTTTGGTTGAATTATCCCTGAATAACCACTTTTACAAAGATCTTAATTAAGCTTCTAAAAAAAAATGAGTAATGAATTGAATACAAACCTTACTTCTTCAAAAGCAAATACCAGCATAGCAAGATGGTATGCAGTCCAAGTAGCATCAAGCTGTGAAAAAAAAGTAAAAGCTACTCTTGAGCAAAGATCAGTAACTTTAGGTGTTAATAATCGAATTATTGAAATTGAAATTCCCCAGACTCCAGGAATTAAATTAAAAAAAGATGGAAGTAGACAAACTACTGAAGAAAAAGTTTTCCCAGGTTATGTCCTCGTAAGAATGGTTCTGGATGAAGATACAATGATGGCTGTAAAAAGCACTCCAAATGTAATTAACTTTGTTGGTGCTGAAGACGGTAGAGGCAGCGGAAGATCGCGAGGTCACATCAAACCTCGACCATTATCCAGACAAGAAGTTAATAGAATATTTAAGCGCGCATCAGAGAAAAAAGCTGTAATCAAGTTAGATATTGAAGAAAAAGATAGAATAATTGTAACTAGTGGTCCATTCAAGGATTTCCAGGGAGAAGTAATAGAAGTTTCCGGAGAAAGAAATAAATTAAAAGCATTACTTTCAATATTTGGGCGCGAGACTCCTGTAGAATTAGAATTCTCCCAAATCAATAAACAAAATTAATTTTCTAATTATTCTTGTTTATCTAGTAAAATTATGATTTTCTACTTCAGCTTAAATTCTTTAATCTAATGGCAAAAAAAATTGTTGCAGTTATCAAGCTTGCTCTACAAGCAGGCAAAGCAAATCCTGCCCCTCCTGTAGGGCCGGCTTTAGGACAACATGGTGTCAATATCATGGCATTTTGTAAAGAATACAACGCAAGGACACAAGATAAAGCAGGTTTTGTAATTCCAGTTGAGATTTCAGTTTTTGAAGATAGAAGCTTTACTTTTATCACAAAAACACCTCCTGCTTCCGTCTTAATAACAAAAGCAGCTGGTATAGAGAAAGGATCAGGTGAATCCGCAAAAGGCTCTGTTGGGAATATAACTAAAGCTCAATTAGAAGAAATAGCCAAAACTAAGCTTCCTGATCTAAACTGTTCTAGTGTTAAATCAGCAATGAAAGTGATTGAGGGTACTGCTCGCAATATGGGCGTCTCTATTACTGAATGATTTCAAGACAAAATTGCTCACTATTTAGGGAAGGTTAGTTAATAACCGTTTGCACCCAAAATTACTATGAAAAAACTATCAAAAAGAATGGCGGCTCTATCAACAAAGATAGAAGATCGCATTTACCCTCCACTTGAAGCTCTTGGTATTATCAAGGAAAGTGCTAATGCGAAATTCGATGAAACTATTGAAGCGCATATACGTTTAGGTATTGATCCAAAATATACTGATCAACAATTAAGGACAACTGTTGCATTACCACATGGTACTGGTCAAAGCATTAAAATTGCAGTCATCACAAGCGGTGAGAATGTATCGAAAGCTAAGGCTGCTGGTGCAGATTTATTTGGCGAAGAAGATCTTGTGGAAAGCATCAACAAAGGAAATATGGACTTCGATCTACTTATTGCAACTCCAGATATGATGCCAAAGGTTGCAAAATTAGGAAGAGTTTTAGGACCAAGAGGTTTAATGCCTAATCCTAAAGCTGGGACAGTAACTAATGATATTTCTAATGCAATAAAAGAATTCAAAGCTGGTAAGCTCGAATTTAGAGCAGATAAAGCTGGTATTGTTCATGTCCGCTTTGGAAAAGCAAGTTTCACAAAAGAGGCTCTTTTTGACAACTTAAAAACCTTACAAGAATCAATTGATAAAAATAAACCAAGTGGAGCCAAAGGAAAGTATTGGAAAACTTTTTATGTGACTTCAACTATGGGGCCTTCAGTTCAAGTTGATATAAATGCAGTACAAGATTTCCAACCTGAAGGTTAACGCTTTGTAGTATAATTTAAAGTGCAATAATACGGCCAAAGAAAGTAGGTTAATTTAGTCATTCTAAATTTTTAATCCCTACCGAGGACTCGTCTTAATTATTTCTTTTTGGATCTAATAAAAGCGGCCTCATTTAAAGGACTTTGCCGCATTTCCTGCTCTCCCTAAATTACGATCCAAAAAAACAACAATGGGCCGAACACTAGAGAATAAGCAACAAATCGTTACTAAGATTAAATCTCTCTTAAACGACTCGGAAATGGCTGTAGTTCTTGACTATAAAGGTTTAACTATCAAAGAGATGTCAGATTTGCGATCTAGATTGCAAACAACTAATGGCATTTGCAAAGTAACTAAAAATTCATTAATGCGTAAAGCGATTGATGGAGATAGTAATTGGAACGATCTTGAATCTTTACTGACCGGAACAAATGCTTTTGTCTTAATCAAAGAAGATATTGGAGGTGCTGTAAAAGCAATCCAATCTTTTCAAAAAGACACCAAAAAATCCGAAACCAAAGGGGCTTTATTTGAAGGCAGGCTTCTTAGCGATTCTGAAATAACAGAAATTGCAAGTCTTCCATCTAAAGAAGTATTGATAGCAAAAATTGCTGGCGCACTCAATGGCGTTGCAACAAAAATTGCGATCTCTATCAATGAAGTGCCTTCTGGACTTGCTAGATCACTTAAACAACATTCTGAAAAATCAGAATCCTAAATTCACAACCTAATTAACTTTTAAGAAAATGTCCGCAAAAACTGAAGAAATTCTTGAATCATTAAAATCTCTATCACTTTTAGAAGCATCTGAGCTTGTAAAGCAAATTGAAGAGGCTTTTGGCGTATCTGCTGCAGCTTCTGCAGGAGTAGTAATGGCAGCTCCTGGAGCGGCTGGCGCTGATGGAGATGGTGGCACTGCTGAAGAAAAAACTGAATTTGATGTAGTTCTTGAAAGCTTTGATGCAGCTGCAAAAATCAAAGTCCTTAAGGTTGTAAGAAATGCAACTGGTCTTGGTCTTGGTGATGCGAAAGCACTTGTTGAATCAGCACCAAAAACAGTAAAAGAGGGAATAGCCAAAGCAGATGCTGAATCTTTAAAGAAAGAGATTGAAGAAGCTGGCGGTAAAGTTACACTTAAGTAAGAGTACATTTTTTCAAGCCGATATTAATGGTATCGGCTTCAAAATTATGAATAGTAATTGTAGTATTGCGATTGAAGCCGCAACTGATGGAGCCTGCAGTGGAAATCCAGGCCCAGGTGGTTGGGGGGGCTTAATAATTTTTGACGATAACAGCGAATTAGAACTAGGTGGTTCCGAGCAAAATACTACTAATAATAGAATGGAACTAACTGCGGCCATAAAAACTCTTGAAAAATTAAAAACCTATAAATTAAAAGAGAACTTTAAATTAAGAACTGATAGTAAATATGTTATTGAGGGTTATACAAAGTGGATTATTAACTGGAAGAGAAATGGATGGAAAACAAGCTCAGGAAAATCAGTTCAAAATCTTGATCTATGGCAAAAAATTGATCAATTAAGAATTAATGGCCTAATAATGGAATATGTTAAAGGTCATAGCGGGGATAAACAAAATGATAGGGTTGATAAAATTGCAACTAATTACAGCAAAGGTATATCTATTGAAAGTGACTTAAAAGAAGAAGAATACTCAATTGAATTTTTTGAAAAAAATGCACCTGTTGAAATTCAAGAATTATTTTCAAGAAATGAATTAATTCAAAAATTTGCAGACAAAAAGTACTTGTTAAGTTCATTAGAACTAAGCAAATTATTGGGTAAAGAAAACCACTTAAAGATAAAGCAATATCTACTTTTTGAATGGCGTAATTGGAGATTGATTCCTAAAAATAAAAAATATTGGATAATAGAAAAAAACGAATCCTAATTTTTTATGAATGAACAAAAGGGGGTATTTAAAAACCTTTATAAAAACTTGATAACCCCTATACTAAAAAAAGACTCTGGAATAGATGCTGAATATTTAACTAATTTATCTCTTAACCTTCTATCATTCAGTTCAAGAAAACATAATTGGCCTATAGTCTCATCTATCCTAAAAAATCTAAATGAAGAATTTTCTATTGTCGATAAAAGGTTAAATCAGAACATATGTGGAATAAATTTTAGTAATCCAATTGGTTTAGCTGCGGGTTTTGACAAAAATGGAAATGCTGCAAATATATGGAAAGATTTTGGTTTTGGATTTGCTGAGCTTGGTACTGTAACTAAATTTGCTCAAAATGGTAATCCCAAACCAAGGTTATTTAGATTAGCAGAAGAAGAGGCAGCATTAAATAGGATGGGTTTTAATAATAATGGTGCTGACAAACTAGTGAAAAACTTTCTTGAACAAGGTATTGAGTTCAAAAAAAATAGGAAGAATATTTGTTTGGGAATAAATTTCGGAAAATCTAAAATTACTGGTTTATCTCAAGCAAAAGATGATTATTTAACATCTTTAAAATTATTAATTCCATATTGTGATTACGCAGCCATAAACGTAAGTTCTCCAAATACTGAAGGATTAAGAAAGTTGCAAGATCCAATTCTTTTAAAAGAACTTCTTAAAGAAATTAAAAATTTGACTAACTGTCCACCATTATTTGTAAAAATTGCGCCAGATTTAAGTCTTAAAGATATTGAAGATATTTGTCAATTAATAATCGAAGAAAACATCGATGGAATAATTGCTACTAACACTAGCATTGATAGATTAGGTCTTGAAAAGAGAAAGATCAGGCAAACCGGATTATTACTTTCTGAAGAGAATGGAGGATTAAGTGGGAAGCCTCTACAACAAAAAGCAAATCAAATAATCAAACATATTCATAATATTGATAAAAAGATTATTTTAATTGGCGTTGGTGGAATCGATAGTCCTGAGTCAGCTTGGGAAAGAATTAGTTCTGGAGCATCATTAATTCAACTTTATACAGGATGGATATACAAGGGGCCACAATTAGTCCCTGATATACTTAAAGGAATTTTAAAGCAACTCAATAACCATCAATTATCTAATATAAATGAGGCCATTGGATCAGATTTAAAATGGATTGAATAAAATTAGAAAATGAATAAGTAATAATGAATAAATCGAAACCTAATGATTACGCAACAGAAGCCATGCAAATATCAAACTTAAAGCATGGAGGAAATGTATATGCATATGCAAAAAAATTAAATTTATTACCATCTGAAATCATTGATGCAAGTGCCTCTTTAGTACCCTTTGATCCCCCTCAAATAATAATAGATTCATTAAATGCGGAAATTAAAAATCTTGGATTTAGATATTACCCTGACAGAAACTTGGGTGATTTGAAAGAAATAATTGGTAAATTTCATGGGATAAATCCAGAAAATATATTACCTGGAAATGGAGCTTCTGAGCTGATAACCTGGGCAGGTTATGAAGCATCCAAATTTGGAATCAGTTGTATTCCTTCTCCATGTTTTATTGATTATGAAAGGTCTTTAAGTTGCTGGAATAGTAATTTTATAAATTGCGAATTACCAAAAAATTGGAATAATATTTTTCCTCAATCATTTCCACTTCATCCTAAAGGTGATGTTATTTGGATAACAAATCCTCATAACCCTACCGGCCAATTGTGGGAGAAAAATTCATTAGAGGAACTTATAAAAAAATATAAATTAGTTATCTGTGATGAGGCCTTCTTATCGATAACACCTAATGGAGACAAAGAATCCTTAATACCATTAATCAACAAATATGATAATTTATTAGTCTTGAGAAGCCTGACCAAAATCTTCAATATTCCTGGCCTTAGATTAGGTTATGTTATTGGCTCATCTAAAAAACTTAAACAATGGAGAATCAAAAGAGATCCTTGGCCTTTAAATTCCTTTGCTATTAAAGCGGGAATTGACTTACTAAGTAATAAAGAATTCTATAAACAATGGACAAGTCAGATTCACCGCTGGATAAATATTGAAAAAGAAAGAGTATATGAAAAACTATCCAAAATTAAAAATCTTAAAGTTCATAACTCTTCGACCAACTTTTTTTTAATAGAAAGTAAAAAATCCTTATCGACTAATATAAAATATTTAGAAAATAAAGGAATATTGCTTAGAGAATGTACTTCATTTAGATTTCTTAACGAAAAGTGGGCAAGAATAAGTTTGCAGAGTAGGAAAGATAATACTCTCTTATGTAAAGAAATTCAAAATTCTTTTAAAAAATAATTAAAAATTTTTTTAAGCTCAACTTTAGATTTTATTTTATTTTTATTTTCCATGTTCTTCTTCATAAGATCTAATGTTTCATAGCAACTTTTTCCATTTTTTGATTTTATTTTAAAAATTCTTTCTAGAGTTTCTTCAAAAACTTCCTTAGAAATTTTATTTTGATTCATGAAAACTGAGCCTCCACTTTCGGCAAGAATCATTGCATTTTTCTCTTGGTGATTATTTTTAGAATAGGGAAATGGAATTAAAATTGAAGGTTTTTCAGTCTCTATTAATTCATTTATTGTTCCTGCACCAGATCTCGATATTACAAGATCACAGTTTTGAATTAAAGCTGCGATTTCATTAGTAAATTTTTTTTGAACATAATTTTTGTAATTTTTCAAATTAAAGGATTTTTGATTATATTCGCCAATAATATGAACTATACGAAACTTTTTTTTCATTAAAAATTCCAGAGATTCGTAAAGAATTTGATTTATAGCTTTTGCTCCTTGACTACCTCCCATAACAATCAAAAGAGGTCCTTCCCCTTTTGGAACCCATTTTGGTAAGGGATTAGATTCATAGAATTGCTGTCTTAAAGGCGTACCAGTGAAAAAAGTTTTACAATTTCTTAAATAAAAATTTGTTTTCTTAAATCCTAAAAGAACATAGTTACACAAAAAACCAAAATATTTCGTGACCATTCCTGGAATTAAATTTGATTCATGAATAATGACAGGTATCCTGAGAAGTTTTGAAGCAATAATAGTTGGGGCAGATATATAACCTCCAGTCGTAAAAACCAAGTTAATTTTTTTTTCTTTTAAGATCCTAATTATTTGGAATGTTGACATTAAAATTTCTATATATTGATAAAACAAAAAAATATTTTTTCTTGGTGTCTTTATATTCAAAGTTCTTAAATTATATTTTTTGGGAATAAAATTTGCATCAAGTCTTTGGTGAACCCCCAACCAATGAATATTCCATTCATCTTCTACCTCTTTAGAAACTGCTAAAGCTGGGAAAATATGACCTCCTGTTCCACTTGCTGCAACTAATAAATTATTTTGTTTAGACATAAAAACTGAAATTAGTAGAATGAAAATAATAAATGATAAATATGTTGAATTTAAACTTTTTCAAAAATATAGGAGCACCTCTCTACTTATTTATTTATCTCATTATTCCGTATTCAGCAATAACGCAAACTGTAAAAGTTGATTTTATAAGAAATCTAGAAAACTCTTTAAATAAGCGAGATTTAGAGTTTATTAGAAAAAATTTTAAAAATGATGAAAACCAAAATATACCAAAACAGTTTTCAAAAATTGTTAATGATTTCCCTGACAGCAAATGGAAGATCAAAAGATTAAAATCAAATATTCCAAATAAAGAAATCTTGAGAATAAAAGTTTCAGGAAAAAAATTAGTTAATGGAGAAATGCATATACTCGAATCTGATTTCGACTATATTTTTTCAATTTTAAATGGAAAAATTGATGAAGGTACTATTAAAAATTTATTCACAATAATAAGAAATGATGATAAGAAGATAGATATTAGTTTTAAAATACCTGATAAAGTTCTCACTGGTTCAAAATATGATATCGATATTATTCTAAACAAGCCACTTGAAGAAGTGATTATTGCTGGAGCAATAAAACCTCATCAAGTAAATTCATTTTTTGAACAAGAAATATTATTGGAACCATTAGCATCTGGGGGGATTTTTAAAATGACAAGAGCCCCTTCAAAACCAGGGATACAAATTTGGTCAGGTATCATAGCTCACCCAAATGGAATGATTACTTTCACAAAAAGTATTGAGATTGTTGATGAAATTTAGCCTAAGCGTCGTTTAAAGCAGCTACACCAGGCAAAATCTTACCTTCTAAAAGTTCCAAACTAGCCCCACCTCCAGTGGATATATGAGACATTTTCTCAGCTAATCCTGCTTTTTCCACTGCTGCAACTGAATCTCCACCACCAATTATTGTACACACTTCAGAAAAAGCACTTAAGTCGGCAAGAGTTGTGGCTATTGCATTTGTACCTTCTGCAAATTTATCAAATTCAAAAACTCCCATTGGACCATTCCAAATAATTGTCTTACATTCTGCGAGAGCATTCTGAAAAACTTTAATGGAATCTGGACCAATATCAAGGCCCATCCAATTTCCACTAATTGAATCAATTTGAGATATTTTACTTTCAGCATCAGGTGAAAATTCATTAGCTAAAACAACATCAGTGGGTAATAATAATTCAACTCCTTTTGCTTTTGCTTTTGCTTCTAAATCTTTAGCAAGCTCAAGTTTATCTTCTTCTACAAGGCTCTTTCCAACATCTAGACCTCTCGCTTTATAAAAAGTGAAAATCATACCTCCACCAATCATGATTTTGTCACACTTATCTAGTAAAGAATCGAGCACTCCTATTTTGCTACTAACCTTTGATCCTCCAACTATTGCTGCCAATGGACGCTTTGGGGCATCTATTGCACCTTGTAAATATTTCAATTCTTTTTCTAAAAGGAATCCAGCTACTGAGGGACTTAAATAATTAGTAACTCCCTGAGTTGAGGCATGAGCTCTATGAGCAGCACCAAAAGCATCATTTACATATATATCTGCATGTGATGCTAAATTTTTAGCAAAAACCAAGTCATTATTTTCCTCTTCACAAAAAAATCGAACATTCTCTAGTAAAAGAACATCTCCATTATTTAGGCTATTTGATTCTGCAATCGATTCACTTCCTATACAACTGTTTGTAAGAGAAACATTTTTTTTCAATAGTTCACTTAATCTAGCTGCTACTGGTGTTAATCTCATTTTTTCATTTACCTGACCTTTTGGTCTTCCAAAATGGGCAGCTAAGATAACTTTTGCAGAATTATTAATGAGATATTCAATAGTTGGGATCGCTGCTCTAATACGCGTATCATCAGTTATTTGACCATCTTCATTTAATGGAACATTAAAATCTACTCTGACAAGAACTTTTTTTCCTTCTAAATGTGTCTTGTCAAGACTGGAAAGAGATAATTTTGGCATTAAACAAGCTTAATTTTTAATTTTAAGACCCTAACGTTAATTTGGGCTTATTGGGTTAAAAAGTAGTAACTGTTACCTATGCCTTAATAAATTTTAAGAATTAACAACTATAAAAATTTTTAGTTATTAAATTTATACTAAAATTTAGGAGTAATACTTTTGAAAATTATAAAAATTAAAAGGAATACAAAATTTTATTTGATTTATTGAAGTGGACATACCCAAAATTCAATGGTATCCAGGCCATATCGCAAAAGCAGAAAAAAAATTATCTGAAGTTATCAATAAAGTAGATTTAGTTATAGAAGTTAGAGATGCACGAATTCCTTTGTCAACTGGGCATCCACACTTAAACAAATGGATCAATAATAAAAAACATATTCTTGTTATAAATAGATCTGACATGATCTCTCCTCTTACCATAACAAGTTGGAATAAATGGTTTAATGCTAAAGATCAATATCCGCATTGGTGTGACGCTAAAAGAGGTATAGGTATTAAAGAAATTTGTAAGTCCGCCAAAGAATCCAGGTCTTCAATTGACGATAGAAGACTTTCTAGAGGAATGAGAATTAGGCCAATTAGAGCACTTACACTTGGTTTTCCAAACGTAGGTAAGTCAGCATTAATTAATAGAATTGCAAAAAAAAGAGTAGTTGATAGTGCTAGGAAAGCAGGCGTGACTCGTAATTTAAGATGGATAAAATTAGAGGGTGGCATAGATCTGCTAGATGCTCCTGGTGTTATACCTCCAAATTTAGAAGATCAAAAAACGGCACTTAACCTTGCACTATGTGACGATATTGGAGAAGCTGCTTATGAAATAGAGAGTGTCGCAATTGGATTTATCAAAATTATATCCACTCTGAAAAAAGATAAGAATGCAAATATCTCAGTAAAACAAATATCTAATAGATATGGAGTTGATATTACAAAAGGCTTTGAGAGTCCTTCTGATTGGATCAATGAAGCAGCTTCAAAACACACCTCAGGCGATAAAAGGAGAATGTCCCATAAATTATTAGAAGATTATAGAAATCAAATGCTTGGTAAAATTGCTTTAGAAGTCCCAAAATGGAATTAAATAATAAAAATTCTTTCGGTATTGGAGAAGGTGAACTTATAGAAATTATTTATGAGCTACCTCTTCCAATGAGGCTAGACAGATGGTTGGTAAGTAAAAGGCCAGAACAAAGTAGAGCAAGAATTCAACATTTTATAAATTCAGGTTTAGTACTTGTAAACTATAAGACTGCGAAAGCAAAGACCCCATTAAAAAATGGCGACAATGTCCAAATCTGGATGCCTCCTCCAGAACCTCTTATATATTTGAAACCTGAAAAAATGGATTTAAAAATCCTTTTTGAAGACGAGCACATCATAGTAATCAATAAGCAATCAGGATTAATTGTTCATCCAGCCCCGGGACATAAATCAGGAACTTTAGTTAATGGATTACTTTTTCACTGTAATGATTTACCTGGAATTAATGGAAAACTAAGACCTGGTATTGTTCACAGATTAGATAAAGATACCTCTGGATGTATGGTGGTAGCAAAAAGCCAAGAGGCATTAGTAAATCTCCAGAAACAAATAAAAGAAAAAATAGCCTCACGCGAATATATTGCAGTAATTCATGGAGCACCTAATTCTGAAGAAGGCCAAATAGTGGGACACATTGGCAGAGATAGATTAAATAGATTGAAATATAAAGTAGTTGAAGAAACTTCAGGAAGGTATGCCTGTACCTATTGGAGATTAATAAAAAGATTGGGCAATTACTCATTAATGAGTTTCAAACTAGATACGGGGCGAACACATCAAATAAGAGTTCATTGCGCTCACATTAATCATCCAATTGTGGGTGATCCTTTATATGGAAGATGTAAAAAACTACCATGTAAATTAGAGGGCCAAGCCTTACACGCTATTAAGCTTGGACTTATACATCCAATAAATAATAAAGAAATGATATTTGAAGCAGAATTACCATTAGATTTTCGAAAATTACTAAATGTTCTTAAAGTTAAATAAGATTTAAAGAGGAATTTAGAAGAGATTTTGTATACGTGTTTTGAGTTTTAGAGAATATTGTTGAACTTTCTCCTTCATCAACTATCTTTCCGTGATTCATGACTAGCAACCTATCACAAAATCTTTGAGCAATGCCTAAATCATGCGTGATAAAGATAATCGTTAAATTCATTTTTTCTTGCAATACTCTAAGTAATTCAAGAATCTCAATTTTTACTGAAGCATCTAACATATTTACGCTCTCATCACAAATCAAAATTTTTGGTTTCAACAATAGCGCCCTAGCTAATGAAATTCTTTGCAATTGACCCCCAGATAATTGGCTAGGATAAAAATTAAAGAAATCATTTTTTAAAGGTAGATTTAAATTTTTAAACATTAATTTTATTTCCTTTTCAATTGTTCTTTTATCTGAAATTTTTTGCATAAAAAATATATCTTCCAAAAGATTTTTAATTGTCATTTTCGGATTCAAACTTGAAAAAGGATCTTGAAAAATAATTTGCATATCATTATTTTTTTTAAAAGATTTATTTTTTTTCGATGCATGATTCTTATCATAAATTTTAATTTCACCACCTCTTACTTTCAGAAGTCCAATTAAAGCCCTACATAATGTACTTTTACCGCTCCCTGAAGAACCAACTATTCCAAGAGTCTCATTCTTATATAATTTAAAACTAACTTCATTTAAAGCCTTATTCCATTTACTCTTAAAAATTGAAGAATTTAATTTATACCAATGTCTTAAGTTATTTACCTCTAGGACGACCTCATCTCGAACATTATTTTTACTATTTGGTTCTAATACTATTTTTGAAGCATTTACTAACTTTATCCCAATATCTGATTTTGGTGATTGAAAAATTTCTGATATATTTCCTTTTTCAACAATCGATCCTTTTTCAATTACTACAACTTTTTTACACCACTTTGCTGCAAGATTAATATCGTGACTAATTAAAATCAAAGTAGTATCGAATTCATTACATAACTGAATTATTTCTTGCATAATTTCAAAACTTGTTATGCTGTCTAAGCTTGTTGTAGGTTCATCAGCTATTAATAATTTAGGTCTTAAAGCTAGAGCCATTGCTATAGAAACTCTCTGTCTCATTCCACCGCTAAATTGATGTGGGAAAGAATCAAGTCTGCTTGCTTCAATGCCTACTTTTTGAAAAACTTCTTTTACTAATTTTTTAATAAGTAAAGATGATTTGGTTTGATCATGAGTTTTAAATAATTCATATAAATGATCCCCAACTCTCATAAGTGGATTGAGTTTTTTTATGGAATCTTGATAAATAAATCCAAAATTTTTTCTTCTAAATAATTGTGCTTCTTTGTTATTTATTTTTCTAGGATCTACACTAGAAATTGATAAGTATCCTTTAGTAGTAGCATTTTCAGGCAATATATTTACTAATGTTTTTGCAAAAGTAGTCTTTCCACATCCAGAGGGTCCTATTATGGCCAAATGATCGCCTCTATCTATTTCCAAATTAAAATTTTTGATAATAGGTTGCTGTTTTAAACCATATTTAACAGTAAGATTTTTAACTAAAAGAATTTTTTCTTTATTTATTTCCATGTTTTTATAGCAAATTTTTCAAGACCTAAATAAAATAAATCTAAAGCAATACAAAATGTCTGAGGCAGCTGCAAATTCAAAAGAAAAAAACGAAATTGAAGTTTCCAAAACTATTTTGCCTGAAAATAAAAAATATGAAAGTGAATTTTTGAATTATCAAATAAAAATTCCCGATTGGCTTATTAAGGATATTAATAATTTTGAAAAATCAAATAAAGAAAATGATGAGAATCAAAACCTTATAGTGAAGGCTTTTAAACTTGCTTATAAAGCTCATGATGGACAATTCCGTGCTAGTGGCGAGCCATACATTATTCACCCGGTTGCTGTTGCGAATCTCCTCAAAGAAATAGGGGCTGGTTCATCTGTTATTGCTGCAGGACTTTTACATGATGTTGTTGAAGATACTGGCATTGATTTATCCGAAATAGAAACAAATTTTGGATTAGAAGTAAAAATACTAGTAGAAGGTGTAACAAAATTAGGAGGAATTCATTTTAACAATAGGACTGAAGCACAAGCTGAAAATCTTAGGAAAATGTTTTTGGCTATGGCCAGCGATATCAGAGTTGTTTTAGTAAAACTTGCAGATCGACTTCATAATATGAGAACAATTGAATGGCTAAATGATGAGAGAAAACAAAGAATAGCAAGAGAAACAAGAGAGATTTATGCACCATTAGCTAATCGCCTGGGAATAAACAGATTTAAATGGGAATTAGAAGATTTAGCTTTTAAATTCCTTGAGCCTAAAGAATATCAAGATCTTAAAGATCAAATCGCTGTTAAAAGAAGTGATAGAGAAAAAAGATTAAAAGTAACTTTGAATCTTATGAAGGAAAACTTAGTTTCAGCAGGTTTGAAGAATTTTGAAATAACTGGAAGGCCAAAACATCTTTATGGCATCTGGAGCAAAATGGAAAGACAACAAAAACATTTTCACGAGATTTATGATGTAGCTGCCCTAAGAATTATCGTAGAAAATTCAGATAGTTGTTATAGAGCCTTAGCAGTTGTTCATGATACTTTCAAACCAATTCCAGGTAGATTTAAAGACTATATAGGATTACCTAAACCTAATGGTTATCAGTCCTTACACACATCTGTGATTGGAAGACATAGACCTATTGAAGTTCAAATTAGAACTACTTCTATGCATCAAATTGCTGAATATGGTATCGCCGCTCATTGGCAATACAAAGAGGGTGGTTCTCCTGCTAAAAGTAGTGCCGAAAGATTTAATTGGCTAAGACAATTAGTCGAATGGCAACAAGAAGGTAATGAAGGGGATCATAATGATTATTTAGCTTCAATTAAAGAAGATTTATTTGATGAAGAAGTATTTGTGATAACTCCAAAAGGGGATGTTGTTGGTTTAAGAAAAGGTTCTACCGCAATAGATTTCGCCTACAGAATTCATTCTGAAGTTGGGAATCACTGTAATGGAATAAGAATTAATGAAAAGCTTTCGCCATTATCAACAGCACTTCAGAATGGTGACTTCATAGAAATTTTGACAAGTAATAATGCCAATCCAAGCTTGGATTGGCTGAACTTTGTAGTTACGCCAACTGCTAAAAATAGAATCCGCCAATGGTATAAGAAAAGCCATCGTGATGAAACGATTAAAAGAGGTAGAGATTTACTCGAAAAGGAAGTAGGTCGAAACGGTTTTGAAACATTACTTTCTAGTGATGCCATGAAAAAAGTTGCAAATCGATGCAATTTAAAAACTACAGAAGACCTTCTTTCATCACTTGGTTTTGGTGGTTTAACTTTACATCAAGTATTAAACAGACTAAGAGAAGAAATAAAATTACAGACAGAAGATGTAAAAAATGATTCTGACTCTGAAATAGCAAAATCTCTTAAAAGTAGTAGTAATTCATCCTCTAATAAATCTGATGCAGCGACTAAATCACCAATTTCTGGGATAGAAGGTCTTGATTATAGATTAGGTAAATGCTGTTCCCCACTCCCCGGTGAAGATATAGTTGGCGCAGTATCGCTTGGTAACCATGGAATAACCATTCATAGAGTAGATTGCGAAAATGTAACGCCAATTCCAATAGAGAGAAGATTACCTGTTGGATGGAATCAAGATAATAGAACTAGCGATAATAAGTTTCCAATTCAACTGCGCATAGAAGTAATTGATAGGGTTGGAGTTCTTAAAGATATTCTTATGCGGCTATCTGATAAAGGTATAAACGTAAGCGATGCTAATGTTAAAACTGCTTATGGTAAACCAGCTATTATCAATCTCTGCGTAGGGCTAGAAAGTTATAATCAACTTCACAAAACAATTGACCAAATTAAATCGATGGCAGATGTTTTAGATATTGCCAGAGTTGGACAAAGTTAATTTTAAAAATCAGATAAATCTATCTTTTATTTTTTATCTTATAAATAAATAAAACAATACTGCCTGCGATCAGAGCTAATAAAAAACCAACACAAAATGAACCCAACAGTAATCTTAGTGAGAAAATACTACCTTGTTTCCATAATTCTTCAATAACTAAATTTTTTTCAATTATTTTATTAGGAGAATTATTTAGAAAAATTGAACCGACTTTATAGTTAAAATAATAAAGTGGAATATAAGTAAAAGGATTGCTGATCCAAGTACCAATTGCAGCTAGAACAATATTTCCCTTAGCTAGTTTGGCAAAAAATACCCCTATTAAAGTCTGAAACCCAAAAAAAGGAAAGCAGCCACTAAATACCCCTATAGCTAAACCTTTAGCATTAAAAAAAGGACTTCCATTCTGATTCCTAAATAATGATAGAATTTTCTTATAGGTAATATCTCTTTTAGATCTCATTCAGAAAAAAATCTTAAATTAAATTCTTGATAATCTTACTTAATTATCAATAACAAAGCGAAAGATGGATTCGATAGTTACAACAGAAGATACGATAGCCGCAATTGCTTCAGCTATAAGTATAGGAAAAGGAGGAGTTGCAATAATAAGAGTATCAGGGAAAGACTCAATAAATTCTTGCAAAAAGATTGTTCAAACTAAATCGAAATATGCATGGGAATCACATAGAGTTTTTCATGGTTTTATCCAGGAAAATAAACAAAATAAATTTATAGATGAAGTTTTAATTTTAGTGATGAAATCACCAAATAGCTTCACGGGAGAAGATGTTGTTGAACTACATTGCCATGGAGGAATTATCTTAGTAAATAAAGTTCTAAATATATTATTATCTAGTAATTCTAGAGTTAGAATTGCAAATCCAGGAGAATTTAGTCAAAGAGCTTTTCTCAATGGAAAAATAGACCTTACTCAAGCTGAGTCAATTAATCAATTAATTAACGCAAGCAATATCAGATCAGCAGAGTTGGCTTTTGGCGGGATTCAAGGAGCAATAAAGGAAAAAATTGATGATGTAAAAAATGACCTTATAAATGAACTTTGTGAGATAGAAGCGAGAGTTGATTTTGAAGAAGACTTTACAGATTTTGATTACACCAAATATCTAAAAAACATAAAAAAAGTAAAAGATAAAATAGAATTTCTTATTGAAAATGCAAAGAGAAATTCATATATTCATAATGGAATATCCATTGCGCTTATAGGCAAAACAAATGTTGGCAAAAGCTCATTACTAAATTTGCTTGCAAAAAAAGAAAAGGCAATCGTCACTAGTATTCCTGGAACAACTAGAGATGTTATTGAAGTGAATTTAACGATTAATGACATTCCAATGAAAATAATTGATACTGCTGGAATAAGAGAAACCGATGAACAAATTGAAAGTATTGGAATTAAAAAAAGTTTTGGGAAAATTAAAGAGTCAGATTTTATAATTTATCTTTATAGTCTTGAAGAGGGATTTAATGAAGAAGACGAAAAAATAATAAAAGAAATACCTAAAGAAAAATTAATTACTATTTTGGGAAATAAAAAAGATTTAATTGATTCTAAAAAAATTAATCCAAAAAAATTAAAAAACACAATTCTTATGAGTATTAAAAATAATGATGGTGAAAGATTATTAATCGATACAATTTTAAACAAATGCGGATTAAAACAATTAGAAAATATCAATATATTTTTGAATGAAAGACATCAAACGAATTTGTCTGCTTGCCTATCTTGCTTAAATAATACTGATGGAATAATTAAAAATAGATTGCCATTTGATTTGTTATCAATAGAACTTAGAGATGGAATTCAAAACTTATCTAAAATAACTGGTCAAGAATTAACAGAGGAACTTTTAGATAATATTTTTTCTAAGTTTTGTATTGGTAAATAAATTTGAGTTAAATTAAATAGTGATATATAGTTAATTCTCTACCTTTAGTTGTAATTTTTATTAATTATTTTTTAGTTTAGTGGACTTAAATAATCCAACAATAAGTAAGATCATTGATAATTGGATCGATGAAGATATAGGTATGGGAGATCTAACACGTTCATCCATTACAGAAGAGTATGGTAATGCATATTGGGTTGCAAAAGAGGAGGGTATATTTTGCGGGGTTGAAATCATAAAAGAAATTTTTAAAAAAATTGATTTAAAAATCAGTTCAAAATTTAATATCTCTGATGGAGATAAATTTATTAAAGATCAAAAACTCCTGGAAATATATGGACCTTCAAAAAGTTTGCTTGCTAGTGAAAGGATCAGCTTAAATATAGCAATGCATTTATCTGGAATATCAACACATACAAAGAATCTTGTAAATAAGTTAGAAGGCACAAATATAAAATTAGCAGATACCAGAAAAACGACTCCTGGCTTAAGAATATTTGAAAAATATGCATTCAAATGCGGAGGTGGAATGAATCATAGGATGGGATTATATGATGCAGCTATGATAAAAGAAAATCATATTGCATGGACAGATAATCTTAATAATGCAGTAAGAAAAATTCGATTAAATTCACCTTTTACAACTCATATCATAATTGAAGCTGAGAATATAGAACAGGCAAAAGAGGCAGTATTAGCAGGAGCAGATAGTGTCTTATTAGATGAACTTAGCGCTGAAACAATCAAAAAAAACGTTCAAGAATTAAGGGATTTATCAATTAATAGCTTAAAAAAAGAAGTCAATAAAAATTTGATAATAGAAGTTTCTGGAATAAACCCTAACGAAATTAGTAAATATCTAATAAAAGGTATTGATTTGATTTCAACAAGTTCTTCAATCACCAAAAGTAATTGGATTGATTTAAGTATGCGTTATATTAATTAACTATATAGATAAATAATTGAATAATTAATGCTAATCATTTTTAAAGAATTAACAAAAAACTTTGAACAATCTCTTTTAGATAGTCTTGAAAAAAATGATAAAAAAAGAGAATTCGAAAATCTTAGAAAAAATTTAATTACACAATCATCAAAAGAAGAGTTTGGTGATTATCAATGTAATGTTTGTCTAAGTTTATCTAAAATATATAAAAAGAAACCAAGAGACATTTCTAATGATTTTGTTAACCTTTTGAATAAAAATGAAAGCATATCTAAATTATGCAAAAGTCTAGAAATAGCAGGGCCTGGATTTATAAATATAAGATTAAGAGATGAAGTTCTCATAAATGAAGTCAAATCAAATATTCAATGCCAAAGGGCTGGAGTACCTCTAATTAAAAAAGATTTAGATACTGCCTTATCAAATAAAGTTGTTGTAGATTTTTCTAGTCCTAATATTGCTAAAGAAATGCATGTGGGGCATTTGAGATCAACAATAATAGGGGACTCAATATCCAGAATTTTCGAGTTAAGGGGTTATGAGGTATTAAGACTAAATCATATTGGTGATTGGGGAACACAATTTGGAATGCTTATTACTCAGCTCAAAGATTTATATTCAAATGATTTAGAAGAAATAGGCAAGATCAAGATAAGTGATTTAGTTGAATTTTATAAAGCATCAAAAAAAAGATTTGATAATGAATCTGAATTCCAAAAAAGATCTAGAGAGGAAGTAGTAAAGTTACAAAGTGGAGATAGTAAATCGATTCAAGCCTGGAAATTATTATGTGATCAATCGAGAAAGGAATTTGATGAAATCTATAAAAATTTAAAAATAAAAATAAAAGAAAGAGGTGAATCTTTTTATAATCCATTCTTAAAGTCAGTTATTGAAGATTTGAATTTAAAAAAGATACTAGTAGAAGATCAAGGAGCAAAATGTGTATTTTTAGATGGGATGACTAATAAAGAAGGCAAACCTTTACCACTAATTATTCAAAAAAAAGATGGCGGTTTTAATTATGCCACCACAGATCTTGCTGCTATAAGATACAGATTTAATAAAGCTCCTAATGGGGATGATGCCTCAAGAATTATTTATGTAACTGATCATGGACAAGCAAATCATTTTGCCGGAGTCTTTCAAGTTGCAAAGAAAGCAAAATGGATCCCAGATAAGTGTCAGGTAGACCATGTCCCTTTTGGGTTAGTTCAAGGAATTGATGGCAAAAAACTAAAGACAAGGGAAGGTGAAACAATACGGCTAAAAGACTTATTAAATGAAGCGATTAGAAGAGCAAAAAAAGATTTATTGGAAAGATTAGAAGATGAAAATCGTTATGAGACCGAAGAATTTATTGTAAATACTTCCAGAATCATTGGATTAGGAGCTGTAAAGTATGCAGATTTAAGTCAAAATAGGATTACTAATTATCAATTTAGTTTTGATAAAATGCTTTCCCTGAATGGAAATACTGCTCCTTATTTGTTATATACACTTGTCAGAATTTCAGGAATTAAAAGAAAAAATGATTTTGTTTATGACTCTAAAGATTCTCAATTCATAAATTATGAACATAAATCTGAGTGGAAACTAATCAGAAAATTACTGAAGTTCGATGAAGTCATAATCTCTATTGAAAAAGACTTAATGCCAAATAGACTATGCAATTATCTTTTTGAGCTATGTCAGACTTTTAATAGATTCTATGATCAAGTTCCAATCCTCAAAGAAGAAAAAAATATAAAAATTTCTAGACTTAATTTATGTGACTTAACTGCAAAAACACTAAAATTAAGTATGGAGCTGTTAGGAATTGAAACTTTAGACAGAATGTAATGAATGATTTTGATCCATTAAATAATCTTTTCCCAAAACCAAGAGAAGAAATAATAAATATGCAGTCTTACTCTGCACCTTTAGAAAATAGAAGAAATTTACTCCGCTTAGACTTTAATGAAAATACTTTAGGGCCAAGTCGTAAGGTTTTAGAGGCATTAAAAGCGATAAAATTAGATGAGATTTCAATTTATCCAGAATATAATTTATTAAAAAATTTTTTATGTGATAAATATCTTGATTCAAGGAAATTTGATATTGATGAAATAGGAATTTTCAATGGAGCAGATGCGGCAATAAATGCAATTTTCAATTGCTTTGGAGAAAAAAATCAAATATTCCTTACCACAAACCCAACTTTTGGTTACTATTCTCCTTGTTCAGAAATACGAGGAATGAAGAAAATAACTTGTTCTTACATTGGAGAAAATTTTCTATTTCCCATCGAAGAATTTAAGGAAAAAATTAAAAAGCATAATCCAAAGTTAATATTTATTTGTAATCCAAATAATCCAACGGGAACAGTTTTGAGCGCTCAAGAGATAATTAATTTAGCTAACATCAAACACGACTCATTGATAATTATTGATGAACTATATGAAAAATTTAATGGAGATAGTCTTCTTGAATCGATAGATTTTGAGAAGAATAACAATATATTAATCATCCAATCTCTTTCAAAAACAGCAGGTTTAGCTGGTTTAAGAATAGGTTTTACTTTTGGCAATAAAAGTTTAATAAAATATATTAACAAAGTTACAGGACCATATGATGTAAATAGCTTTGCTATAACAGCAGCATTAGCGGCACTTAAAGACAAATCATATATTGATAATTATGTTTTAGAGGTGAAAAAGGCAAGGGAATGGATTTCAAATAAATTTAAATCAACAAAAATTAGAACTCACTTTAGTGGAGGTAATTATTTCTTGATTTGGCCAAAAAAAGATCCTAAAATTTTAATACAACAGATTAGAGAAAAAGGGATTCTTATTAGAAGTATGGAAAACAAACAAGATATTGGTAAGTCAATAAGGGTTAGTATTGGAACTAAAGAACAAATGAGTTTTTTCTGGGAAAATTACAAAGTCTTAGATTTAATAAATTAATTACCGAAAATATAAATTGTATTTTGATCGATTCTTTTAGGTTTTATTTGAAAATTTTTTCCTACATATTTTACTTTAAAATCTTTCATATTTTCGATAAATAAATCAGCATTTGAGAAATCACAGTCTTTATTAATTTGTTTTCCAGTTGCAAAGTGAACAGGGATAACTACATTAGGTTTTAAGATCTGAACGATTTTTGATGCTTCTTCTCCATCGTACGATTTTATTCCTCCTCCAATTGAAATAAATAAGATATCTGGGCGAGACAAAATAATTTGACTATTAATATCAATATCACCAGCTGCTCCTCCCATATGAACAATTTTAAGATCATTCTGCTCCCAACTCCAAACAGTTGCCATCCCAAATCTTCTTCCATCAACTCTGTCATGTGGAACAGAAATTCCGTTTAATAAAATATCATCAAATTGATAAATTCCAGGTTCAACAAACATTAATTGATCATTTGGGTTATGTCCCTCATCTGGAAGTCTAGAACTGGCCAAAATAAAATCTACTTTGACTTCATTTGGCTCCTTATAATTACTTGCACAACCTACTGCTTTAAAGGGATTTATAAGGATCGACTTTTCTGGACTATTAATTAAAAAACTACTATGTCCCAAACTTTTTATTACTAAATTCCTTGCCAATAATGAGTTAGGTAAAAAAGAGCTAAATAATATAAAAAAGAAAAGGTTTTTAATTTTAGAAATCATAATATTATTTTTTTTTATTTTACTTTTGTTCAGCCATTTTTAGAAAATTACTAATTAATTTATGACCAAATTGTGTCAAAACACTTTCAGGATGGAACTGTACCCCATGTAAATGTTTATATTCTTTGTGAGAGATGGCCATAATAGTTGAGTCTTGTAAAGTCGCTGTTATCTCAAAACAAGATGGTAAAGAACTTGAATCGACTATAAGACTATGATATCTTGTCGCCACAAATGGAGTCTCGATATCTTTAAATAATCCTTTTTGATTATGAAATATTTTGGATGTCTTACCATGCATAAGTTCTTTCCCAACTACAACCTTACCTCCAAAAGCTTGGGCCAAAGCTTGATGACCTAGACAAACTCCTAATGTCGGAATATTTTTTGATAATTTTTCTAATATTGGCAAACAAATTCCAGATTGATCTGGATTACCAGGACCTGGTGATAATAAGATGCCACTGGGGTTTAGTTTGATAATTTCTTCTAAAGAAATTTCATCATTTCTTTTAACTATTAATTCTTTAGTTATTTCATGCTCAACAGAAAGTTCTCCTAAATATTGAACAAGGTTATAAGTAAAACTATCGTAATTATCAATAACAAGAAACATATTTATATAGATTTAAAATAACAACTTTATTTTAGGAACAAAGATATATACAGCAATAATAACAGAATTAATGGAAGCTAATAATACTGCTCCTGCAGAAGTATCTTTTGAAATTTTAGCCAAGCTACTAAATTCTTTTTTTACTACTAAATCAACTACTGATTCAATAGATGTGTTTAATATTTCTAATATTAAAACAGACATAATTGTGGCAATCAAAATTACAAAATTACTTAGACTAATTTGCAGTAAAAAACCAATCATTAAACTTGTAACTGCAAAAATTAATTGAATTTTAAAATTTCTTGAAGTTTTTAATACGTAACCAATTCCGGTAAATGCATACTTGAAACTCATCAATACATTACTAGAAGTTTTGTAAGATTCTTTTCTATTTTCTAAATAGTTTATTTTTTTTTTCATAGATTTTAATCTAATCGAGAAATTAAATATTCCTGAAAAGTTAACATATTTTCTAAATCAAGTTCATTATTATGTTCCCATCCCAAGAGATGTAAAAATCCATGACTAGCCAACCAGAGCATCTCTATATAGATTGAATGTTTATATTCATAAGATTGCTCAACTGCCTTATCTAATGATATGAATATATCTCCCAACTCTATGTGATCTAAATTATTCGGAGCTTCATCAGAAATGATTGGAAAAGATAGAACATCAGTTGGACCATTTTTTTGCATCCACTTCTTGTTCATAGAAGCAATTTCTTGATTAGATATTATCTGTAAGCCTAATGAAAAAGATTTTTTTTCAAAAATAAAATTTGGCAATTCATAATCGTCTTTTTTTAATATTGTATTTATCCAAGATAAAAAAACTTCCTCCCAAAAAATAGATTTAAAAATAAGCTTAGTTTTAGCATCTTTTAACTTATTTGAAAATTGAGAAAAATGATTACATTGAAAAACCAAATCTAAATTTATTTCAGAAATAATTTTTTCTTTCATACATTCTTATACAGGAATATTAGGCTTACCTATTGTCGCAACAAGTATTAATATCCCAATTAAAACTAGAAAGGTTATTGAAAAATGAGAAATACTTTTTGATCCCTTCCTTACCATATTTCTCATAGCAAGCTTAATAAAGCTTGGAGGAGCGACTTTTTTGTCTAAATTTTCGTTTCTATTTTCCATTAGTTATTCAATAGATTCGTTAGAAGAAATATTCATGCGTAATAATTCATGAATAAAGGGTTCAAGTCCACCATCTAAAACACTATCTAAGTCGTTAGTTTCATGCATAGTCCTAAGATCTTTTACCATTTGATAGGGATGGAAAACATAATTTCTTATTTGATTGCCCCATGCAGCTTCCACAATATCACCTTTAATATCGGCGACTTCTGCAGCTCGTTGTTCTTTAGCAATCACTAGTAGTTTAGACTTAAGAAGTAACATAGCTTTTTCTTTATTTTGTAATTGAGATCTTTCTTGAGTGCATCTTACTGAAATCCCCGAAGGCAAATGTACAATTCTCACTGCTGTTTCTACTTTATTAACATTTTGTCCTCCAGCTCCACCGGATCTACTGGTTGTAATTTCTAAATCTTTTTCAGGTATATCAAGTAAAATATTGTCATCTAATTTTGGCATAACCTCCACTCCAGCAAAGCTGGTTTGTCTTTTGCCATTAGCATTAAAAGGAGAAATTCTTACTAATCTATGAGTTCCTTTTTCATGTTGAAGATAGCCGTATGCATATTTTCCATCAATTTCAAACGTTACACTTTTAATACCTGCTTCTTCTCCTGGAGATAATTCATTGATGATAAGGTTCATTTGATTATTATCGGCCCATCTTGAATACATTCTCAATAATATCTCAACCCAATCCTGTGCATCAGTTCCACCTGCACCCGCGTTAATAGAAACTACTGCTCCTTCCTTGTCGTATTCACCACATAACAATCTTTCAAATTCCCATTTATCTAAATTCTCTCTTAATTTCTTTAATCCCTGATGGGATTCCAAAATCATTTCCTCTTCAGGTTCTAAATTATAAAGTTCAAGAGAGGCATTAGCATCAGAAATAAAAGTTTTCCATTTCTCTAACAATTCGAGTTGTGCTTTGACATCATCAAGAATTAACATTTGTTTTTTCGCTACTTCTTGATTCTCCCAAAATTCAGGCTGAGCAGAAATTTGCTCTAACTCTCTCCTTTTCGCTTTTAATCTTGGGACGTCAAAGACAATCCTGAGCATTACCCAGGCGCTCAGTTAGTTCCGAAAGATCTTTTTTGAAGTCTGCAATATCTATCAAAATAGAATTTAATCGTTATTTATAATCTAACAAGCACTTTAGTTTAATAGTATAAACTAAGTATTATTTTAAAAAAATGTCCAAAGTTGAAATTTATACTTGGCAATATTGCCCATTCTGTAATCGAGCAAAATCTTTACTTAAGAAAAAAAATATAAATTTTACAGAATATAAAATAGATGGCGATGAAGATGCCAGAGCATTGATGACTGAAAGGGCTGATGGTAGAAGAACACTACCACAAATATTCATAGATAATGAGGGTATCGGAGGCTGCGATGATCTTTACACTTTAGAAAATGAAAATAAATTAGACGCTTTATTAAACTAGATCTTATGAAATTTCTATTCGTAATAGATCCAATAAAAAATATAAATCCCTTAAAAGATTCATCTGCTGCTTTAATGCAAGCATCATCAAAAAAAAATATTGAAATCTGGAGTTGTACTCCTCAAGACCTTGAAGCTAGAGGTGATGAAGTATGGGCATCTTCGGTAAAAGTCGAAGTAAATCCTTGGATTTCTTTCAAAGAGAATGATTGCATACCCCTCGCCGAATTTAATTGCATTTGGATGAGAAAAGATCCTCCTGTAAATGAGGCTTATTTATATGCGACCCATCTTTTAGAAGTTGCTGAAAGAAAAGGAGTAAAAGTAATTAACAAACCTTCATCGTTAAGAGCATGGAATGAAAAGCTAGGTGCTTTGAGATACAGCCACTTAATGGCACCTACAATAGTTGCGAGTAAGGTAAAAGATCTTATTAATTTTGCAAATATAAATAATGAAGTAGTCATAAAACCTCTTGGAGGAAAAGGTGGTCAAGGTGTTATAAGGATAAACAAAAATTCTCCAGGTATTAAATCAATCATTGAATTAATCACTTCTCAAGAAGAATTACCCGTTATGATGCAAAAATTTATACCTGAAGTCATAGAGGGTGATAAAAGAATAATTATCGTAAATGGTGAAGCAATTGGATCTATAAATAGGATTCCTCAAGGAGGTGATTTTAGGAGTAATTTAGCAATGGGAGGGAAGGCTGAACCAACATTATTAACAGAAAAAGAAAAAATTATCTGCGAAGAGTTATCTCAACACTTCAAAGATGAAGGTTTGTTTTTTGTAGGTATTGATGTGATAAATGGAATGCTTAGCGAGATTAATGTAACTAGCCCAACAGGTTTAAGAGAAATAGAAAATTTATCTAATAAGAATGTTTCGGAAGAAGTTATTGAAAAATTGGTGGAAATTATTTAGGATCTCTAGCGAAAAATATTTGTTTTACTATGGTTTCAAATTTTAATTTAATCTCCTCTATTTCTTTCTCCAAAACAGAACCTGTAACGATACCTGAACCTGCAGTAAATTCAATATTTTCTTCAATATATCTTGCGCCTCTTATTGCTACTAGAAATGAAGCATTTCCCGATGCATCAACCCAACCCATTGGAGAAGCATAATTTCCTCTAGGGAAAGACTCAAGAGTGTTTATCCAATCCAATGCTTCATTTTTTGGGTATCCACAAACAGCAGGAGATGGATGCAAATTTTTAAGCAATTCAAAAGGACATATATTCTCAACCTTAGAGAAAATGAGTGTTTGCAAATGAGAAATATCACCAAATGAATTTACCTTGATATCACTTTTTTTAAAGTTAATTATTTTTGAAACTTCCAAACATTTAATTAAATACTGAATTACATAATTATGTTCCTTTAAGTCTTTAGAGCTCCCAAGTAGTTTCTTAAAATTTGAATTAGTTGAGATAGTTCCAGCTAAAGCCTCTAAAGTTAAATTAGGTTTAGCGAAAGAAAATAATTTTTCTGGAGATGCTCCAAACAAAATATCCTTACAATTCCTTTTCCAAACGTACCTGCATGTATTAGGTTGATTCTTTTTTAATCTTTTTAAAATTTCTACTAAATCTAATTTATTCTTAAGTTTTATTTTAATCCTACTGGCTAATACTATCTTTTCAAGAATACCTTTCTCTACTAATTGAATTCCTCTATTTACTAGTTTTTTCAAATTTATATTAGAAGTTTCTAAGGAGTTTAAGAAATCATCAATAATAGGAAAATCAAAACTAGTTTTTAAGCTGGATAATTCTTTTAATTTTGAGCCAGAATTAATAACTTGAATTCTAATTGCCCATATTTCTTCAATTAATGTTCTTAATGATGACTTACCTTCAACATGACCATTAATTCTTAACCAGCAATTATTATCGCTTTTGATAATTAATATTTTTGGTAAGATAGCTTCCAAACTTGGAACATCTGAAGATACATTCTTATTATTTAAATTTTCAGAAAAAGAAAATAAATAAATTATTTTTGAAAGTGAGGAAATATGTGATTCATTTGTTAAGTTAATTAAATTTTTAAAATTCTCAGAATTAAACTCTTTTGCTACCTCAAATCTTTTTGGACCATCCAAAGTAACATATTTACATTTGTCGAAAGCAATATATGAGATGGCATCAGATTCCTCCCAAAATGAAGAAAACTGATATTTATTTATAAACAATTCATATACTTGAAATAAATCGATACAAGGAATCTCAACACAAATACTCACTAATGCTGAATTTTCCACTTTCTTATCAAAAGTGGAAAATACATCTATTAAAAAATCTGTAAATTTTAAATCATTTTTCATTACTTATTGAAAATAACTAAAAATCATGCAATAAAGTAAAAAATGTAACTCAATTTATAAACTTCATTTAATAATGATTGAATTTTGTTTTTAACTAAAAATGGATGAAAAGAAAAAAAAATTATGGAAACAAGCAATAAAATGGCCTCTTTATTCTGTTGCAATACTTCCGGTTTTTATTACGGGGGCTTATCTACTAAATCAATATGAAAAAGTAAAAATATATAATTTATTAGCATTTACGTTAGCTGCAATTTTGATATTACTTTGGGAAAATCTAACTAATGATTTATTCGATGCAGAAACAGGAATCGATGAATTTAAATTCCATTCAATTGTAAATCTTATAAAAAATAAAAAAATAGTTTCATTTATTGCATATACATCTTTAGTGATTGGTTTAGTAATAATTTCAATTATTTCAGTATCAACAAGCGTAAATATTTTGATTTTGGTAGCAGTTTGCTGCTTTTTAGGATATTTATACCAAGGGCCTCCTTTTAGATTTGGCTATCAAGGCTTAGGAGAACCATTATGCTGGCTTGCATTTGGACCTTTTGCTTACTCTGCAATCTTAATTGCGTTAAATCCGTCTAATATTTATTTCGAAAATATTCCTTGGAAAGTATCGTTATTACTTGGTTCAGGACCTTCTTTGGCAACTACTCTCGTATTATTTTGTTCTCATTTTCATCAAATTATGGAAGATAAAAAATATGGGAAAAATTCACCTTTAGTTCGCTTAGGAGCAAAAAAAGGTTCTCAAATTGTGCCTTGGATAATTTGTACAATATATATTTTTCAACTTTTCACTGTAGTTACTGGATTTATTCCAGTTTTTTGTATCCTTTATTTGATTAGTTATCCTCAAGCAATAAGACTTGTAAATTTATTACACTCTTCTTATAACAAACCTTCAGCAATAAAAAATTGCAAATTCGTCGCAATAAAATTTCAAACTCTTAATGGAGTTGGCTTAATCACAGGATTAATATTAAATTACTTTATTAATAAATGAACCTAATATTTAACAAAAAATCTTATAGCTTTAAGTTATCCACAAAAGTAGAAAATTCTAAAACCACTTACCTTAAAAAATCGGGTTGGATAATTAAATTAAAAAATAATGATAAAAAAATTGGATTTGGAGAGGTGGCACCTCTAATAAAAAAAGACTTAAAAAAATGTGAAGAACAATTAAATATGATTCCTGAATATTTAGAACTTTCAAATTTATCTGAGCAAATAAATATTTTTCACCCATGCATTCAATCTGCAATAAATTCAGCTTTGGCAGAGATAAATGGAAAAATAATTTTTAAAGAAAAGTATTACTTCGATGAAATTGATAAAGCAGCAATACTTTTAAATCCTGAAGATGTCATTTCAGATCTAAATGAAATAAAAAAAAGACAATCTAATATTGGAAAATCAGTAACCATAAAATGGAAAGTAGCATTAAAAAATAACGATGAGGAAGAAGCAATTTTAGAAGAAATTTTAAGCCAAATAGGTAATAAAATTCAGTTAAGGATAGATGCTAATGGTTCTTGGGGAAGAAAGATAGCTAATAGATGGGCTGATATTTTGAAAGATAACAAAAATTTAGATTGGTTAGAACAACCTCTATGTGTTGATGATATTGATGGACTGACAGAACTCAACAAAAAAATTCCAATAGCCTTAGACGAATCACTTTTAAAATTTCCAACTTTGATTGATGAGTGGAAGGGTTGGCAAATTCGAAGGCCTTCTCAAGAAAATAATCCAGTAAAGCTTTTAAGAGAATTAGAAAATAAAAAAGCTTTAATATCTATAAGTACCTCATTTGAAACTGGAATAGGAAGGAGATGGCTTTATCATTTATCGTCTCTACAATTACAAGGATCAACTCCTAAAGTTCCTGGTTTAGCAATGAATAAATTCCCTAATTCATTTCTATTTTTAAATGAAGCAAAAAATATATGGGATCAACTATGAAAAATAAAATTCATATTATTGAAGTTGAAAATAATGAAACTCAATCTGTAGAGAAAATTAATAAAAAATTAAGAGAGAATAAAATTATTTATGTAAAAAACAAATTTTATGAAAACGAAGATGTATTAGATTCCATTCATGAAAAGGGACCAGCAATTATTTTAAACAGTAGTGGGAGTACTGGAAAACCAAGAAAATGTTTTCACCATTTAGATAATCTTAAATTATCTGCCGCCACATCAGGTCAATGGCTCATAGAGCAAGGATTTGAATTGCGAAACTGCTTAATTTTAAATACTTTACCCCTGAACCATATAAGTGGATTAATGCCAATTTTTAGAAGTCAAACTTGGGGATGTGATTGTATTAATATTTCTCCGAATTTAATAAAACAAACTCGAGAACTTTTACTTTTTACAATTAAATCTAAAAAAAACAAAAAACACTTGGTTACTTCATTAGTACCTACCCAATTAAAAAGACTTTTATCTCAAAAAAATGGTGTTAGTTGGCTAAAAATTTTTGATCTAATTTGGGTAGGTGGAGCTTCAATTTCACGCGAAACCACAGCTAAATGTATACGAGAAAAAATAAAATTAGCACCTTGTTACGGCTCAACTGAAACAGCAGCAATGGTTACGAGTTTAAAACCAAAAGAATTCTTAATGGGTTTTGAAAATGTTGGAGAAATACTACCTGATACAAAAATAAGAATTAACGAACAAGGACTAATCGAGATAAAATCAGCCAGAATTGGAATCGAAATAATAGACTCTTCAAAAACTAAAAATTTCAAAAATAAAAATGGGTGGTGGCAAACCGGTGATTTAGGTGAAATTAATCAAATCAATACTTCTTTATATTTAAACTTTCTTGGAAGAAGTGATAAAGCTTTTAATTCAGGAGGAGAAATCGTTTTCCCAGAAGTAATTGAATCTAGATTAAATGATTTTATTATGAAAGAAAATATCCCAATTAATAAATTTAATATTTCAAAAGTCCCCAACAAATTATGGGAAAATAAAATTAAAATAGTTGTTGAATTTAGAGAACTTACAAATCACAAAAATATTGAAAATTCATTAAATTTATTAAAAAAATTTTCTCAAAGTTGGCCTAAACATGAAAAACCTGAAAAGTGGATTGTTAAAACAAAAATACCAGTACAGAAAAAATAAACTATAAATTTAAAAATATTAATTAGCATTCTTTTAAATTTGTACTTACATTTGAAGCCTCTATCCATCTTTCTAACTGATCGGGAAGTTTTATTTTATTTCTTGAATGAACATCTAAAGAACAATGTATTATTTTTCCTTCTGCTACTTTATTTCCATGTTTTATAAAAAAGCTATTTACTTGGAACAAATGAGTATTAATTTTATGAGGGGAAATTTTTACTTTCAAGAAATCTCCAATTTTTATGGGCGCAAGAAAGTTAGCTTCGCAATTTACTATGGGAAAAATAACTTGACTTTTACGTATAGAAAAATCTGGGAAAATATCTTGAGAAGGAATCCCATAAATTTCAATACTCTCTTCCCAAGCTTCATGTGACCATTTTAATAAGTTATGAAAATGAATTACACCTGCAGAATCACAATCACCAAATCGTACTTTCTTCTGCAATATTAACCAATCAGAGGGTTTCATTTAAAGAAGTTATCTATCAACAGATCCCATAATGACATCTATTGAACCAAGGATTGCCATAATATCAGCGATTTTGGCACCTTTAAGAATATGAGGCAATATTTGCAGATTATTTAAATCGGCTGCTCTGATTTTAAATCTCCATGGGGTAACTTCATTATTTCCTTGAATAAATACACCTATTTCTCCTTTACCCGACTCTAATCTTGTATACAATTCTCCGTTAGGAATTTTAAAAGTCGGAGCAACCTTCTTAGCTACATATTGATAGTCAATACCAAATATTTCACTCTTTTTGTCTTCAGTCGCCATTCTTTGTGCTTCTAGATTTTCTGTTGGACCTCCTGGAATCATTTTGCAGGCTTGACGAATGATGCTTAGTGATTGTCTCATCTCTTCAACTCTTACTCGATATCTCGCGTAACAATCTCCTTCTTTTTCTGAAGCAATCTGCCAATCAAAATCGTCATAACATTCATAATTATCGACTTTCCTTAAATCCCAGGAAACTCCAGATGCTCTAAGCATTGGGCCAGACAAAGACCAATTAATTGCCTGTTCTCTTTGTACTGTTCCGAGACCTTCAATTCTTTTTCTAAAAATTGGATTATTTGTGATTAATTTTTCGTATTCATCTATCTTAGGACCGAACCAATCGCAAAAGTCTATACATTTTTCTAACCATCCGTATGGAAGATCACATGCGACACCACCTATCCTAAAGAAATTATTATTTATTAGCCTTTGTCCAGTAGCAGCTTCCCAGAGATCATAAATCATTTCTCTTTCTCTAAAAATATAGAAAAATGGAGTTTGAGCTCCTACGTCAGCTAAAAAGGGGCCAAGCCATAAAAGATGATTAGCAATACGATTAAGTTCCAGCATAAGAACTCTGATGTAACTAGCTCTTTTAGGAACTGGAATATTTGCTAATCTTTCAGGAGCATTTACTACAATAGCTTCATAAAACATTCCTGCTGCATAATCCATTCTGCTTACATAAGGGACATACATTACATTTGTCCTATTTTCAGCTATCTTTTCCATTCCTCTATGTAAATATCCAATTACGGGTTCACAATCAATGACATTCTCACCATCAAGAGTTACAACTAACCTTAAAACCCCATGCATTGAGGGATGGTGAGGGCCAAAATTGACCACCATTGGTTCCGTTCTAGTCTCTAGCTGAGCCATTCAAAATTTTACTTCTAAATAAATCTTAGTCGAAAGTTATGCAAACTGACCTATCTGATTCATCTTTTTTTAATCATAAATCAGTTATGACAGATGAGATTATGGCCTCATTAGAGCATTACCCATTAATACATAGCAACCAACTTATAGGAATAGACGCAACTTTAGGCGGAGGCGGGCACTCTTATCATTTATTGAGAAAATATTCGGATTTAAATATAATTGGACTTGATCAAGATCCATTCGCGAGAACATCAGCATCAAAAAAACTTGAGGAGTTTAAAGATAGGATTGATATAATGGCTTCAAATTTTGCAGATTTTGTACCAAAAGAAAAAGTTTCTTTTGTGATTGCAGATCTTGGAGTAAATAGTAACCAAATTGATGACCCTAAAAGAGGATTTAGTTTCCAAAAAGATGGTCCACTTGATATGCGCATGAATCCTTTTCTTGAGGTTGATGCAGAGAAATTAATTGAGATTTCAAATGAAAAAGATCTAGCCAACATAATTTATAAATATGGAGATGAGAGATTATCAAGAAAGATTGCTAGAAAAATAAAAATGGATTTGAAGGAAAATGGGAAATATTCTGGGACAAAAGAGTTAGCTTATTCTATTGCCGGATGCTTCCCACCAAAACAAAGATATAAAAAAATACACCCAGCAACAAGAACATTTCAAGCACTAAGAATTGCAGTTAATAAAGAAATTGAAGTACTAGAAAAATTCTTGCAAGTTGTCCCTGAATGGCTATTGCCGGGCGGGATAATTTCTATTATTAGTTTTCATTCCCTAGAGGATAGGTTAGTTAAAAGTTCTTTTAAGAATGATCAGAGACTAAAAAACCTGACAAAAAAGCCAATAACTCCTTCCGAAAAAGAAGTCGAACTAAATCGAAGAGCTAGAAGCGGAAAATTAAGAATTGCTCAATTAAATTAGAGAGTCAATAATTTCTAACGTAATGATTTGATCGTATCTGTAAGAATATGAATTGCTTGTTTTATATCTTTTGAATTAGTACTTAATCCAATACTCAACCTTATTGAAGATTCTGCTTCTTTAAAAGATCTTCCTAAGGCTAGTAAAACATGAGATGGTTCTCCATTACTGCATGCAGATCCACTAGAACAAATTATTTTAGATTTTAAAAGTTTATGAAACTTTGCTCCGTTTAAACCTAATACAGTCAAATTTAAATTGTGAGGTAATCTTTTTTCTATGGAGCCATTAATTAATAAGCCAGAATTGTTTTCTAACAAACCTTCTAAAAGGTTATTTCTATAAAAAAGTAATTTCTCAGCATTATTTTTTTGATTAAAAACTGCTATCTCTATTGCTTTAGCAAAGCCAACTACTAAAGGAAGAGGTAATGTACCAGACCTGATACCATATTCCTGACCTCCTCCAACAATTAAAGGCTCAACATTAATTTCTTCATCAATCAAAAGAAGTCCTATCCCTTTAGGACCATATATTTTATGAGAACTCATAGTTATCATATTTACATCTGATAAAAGATTGTCTAACTCGATATAACCTAAACATTGCGCAAAATCAGAGTGAAAGGTTATTCCTCTCGATTTACATATCTTTGAAATATTCTCTACAGGTTGAATAACTCCTATTTCGTTATTTGCCAACATGATACTTACCATAAATGTATCTTCTCTTATATTTTTTTTGAATTGTTCTTCTGAAATTAAGCCATCTTTCTCAGGATTAATTTCTGTAACCTTAAATCCCTCTTTTTTTAGTTGGTTTAAGGGCTCTAGAACAGCTTTATGCTCCGTTTTTAAGGTAATAATATGTCCATGATTCCCTGTTTTTTTATGATAATTTCTAGCAAAACCTAATAAGGCTAAGTTATTAGATTCTGTTGCCCCACTTGTAAAAATAACTTTTTTATTCTTAAGCAGTAAATTTTGTTCTATTTTTTCTCTTGAGGCTTCCAATATAGCACTTGCGTTAATGCCCGCCAAATTAGATTTGCTTGCAGGGTTAGAAAATATCTCACTCCAAAAAGGTTTCATAGAATCAACAACATCTTTAGAGCAAGGAGTCGAAGATTGATAGTCTAGTAGTATGGGAGTTGATTGCATTATATTTAGTATATAAAATTCTCTTTATTACAAGAAAATCGAATTAAAGAATTTAAAATGAATGAAATTAATCAAATAAATAATGAACCGGTAAGAAAATCAAGAATTTTATTAGTTGATGATGAGCCTGGTTTAAGAACAGCTGTTAAAACATTTCTAGAAGATGAAGGCTTTGAAGTATTTATTGCAGTTGATGGAGAAGATGGTTGGGAAAAGGCTCAAACAGTTTTCCCAGATTTGATAATTAGCGATATTATGATGCCACGAGCTAATGGTTATGTTTTATTAGAAAAAATTAGAGAGGATGAAAAATTAGGGGGAACTCCAGTTATTTTTCTAACTGCAAAAGGAATGACCCTAGACAGAACAGAAGGTTATCTTGCAGGAGTTGATGATTATATTTCCAAACCTTTCGACCCTGATGAATTAGCTGCGAGAGTTAAAAATGTAATGAGCAGACAAGAACGTTTACTAAAAGAAGCAGCACGATTCGCAGATATTGATGTAAGCAAAATGGCGAAGCAAATTACTGAAATAAAATCAATGCTCACAGACCAAAATCCGACTAATTCAGAAAATAATATAAATCTTCCTAGCTTTACTCCAAGAGAAGCAAGTGTACTTCAACTAGTAGCAGAGGGGCTGATGAACAAGGAAATTGCAAGACAGCTTGAGACATCTATTAGAAATGTTGAAAAATATGTAAGCAGACTTTTTATCAAGACAGGTACATCTAGTAGAACCGAATTAGTCCGTTATGCACTTGAAAATCATTTAGTAAAATAAATTATTTAAATTTTTCAAATTCAATTAGTTTTGAAAAATAAAAAGGAGCTTGATTTAATTTCTTTTTAACCACCTTAAATCCTCTTTCTTTCGCAGCATTAATAATCCCCTTTTCTTTCAACGTATAGGCTCTTGTAGTTTTACTTGGCCCAGGAAATAATTTCCCAATATTTTTAAGAACAGCAAGAATTGGAGTATATGGAGCAAAGCTTACAATAAGTTTTTCTTTGCTTAAATCGCATAGATGTTGGACCATTTCTTCTGCGACAGGTTGAGGATAATGAATAAATACATCCAAACAAACTACAACATCAAATAATCCTTTTAATTTTTCCAGATCACAGACTTCATACTTAATTTTACCTTGATTCAAATCTAATTCATTAATGCGTTTCTTTGTTTCTTTAATCATTTCAGAAGAAATATCACTTACCTGCAGTTCTTTTATACCAAGTCTTAGTAAAGGTATGGAAAGACTTCCTACACCACATCCTGCATCACAATAACTTTTTTTTGTTAGTTCAGGATAGTTTTTGATGTATGAGACTACATCATCTACAGTTTTTTGATGTCCTTTCCTAATATTTTTCTGAACTGTATTAATTTCATCAGATTTGCTATAAATTTTATTCCATCTATCAAAGCCAGTACCATTAAAATACTCCCTAACTTCACTTTTTTCGATAATCTTATTTGACGTCATAATATTCTATGAAAATTTATTCTTTTTATACTAACTAACTGGCGCCAAATTAATTGCACGCCATTATAGGAAAGAATTGATTTGTTATTTTGTCAGAATTGAATTCTAAAGATATTTATAAAATTGCTGTCGTAATGGGTAGTGATTCAGATCTAAAAACATTGAAACCAGCCATTGACATTTTAAGAGAATTTGGAATAAAAACTGAAGCTTGTATACTTTCTGCCCATCGAACACCTATTGAAATGATGGAATATGCAAAAAATGCAGAATCAGAAAACATAAAAGTAATAATTGCGGGTGCTGGTGGTGCTGCTCATCTTCCAGGAATGCTTGCATCGATAACTTGCATTCCTATAATTGGAGTACCAGTAGAGAGTAAAACACTTAAGGGGATTGACTCTCTTTTATCAATCGTTCAAATGCCCGCTGGGATTCCAGTTGCAACAGTTGCAATTAATGGAGCTCAGAATGCTGGATTATTGGCAATAGAGATGATCAGTTTATTTGATGAATCCATAAAGAAAAATTTAAAAGAATTCAGAGAAAATCTTCATACACAGGTAAGAACTAAAAATAGTAAGTTATCAAATATTGGAGCTGACAATTATCTTCAAAATAAATGAATTAATATTTTTTATTAGCCCTTACTAAGAAAGTGTTCTTTTTTAAGGTAGTTAATAACTTTTTCAACGGAATTATTTAAATCTAATGAACCTGTATCAACAACAATTTCTGGATTATGAGGAGCTTCATATGGACTAGAAATACCCGTAAATTCCTTAATTTCGCCCAAACGAGCTTTCTTATAAAGACCTTTAGTATCCCTTTTTTCGCAAACTGTGATATCAGCAGAACAATAAACTTCAATAAAATCCTTAGATCCAATAATTTTTCTCACCTTATCTCTATCGCTGATAAATGGTGAAACGAATGCAGTAATAGTTATTATCCCAGCATTCATAAATAAATTCGCAACTTCTCCAATTCTTCTTATATTTTCTTCTCTATCTTCGTCGGAAAAACCAAGATCTTTACATAAACCGTGTCTAATATTATCTCCATCCAACACATAAGTCGCAAAACCATCTAAGTGTAAAACTTCATTTAAAGCGTTGGCCAAAGTACTTTTACCAGAACCAGATAAACCTGTAAACCAGATAACCATACCTTTATGACCTCTCATTTTCTCTAACTTTTCTCTATCAATAGTTAAATTGTGCCACTTTATATTGGTTGACTTTGTTTGATCTTGTTCTTTCATTTTTTGCATCATCAAAATTAAAAACCTATCCTAACCCTTGCTTCATAAATTATGAAATCCCTCTTTACGAAGAAACTCAATTGATTTCGATACCATATCACCCTGTAACTGGATATTTCTATCAATTAATGTTCCTCCAGTACCACAAAAAACTTTAATTTTTTTTAGTAATTCTTTTAATAAGATTTCGTCCTCAGTTTCTAAACCTCTAATTAAAGTTATAGTTTTGCCCTTTTTACCTTTTTTTTGTTTTGAAATATTTATTTTTGATCTTTTATTAAAAGTATCTACCTTAGATGTTTCTTCAGATTTTTGTTCTTGATTATCAAATTCGATCCAATTCTTTTTCCCCATTATTTTCAATATAATCTATAGTTAGTTAATACTTATTCTATATAAAAAGTGGTAAGTACATTTCCTCGCAAAGATCAAAACTATAAAAATGACGATTTAAATCAACCCTCCAAAGAGGGGAGATTTGGAAAATATGGTGGTCAATATGTTCCTGAAACGCTAATGCCTGCTCTTTTTGAGCTCGAAACAGCTGCATCTAATGCATGGAAAGATAAACTTTTTGTAGAAGAATTAAATCATCTACTTAAGACTTATGTAGGGAGAGAAACACCACTATATGAAGCCAAAAGACTTACTGAACATTACAAAACTAAACAAGCAACTCCAAGAATATGGCTTAAAAGAGAAGATTTAAATCATACTGGTGCTCACAAAATTAATAATGCCCTTGGACAAGCTTTATTAGCAATAAGAATGGGCAAAAAAAGAATAATTGCAGAAACTGGAGCCGGTCAGCATGGAGTTGCTACGGCTACTGTTTGTGCGAGATTTGGATTAAAATGTATTATCTATATGGGTGCTGAAGATATAAAAAGGCAATCCCTTAACGTTTTTAGAATGAAACTTCTAGGAGCTGAAGTTAAAGTTGTAAATTCTGGAACTGCAACACTTAAGGATGCTACTAGTGAAGCCATTAGAGACTGGGTTTCTAATGTCGAAACCACACACTACATTCTAGGTTCTGTTGCCGGCCCACACCCTTTCCCAAAAATTGTGCGAGATTTTCATGCAGTTATAGGTGAAGAAACTAAAAAACAATGTCTGGAATCATTTGGATCTTTTCCCGATATTTTGCTTGCTTGTGTAGGTGGGGGATCAAATGCAATGGGGCTTTTCCATCCTTTTGTTAAAGAAACTTCTGTACGTCTTATTGGAGTTGAAGCCGCAGGAAGCGGAATTGATACTGACAAACATGCTGCAACTATCACTAAAGGGTCAGTTGGAATTTTGCATGGATCAATGAGTCTTCTCTTACAAGATGATAATGGTCAAGTACAAGAAGCTCACTCAATAAGTGCGGGTTTAGATTACCCTGGAGTAGGGCCTGAACATAGCCATTTAAAAGATATAGGTAGAGCAGAATATGGATCAGTTACAGATCAAGAAGCTTTAGATGCTTTAAGACTTGTTAGTGAACTTGAAGGAATTATACCTGCACTTGAAACTTCCCATGCCTTTGCTTGGTTAGATAAATTATGCCCTACTCTTGAAAAAGATACTCATATAGTTATCAATTGCTCAGGTAGAGGCGACAAAGATGTCAATACTGTTGCATCTTCATTAGATATTTAATCAATACCTTGGAATTGATGAGTCAATATATCTACTCCATCCATCAATACCCTCCTCCAAATTCCATATTTCGCTCACAATATTATTATCTAAGCACCATTGAGAAAAGTTATAACTTCTTATTCCTGCATGACAGGTAACTACAATTTCTCTGTCTAATAAGTCAGCAAATATTTCTTCAACGTATTCAGCTGTGACTTTACTAATTGGTATATGTAAAAATTCTTTTGAGAAACGAGCCAGTTCAAGCTCTGACTGTTCTCTTACATCAATCAAGACTGGATTTTCTTTGTCAGAATTAAACCAATCATTGAGACTAGAAGCATTTATAGATTTTGGATAACTTCCCAATTTATAGGATAAATCATACGATATTTACAATTTAATAAATTAAGTTGCAGAAGGAAGTTTATTGTTAAAAATAAAAATAAACATTGATAATGAAACTTAGAGTAGTAGCAATAATACTATTATTATCTTTATTACTTTTTTTTGGTTTTAAAAAATTTTCTACTAATAAAAATAAGCAGCACAGTACAAATATTGAGCAACTAAATATCTTAAAATATATTCCTGAAAACAATAAATTATTATTTATTTCCAATTTAGATAGTTTTAATATTGTTAATAATAATGAAAAAGATAAAAATCCGAAAAATCAAGATAGCTTTGTTTTAATAAAAGATTCTATATTAGATTATTTAGGTATAGATCTAGGCAACAATAAATTAGAAGATATCTATGATAATGAACTTATAATCTCAACTTTTGAAAATAATGAAAAGCTTAAAGATGATATTTTGATTGTTTTTAAAATTAAGCCAGAAAAAACAATAGATGATTTATTAAATTTGCCTTATAAAATTGATCAGATTGATGAGATAATTTCAATTAATAGAGAAAACAAAATAAATTTCCTTAACTTTATATGCCGAACCGAAGATAATTATTTAATTGCTTCATCAGATAAAAAATTAATCAAAAATAGTATTAACTCTAGTAATGATTTTAATAAAAAAAAATTTATATATGAGGGAGAACTTTTTGGACTAAAAAACGAAAAAAATATATTATTCACAAATAAATTTTGGGAAAGTATATTTTTTGATAAAGAAATTTTTACTGACAATAAAGATGATATTATAGCTACAACGTTCGACTTAAAAAATAAACATTTAATTTTAAAATCATATTTACTAAATAATAAAAAAAATATTGATATTCTTACTTACGATAAATTAATAAATAAAGAGAATACAAATGAAGATAATCCTGAAATTTCAATTTTTAGTGATATAAATAATTTTGACAAATATCTAAAACCTTTAATAAATGATTTTGAACTCAGTTTTTTTGAAGAGTTTAATCAAAAGACAAATCAAAACATTTATATTCTCAATTCAAATAAAGATTGGGTTATTACATTTGAAAAAAATACTGAAGATCAATTTGATTTAAGTTCTTTGACAAAACTAAAAAATTTCAACAAATATACTTTGAAACAAAATGAAGATATTTACTCGATATATTCAAAAGAAATTCTTGAAGAAATAGACAATGAAATAAAACAATTAACTTATGAAAATATATATTCAATAGAATCGGGAGGTCTCCAAATCATAAGTAATTATTTAATTGATGGTAAAAAACTAGAAACAATCTCAAAAAAATTTTTTAACCTAAAAAGTAATAAAGATAAATCAGCTTTTCTTTATGCAATGGTTGATATTCAAGATGAAAATTTTAATAAGATTAAAAATTTTACTGATTTGCAAGATCTTAATTTTCTCATTAAAAATATTTTAAAAATATCAAATGAAGAATCTATAGAAATCATAAGACAATCCATTCCTGAAAAGAATCCTATTTTTTATACAGAGACAATATTAAAAATACTTTAATAAAGTCATTCAAAAAAGCTTAAAACACAATCAATTAAAATTTTTGTGAAGTTAATAACTTGTGGTTAATTAAAAATTATTTGACTATCTTTAATCTATAAGTATTTAGTATTGAATTAAGGAATTGGATAGCAACAAACTAATTTTAAAACCAGGATTAGAGGGTGTCCCAGTTACTAATTCATCTATCTGTGATATTGACGGCAACAAAGGTAAATTATTATACAGAGGCTACGCCATTGAGGAACTATCCAAAAAAAGCAGTTTTTTAGAAACTGCTTACCTATTGATTTGGGGCGAATTGCCTACAGCTATTCAACTAAGAGATTTTGAACAAGAAGTTCAAATGCATCGGAGGTTAAGTTTTAGAGTCAGAGATATGATGAAATGTTTCCCGGCGACAGGTCATCCTATGGACGCTCTACAATCTAGTGCAGCTTCTTTGGGGCTTTTCTATTCGCGTAGAGCAATAGATGATCCTAATTACATTTACAACGCAGTTATAAGACTAATAGCAAAAATACCCACTATGATTGCTGCGTTTCAACTTATTAGAAAAGGACAAGACCCTATTCAACCTCGTGATGATTTAACTTACTCATCAAATTTTCTTTATATGCTGACTGAAAAAGAACAAGATCCCATAGCTGCAAAAGTTTTTGATAGGTGTTTAATCTTACATTCCGAACATAGTCTAAACGCTAGTACATTTAGCGCTAGGGTTACTGCGAGCACTCTTACAGACCCTTATGCTGTCATCGCATCTGCAGTAGGAACCCTTGCTGGCCCACTTCATGGAGGAGCAAATGAAGATGTGATTGCAATGTTAGAAGAAATCAAAACTCCAGAAAATGCTGCTTCTTTTTTAGATAACGCGATAAAAAATAAAAAAAAGATAATGGGCTTTGGTCATAGAGAATATAAAGTCAAAGATCCAAGAGCAATTATTCTACAAAAGCTGGCAGAAGAGCTTTTTATTAGATTTGGAGCAGATGAAATGTATGAAGTTGCTAAATCACTAGAGGCAGAGGCAATACCAAGACTTGGCCCGAAGGGTATATTCCCTAACGTTGACTTTTATTCTGGTCTTGTTTATAGAAAACTTGGTATTTCTCGTGATTTATTTACTCCAATTTTTGCCATATCAAGAGTTGCAGGTTGGTTAGCTCATTGGAGAGAGCAACTTGGAGCAAATAGAATTTTTAGACCATCGCAAATCTATACTGGTTCAGCACCAAGAGATTGGATCAGCCTAGAAAATAGAGAATAATATTTGCAGCTTTTCATAAAAAACACACATATTGTTTGTGAAGAGTTAATCTATTAAGTAAATAACATAAAAATTTTGGAATACGGATTAGATCTCGAATATAGTTTTAATGAATTCTTAAAAGGTTTTGGCCTTTCTAGCGAAATCGCTCATATAATTTGGCTCCCTCTACCTATGCTGTTGGTTTTGGTAGCGGCAGTTGTTGGCGTTTTAGTAACAGTTTGGCTTGAAAGAAAAATATCTGCAGCTGCTCAACAAAGAATAGGTCCCGAATATGCAGGAGCGCTTGGCGTCCTTCAACCAATTGCAGATGGTCTTAAGTTACTTGTCAAAGAGGATATTATTCCTGATAAAGCGGATGGAATTCTCTTCACTGCAGGACCTATATTAGTTCTTGTTCCGGTGATTCTGTCTTGGCTAATTGTTCCTTTTGGACAAAACCTTTTAATAAGTAACGTTGGTATTGGAATTTTTCTATGGATCGCTTTAAGCAGTATCCAGCCAATTGGACTTCTTATGAGCGGATATGCATCAAATAATAAATATTCCTTGTTAGGAGGATTAAGAGCAGCTGCTCAATCAATAAGTTATGAAATTCCTTTAGCTTTATCTGTTCTGGCTGTAGTACTAATGACAAATTCTCTAAGCACTATTGACATTGTCAACCAACAAAGTGGTGCTGGAATCCTAAGTTGGAATATATGGAGACAACCAGTTGGTTTTATAGTCTTTTGGATTTGTGCTCTTGCAGAATGTGAAAGACTTCCATTTGACTTGCCTGAAGCTGAAGAAGAATTAGTTGCAGGATATCAAACTGAATATGCAGGGATGAAATTCGCATTGTTCTACCTTGGTAGTTACATTAATTTAATCCTTTCAGCTTTATTGGTATCAATACTTTATTTGGGGGGATGGGGTTTTCCCATTCCAGTGGAAATAATAGCTAAGTTTCTAAATTTGCCAATTAATTCACCCTTTATTCAAGTTTTCACTGCATCAATAGGAATTGTAATGACTGTATTGAAAGCATATCTTTTAGTTTTCATTGCAATATTATTGCGTTGGACAACTCCTAGAGTAAGAATAGATCAACTATTAGATCTAGGATGGAAGTTTCTTCTTCCAATTTCTCTTGCTAATCTTTTGATAACTGCAGGATTAAAACTTGCTTTTCCGCAATTTTTTGGTGGTTAAATTTAAGTAAATATACTTAAATTTAAAATTAATCCACTAAAATAAAATAACTAAGTAAATTCTTCAAAATGAAAAATTTCCTTCAACAAATAAATAGCTATATCAAAGAAGCGTTTAATGCTGGCAAATATTTATATAATGGCTTATCAGTTACTTTTGATCATCTTCGAAGAAGACCTGTTACTGTCCAATATCCATATGAAAAGTTAATACCCTCTGAAAGGTATAGAGGAAGAATACATTATGAATTTGATAAATGTATTGCTTGTGAAGTTTGCGTAAGAGTATGCCCCATAAATCTACCAGTAGTTGATTGGGTAATGAATAAAGAAACCAAAAAAAAGGAACTTAGAAATTATTCTATAGACTTTGGAGTTTGTATATTTTGCGGAAATTGTGTTGAATATTGTCCAACCAATTGCCTTTCAATGACCGAAGAATATGAATTAGCTACTTTTGACAGACACAATCTAAATTTTGATAATGTTGCACTTGGTAGGTTACCTACAAACGTCACAACAGATCCTTCAGTTAAACCTCTAAGAGAACTTGCCTATCTTCCTAAAGGTGTCATGGACCCACATGAAATCCCAGCTTCAGATACTAGAGTTGGTAAATTACCTGAAGAAGTCTATGATTGGATGAGATCAGAATCCAATGAAAATAAAGATAAAGTTTCTAATCCAAACAATTAATTTCCATTAATTTATGTCCATTGCAATAACAACTCAAATTATTTGTTTTACAATTTTATCTTTAGTTATCCTTATTGGATCTCTTGGTGTTGTATTGCTAGAAAGTATTGTCTATTCAGCCTTTCTCTTAGGTGGAGTTTTCATGAGTGTGGCAGGCTTATATCTTCTTTTAAATGCAAGTTTTGTTGCTGCAGCACAAGTTTTAGTTTATGTGGGTGCAGTTAATGTATTAATAATCTTTGCAATAATGCTAGTCAATAAAAAAGAAGATTTAAAGCCCATTAATGACATTAAATCGAGAAGAATCATATCAACATCAATATGTGTAACCCTGTTAAGCCTTTTAATAAGAGTTGACTTGACTAATGTATGGAGCCTCTCAAGTCCTCAAAACTCTATAGGAGAAGAATCAACTATCAGAATTGGTGAACATCTATTTAGTGATTACTTACTCCCATTTGAAGTAGCCTCAGTTTTACTTTTAATGGCAATGATTGGAGCAATTGTTTTAGCTAGAAGAGATGTAATGAGCAAGGATATTTCCACTGGATTACCTGTTGATCAAGAGTTAATTGAAAAATCATCAGAACCATTACTTTCAAATAAAAATTAACCTTTCACCTTTCTTATGATGAGTTTAGAGTCAATTCCTATTCAAGCATTTTTAATAGTATCTTCAGTACTATTCTGTATTGGGATTTGGGGATTATTAAATAGCAGAAATGCAGTAAGAGTTCTTATGAGCATTGAGTTAATGCTCAATGCAGTAAATATAAACTTAATGGCGTTTTCTTCCTATGTTGATAATAATTTAATTCAAGGACAAGTTTTTACAATTTTTGTGATTACTGTTGCTGCAGCAGAAGCAGCAGTTGGATTAGCTATTTTATTATCTCTTTATAGGAATAGGGTGACTGTAGATATGGAAAGTTTTAATTTATTAAAATGGTAAAACCACTAAATGAAACTTTCATTAGTGCTTATTGTATATCGTTCAGATAGTTCTATAGCTCAAGAGGCTTCTAAATTCTGTGAAAAAGTCCTCAAAGCTAAAAATATAAAATCACACAGAATTGAAAGTGATTTTTATAAAGAGGAAATTGAAAAATATTTTTGTAATCTAGATTTACAACCAAATATTGGCATAGTTCTTGGTGGAGATGGAACCTTTCTAAAATGTGCAAATGCTTTAGCTAATTATGATATTCCTTTGTTAAGCATTAATATTGGTGGTAATCTGGGTTTCCTTACGCAAGAAAAAGATTTTTTGTTTGACAAATCTTTTATTGAAATCCTTGAAAACGAAGAATATAAAATTGACTTTCGTAATAGATTAAATTGTAATGTCTGTATTAATGGGACAAGTTCTGAGAAAAAGATTATAAAAAGCTACGATGCCTTAAATGATTTTTATTTTAAATCTATTGAAGAAGACATTTCTCCAACCAACCAAATACAAATTGAAATAGATAATGAGAAGGTTAATGAATACAAAGGTGATGGATTAATCATATCTACATCTACTGGTTCAACAGCCTACTCAATGGCAGCAGGGGGGCCAATAGTGCACCCTAGTATTGATGCAATGATAATTAACCCTATATGCCCGATGAGTTTGGCTAGTAGACCAATAGTTATACCTAATACAAGTAAGGTAATAATTAAACCTGTAAAAAAAAATAAAGGGGAAATTAAATTATGGAGAGACGGTTCAAAATGTATGACCATCAAGGAAAATTATTATTGTGAAATCAAAAAAGGGCAATCACACTGCAAAATAATAAAATTTAAAAAAAGCACAAGTTACTATAATACCTTAATCAAAAAACTAGATTGGAAAGGTGATTTATCTCAAAAAAATCTCAAAAATTAAATGGCCTTAGAGATAGAAAGAAGATTTCTTATAAAAAATGATAATTGGAGAGAATTCATAAATAAAAAAATTTATATTGAACAAGGATATTTATCCAATAGTTTAGATGGTTGGATTATTAGGGTAAGGCTTATAGGCAAAAACTCAAAAATAGCACTTAAAAAACATATCAAGGGCTTTACTAACTTTGAATTTGAATACTCCATTCCACGAAGCGATGCTGAAACAATAATGTCAAATCTCTCACATACAATTAAAAAAGATAGATTCTTTTTAGAAATTGAAAAAAAATCTTGGATTATAGATTGCTTTAAAGAAAATAATTATCCACTTGAAATTGCAGAAATTGAACTTTCTAATGAAGAGGAAAATTTATTTCTTCCATCTTTCATTTCAAAAGAAATTACTGGGCTGACAAATTACTCCAATTTCAGTCTCGCTAATAACCCTTTTTCAGAGTGGAAAGAAGATTAAATTAACAACTTTCAAAAGTAACTAGTCAAAGGAGCCACTCATCCTTTATATTTTCTTTATATTTATCCAAAGTAATTTTATTTTCTTCAGATGTATGGTCTTTACGACAAAGAAGGAATATTGAGATTTGTTGATTCAGACAAGGATGCATGTATTGCATATGCTGAACTCTTCGAATTAAGTTCGACAAATTATTGTCTAATGGATCTAGCCATGGATCTAGCCAGCGATTCAAAAAAAAGAAATGGTTCCTAATTAATCTTGATCAGAGTCAGGGAGAGAACAACAATTAAACCCATCTCTACAAATCTTTCCATGATCCATTGCCCAATTAAGAAGTGCCACTCTATTTTTAGAACCTGTTTTTGTAAACATATTACTTACATGATTATCAACAGTTCTTTTGCTAATAGTAAGTTTTACCGCAATTTCTTGATTTGTAAGCCCATCAGCTACAAGATCAATGATTTCCATCTCTCTTGTTGAGAGACCCATCATATCAATGTTGTTTACTTCTCCTTCAACCATTTGCATTTAAACAGTTCCTTTTTTATATTAATTAAGTTTAGCAATCTCAGTACACTTGTTAACCAAGTAGGAAACAAAAGCAATTGAAATCAAAACTTCAGCAGACTTTAGAAAAAAAATCCAAGGTTATAACGGCAGAGTTAATGCCGCCCAGAGGTGGAAGCCCCATAAGATCTATTAAGATAGCACACCTTTTGAAAGATAAGGTACATGCAGTTAACATTACTGACGGTAGCAGAGCTGTAATGAGAATGTGCAGCTTAGCAATGTCAAAACTATTACTGGAAAATGGAATAGAACCAGTAATGCAGATATCTTGCAGAGATCGTAACAAAATTGCTTTACAATCAGACATTCTTGGAGCAAATGCTCTAGGAATTAAAAATATCTTATGCATTACCGGTGATTCAGTAAAAGCCGGGGATCAACAAGATGCTAAAGCAGTTCATGAGTATGAGTCAGTAAGATTGCTTCGCCAAATTCAGGACTTCAACAGAGGCATTGATCCTACTTTAGGAGAACTTGCCGATAAAAAAACATTTCTATTTTCAGGAGCTGCTGCAGATCCAAATTGTAGAAATCAAAGAAGTCTACTGAATAGAATGAAAAAGAAAAAGGAGGCTGGAGCTCGATTCATACAAACTCAAATGGTTATGGAAAAAGAAAATTTAATAGAATTTTGCGAAAAAATTAGTAAACCTCTCGAAATACCTGTAATTGCAGGTGTATTCCTATTAAAATCTTACAAAAATGCTCTTTTTATTAACAAGTACGTCCCAGGAGCAAACATACCTGAAAATATTTTAAATCGTCTTAAAGATGCTAAGGACCCTTTACAAGAAGGAATAGAAATTGCAGCTGAACAAGCTCAAGATTTTATCAATATTTCAAATGGTATTCATTTAATGGCTGTAAAGGCAGAACATTTAATCCCTGAAATTCTTGAAAAAGCTAATCTTAATCTGGAATATTAATCAAATCTGTACCTAACAGTTCTGCCATTGCCTTCTGTTGAGGAGAGGGCTCAATCATATCAGACCTTCTAGAATCTGTTATCAACCAATCCAAAGATGCATCTTGCAAATCAAAGTGATCTCCATTTTTGCCCACACAGTACCTGCCAAATACTAATTTATCAACCAGTCTAACTCCCTTTCCAATTTTGGAATAATCAAAAATAATTGAATTATCAATTGTTGCGCCTTCACAAATACAACAACTTGGGCCAATCATTGCTGGTCCAATAATTGTTGCACCATCTTCTATTCTTGTCATTCCGCCTATATATACAGGGCCAGTAATATCAACTGCTTCCCAATTAGCAGCAACATTTAAACCAGTAAATACTCCTGGTTTAATTTCTTTACCAGGTATCTCTACTTGTCTTACCTTGCCTTGTAATACATGTCGAATAGCACTCCAATAATCAGGAACCTTTCCAATATCTACCCATTCAAAATCCATGGGTAGAGCAAAAAATGGCAAATCCATATCAACAAGTTTAGGAAAGAGATCAGCACCAATATCAAATTTCTCACCTGATGGTATGTAATTAAAAATTTCAGGTTCAAAAAGATATATACCTGTATTAATAGAGTCACTTAGGGCTTCATCTATAGATGGCTTTTCTTGAAAAGCCTTTATTCGACCATTTTCGTCTGAAACAACCACGCCATAACTTGATACTTGATCTCTAGTTACTTTTTTAGTAACTAAACTTGCAATTGCTCCCTTTTCTTTATGTTTCCTAACTGCTTCAGTCAAATCTAAGTCAACTAAAGCATCGCCACATAGTACAACAAAAGTCTCGTCAAAGAATTTTTGAAAATCTTGAATTTTTTTTAATCCTCCTGCCGAACCTAAAGCATCTCCTATTAATTCTCCATCTTCAATTCTGCCTTCAAAACTATATGCTATCTCCACACCGAACCTTTGACCATCTCTAAAGTAATTCTCAATTTCTTCAGCAAGGTGAGAAACATTTACCATGATTTCTTTAAAGCCATGCTCTTTTAAGAGTTCTAAAAGAAACTCCATTACAGGTTTTTGTAAAATCGGTATCATTGGTTTTGGAATAATATGAGTAATAGGCTGAACACGTGTACCTTTTCCTGCCGCAAGTATCATTGCCTTCATGAATTCAAAACCTCTTTTTAAAGATTATACGTTATTACTACTAAGCTACTAAGCAGCAGAATGTGCGGCATTTGTTACATCAAGATTTTCTATAGGCAATTGAGCTATGCCTCCATCTGGAATGATCCTTTTAATTTGAATTGGGCCGTATAAGGAATTGATTTGTTTAATTTCAATTTTGTTTTCAGATGATAAAAATAACAAAGCCCAAAACACCCCAAGACGATCTTTATCTAAATCATTTTTTACAAATATTTGCCATTCTTTCACTAAATATTCAAAATCTATCCACTGTAATGTTTTTTCCCAACTATCAATAAATTTCCCTAATTCTTTAGTAGTTTCTGGTAGTTTCTCGCGATGTGCTAAAGATTTTACTTGAGAAATTAAAGCTTTATCGGAGTATTTTTTATTTCTTTTTCTCTTCATGAGAAGAAGATCTTGAGTTTCTATAACTTCAGCAATAGACTCTAGTTGACTTACCAGTTCTCCCAATGTTGTTGTACGTTTAAGGATAGGTTGTGCTGTTGATCTTCTTCTTAGATATTTTTCAGGATATTTTGGGATATCAAATTCTTGATCAATCCAATTTTGATCATCGACGTTAAAATCATCTTCAAAATCTGAAGAATTATCTTTGAAAACATCAGATTCCAAGACTTGAGCCTTTAAATTAACTAGTACAGAAGCAGCAAAAAATGCTTCGCTTGTCTCAGACAAATCCTTTTGAAATGAATTTTGCTTATTTGAAGTTTTTTCGACAACATATATGTATTGCTCTAAAAAGCTATCAATTACACTTATTACATCAATATCCCACGGATCAAGATCACCTTTACCAGCAGCATCTTGAAGAAACTTAATCAACAACCTAGGTCCTAATTGTTGCTTATCAATAGAATTCAAATATGATATTTTTAATTAACTAAAATCTAACCATAAGATATCTTCTTATTTAATTAATGCCAAATAATTTTTGCATTAATTAAAGAAATTATATTTTTGGAGCCTTTAAAATTTCATTTTTCTTAATTCCTGAGAAAATATTTGTTTTCACTACACTTTTAGCTGCATTTAAATCTCTATCAACCAAATTATTGATAGACGCAAGGTAACTTTCAGTAACTAATCTTGGGTATAAACCAATCCCGATTATCGGCAAAAGTAAGCAAGCAATAATATAAACTTCCCTAGGCTCTGCATCTATGAGTTTTCGTTGTTCACTTAATTTAGGATTTTCCTTGCCAAAGAAAATTTCTCGCAACATTGAGAGTAGATAAATAGGCGTAAGTATTACTCCGATAGCGGCTAAAGATGCCATCACTACCCTAAACGGGAGAGTATAAACTTCATCAGTAACAAATCCAGTAAATACCATTAATTCTGAAACAAATCCACTCATACCAGGCAAAGCGAGTGAGGCGAGGGAGCAAGCAGTCCATAAAGCAAACATGATTCTCATTTTTTGTCCTACACCACTCATTTCATCAAGTTTAAGAGTCTTTGTTCTGTCATAGGTAGCTCCGACAAGAAAAAATAAACTTGCCCCAATTAAGCCATGACTAACCATTTGTAGCATTGCTCCGCTTGTTCCAAGACTACTAAAACTCCCTATCCCAATAAGAACGAAACCCATATGACTTATAGAACTGTATGCAATTTTTCTTTTGAGATTTCTTTGTGCAAAAGATGTTAATGCAGCATAAATTATATTTACTACTCCTAGAACTATTAATAATGGTGCAAATTGAGCATGAGCAACAGGTAATAACTGTGCATTAAATCTCAAAAGAGCATATCCTCCCATCTTCAATAAGATTCCAGCAAGAAGCATGTGAACTGGAGCTGTAGCTTCTCCATGAGCATCAGGGAGCCACGTATGAAGAGGTACTATTGGGAGCTTAACTCCAAATGCGATTAGGAGACCTACATAACAAAGTATTTGAAACTTTTGACTAAAATCTTGAGCTGCCAAGTGAGAAAACTCAAAGTTAGGAATTTCTGTCCCATAGAAACCCATTG
>QCII01000010.1 GCA_003216775.1 Prochlorococcus sp. AG-402-K21
AAAATCTCCTTCAAATGTCAAGAAATAAAGCCTAAACATATAAAAAGCAGTCATACCAGCTGTTAAAAGTCCAACAAACCAAAAAGCTGGAAATGATATGAAAGCATTGCCGAGTATCTCATCCTTACTCCAAAAACCTGCTAATGGAGGAATACCACTAATTGCTACACAACCTATTAAAAATGTTGCAGATGTATATGGCATTTTTTTTCTTAAACCGCCCATTAACCTCATGTCTTGAGCTAATACAGGTTGATGACCTACTACTTCTTCCATAGCGTGTATTACAGAACCAGAGCCTAAAAATAGCATTGCTTTAAAGCACGCATGTGTAACCAAATGAAAAATTCCTGCAATTGGAGCTCCACAACCCATAGCAAGCATCATATAACCAAGCTGCGAAACAGTACTATATGCCAAACCCTTTTTTAAATCCATTTGTGTCAAAGCTATAGAAGCGCCTAAAAAACAAGTAATGGTACCAACTAAAGCAATAATGAATTGAATAGAGGGAAAGATTGAATAAAGAGGTTGAAGCCTTGCTACTAGAAATATTCCAGCGGCAACCATTGTGGCTGCATGGATAAGTGCAGAAATCGGTGTGGGTCCCTCCATCGCATCTGGTAACCAAACATGCAGAGGAAATTGAGCAGATTTTGCCATTGGGCCTAAAAAAACCAAAAAACAAAGTAGTAAAGCAGCCCAGGTAGGTATTGAATTATCAGATAATGATTCAGAAATTCCAGTAGCTATATCATTAAAATCAAAACTATTCGTTGCCCAAAATAAACCAAGAATGCCTAGTAATAATCCAAAGTCACCTACTCTATTTACTACAAATGCTTTTTGTGCAGCGTGTGCAGCGCCGTCTCTGTCATACCAAAAGCCAACCAGCAAATAGGAACACATTCCAACTAATTCCCAAAAAACGTATATTTCTAACAAATTTGGACTTATTATTAATCCCATCATTGAACTACTAAATAAGGCTAAGTATGTAAAAAATCTGACGTAACCTTTGTCATGCGCCATATAACCATGAGAGTAAATCATGACAAGCAAAGTTATAGTAGTTACTAACGCAAGCATTACACTACCCAGAGGGTCAAGTACAAATCCCATTGGAATTGTAAAATCCCCGGCACTAGCCCATACAAATAATTTCTCTATAGATTGATAACCACTAACTTGTTCAATCAGAGCTTTATAACTAATTACTGCAGAAATACCTACAAAAGAAATAAGTCCAATAGAAACAATTTCTCTAGAATTATTAATTTTCTTGTTGATACTTACTAGTCCTAATCCAGAAATCACTGCTCCAATCAGTGGGAAAAGAGGAATTAACCAGGCAATTTCTGAAGCTTGAGGCATCTTTTAAAAAACTTATATTCTAGATTTTAAACTGTCAATTGAAAAATTCCGACAAAAATGATGAATTAAATGTTTTAACAGCAATATTTATATATTGATGGGACCACCATAGAACTACTATTGCAATCAATATGCCAAGTTGAGAAACCCTAAAAAATTCGTCAATTTTAAATTCTTGCTTTCCTTCTAATATTGCTTTAAAGGGGATTATGGAAGTATTTTTTCTGAAATCTTCAAATTCCTCTCCAAATCTTTTGGCTAATCTTTTATCCCCATGCCAGATAGCAAAAAGATGATGCAAAATTAACCCAATAGAAGTTATCAATGTGAATGATGTACCAATCCATAAAGTATGAGCAAAACACCAAATTATCTGTCCAAATGCTTGTGGATGTCTTGTAATTCTCATGATCCCGGTACCATAAATTCGCACTTTAGGTTTCAAAACTGAAGGAATTTCCAACAAATTGTAAGTAGCAGGATATAAAAATAAAAAACTTATTGCAGTTAGTAACCAAACAATGATTAAAACAAAATTATTACCTTGAAAATTCCATAATCTGATTCCATCATATCGATGAGCCAAAAAATAACTTATCAGGATAATTGCGGATGGCAAACTTAAAAAAACAAAACATAACCGCCATAATCTTGGACCCATTACAGATTCTGCTTTAATTCTTAGTGCAGCTCCACCGCTATGAATTAAAGCAAAAATAAAAATTAATATTAATATTATTAACGAAGTTTTATGAGAATCCATAAATTTAAGTTTTTCAAGTATTTTAGTTCTTAACAAGAACTCTCATTAGTATTAGAATTATAAATAATTGTAGGCGGAATAAATAGATGCCCGAATTACCATTTACTCTAGACCAATTAAGAATATTAAAAGCTATAGCAGCGCAAGGAAGCTTTAAAAAAGCTGCGGACCTACTATATGTAACCCAACCTGCTGTGAGTTTACAAATACAAAACCTAGAAAAACAACTTGAAATCACAATTTTCGATAGAGGTGGGAGAAAAGCTCTTTTAACTGAAGCAGGAAGACTTCTACTTGAATATTGTGAACGAATTTTGAATCAATGCGACGAAGCTTGTAAAGCAATTGAAGATTTAAATAGTTTAAGAGGTGGAACACTTGTTATTGGAGCCAGTCAAACAACTGGAACCTATTTAATGCCAAGAATGATAGGACTATTCAGACAAAAATATCCTGATGTATCTGTTCAACTTCAAGTCCACAGTACAAGAAGAACTGGCTGGAGTGTTGCCAACGGACAAATTGATTTAGCCATTATTGGTGGACAATTACCGGGAGATTTGGAAAATTTGCTACAAGTGATTCCATATGCAACAGATGAATTAGCATTGGTTTTACCATCTAAACATCCACTTTCAAACAAAAAAGAGCTCTTAAAAGAAGACTTATACAAATTAAATTTCGTTACATTGGATTCTCAATCCACAACAAGAAAAGTTGTTGACAAACTTCTTAAAGATTCTGGGCTTGATATTCAAAGATTAAAAATTGAGATGGAATTAAATTCTCTTGAAGCAATCAAGAACGCGGTTCAATCAGGACTAGGAGCTTCCTTTTTACCTGTTGTTTCAATTGAAAGAGAATTAGCCGCTGGTACAATCCACAAGGCATTTCTTGCTGATTTGGAGGTTAAAAGAGAACTTAAATTAATTACTAATCCATCAAGATATACATCAAGAGCATCAGAAGTATTTAAGAAGAATATACTCCCACAATTTGCTAGTTTAGAAAGCCCATTAAGGCAAATATGAATTTCAATCAGAACTGAATTGCTTCTTTGTTAATTCCCACCCCTCCATCTTCAGCTTGTCCATCTCCCTTAATTATAAATTTATTTTCATTTACATCAGTCTGATAAACGCATTTAACTATGGGTTTATCTCTTATAGATCCAATATAAGCAAAAGTATTCATTCTTTGCTTACATTCTCTTACATCTTCATTACTAATCGCTCCTTGTTTTTGTAAAACTGTCCAATTCTCTCTCCTAATTACACAACCTGGCTGAAGAGCTGGTTGCGTTACAAAACTAGTTGATGGATTTAGAGTTGTATACATTTCAACATCAATTACAAAAGCGCTTGCTCCCCATTGTCTACAAAATTCAGGATCTGGAACAGCCATATCTAATTGTTGTTGACTAGCTATATTTCCCTGACCTCCATCTGTTGTACTTGTAATCGCACTCCCAATACCAACTCCGAGAATTAAAACCCCTGCAAGAACAGCTATAGTCCCTGTATTAAAGGTAATCTTTTGTTCTGGATTAGATGGAGTCAATCTAGTATTCCTTTGTCCATAAGAATCCATGTCTCTTGGATTTGAAGAATAGTATCCTCTATTTGAGCCTCTCCTTGGCCTTCTATTTGATGATGATCTATTCACAGTATTTCATTTGTCTTAGGTAAACCCATTGAGTAATTCATTACTCTGCAATTAGGGTTATAGCTCAATTGACCACTTTGGAGCAAAAATTTAATTAAACCTTCAATCTCCGAACCTATCTTTCGAAGTTCATAATCATCTAGATTCTTTCCTACTCTCTCTTTTATTAGTTCATTGAATTTCTCATTTATTTCTTTCAAAGAATCTTCATTCCAAATAAACTCATTATCTGGATCTAAATCTAGAGTCAATTTGTTTGGATGAAACTGTAATTCATCATTAACTACTTCGGCAGTAAAAATTCTTACATGTCTAGTAGTTGATTTTAAGAGTATTTTTTCCATAATTTTGCGAAATAATCAACGAAAAAAACTATAATGTTCTAACTTTAATGTAGCTTATAAATAAGTGTTAATTTATTTTTTGATTTTATAATGCGTGTTGTAATCGCTGGTGCTGGTTTAGCAGGTTTATCTTGTGCTAAATATTTAGTTGATAATGGTCATATTCCTATCGTTCTCGAAGCTAGAGATGTTCTAGGCGGAAAGGTTGCAGCATGGAAAGATGAGGATGGAGACTGGTACGAAACTGGTTTGCATATATTTTTTGGGGCCTATCCTAATATGTTGCAACTTTTCAAGGAATTAGATATTGAAGATAGACTCCAATGGAAAAGTCATTCTATGATCTTTAATCAGCCCTCCGAACCAGGAACCTACAGTAGATTCGACTTTCCAGATATACCAGCTCCTGTAAATGGAGTTTCAGCCATTCTTAGCAATAATGACATGCTTTCATGGAATGAAAAAATTCTTTTTGGATTAGGTCTAGTTCCTGCAATGTTGAGAGGTCAAAAGTACCTAGAAAAATGTGATACCAAATCATGGACCGATTGGCTTAAAGAACACAATATTCCAGTAAGAGTGAATGATGAAGTTTTTATAGCCATGAGTAAAGCGCTAAACTTCATTGGGCCAGATGAAATATCATCTACAGTTTTATTAACAGCACTTAACAGATTTTTACAAGAAAAAAATGGTTCAAAAATGGCATTTCTTGATGGAGCCCCACCAGAAAGACTTTGCCAACCAATGGTTGATTACATTACTGATCGTGGTGGAGAAGTTCACATGAATAGCCCATTAAGGCAAATTAATCTTAATGAAGACAGCACTGTTAAAAGTTTTACTATTGTTTCTTTAAATGAAAACGAAAAGAAAGAAATAACTGCCGATGCCTATGTTAGTGCGATGCCAGTAGATCTATTTAAACTAATGATACCCAAGCAATGGAAAGGCCTAGATGCTTTTTCTAAATTAGATGGTTTAAATGGTGTACCGGTTATTAATATTCACTTGTGGTTTGACAAAAAATTAACTGATATTGATCATCTGCTATTTAGTAGATCTCCGCTTCTAAGCGTTTATGCAGATATGAGTATCACATGTAAAGAATATGAAGATCCAAATAGATCAATGCTTGAGTTAGTTTTCGCACCAGCAAAAGATTGGATTAATAGGAGTGATCAAGACATCGTTGATGCAACAATGGAAGAACTTAAAAAATTATTCCCAGCACATTTCATAGGTGATGAGAAGACAAAATTAAGAAAGTATAAGGTAGTTAAAACACCAAGATCAGTATACAAGGCTATTCCTGGATGCCAAGAGTTCAGACCTAGTCAAAAATCTCCCATAAAAAACTTCTTCTTAGCTGGTGATTACACAATGCAAAAATATTTAGCATCTATGGAAGGAGCCGTTTTAAGTGGTAAATTATGCGCGGAATCAATTAACAAAGAATATTCCAAAACACCTCAAAATGTTTCTTAATAACATTAAAAATTTCTAAATTTAGCTAAAACTTTTTGAAAAATTCAATTTCTCAACTAGATCAAGCATATGAGATATGCCGTAAAGAAACCCAACAATGGGCCAAAACCTTTTATTTGGGAACTCTTCTACTACCACCAGAAAAAAGAAAAGCTATTTGGGCTATTTATGTATGGTGTAGAAGAACAGATGAAATTATGGATAGCGAAGAAGCTTCAACTAAGTCTCAAGATGAACTTTCAGACAATTTAGATGCATGGGAAGAAAATACAAAGAATGTATTTAAAGGGGAGATTAAATCTGAATTAGATTCAGTTTTATTTGATACCATCAAAAAATATCCACAAAGTATTCAACCATATTTAGATATGATAGACGGTCAGAGAATGGATCTTAATAAATTTAGATACAAAGATTTTGATGAATTAAAACTTTATTGTTATAGAGTCGCAGGTACTGTTGGTTTAATGACTCAGAATGTCATGGGGATTGATAATGCTTATACATCAGCACCATGGAGTGCTAAACCTGACCCCTCTGAAGCAGCTATAGCTCTTGGAATTGCGAATCAATTGACAAATATATTGAGGGATGTAGGAGAAGATAGAAACAGAGGTAGAATTTATCTACCACAAGAGGATATTACAAAATTCAATTATTCTGAAGAAGAACTTTTAAACGGCGAAATAAATAATCAATGGAAGGCCCTCATGAACTATCAATTAACAAGGGCGCGCGATTGGTTCAAAAAGTCTGAAGATGGAATTAAATGGTTATCTTCTGATGCAAGATGGCCTGTTTGGACATCTTTACGTCTCTATAGAGGAATTCTAGATTCTATTGAAAGGCTAGATTACGATGTTTTTAATAACAGAGCTTTTGTAAAGAATTCAGTGAAAGCTTTTGAGATTCCAATATCTTTTTTAATTTCTCGAATTAAGTAGTTAAGCAGGAGTCTTCTGGTTAGCTAATAAATCTTTTAATTTGGATAATTCTCCGGCCCATCTTGGATCAGGTGCTTCAAGATTTGGAGCATCACTATGCACAATTTTCTTGAAATCTTTCCTCTTCTTGTTTTTGTTTAAGTTTCCGCTATTTCTTTTATTTGAAGCAGAATCTTTCTTTTCTGATAATTCTACTCTTAATTTAGAACCATTAAATTCAAAACCATTTAATTTTTGAATTAATAAGTTAGCATTCTCTTCATTGTTTGTTGTGGCAAAACCAAAACCTCTGCATTCCTTAGTTTCCTTATCTAAAACTGCTTTAAATCTAACTGAATCAGAAACTGATTTTAAAATCTTATCAAATTCTTTGGGATTAAATCCTTGTGGTAAGTTGCCAATGTAAATACGAATACTCATAAATTTTTAAAAATGATTTTGAAGTCTGAACTTCTAAACAAAACTAAGCTATGTGTATTTAATCACATTTTGGCGCATTTTGTTCAATCCATTGCGTTGCTTTATAAATAGCTTCATCAAAATTATTCAATCTTTTATACGCAAGCTCCTTTGAGAGATACTGTAAAAGATCGCCTAAGATAGGCCCATCCTCTATTTTTAAATTTTTTTTGATTTCATCACCATTAAGTAAATTTGAAGGATGAAATAATTTATCTTCCTTATCACGCCATCTATTTAGCCAATCAAATCGCAAATTTTGAGGCAAATAAAAAATAAAAGATGGAAGAAACATTTCTAATTCTTGATGCAACTTAAATCTCTCTAATTCATCTAACTGAGAAGTATTTTTGTTCTTTAAAAAAAAGTGCCATTTTCGCAGTAACTTAGTTTTTGCAATTTCAGCTTTACTAAATTTAAGTTTCTCTAAAGATACAACATCTAAAATTTGAGCAATAAAAAATAATGGTAAAAATTTTTCTTTTTCTTCCTGATTAAGTTCTGCATAATTAATTTTCTCTAAATCCAAAAAAAAAGAATCTTCAGATGAATTATCAGTACCGAATATATTAATTTTTTTTATCAAAATAACCGCATCAAGAGCATTTGCTCCATGTACTATTTTATGTATTTCATAATTAATTCTCTCTTTAGCAACAAGATATAATTTTCCTTTATTTTTTTTAATAAAAGTAAATAAAATAAGATCAATTTTAAAATTCAATTCTGAAACAAATCGAAAACATCTCAATATTCGTAAAGGATCATTTAGTAAATTTTTTTCAGAATGAGTTCTTAGTATAGAAAGCTCTAGATCTTTCAGACCATTATATGGATCAAACAAACGCTTACTATCAAACAAAAAAGCAATTGAATTAATCGAAAAGTCTCTAGAACATAAATCCCCTTCGATCGTAGATGAAACCTGATTAGCAATATCAATATAAATATGATTAAGAATAATTCTTACTACTTTTCTTTTTTCATCTAAAATAATATATTTTGATCCAATATTATCTGCAATCTTTTTCCCAATTTCAATTGCATTTAAAGGTACCACAATATCAACATCTACCTTTTCAGTTTCTCTTCCCAAAATAATATCTCTTATGTAACCTCCAACCAAATATGATCCTTTAGGTAAAAAACCTAATATAAAATTCAAATTATGAAATTTTATACTTGTTTCTAATTCATCAATAATTAGTGTATGATCTGTGAGGATACTATTTTTCATTTTATTTATTAATTATGTGCATTTGCATCAACTGTAAATGGGTTGATAGATGTATCACATATCATGATGTTGAGAATAATCATGGTGTTGATCATATTTGTGATCTACCTGATTTTAAAGCAAAAAAACCATTCATTCATATCAATATAGTTAAGGATAATAATGGTGATTATAAAACTGATTGGGATGTACAATCTTGTGAAAGTTTTGAAGATGAATTTGGTAAATGGTCTAAGTGTAATCCTGGTATGGAATTACCTGTTTAAAGGTAATAGATGACAAATAAACTCAAACAAAGAGAAAATTACTCTACATTAGTGATTCATAGCACAGACAATTCTTTTGGGTTTGGGTACAGAAAAAACAATAATCTTGAATCTGATGAATTTTTTATCAAAAAATTTGATAATGACCTATGCAATAACTTAATAAATGATCTTAACCAATTCATTTCCAAAGAAAATTTACAGAAAATATGTAAAATATCTGTGAGCATAGGGCCAGCCAATTTTAATGCTTCAAGACTTATTGTTGTTTTAGCAAGAACTATCTCACAACAAATAAATTGTCCTCTAGACAGTTTTAGTTCATTTAAAATAATGGCAAAAAGAATTGCATCAAAAAATAACATTTTTACAAACAAACAATCATTTTGGATTTACAAAAAATTAAAACGAAAAGGTTTTATTGCAGGTAAATATGAAATTTGTCATGCGGGGAATACCCCATCGGGTGTATCCATTCGAGAAACAGTTTTACCAAAAGTTATTAAAAAACTTGAGAGTAAAGAACTTTTTTTTGAGGCTATTTATGATGATAAAGAAGATTTAAAAGAACTATTAGATTTATCAAATAAAAATTTATTAAATTTAAATGTAGATTCATGGCAAAAAGTTTTACCTCTTTACCCCATTTCTCCAATTAACTAAATATTCATCCAATCAAACTATTAATCTTATCTTGAAGGTGAATTGTTACAGAATTCAGATCATCTTTTGATGAACTTTGCGGCGGTTGAAGAGGTTTTCCAACTTTAATAACTATTTTTGAAAATAAAGGAATACAGAATTTAAATCTAATTAGTCTATGTGAATTAACTATTGCAACAGGCAATAATAATTTTTGATTTTTAAAGGCTAATAATGCTGCTCCTTGTTTGGGCTTATTAACTCGACCATTTTTTTGACGAGTGCCATCAATAAAAATTCCAATGCAATTATCATTTGATAATTTTTCACATGCTGTTTTAATTGTATTTTTATCAGCAATGCCTCTTTTTACAGGATAAGCTCCACAAGCTTTGATGATAAAGCCAAGAAAAGGAATTTTAAAAAGCTCTGCCTTTGCCATAAAAGATATATTACGTCCAAGTGCATGGCCTAACAAAGGAGGATCAAGTAGAGAACCATGATTAGAAACCATGATAAAAGAATCCTTTTGCGGAATATTGTCTCTACCTATTAAATGACCTTTAAATACAAATTTATAAATAGGAAATACAAAAAGCTTGCTAACTAATTCATAGATTAATTTTTGAGTAGTATGCTTTTTCATACAAATTAATAAGATATTTGATCAGAAGATGAAACTTGGGAAATTTTTACATCTTTAAGGTGTCTTTTTCCTAAACCGCTTAATACATTGGAGGGGCCAATTTCAACAATATGAAGGTCACTATCTTTTGCCATTAAATCCATAGTTTCTCGCCACCTCACTCCATTACACATTTGTTTTTCTAACCTAATTTTAAGCTCGTTTGGATCACTACAAAGTGAAGGTTCATAATTACTTATGACTGGAAAAGAGGGATTATTAAATTTAATCTGTTTTAAATACTCAGAAAATTTCGATGAAGGTTCATTCATAAATGGTGAATGAAATGCACCTGAAACATTTAATTTCAAAAATCTTTTACAAGATATTTCTTTCGATAAATTATCTAATGCTTCAGTAGATCCTGATAAGACAACTTGGGAAGAGCTATTATCATTAGCAATTACAATATCATCAATTTTTTGTACTAATAGATCAAGTTGATTTCTATCAAAACCAATTACTGCTGCCATAGATCCTTTCCCAGCATTGACCATTAATTGAGACCTTTCTTTTATTAGAGAAACACAATCTTCGAATGAAAAAACATCCGCACAATACAGTGCCGTAATTTCTCCTAGACTATGCCCAGCAACATAGGTCGGTTTTAAACTATTCTCCTTTAAGGCATCTAATAAAATCGATTCAACTAAAAAAAGACAAATTTGTGTATTTATTGTGTTATTTAAATCATGAAGAGGATTTATTAGTTCAGAACTTAATTCGCAAATTTCAAATAAATTCCTCTCAAATATCTCAGAAGCATAACTAAACCTTTCCTTGGTGTTAGGCAAGTTTTCAATTTGTTTTGCCATTCCAATTTTTTGTGAACCCTGTCCAGGGAATACCCATGCAACTGTCATAATGTTCCTATTTTGTTTTTAACCCCATTTAATTAGGGCCGCACCCCAACTTAACCCAGCACCAAAACCACTTGTGGCAATAATATCATTTTTTTTAATACTACTATTTCTAATAGCCTCATCCATCATTAGAGGAATTGTTGCTGCTGAAGTATTGCCATATTTTTCTAAATTACTGAGAATTTTTTCTCTAGGAATTTTTAATCTATCTCCGACGGAATCTAATATCCTTTGATTAGCTTGATGCAATAAAAGCCAATCAACTTTCTCAGAACTATAGTTTGTTTTTTTTAAAAGCTTATCAAGAATTATTGGAACTTCTCTTACTGCAAATTTATAAACTTCCTGGCCATTCATCTGAATTGGAGAAAAACCTCCAGTTAAAAAATCTATGTTATCAATTATTAAATCCTTATTATTATTTGATGGAAGGTTAAGAAAAGAACCTCTTTCACCATCAGTTCTCATATCAAAACCAATGAGATTATCAAAATCATTTGTAGCTTCAATTGCCAAGGCACCAGCACCATCTCCAAAAAGAATACAACTTCTTCTATCATTCCAATCAATATAACTTGATAGTTGATCTGCTCCTATAACAACAGCTCGTTGAAAATTACCTCCTTTTAAAAATTGTGAGGCTGTTATTAAAGCGAATAAAAAACCACTACATGCTGCAGTCAAATCAAAAGCTACCGCATTGCATGCTCCCAATTTTGATTGAATAGCTGGCGCCGAACCAAATAAATCATGAGGAGTAGAAGTCGCTAAGATAATTAAATCAATGGTTTTAATATCCCAATTAGCCATTTCAATTGCAGTAAGTGCGGCCTTATAACCCATATCAGTGACATTATCTCCTGAGCTAGAAATTCTTCTTTCAGAAATGCCAGTTCTTGATTTTATCCATTCATCACTCGTATCTACCTTTTGACTAATTTCTTGATTAGTTAGTATTTGGTCGGGCACATAACTTCCACTTCCTTTAAATGAGACTCCAATTTGGTTAAATTTTGTTTCTTCCAAAAGAATTTTTAGTTACTTATATAAGTCAAACATAAATTTGACGCAATATGTTTTAGGAATTTAAAACTTAAGCTTTTGAAGTTGATTTAAATTTTCCATCACGTTATGACTGACTGCCGAATGAGCTAAGCGAAGAGCGCTAACAACTGATAAAGACTTACTGCTACCATGGCCAATCACGCAAATACCGTTTACTCCAAGTAATAATGCACCACCATGTTCGGCATGATCTAACCTTTTCTTTATTCTTAATAGATTGCTTTTTAAAAAAGCCGAACCAACTTTTCCCCGTCTCCCTCTTGGAAGCTCAGATCTTAAAATATCTAATAAAACACCTCCAACAGATTCAAGAAATTTTAATAATATATTGCCGGTAAAACCATCGCAGACAACTACATCAAAATTACCGGATAAAACATCACGACCTTCACAATTACCTCCAAAATTGAAACTTTTTTCGTTAGATAGTAGTTCAAATGTTTTAAGAGATAAATCATTACCTTTGCATTCCTCTTCGCCAATATTTAAGAGGCCAATTCTTGGTTTTTTTACTTGCAAGACATCTTTTGCATAAATATTACCAAGCAGAGCAAACTGGTGAAGATAAGAGGGTTTACAATCAGTATTTGCACCAACATCTAAAACAAGCACTGGGCGAGTTTGATCCCTTGTAGGGAATAATGCGCCTATAGCGGGTCTATCAATCCCTTTCAATCTGCCAATTCTAAATATGGCAGAAGCCATCATTGCTCCTGAATTACCTGCTGAGTACACAGCTTGTGCTTCATTATTTCTTACTAGATTCATTGCAACATTTATACTTGCATTTTTCCTTTTTCTGACTGCAGTAGCCTCCTCATTCATTCCTATAGGATCTTCACTATCAACTAATTCAAGACGGTTATTTTCTATTTCTTTTTCAAGTGATTCTACTAAACCAATTTTTTTTGCTGCATTTTTTACTTTTTCAATTTTGCCAACAAACTTTATATTTATCGGAAATCTGCTTATCGCTTCAAGGCAACCCTCTAGTATTGGCCCAGGAGCATAATCCCCACCCATACCATCGACTGCGATCCATACTCTATTAGATTGTGAGTCCTCTTCCTTTACTAACAAATTATCATTGTTTTGTAATCTTTTTAAAGGGTCAAAAACTAAAGGCTGTAATGTATTTTTAGCCAATGAACTAGCATTTGAAACTACACTGCTAGCAGTGTTCACAACAGATTCAGCGCTTGAAACTACATTACCCGCTACATTACCTGCAACATTACTAGCAACATTACTAGCTGTGCTTACGACAGATCCAGCACCAGAAACGACATTGCCCGCCACGTTACTGGCTGTTACTGCAGAGCTAGCTGCGGTATCAACTATTGACGTTACTGCTGAGTTTCTTTTATACCAAATAACTAATCTTCTAATAGCTCTGGACTTATTAATTTTATGAATCGTTTCTTTTCCCATTTATTTACCATCAAAAGGTGTAATATCTACAATACGCTGAAAAAGATATCCTGTACCTCTTGCTGTTAATATCAATTCAGGATTAGCTGGATCAGCTTCCAGTTTAGATCTTAATCTAGATATGTGAACATCCACTACTCTTGTATCTACATGTCTCTCGGGTGTATATCCCCAAACTTCTTTTAAAATCTCTCCTCTACTAAATGGCTCTCCTGAGCGACTTACCAAAAGCTCTAAGAGACTAAATTCCATACCAGTTAATCTAATCCTCTCATCGCTTTTAAAAACTTGTCTTCGATTTGTATCAATTTTTATATCAGTAACCAAAATCAATCCTGAATTAGGCATTCCAGGAATTTGTTCTTTATCAATCCTTCTCAAAACACACCTAATTCTAGCTTCCAATTCCTTAGGGCTGAATGGTTTTACTACATAATCATCAGCACCCAATTCTAAGCCTGTTATCCTGTCTGCAACATCACCTAATGCCGTTAACATTACAATTGGAACATCAGAATCTTTCCTTAATTCTTGACATACACCATAACCGTCTAATTTTGGCATCATTACATCAAGAACTACTAAATCAGGCTCGTAATCTTTAAATAACTTTAGTGCTTCTTTTCCATCACTTGCAGTTACAACTTTGTAGCCAATCATGGAGAGACGTGTCTCCAGAATTCTTCTAATGCTTGCCTCGTCATCTGCGACTAGGATTGTTTCTTTAGTTTGACTAGATAGAGCCATTTGTTTCTATTAGCTAATCAGTAAGAGAATTTATTATTATCCTAATCTAACTTGTAGAGGGGCAATATCCCAAACATTCTAGTTCCATCACTTCATCAAGAAACTAAATGTCTAGCAAATTGTCAACTTTTATTTGTCAGAATTGTGGATCTGAAACTTCCCAATACTTTGGAAGATGTCTTAATTGCAATTCATGGAATACGATTGTTGAAGAAATTAAAAGCAAGAGAGATAAATATCAAGAAATAAAAAATAGTAAAAAATCTATACCTTTCAATGAGATTTCATCTAAAGAAATATCTAGGTTTACAAGTGGTTTTAAGGAATTTAACCGTGTTCTTGGAGGGGGGATTGTTCCTGGATCTGTAATTTTGCTTGGAGGAGAGCCTGGAATAGGTAAAAGCACAATAGTTCTTCAATCAGCAGGAAAAATTTCTCTCAATGAAAAGGTTTTATACGTTACTGCTGAAGAATCTTTAGAACAAGTAAAAATCAGATGGGAAAGGTTAAATCAAAACAGTATTGATTTAAAAATTTTTGCAGAAACTAATTTTGCTCTAATAATTGAAGAAATCAAGCGTGAAAATCCAAGCTTAGCAATAATTGATAGTATTCAAGCAATCCATAATCATGAGATGGAAAGTTCACCAGGATCAGTTTCTCAAGTTAGAGCATGCTCATCCGAATTGCAAAATGTCGCTAAAGACAAAAATATTGCACTTTTAATTATTGGTCATGTTACTAAGGACGGAGCCCTAGCGGGTCCAAAAACTCTAGAGCATTTAGTTGATGTAGTCCTTAACTTCGAAGGAGATAATATTTCTTCACATAGATTACTAAGAAGTATAAAGAATAGATTTGGATCGACATTTGAAATCGGAATTTTTGAAATGCTCGAAGAAGGTTTACGTGAGATAAAAAACCCAAGCTCAATCTTTACAAGCAAAGAAAACATTTCAGGTGTAACAACTACTATCACTAATGAAGGCAGCAGACCGTTCGCAGTAGATATACAAGCGCTTGTAAATAAAACTTTCTATAGTAATTCCAGACGAACTACAACTGGAATTAGCATTAACAGATTACATCAAATTCTAGCTGTTATTGAAAAACATTTAGGAATTAAATTATCTGAATTTGATTGTTACGTAGCTACTGGTGGCGGTTTTGAGATAAATGATCCTTCATCTGACTTAGGTGTAGCAATATCAATTTTATCAAGTTTAAAAAATATTCCTCCCTTAGCTAGTAGCTCATTCATCGGAGAATTAGGATTGAGCGGTCAAGTAAGAAAATCGAAAAATCTTAGAACAAAGATAGAAGAGGCAGCAAGATTAGGGATCAAAAATATTGTGGTACCAAAATTAGAAGAGGATCTAAATAATTTGAAAAATTCAATCAATATAAAAGAAGTTGCTAATATTAAAGAAGCATTTTATTTTTCTATATCACAGTAAAAAAATATTAGAGGTACATATCAATTGAACTTCTTCCTGAGTTTTTCAGCCAATTCTCAATATCAAGATATCCTCCAGGATATAATCTCACTGCTTTAGACCAAACTTCTGCAGCTTTATCAAACCAAATATCTCTCTGATCTAGATCACCATTTTGTTCTGCATATCTTCCCCTTTTTTCATAAATTAATCCAATATTTTTTAAACATGATGGTTGTTTAGGATTTTCGGCTAATGCTTTTTCATAAGTTTCAATAGACAAATCCTCTTCACCATTACTCATATATATAATGGCCATATTTTTTAAAGTCTCACCCCTATCAATTTTATTTTCTTCAAGCATTAAACTCTCTTTGTAGTACTCTAAAGCTTCCGAATAATCTCCATTATTTTGAGCAGCTAGGCCATCTCTGTAGTAGATATAAGCTTTTTTTTCCTTATCTGCAATCGGCATAATTTTTACAATTGATTCAGCAATCACGGTAAAAGCTTTATCAATAAAATTGTCTCTGTTTTGATTACTAGGCACTTCTTTAGATTCAACAAAGTTAATATAGTAATTTAAAAAATAACTATTTAAAAAGTCTATAACATTTATTATTATAGTAAAAAATGAAGCTAATCATTAATTTGCTTCTATCGTATAAATATGGAGAGTATTCAATTAAGCATTACAGGCATGAAATGTGGAGGTTGCGTTAGTACTGTTGAAAAAATATTGAATAATTCTGATGGTATAGAGAATGTTTCTGTGAACCTACTCACTGAAAGTGCATATTTTGAAATCAACAAGAAAAACATAGAAATAGAGAGGATTCTCGAAAACCTAAATGAAAATGGTTTTCCATCAAAAATTTACATAAATGATTTCTCAAAAAAAATTAATAAAGCGGAATTAGAAAAAAAAAAGAAATGGAATAATCAATGGCAAAAACTAACTTTTGCACTATTGCTTTTACTATTTTCAGGTTTAGGTCACCTTGCAGAAGGAAGATATATAAATTTTCCAATATTAGGTAACATATTTTTTCACGCCTCATTAGCTACATTAGCTTTACTATTTCCTGGAAGAGGAATAATTATTAATGGATTTCATGCATTTATAAAGAACCGCCCGGATATGGATTCTTTAGTAGCCTTGGGAGTAACTAGCGCATACCTAACAAGTATTCTATCTTTAATATTTCCTTCTACTGGTTTCCCCTGTTTTTTTAATGAGCCAGTTATGCTACTTGGTTTTATACTAGTTGGGCGTTTCCTAGAAGAAAGAGCTAGATATCAAACTTCTTCTTCAATTGGTGAGTTATTAGAACTTCAACCAGAAATAGCAAATATCTACACAGAAGATAATCAAATAAAATCAATTAGAGTAAACGCCTTACAACCTAATCAAGAGATTCAAGTTTTAGCAGGTGACAGAGTACCTGCTGACTGCATTGTTACGCAAGGTAATTCATATATTGATGTTTCACACATTACTGGAGAATCAAAACCTATTGAAGTAAAAGAAGGCGAAACTTTATCCAGTGGATCTTTAAATCTTAATTCAACTCTTAGACTAAAAGTACAAAAAGTCGGGGGAGATTCTTCTCTAGCAAAACTAGTAAGTCTTATTGAGTCTGTAAACGCTAATAAACCTCCCATACAAAGAATTGCTGATAAAATTGCAGGAAAATTTACTTATTTTGTACTGATATTTGCTACTTCAATTTTCTTTTTTTGGTGGAAGGGAGCAAAACAAATTTGGCCTGATTTATTAATTCATAATCATCAATTAATAACGAACACAAGTCATACACTTCATAGCTCACTTGGTAGCAATGCTGAAAATTTCCTGAGTTTAGCAATTCAATTATCAATTGCTGTTTTAGTAATAGCTTGTCCTTGTGCACTAGGTTTGGCTACACCGACAGTAATTACAGTCGCATCTGGAAAAGCTTCAAAAAAAGGGGTTTTATTCAAGGGAGGTGACAAAATAGAGATGGCATCAAAAATTAATCATATTATTTTTGATAAGACAGGAACTTTAACGAAAGGAGAACCTTTCATTGTTGACTACAGTAATACTAATGATCATCTATTCTTATTAAAAGTAGCTGCAAGCTTAGAAAAGGAAAGCAGACATCCAATTGCAAATGCATTAGTTAAAGAGGCCGAAAAACAAAAATTAAGTTTATTGCCAATAAAAAAAATTTTCACAGAATCAGGTAGAGGTATTTCTGGAGAACTTGGTTCAATTGATGGTCTCATCAATATTGGAAATGTTGAATGGCTAATTAACGAAGGAATAATAATTGATAGAAGTGCAAAAAAAGCCATTGAAAACGAAGAGACACAAACTAATACAATCATTGGTGTGAGTATAAAAGATAAGTTATTGGGCTTTATTTTGTTAGGAGATTTACTTAGGGAGGATTCAATTAAAACGGTTAAAAATTTGAGACAAAACAAGTTTAAAATAAGTATTTTAAGTGGAGATAGAAAACAAACAGTTTTAGGTTTAGCCCAAAAAATTGGTTGCAAAGAAACGGAAGTAAAATGGGATCTTCTTCCTCAAATGAAACTTAAGACTATAGAAAATTTAAAAATTAATAATAAAGTGGCTATGGTTGGGGATGGAATTAATGATGTCCCAGCTTTAGCATCCTCAGACTTAGGAATTGCCGTAGGATCAGGGACTCAAATAGCAAAAGCAAATGCAGATGTTGTATTGATGGGAGATCAATTAGATGGATTACCCTATGCATTAAATCTTGCAAAAAAAACCATAAGAAAAATCAAGCAAAATCTTATATGGGCTTTTGGTTACAACTTATTAGCTATACCATTAGCCGCTGGAATTTTATTCCCTAAATACGGAATTCTTCTTACTCCCTCAATTGCAGCATTATTAATGGCTACAAGCTCTATTACTGTTGTCATTAATGCTTTATTATTAGATTAAATGAAAGGAAGGTTTATTGTTATTGAAGGGATTGATGGATGTGGTAAAACCACCCAAATAGAGGAACTATCTAAATGGCTCCCTAACAGTGGTCTAATAAATAAAAATTCCAAATTAATTACAACTAGAGAGCCTGGAGGCAGCTTACTAGGCAAAAAACTAAGAGAACTGATTCTTGATAACAATATATACAACAAGCCCTCATCTCTTGCTGAATTATTGCTTTATTCAGCTGATAGAGCTGAGCACGTTTCAAAAATTATTTCACCTGCTTTAAAAAACAATGACTGGGTAATTAGTGACAGGTTTTCAGATTCTACTTTAGCTTATCAAGGCTATGGAAGAAACATAAATTTAGAGACAATTAAAAATATTGAGTCTATTGTGTGTCAAGGAGAATCTCCTGACCTTACTTTCTTTTTGGAAATTTCTCCGGAAGAAAGTATCTTGCGCAGAAAAAATGAAATTCCTGACAGAATAGAATCAGAAGGTATTAGATTTTTAGAACAAGTAAATAAAGGATTCAAACTAATTGCCAAGCAAAAAAACTGGAAAGTAATCTCTGCGTCACAAAATATTAAAACTATTTCTAATCAAATTAAAGAGACATTATTAAATACTTTTTCTAATAAAAATGATTGATATTAAAAACAATTTTTTATTAAATAAAGAAGTTTATATATTACTTAAAAGCATAATTAAAAACAAAATATTTGCTAATGGTTATATATTTTATGGTGCAGAAGGATTAGGCAAAAAACAAACAGCTCTTCATTTTATACAAGAGATTTTCAAACAATTTAACCAAAGCGAAAATATTGAAGAGAGAATAACTAATAATAACCATCCTGATTTCCTGATTATCGAACCAAGATCTCTTTTGGAAGTAAAAAGTTCAAAAAGTTCTGATATTGAAAAAACAAAAAAAAGTGGGTCTGAGATAATTAAGATTTCTCAAATACGTGATATTAAAAATTTTCTTGGTCAAAAAGCAATAAACTCAGAAAAAAAAATTGTTTTAATTCTTGATGCTCACCTCCTAAATGAAGCAGCCTCAAATTGCCTTTTAAAAACCCTAGAAGAACCTAGTAATGGCATTTTTATTTTATTAACATCAAAATTAAATCTTCTTTTAAGTACAATCATATCAAGATGTCAAATAATCAGGTTTAGATCTTTATCGAGTAAACAAATAAAATCTACTTTTAAAGATTCTTTAGATCCCTCTAAATTTATTATCAATAAAAAATTAATATTAGACGATCTAGTAAGCTCTGCGAACGGATCTCCAGCTCAGTTCTTGAATAATATTGAAATTTGGAATGAACTATCTGATGAAATTAAAAGTAAATTAGATTCACCAATAAAAGATAGTCTTGAAATATTAGAGATAGCTAAATTAATATATGAACAATTAGAAATTTATCAACAGATTTGCTTGGTCAATTTTATTCAAATTATTTGGTGGAGAAATACAAAAAATATAGATTTAATAAAAAAACTTGAAAATTTAAAAACTTACTTAAGAAAAAATATCCAGCCAAGATTGGCATGGGAAATTACTTTTTTAAAAATTGCCATGGAAGATATATGAAATTTAATCTAATACGGAATTTATTAAATCAGGATTCCTCGCTTGAATAAACTCTTGCCTGGCAGCTTCAACTTGAGAACCAATAGGCAATTCAAGACAATAACCAGCTCCATATACAGTTTTTATATATATAGGCTTACGTGGGTCAGGTTCTAACTTTGTACGCAAGTGTCTAATATGAACTCTAATTGTCTCAATATCATCATCAGGTTCATATCCCCATACTTCTTTAAGGATCAATGCTGGTGATACAGTTTGGCCATGCCTTTGTAAGAGACAATGAAGTAATTCAAATTCAAGATGAGTCAATCTAACAGGAGATTCGAACCAGATAGCTTCAAATCTTTCCGGTACAAGAGTAAGAGGTCCATAATTTAGGATTTCTTGCTGGTTACTAGAATTCAGCTGTGCTCTGTTGGTTCTCCTTAATAATGCTTTTATTCGTACGTGTAATTCTTCTAAGTCAAATGGTTTAGTAATGTAATCATCAGCTCCAGAATTAAAACCAGTAACTTTATCCTTAAGGCCACCTAACGCAGTTATCATCAAAATCGGAATATTCGAAGTTCTCTCATCTCTTCTAAGTCTCTGACATAGAGTTAAACCATCAACGCTTGGTAACATTAAATCCAAAAGTATCAAATCTGGTGAGTATTGAAGAGCTAATGCTTGGCCTTTAATGCCATCTTCAGCTTTTTGGACATCGAAGCCAGAATGTTCTAAATGTCTAGCGACCAAATCACGCATATCACGATCATCTTCAATTAAAAGGATTGAAATTTTCATATTTTATAGACTATTAAATTAAAATTAAATTTTATTATTATGATTCTCTCAAGAATTTATAAAGATTGCTGAATTAATGTAAACAATTTTATCAATTAGATTTGCCCAGTAACCTAATCATAACAGGAGTTTAGGGAGAAATACTAAATTTTTTAAAACATTAAATTTTACAATTTCTTTCGATTTTATTCACTATTTCTTAATAATCATAAGAATATTCTTATTAAATAATCATTCAATTTAAAAAATATCTAATTAAAAGTTTGATAGTGAGTTATCTCATAATGGATCTTAAAAGTCCTACTCAGTTTTCAAGAAATTATTAACTGATCTTATAATTTAAGATTTTTTCTGAGTGTTTAAGCTGAGAATTTTGTCTATATTAAAAAAAATCAAAGTATTTATGAAAAAAAAATCATTTATTTATTCTGATTTATCAAAAAAACAACTAGAAAACCTTAAAGAATTTTATATTCAAAAACGGGTTGAATCGATGAGTCATGAGGAACTAAGGAAATTTGTTCTAGAAATTATTTCTCATCAGATAAACGATACTATTGACAAAGAAGAAGAAATGGAAGCATGGAAAGAAATGTCAGATTTTTTTGGAGAACAATTTGAAATAATTATCCTAGAAATACAAACAAAATATATTGAAGATAAAAACAATCTTGAAGCAGAAATAGACCCTAAACAACAAAGATTAGAATTACTTGAAAGGAATAATTTGAATCAAGAAAAAAAAGATATGTGGGATGACTAGAATTCCATAAATAATGAAATTAAATTTCTCCACCAGACAATGTGAGTTGATATATGGAATTAAAGAATTTATTAAGGAACTAATTTTTATTAGGATATTAATTTTATAGTTCTAAATACTGTTCTTAAAACATAGTTTAATTATGCTCTAAAAACAAACTGACATTACTAATAGAAATCATATTAGATATTATTTTAACTGTTCTAAATAGAACACAAAATTTTTACAATTACCTGAAAAATTCAATAAAAAATTTATGTCCAATAACTAAATTTTATAAAAAGAAAAAATCTATTTTTTTTTATGAAGTTTTCATGCTAATTGAAAGAAAAAGGGACAAAGATTTTTGCAAAATTTGATTTGATAATCTTTCATAAAAAATACCTCTCATGGGATCTAATGAGTTGGCATGAACCATAAAATGAAGTCCCCAGGCGATCTAGTATTTAACAAAATATGTCTTGATATGACACTATTTGTCGTGACATATTATGAAAGAAATAAGAAAATAAACGCATATTATGACGAATAAATTAGTTTTTTATTTTTTTAATTTTTTCTAAATTCCATTTATCAAATATTAATTTCATTTCTCTTTCGTAGTATCTTACTTTCTTTGAGAAAGGTAGTGTTTGAATAATTATCCCAAATGGAAATTTAAAGAAAGAAGAAACATAAACAATATAAAACTCGATGAAAGAAGGTTTTTCAGGAAGAGGTAAATTTTTTAAATATGCCCAATCAATGCATGATTCTAGTTGCTTATCACTAGCAGAAATATTTTTTTTACATCTCCAGTAAGAAAATAGATAAATGCAAATAAAAATCGTCAAAGGAAGAAGTCGCAACATTAAATATCAAGGATTTGTTCTTTTCATCGATTCTATAAATAATAGTTTAGTTTTTATGAAAATTCTTGATAATACCCCAACGCACTTCTACTCAGGTAATAATACTCTATGAATTTCAAGTTAATAGGAGGACAATATAGATATAGATCTAGGAGGTCTTATGAAACTATTCAATCATTTCAGTGTCCTTCCAAGATACCTAACTGCATTTAATTATGCTGGGTTAAACTTGAATGAGACTCCACAAGAACTAGAAAAATGTAATCCTGAGTTTCAAAACTTTTGGGAGAAAGAATGTAGAGAACATCCAACTAATCAAAATTGTTTAATTTATTGTGACTGAGGATAAAAGCGCAAGAAATAGCAGTAAAAGTGACTGAAAATCTGGACGAATATTTCTACTAAAAAACGAATAAAAAGACGAATACTGGACGAATAGAATTGCACCATAGTGTCATTATTCGTCTAGATATTTCTCTATCAGAAGGTATTCACTGAAAAAAAAAGCACTGATTAGGTGAATTTGCATGACTTTTAAAGACATATAAACTCCCCAGGCGGGACTTAATTACTAAATCAGATGCCTTGATATGCCTACATGTGCCTAGTTATGCCGAGAACAAATTGATGCATAGCGAACATATAGCGAACAAATTAATATTGTTATAAAGGTAAATTGAGGAATAATGAAAAAAATTTATTTTTTAAGCTCTCTCTTTTTATTTTTAAACCCTTCGGTACATTCAACCCCAGAATTTATAACCGAATATGATGAAAAATATTCAGAGGTTATTGAATTAATCATGGAAAAAAACAAAGTTGATATAGAAAATAGAGGATTATATCAATTTTCTTTTTTAAAATTTAAAAACAATTGTGAAGCTGAAGTTAAGTTAAAACACTATTCTCCATTAATAGAAGTTTTTAAAGTAAATGTTTGCAAAAAAACTTCAATAGTATCAAAAGCAAAAAAATGAAAAAATTTCAAATTTCATGCTTAGTTGATGAATATAGAGTTAAAATCAATCTTTTTGCGATCTCACCCAACCACGCACTTAAGTTTTTTCAAGCAATAAAGGTAATGTGGATATTTGAATATAACTTAGTGCTAACTTGTATATCTTAATCAAAGATACATAAACTTTACTTTAAAAAGGATTTGATTCAATGTACCCAGAACTTAAAAATTTCCAAAAGAAGTTAAACAAATCTGGTCCGTTATTATTTTCTAATGAAAGCTTAAGTCTTTGTATATTTTTTTGTATTTTTTTAAATATTTTCCTAACAAGTTTAGATATTGACTGGAAAGTAGCTTTGTTTGCTTCAGTTAAAACATTCTATGAATATGCTTATTTTAAATCAAAGTGGAAATTAGATTTTAAAAAAGAAAAAGGAAAAAATATAATAGAAAATGAAACTTTAAAGGAAAATATATCTCCAATTCTTTTCTTAAGATTAAAATCTAGGTCATATTTTTTCATTATATTTCCTTACTCAATATTTCTTTCACTTTTCTTAGAAGATTTTTCTAGTACACTAGCTTGTGATTTTTTAAGTATTTTAGTGTTATCCTACGAATCTTTATCTTCTAAAAAGACCATAGATAAACTTAGCCATAAACCAATACCACTTTTATTTGAAAATAAAAAAATTGATTCAAAAAAAGATATTAATAATTCAAACGTAGATATTAAAGAGAAAGATAGAAATCTCAAGAAAATAAATGAGTTTGATTCAAAAAAGTTAATTGCAAAACTAATAAAAAGGAATAAGTTTTGATATCCACTTCCATTAAGTAGAATTTATTTATGAGTTGAAATCTGTATTAATTTTTTCTAAAAAGTTAATACAATCCTGATTATCGGGATTAATTGAAATTGCTTGTCGAAAATCACTAGTAGCTTCTTCAACTCTGTTCAGAACATAAAAGACAGATCCCCTGCCTTCATAAGCCTGATCATTTATTGGGTTTAATTCAATTGCTCTAGTAAAATCATTAATAGATTCCTCATATTTTTCTTCATTTAAAAAATTTGATGCTCTTATGCAAAAAACCCAGTCACTCTGGTCATTTTTTGAAATGAACTGATCACAATACTTTTTTACTGCTGAAAAATATTTTAAATTAGTACTTACTTCTATTAAAGATAACAACAAAGATTCGTTTACTTGATCACTTTCATAACATTTTTTTAAGTCAACATAAGCTTTCCTATATTTTTTTATTTTTAAGTATGATTCTCCCCTATTAAAAAAAGTTTCTATATTTTCAGGATTAATTTCAATAGCATAAGAATAATCTTTAATTGCTAAGGGATAATTTTTAATATTTTCAAGTGCTCTAGCACGTAAAATATAAAAATATTCAAAATTATTATCACATTCAATTACTCTTGAAGAATCATCGATACATTCTTGATATTTATTAAGTTTAAAAAAAGCTAAAGCTCTAAACTGAAAAATTGTTAAATTTAGTTCTTGTCCTTCAATTTCAATTAATTTAGTGAAATCTAAAATAGCTTCGTTAAACATTTGAAGGAGATAGTATGAATACCCACGAAACTCAATTGCTTCAATATTATTAGGATCTAGTTCAATAACCGAAGAAAAACTTTCTATAGCACTCTCTAAATCACGAATTGAGTCTTCGGAAATTGTTTCATGAAATAATATTGATTCATTATTGATTTTGTCTTTTACACTCTGAAAAGAGTCGCCCCCCATCTTCAAAAGTTGATCAACATTTGAGGTAACTTTGGACTTTATAGATTGCTTACCTTTTAAAGTTTCTTCAATATTTGAAGAGGTTTTAGTTGGAATATCGCCATTATCTAGTAGAAATAAAATTTCTCTTTTTCTTGAGACTCGAAAAAATAAAATTAAAAGAAAAATGATATATGCTAATAATATTGCTATAAAAACAGATAATTGTTCTGAGGTGAGATTAATTTTTTTGAAATCAAGAAATCCCTCCAAAAAATCATTTTTTTGATTAAAAAAACTTAAGGTTTCTTCATTAATAAATTGGACAATGAATTCGCTCGATAATAAAACAAATCCAATTGAAATAAAGAAAGCAACAATCCATGAAAGAATCCAATTAAAAGAGGGATAAATTGAAGTAAAGAAGAAAGATATTTCTCCAATAAAATATAAACCTATATATGAAAAAAAATTGTTACTAAATATTGATGCTATGAAAATGGCTACAAAAAATAAGCCATGACGCCAGAGATTGATATTTGCTTCTCTTCTTAAAAGAGGAATATTTTCTAAATCACTTAAAACTTTTTTATTCATACAACTTAAAATTAAGTAACTATAAAAATAAAACTTTTAAACACTATATCTCAAACTTTTAAATTTATTTACAACAAATAATTAAATAGTAACTAGATAAATAGCGAACATTTGTTTCCTGGATAGCGAACATTTAGCGAACATTTTTCAGGATTTACAGTAAGTTTTAAGCCGCTATTGATTGTAATTAATCTGTATTCTCGTAATTGCAGTAAAAAAGAGACCCGAAGATCTCTATATCTGTTTAGAAGGAGTTATGAAACTCCCCGGGCGATAGTCAAGTGGGTCAGATTTGAATCACTCTGACTGCTGTTGAAGTAATAAAAATAGAAAAATTAGAAAAATGACACATTTTTGACCCATTTTTAAATTCATTATGAACCTCCAAAATCGTCATTTTTTGAGCATTAAAGAAGTATCAAATTTAATTGGAATTTCTGTTTCAACTATCAATCGCCAAGTAAAAGAAGGTACATTTCCTCCAAAGCATAAATTATCCGCTCAAAGAATTGGTTTTCTTAAATATCAAATTGATCAATGGATAGAGGGAGAAAGAAGTAATTGGTGATATATTGTTAAAATTTGTTTTGCTAATTTTTATGCATAAAATAGAAATTATTAACTACTAAAACATTGATCACTTTTTTATATATTTTTGCAGTATTAGCAATGCTCGCAACAAGAAGTGATGATATTCAAGATAATCCTAAATCTAAGGTTAAATTTTTTACCTATATGAAGGAGTTTTGGAGTAAATCCTTCAATTTTGAAGGAGTCACAAAAAGAAACGTCTTTTGGATTACTCAGGCATGGATATTTCTACAATCAACTTTTCTAGTAGGTTTAGGGTTTTGCCTTTTTTTAGATATTAATGATCTTGCTGGATATGGATGGTCGGAAGTTTTCCGTAGCAATGATATTAGACCATTCATTTTTATACCTTTTTATTCTTTTCTGATTACATCTCTAATACCTAGTATTTCAATCCAAGTAAGGAGATTAAGAGACACTGCTAGAAATCCACTATGGATACTTCTTAGTCTTATACCTTTTGGTGCAATTATACCTTTCATTTTCTATTTGAGTCCATCTAGACAAAAGAAGTTGCCGATGACATTGCAAGACAGACTTAATGAAGTTGAAGATTTACTTGATCAAGGAACAATAGATGAAGAAGAATATAAATATATGAGAAAAAAAATACTTACAAAATATGTGGATTAAAAAAGACCCCAAGTAGCATGACATCGCATGACGTGACTTGAAGTCTCTTGACGTTTATTGAACTCCCCGGGCGGGATTCGAACCTGCGACCAATCGATTAACAGTCGATCGCTCTACCGCTGAGCTACCGAGGAATATATGATGAATTTAACTCTTTAAAGTGCCTTGTGACAAGTAAAAATATTAATTATATTGAAATTTTGATGGTTCTTGCCAACCAGATAAAAAACCATTCCTCAATTCTGCAACTGCATCAGCATAAGTTAATTCTTCATAACGATGAGTAATCCATAAAGCAGATATAGGTTTTTTACTGTCACTAGTAAGATTTTTAATAGTTTTTAAAACTTTTAATTGGCTGTTTTTATCAAGTAACGCTGTAGGCTCATCCAGAAGTATAAAATTTCTATTACTAACAAGAGCACATGCAATAGTTAAGCGTTGTTTTTGGCCACCGCTTAAAGTGTGAACTGGCCTTTTTTCAAAACCAGTTAGTCCCACCTGATCAAGCACATATTTAATTTTTTTATTAATTTCATTATCACTTATATGCTGATTAATATTAATCAAAAGTTCGCTCCTGCAATTTGGCATCAATATTTGATGATCAGGGTTTTGAAAAACCATACCAATATTTGCTTGGCAATTAACTATCCCATTTTTGGGCTTAATGATTCCATTAATTAATTTTAGAAGAGTACTTTTTCCACTACCATTTTTACCTAGGACCATCCAAAAGCCAGGTTTTTTGATTGTGAAATTACATTTGAAAATTAAATTTTCTTTTTTCCCAGGATATGAAAAAGATACATCTTCGAAATGAATATAAGGTATTTCATTTTCAGAAAAATCTCTCATTTATTTAATTAATCTATGTCTAGAGAAAATCCTGGTCTTTTAGCTCCACCTGCGACTGATGATTTTTCATAAATCTGCACAGAAATAATTTCTTGAACTCTTACAGCAATTAATTTATCTTGTACTTTGTCACACCTTAATTCAATCAAATTTGAATTTTCTGCAGTTTCATTCATAGAATTTTTTATTTCATCATAAATTCTTTTAACATCCTCGAATTCTTTTTTCTGAATTGAAAGCGGAAAAGGTGAATATCTGAGACTTAGTTCAAGCGAAAACATAATAATTATCAAAACTCCTTTTATAATAATAAATTTTATCCCTCAGAAAGTTATTTTAAATTAAATTCTTTTGGGAAAATTATATAAAAGATCTTTAAATACATTTATCATGTAGATAGGAGATTTAATTTTGCAATTTAAATAATAATTTCATGGATATAGCAAATGATATAACTTCTTTAGTTGGAAATACTCCGTTAGTTAAATTAAATCGAATCAGAAAGTACTTTAATTGTTATCCAGAAATAATAGCCAAGCTGGAAAGCTTCAATCCATCAGCTTCTGTTAAAGATAGAATTGCTTATTCAATGTTATGCAAAGCTGAAGAAGAGGGATTGATAACACCAGATAAAACAACGCTAATTGAGGCAACAAGCGGAAACACTGGTATCGCATTAGCAATGGTCGCTGCGGCAAAAGGCTATAAATTGATATTAACTATGCCTGACACAATGAGTATTGAAAGAAGGGCAATGTTAAGAGCATATGGAGCTGAATTACAACTAACACCTGGTAAAGAAGGAATGAAAGGAGCTTTAGATTTAGCTAATGAGTTATCTTCAAGTATTTCCAATAGCTATCAATTTAATCAATTTGAAAATTTCGCTAATCCAGATATTCATGAAAGAACAACAGCTCAAGAAATATGGTCCCAGTCCAATAACAATTTAGATGGACTAGTTACAGGAGTAGGCACAGGAGGAACAATTACTGGTTGCGCACGTTTTTTGAAAAAAGTTAATCCAAATTGCAAAATTTATGCTGTAGAGCCCAAAAAAAGTGCTGTTATTTCGGGCGAACAAGCAGGATCTCATTCGATTCAAGGAATAGGAGCAGGTTTTGTACCGAAAGTACTTAATACTAAATTAATTGATGAGATCATAAAAATAGATGACGATGAAGCATTTTATTATGGACGTTTATTAGCTCGATTAGAAGGTCTTTTATCGGGTATCAGCAGCGGTGCAGCTTTAGCAGCAACTATAAAAATTGGCAAAAGGAAAGAGCTAATAAATAAAAGATTGATAGTAATTCTTCCAAGTTTTGGTGAAAGATATTTATCAACAGCAATGTTTGAATCGACTACCTCAATTCAAGCCAGACAAGATGGTTATCTTTAACCCCTTTTTGATAAAAATGGAAAAAAATTTATATGAAGAATTAGGACTCAAAAAAAATGCAACCAAAAGTGAAATCAAATCATCATATCGTTCTTTAGTTAAGAAACATCATCCTGATACAGGCGGAGAAAAAGAAAGATTTCTTGCAATACAAAATGCTTGGGAGACTCTAAGTGACCCTATAAAAAAAGAACAATATGATAGAAATTTCTTCTTTTCTAGTTCATCATTTGATTCATTTAATGAAAATTGGGAAGAGAAATTTAATTCAAAAAAATATAATTCCTCTATTAAAGACAAAGAAGTTGAAACATGGATCAAAGAAATTTACACTCCGATAAATAGATTAATTAGCCAAATAATTAAACCTTTGAATAACGAAATAAAAGAACTATCTGCAGATCCATATGATGATCAACTAATGGAAAATTTTTGCAGATATATAAGTTTTTCACAAACGAAAATAGAAAAAGTTGACAAAATTTATAACAAAAAATTAGTTCCAAAGTCTATTTCAGCTTTAGGACTCGAACTGTATCATTGTTTTTCACAAGTTAAAGATGCACTATCAGAATTTGATAGATATACACAAGGATACGTAGATGATTACTTATTTGATGGTAAAGAAATGATCAAAGAAGCAAAAAGAATACAATCAAAGATGGCTTTAGAAAAAAAAAATAAAAACTTTTGAATAAAAAAATTATCTAAATATAGAATTTATCAAATATATTCTTTTAGTTGATCTAATTTTAACCAAACATCTGGGACAGGTTTGCGCCATCTAACCTGAGCATATTCATCTTTGACTGAAAGAATCTCTCCAGGCCCTTCAAAGACATAATTAGGTAAATCATTATCACTTGCTAGCGCTTCGATACTTTTTATATAATTTTCTCTATCGACAAAAACTAAGCTTCCTTTCCTGAGAGGTTTCTTTTGAATAGAATCTGTCATAATAAAGCCAACAAAATTGCCTGAATTTTATTATACAAAAACTTTTTTAATAAATATTAAAAAAAATTGATAACAGAATAATCATTACAAACGTCCAAAAAATTTAATATTCTTAAATGATAAATATTTATAAAATATGCGTCTTTTACTACTTGGCTGCACTGGATTTGTTGGTAAAGAATTAGTGCCGACACTACTCAATGAAAATCACGAAATATACATCATAAGTAGAAAACCCATAAGTAAATTAAAGCTTGATTTAGATTTCAATAAATTTAAATTTTTTCAAATAGATTTATCAAAAGAAAAAAACTGGAATAACGAAAATCTTCTAAATATTTTAAGAGATACAGATGGAATTATTAATTTAATGGGAGAACCCATAGCAGAAAAAAAATGGACTTCTGCTCAAAAACAGGAGATAGAAAAAAGTCGTATTAACACTACGAAATTTATGATGAAAACTCTAAAAAATTTCAAAATCAACCCAAAAGTCATAATAAATGGATCAGCAATAGGTTATTACGGTACTAGTTTGTCTAATGAATTCACCGAAAAAAGTATTGGAGGAAAAGATTTTTTAGCTAATCTTTGCAAAAAATGGGAAGAAGTCGCTGCTGAAAAACCATTTTTCTCAAGGTTAGTTATTTATAGAATTGGAATTGTTCTAGAGGCAGATGGAGGCGCATTAGGAAAAATGCTCCCTATATTTAAAGTTGGACTAGGTGGACCAATTGGAGATGGTAATCAATGGATGAGTTGGATTCATAGAAGTGATTTATGTGCATTAATTACTAAAGCATTAGTTGATAAAAAGTATTCAGGAGTATTTAATGCTGTTGCACCAAATCCAGTATTAATGAGAGAGTTTTCTCAGACTTTAGGCAAATGTCTTAATAGACCTGATTTACTTCCAGTGCCTGGAACGATTTTAAAAATATTGTTAGGAGATGGAGCAAAAGTTGTATTAGAAGGACAAAAAGTAATAAGCAGTAAACTAAAAAATTATGATTTTAAATATCCTCTTCTTGAGAAAGCAATTTACGCCTGCACCAAGAATTAATACCGCTTAATAAAGAACCAATAATGAGAATTGTTATTAATGGGACTATAAGAGGATTCCAAACTATCTGAATAAAATTAATAAAAATAAATATCCCATTCAATTCCATGATGATTGCAAAAATAAAAAATATTCCAAAAAATATTACTGTAAATAAATTTATTAATAACAAATTATCGATAATTTGTTTTAACTTTTTTTGATTATTTTCGTTAGTCATTTTTTATAGCAATATTCATATCATCAACCATCTTTAGACAAGCTTTGTTTTCACCCAATCTTTTTTTTGCATTTTCATTACATGAGATCATAAACTTCTTATTTAGCTTTATTAGATATATTACTTTTATGATCAATTTTATTGACTGATTTATTTGATCATTCTTATCTTTATAATTACTGGCACAAAAAACATATTTTCCAAGCAATCGTCTTTGCGCTTCTGCAAAAGATTTTGTAAATTGAGGACCTTTACCTTCAATCTGAATAACTGGTTTACCTAATCCAATCGCTTGCTCTGCTGCCGTTCCTGCCATGCTTATACAGCATTTACTGTTCAATAATATTTTGTCAAAATTATTCCAATATATATTCACTACTATAAATTTATATTGGAATTTCAAGAAATACTTTTCTTTAATTTCTTCTAGGTTTAACCACCTTCTATTTTGGAATATCTCCTTTATTTTTGATGAAGACAAAGCATTAACTATTGCAAAATTGAACTCAATTTTTTGAAAATATCTTAATTCTGACATTGCCTCTAATACATCTAAAATAAAAACAAAATTATCTAAAATCTCTGGAAATCTACTTCCTGGAAATATTCCAATACTAAATTCAGATTTCTTTAATTCTTTGTTTATAGAAAAAAACTTATCCATAAATGGATTGCCTAAAAAAGACACTTTCTTTTTTAATTGCAAAGTTAAATCATTGGCTGTCCTGAAATCTCTGGTATATATTTTTTTTGACTTTTTTGAGAGCAAGAAAAATTTAGAAGGCCAAGGTAATCTTAACTTACCTTCATAATGACTGGAATAAGCAACTAAATAAGTAAAAAAATCTTTCTTACAAACCCATGCAAAAAAAACTGGCACAATATCTCCAACTACAAAAAAATAATCATATTTTTTTCTTATTTTAAAAGTTAAATATAATCTTTTTAGAAGATAAAATATTTCTCCTCCAAATATCTCAGTTAGTCTTCCATTTAAAGAATTATAACCGATTCCTCCAGTTCTAAATTCTTTAGTTTTTCCTATAATCTTAATTTTTGCTTTTTTGTAATGGTTTCCTTTACCAACAATTGGCAAAGCATGGACAGAATAACCACTTTTTACGAATTGCTTAGCTACCAAACTCCCAGATAGATCTTCTCCATGCCCATTACTTAATATTAAAATTTTAAACAATTTAAAATTCCAGCCATTTTTTAACTTTGGTTAACTCAGGCCAATTTGGATACCTACTTAATCCGTCTTCAAGAGATTCTTTCAACTCACTTTTCACATCTGGCATCATTGTAGACATTTTTTTTATTAACTCAATATGATCCCTAACACCTTTGTTATTGGTAGCCAAAAGAGCTAAAGACAAATTCATTCTTGCCTGTGGATCTTGCTGATTTAATCGAACAGCTTGTCTGGCAGCTGCTAAAGCTTCTTCATTATTTTTCAAAAGTAATTGAAGCCATGATAGACAAGTCCAGGCAGCAAAATGATTTGGTATTTGTTGTATGATTTTTTTAAAATCTTGAACGATTGGAATTAAATCTTGCCCAGATTTATATCTAGAAAGAGCTGCATTAAAATCCTCTTCTATGGGATTAATTTCGTTATTCATTATAAATTAAACTGCAAAGGAGCTTCCACAGCCACAAGTCTGAGAAGCATTAGGATTTACAAAATTAAAGCCACCACCAATTAATTCCTTACTAAAGTCTAATTGCATTCCATAAATGTATAGCAGACTTTTAGGATCACAAACAACTTGAAAGTTTTGATCAGCTTTTAATGAATAATCATAAACTTTATCATCGGGATTTATTTCATTACTTCCTATGAAATCCATCGTATAACTCATCCCACTACAACCTCCTGATCTTACCCCTACCCTGAGTGCTTTTTTATCACTTTGGCTCTTTAATAAATTTGAAATTTGCTCTATAGCATTATTCGTAATTAATATGCCTTTACCATCATCAGAATTTTTAATTTCTTGTTTAACTTCTAAATTTTCCATAAACAAAGATTTCCTACTATTTATAATATAAAAACTTAATCGATAGGATGCATAGAACAAACAACATCCAAACTTGATTTGTTATAATTCTAAGAAAAAGTGAAAATTGCAATAGTTGGTTCTGGATTAGCTGGTCTTACAGCAGCAGTCAATTTAGTTGATGAAGGCCACGAAGTCGAAATATACGAGAGCAGATCATTCTGGGGAGGTAAAGTCGGAAGTTGGGAAGATAAGGATGGCAACCACATAGAAATGGGTTTACACGTATTTTTTTACAACTATGCAAATCTATTTAAATTAATGAAAAAAGTTGGAGCTTTAGATAATTTACTCCCGAAAGATCATACTCATCTATTTATCAATAATGGTGGAAATTTAAAATCTTTAGATTTCAGATTCCCCTTAGGTGCTCCATTTAATGGACTAAAAGCTTTTTTTACCACCGAACAACTTACTTGGGTAGATAAGTTCAGAAATGCCTTAGCTTTAGGAACAAGCCCGATAGTAAGAGGATTGATAGACTATGAAGGCGCAATGAAAATAATTAGAGATTTAGATAGAATTAGTTTTAAAGAATGGTTTTTAAACCATGGTGGAAGTGAAAAAAGTTTAGAAAGAATGTGGGATCCTATCGCATATGCTTTAGGTTTTATTAATTGCAAAGATATTTCAGCAAGATGCATGCTAACAATTTTCATGATGTTTGCTTCAAAAACAGAAGCCTCAAAACTTAATCTTTTAAAAGGTTCTCCTCATAAGTGGTTAACCCAACCTATTGTCGACTACATCACAAACAAAGGGGCAAAAATCCATCTCAATCACAAGGTAGAAGAAATTATTTATGAGAAGGAATCTTCCTCTTATTCAGTTAATCAGTTAAAAATATCTTTTCCTGAAGGAATTAAGGCAGTTTTTGCAGATAAATTTCTAGCTGCCTGTGATGTTCCTGGAATAAAAAAAATAATTCCAACAGAATGGTATCAATTTAAAGAATTTGAAGGTTTAAAAAAACTTAGAGCAGTTGCTGTTGCCACAATCCAATTAAGATACGACGGTTGGGTTACTGAATTACAAAAAGATAATACTGGAAACGCACCAACTGGACTAGATAACCTTCTTTATTCTGCTGATGCCTCTTTCAGTTGCTTTGCTGATTTAGCACTAGCAAGTCCAGCAGATTATCGAAAAAAAGATATGGGATCACTCCTGCAATGTGTTTTAACTCCCGGCGATAGATGGATGGGAAGATCTACAGAAAGAATTACAAAAGAAATAGATAAAGAAGTTCGTCGTCTATTCCCATCCTCAAAAAACCTTAAATTGCTTTGGAGTAACGTAGTACAAATTCCACAATCACTCTATAGAGAATCTCCAGGTATGGAACCTTTCAGACCCGATCAAAAAACATCTATATCTAATTTTTTTATGGCTGGTAGTTATACAAAACAAGATTATATAGACTCTATGGAGGGAGCTACAATGAGTGGTCATTTAGCTGCTGCTGCGATTTTAGAGAAGAAAGTCGAATTAGCAAAAAACCTTGCAGTAAGTTAATTGATGGGTACTTGGCTAAAACATGACGTAATAACGGTTGTTAATGCGCCTCTTGAAAATGTTTGGAATACATGGAGTGATTTAGACTCAATGTCACTTTGGATGAGCTGGATTGAATCTGTAAAAACAGTTGATGAAGAAACTAATACTTTACCAGATTTAACAGAATGGACTTTAGCTGCAAATGGCTTTAGGTTTAAATGGAAAGCTCAAATCACAGAAAGGGTCGAAAAAAGAAAACTTAAATGGAAATCTATAGGAGGTTTACCAACTGAAGGATCAGTAGTTTTCGAAAGTAAAAGTGATCAAATCACAACAGTAAATTTAGCGATAACCTATGAGCTACCTAAAATGATTGCGCGTTTTATGGAAGAAAATATTTTAGGGAAAATGGTTACAAACGAATTACAGGCCAATATTGATAGGTTCAAAGATTTAGTTGAAAAGAACTATACAGAAAATTTTTCTAACTAAAAATATTAATTGCTACATCTAATAGTCCTTCAAAAGTATATTTTTGTGCCTGACTATCAACTCTTCCAAAAATCTTTTTACATGTTTTTGTTGTCTGAGGTCCAATAGTTAACAACTTAATTTGATGAAAATATTCTAACCATTGTTTACCAAGTTTTTTTTCTAATAAAAAAGCAGTATTTGATACGGTTTTACCGCTTGAGAAAATAATTGCATCTACTTTTCGATTAGAAATGATATCAATTGTTTCTTCCGGAATTGAGTCAGGACATCTAGTTTCATATGCAGCAACCTCAAATACACGGGAACCAGCCTTTCTAAATTGATCTGCAATTAGATCCCTACCACCTGTTTGAACTCTTGGTACAAAGACTCGAAGTCCATAACCAGATACTGGGAAATTATCAATTAAACTTTCAGCAACAAATTCTGGAGGTATGAAATCAGCCTTAATCCCGAAATCATCAAGAGTTTTTGAGGTTTTTTCTCCGACTACAGCGATTTTTGTTTTTTTAGAACACTCTTTTAATGAACTATTAAAATATCTAAGTCTTTTATCTACAAATTTAATCCCGTTACTACTTGAAAAAATTAGCCAATGAAAATCATTTATTTGATTTAATACTTCGTCAAGAGGAGTAAAATCATCAGGATCACCAATACTTATTGCAGGCAAATCAAATACATTAGCGCCCTTGCTTGTGAATATCTTTTTTATATCCAATATACCTTCTTTTGATCGAGTAATGATTATATTTCTTTGATCAAGGGGTAGATCAACTATTGGCATCCTTATCCTCATCATTATTGTCTTGAGTTTTATTTTTTAATTCATCAAGAAGTTTCAAGACTGATAATCCTTTATCAAGAACAACATCGTCTTTAAAAATTATCTCTGGAACTCTTCTCATCTCTATTCTTTTACCTAAGCTATGTCTTATGGAGCTTTTAGCAGTATTCAAATTTGCTACAATCTCCTCCCTCACTTTATCTTGAGCAGTTGAAGTTATGTAAATTTTACAGTATTGCAAATCACCTGATAAATCAATCTTCGAAATATTGACGAAATGATCTCTAATAAGATCATTTTCCAGATCATTTTGCAAAATAAGGGTTATTTCTTTCTTCAAAAGAGAAGAAACTTTTGCAAGACGGTAATTGTTTGGCATTATGGTTGTAAATTTATTGGGTTTGTCATCGCTTGCAAGACAAAATAAACAGTTATGAAAGCACTGAAAACAGAAGATATCAAACCTACTATTGTGAGTGGATTTGATCTATTCTTGAATAAAGGTTCAAGCAATGCAACAAGTCCCCCAACAATGATGGATATTAAATACTTGGGATATCTTGCAACATTAGAGAAAAATTCGCCCATCAGCTCCACAAATAGATTACTTTTTTAGCTAAGTTTTAACAAACATTAAACAGCATGATTACATTATATCAATTTAGGCATAGTGCTTTTTGTTTAAAAACAAGAATGGCTCTACATGCAAAAAAACTACAATATCGAGTTGAAGAAGTAACACCTGGAATAGGTCAATTTGAAATCTTTAAATTATCAGGTCAAAAACAAGTCCCTGTAATAGTAGATAGTAACGACCAAATTATTCATGATTCATCAACTATCTGCGAATATATAGATAAAAAAAATGATAACAATCCACTTTTTCCTGAAGACCCAATATTATTTGCACAATGCAAACTAATTGAAGACTGGGCAGATACTACAATGGCTACAACTTGCAGAAAAGCTTTAATAAAATCTGCAATAGAAAATCCACAGCTAAGAACTGCATTACTTCCAGATGAAATACCTTCTTCAGTTAAAAGTATTGTTGATAAATTACCTTTTGAAAATCTTAGTAAAATCTCTAATGTAGTTTTGTCTTCTAAAGATAATTTAGAACTACAAAAACTACTGGAAGCTTTATCAAAATCCTTGATCAACAAAAAATATTTAGTTGGAAATAGTTTATCAATTGCAGATATTTCAATTGCATCTCAATTATCCCTTCTTAAATTTCCAAAGTCTGCAGGGCCAATTCTTTCAGGAGAGGGGAGTCAAGAATACATAAATAACCCTTATCTAGAAAACCTTTTCATATGGAGGAACAACTTAGAAGAATATCTTTTTAGTGCTAACTCTCAATAAATTCAAAAGTCAATTTATATTTATTTGTTTTAATAGCATGACTAGAAGGATCACCCACTTTTGAACCATAAGAAGTAACATATTGCACTCCACAAATTGATGGTTTGTTTGAATTATTAACTTCCAATATTTCTTGAGAACATTTTTGAAATTTACTAATTATCTCTACCTGATTAATCCTTGAAGCACCTGGCTTATGAGATGTTTGTATAACTAGCTCATCTGCGAAAAAAATTTCATCATCTTGGATCTGATTTCTACCTGTAATTCTTGAATCAATATAAAAATCATCTTTTAAATAAGTAATTTGATTATTAATGGATTGAGGATCATTTACAACCTTGATTAAGGTGTCACCAAATATTGCTTTTCCAATAGATTCAGAATTTTTTTCACGATTACCAACAATTAAGTCTGAATCATTCTTAAAGAAATTTACTTTATAAATAACTGGCTCTTCCGAATCATTAATTATATCTTGAGAGGTAACAAGCCAATTCCCCTCGAACCATTTAGGATAAATTAAATCCTTTGAAGTATCAGATAATTTAAAATTTGGCAAATATAATTCTGGCCATTGATTAACACGATTTTCCAAAAAATCTCGTAAGTTAGAATCTACAAGAGCAAAAGAACTTTCTAAAAAAATTCCTTGAAAAGTCAAGCAAAGAATTAATCCGAGAAGAATTTTCATTATGTCAAATCCACTAATAAGAGCATCAGATCATTATGTATTATTAGAGCCAAATTCAAAAGAAGAAATTGTATCAAAGCAAGAAGCAATTTTATGGTTGAAGAATTGGCTTAGTAAGACAGAAACACAAACAATATATCAAAATATAGAAGATGCTGATCAGAAATTTTTTGAAGAATTATTGGAAAGCACTTATGAATTAGAAATAAAATCAGGATACGTTATCAAATGGTTTGCAGTAAGAATTGAACCAGATTAATTAATTATTTCTTTATGAATTGCATTGATTATTTTCATAGCAACTTCTTCAATATTTTCCCTTTTTACCTGAATTCTTAAATCTGCTTGAGAATACAAATTTTCTCTAGATTGAAAAATGCTCATATATAAATCATTTAGATTCTTTCCCTGAAGTAGTGGCCTGTTTTCAATTTCATTTTTTAATCTTTCAATTGCTATATCTTTGTCGAGATCTATCCAAGCAATTATTCCCTGTCTCAAGATTCCCCAGTTTTCAGATTTGGTAACTATTCCTCCACCAGTTGAGATTACTAATGAAGGAATTTTGATAGTTTCTTTGAGGCAGTTTGCTTCTAATTCACGGAAATTATCTTCTCCTTGATCTTTAAAAATTTGATTAATAGATTTGTTTGCCAACTTCTCTATTAAAGAATCTAAATCGATGTATTTATACTTCAATAATTTAGCCAGCTTCAAACCAGTTTGTGACTTGCCAGAACCCATCATTCCTATTAAAAAAATGCTTCTGCCCTTGATAGTATTGATTGTTTTTTCAATAATGGATTGTTCCATAAAGACAAAAGCGTATTTAAAACCTTAAGATAGTATTATCGCAGATAGTTATGACTTCTACACAATCCAAACCATTACATGGGAAAGGACGTGAATGCGTCATAACTCGACGTGCTTGCTTTAGTTCTAGTCACCGTTATTGGCTTCCTGAAAAAAGCCCAGAAGAAAATTTATCTCTTTTTGGTAATTGCAGTATTGCACCAGGTCATGGTCATAATTATGAACTTATTGTTTCAATGGGTGGTGAACTAGACTCTGATGGAATGGTACTTAATCTCTCTGATGTAAAACACTCTATTAAAGATAAGGTCACTGGACAATTAGATTTTCGTTTTTTAAATGATGTCTGGCCTGAATTTAATGTTAATAATCAAGAGGGTATACTTCCAACAACTGAAGCATTAGTAAAGGTCATTTGGAGTCGTCTTAAGGATGATTTACCTCTTACAAGTCTAAGGCTTTATGAAAACCCAAATTTATGGGCAGATTATTTTGGAAAAAACATGGAAGCATTTTTAACAGTTCAAACTCATTTTGCAGCCGCTCATAGACTTGCAAAAGAAGAGATATCTTTTGAAGAAAATAAAAAGATATATGGGAAATGTGCCAGAGTTAATGGACATGGTCATAACTATCTTGTAGATATAACTGTAAAAGGAGACATTAATAAAAGAACAGGAATGGTGTGCGACTTATCTGCCCTCCAAGAGATAATTAATGATATGGTTGTTGAACAACTAGATCATACTTTTCTAAATAAAGACATCGAATTTTTCCATAGTTGTGTTCCAACTGCTGAAAATATAGCTTTATATATTTCTGACATTCTTAGAAAACCAATACATAAACTGGGTGCAACATTACACAAAATAAGACTCCAAGAGAGTCCAAATAATGCTGCGGAAATTTATGTTGATCAAAAGTTAACAAATTCATTGAAGTTGAAATTTGAAAATAGTTTAGTCACACACACTTGAGTATCCCAAGAGTAATAATTGTTATAGCATCTAGTCTTGATGGGAGAATTGCATTTCCTGGAGGTGGAGAATCGCATCTTGGAAGCGAAGAAGATAAAAAAATATTAAATCAAAACTTATCTATGGTTGATGCCACCATTTTTGGTTTAGGTACTTTAATAGCTCATCAATCAACTTACCTAATTAAAAATCTCAATAATAATGAAGAAATAAATATATCAAAAAGCCAACCAATTTCTATAGTTGCTTCAAATAGCAAAAAATTTAACAGTAATTGGAAATACTTTCATCAACCAATTAGAAGATGGCTAATAAGCTCAAGTAAAGTTGATAATTCGTCGAATAATGACTTCGAGAAACAACTCTTTTTCGAAGATTCATGGCGAAAAACTTTAATTACACTCAAAAAAAAAGGGATAAATGATCTAGCTCTTTTAGGAGGTGCAAAACTTATAAATTCATTTATAAAAGAGGATCTAATAACAGATATAAAAATTACAATAATTCCACGAATTATTGGAGGTAGATATACATGGATCCCTCCAGAACAGACAAATGAGATTTTTAATCTCAAAAGACTATGGGAAATAAAATCAATGAAAAATTTAATGAATAATGAAATTCACATTCATTACAAAAAAATTTGAAATAGATTCAATAATAAATGAACCAAAAAATACATAAAGTTAATATCAAATTGTCAATTAAGGAAATCTCCAAGGAGATATGGAATGAATTAGCAAATGAAATCAATAATCCATTTTATGAATGGACCTGGCTTAAAAACCTTGAAATATCAAAAAGTGTTTCAAGAGAAACTGGTTGGCAGCCTCTATATTTTGTTGCTTATAAAAATGAAGAAATATTAGGAATTGCTCCACTTTTTTTAAAAAATCATAGCTATGGAGAATTCATTTTTGATCAATCATTTGCAAGATTGGCTCAAGAGCTGAATTTAAATTATTACCCTAAATTAATTGGAATGAGTCCTTATAGTCCTATAAAAGGATATCAATTTCTTTATAAAAAAAATAAAGATAAGAAAGAAATTACAAATTTGCTTATAAAGCATATCGAAAGCTTTGCGATTACAAACAAAATTTTAAGTTGTAATTTTTTATATATTGATGCAAGCTGGGGCAACCATCTTAAGTCTTTGGGATACCATGAATGGATAAATTCCAGCAGTGAATGGAGGAGTAATGGAGAAAAAACGTTCGATGATTTTCTTTCTAGATTCAACTCTAATCAGAGAAAAAATATAAAAAAAGAGAGGAAATCAATTACTAAACAAGATATTAAAGTAGAAATTTTTAATGAAGATGATATCAACCAAGAGATCCTCAAAAAAATGCATAATTTTTATGAACAGCATTGTTCGAGGTGGGGTGTTTGGGGAAGTAAATATCTAACATCTACATTTTTCGAAAAAATTATTGATAATAAAAAAAATCTTTTACTTTTTAGTGCATCAAAAAATGATTCAAATAATATTTTCGCTATGTCGATGTGCGTTAAAAACAAAAACAACTTATGGGGTAGATATTGGGGTAGCCAAGAAGAAATATCTAATTTACATTTTGAATTATGCTACTACCAGCCAATTGAGTGGGCAATAAAAAATAGAATCCATTTGTTTGATCCTGGAGCGGGTGGTAAACATAAAAGGCGGAGGGGGTTTTTTGCAAAAAATACCATTAGCTTGCATAAGTGGTTTGACAGAAATATGGAAAATATAATTTATCCTTGGCTAAATGAAGTTAATAAACAAACTGAGATGGAAATTGATTTTGAAAATAAATCTATACCCTTTAAATAAAAATTATTTGGCTTTACTAGAGATTATATTAGGAATATAGTTTTTTATTTACTTCTAAGAATGGACTTTAGTAAAAGTTTCGATGAAAAAATAAAGATTGATAATAATCTATCCAACCGATATATAGACTTAGATCCAAACGGTTATTTTATTATAAAAGTAGATTTAGAAGAAAATAAAATAATTTTAGAGCACTTTCTAAATAACATTAATGATGACGGATATGCGCTTGACCCAGAAACAAATGAACCAATTAAATGCGACTCTCAAAATAAAAGAGTTAGTAATGAAGTTTTTGAAGGTATTAGTGCGAAACAACTTGGAATATTGATCACTGAAAAAAGAAATGACTTAATAACCAAATTCGATCATGCTCTATATTTAGGCAGGGAACTTCAAAAAGCAGAAGAATGTTTATACAAAAAATTGCCATATATCCAAGATTAAGAAATTAAACGAAAAAATCTAATCTTTTCATCTAATGTTAAATTAAATAAAAATAAAAAAATTAATGAACATCATTTTCTATTTTGCATTTATTGGTTTTGGTTTTGGAGCTGCTTTCGCATTAGATAAGCTCTTAAGAGCAGTTAAATTGATTTAAAAAAACTACAAAATTTTAATAGTTTCTCCATACAAATCATATTCATCCGCAAAAGAAATATTTGCTTCAACAAATTTACCAATATAATTTTTCAAATCATTATTAGCATTAATAGATAAAATCACATTTCCGTCAATTTCAGGCGCGAAATTGTAAGACCGACCTATTAAGTGGTTATTATCTGATATTTTTTCTACCAAGATCTTCATTTTTAAACCAACATATGCCTGATTTTTATCTTTAGAGATATTTTGTTGAACTGAAATAACGTTATCTTTTCTTGCCTCTGCAACCTCTGGGGATACTTTATTTGGCAAATCAAAAGCTGCCGTTCCTTCCTCAGGAGAAAAAATAAAAACTCCCACATGATCAAATTTGTGCCTATCCAAAAATTCGAGAAGATGTTCAAAATGTTCTTTTTTTTCTCCTGGGAAACCAACAATGAGACTAGTTCTTAATACAGCAGATGGAATTTCTTCTCTAATTTTCTCCAAAATTGATTCATTCAAAGAAGCTTGCCAAGGTCTATTCATACTCTTCAACACATCTGGATGACTATGCTGAAGTGGTAAATCAAAATAGGGCACTATATTCTTTGAATCTTTGAAAGCTCTAATCACTTCATTAGTTAGACCCGTTGGATAAGCATAATGTATCCTTATCCAAGAGATTGGAACTTTAGAAAGCTCATTCAAAAGTTTGGCTAATGATGGTTTTCCATAAATATCTTGACCATAATTAGTTGTAATCTGACTAATTAATATAATTTCTTGAATACCCTGCTTTGCAAGACTTTTGGCTTCTGAAACTATAGATTCTATTGTTCTACTTCTTTGAGGGCCTCTCAACTTAGGAATAATACAAAAAGCGCAATTATAGTTGCAGCCCTCAGCAATACGAAGATAAGCAACAAATTTATTTTTATCTACAAAACGAGGGATTTCCTCATCTGCAATAAATTCTGGTATTTTTGAAACTTCATTAACGATTTCTCCTTTTTCTACTCTATCTAAAACATTAGCTATCTTTTGATAATCTCCTGTTCCAACCAAACCTTTTATTTCAGGGATTTCTTTTAGAAGTTCATCCTTAAAATGCTGAGCCATACAGCCTGCAACTATTACTTCCTTTCCTTGATTTGTATATTCTAGAATTTTTCTAATAGATTCTTCTCTAGCTGTTTCAATAAAACTGCAAGTATTTACAACAACAACATTTGCATCATCTATATTGCTGCCAACTTCATAACCCTCTTTATCTAATAAGCCTTGCATATGTTCAGTATCAACAAGATTTTTCTCGCAGCCAACATGACTGAATGCAATCTTAGATAGTTTTTTTTCTTTTAAATTGAGACTATTTTCTTTCACAACTTGAAAATTAAGAATTAAAAAATTTAAAAAGCATTTCGTATATAACTCTCATGCCAAGATAATATTAGGATAGATAATGTAAATAACAAACTTTCATTTTGTATGGCCCTAGAGACTTTAAACAAAAGAAACAAAAAAGATTTGAAATGGCCAAAAATCATAATCGCAATTCTTAGCACTATAGGCATAGTTGATACAGGTTCGATTACATTAAAAAACTGGGGATTATTTACTTCGCTTTCTTGCCCAGGGATACAAAATGGTTGTGAAACAGTTTTAAATAGTCAATGGGGTACTTTATTTAAAAATAATCAAGTTAATATACCTCTCTCATTAGCTGGATTTATAACGTATTTATCAATATTAGTTATCACAATAATACTTTCGCTTAATTTAATTTCCCCAAAAGAAAAACTAAATAAGTTTTTATGGTGGTTAGTATTTCTAATATCCTGTGCGTCATCAACATTTAGCTTTTTATTAATCAATATAATGTTTTTTAATATTCAAGCATATTGCTTTTTTTGTATACTTTCTGCAATTTTATCTTTTTCTATCTTTATAATTTCTATGATTGGAGCAAAGTTTGAAAGTAGAGAACCTATGATTTTTAGAGGTTTCATTGTAGCCATTAGTGTCCTGTTGGGAGGGCTAATTTGGTCAACAAACGTTGACCCCTCTAATGCTATTGATGATAATAAGAGCCCTACTGAAAATGTATCCCCAATAATTACCACTTCAAGCTCTCCCCAGAAGGTAAAATTTGCAAAATTTTTAAGTGAAAACAATATTGTTATGTATAGTGCATACTGGTGCCCGCATTGCCACGATCAGAAACAATTATTTGGTAAGGAAGCAGTTAAAGAATTAAAAGTAGTTGAATGTGCTAAAGATGGTAAAGATAATGAGTATGCGCTATGCCAAAAGAAAGGAATCAATGGATTTCCTTCGTGGGAAATCAATGGAGAAATAATTAGTGGTACTCGTGACCTGAATGAATTAGCCATAAAGACTGGCTATCAAGGAGACTCTAATTTTTAATAAATCTTTTTTGAATTTTTTGATCTAACTGTTGTCTAGTATGGCATTCCCAATTTTTATCTTTATCTGGAAAATCATCTCTATAATGGCCCCCTCTACTCTCTTCTCTAAATAGACAAGCTTTTAATAAAGTTATAGTTGTTATTTGTCTATTCTTTAAGTCAAGTAAAAGATTTAATGCTCTCCTATTGCGTTCACTAAGTTTAATTTTTTGATCAAATTTTATTTTTTCAAGAGAACTTAGTAAAGCATCTTTTTGTAATTGAGAAATATCGTCTTCGATATTATTTAAAAATTTACTCATACTTACCTTATTTCGTGATACGCCTAGATTTGACCAACATAGTTTTCTTAATTCATCAATTTTTTTAGAGATTTGAGAAATTTGATCCTCTTTTGGATCTTGAATATCAAACTCTTTGAATGATCTTTCAAATTTTTCAAATTTAGCAGGGTCATTCAAAACAATTGAAGACATTTTTCTTGCAAAAACAAGACATTCCATCAGTGAATTACTTGCCAATCTATTAGCACCATGCACACCAGTAGAAGCAACTTCTCCTACAGCGTATAATCCTTTTAGTGTAGAAGAAGCATTTAAATCGGTTTTTACTCCTCCCATCCAATAATGAGCTGCAGGAGCTACAGGAATAACCTCATTTAAAGGATTTACCCCATAATCCTGGCATCGACTTATGATAGTAGGAAATCGCTCTACAATTTTTTCTGGATCAATATAACGAAGATCTAAGCCAACATGATCTACATTATTATCATGCATATTTTTCATAATTGCTCTACTTACCTGATCTCTAGTGGCTAAATCGCGATTTTTAAGATTTTTAACTGGGCTTTCACCATTTTTATCAACTAAAATAGCACCCTCTCCTCTAAGTGCCTCAGATATTAAAAAGCAAGGTGCTCCATAAAATTTTAAAGCGGTTGGATGAAATTGAACAAACTCCAAATCTTCGATAGCAGCGCCTGCCTTCCATGCAAGAGCAATCCCTTCTCCAGAAGATTGAGCAGGATTTGTTGTGTTAGTAAATAAATGCCCACCCCCTCCTGTAGCTAAAACAACAGCTCTCGATTGAATCCAATATAAATTTGCTCCGTCAAGAACCTGAACTCCTTTACATTCTTCATTGTCAATAAAAAGTTCAGTTACTCTTACACCCCTACAGTGAAGAATATTTCTTTTATTTTCAATATGATCTTCTAGGACTTCAACTAATGCTCTTCCAGTACGATCCTTAACATGTAAAACTCTTCGTCGAGAATGGGCTGCTTCTAAAGTAGTGGCTAATTGATCAGAACTTTGGTCAAAAATCATCCCTAAATGCTGCAATCTATTTACACAACCTGGGGCTTCTTTAACCAGCATTTCTACAGCTTGAAAATCACATAGTCCATCACCTGCTTTTAAAGTATCATCTGCGTGAAGATCGAATGAATCGTCCTGTCTAACAACAGATGCTATTCCTCCTTGAGCCCATCGACTTGAAGATATCTTGCTAGTATTCCTATTTAAAAGAAGCACTCTTAGATTTACAGGTAATTCAAGACAAGTCATAAGTCCTGCAGCTCCTGCGCCAATAACGATAACATCCCAATTATTTAATGGAATCGGTTCTTGCGAAAATGGGGCTCTCAGCATTAAACCAATCCACTAAAAGTTGGTTGCAGAATTGCTAAAACAATAAAAATACCATCAACAATCAATGTCGTTTGAATTACATAACTAGAAACTAAGAGTGCTTTACCATTAGTAGTATTAATTGTGGCAGAATCAAAAATTTCTTTTGAAATAAACCAAAGTATAAGAGCAACAAAAACAATAATAGATAATGACTTGATTTGGATAAGATCCTCTGAAGTTTTTTGAAGAATTTGGGGTGCAGTTTGAGAATCTGCTGTAATTACCTGCCTCCATTGATCCATTATTCCAATTAAAAAAATTGTAATGTCGGTAACTGCAGTTCCAAATAAAGAAGAGATATAAAAACTTGAACCTATTTTCCAATTAGTACCAAGTCCAATTAAAGCTAATGGGAGAACTACAGCTTCAACAGGTATGTGTAGAATAGGGAATGGGCTTAACCATCCCCAGAACAGACATCCACCTAGCCAACTCCCTGATACACCAAGTAATAACGAACTTACGACAAACCATTTTATGGGTAGTTTCTTATACAAAGAAAATGCTCCTAAGATAATTACAAAAGTAAAACAAAGAGCACTAATTGGTTCGGATCTAACCCAAGGGGCTTGAACGAATATAGGCAAAATAACAAAAAAAGAAGACCACAATCTTAAAGAAATTGGCCTTGATAAAAAGGTACTTTGATATGAATCAACAGTTTCATCCAATTCTTGGGTCAATTTATTTTTCACTTCTAAATTTTTCGTAATTAATTCTTCCAATGAATGAAATTTATTAGGTTATTTTAATTAATTTAAATCGTGTTTTCAAAAACTGCGAATGCCATATTTTAATAAATTAAAGGTCCTAGATTTCATAATTCTATTCAATATTTTAAAAGTATTTAATACACTTTAGGCCAGATATGAGTTTAGAATAAATATAAAGAAGATTAATTGGAATTTCATTGTGTGGAAAGAAATTAATTACAAAGAAGATTCTAATGATCTTTTGGTTCCTAATATTACTCATAAAATAAAACCAGCAGAAATTGAAAGTATTGAAGATAATTCTATTGCTCAAGAAATAGGATTTGAATCAGGTGACTCCATAATTAGTATTAATGGAAAAAAACCAAGAGATTTAATTGATTATCAAATTCTTATTAGTGAAGAAATTTTAAACATATCAGTTTTAGATAAAAATCATAAAATGCATGATGTAAGCATCGAAAAAGATCAAGATGTCAATTTAGGCATTAATTTTAAAGATGCATTATTTGATTCAATCAAGCAATGTAATAATAAATGTCCGTTTTGTTTTATAGATCAACAGCCTAGTGGTAAAAGAAAAAGCCTTTACGTAAAAGATGATGACTACAGATTAAGTTTTCTTTATGGCTCATATCTAACTCTTACAAATTTAAAAAAAGAAGACTGGAAGAGAATAGCTACGCAAAAACTCTCCCCACTTTTTATTTCTGTCCACGCAACCGATCCTGATACAAGAAAAAAATTATTAAAAAATAAAAATGCAGGAATTATTCTGGATCAAATTTCTTGGTTTGAAAAAAACTCTATTCAAATACATGCTCAAATCGTTGTATGTCCTGACATAAATGACGGGAAGATTCTTGAGAAATCAATTTTAGAACTTGCCAAATTCTACAAAAAAACTTCTCAAACAGTCCTTTCAGTTGCAATAGTTCCCGTAGGTCTTACAAAATTTAGACCTGAGAATGATGGCTTGAAATCAATAAGCTCAGAATACGCAATCAAAACCATTAAACAAGTAGAAAAGATTCAAGCCTCTTTACAAAAAATTCTTGGGACTCGCTTTTGTTGGCTGGCAGATGAATGGTATTTAATAGCAGGTACAAATTTACCTAGTTACAACACCTACGAAAATATGCCACAAGAATCTAATGGAGTAGGCTCTATAAGAAGCTTTCTAAAAATATTGAATGAGAAGACTAAAAACCTACCCCAAAAAGTAAAAAAGCCAAAAAAAGTTAGTTGGATTGTAGGCAAATTAGTTTATGAAGCCCTCATTCCTATAGTTAAAAAATTAAACTTAATTGATGGATTAACAATTAATTTATATGGTTTACCAAGTATTTATTGGGGACAAGAGCAAGTTGTAACTGGACTCCTCACTGGAGAAGATCTAATTAATGGACTGCAAAATAAGGATTTAGGAGAGGGTATTTACATACCATCAATAATGTTAAAAATTAATACTGACTTATTTTTAGATGATAAAAATATTAAAGAAGTAGAAAATCAATTGAATACCCAAATTCACGTTCTGGATGATTCAAATGATATTATAAGTACTTTGATTGGAAAAATCTAATAAAAAGTAATATAAAAAATGTTTAAAAAAATAATTCATTCTATCTTATTTTTACCTCTTGCTCTATCTATCAACTCTCTAGAAGCACTATCAAATGAAAAAAAAGGCTTAATAGATAAAGTTTTAGAAGAAAAATCAAACAAAACTTTTATCAGTTATGAAGAGATAGAAAAAATTGTCTTAAATAATGAAGAATTAAAATCATTAGAAAATTTAGTAACTTCGGCAAACTTTAATTTGTCAAGTCAAATTGCTCAGAGATATCCATCCTTAGATTTTCAAGCCAGCGGTTTACCAAAATATGTCTCTGGTAAAAAGTATAGTAGCAATTCAGCAACTTTAAAGACTTCACAATTTTCAGCTAATCCTTCTCTTAATATTAAATGGGATTTAATAGAACCCCTGAGAGGATTCGAAATTAAAATTGCCAAAGAAAATTTTAAAATCGCAGAAAATAATTATCAGATTAAGAAAAAAGATTTAATTCAAGAATCAAGAAGGAGATATCACAAATACCAAAAGTCATATCAAGATATCCAAAATAAGAAATTTACACTTGATTTATCAATTACAAGTTTGAATAATGCTAAAGCAAAGTTAGATGCTGGAATAGGAACAAAATTTGAAGTGCTTGAAGCAGAAGCTCAACTGTCTCGAGATAAACAATCTCTTAATGAAAAGAAAATTGAACATGAAATTAACAAAATTTCCCTAAAAGAGATTCTTAACATTAAAGGAGATTTTGAAATTAATAAAGAACAAAAACTAACAGGTTTTTGGAATCATAAATTAAATAAAAACATTGATGAAGCTTTCAACGAAAATCTTTCTTTAAAGAACCTCCTACTTCAAAAATCTATCAAAAAGAGCCAAGCAAAAAGTTTTTTATCTCAAAACAGGCCAAATATTTATATCAGCAACACATTCGCAAGTACATTTTCTAGAGGCGACTCTCTATCTACTAGTATTAATTCTGAAAAATCTGAATCTAACTATACAAATACAATAAGTTTAAATTTTGCATGGAGTATTTTTAATGGCGGAAAGAATAAAAACTCTTATAAATCAAAAATGGCAGATGCAGAATCTGAGGAATATGCCTATAAAAATCTAAAAAATGTTTTAACCACAAATATTAGTAAAGCCTATTTAAATTTAAAATTAAATGAAGATAAAATAATTTCTTCTCTAAAAGAAATTGAATCTAGTAAAGAATCTGTAAGACTATCGAGACTTAGATATGATGTTGGCATATCAACTCTTAAGGATGTACTTGTAAGACAAAGTGAATTAAGTAATGCAAAATCAAAAAATATTAATGCTATATATAATTACAATTTGAATTTAGATGAATTAGAAAGATTAACTTTTCTTGAAATAAGTGAAAATTGTGCAGATGAAAATAATAAAGTTGAAGATATAGATTCTATTTGCAATCTACTAAGATGAATCTACCAAAATTAACTAAAAAGCAACTAGATGAATTAGATTCTTTATTTGAATTAGTTAGTCAACGTCAAAAAAAAGATTTTGGAAATATTAGCTCTAGCAATAAAGCAGATGGCTCATTATTAACAAGTTGCGATTTATGGAGTGATAAAACAATAGTAGATGGTCTGGCATCAATAGCGCCAGGAGAGGGTGTTCTTAGTGAAGAAGGGAGTAAGTTGGTCCCTAACTCCAAAGCTTACTGGGTGGTCGATCCACTTGATGGGACAACTAATTTTGCTGCAGGTATTCCTTACTGGTCTATATCAGTGGCAAGGTTCGTCGATGGTAAACCTCAATCTTCTTTTCTAATAATACCTACATTGAACAAAAAGTTTGTATCCATTAAAGGTATGGGAGTTTGGTTAAATAACCAAAAAATAGATCCTAACCAAAATAATAATAAAAGTGAATGCATTTCTTTATGTAGTAGATCCATAAAAATTTTACAAAAAAAACCAAACTCAGTTTTTCCAGGCAAGATCAGACTCCTGGGAGTATCGAGTTTGAATCTAACTAGTGTAGCGATGGGACAAACTTTCGGAGCAATAGAATCAACCCCAAAAATATGGGATATTGCAGCGGCCTGGCTTTTATTAGAAGAACTCAATTGTTCTATTGAGTGGTTAGAAATAGATCCTTTGAATTTACTTTCAGGACAAAACTTGAGCGATGTTAATTTTCCATTAATTGCTTGTAGATCAATAGAAAAAATTGAAATATTAAAGCCATGGGGTAATTTATTATTGGAAAAATAGTTGCATCATTAAGCAATGATCTACTTGAAAAATTTCTTAATTAGATACAATAAAAAAATATATATAAGGTAAATATTTGAAGAGAATCAATATGCAGCGCAGCTCAACATGGATCCTTAAAAGTTTGTGGGGAGCTTGTGAAAGATGGAGTAAATCAGATTGTATTGATTTAAGTGCTGCATTTGCTTATTACGCACTACAGTCATTTTTCCCAATTCTTCTTATTTCTCTTTCAATTGCATCATGGTTCCTAGGCAAACAAGAGGGATTAGATCAACAAATTATTACTATCGCTGCTCAGCTTTTACCTCCTTCAGTAGTTGAATTAGTAGAAACAACATTATTTAATTTGATTGATCAAGGTTTTGGAGCAGGCATTCTAGGAGCTATGTTTTTGATATTTACAGCAGGAAATGCATATTTATCTTTACAAAGAGGTTCAGACAGGCTATGGGAAGATGAATTACCTTCCAGGAAAGTAAATGCCGCTTGGAGAGAGCAAGCTTCGAGGTTTCTCAGAAATAGAGTCGAAGCTTTTTTAATAGTTTTCTTTATAGGATTCTTAATGGTATTAGATCAGATTAGTGCAAATCTCAGGATGATCCCCAGTAACGTTTTAGAGAATCTCACAAAATCTAATAATTTAATTTCTGATTTATTATTAAAGTTACCCCTTTTACAAGTTGGTCAATTTGCAATCCCACTAATTGGCTTTTCTTTAATGGCTCTATTATTGCAAGCCCTCTTACCTAGTAGAAAAGTTCCTTTAAAACCACTTTTGCCTGGATCTATTCTTATTGGAATTGGCCTAACCACCTTAAATTTAGCGGTAAGTAAAAGTATTCTTTCTCTTGGGGCAAGATTCCAAGCATATGGTTTTATCGGTGGTTTTCTTGTCCTTACTTTATGGGTTTGGCTTTTAGGCGTTATTTTATATTTTGGACAGTGCTGGAGTGTTGTAATTGCTAATATGTCTTTAGTAAATAAAAAAAGAAAAAGATAAACTAATTTAGGATGAATTATTTTCTAAAAGTCAATAAAAATTTTCTTACTTATTCTCTAATTCTATTGATATTAATTCCTATATTTGGGATTAACTTCTTGGTAAGCTTTATAAGTAATATCCTATTACTTTTATTACTTATTCCTCTTTTATTATTAATTCTAGTTTTTATAGGTTTTAACTCCTTCAAATCAGAAATCAATAGATGTAATAATTGTGGCACAATATCTTTAGGCCTAAATGAAACCTGCATGAATTGTGGAGCAGATTTAAACAATTTCAAAAACAAGGATGAATTAGGTATAGATCCAAGTGAAAGAACCATTGAAATAAAGGCAGAAGAAATAAAATAAAATCTACCCTATTCCAATTTGTCGTAGGATACTTTGTCCCGTAATTAATTCAGTACCAAGACCAATCAAAATGCCCATCATTGCCATACGACCATTCCACGTTTCAGCAAAATTAACGAAGCCGAATCTTGGTTGATTTTCATCATTCATAAGTAACTAGATTGTCTATCAAAATATTTTAACGTTTTAAGTAAGAATTTATGAAAAATAATAAGTTAATTATTTAATATGTCTTACACCATCGACAGGTCGGTACTCTTCTCCAGTTAATTCTTCATATACAATTGCTGGCAATCCTGTATCAAACATTGTTTGCAACGCTTCCTTTAGCATAGGATTCCAACCACCAGTACTTACTTTGCCATGTCTTACAGTCCAATCCCAAGTTCCTTGCAAATCTCTGGGCAATCTACCTTCTCTATCTCTTCGAGCAACTAAATCAAGAGATTCCACTAGACCAACAATGATTGGATTTTTACCATAAGAGGGAGTTAGGCTTAGTTCAAGCCTGACGGGATCTTCTTTGACCATTTTCAAGCGAAACCTCGGTGGTAACTTCAGAGACCTAATTACAGAAGATACAATTTTTGTTCTTAATTCCAATTTTTTTACCTTAAATTTAAATCCTACTGGTCAGTTTTTGAACCCTTTTCTTCTAATGTAGAGTCGTTATCATTTGAAAATCTTACTGTTAATAATTCTTCTTCGGTTATATTACCTGATTTATCAAGAAGCTCTGGATGAATTGTGTATTTTTTTTGTTTTATATTTGATTTGTAGAATTGTTTTTTTTCTGAACTAGAAATACTCCAGCCGTTAGACATTACTTTAAAAGCTTTCCAGACTAGGTATGTTAAGGCTGCAGAATATATGATTGGGAACAATAGCGTCATCAAATTTATAGATTAATTATATTTATCCTTCCATGATAACCTGAAAAAAAGAAAATTAGCTATCTTAGAAAAAAAAATTCTACTCCTAACTTAATAATTTTTTTAGTTAGTTATAGTGAAATTACACAAAAATTGTGTATCAAATGTTCCTGAAAAAAATACAAAAAACAAAATTAAAAAGTTTGAACCCAAAAAAGTTATTACTCTTTTCAACAATCACAACAAGTGTTTTTTGCATATCAAATGTAATATCCAAACCATTAATTAACCCAAAATTAAATGAAATTAATAACTATTCAAGTAAATCTTTCGTAACTAAAGCAGTCGAAAAAACTGGCTCTTCTGTAGTAACAATTGAAACCCAAAAATATGTTAATAGAAGAAAATTTCCTAGAGATTCTCAAATATTTTTAGACCCTTATTTTGAAAGATTTTTTGGATTAAATTTACCTAACGACAATCAACCAAGAATAGAGCAAAGTCAGGGAAGTGGATTTATATTTGCAAATGGACTCGTAATGACTAATGCTCACGTTGTAAATGGATCAGATAAGGTAATTGTCGGTTTAACCAACGGCAAAAAAGTAAAAGGAAAACTAATAGGACAAGACTTTTTTACAGATTTAGCTGTACTTAAAATTGAAGGAAAAGGACCATGGCCAAAAGCACAATTGGGGGATTCAACAAAAATTAAAGTTGGTGATTGGGCAATTGCAGTTGGGAATCCATTCGGATTAGAAAATACAGTTACTCTTGGTATCATCAGTAATCTAAAAAGAAACGTCACACAGTTAGGAATATACGATAAAAAACTTGAACTTATTCAAACAGACGCTGCAATTAATCCTGGAAATTCTGGAGGTCCACTATTGAATAGTAATGGAGAAGTAATTGGTATTAATACCTTGATCAGGTCAGGTCCGGGAGCAGGTTTAAGTTTCGCAATTCCAATAAATAAAGCTAAGGAAATAGCCTATCAACTAATTAAAAATGGGAAAGTGATACATCCTATGATCGGTATCAGACTAATAGATGAAAGTGAGTTTGAGACAAATAATAATACCGTAAAGGTTGGTTATGTTGTCCCTAATAGTCCAGCTGAAAAGAGTGGAATTATTGTAAATGACATACTTATAAAAGTGGGCAATAAAAATATTGAAACAGCGTCAGACGTTATAAAAGAAATAAGTAATAACGGTATTAATAAAACAATTAAAATATTGTTAAAGCGAAGAAATAGATTGATAGAGTTAAAAGTCAAGCCAACTGATATTACCAATCTACAAAATTAAGTAAAAGTCTCAATTTTCGCTCTGCTTAAGTATTTCCACACAACTTGAAATACACTTACCATCATTAATATCGCAGCTAGAAATGCATTCAAAATAACTTTCAATAGGATCAGAAATTGTAAACTGTTTTTCTTTGGAATCATAATTTTTCATATGCACTATTAAATACTTTTTTCGCATTTTTAAGATTAAACAAGGACGGTAGAATATGTAAAGAAAAATAAGTGATCTTGCCTAGCTAAATGTAAACTTTTTTGAAAATAATTATATTTTTTTTAATTACTTTTTTTATTGTTTTTTTTTTCTAAAAAATATTCGTAATTGCCATCATATGAAAATAACTTTGAATCTTTTATTTCGACAATTCTATTTGCAACATTTGAAATAAAATATCGATCATGAGAAATCAGTAATAATGAACCCTTATAATTCTTTATCGCTAATTCTAAATTTTCTTTGGATTGCAAATCCAAATGATTAGTTGGCTCATCCAATAGTAGAAAATTACTAGAATTCATAATCATCAGTGCCAATGCTAATCTTGCCTTTTCACCACCACTTAGTTGTTTAATATATTTAAAAACAGTTTCATTTTGAAAGCCAAAACCTCCTAAAAAAGTTCTTACTTTTTTTTGAGACCATTCTGGAGATTTACTAAATATTAAATCAATAACCCTTTCCTCCAGTGAAAGTGCTTCAGCCTGGTTCTGTTCATAATAACTAGTAATTATATTATGTTTACCAAAATTAATTTCTCCAAGTTCAGGTGATATTTTTTTCATAATAATTTTAAGCAAAGTAGATTTACCACAGCCATTGGGTCCTAATATTGCTATTTTCTCCCCCGACGAAATCTTTAAATTAACATCTAAAAAAAGAATTGTATCTTCATAACTATGAGACAAATTTTTGATATTTAGAACTAATTTTCCTGAGCGAGGACAATCTGGGAAATCAAAAGCAGCACTTTTTGATTTTGCTATAGGAGCCTCAATTTTAGACATCTTTTTTAATTGTTTTTCTCTACTCTTTGCTTGAGAACTTCTAGTTGCACTAGCTCTAAATCTATCTATATATTTCTTCTGAATCTCAATTTCTTTTTGTTGTAATTCATATGCTTTTTTTTGTGATTCTTGATTTAAAGCCTTCTGTTCAACGAAAAAAGAATAGTTTCCATTATATGTTTCAGATATTCCTCTATCTACAAAAATTATTTTTTTACATAATTTATCTAAAAAATATCTATCATGACTTATTATGATAATTGCAATCTTAAGCGACGATAGATATTCTTCCAGCCAAAACATAGTATCTAAATCTAAATGATTAGTTGGTTCATCAAGTAAAAGTAAATCAGGTTTTTGTAAGATTATTTTTCCAAGTGCAACTTTCATCTGCCAACCACCAGAAAAATTTCCAACTAATTTATCAGCATCTTTCAAAGAGAAACCTAGTTTTGGTAATAATTTTTCTACTTCAGATTGCATTTCATAGCCACCTAAGGCTTCAAATTTTGCTTGATATTTTGCGAGTTTATTTACTAATGTTTCGAGTTCAACAGAATGTTTTTTTACATCCAATAATTTCATCTTATTCTCAGTTTCAGAAAGTTTCATAGCAACAATCTGTATATCTTTGAAAGAACTTTCTAATTCCTCTCTTACTGAATAATTCAAATTACAATCAAACTCTTGTTTTAAATGAGCAATTTTAGGATTTCCCTCTTTTATGATTTTTCCACTAGTTTGATCTTCTTCTCCAATTAAAATCTTAAATTGGGTTGATTTACCTGCTCCATTGGAACCAACTAAACCAACTTTTTCTCCTTTCTTAATCTCCCAATTGATATTTTTTAAAATGACATCTGTAGAATAAATTTTGGTTACACCTTCAAATCTAATCACTTTTTTAAAAATAGAATTTACAAAATCTGAGGGTTATTTACTAAAAATATTTTGTAGAATAAAATCTACATATGAAAAGAATAGAACAGATTGTAGTAATTTTCATAGCGGCAGCTCTTGCGATTCCAAGTTATTGGTTTTTTTGGACTTTAGCTGGTGGAGGCGGCTACAACAAAAGAATTAAACCTATTATGAATCAAAACAGTAATTATTCGAAGCCTTTACCTAAAGACCTCCCCGAGCCTTAACCAACCACATTTTAGTTGCTTCGTCATCAATAGTGCTCAAATAATCAATCACTTCTTCTTTAGTCACAGAAATGTTTAACTCGTTGCCAATATCGCATATTTTGTCTAGGGCTTTTTTCGGATTAGTCAAGGCGGTCATAAATAAACTCTGTTTCTTTTTAGAATCGTTTGCTATTAATTTATAGAGCTTTTCAGCATTACTAGACATTTTTTTAAGATCTATATTATTAATAGATTATTACTTCAAGCGACATTTTGTTCATTATATTTATCAATAGTTAAATCATTATCCGTATCTTTTATTTCTTTTGCTGAAGCATCTGCCATACTTCTTGCGTCTAAACATAAAACCTTTCTCAATTTAGCAAAGTTAGCTGCATGAGATTTTCTACCATCTTTTTGTGCATAATACTCAGATTGTTGAAGAATATGGTGAAGATGTGTTAACAAATATGGACTAATTACAGCTGATACCAAAACATCACTATTTTCATTATCGTGAAAATCAGAATTAACTAATCTTTTTTTTCTTTTATCAATTATCGACCTTTTAGGTGAATCAAGTTTTCTTGAATTTTTCATGGGTTAATAAAAAAATTGATTGATACGGATATATATTTCCTTATTAATAATATACACAAAGATAGTATCCTTGACTAACTGTGTATACTAATAAGTAACAGTTATCTTCTTTGCCTCATGGCTACCCGTCAAAACTCAACAAATGGGAAGCCTAAATCTCCTAGAATTCAAGTAGTTCTTCCTGAATTAATATGTGAGCAACTAACTATTTTAGCCAGTAATGAATCTAGAACAGTCAGTAATATGGCAAAAGTTTTAATACAAGAAGGTATAAAAAAATACTTTGATAAACAGGGTGAATCACTTATATCAGAAAACAATTTAAGTACTGATAAATTTAGAGACGAACTTGAGAAACAAAGTGTAAGAAGATTAAAAAGAGCTCCTCAAAGGATTCGATACTACAAAAAATCAGAGTAAAATATTTAATTTTGAGGTAATTTCTGTAAATCTGCAGTTTTTCCCATAACTACCAAAATATTTCCTCTTTCCAAAATATATTTTGCTGGAGGATTAACTGTTAACTTTTCAGCAGGTCCTGCTGCAAGTACGTTGACTAAATAATTTTTCCTCAAATTTAAATCCCTTAAAGATCTTCCAATAAATTCCTCTGGCACTGTTATTTCATCTATGCCAGTTTGGTTATCTAATTCCAATCTTTCGATTAAATTAGGTCTAACTAGTTCTAAACCTAATCTTTCCCCTTGCATTCTGGATGGGAAAACAACTTTGTCTGCACCTACCCTTTTTAACATTTTTTCGTGCAAGTCACTCGTGGCTCTTGCTATCACTCTTTTCACTTTGCTACCTTCACTATCCTTAGCAATAAGTGTTGTAGTTATACTTGCTTCAATAGGTTCACTAATACCCACTACAACAGTATTCATTTCAAGTATTCCAGATTCCTTCATGGACTCTTCATCAGTACAGTCTACTACTCTAGCTTCTATAGAAGGTTCCAATTGTCTCAAATCATCAATAGCTTTTTCCGAATAATCTGCAGCCAAAACATCTGCACCATTACTAATAAGTTCTCTACAAACAGCGGTTCCGAATCTTCCAACACCAACAACTGCAAAAGTGAGGGCTTCTTTTTCTCTCTTTTGAGACCACTGCCACCAATCAGCCATAATAAAACTCAGTCAGTCCTAAACATAAAGATCAGCCCTAGGATAGCCAATTCTCTTTTGTCTATCTATTCTACTCTTATAAAGAGCCTGCCAAAGTGCACTCAATAGCAAAAGAATACCAAGTCTGCCTACAAACATCCCAATAATAAGAATAAATTGGCCGAAATGGTTTAATTTTGCAGTTAAACCAATATCAAAACCAACTGTTGCAAATGCAGATATGCAAGTGAACAAAATTTCTAGAAATGTGAAGGATTCTTTTTTAATAAAAGTATTAGTTGTACTTAGCAGCATTGCCATTAAAAGAACGAAAAGCAAAGATCCAACTGTAATACCAACTGCCTTCAAGACAACTTTATCTGAAATTAATCTATTGCTAATAATTACATCTTTCTGGCCTCTCAAGGTTGATCTAGTTGCAGCCATTAAAGCAATAAATGTAGTTGTCTTAATGCCTCCACCAGTACCTCCAGTGCTTGCTCCAATAAACATCAGAGTCATTAATAACAAGAGGCCCGTATCCGAGATAGAGTTCAAGGAGATGGGATAATTTGTAAAGCCTGCAGTTCTTGCACTCACTGTTTCAAAGATTGATGATAATACCCTTTCAAACAAATTTAAATCATTAAAAAATTGACTACTTAGCAATGATTCAGTGATAAATAATCCTAATGATCCGAATAATATTAGAGAGCAACTCGTCCTAATAACTAGTCTGGAATGAAGGCTCAATTTTTTATAAGAAAGATTGTTTTTATTACTCCAAATATCATCAATAACCCGCCATCCCAGTCCACCCATGACAATGAGAAAAACAAACACAATATTAACCAAAAAATTTGTTCTGTAGTCTTGAAGACTATTTGACCATAACGAAAACCCCGCATTGTTATATGCAGATATGCTGTGAAAAATCGAGGACCAAAGTCTTTCCCAATTATTTTGAATATCTACGAATCCAAAAGAATATAAAACAATTGCCCCAAAGGATATGATACAAGTTGCAGTTATAGCAATACTTTGAAAAGTTCGTCCAATTCCTCCAACTCCGAATTCATCAAGAGTTTTACCTTTATCTAATCTAGTTCTTAGCTTTGTCCCCTTTACAACGAAACCTTGTAGAAATATGGTAATAGCCATTAATCCAAGACCACCTGATAAAAGCATAAAAGCTAAGAACAATTGGCCAAAGAAATTCAAATCAACACCAATATCTATTATGGTCAAGCCAGTAACGGTTATGGCAGAGGTTGATGTGAAAAATGCCTCCCACAAACCAACCTTTGAAGATGAACATAAAGGGGAACTTAAAATTAAAGTTCCAAAAAAAATAATAACTAATCCTGTAACGATAGTAAATTGAGGCACAGATAGTTTTCTGTAAGCATCTTTTAACCTGTAAACATTACTTGTTAGTTTCACTTTATTTATCTGAAATTTAAGATTATCAATACTGGAACTGTAAATGACATTATAAGTGTTAATCCAGCTCCGTATTTTGCGATATCAAAAAATCTATATCTTCCTGGACCGTAAACCATTAAATTTGTTTGATAACCCATTGGAGTCAAGAAAGATTGACTTGCTCCAAATAAAACAAGCATTATTAAAGCACTGGGTGAAATCTCCAAAACGTTTGAAAATTCAATAACAACAGGCAAAATCAAAGCAACCGAAGCAGCATTACTTATGAATTGGGTAAGGATAACAGTCGATACAAAAATTACTACTAGTGCAAAATACAAAGGCAACCCATCAAGGGCAAAATTAAGATTTAATGCAATTAAATCTGCTAATCCTGTTACTTGCATAGCGACACTGAAACACGACAAGGATCCAAGCAATAAAATAACGTCTAACCTAATTGATTTTTGTATTTCTGCAGGTCTTAAACATCCAAAAGCAACCATTGCAATCACTGCCAAAAGCACTGAACCTACTAATGGAATATTAGTAACCGAAGGCAAAACCACCATTCCAATTGCAATTGCAATCGAGATAGGTTTTTTTATCAAAACAGGTAAATCATCTTCAAATTGATCTAAAATAAGCAAATCATTACTAGCCTGCAAACCTCTTATTGAATCTAGCGGAGCTTGCAATAATAAAACATCGCCTGCTCTTAAAACAGCTTGGCCTAATCTCTCCTGAACAGTTTGCTGGCCTCTTCTCAGTGCTAAAACTGTTGCATTATGACGTTGCCTGAATCTTAATTCCCTCAAACTTGCACCAGCTAAAGTTGAGCCTGCTGGCAACAAAGCTTCGAAGGTTTTAGTACCTTCATCATCTGAGAAAACATTAGCTCCGTCGAAAGATGTTTTATTTTCTCCTAAAAGAATGGTATGTTCCTGCTGCAGCCTAAATAAGTCTGCCCTTGTTACGCGTATTATTAATCTATCATCCGGTTCAATCTTTCTATCTGCTAAGGGCGGAAGAATAACTTTTCCATTTCGTTGCAATTCCAGAACATCAACGTCAAATCGTCTTTGTAATCTACTATTTCTGACAGATTGTCCAACTAATTCTGAAGTAGAAGGAATAGTCACTTCAGTAAAGTATATATTCATATCCCCATTTTTAATAAAATCCTTATCCCTGCCTCTATCTGGCAAAAGCATGTCAGAAACAAGAATCATGTAGGTTGTACCTATAAGCCACACAGGAATTCCAATTGAAGTTAAACTAAATAATTCCAAAGCTCCATAACCTAATTGTTGACTAATATCACTCACAAGGAGATTTACTGAGCTACCTAATAATGTCAGAGTTCCGCCTAGTAAAGTAGCAAAAGAAAGAGGTAGTAAAACTTTTGATGGTGATATGTTTCTCCGCTCGCACCAACCTTCAATCAACGGTAACAAAGATGCTACTACAGGAGTATTAGGTACAATTCCAGATATTGGAGCAATCAAAAAAGCTATTAAAGAAATTAATTTCCTTGGCGTTCTAATACTTTCAGAAGAAATCAATTCTCTAACCCTATCTAAAGCACCACTTTTAAATAATGCAGAGGAAACTGCAAATAAACCCATAAGGGTAATTAAGGATGGGCTACCAAATCCAGCTAAAGCCTTTTCAGGAGAAAGAACCCCGGTGGATATAAATATTCCAACACATAACAAACCAGTCAATTCTGGAGCAATAGTATTTTTGATAAACAAAATTATTGACATAATTAAAACAACTACCGTTATAAACGCATCAAAATTATTACTAACAACTGCAATTAAATTCATATGAAACTTATTTAACTCAATATACCCAAAAACAATATTTCAAAAAAGTTTAAATTGAATTATCTTTTTTAAGAAACTTTTTAAAAATAGATTTTTTTTGGAATATCCATGAAGATGCAGATTTTAAACTTTCCGTAATATCAGGCAGCTTAGAAGTATATATAAGTCTTCTTGCCTCAAAAGCTAATTTTCCAGATAAAGTAACACCAAGCCCAGAAATTGAAGCTTCGCCTATTCCTAAGCTAATCATTTCACCATTATCTTGAAAATCAAAAGGTAAAGGATCCTTTCCTTGAATTAATAGTTCTATATTTTTAGCCAGATGATTTCCTTCCTGCATAGCGACTTGAGCTGTTATGGGTAAATCCTCCATTCCTTCAATAATGGAAATATCGCCAATAGCAAAACAGTTTTTATAGTTTTCTATTTGCAAATTATTATTAACTAAAATTCTTCCAAATTTTTTTGTTATTTCATTATTTTCCAAATAAGACAAATTAGGTTTAACACCTGCAGTCCAGATAACAATATCTTTATCCAAAGAAGTTATTCCAAACTCATTAGAAATACTAATTTTAGTTTCTGAGACTTCTTTAACTGTGGCATTTAGTAGAATGTTGATTTTTCTTTTTTCTAGTGCCTGCTCTGCTTGTTCTCTATTAAAAATTTTGTTTCTATTAAGAATTTCATTTGATTTTTCTATTACATTAATTTCAAATTGGTCTATAAACATATCTTTAACTTTGCATGCCAACTCGACACCAGAAGGGCCACCTCCTACTATGAATAATTTTTTATTAAACGAAGTTTTTTGTATATTTTTTAAAAAAGATTTTAATTTTTTAAGATCACGAAAATCATTAAAAAAATAACAATTTTCATCTACACCTTTAATGAGAAAACTATTTGGGATAGATCCTGTACAAATTACAAGATATTGATAGCTTAATTTTAATTCGTCACTAAATTCAAGAATATTTTCTTTGAAGGAAATCTTGGTTAAACAATTTCTTAAAAAAGTTATACCTGCATCAGAAAAAATATTTGCAAATTTTGGCGTCGCTTCCCAACTTCTAATTTCATTACTTAAAACTTCGTACATTAAAGGTTTAAATACAAAGTTAGATTCAGAATCAACTACAAGAATTGGTAAAGAAGGATTCAGATTTTTTAAATTCAACGCAAAAGTCATACCTGCAAAACCTGCTCCAACTATTACTATTGGTTTTTGTATTGAATTCATTAGAGGAATATTGTTATGCGTAAATGTATTATTAAACTATAGGAATAATTTTCAAATTGAGCGAAATAACATTAAATTCATAACCAACTTGAAGAATGATTGAAAACATCCACAAAAATATTCAACCTGAATTAATAAAGAAATATAATCCAGAGCTAATAGATATGAGGCCTCAAGAAATTCTTACTTGGGGTTATGAAAAGTTTGATAATCAATTTGCTATTACAACAAGTTTTGGAATACAGTCATCAGTCCTTTTAAATATGGTCAGTAAATTATGTCTGCAAAGGAAAATTAAAATATTTTGGATAGATACAGGTTACCTACCTCCAGAAACATACCAATACGCTGAAAATCTTATTGAATATTTATCCTTAGAAGTAGAAGTTCTACAAAGTGAATTATCTCCAGCAAGAATGGAGGCTATATACGGAAAACTTTGGGAAACAAATAAAGTGAGTGATTTAGATAAATATCATGATTTAAGGAAGATAAAACCTTTAGAAAATGGTCTAGAAAAATATAATATTTACTGCTGGGCAAGCGGTGTTAGAGCAGGCCAAACAGAAAACAGAAACAAAATGAGATTCCTTGACATTATTCGGAAAAGACTTTCTTTAAGGCCTTTATTAAATTGGACAAATAAAGATATCTTTTATTATATGAAAGAGAATAATTTACCTGCTCATCCACTTTTTAGTAAAGGTTACTCTACTGTAGGCGATTGGCACTCCAGCACTCCTGATAATA
>QCII01000011.1 GCA_003216775.1 Prochlorococcus sp. AG-402-K21
AAGTACACCTTAAAATAGTGTACTTTAGTTCACAAAATCAAGTATTAATGACTACAATTTTCGAAATATTGTGCCACTTTTTTGACCTGTACATCCTATTTAAGTTATATCTAGCAAGTTTATTTTTTCTGGAATTCAAATTTCTACCGCAAATTTTCTAACGTTAATTAAAAGAAAGAGATTTGTAACTGACTAATAATTATGCTTTTTTAGCTATTTTGAAAATAACTTGTTTTGTTTTATATTTTTTCTTCTTATTAGTTCCCACATCATCCACATACCACCCAGAAGCTAGTCTGGTATCAATTTCCTCATAACTTTCAATTCGATTTAAACCTTTCAAAGATTTTTTTTTATAGTCCATATTTGGCTATGAATTACTTAGAACATTATGTTTGAATATAGCATTAAAATAAAATTCTTTCTAAATAAATCCCATTAAATAATAAAGATTGATGATGCAATATTTTTGAATTCTTTAGAAAAAAGAAAAATATTAAGATTTTCTCCTCAAAGAAAAAATTTTTTAGTTATATTTTCTAAAAATTAAATACCTGAGGAGCACAAGGTTAAATGACTCATATCAATTTATTTGTAAATTCTTTACCTAGAGATTTACTAGAATTTTCTTTCTTTTTAATTGTCGGTTTCACTGCAGGATCTGTTGGTTTGATTTAATATTAGACAACAATACCGAATTTTAAAAACCATTTGATTAAGTCATATCTTTAATACTTGAAATTCGATATAACCCTTTTGACACGAAAACTTGAAATTTTTATAAACTTATAGATGATTCAACAGGAAATTTAAATTTTAGTCTCCCTGCCAACTTTTTCAGCTCAATTACAACTAATAGGCCAACAACTTTTTTATGATTGCTTTCAAGTAAATTGAAAACACAATTAACTGTTCCACCTGTAGCTAGTAAATCATCAACAATTGCATAAGAATTATACTTTTGTAGAGCTTTTTTTTGAACAGACAGGGAATTTTTTCCATACTCCAATTTATAGTCTTTTTCAATAAGATTCCCTGGAAGCTTCCCCGGCTTTCTAGCCACAATCATTGGTTTTGAAGCTTGCAAAGCAATTGCAGAGCCAAATATAAAACCTCTGGCATCTATAGAAATTATTGCCTCTGCATTTTTTATAATCTGACTAGATGACATCTCTAAAATAAGTTCCCTGAATATCCTTGGTTCTTGAATAATTCCAAGAACATCTTTGAACTCAATACCTTTATTAGGAAAATCTTGATATGTTTCAATTAATTCTTTTAGCTTTTTCATTCTCCTTATCCAAGGGATTATTTTTAAATGTCTAACGTATTGGTCTAATACCAGTTAGAACTTATATGAATTTATTACTTTAAATTTTAAACAAATATTTTAGTTAAATCTATAGCTCTTAACTAATGAAAAATGAAATTATGAGGTTTACTTGAAAAGTTTTATTGGGGCTGATGCGTAGAAATATCTATTGATTTTTTGTTTTTAATTTTTAGTAAAATTTTTAAAAAAATCAATTTCATCCTTAAGCTAAAGATATTGACATTACTAATAAATTTTGTAAGTAATAGCTGCAAAGGTAGTTTCCTAACATAAAAAGTGATTTTTTATAAAATTTTTAGTAATTTGGTCTTTTATAAATGACTGTTATAAACTAATATCTTATGAGCGGGGCGTGGCGCAGCTTGGTAGCGCGGGTGCTTTGGGAGCACTAGGTCGCAGGTTCGAATCCTGTCGCCCCGACTCTTAAAAACCAAGTCATACTAGCGAGTTACCCAGACTCGCTTTTTTATTGGAAATTATGTCGGTTACTTCAGCCGACAAAAAGCCGACAATTGTTTAGTTTTTTTAGCTTACTCTTTTCAGTTTGAATGTTGAATTATAGTTTGGGAATATTTAGTTGCTTAATTTTAAAAAGGTCAAAAGTCTATGACTAAATACTACGTTGATGAAGAATTTAGTTTTCGACTGGAAATTAATCCAAATTTCGGAGCGATTTTGGATAAAATTTCTGAATGTTTAAAAGAAGAATTAGGAGAAAAGTTTAAAGATATTGATTTAGAGAAATCTGCTTTTGTTGATAAAGAAGAAGAAAAACAAGTACAAGTCTTTAATAAAAAAAATCAGTTAGTCGCAATATTTGAATCAACGATTGAAACATTTTGGACGGGAACGATACTTAAAACTGATAAAGATGGTAATCCTATCGAAGTTAAACAACAAGACCAAGAATATTTTAACTTGTTTTCATGGATAACTATAAGCAGCTTAAAAGCTAGAGAAGGTGGGGAGCATTTAATTGAAAATTTTAAGAATTGGCGATTTGATAATGAATCAGAGGAAAATCTTGAAGACTTCGAAAAAGAATCATTAATTATTCAAATACCTAAAGGTGTTGATCCTGAAAAACCTCTATTAATCAAAGGTCAAGGAATGTTTAATAAAAAATTGGGATTAAAAGGCGATCTTTTAGTGTTTATCAAAGTATCTGATAAGTCTAAAAACATAAGGTCAACACTATATTTTATGGCATATATTTTAGGTGGATTATTAGTTTTTACTGGAATATTACCTCTGCTCACAGATTCAATCAGATTGATTACAGGCAAAGAGGCGATTGATTTTACAACTCTCGATAGTAATTATCTTTTAAGGTTAATTGGTGGGATTATATGGTTAATAGTTATAGAAAAAGTCGCATCAAGGAATAGGTAAAAGTCGCAAATTATATGTTTAAAATATTCTCATAATAAGATTGCCGACAAATCGCCGACAAATCGCCGACAAATAATGCTTAATTTGTCAGGAGAAACTACGCAAAACTAAGCAAAAAAATAGTCATAGCTTGAAAACCTAGTGCGGCACTAGAGCTGTTAAGTGCTTTGGGAGCACTAGGTCGCAGGTTCGAATCCTGTCGCCCCGACTCTTTAAATCCAAGTCATACTAGCGAGTTACCCAGACTCGCTTTTTTAATGGTTAAATTGACATCACTCTCTTGATGTCAGTTTGATGTCAAATAAATTTTTAAGTCTATTATTTATATAATTATTTTTTTAGATGAACTATACAAAAGATTTGATTAATTTGATCGATTACGTAGAGGAATTAGTTGAACATAATCAGAAAAGAAGAAAAATTTTAGATATGGCACTGAATTGTAAAAGTGAAAGTGAAAAAATAAATTTCCTGGAAAATTGTGGGCATAATAAATTGCCACGCAATGAAAATATTATTGATGAACTTATGATTGATAACTGCATAAGCAATAATTATGATTTTCTCGAAGAAAATGATTTGTACAAGCATGATCACTTATTTGAGGATTACTTACAGATGGCCACAACTTGGGGAACATTTACTAATGATGATTGGTTGACTTGGGCAAAAAATATAAATATATATCAAGGGGAAACGGAATTGAAAAAAATAATATCGAAAAGAAAATCAGAGCTGAAGGAATTGGCAGAATTTTTTTACAATGTCTATCCAAATGGAGATCAACTAATAAAAAGATATAAGCTTAATGAGTTTTCATTTTGGTATGGTTCTGCTTATCAAGATAAAATAGAGGAGACAGAAGAAGAAATTTCAAAAGAAAAGGAAGTTATTAAACAATGGCAAAAAGAATTAAATGGAGGACTTTCGCAAGAGGAAAAAGAACTTATAGCAAAACAAAGAGGGATAGTTTTTCTTAAAGATACGACTTCTGGAGGGGAAGTTAAAACTTACTTTGCCAATTGATGTCAACATGATGTCAATTGATATCAAGATTGTCGTGACAGATTAGGCAATACTACGCAAGATAATTGTTATAGCTCGAAACCGTAGTGCTCGCTTTGGGGTGTCGAGTGCTTTGGGAGCACTAGGTCGCAGGTTCGAATCCTGTCGCCCCGATCAGTTATACCAGTAAGTCTCAGCTAATAATATATTTAACCTAAAAAGTAGAGTGCCCAAAAAGTGCCCAAAATAATCAAAAGAAACATTTTTCTGAATTTTCAAATTTTTTTGACCCATCAGCTCTAAAACACATATTTTCAGCTTTTCCAGTGTAGAAATAATCTTCATCAATCATATTGAAGTATGCCCCGGCCTTACATGGAATTGATGCAGAATTTTTTTGACATTTTTCAATAGTTTTACTATAAGTTCTCTGATAACCAACAAGATCTGTTATTACTCCATTTGCAGTGCATTCATAAAATTGTTCATAAATACTTGGACCTGACGGTGTATCTGGACCGTAATTTCTAACCGTAATCATATGCCATGATGATGAATCTTTGGTACATGTTGTATTACTCTCTTTGATCACTAGAGTACTTCCATTTTTCAACTTTACCGTATATTCATTATCAAGAATAAATCCACATCCGCCTAGAAAAAATAAAAATATTGGTGCAAGTAGTAAGCATTTCATTAATTTTCTTTTTTCAGCTGTAATTTAAATTATATCTGTGATCACAATAAAATTTTAATAGACTTAACTTTTTAAAAAATACTGCAGAAACTATATTTTGTTAAGTACAAATTATTTCACAAAACTCTCCCTCTAATTGTTCTTGAGCCTTCCTAATCTTCTATAATTTCTTCACTATATAAGAACTTTATTTAAAATTTTTTTTCAATTTCTTCTTAGGATAAAAATAAAGGGTCTAATTACTTTCAGTTTAGATCAATTTCCAATCAAAAACTACATAGATTATGTGCCCAAAAAGTGCCCAAAAAGTGCCCAAAAAGTGCCCAAAACAAATAAAAACCAATTGACCTTACTATATTTTTCACTGAATTAAGAATTTAAGATTTGATCTTTATGCTAATTTTCGTAATTTACTTTTTAACTTTTGTAAAAAAATCTATTTATTAAATATATTTTTATAAGGAATTTATTTTGTTTTTAAATTTTGGTTATATTTTAGATAGATTTATATTTTGTTATGCCAAAAATTTATGGAGATATTGTAAAGGGAAATGAATTTATGTCCTTCGAATTTCCGAAAGAAGATTTTAAAAAATATTTTACTGATGAAGACCAATTTAAATCTGATCTCAAAAAAGGGTTGAAGTCTTTTGATCCAGAATCAGAAATTGAAGCGAAAAACATATATATTGTTGTATTGAGCGACAAAAGTTGCATGTGTTATTCGTACAATAAAGCGAATGGTCCTCACCCTGAGAGATATCAAAGCACTGATGATATAACTGATTTCGTGCTGAATGATGTTGGGTTCAAAAAATTATCTGATGTGACAAATAATTAATAAAAAATTTTTAATATATTTTTTTGATTTAGCAATTAAAGAATTATGCATTAATTAATAAAATATTTGATTAGAAAATTCTTCAAAATTTTATTAAAAATTTTCAAGTCAACCAATTTCCTCAAGAACTTTTTGCAGTCCTTCATTAAATTCCTCGATATCTGAAGTCACTTCTAACAGTCCAAAATTTACCCAAAAAGTTTCATATCCGTCATTCAAGAGAATTTGCTTACAAAAAGCAGAAAAACTTTTATTTAGACTTTCTAATAATTCATCAGCAAGAAAATTAGTGGCTCTTTCAATAACATCAGTATGTTCGTCAGCATCATAATCGTAACCATCTGGTTCTTCTTCTCCCAAGACTGTCCACACTTCTCGCATGTCCGTACCAATTACATCTTCAATACCTGCCACTGCCATTGCACCGCATAGAGCTTCTTTGAAATCATTTCCTAAGTCTTCAAAAAAAGTATCGTCATCCTCTGTTATTGCATCTTCATAAATTGAATAATTCATAATAAAAATTTACTCTTTAATTTATATAACACAAATCTATTTATTGGTAATATTTTTCAAAAGAATTTATTTTGTGCCCATAAAGTGCCCATAATCCTTAAAAAAAGGAATAATAATTCCTTACTTAAATTGGTTAAAGCATTGATACAGCAATAAGTCTCAGATATAGCCTTGTTTGTGCGGGTGCTTTGGGAGCACTAGGTCGCAGGTTCGAATCCTGTCGCCCCGATCAGTTATTGCAGTAGGTTTGGGATATTGACTAATCGTCTTAATATAAGATTTGCCCCTCTAGTAGCCCCTCCTGAGCTATAGCTTGCTATTACTTGCACCTAATTGATAAATACTTTTGTTTGCAATATCAACTACTTTGATTTGCTTTCTCCCTATCAATTGCATTTTTCAATCCCTGGACAATCCACCAATAAACATAAATAGGAAGTTCAAATCCCATTTCTGGATCAAACTTATCTAAAGATCTTTCTAGAGCTATAGAACATTCTTGGACTAAATCTATTAAGTCCAAGTCCACCCCTAGCTCTTTATTTCCGTAATGTAAGGTTAGGCTGTAAATTAATCCTATTAAGAAATGATCTAGGTCTATATCGGAGTCTCCTTTATAAGAAAAATAACCTGTTTGATTCTTGTTTTTAAACTTCTCGAACGAAAGAATAGCTTTAACTAACCTTTCCGCTTCTATGTGAACTTCAATATATCGTCTTGGTTCATTGAGTTTTGCTCTTTTCTTCTCAACTGAAAGAATATTTTCTACTAATTTTTCTGATCTTTTGTTGGATTCGATTATTTCTTTTGATTCCTCTTTCATTTTGCTTATTCAATGAATTTTTTGATGGAAACTTATATAAACAAATTAATGCAAATTATATTTCAATCCATTCATTGTTATCCCATTTATAGTTCTTTGTAATTTTTTCTAAGTCACTTATCCATAAGGGCCCCATTTCTAGAGTCAGAGGATTAATTTTGAACAAAAATTCTTTCTGCCAAGAAACCTGGAGATCAACAATTTTCATATTCATTTTTTCTTTGCGACATACTTGATTTATGTAATCAAATAAATTTTGATATTCAACAAACTCTCCAAATTGAGGAGTAAATTTAAAAGTTTCACTAAGATTTTTAATATCTTCACCTATACTTAATTCCCATCTCATTTGAACAATAGCTCCTTTATTTTTATGAAAGCTCAACTCTTTCCTTTTGGTATTTAATGTTGAGCACGCATAATATCTAAGTCCATCTCCATCTTGATTTGTATGATATTCAATATTACGAAAATCTTTTGCCATAAATTTAAAAAATATTTTTGAGTTTCTCTGCTTTTCTATCATCCTCATCAGCACCTTCATTATCTCCTAATTTACGCTTACTTTCTGCACGATAATTATATAAATATGCATTATTAGGATCTATTTTTATTGCCTTTGTGTAGTCATCAATTGCTCCTTGATAATCTCCTAATTTACACTTCACTCTTGAACGATTTGAGTAAGCATAAGGATGATTAGGATTTATTTCTATTATTTTTGAGTAATCATCAATTGCTCCTTGATAATCTCCCAATTCACGCTTCACCCTTGCACGATTAAAGTAAGCAAAATGATAATTAGGGTCAATTTCTATTGCCTTTGTATAATCTTCAATCGCATCTTCACAATTTTCATGCTCTTTAAAAGTCCCGCGACTTATATAAAATCTGACATCATTCGGTTCAATTTCTATTGCCTCATTTAAATAAATAATTGCATTATTAGTATTGCCTTTTTTAGACTCTTCCATTACAAGTGTCATGAGTTCAGAAATAGTTTTTGGTTCATTCATAATTAAAGTCTAGTTAAGCAGCAAGATTTCTATATCTAGTAAATTGCGGTTCAAATAATAATTTCACTGTTCCTACAGGACCATTTCTATGTTTACAGGTAATAATTTCAGTAATACCTCTATCTTCAGTTTCTGGGTTGTAATATTCATCTCTATAAATCATGGTAATAATGTCTGAATACACCTCAAGAGGTTCAAAGTCTCGGATATCACTTAGCATTGGTCTTTTATTTCTTCTTTTCTCTACATCCTTACTAAGTTGAGAAATAACAATGACAGGAACATTTAGTTCCTCTGCCATCCTTTTAAGACTCTTCGCTAATTTCAATAAATACTCTTCCCTATTTGATACATCTGATATAGGTAAGTAATCAAGTAGTTGGACATAATCAAGAATTACAAGTCCCAAACTCTTTTTTGTAGATTCCTCTTTAATTTTTTGGCAGATTAATTGCATCTCCTGAATGGAACTAATTGGTTTATCGTTGATATGCAAAGGTAATTTGCTCAAAGAATCAATACCCTCACTCAATAAAGACCATTCATCAAGTTCTAATCTGCCTGTTCTTAGTCGCCCAGATTCAATTCCTATTTCCATTGCCAAAAGTCGATTAGATATTTGTTCCTTACTAATTTCTAAATGGAAAAGGCAAATAGGAAGATTCTTAGTTTTAGCAACATTCAATGCCATATTTAAAGATAATGATGTCTTGCCCATTGCAGGTCTTCCTCCAAGAACAATTAACCCCCCTCTTGGAAGTCCTTGAGTCATTGCATCGTAATCATAAAAAGATACTGGGATACCAGAGTCACAAGTATTACCCAGAGCGCGATTTTCGATTTCTTCAAATTTGGTACTCAGTATTTCACCAATTACTTTTGTTCGATCATTAATGCTTTCTTCATCCATTATTAATTCTTTAGGGAAACTTATATAAGCGAACTTTTAATAGAATGCAAATTAAGTTTCTTAAAGAAATTTGATGAGATTCAACTTCCTATATTCCATGTGACACTATGTCGTTGAAGAGCCCCTCCGAGAGCCCCTCCCGACTAATATCATGCTATTTCAAGCAATATCAAGACCCTTTTTCTGTCTCGAAAACAATAAAATATCTCAAATTTATCAAGTAATAGCAATAGTTCTCATATATCTCGAGAAAATTATCTCTTGTGCTTTGGGAGCACTAGGTCGCAGGTTCGAATCCTGTCGCCCCGACTCTAATAAACCAAGTCATAGACAGCTTTCCCAGCCTGTCTTTTTTATTATTTAAATTCTGTCCTCAATGATTGCGGACAAATTGCGGACAAAAGATGCTTAATTGAAAGGGAAAGTATTCTTAGTAGGAGATATAAAAAGCACTTCAAAAACAATTCCAGTCAAAGCAATAGGCATTACCCAAATAGCAATAAACCTATGATCAAAAAATCTTAAATGGTCTTCTCCTTTAAAAACACTTTTTAAAGAGGTGTACAAAGTTTCTGGTCTTTTATAGGAAGGGCCATTTTTAATTGGAGAATATGGTTTTATAAATGAAGAGGAAACTGCGAATTTTGCAATTTTTCTAATTAGATAAATAGGTAATACCCAAAGGGCCAAATATCTTCCACCTAACCACTGTCTCGCATTAGGGAGAGCATATTCTTTAATAGATTTATTCTCTGGCATTCCGGATTCCAAATTCTTGTAGATATTTTCTAATGAGGAAACTTTTTGTGATTTATTGATCATTTGTTTTTAAGAAAAAATTTACCTAAAAATAAAAATATTCCTAACTACTAAAATAACTAAAACGTAGTTAAGAATATTTTCGTTGGCTAGGTTCATAAAGACGGAATCTATACCGTTGCAGATACGCCAAATATCTACATATTCTTTATAAAGAAAAAACTCTTTTTTAAAAAGTAAATAATATACATAACCATGAATAAAATTTAATGACTGGATTTCTATAGAAAATTAACTTTAATATTCCTGACTAATAAAAATTATTTAAACCTCATTTTCTAAGATTGCGAAAAAGAAAATGAGGTCAAAGGGAGGTTCTCATTACGAACCGCTTTATCAAAGCTAGCGGTTAGTAGATTGCCCTAATATCTACTTACATATTTATATAATGAGATTTAAGATAGAGGAAGATTAATTTTATACAATTAAGTGTTTAATATTTTATGTGATTATTGCTTAGGAAAAACTAATTAATGCATTAACTATAGTTATTGAAAGATAAAGAAATGCATAAAGAGAAACTGCAAAAAATAAATACTGTTCTATGGGAATCATGACAAGGTATTAATTAAGGGGTGAGAAAAATTTGATTAATTTTTTGTTAAAAAGATATTCTCTAAAATATAACTTTGTTCTATTGATTCATTTTTAAGAGAAATATTTTTTGGCAAATTATTATTTGTAGAATTAAAAGCACCCCATTTTTTTAGCCAAAATAAGGTATAAAAAAATGCAATTAAAAATGGTGCTCCAACAATTAAAAATCTAATGTCCATCAAAATTTCCTATTAATAAGATTTAAACTGCATTGCCAATATTGCTCCAAGGAAGAAAACAGTTGGAATCCCTAGGGCATTAACTGCTGCGGTTCTTACAGTAAATACTGGATAACCTTCTGCTGGTCTGCCAACATCAGGAATTAATGCTGAATCTTCCCATACTTGATAATTTTTAAAAGGAGTTACTCCCTTCTTTGGTAATCCTAGTGGCGTTAATCTAAATACATCCCACCTACCTAACCAAAAGACTGTAAATATCCATGAGAATATTATTGGTGTAATAACAAGTAAAATCCTGAAATCCATTTCTAAAAAGTAATATTAAATTTGATTATTATTTTGTCTTTTTTAGTTAAACAAATGATTTGATCATTAACTTATATTTAAAGAAAAACCCCTAATAACGTTGTTTATAATCATTAGTAACATCATGAAATGATTAATTGAATTATTTAAAGTATATTTTTTTTGATTGAGATATTTAGATATTTTTTTTGATGTAGATTTTAGTTAATTAAAAAACAAATATGGAAACCTTTAGATTCTTACTTTTTGGTTTTGCAGGGGTTAGTGTAGTTTTCTGGGTGGCAATAATAGCTTTATGGCATGCATACATGTTTCCAAGATTCTTCAATGAAGATAAAGGTTTAAATTCTGTTATCAATCAAAAAATAAAAGTTTCAACAGATCCAATTTTAGGCAGTTTGGTTAACAGCAATAATTTCAGAAATAGAGATAAATATTCAATGAAAGGTTTTGTTATTGCAGACTTTTCATCTGCAAGTAGTAATTTCAAACTAAATAAACTCTACACAACAGTAATGATTGGAGTTTCTTTTGCAAGTTTTATTTTTCTCACTTATGGATTAAGCAGTTCAATAACAACGGTAAGTTAAATGGAATCTATATATGTAATTGTTTTTATTACTTGCTTTGTTTATTTAATTTTTGACTCATTCAAAAATATAAATATTAAATAGATTGCTAATGTTTTTTACCAGTTAATAAAATTTTTCTTCTTATATAAAAGAACACTAATGTAGTTATTATCATTACAGGTGGATGAAAAGATATTGAATTTAGATATTCGAAGTAATCAAATGATTCCAAAATTTTTGCTCGTAATTCCCAAAAACTATATTCCATCTCTCAAATTTTTATTGATTTAAATAGATCAATATCTTGTATAAAATGCTATACAAATTTTTCTTAACTAATATTTTGCGGACAAATTGCGGACAAATATTGCTTTATTTGTCATGACAAACTTCGCAGAACCAATCAAAAAGTCAGATATAGCTTGAAAACCTAGTGCTGTACTAGACCTGTGCGGCGTTTTGGGAGCACTAGGTCGCAGGTTCGTCGCAGGTTCGAATCCTGTCGCCCCGACTCAATCAAAACCAATTCATACTAGGGAGTTACCCAGACTCGCTTTTTTATTGCATTTACTTGTTGGTTCATCGCGGCCAACAAATAGCCAACAAATTACATTAACTTTTAATTAATAAATTAATTAATAAATTATTTAATGTTTTCAAATTGAATAAAATAATTGCAAAATTTGCTCGCATTTATAATGTATAAATTAATCTTGTATTTAGATGAAAAGTTTTTTAGTTGTAATTTCATACTTTATCAATTTTGTTTTTATAAATCCAATAATTATACTTCCCGCATTATCTGCTGAGGTCAATTGTAATTCTCCTGTTTGGAAGAACAAACCAAAATGTATTAAAAAGCAAAAAAAAATTCTTGAGGCAAAAGAATGTTTACTAGTAGAAAATAACAATTTAAAAATAAAAACTTATAAAGGTACTAATCTTTTCAAATCACTTAAATGCTTACCTGTTGAAGAGAAGATAGTTTTTATAAATAAAAAAGGTCAAAAGAAATATATTCTAATCTCTAGATATAAATCCTTATTTGGTTCGTCTTATCTAATTTTTGAAAATCAGGCCGCTTTTTTCATGCATTTTACAATGCCACATTCAGGATACGCATTTAGATTAATTTCCTTAGATGGAGAAGAGTATGAGCTTAATCCCAAAAGTATAAGCCCTTATACAAATAAGTATGTTTTAAATAAGAGTGTAGTAAGAGCTTTTAAAAATCTTGAAAATTCTTTTGAATTAGCATTAGATCCGGGATATATAAAATGGGCTGTGGTTAGAGAAATACCTATTATTAATGAATATTTTCTTGCAAAGAAATCAGAATGGAAGACAAGATCAGAAGCATTGCTAAATAGAGAGTTACCTAAAGTATTAATTTCATCAGAACCTAAAGATGGCTCAAAAATATTCAAAAATTCTATTGAGAGTCTTGTAACAATTGAACTCGGTGGAGGATCCTCTGGCTCTGGCTTTTTTATCGATGATGATTTAGTTGCTACCAATAGTCATGTAGTGAGTGGTGCTAAAAGTATTTCAGTAATCGCATATGACAAAGCTAGTTATGAAGGCGAAGTTGTTTATGATGATGAACTATACGATTTTGCATTAGTAAAAATTAATCCCAAAAATAAATATAAATCCTTACCAGTTTGCAGGAATAGTAGTTTAAAAACAGGAGACCCTGTTTATGTCTTAGGAAGTCCAGGAGCGGCAATAGTTGAGAAAGGATATTTAGAAAATTCAATAACCGGCGGTCTTGTTAGTAGTGTGAGATTTGTTGATGAACAATTATTTGTACAGACTGATGCAGCAATGAATCCAGGCAATAGTGGAGGACCATTGCTAAATAAATATGGAGCAGTTGTTGGTATATCTACATTTATTTTGAGTGACCAAAGAATACAAGGTATTTATTTTGCAGGAGAGATTTCTAATATTCTCGCAGAGAGCGGCTTGATAAAACTCAACAACACTTCCAATGATGATTTTTGTGGTTTAGAGATAATAAAAACTAATTTCTTTGAAGATTTGTTTAATTTCAAAAATTAACTTATTTAAAAAAAGGATTTTTGGTACACAAATAGCCAACAAATCGCCAACAAATATATCCCAGTTTGTCATGTCAAATTAAGCATTACCAATGCAACTATTCAGTCATGGCTTATAGACATAGTGTCCTACTAGGGTTGTTAAGTGCTTTGGGAGCACTAGGTCGCAGGTTCGAATCCTGTCGCCCCGATCAGTTATAGCAGTAAGTCTCAGCTAATAATATAAAACACGCAAAAAAGTGAGCACGCAAATGGCACGCAAATGGCACGCAAATTTAGTTAGAAATATATTTAAAACTCAATTAAGAGCTTAAGATTTGGAAGGTTTGCTAATATTCCATTAAAAATTAATTAGGTGAAAAAGGAAGAAGCAAAGTTTGAGGAATTAAAAAATAAATTTCCTCATTTAGATAAATTTGCAGAGAAAAAAAACATGCAAAAAAATCTTATTGCTTTATTGTCACCAGAGTTTTTTGAAAAATATAAGCTTCCTGATGATAGTTATTTAAAAGAGTTTGATGATCCTAATGCACTTATCGAGAAAATATCTGATCTTTCTACATCCATATCCTTAGGAAGCCAAAAAAAGAAGTTCAAGGAAGATTTTAATACTATATATATTCCAAAAATAGGTAATTCTAAAGTTTGTATTTCTATTCTTGACTTAAAAATTAAAGAGCAAAATTATATAAAAGTAATTATTGATCCAACAAAATCTTATGCCGAATTTCTAGCGTCCTTTTTGAATTCAGATTTGGGATTAACTATAAGATCTAAATGCATGAAAGGCTATATCCCATTTTTAAACAAAACTTCGGTTAGCAATATGCATGTATTAATTCCTTCATTAAAACAACAAAAAAAGATTTTAAATTTTTTATTAATCGTCAATAAAAAGAAGAATGATCTTGCTAACGTATCAAATCGATTAGATGAACTTAAGGCAGAATTAATCTCTAAACCTAGTTCACTAGAAGAGGTTTCTAAAGAATATGCTGAGATTGCTAAAGATGTAGAACCTAGTAAAAAAATCCTTAAGAAAAGTTTCACTGAATGGATAGATACTATTCCATTCCCTTTAGCTGTAATTTTGAGGGAATACCTTTCTCTAAAAGAAGGAGATGGGCACAAATTCAGAGTTCTTTTGAAGTTTTTTGAAGCAACTGTTGCCTTCTTCAATACTATTTATTTCGGCGCATATAGAGAAAGTAAGAAAGACTTTGAAGAAATTAAAAATAAATTAAAAAATGACAAATTAAATTTTAAACATTTAACTTTTGGGATATGGGTACAAACCTTTGCAGTTTTTTGCAAATATACGAGAACACTATTGAATGAGGATAGAAAGACTTGCGAAAGAATTTTTTGTGATGAAGATCTAATACTACCCACGATATTAAGTGACAAGAAACTAGTAAATATTTTTTCAGAAGCTCTTAGAATTAGAAATCAAGAGGAGGCGCATGGTTCATATATTGATCTTGAGACGGCTGAAAATATGAATAATAATCTATATGAAATGGTTGAATCATTTAGAGAAATAATTGGAGACTTATGGACTAGAAATGAATTAGTACAGTTAGATACCTCAGAAGCCTATTCGGAGAATGAATATGTACATCATTTTTCGAGCTTAATGGGAAGTCATACCACATTCATAAAGAAATCAAAAAAAATGGAGCATGGTTTATTTAAAAACAATTTATATTTAATTAATTCAAAGCCTACAAAACCAATAAAACTAGAAAAGTTTTTACAGATTTCTACTCCGCCTAAAAAACTCAAGAATGCATGTTACTTCTACAATAAAGTAAATAGACAGGGTAAAGTGCACTTTATTTCATATCATTATTCAAATACAATAGAGGGGAATTTTCCTGAGCAACTGTTAGCTCTCATTGATGAATTAACTTAAATTTTAAAAAATAAAATTTAAAGTTTTAATTATTAAATTAATAGCTAAACTGGCACGCAAATAGCTGTATTAGGTGGGCTAGTTCCCCATCAATGGCCTAAAGATTAAAAATAACTTCTAAAAATACTGGCTTTTTCCTTATTTATTAGTAAGTATGCGTATATAGGCTCTAATTTGCATTATGGAAATTCCAGACGAAATGTTGAAAGAAATTAGAGAAAGTGGATACGATAAAGAGCTTGTATATAATTACATAAGAGAGCTATTAGATAGCCAGAAAAGAAAATTTCCTAAAGAAAATAACAATCTAGAGCTAATAGACAATTACTTATTAGACAAAGATCTACAAGAACCTGCTGCTGAGATACAGATGGCAGCAGAGCTTATAGACAATTACATATTAGATAAAAGATTTATGAGAGAGCTTGAAGATAGGGATGGATATGATGCTGCTTAAAAATAACTATTAAATACAATTGACAGTCGATCTAACATAGAGGGATAAAACCCTCTTTTTTTATGAATACCTTAATAGTTTCTACTTTTGATTGTTCTTTTGAAGATTTCGATAAATTTGTAGCAGACTTCCATGAAAAGGAGGGACATAAATATGTCGAAGAATATGAACTTATCAAGGTAAATGAAAATAAAAGTCACTTAATACTTGAAGTTAAAGATTTAGAAGGATTTGCTGCTGCTACAAGTACTCCAGAGATGAAAGAGTGGGATAAAGAAAATGGTTATAAAGACATTTGTTATTCACTAACTCCAGTTGAATAAATGAAACGCTTACTACTCCCACTACTAGCTGCTCTCGCTTTACCACCTACTGCTGTTAATGCAAATTGGTTTATAGAGTTTTGCAAATTCTTGGGAGATTCTTGGGTTCGCTTTTAGTTGGAGGTATTCTTTTCTTTCAGGGTTGGAGATTGGATCCAATTCTCCAAATTGGAATGTTTCTGATGGTATTGATCTATATTATGGAATCTGCGAATAGCGTCTTAAATGACTATATGAAATGGAGAAGAAACAGAAAAAAATAAAAATAAATACTTTTTAAAATAATCATTAAATAAATATTGGCCAGCAAACAAACAATTGCAGAACCCCATATTTGGGTTTATTAATTAGAAAACATTTTGAATTAATGGAATTATTTATATTTTTAGCAAGTCCAATATTTGCAACATTAAGCAGTCTTTCAATTATTTACTCCATACGTTTTCTTGATGCAATTGAAAGGGAGCCACTAAAACCAATTATCGCAGCATTTGCTTGGGGTATTGCTTCAGCCATAGCAATATTAATTTTTCCTTTTTCGATAGGGAATTATATTATTAATACTTTAGATCTCGACCCGAATTTAAGTGAAGTTTTTGGGACAATTATTGACGCTCCAATAAAAGAAGAAATTTATAAATTTGTAGGATTGTTTTTTGTTTTTAAAACTTTCAAGAAAGAATTTCATTCATTAACAGATTTCGTTGTTTATAGCTGTCTAGTTGCAGCAGGTTTTCAATTTATTGAGAATATTATTTATTTATGGGGAACATTAGGCTATGAGAATGACATTACTTATTATTGGAATATGGAGCTAACTGGAAGAGTTATTAAAAGTGGTTATATGCATGTACTTTTCACTGCTTGGTCTGGCGTTGGATTATGGTTCTACAAAAAATCAACCAAAATCAAACTTAATTTTCTCTTTTTTGTTTTAATCGCTATTGGATTACATTTTTTCAATAATCTTTCAAGTGTATTCTCTTCCTTCGAATCTTCAAATAGTATTGCAGCTATTAATTATTTAGGAAATATTTTATATGCAATAACTAGAGCTTTATCCATTGCTATATTCATAATTTTAATTGGTTTCTCAGTCATAAGAGATATAAATTATTTAAATTTTTTTATATTTGAAATTCATGATCAGAATTTATTAGAAAAACCTCAATTACAAACTTTGAAGGAACTTTCTAATCCTATTTATCATCTCCTAGCAAGATATAAATGGAGCTGGAGACTTTTTAAGCTTCATAAAACCTCTCCAGTTAGAAGAGATATATTTAATTCTTTTTCAAAATATGCTTTGTCCTATTCAGATGAATATATCAACTACGAAAAAAAAGAAAGAAAAATAATCCTATCTAATGCAATTAATTTAATATCTAATGTCTCTTCATAAACATATATGAAAAAAGTTCAAGTGTCCTACTAGGGTTGTTAAGTGCTTTGGGAGCACTAGGTCGCAGGTTCGAATCCTGTCGCCCCGACCATTTAAAAACCAAGTCATACAAGAGAGTTCCCCAGACTCGCTTTTTTATTGGAAATTATGTCGGTTACTTCAGCCGACAAAAAGCCGACAAAATCTGAGTTATTCTGGCTTATTCTGGATATAACTCTTTACAATTCTTATACATTGGTTTATCTTTCTCATACATTTTTTCGGTTATCAAATTGTATATTTCTTTATTTTTTAATTCTTTGGAACCTTGATAATACACATTAAACAACCTTTTTGATTTCTCTTTAGGAAATCCTAGTACATTAAAACCAAGACAACTTGAAGACATCCCTCCCCAAGTATTTCCATAGTCATACATATCATCCCCCTCAAAAGCAATAGCGATATTTGAAAAGGAAATAAGTAAAGGGAGAAATAAATATTTACTCATAAAATGAGGAATGAATTACTCTTTATTCTAGCGAGTTTCCCAGACTCGCTTTTTTGTTAGAAATTATATCGGTTACTTCAGCCGACAAATCGCTGACAAATAATGCTTATTTAGTCATGACAAATTACGCAAAATTAAGCAAAAAAAATAGTCATAGCTCGAAACGCTAGTGCTTGCAATGGGGTGGGAAGTGCTTTGGGAGCACTAGGTCGCAGGTTCGAATCCTGTCGCCCCGACTCTTAAAAACCAAGTCATACTAGCGATTTACCCAGACTCGCTTTTTTATTGGAAATTATGTCGGTTACTTCAGCCGACAAAAAGCCGACAACTGGATGATTATTCAGAGTTATTCATAGATATTCTTAGTAGATATTAGATCGCCCATGGATACCGATTAAGAGCTGATAAAGAATCCTAAAAACACTAATAATTAAAAACCTAATTCTTTAATGAAACTAATAACAAATTGTTTAAAAAATAATAAATAATTGATTTTATTTTATAAATTTAAAAAAAATAATATGACATGACTAAATTACCTTCTAGCTGGAATAATTTGAGTGACGAAGAAAAGTTAGAAAATTTAAAACGAAAAAACGTACCGTCTAATGTACTAAAAATACTTGCTAAAAGTAGTAATTGGGAAATACGCAAAGCTGTTGCGATTCATAAAAATTCCCCTGAAGAAGTTATTGAAGAACTTTCTAATGATGAAGATATAGACGTTAGAGATTCTACAGAATTCAGAAGATTGCCCAGTGAATGGAATCAAGTTATTGAAAATTATCAAAGTGATATTGGTAAAACAGTTCAAGAATTAGTTGATAAATTAAAGGAAGACCATGTAACCGCTGATATTTTAGAGATTTTTGCAAAAAGTAGTAATTGGAAGATCTTAAAAGTTGTGGCACTTCATAAGAATTCCTCTGAAAAAGTTCTTCAACAACTATTGGCTTATGATGATGATGATCATGTTGCCACTGGAACAACTACCGCAGACTATATTAAAGATTCCATCCTTTATAGAACTTTACCAAGTGAATGGAGAAACCTTGACTCCTTTTTAAATGGCACATATGAAGAAAAACTTAAAAAATTGAACAGTGAAGAAGATATATCTCCTGATGTGCTTGAGGTTTTTGCAAAAAGCAATAATGGTGAGATTCGTGATGCAGTTCTACGCCGTAGGTTACCTGTTGAGTGGTCAAATTTTGATAGTTGGGAAAGTGAAAAGAAAATAGAAGATGAAAATACGCCATCTTTTGTTTTAGAGATTCTCTCACAAAGTAGTGACAGTAACGTGCGATGTGATGTTGCAGCTCATAAAAATACACCTGAAGAAGTTCTTCAAAAACTTTCTGAAGATGAAAATGGTAACGTAAGAGATACTTTACTAATTCGGCAACTTCCTAATGATTGGGATAAGTTGGACTTCTTTGATATTCTTGAAAAATTGGAGGAAGATGATAATATCCCAGACAATGTTCTAGCATTACTCTCGGAATTCAATAGAAGTGAAATTTGTGATGCTGCTAAAGAGATAATCCAATCATCCGCAAATAAAGATTTGACTATTAGCAAAGTTGATGATCCAAAAAGTAAAAGAATACTTTATATAAAGGGTGGGGGCTTTGATTGGAGTAATGAATATATTGATGAAGATCTCTATAACCAACTTTACGAAGAATATTCTGAAACCTATTTAGATGAAGATTTTATAGAAGAAGCAGGTTTTGATTGTGAAAGTATAGATTGTGAAGATAGTGGACCAAGTTTCCCCCCCGAACTTGTCCTTGTGAACGAAGACTCGTTAGAGGAAATAAATTTGACCTTCAATAAATCTCTCGAAGAATTAGGAGTAAAAATTAGCGGAGATTACCCCATAAAAGAAGATTCATCAGATCGGAACGAAGACAGTTCAACAAGCAAAGATTATAGAATCCATAGAGTTGAAAGATTTGGTGGAGTTTGGGGGGCATTTTACATTGAAAAAGGAGAAATATTTGACTTATCTAAACTTAGTATTTCTGTAGAAAGAAAAAATTGCGGCAATCTACAAATAGATATGTGTTTTTTGTCATATGCTGATCAGGAATTAGACCAAGATGTATGCGACTTAGGTGGTAAATATATTGAGTGGCATTTAAGTAAATAAATTTTTCTGGACAAAAATATCGCACCGACAAATCGCCGACAAATATTGGATCATTAGTCATGTCAAATCCTGCAAATCCACGCAACTATTTAGTCATGGTCTGTAGACATAGTGCTCAACTGGGCTTGTTAAGTGCTTTGGGAGCACTAGGTCGCAGGTTCGAATCCTTTCGCCCCGACTCTGTAAAATACCAAGTTACACTAGAGGGCTTCCCAAGATCTATTTTTATTGCTTTTTCTTAGAATAATAAGACTGAGCGAGATTTGAGCGAGAATTTGCATACCTTTCATAACTTTGCTGCCTCATTCCGCTCAGTATCACTAGAAATATCTATTAAATATAGAAGTTTTCTTCCAAACCTCAGTTAGTAATTGTTTATATTCTTCCCTCATATCCTTAATATTTTTAACCCTTAATCCCTTAATAAATGATATATCAGTTCTCTTGCTTAAATGATGAAACAAGCCATATCTATTAGATTAATAATTTGAGAGGGTTTAGAAATATCCTCTAAAGTTTCAAATACCTTTAAATACCTTTATTCCTAATCTATAAGTTTTTATTGAATAATTATATCCACAAAGAAAATCATTGTAGAAAAAAGATAACTGCTTTTATAAATACCTACCAAATAAATCTTTATTAGATCCAAATATGCATATTGAATTTTTTTTCAAATAATGAACAGATATGTCAAAAACCAATTCAGAGAATCTGTGTAATAAGAAATCAGAATTGATCTCTAAAATATCCTCCTCTAGATCTATTAACTTATCCAGATGGGACATATTAAAACTACCATTTCTTAAATTCCTAGAAATTTTTTTTATCTCATTAATTTTTTCTTTTTCAAAAGTTGTAATCTCATCTATAGTTTTAACGAATTTATCTGAGTATTTTGACTCAAAAGAGCTGGCAAGGTGTCTGTCACAATATATGCAATATATTTGCCCAGGGTTATTCGATCCACCGCAGGAATTACAGGTTGGCATATCTTAAGTTAAAAAAATAACTATTTACTTTAATCTTTTTCTTTCTCTTGTCATTGTTCTAACAGAACTAACAACTGCTTTAGTCCTTGTAATATCTCCACTTTCTTTGTCTTGAGTTTTTGCTACACCATCATTTTCGGTTTGTTCTTTTACTAATTTGGCGTTTCCTCTAATGTAATAAGAAACTGGTCCTCCAGTTGTCTTTAATTTAAGGATTGTATTTTGTTCAACTTCTATGCCAACAACATCTTGATAGAAATATTCACTAGTGTCATAGTCAGATGTTTTACCATTACCTATGTTTACAACTATTTGATAACTGAAGATCTGATCTTTGCCGTAATTTAGTATGCAAATACCTCTAGTATTTGCTCTAGTTATTTTATCATCGCCCTCCTTATATTCTTTTTCATTCCATGCTCCCGTTTCTGGATCAATAAAGTTATCAACATACCAAAACCACTCAGATTCTTGGATTAACATATCATCACTAATCCCGCAGGCATCTTTTGCGTCAGACATTTTAGCCTCAGCAAAATAACGATATTCATCCTCAATTTGTTGATCTGTAAGTGATTTCTTGAGTTTAGTAAAGCCATAAATTGGTAGGCCGATCATAAGTATCCCGACGACTTTGTTAGCAAAAAAAACAATTATTCCAACGATAATTACGATTACATATAAAACTGCAAGCGGGTTTCCAGAAAAATATTCCTGTATTTGTTCTTTTTTTGCAGGAGAAGCCATTTTGAAAAAATTTTTCTTTACATTACTGACTTAATGGGTAAAATTGCTCAATTATTAAGCTTCTCTAATAATTTGTTTACAATTTTGTAAATTTGATCCTTAGGTAATGAACTTTTTAGAGCATTTGTTAATTTTGAACATTCATCAAAAAGAGATTGATCAAATTCACTTGAAGAATACCTTAGGGTGTTAATTAAATTTCTTAAGAGAGATTTAATTTCTAAATCTTCTGTCAAATTTATCCATGAATTAGTCTCAGCAATAATTGTTTCTTTGTACTGTTTAAAACTTATAGTTTTATTTTTAACTGATTCTATATCTCTAGTTTCAAATGGATTTTTGTCCAATAAGTATGTTGAAACTTCTTGAAATGCAACTCTAAAAATTATAAAAAATAATAAAATAAGGAGTAGAAATAAATAATCAATTTTTTCTATTAGGATATTTTGATTATTTAAATAAATTTTTATTGCCCAATAAATGACATAAGAAACAAAAATTGATATTGAATAATAAATTCTTGATGCATATTTTGCATAATTAAATCTAAAATCCCTCACCCTTTTTTTATTATTTTTCAGTCCAAAACCTGAAAGATAGATTGAATTTTCAATTGAGGCAATAGACACTATTAAAAAAGTTAGTGAAACTTGAAAATCAATCGCAATAAAGATCGCTGTTAATAAGCCAAGATTTAGAAGAAAAATTGATTTCATTTTTAGATATCTCGCAAAATTTCACTTTTCTTATTTTCATAGTCCTCATTAGTTATGAGACCTTGGTCCAATAATTCCTTGATATTTTTTAACCTTTCTTTGAAATCGAGATTATTATCTAAATTATTATTCTGGTTTTGTTGATCTGCCATTACATTTCCTAGATTCATCCCTGCTCCGAGACCTAATCCTGCCCCAATAAAAGATCCTGCAGCGCCCCCCTCATTCTTTGCCGCAGTTTCTAAGACATCAAAACTTCTATCAATTTTATAAGTATCCATGTTTGCACTAATAGCATCGCCCTTAATTCTAATCTTATCTGCATCAGCTTTTGCTTGAACTCTTGTTTTAGCCGCTTCATCTAAAGTTTTTTTAATTTCAACAAAAGAGGGGTCGTCACTTATTAAAGATATTCCCTCAACAAAAAATTCATCCGCTGAGAGACCAAACTTTTTTAAATCAAGAATAACTTTTTCACAACATTTTTGCGAAATAATATTAGTCTGAGAGCTTATCTGAAGAATGCTTTGCTGAACGGATGCCACATCTGAAATTATCTGTGAAACAACTCTGTGTATGTATGGTTGTACAAATGTACGTAGTTCATGCGGAGAGTACAAAGATCTTGTACCTATTATTTGCTTAAAAAAACTTTGAAAATCATGAATATTTAATCTAATACTTCCATGAGCACCAATTGGGAGACTTAATTGGTAAGTCTTATCAAATACGTCAATAGGATTTGCAGTACCCCATTTATAGTCTGTGGATGTAGTTGTAGTAATAAACCAAATATCGTATGGAATGGAGTTACTACCACCAGGGAGAAGTTTCTTAAAGAAAGGAATATTTGGAGACTCTATTGGGTAAGTGCCTGGATCTAAAGTACCAACTAATTCTCCTGAACTTAGTAAAATAACTTTTTGAGTTTCTTGAACAATAATTTGAGATCCAAACTCTGGATTTGAATTAGGATATTTCCATACAAGAAATTCGCTTGGATTCGAGTCGCACCTAATAATATCAGCCATCTATTTTTTTAAAATTATGATTACTTTAACTCAATTTTACTAATTGTTAGAATTTCTCTAATTTTATTGATTATTAATCCTATTTTATTATCAAAGTATAATATTTGATTCCCTAAAAAAGTGAAATAAAGAGAATATTAAACACGATAGTCTTAATCCTCCTCGAAATTATTTTCATAGGGAAAAGTTTCAAGGATTAAAGTCTCTACATTTTGATCTTTCGTTTTCATAATATTTGATAGCAGTATCCCATTCTGATAAATCTATTTCTTTTCCAGAAATATACAATTCCATTTGTTTCGAATAGTTTGCTGATTCGACCCGACTATTGAATGAAGCATTGCAAAAAATTATACTTCCAAATTTTTCATAGTCCCTATAGTCTCTTTTTGCAGCAAATTCTGCGTTCGCCCGTTTCTTATCTAATGCTTTATATTTCAAATCCTCAATACTAGGTTTTGAAAAAAGTAAGGATGGTTTCTTCTGTACATTTAGATATGCAATAAGGCAAACACCAATAAGAATAACGGCAAATACTCTAATTAACCAAGTGTTAGTTTTATCCATTTAATTAAGCGGTACAAAATCACCAAGTAAAAAGTACTAATTGTTTCTATTGAACTTTTTGTATTTTTTATTATTGGGTCCGTTTCTTTTCTCAGCTTCATTAACCCTTATCTCTCTTCCCATCCATTCAACATCTTGAAGGTCATCAATAGCTTTTTTTTCAGAATTATGATCATTTAAATCTACAAAAGCAAAACCTCTTTTTCTTCCTGTTTCTCTATCAAGAGGTAAATAACATTTCTTTACTACTCCATAATTACTAAAAAGTTGTTCAAGATCTTCAACCTCAGTTTTCCAAGATAAATTACCAATAAAAATTGTCATTTCTTTAATTTTTTTGTGAAGGTATAAATAGTTGCTTTGGACTAGTGAAGTTATCTCCAATCAAATGCTTCCATTGTTCTTACTCTAACTCTTTTTTCGCCATGTAACGAGGAGAAAAACTTACATATATTTTACAAACCCATTGCTCTTCTTAGCTTTGCAGCTTCATCTAAACCTTCCAAAACTGTAAACGTGGAATTTTCAGTTGCTTCTTTTCTTAGCTTTGAAAGCTCTTTGTATTCTTCAGATTCATAAGCTTCAACGGCTGCCCTCATTGATGGGAATTCACAAATAACAGCTAAATTGGCATCCTCAGTCCTCTCCTTCCCTTGAGGCTCTGTATCTTTTGCAAAGACTTGGCCTCCAACCTCTTTCAGCCATGGACCAACTTTATTTACATATTCATCAAATAAGTCCTGATTAATTATTTTTGCCGTTGATATCCAGTAACCTTTAGCCCCTTTTTTATCCATTTATTTATATTAGTATTTCAATAAGATTACATCATCTCGTATTGATCAAATTTATTTTTTAACTTTGCTGCTTTATGGATTAATCCAACTGCCTCTTTTCTTCCAGTAGCTTGTTGAGCTTTGCGCATTAAGTCAGTATATTTTTTGTTTAGTTTTTTCATTAGTTTACTTTTTTAGTTTTATATACGCAGGCTTAATAAGTGATTTTCATTCTTTGCATTTGCTCTATTGTATAGATCAACACAATTTGTTTATCAGAAAGTATTTGACTCTTGCAGGTGGGATTCTTTTTCAAAAATTCTTTAGCTGGTCAATATTGCTTAGTCTTATCTCTACCTGAGACTAACCGATAATAACATAATAACAAAAATAGATCTTTAAAAGATGCTTAACTCTCTAAATACCTGCAAATAAATTCAAAGTTTTCGTAGTCCATAGTAATTGTCTTAAACCTATCTGCTTCTATTTTTCTATTCCCAAAATTCTGCAATTCAACTTTAATAGATGGATGTTTTATTGAGTACGATGGAGTAAAGCCAATACGCTTAGCACGTTTGTGCAAATCCTTTTTAAGTCGATGATCGCAGCCACAGAACAAGATAGTTGGCCTAGAAGAATTACCTATGGAAGCATCAGTAATTCTTTGTTCTAAATCGGATGCGATGTTTTCGAGAACTTTCATTCAATTTATTTAATTCGGGGCATAATTAATAACCAATATTATTTCTTGGGTTAGTTATGTAAATTATTAAATTTAGAACGTAATTAGCAGGTAATTTTAATGGCTTCAAAAGTAGCAAAGCCATTCCCTGGGTTACATTAAATCCTTTTTCATCCATAAATAAAAGAAGGGTCTCTTACATATATTGTAAATAGATTGTCAATTATTAAATTGGTCAAAAGGTGTTGAATCAAAAACTAAGTATTTTATTTGAATTATAAAAATCTATTATTAAGTTATTAATTTATTTAAATGGAAATAATTTTAAAGAGAGAAACTTCATTAGGTTTAGAATCCTATGAAGATTTAGGTTTTAGTTCAGAAGAGGAACTTGAATTAGAAATGTCTAAACTTATTAAATTTAGACCTGAATTTGATACTAATTTAGAATAAGTTGATAGCGGTTCAGAAAGTAAACGAATTATTTTATATTCTTTATCCTTTAATTATTACTTTAAACTTAATTTTTCCAAGTCACTTGCTAAATACCCATTAAAAAAAGTCAGAAAGTATCCCTACTAGCTGACTTCTATGACGATGCAAGTTTTAAAAACTATACAAATGTATTTGTTGTTGTGATGCTTAAAACAACTGCAACAAAGAATATGTAAGGAACCACCTTAAGGGGTACATATCCTTGTTTTTTAGATATAAAATCCATTTATACAAACCCTGGAATAATTTGTCCTGTTGTTAGATATGCTCCAATAAGCGCAATAAAGCCGATCATTGCAAATCTACCATTGAGCTTCTCAGCTACAATTTTTTCCTTCTCAACTTTTTTTGTTTCGTTCATTTGTTTGGTTGGTTGTTTAGCTAAGACGCTTCCTAATGCAATCTTGGAATGAATCTAATAATAATAATCAATAAGTGTGAGTATAATTACTTACTCTCATACCCTCTATAAGTTGTACTTATTAGACGTATTTAGATTTTCTCAATTTTGATAGAACAATTATTCAATAAAAGTTAAAAAGAGAATTAATAGCTATTAATAAATAAAGGATATTAATGAAACTAAAAATAAATATAAATTTTTTAGAAAAATATTTAGCTCATTTTGTAAATGATATTGAATATAAAAGGATTACAAAAAAATTAGAGGAATATGATTTCATGGCTGACATTGATGATCAAAGATTTCATCACTTTCGTTCTTAAATTTAAGTGTATGGTCCAGAGTTGAAAGGGGTAATCAAGACATAAACGCCTCCCAGTCCAAGGATCATTGATAAGCAGAGAATAGGATCTGTCATTACTTAATTTTGATCAATCGAAACAAATCAGAAGAAGCTTTTTCATATCTCCATGATCTTTTAATTATTAGCTTAAACTTTAAAATTTATTACTCGTTGTTACGTATATGTATCATAATTGCCTATAAAGTACCGAAATACGCATATTTCCAACCTTTTTCTTTACATTAGTTAATAAGAATGTTACGTTTGTTAACAATTAAATTTTAACTAATGATTAATTCTTCATACGTAACTACCGAATCAGGCGGCAGACAGAATATTTTCCCAACTGAACCTCGTCCTTATGTTGATCAATCTGTTTCTTACAATGGATATCCTCAAAACGCAGAAAAAGTTAATGGTCGTTGGGCAATGATCGGTTTAGTTGCACTTTTGGGAGCTTATGTAACTACAGGCCAAATAATTCCAGGTATTTTTTAATGTCTCCTTTTTCAGGTTTTTTAGCTGTAATCGTATTCTTCACAGCTATCCTCGTTGCTTATCTAACCAAGCAATTTCAAAACGAAAATTTAAACTATCTAACTTCAAATCCAATGACGAATTCAAAAACTAAAGCTAAAACAATCGAAAAAGAAAAAGTTGTTGCAGAAACTCTTAATGGCAGGTTTGCAATGCTTGGATTAATTGCTGCTGTCGGAGCTTACTTAACAACAGGCCAAATAATTCCAGGTTTCGTTTAAATGCTTTTACTCTCTGTACCATTTTACGATTTTCCATCTTCGCCAATACTAATAATTGGCGCGATAGGAATCGTTGTAGCACTGGCTGTATTTTTTCTCGCTTATAAAAAGTACTTTAATTCCCCATTTAACAAAGAACTTCAATTAAAGAGAAAGGCTTTATTGAAGGAGAAAACAGAACTTAACAAAAAACTTGAAAAAATAGAGCAAGATTTAAAAAATTTATAGTAAAATTCATGAACATAGACATTTTCTTAATCTCTTTCTTTACTTATCTCTTAGTACCAGTAGTAATGATCGCTAAGGGGAAAAAAGTAACTAACTAAAACCATTTAGACTGCCAAAAATAAGAATTTAAACTCTATTCAATACTTACAAAGTCGTTATAGAGTTTTTTTCACATAAGTTTAAAGAGGGCAATCTTATGAACAACCTCGCTATAGAGCTAATGCTCTTAACTGCAGTTTTAGTAAATTTTGGAGCAATCCTTACATCTAATATCTATTCAAAATCAGTAAAAGAATTCAAACGCAATAGATTATTTTGTAGTAAATCTTTCAGTAATCCTTATTGCGTTATTTGATAAAAATTTGGTTTATAAAGCACTAGGTAGAAGCGGGGGAGGATTTGTGTATACCTAAAGCTAATTTTGTATATCTTTGGCAAATTCTTAAGACTAATATTTTCTAAGGTATCCCAACGAACTTGTCATAGCCTCACTCGTTTATTTAACCGACCGCCTCAAATTGGAGGGCGGGTGCTTTAAGAGCACTTGGTAGCAGGTTCGAATCCTGTCGCCCCGACTCTATTAAAACCAAGTCGTACTAGAGAGTTTTCAAGACTCTCTATTTTATTGGGTAAAATTTCTTCACACGTAAAGTGGACAGATAGTGGACATATTTATTGATAATCAATCTTTTATAAGTATCAATTAGCTTCTTCGTACCCAATCAGGAGACCCACTAAACCAATCAGCAATATCATCATTATTAGGATCAAAATGACTTTCAGTTTCCAAACCATCAAGTCCAAGGGATTGGATTAGTCCATTTATTCCATCTGAATTTTGTTTTCCATATCTTCTTAAGCTGTTTGCTTTCTTTAACCATGTCCAAATAGTTGAATTATGTTTTGCAAACTTTTCCACATAAATTCTTTCCTCTAATGAGACTGGCTCATCTACTGAAATCCTCTTAACGATATCCTTAATTTTCAAACGAGTCTTGATAGTTAGAAACATATTTATAAAAGAAGTTAATGTTTTATAGAAGTTTTTTTTATAAATGTCTTGTCAATCTTTATTTCAAGAAAAAGTTTTTTTTAGGGTGTTTTCGAGCACAAAAATATTCATTTCGAAATAGACAAACTTATTTGGTAAAATCTGCTACTTAAGATGATTTGAATAACTTATGTACAATCAAGATCTATATAAGGTTCTCTAACAAAAATTAGGATTTTTTAAAGATTCATGAAAATCAACTTTTCTTGGTTTACTTAACAGGTCTAACATATCACTACTTTGATAAAAGTGGACAAATAGTGGGCGAATGTTGCTGAATTTATCTAGATAAACTGCCCAGAACTAAGCAAAAAATATCTATAGCTTGAAAACTAGTGCTGAACTAAAGCTGATAAGAGCTTTGGGAGCACTAGGTCGCAGGTTCGAATCCTATCGCCCCGTCTCTAAAAATCCAAGTTATAAGTCTGGTTTCTCAGCATGTCTTTTTTGTTAGTTAGATTTTAGAATAATAAGACTGAGCGAGCTTTGAGCGAGATTATGCTACCCCTTGCAAACCCTTGCCGAGTGGTATCGCTTAAAGTGATCATGACATTCACAAAATAATCCCAATAATTCCTATTATTAAAAAAACAACAATTATGATAAAATCTCTGTTTTCAAGTAAAAGATCAAAAGCAATATTAGGTATTGGTCTAATAGCTATTGGTATTGGTGCAATTTCAAAAAAGGTTATAAGCTATCCAACTGGAGGCTGTATGAAAGGAACTCAAGAATTGACTTTAAATAAAGTGATAAAAAGCAAGATCTTTATTTAACGAGTAAGCTTTTCACTTATTCAATAATAATTAATCCGCCCATTCCAAAAGATGCATGTGGAGTACAAACATAATAGTATTTGCCTTTAGATACCCCCTTTGTATTCCAGTATAATGTTCCATTTTGAGTCCCTGGAGTCCCAGAAAGTATCCCTGTATAAATTAGCTACCTGCTTAAAAACAAGAAGCCTCTCCAGATATTCGAACTACCAGAGAGGTTTTTTGTTTCTAAATATCTTCTAGCGAATACCTACAATTATTCTGATTGACATTCGATCTAAACTTTAGGGTACGATAACCCTCTTTTTTTTATGACTGATAAAGAAACAATACTTTCATTGTTAAATGAGTTTGCAAATCCAGAAAAAATGGCTTCCTTTTTTATTCATAATGCAACTTCTGATTTTCTATTTATAAGACCAAGTGGTAATCCTATAAATGCAGAAGGATTTAAAAAAATGATTTCTGGCGATGTTGTTCAAGAAAAGGCAGAAATAACAAAAATACACCGCCTAGAATTTTTAAGTGATAATGTCTCTTTGTGCATTTTCACTCTAGGTTCAAAATTCACTTACAAAGGAACACCTAATGATGACTTACCAACCGTTACTTCTATTTTTAAAAAAGTAGATAATGTTTGGAAAATTCACTGGATGCAAAGATCAACAGGAAATTCAGATTTATCTTTATGGGATTAGTTAAGTTAATTGCTCTTCTTATGGTCTTGCTACTTGTGGGAAGTTCTTTTGTTGGCTTGATTATTTATTTTATTAAATAAAATGCTGACCACTTTTAAAAAAGTGGACAGATATTGGGCAAATATATTGACAGTCGATCTAACATGGAGGCATAAAACCTTCATCTTTATGTCCTCTTCAATTAAAGATTTCTTATATAAATTCTTTGATTTATGTAGAGAATACCAAGAAGATATACCACTTCAAAAGATGGCAGAAATTTTAAGGGATTACGCTGATTGATTAGATGGTTGATAAAGTTAAAAGAAAAATCTAGATTAAATAAGTAAATTTTAAGCAGAATCAAATGTCTATCATTACTGACAATAAAGTACTAGTTAATATTTGTAGCGGTTTAAAATCCAAAAATAAAGTAACTTTAGGTTTATTGGCTGCCCTTGCAGCGGAAAATGAAGGGCATCAAGTAACTCTTTTTCTAGAGGGAAACGGAATAAACATACTAAATTGCAAAAAAGCTGGTGAAATAGTTGGTAAGGGCACTGGAGATTTATACGAACTCCTTGAAAATTTAAAAAATTCAAACATCACCATATATGTCTCAGAAATGTCGGCTAACTCGAGGGGTTATGACAACACGCTTCTTCATGGATATAAGGCAGAGTTTGCAATGCCCAATGTGCTAATTGAAGAGTCGATTAAAGCGGATAGCGTACTTTGCTATTAAATCGACTTTGCTCTTAAAACTTGCATAAAGTAGAAAATTTAACATAATTTAAAGTAAGCGAATTGCTTTTAAAGAAAACAAAGAGAATTTAAAGAAAAAAAGTTAATTCCAATGGAATCAACCAAAATCCCAAAAAGAGTTATTAAGAAACGGCTTAAAAATGTAGATAAAACAATTGTTGAAATTGCACAAATGAAATTTAAAAATTTTGAGCTAATTAATTATGAATTTTAAAAGATCACCATTCGCAATTCAAGATAAGAACTCAAGAGATCTTGATAATGTAAAAGAATATTAAACTCTCAAGGATTTAATGGGAGAGCAACTACTGTCAACTGATCTATCTGATTACTGGGATAAGGAATCTGAATCAAATCCATCAGACCCTCGATGCCTGGTATATGACGATTAGTTATTGATTTTAATAATCTTCGTTGTAATCGGATGGACTACCCGTTAAAGAACAGACAACTGATTCTTCGTTTTTCATTTCTTTTATTTCAACTATTGGTCTGCCCATTTTCTTTAGAACATTTATATCTTCTTTAGTCTGACAGCGAGCTATTATATTTCCTTCTTGATCAAAGCAACTGTAGTAGGTCATTTTATTAAATGCTATTTGGAGTTTGTGGTTGTTTTCAGTTGTTGCATAGCAACCTAATCATTACAACCATGTTCTAACTCTAGGTCAGCCTTAGTTTTAAATCACAAAAAAAAAATTAAGTTTTGACTAAATAAAAATTAAATTTACCGTAACTATAATTATCTCAAACTGTACATATTAAATTTCCCATAAATCCGGGCGGTAATATCGGCGGAACGATGCCAATATTAACCACCCTTCATTTATAGCAACAATAAATCGTATTTATTTGGTTCATTATGATACAAAGTTATTTAGTTACCAATGGTACAAATTAACCAAAAATTAACTTTTTCTTATTTCCCCTTATTGGAACTAATAAATACACTAACTAGAACTTTAATGACAATACATTTGGGGAATTTATGAGTGGAGATTATGAGACATTAGAAATCAACCAAATTAAGATTTCTAATTTAAAAAAGATCAGAAGATAATACTTTAATGCTATGGGAAATGATTAAAGAGATTGAAAAGATTGAAGATACGAACAACAACATATCGGATGCTAATTAATATACATCGATAAGTTATTACTGATATTTATTTAGTAATCGGTTATAAATTACCAACAATACTATTACACCAACTATTCCATAAATTGCATGGTTTGGGTCATGATGATTCTGCCAAAGCTCCTTTAAAAATTCCTTCAATACTTCATAGCCATTGCACAATGAGAATAACACCCATAAGATTTTTCTCTAATTAATTTGCATAATTTCTTACAACTGGTAATTTTAGTGGGCTTCAATAAATTCAAATGCAAGATCAAAAAATTGAAAAGATAGCAGCTGTTGCAGTAAACATAACTAAGGTGCTAGTAATAATTTATCTAGGCTTAGTAGAATTAGTTAAAATTGGCAAATTACTTAGAGAGAAGTTAGATGCTGAATTTGATATTTCTCGAAAATGGGCTTCACAAAATTATTCAATTCTAAAAAAACGACTAGCAGAACGAAAAGTAGCGGGTGTTATAGAGAATTAGTAAGCTTTTCATTTACGCAACAAGTTTGATCAAATATACGGCATCCTTACAATTATTTTTTTATCCCATTCCTTTGCGAAAGGAGATTCCATCTCTGCACCTAATTTTTCTAAGTCGGTTCAGTTCATTAATAAATAAGATTTGTGTTCATTCACTTTTACAAACTCATAATCAGTTACAAACTCCTTGCACATTTCTTCAAGAAATAATGTCGTTACATCATTTTTAAATTCTTCAAATGTACAGCCAAAAGTAGAGATGATGAGTGCGTTCATTAAAAGGAGCTAATTGCCCCTTATTTTAGATCGACTGTCAATCTCTCTCTATGAGTAGACTTTGGCAACTATTGGACCAGCTTCTTCATCAGTAAATACAGGTGTGGTTTCCCAATTGAGAAATTCACCCCATTCAGCAGCATGTTGATATATTGATTTTGGATCATCAGTCTTTAAAACTATCCAACCCTCTAAAGAACCGGGTGCGTGATATCTTCCAATCATCTCAACTCCAGGATAATCTCCCCCACCACCAAGAAATTTTTCTGCACCTTTTTGATGATATCCGGCCTTAAATGACCAATGCTGAACATAAAGCATTTTATTTTTTAATTTTTATTGGCTTTCTATTACTAGCAAAAAAAATAATTACTGAAAATAAATAATTTTAATTGCCAATTATTGTAGATCGACTTTCTAAAAAAACTATCAAATGTCCGACCTAGTCAACAGAGGGCACTATGTCGTAGAGAGGGAGCTAGGAATATATATTAAGTATATTAATGTATATACTTTGTACGATGTTGGGTCTCAGATACATTCCACTTACTACAGTAAACTCTAGTAATAACAATACTTTATTGGATATTCTCAAGTAAATCACGGCATGCTTTGGGAGAACTAAGTATCAGGTCGAATCCTGTCGCCCCAATCAGTTATAGCAGTCAGTCTCAGCTAATAATATACTCACCTCACAAATTCCTTCCCTAAAAATTCTCTCAAATGATGTTTTTAATTCACCAACAAACTTATTTAATCAAAAATCCAGATGATAATATTTTGATAATTTCTTTATTAAGAATATAAACCGTAAAGAATCATTGAAGGAATCGCAGCAACAATTGTCAGTAAAAGGCCAATAATAATCGATTTAAATACTCCTATTTCTTTTTTATTACTTTTTAAAAAAAGCCATCTTTGATAAGGGAATGTATATCCATAAAAAACACCAATTCCCATTCCTAGACCAGTATTTATATCAATATTAAAAGGTATAGCTACAAAAATATCTAAAAGAAAAGCAATTATTCCAACGAACCAAAAATAGCTCCAATGCCTAATTTGAGTGGCTAATGCAAATGGAAAGAAAAAAGCAATCCAAGAGAAACCTGCAAGTGGATCATCGCCATATCTCCAACCATAAGTATTTATTGATTTACCTTGAGGTGAAATTAAATTGGGTATTAAAGTTCCGAATTGAGTTTTTAAACCATATCCTTTATCAATTAAAGAATCTATCTTCTCCATCTTCAATGTCATTTGCGGAGACAACGTCATAATTTAAAATATATTAATTTACTCTACTATTTGTTGTGGTCAATTGTTATTAGATAACTCTTGAAATAACAGAACTAGAGTCATAAATAATTTTATTTATCTTTTTCTTCGGAGTATCCTCTATCTCTCCCATACTTTAATGATCCTATTGTATCTCCAGAATTTCTATAACCTTTACCTGTTACGTTACCAGCTATTGGATCAATAAGTGACTTGTTAGTAGGCCATACCGCCCATATAAAAGCCGCAAGCCAAGGAACTCCTCCTGCTATTGCAAAAGTATTTATTCCCAGTATTACCCATTTGTAAGTATGCCTTCTCTGGAAAGCAATAAAAGTTGGGATAAAGTAGATCGCTAATAATATTAAACCTACTATTAAAAATTCCATGTATTAAAAGGGTTTAATTGATTTTACAAAACTGTTGAAACATAGATGAATTTTTTTTAATTTCAAAACTTTAATTCCCTCAAATTTCCCTCAAACATAACTAACTTAGTCAGATTTGGTCATCGATTTAATTCTCAAAAGTATTGATACATAGCAATAAGTCTCATTTATGGCATTAATCTTGAGGGTGCTTTGGGAGCACTAGGTCGCAGGTTCGAATCCTGTCGCCCCGAATCTATAAAAAGCAAGTAATAAAAACAGAATTTCCTAGACTCTCTTTTTTATTGCCAACCATAAGAAATATAAGTCTTAGCGATTATGTAGGGCTTATTTGCTATGCCTTGCATAACTTTGCAGCCTTATTGGATGCCCATCAATAAATAAAAATGATAAGATAAATCACTTAACAACATAAAAAAAGTTTATTCATGACTGAGAAAAAGAATCTTTCATCAGCTTTAGCAAAAAGGGATAAGAAAGAGAAATATATTATTTATTTCGTTGGCGCTGCAGTACTACTTTTTGTCCTTGTGGGACTTAAAGAGATTAGCCAGTCAAATCCTTATTTATCTGCCCCTGCTTGGTTTGGTTTTTTTGGCGCACTTTTTACACTTTGGAGATTTTGCAAAAAACAAGTGGAAAATCCATTTGCATCCATTTTTAGAACATTGAGAGATGATTATGTCTTTGATAGATACATAACACTGCAGCTATTCAATATTTTCTATGCGTTAGGTCAAGGTCTTGGGGTGGGAGCAGCATTCGGATTCTTCGTAGATTGGGTTCACGCTTTGCTATCTAATTCATACTTAAAAGGTGTTTACTTCTCAGGCTTTATTGTTAGTCTTCTTTCAGTAATAATTTTGAGAGTAACGATAGAAGTCTATTCAATAATTTATAAAGCTGCTATAGAATTTAGAGACTATATGAAAGAAAAAAAATAACAGTCCTTTAAAAAGAACTAGGTTGCAGCTCTATCAATTAATAATTAATTTTTTTATTTAATTTATTTATATTTAGCCCAATGAACAGCATCCAAATAATTGCAAAGACCACTGGCAAGAAAACGATAGCAAGTTTAATCATTTTTAAAATAATGTTATTTGCTAAAAATAATAACCTTTAAATAAATAACTAAGGATAGGTACTTTATCTAATTAATTAGGTAGTTGATGGATGGGTGGTGCATGAAACTTTCTTTTCTTTCTCTTTGATCTCTTGTAAACAACAAATACTCCTAAACCTAATAAAGGCATTAATAAACCTTCTATAAAAATTGGAAAGTTAATCATATTCTTTATCCCTATCTACAAGCTCTCTCATAAATCTTTTATCTGTTAAGTAGTTGTCTAAAAGCTCTTGATTGTATCCTTTTTCTCTAATTTCTTTAATGATTTCGTCTAAATTTTCCATAATCGTCAACCCCCATGTGACAGTTTTTTTAGAGGAAAATAAGCTAGTAATAGAGCTATTTAGAGCAAATTAGAGCCTATATACGCATACTTACGAATAAATAAGAAAAAAGCAAGAAACCCCTCCAGAAATTCCAACTACTGAAAGGGTTATTAAATCGACTCGCAACTATATTGAATCAATCTATGTCTTGCAGCAAACGTAGAGTGTGCTGACGAGGTTTGGCCTCAATTAATTTATAGCAAAAGAATTTCAAATAAACTGATTTACACTTCCCAATCTATGTCTGAGTCGTCATCAAAATCTTTTTCATAAACCCTCGCAACTTTTCTTAGTAGAGTTTTTACTTCCATATCTGTAGCTCCAGATTCATCTTGGAACTTGGTACAAATTGCCTTAAGTTCGTCGTAAGATTGCTCTAGCAATATTGTTTTTTGATCTGGATTTGCCATTTAGTTAATCACAACAAGTATCCTTTGATAGTGAAGCAGTCCAAGATGATTCCTCCATTGTTGATAGGTCAACTCTATGAGTTGCCATCCAGTCACCGTTTGCTTCGACAAACTTTTGAACATTCCCTTCTGGCGCTTGATGAATAACAATAATTTTTTGAGGATCTTCTTTACTTACCCCTCTGAAAAGCGGCTTAATATCAAATTCTGAATGCCTTTTATCTGCTTCAGCACTATCAAATATTGCAGCCCACTCATCAAAAGTACTTTCAATTTTAAAAGTAAACACAGAGGTAACAGAGCAAGACATAAAAAAGGAGCTAATTGCCCCTTATTTTAGATCGACTGTCAATCAAGCAAATATTACATAAAATCTTTCCGAATACATTGATTGCCGACAAATAATGCTTAATTTATCAGGAGTGCCTACGCAAAACTATGCAAAAAATAGTCATAGCTTGAAAACCTAGTACTAAACTAGAGCTTTCAAGTGCTTTGGGACACTAGGGTCTTCGAAGATCTAAAAAAGGTGCTTAAAAACAACTCCTGAAGATACTCGTTTTTTCCATCCCTCATCAAGTAATTGCTTGTATTCTTTTCTAGCCGCTTCGATAGTTTCAATCCTACTTCCCTTCATAATTAGTTTACTTGATCGGTTATAAACACATCCATAACTAATCATAATTGCATCAATACTAGGGCTAGGCTTAGATAAATCTTCAAATGGTTCAAATACTTTAATCCTGCTTCGGTCCTTATTTATAAGAGTAAATCTATCCATTACTTTTTAAGGATAAAACCTTACTTTGCAATTCATCACATCATAACTTAGAGGGTTATATCCATTGCAATTCCAAAACTTAAATATTTTTACTTTGAAATGGTGGAAACTAGTATCATTAAAAAAAATCAACCAAAATAAACAACTAATACAGTTAAAGAAAATGCAACAAATTGAAGCCAATGCGTTCCAGACTTATCTACACCATTTTTATCAAAATTATAATTACTGATTTAAAGGATTGGATATGCTATCCATCCAAATAAGGTGTAGTTAATAATTACAGCCATGAAGCCTATCATTGCAAGCCTGCCATTTGTTCTTTCCGCAATAAACCAATAGCTATTTGGCCATTGAAAATTTCTTCCCATATTTGATATTTGATCTTTGGAAACTGAAGTCTCTTTAGGAGTATTGTCCTGATCAAGATAAAAATTAGTATCTGGGTAATAGCTTTCGCTTCGAATATTGTCTTCTTTTTTAATCATTTTTAAAAAAATTCGTATTTTATATATCTTAAAAACTAAAAAGGCTAAATAGGTTAAAGAGGTTCAATTAGTAATCATTTCATTAATAAAAGATCTTTTTAATCCCTTGTCAGTCTTATTATCAATAACCAAATAAAAAAGTAGACAGATAACAGACAAGAGTCTTTTTAAGTTATTATTTAATAAACAGAATCTAATTTATAGTATTTAATTTGCTTTCTATTAAAAACAAAAATTTTTCTAGAACTTTCTTATTTTCCCTATTAAGTAGTTCATTAATAACTCCTGTATTTGCTAACGATATCTATTGGTATGGATATAGTTGGGGTGGGATGTTTGGAGCATGTACCTCGTATAAATTTAATCAAATTTCTAGAAGAGATGCCAAATTGAATGTAGAAAGTTTTTTAAGCATAGGTAAAGAAAATATTAATGATCGCGAACTATACTTACAATTAAAGAATCTTCAAACAGAAAGCCCTTTCATTGATGATTGCGAGAGTTTAATATCCTACTGAAGTCATACAAATAAAACGAAGAAATTACGAACAAATTTTTCCTTATTTTTTTGGACAAACTATGCAAATTCATTATGTTAAAGGATATTTTAAATAATATGATGTTCTTTAACGGAATGGAAGATAGTACAAATGCGAGCATGGCTTCTATGATCGCAAATTCCCAACAAATATACGACCCCACTTCAAGTACTTTAAAATCAGAAAATAAACCTACAGAAGGAAATATAACTTATTTTTTTGAATTTTTATCCTCTGCCAACTAAGTTTTATTTCCAAATTAATTCACTTTATTAAACACTTTCTCAAAAATCACGCAAACAAATTAATTACTATCTCAAACCCTTATAATATTTAAATTTATAAAAAATTTGTTTTATTTATGATTAATGCATACAAAATCTTTTGGTCTAAAGCTTTCGACTTTAAAGGTCGCAGTACTAGAAGTGAATATTGGTGGGCTTATCTAGCAAATACCATAGTTTATTTTTTACTAGCTTTTTTTGTTGGTATTTCATCAGTAACAAATGAAACCCTTAATCTTATTTATATTCTTTACGCATTAGGGCAATTTATACCAAGTATCTCCATTTGCATTCGCAGAGTGAGAGACATGGGTAAAGGTTGGCAATGGATCTTTATAAATTTAATTCCTATTGTTGGAGCGATTTGGTATATCGTTCTCTTATGTCAACCATCCTTACCAAACGCTTAAATATAAACTTAAACAAGAAAAACTTAACTCAGGGAAAGAAAACTTAATTTAAATTTTTAAGCTAAATCAATTAAGGGAAAATCAATGTAGATAATTAAGTCTTAAAAACTTATTTTATTTTGCATATGCTTTGGGAGCTATAGGTTTTATGTTAGATTCCTTTCGCCCGGAAGATCTATGACAGAAAGGCTCAGCTAATGATAATTAGTCTTCAAAAGGTCCTTCCCTCCTATTTACTTCTAATAAGTGAATTTACCTTTTGGCTAAGTAAATTATTACTGTCATTGTACTCATAGCAACAATATATAAATTCCATATATTTGAACTATTTCTACTAAAATTTTGAACCCAATGAGGAATACCATCTGACATAAAAAAGTTAATCCAATTAAAAACACTATTTGCAATCCTAAAGCCTATCTATTTAATATTTCTTGCTTCTTTTAAATAAATTTATTATTAACTAGTCAAATGTTTTTGAAGAGTTCTCAAGTAATTTATTTAATTCTGCGAGTTCTTGTTTAGTAAATTCACGATATTTACCTATTGGTAAGTCTAACTTAATATTCATAATTCTTACACGCTTTAATGACTGCACTCTGTATCCTAACGAGTCACACATTCTCCTAATCTGACGGTTAAGTCCTTGAGTAAGTACAATTTTGAATTCTTTTGGCCCCAATTGTTTAACAAAACAATTCTTAGTTATGGTTTCTAATATTTCAACTCCATTACTCATACGATTAATAAAGTCACTATTAATAGGACGATTAACGCTTACAATGTATTCTTTTTCATGATTATTTCTTGCTCTCAGTATTTTATTTACGATGTCTCCATCGTTAGTTAAAAAAATTAATCCCTCACTAGGCTTATCCAATCTTCCAACAGGAAAAATTCTTGTAGGATACTTAATGAAATCTATTATGTTATCAGCCTCTACTGTTCTATCTGTTGTACAAACAATTCCAACAGGTTTATTAAAGGCTAAGTACACGTTTTTGTGTTTAGTTAATTTTTCTATTCTTTCGCCTTCAACCTCCACTTGATCACCTTCCTCTACCTTTGCACCCATTTCTGGAATTTTACCATTAATGGTGACTTTTCCTTCCTCAATTAATCTATCTGCACCTCTTCTGGAACAATACCCGACTTCGCTTAAATATTTATTTATTCTAGTAGCCATTTTGGATATTTCTTTATTATCTGTTTTAAGAATTGACTAATTCCTCTTATTTTAAATCGAGTGTCAATTTAAGTTAATATTCAATTTATTCTTTTTCAAATTATTTTATTAGTAAGTTCTGCCGAACAGATCTAAATCTCTTTCTAAATCCAAACTTCTTCAATTCCCTTGCATCGCTCAGAAAGTAATCTTTCATAATTTTCTATAGCTAAATCTATTTCAAAAGAAACTGTATTAGTTATTAATGGTGTTTTGTTACCTAATACTCCCACTATTTTTCAAGTATCTATAACTATATTCTCAAAAAATCCATCAATACTCTTTTCATTTTTCTTAAATTTTTTAACTTCTGACCTATTTGAATTAATCAACTAACAATATTTAACCATTAATCTAACCTTGGAATTAGTAAGCGTTCAATCTAAAACAAACTCATTTGATCATTTTCTTTTTTCTTTAAATCTTCTACTAGCCAACCATCAGGTGACCAACTCATTATGATTAGTAATAACCCTTTTAATTCATCAGAATCTTTAACTTGCTCCGTCCATTGTTCTTCAAATCCATTAGGTATTATCACAGGCATACGGTGATGTAAAGGTTTAATTAAATCATTTGGTTCGGTTGTTAAAACACAGCAGCTCTCAAGTTCTGCTCCATCTGGTGAGGTCCACTTACTCCAAATTCCTCCCAACCAAAAAGTCTCACAATTCGCTTTTCGTACACGATATTTTTTTTCAAAAAAACCACTGGCAGGTATTAGGCACCTTTTATGTTTCCAACTTCCACTAAATAATTTTTTTTCTTCTATGGTTTCTAATCTTGCATTAACTGGTCTTGGTCTATCTTTGCCAAATGGGTCTCTCGCCCAAGGGGAAATAAAACCCCATGTCATAAAAGTAGTTTTAATTCTTCCTTCGTTTTTTATCACAAGCATAGGATCATTAGGTCTTATGAGATTTTGAGTCTCGTATTTAGAATCAAGTCCACTTGGATAGTCTTGTTTCAAAAACTTTGGCAAATTCTCAAATTTAGTTTTCAGTTCAAATCTTCCGCACATTAATTTTTAAAATCTTTTTAAACCCACTTATAAAAAGCAGCAAATTTTCCTTATTTTAGATCTACTTACGATTTTCTCAAATAAAAAAACAAATTTTTTGATCGCAAAAAGTTTTACATCTAAATAATTAAAAGAAAATATAGTTATTGAAAAGCTTCCTCAAATTTAATTTAAATGTTTCAAACTGATATTAATGACAGATCCTATTCTCTATTTATCAATGTTTCTTGGATTTGGAGGAGTTTATGTATTAATCTCTTCCTTCCATGACGATGACGATGGTGATGATGACGGAGAAAAATTTAATAATAATTTCCAATATGCTAATTCAGCGAGATAGTTGATAAGATTAAAAAGCAATAATTTTTTGGTTATAATTAGCTCTCTGAATATTCACTCTATCTATGTAGAAAAAGATTTTTCGTAGTATTGGTAATATTATCTTTTTTTATAGTAAGTAAATCATTATATTCATTTTTTAATTTAATTGTTGGTCCTCTATCCGTATATGTTTGTGCCTTAAACCGTACATTTTTGTTAGTCAATTGTTAAGTAAGCCTAGTTAGAACTTAGTAGTAGCAGATTTAATTTAAATGCCTTCAACACCGATCAAATCTTGTAATAAATATGTGTTGAGTTACAAAGATTCATCAAATAATACACATGAAGTTGGCTTCTATGCTCGCGATGCTTACGATTGCATAATGCTTGCTAGAGAATTCAACTCTTTTATACATGAAAATCCAGGATCTGTAATCAGAATCCAACAAAAATTTTGAGGTAATTAATTATGAATTTAAAGAGATCACCATTCGCTATTCAAGATAAAAATGCAAGAGACCTTGATAATACAAAAGATTATCCAACTGTTGCAGATTTAATGAGAGAACAGAAGGTCCCACAAGATGGAGTAAATACGGTTCACCATAGAAGAGATTTAGACTCTCTAGGCTAGTTTTTCAAAAATGGCTAGTTACTAATTTTAAAAAATCAACCATCGTGGAAATGTTGTTTGCATTTCATTCATAAGAAAATTTTTCCAAACTAAAAAAGTACTAACCTTCTATATTAGATAAACTGTAGATCATTTAAAGATTTACTATTAATTTGAGTCTGCTGCAATTTCTTTTTGCACAGAGAGAAATTCTTGATCGGTTAAAACTGGTGTGACTTCAATTTCTACTCCAAAATTATCGACCCAGATGCTACTCCATTTCCAAATGTTCTGATGGTTTGAAGATTCAACTATTGCCCAACCATTAGCTCCCTCAGGATTTACTACTCGATTAATGACTTTAAACCCATCAAACTCATCACCTTTGCAACCCCCTTCAACAAAACCTGCGAAAGCTTCTGCTCCTTGCATATGACTTTCTTGATCTGGGAATTGCCAGTGTACTATGTATGTTTGCATTAATAAAAATAATTTCCTTTAATTATTAATTATTCAATTTAAAAATTAAATAAAAAGTCTTTATACACTAATTAAAAAAAGCTAAGCCTAAAATGCAAAATAACAAAAAAAAAGACTCTTACGAGCCTAGGTGATGGGGACTCCTATCATGACAAATTAAATAAAAACAAACAACCCCATCAATAGGTAATTTTTATTGCTTACAAACACCATATATAGTGCTAAGATTTTACAAAGGCTGGGTGATGGGGATTATCCTGCTTTTTTATTGGGGGCTAAGCTAAAGCTAAAGCCCTTTTTTTATAGAAAAATTTACTTTAATCAATAACGACAGATCTAGGATTAAAGTATTTGAACTTTTGAAGATAAACAAAGCCATCTTCAATCATTAATGCAATTTTGATTTATTATGGATGTGTTGATTAGCGACTAAGTAAACGACTTATGAAAAGTTATAGGGTTTAATATATCGAAGAAGCTAGAAAAAAATATAAAAAAATATTAGAGGAATGATGGGCAAAAACTTATAGATTCAATAGATTTTTAAAACTTGATAATTAGGTTTTTACCTGAAATTTGACATTGTTTGAAAATAATTGCTAGATAATCTTCAGAGGAGAGGATTAATTATGAAAAAAGACATTTATACGAACATGAATAATTCAGATGCTTTGGAAAGTTTTTTTGAATGTATTACTTCTTGTAGCATCAATAGTGAGGGAGTAGGTTGCACAACAGCATGTTATGTAAAACATTTAGAACCAAATAATATCGATTACCCTTTAAAATTTTCATAGGCAAAGCTTATTGATAATTATTATATTTCATTTATGTTATTTCCTCCTCCTCAAGTTATTTTTGGTCTATTGCTTTTATCTATAGCAGTAGTTCTAATATGGGATATTAGATACAATCCTTTTGGAGAAGACGAAGACGGGATTTAATCTTCAACTAGGAAGCTGATTTGTAGGTGGTGCGTGAAAACGCCGTTTCTTTCTTTTGATTCTTTTGTAAGCGACTAAAGAGCCTAATAATAACAATGTAATAGCTATTGAGTTAATCATATTGAGTAGTTTTATATATATAAAAACAAATATCTCCTAAATTTCAATGATTAAAGTTATTTATTTAAAAGTGAATAATCAGAGACTAATTTTTAATATTTAGCTTTGACACTAGGTACCCAAAACAACCAATAGAAAATGCTTATCTGACTAAAAGTAATTTCTATGCAATAAGAATAAATCACTTTTTCTTATTTCTCATTTGATATTGTAGAACAGCTTTTAGGTGTTGTACTTCTTTTTCTAAAGTCTAAATTTTTTTTTTCTAGTTCTTCATTAGTTGCCATGTTTTTTAGAGATAAATTCCTTGATATTTATACTATTAAAAAAAGTGAATTGTTATCCATGGCAAGCGTCAAATAAGTATTAGAGCCTATTGAAAGGCATAATTTCTCTAGATAAATTATGCGGAGTATAAATTTAGAGGCAATTTATGAGTGGAGATTATGAGACACTAGAAATCAATCAACCTAAAATTACATATTTTGAGAAAAGATCCGATAATAATACAAAATGGTTAGATGAATTAATCAATCAAATTGAAGATATGAAAAACAATATATCCAAATCTGCTTAATGACAGAAAAAGAGTTGAAGGAAATAGAGAAATTTGCAAAAGAAAATGGATACAATGACGAGCTAAAAGATATATATTTAAGGGAAGTTATTGATAGAAATAAAGAATACGAATGAGATCAAATTTTCGACCAAATATCCGACTAGCTACAAACATTCTTTTAGTTATTGGTACTTTTGCTATTGCTTTAAAGATTGCTCCAATAGCAGAGTTATATCAGGAAAAAAATTTATGTATTAAATATTTAAAACATCAAATAGATCGAGACAAACTTATCAAAAGACTAAAAATAGTTAAACAAGCAAATCCATCTAGTATTTGTGACTCTATCCTTAATACAAATACTTAATTTGAAATAATGCATATTTTTCTTGGAAATTTTAAATTTTTAATTTTTTTATTTTCCTTATCTCTAAATTTCAATAGTTATTCGCATGCACATATAAGGGGTACATTTCTTTCTAAAGAGGACGCCGAAAATAGATCTTTAGAACTTGGTTGCAAAGGAATACATAAGAATCAAGATAAATGGATGCCATGCAAAAACGAAAAAGAATTACATATCTATTTGAGGAAATAGATGGAAAAATTAAAAACAAATCAAAGAAAAATTCACAGAAAAATAACTGCAATTTCAGCAATCCCTTTACTAATTACTATTGTATCTGGGACCATCTATAGTATTTTTCAACCACTAGGAATAGATGCTTTTTGGTTAATAAAATGGCATACAGGTAATTTTGGCATTATTAATTTGCAACCCTTTTACTCGATATTTCTTGGTATAGCTTCAATAATCTCAATAATATCTGGCGTTAAACTATTACAAAAAAAATCTTAGATATATTTTAAGCCAAGCCAAAATCTAACTAATTAATACTATTTGCGCCCCCACTTACTAAGAAAATTATCGCTCCTAGTGCCATTGTTGCTACACCCATATAAGGATATTTCTTAATTCTTGATTTAGTAATTGGGAGCCATGAAAGGTATCTATCAGATTTATTTAATTCAACTTTTTTTTGTCTAGGTGGCAATCCTAATTCCTCTCTTCTTTTAGCTTCGCCCATAACCTTAAATTAATTTATATATCAATATTAAAAATTATGTTCTGAACCTGCGAATTAATTTTATTTAAAAAAAAATAGGCCTTTTAATAAGGATAAATTATTTAAGTTTATTTAGCCTTCTTTAAATATAGATTCTTTGTATTTGCCTGATCTGATGTAAATAACAAAATTAATATAGTTCCAACTAAAAATGAAAAAATCATTGTTAAACCAACAACTTCAACCATCTCACTAGGCAGATAATTTAGAAACATAATTAATAGATCTCTTATTTTAAACTTAGCAATTGTATTTATTATGTAAAGTAAGTCTTGTTTATTAAATTTCGAAAAGAGCTCATTAAGACTTTATACTTTTACTTTTCTCTATGTTCAGGATAAATCCTTTCTTAGTCCATAAAAAATTTTCTTACTTAGCTATCCCTATTTTCTTAAGAAATTTCAGGTAAGGCAAGGCCCAATTACCAAAGGTAAAAGAGATTGTCGCATTTTTTGTAGTTGGGAATAATGTTTTAGAACGCTTAGAGACTAATTTAGAGAATTTCTTAATAGTCTCTGCTTCTAGATTATCCATATACAATTTTTTTTGAACACCTCGATTTTTCTTCTGTGGCAAATAATTTTCTATAAACCATAAGACTTGATCTAACTTTGATTTATTGGTTGAGTTATTAAATTGGTTATATTTCTTTTTAAAAATCTTTATTTACCTCTTTATTCCTAAATTAAATTTGCCATTTATATATTTTTAAATCAATAGTAAAAGCATAAAAATAATTTTCTTTTAATAATCGAGAATAGGCAAAAGAAATATATTTTATTTTTTGATAAAAAAAAGAGGGATGAATCCCTCTCTTTTTGATCAGTTCAAAATAAGAATTTAATTTTTTTAGTCTTTCAATTTCATTCCTTTTTGTGTTTGCCTGATTCTTTCTTCAAAGACGGATCTTCTGTATGGAATTACTTCTCCGTTTTTAGTTGCCAAGAGTTTGGCTTTGTGAAGCCTATTGACTCTTTTGATTTTTTCTCTTATTTGTAAGAGGTTATTCATGGTCTTGTGCAGTTAATGAGAATCCCGTTCCCTATTCCCATGTCATGCGTCCAGAATTATAAACTTGGATGAACGTAAATGAACAATAACACCTCCTAAAAAATAACGCGAGAGTAATTTTTACTAATTATTTTCACAAAATAAAGACTTTATAAATTTGGGGAAAAATATTTTAATATTGAGTACATTAGGATAAGAAAATAGTCTGAGAACCATCATTTTTATTCTGAATAACTATTTTATTATTTGGGAATATATCTGATAATATTTTCTTCAAATTTGAATTATCTGAAGAAATTTCATTTTCAATATTTTTTGAATTAATTTTCCAATTTTCATCTACAAATAGTTCTTTGTCATCACTTTTTTTTATCTCAACAGATGTTTTATTTATAATCTTAAGTAACAATTCGGAATCATAGTCTTTAAATTCTTCAGGGCTCTCTTTGAAATCTTCAATCATTATTTAAAAATCTAATGTTTCTAAATCTTGCATTAGAAATTTCAAGAATACAAGGTATTAATTACCTAAAAACTTTCTTTTAAAATAATAAATTCGGATGAAATTAAAATATTTTTCTGTAAAAAATTTAATTTTCAAAATAGTTAAAGAATGATATTTAAAAAGATTAATTAACCATTTACACCTTTTATTTACTTGTTAATTTGCAAATAAGAGATTCAGGAAAAATGGCAAGAATAATTAACAAAAAAATTAGACTTTTAAGATGGTTAAACTCAGGCATGATACTACCATTTATCTTTATGGCTGCATCCTCATCTATTATTCTCTATGGTGTTTTATTTATCCTAATAAAATAGCTTTCTAATTTAAGCAGCTAATTTTTCCTCTGATTCAGACTTAATCATTGCAGCTTTTTTTAATAAACTAACTACTTCTTTTCTTCCAACCGCATTATCAGCTTGGCGCATTATTTCAGCATATTTTTTATTTATGTTTTTCATGAAAAGATTAAATTTAATCCAAAATTACTGCACAATAAGATGGTGTCAATCGTAAATAAGTCTCATATATTATTTAATTGATTTTTTTGCATAATAAAAATTTCTCATTTATTAAACTTAAAGTTATTTTATTGATGATGCAAAAGATTCATAAGTATCAAGATTAAGAACCATCATAATTAAGCAATATAAAAGGATTTGAAAACATAAAATAAACCTCCAATTAAAATCAATATTGCAGCTCCATAAAAAAGAAAAGGGATAATTGGATATTTATATAATGTAGACCTAACTTTTTGTTGTATGGCTTTTTTATCAAGTTGAGGCAACTTTATATCTTCAATTTTTTCTCTAGGCGGAATACCTAAATTTTTTCTTCTCTTTGCCTCTCCCATAATTATTACTGAGGAATTCCCATACATTTTAAATAATTGTTATCAGCTAAATCTAAAATTTGATTCCATGCTTCATCAGATGTTTCCAAATTATTTTTAAAATCTTTTTCGAATTTAAGAATACATCTTTTTTCTATATTTTCTGGAGAATTATAGTTTCTTAAAAAAGTAAAACTCAAATAAGATAATGATGAAAAAACTATAATTACTTTAGCAATTCTAAAATTATTCATATCTTAGATCATATTTCCTTATAAATAAATAAGTTACTTTTTGGTTTTATAATTAATTTAATCTATTTAAAAAAATTATCAAATGATAAATTCGGTAAATTTTAACCATTTGCCTATTCAGGATTTGGTTTTTTCAGGGTTAATAATCTTTATAATGTCCACAATTATTGCCAATATTTATAATCCACTATTAGCAATACTTTATGCATTTGGAAATATACTTACTCTGACTTTTTTGAGTTGGTTATACCAAGAAACTTGGAGTGATCCAAGTAAATAAAAGCAATTAAGAAAAAAAGATTAATATAAGTTTATTCTATTTTTGTATTTTTAATTTTGAAGAATACTTTAAATTAACAATGTAAGTTGCAACAAGAGATAGTATTAAGAAAAATAATAAGCTCTCTAAAGTAGATTGAGGCATAACCATAATTAGTACCAAAAGTAATACATTTCTAGAAAAACGAATTCTGAAGAAAAATCAACCCTTTAATTATTTTTTATTTTCAAATTAATAAATCCCAATCCCAAAGAATGAATTTGCAATAAACAATAAACTAAATAAAATTAGGAAAATTAATCCTATCCAACATATTGTTTTTAGAAACAATCCATATCTATTTTCAATTGGCACTAATTTGCTATTTATAGTATCCATTGCCATCCATGCAAATAAAGGAGCGGTTAGAAAACTTCCCGTCATTGCAGCAAATACAAAATCTTTAACACCTACACCTCCAGACCTTGCGATCAGCAAAGCAATTAAGGATGCAAAAATATGCACAATCATCCATATTTGGAATCTATTTCGCTCAGACTTGGAGTCCATGTGTCCAAAATCAGTCCCCCTTAATAAACCTTGAATGGCAGAAATACTTCTTGGATATGCATCTAAACAAGTAATTGTAGTACTGAACATTGCGGCAAATGCTGCAGGAATAATGATCCATTTGGACCATTCACCAATAGATTTAGTGTAGAGGAGTATTAACTTTTGAGCAAAAGAGATTCCGCTACCAGTAAGCATTCCATCACCAGTGCCATACATAGTTATAGCTCCAAGAGTAAGGAAGAAAATAGCTGTAACAACAGTTATTCCATAACCAAGATTAAAATCAAACTCTGCTTCACTGATATTTGGTGTATAGTTTGAATCTTTTGCTCGAGAAAACATCCATAAAGAAGGCCATACACATAACTCGACTGGGCAAGGCATCCATCCCATTAAAGGGATTAAAAATACTAAATTTGTTGACTTCCATGGGCTTGTTTCTGGTTTTAAAAAACTGATATTTAGAGAATCACTTATCGAACCTTTCAATAGAAGCGATAAAACTGCAAATAACGTTAAAAAAGTTAGTAGAGCTACTAATAATTTTGAAATTCTATCAAGGGCTTTATATTTACCAAGAATTAATATTATTCCAGAAATAATAAGGATTCCTATAGACAGATCCATCGCGGGAAAAGCTGAGAAAAAGGGAATATTTGTTAATAGAACTCCAGAAACAAAACTTACAGCCGCTATTGTGAAAGTACCTGTAATTAGACTAACCATTAGAAATAAAGGAAGATATAAAGAATTCCTTTTTTTAAAACCTTCTAATAATGATTTACCAGTAGATGCCGTAAATCTAGTTCCAACCAACAAGAATGGATATTTTAAAAGATTAGTAATAAGGATCAGGCCTACTAATGAAAATCCAAACCTCGCACCAGCAGTAGTTGATGACAATAAATGAGAGCCTCCAATAGCCGCTCCAGCCAGCAAAATTCCAGGGCCTAAACTTTTTTGTATGCCTTTTGTTAAATTCATGTTTTTAATCAAATGATTTAATTTACTT
>QCII01000012.1 GCA_003216775.1 Prochlorococcus sp. AG-402-K21
GGACAACCACCATCGAATAAAAAGGTTAATTTATTTTTCATATTTTTATTCAAATATAGAAATTAAATAACTTTTTTGTGGAATAAAAAATTTTTTTTAGAGTACAAGCTTTATAAAGCCTTAATAATTGCCAGTTCTAATTTAGTGAAATTATATTATCTTATTAATTAATAAGCCATTGATTAAGGGATACATCAATGGTTTAAAACTATTTATGATCAGTCATCTAGAAGATGAACTCCTTCTCCTACGTCAGGAGTAAATTTACAATATTTTTCAAAAATAAGTCCAACACCTCGCATTTTTTCTCCTAATTCATCGTTAAATTTATTCCATTCTTCCGATTCACGATCAGGTAAATCCCACCCTTGTTTTTCTACCATACTTGTTATTACTGTAAAGTCCCATTCTATGTATGCCATTGAGTTAATTTAAACTACCAAAATATTATAAACCAAGGGATTTAATAGGTAATCAATATTTTTTGAATATAATTTAAAAGTGTGAAAAAATTATAAATGTCAATTTTGCCAAGAAGATTTGAACGAATCAAAAATGTTTTAGATTGCAGAATGAAAAACTTGACTGTTTTAGTTGAGGATGTCAATAAACCACATAATTTATCTGCGATATTAAGGACATGTGATGCGGCAGGAGTTTTCGAAGCAAATTTTATTAGCAAAACGAATGCCGTTAAGACTTTTAATAGTACCGCTCAAGGAAGTCAAAAATGGGTAAAACTGAATAATCATGAAAACACTATCACTGCAATATCTGATTTAAAGAATAAGGGCTTTAAATTATATGGAACGACTCTTAATAGTGAATCAGTAGATTATAGAAATTTTGATTATTCTCAAAATACATGTTTTGTTTTAGGAGCAGAAAAATGGGGACTAAGTAATGAACTTATATCAATGGTTGATCAATCAATTTTTATACCTATGAGAGGTATGGTTCAATCTCTGAATGTTTCAGTTGCTGCTTCTATATTATTATTTGAAGCTGTTCGCCAAAGAAAAAATAAAGGTATATTGCCCGCTAATGGAGAAGGGTTAAATATGGATGAATATCAAAAAACACTTTTTGAATGGTGTTACCCAGAATTATCTGCGGTGTATAAAAAATCAGATAAAGAATATCCAAAGTTGAATGATCAAGGAGAACTTGATCCTGTTACAGATAACTAAATTTATTCAGAATTTTGACTATCAAAAATTTCTTCAAGGTCCTCTCCTATAAAAGAAAGACCTAAAACTAAAAAAAACATTGCCAAACCTGGGAACAAAGCCGTCCACCAGATACCTGTAGGTAAAGCGGCAAGAGCCAGATTTAAATCACTTCCCCACTCTGGGACATCTGCAGGAACGCCAAGGCCTAAAAATCCTAAACTTCCTAATACCAAAACAGCATCTGCAGCATTTAGGGTAAGCAGAATAGGCAATGGTGTTATTACATTTGGGAGAATATATTTAAAAATAATTTTTTTAACATCAGCTCCTGCAACTTGAGCTGCCTCCACATAAGTTTCGGATTTAACCAATATTGTCTGATTTCTGATTAATCTAAAATATTGAGGAGAGTAAACAATACACAATGCCAAAGCCGCGTTAAGGATACCCTTACCCAATACAAAAGCCACAACAACTGAAAGTAAAATTACAGGTATTGAAAAAATAGTATCCATTATTAGTGATAAGCATTTATCAAAAAAACCACCAAAATATCCACTTAATAATCCCAATGGCAAACCCAAACTTAATGAAAAAAGAATAGCTAAAAATACAACTTCTATCGCTAATGATGATCCCTGCAAAGTTCTTAAGCAAACATCTCTTCCTAATCTATCTGTGCCACAAAAATGATTAAGAGAAGGAGGGGCAAAGATATCATTGCTTAACATTGAAAATGAATAGCCAAAAAAATTATTGGCCTCTAAAAATTTCATTATTAAAACAACAAGAAGATAAAAAAGTACAATTAAAAATCCAGCTTTTCTGATATTTGCGCCGACACGATTAAATGAGTTAATATCCAAAATCTTTTTTTAAAGATATAAATGAAATATACCCAATTCTTTTAAAAATAAATAGCTATAAATTTTAAATTAAAAGAAATTACTGGTTTAATTTCAAGACTGCCATAAAAGCTTCTTGAGGGACTTCAACTTTACCCATTGCCTTCATCCTCTTTTTACCTTTAGCTTGTTTCTTTAAAAGTTTCTTTTTCCTAGAAATATCCCCGCCATAACATTTAGATAAAACATCTTTTCGCAAAGCACTTATGCTTTCACTTGCAATAATCCTGCTACCGATTGATGCTTGAATAGGTATTTTAAATTGTTGTTTTGGAATAAGTTCTTTTAATTTCTCAACTAAACTTCTGCCAATTCCATAAGCCTTATCTTTATGAACAATAGAAGTTAATGGATCTGCTCTTTCTGAATTTATTAGAACATCTAATCTAACAAGGTCATTTTTTCTATAGCCAATCAAATGATATTCCATTGATGCATACCCTTGGGTTCTACTTTTCATTTGATCAAAGAAATCTGTAACAACTTCTGCTAATGGAATTTCATAAATCAAGGTAACTCGATCTGTTGTTATGTATTTCATATCTATAAATACTCCCCTTCTTTCCTGACATAAACCCATTAATGTTCCATTAAATTCATTGGGAGCATAAATTTCCATTTTCACATAAGGCTCTTCTATTGATTCTCTAAGTTGTGGATCAGGAATTGTAGAAGGATTATCTATAAAGATATGTTCCTGCTGATTTAAATTAACTTTATAAATAACGGATGGTGCCGTTACTATTAGATCCAAGTCATATTCTCTTTCTAATCTTTCTTGAACAATCTCCATATGAAGAAGTCCTAGGAATCCGCACCTAAATCCGAATCCCATTGCGCTACTGGTTTCGGGCTCATATTTTAAAGCCGCATCAGATAATTGTAATTTTTCAAGGGATACTCTTAAATCAGGAAATTGATCAGCATCAGTCGGGAATAAGCCGCAAAAAACCATAGGATTTGCTGTCTTATAACCTGGCAAAGGATCATTTGCGGGTGAATTTAAAAGAGTAATCGTATCTCCCACTCTGGCATCAGCAACTGATTTTATGGAAGCAGCTAAATAACCAACTTCTCCTGCATGTAATTCATCAACTTGCTGCTGATCAGGTGCCATTATTCCTATTTCATCCAGTTCATAGTTTTTTTTACTCGCCATTAATAATATCTTCTCTCTTTTATTAAGAGACCCAGATATCACTCTGAAATAAACAATAACTCCTCTATAGGGATCATAATAAGAATCAAAAATGAGTGCCTTTGTAGGTAGTTTTATTTCATCTTGAGGAGGAGGAACCCTTCTTACAATTGCCTCCAAAATATCTTTAATACCAACTCCAGTTTTTGCTGAACAATTTATTGCATTAGATGTATCAAGTCCAATAATTTCCTCTATTTCTTGTTTTATTTTTTCAGCATCAGCACCTGGCAAATCAACTTTATTTAAAACAGGAATTATTTCAAGATTATTTTCTAAAGCAAGATAAACATTAGCTAAGGTTTGAGCTTCTACACCTTGACTTGCATCAACAACAAGTAAGGCGCCTTCACAAGCCTGGAGAGATCTACTAACCTCATAAGAAAAATCAACATGCCCTGGAGTATCTATCAAGTTCAAAACATATTCTTGAGAATCGTCAGCTTTATATTTCATCCTAGCGGCCTGTAACTTGATAGTAATTCCTCTCTCTCTTTCGAGATCCATACTGTCCAAAAATTGTTCTTGCATATCCCTTTGCTGCACAGTTCCAGTATCTTGGAGCAACCTATCTGCAAGGGTAGATTTACCATGGTCAATATGAGCGATTATGCAGAAATTTCTTATTTTTGAAACGGATATATCAGTCATTTAGAAAGAAAAATCTCCTCTTATTACATCTTGATTAATATTAGCTAATTAGAATTATGGATGGAAACCTAAAATCGAATTATTTCTTTTTTTGATGTTTTTGATAAAGGTACTGTCATTTTTATAGGCCGATTGTTCTGGATAAATTAAGTGATTTATTTTTTTCTGAAGATTATGCTTTTCGTTTAAAAATAAAACAGATCTTTCTAGAACATCAATCATAATTGAAACCGCAGTACTTGCTCCAGGAGAAGCACCTAGCAAAGCAGATAATGATCCATCAGATGAACTCACAATCTCCGTTCCAAATTTCAAAGAACCACCAGCTTCAGTTTTTTTAATTATTTGAACTCTTTGACCCGCATTCTTTAAATACCAATCAGAGGGATTAGCTGATGGCATCATATTCTTTAAATTCTCAACTCTTGAATTATGGTTCTTTAATGATTGTGATATTAGGTAATTAATTAAATCGTTGTTCTTGAAACCAACATCTAACATAGAAAAAATATTATTCTTTTTAATTGAACTAAATAAGTCAAAGTATGAACTTTGCTTTAGAAATTTTGTTGTAAATCCAGCAAAAGGTCCATATAAAAGAAGTTTTTTATTATCAATCCATCTGGTATCTAAATGAGGCACAGACATTGGTGGTGATCCAATATCAGCCTTACCATAAACTTTTGAGTTATGTTTTTCTGTTAGATCTTTTTCCTCGCAAATAAGCCATTTCCCACTAACAGGAAAACCTCCATAACTCTTTGCTTCTGGAATTTTAGATTTTTGCAAATAATTAATTGTTTTTCCACCAGCACCAAGAAAAACATAGCCAGTTTTAATTGAAGTTTTTCTCCCTTCTGAGCTGATTTCTAGTTCCCATTTGTTTTTATCAATTTTCTTTAAATCTAATAATTCTGTTTTGTATCTAATTTCAGCATTTTTGTTTAAAGAAGCTAATGACAAATACTCTTTAGTAAGAGCTTCAAAATTAATATCGGTTCCTCTTACTATTCTGGTAGCAGCAATCTTGGTAAATGAATTCCTATCTTTTGTTATTAGAGGAGCCCATGATGAAATTTCATCAAAAGATGTAGAAAATTCCATATCGATAAATTCAGGATTTTCTGTCATTTTCTGAAATCTTTTTTTTAAAAAAGAAATATTATCCTGACCAGACACAAAGCTAATATGGGGAACAAATTTTAAAAACTTTTTAATATCAATTTTTCCTGCCTCATACAATGAGGCCCATAAAGACATGGATCTTTCAAAAGAACGATTTATTGAGAGCGCTTTATCTATTTTTATATTTCCTTTTTGATCTAGAGGGGTATAGTTTAATTCGCAATTAGCAGCATGTCCTGTACCTGCATTATTAAAAGCGCCAGTACTTTCACTTCCTGGAGCATTTAATTTTTCTATAATAAGAAACTTTATATCTGGTAAAACTTCTGAAATTAGGAGGGCTAAAGTACTGCTCATTATCCCTGCTCCAACTAAGACTGCATCAAAGTAGATATCATCATTAGTAGGTTTTTTAAATGGAGTCACAACAGAAAATTATCTTTTTTGCAATTAATCAAATTTCTTTCTAGGCTTATTATAAAGTTAATCCAAAATTATGAGTACTGAAACACTCTCGTTGACAAATGAAAATGTAGAAAAAGTCCTTGACGAGCTAAGACCTTTTTTAATATCTGATGGAGGTAATGTAGAAATTGCAGAAATAGATGGTCCAATTGTTAAAGTCAGACTTCAAGGGGCATGTGGTAGTTGCCCAAGTAGTACTATGACTCTAAAAATGGGTATTGAAAGAAAGTTAAAAGAAATGATTCCTGAAATAAGCGAAGTTGTCCAAGTTTTATAAAAATTCTAACTGAAGAATATATTACTTAGTTTTTAATTCCTTCAACAAAGATGATTCCATATCAAGGCAGTCAATTGGTAGTCCTTGTCCAATAGCGATTAAAAGAGGTGCAAGAATTCCTAGAGTAAAAACTAAATTTGATTGGCTTACATCATATTTACTCAAAGTAAAAGTTATCAAATAAATAATTGAAAAATACGCATGTAGGGAAAGAAATTCTTTTGGCTTTAAGACTGGCCACCTTAAAGTATTTCCCAAGAAATATAAAAAACCTGTCATAAAAAAAAATAGTTACATCAAAATTAAACCAAATATAAACATAATCCTTTTTAGAGACTATTTATAAAAAAATTTACCTAAGATAATAATTAAAAAAATATTAAATCTTTATTTCCATTTGTAAAAGCTAGACATTCATTTAGAAATACGCTTATAATAATTTAGTAGCAATTGCTACTTTTTCGTTCACCCTCTACAGAGGGCGCAGTTCGAGTCATACCATGGAACGGGGGATGGCCGTGTTGTCACATCGAAACATGACTACTTTAACTTACAGAGGTAAAAACTACGTTCAAAATAAAGAAGCTGCTAAAAAGCAACTTGTTGAACTTACCTACAGAAGAAACGTATACACCAATAGAATGGATGACGCTTCTTCAAGTAATGAAAAAGCAGAATTAAATTACAGAGGTGTAAATTACACTAAATAATTTAGTTCAAAAAAATATGCCCCTTTTTAAGGGGCTTTTTTTTTGGCTATATTTAACAAGAGTCTTTTAAAGAATATGTCTGAAAGTTGCTGTAATACAAACAAATCAAATAAAGCACCAAATCAATTAGATCATAAAGATGCGATTCAAGAAAGATATGGGTCAGCCGCATTAGAAAAAGAAAGTTGTCTTTGTACACCTGTTGGGTTTAATCCCTTTTTACTTAAAGCAATTCCTCAAGAGGTTCTAGAAAGAGACTATGGATGTGGTGATCCAACAAAATATGTTCAAAAAAATGATATTGTCTTAGATCTTGGAAGTGGTAGCGGGAAAAATGCTTTTATTTGTGCTCAAATTACTGGGAAAGAAGGGAAAGTTATTGGAGTTGATCAGAATCATGACATGCTTTCTTTATCTAGATCAGCCTCTAAAGAAGTTGCAAAAAATATAGGTTTCAACAATACAGAATTTCTTGAGGGATCAATTGAAAAACTTGATGAATTAGATAAAGATTTAAATCCATTAATCGCCGACAAATCAGTTGATATTATTTTAAGTAATTGCGTTTTAAACTTAGTAAGTCCAGAATCTAGAAATAACCTTCTAAGAAATATAAAAAGAGTTTTAAAAGATAATGGAAGAATTGCAATTAGCGATATTGTCTCTAACAAAAAAGTTCCTTTAAGATTGCAAAATGATCATGATCTATGGACTGGATGTATTAGTGGAGCATGGTATGAGCCAGATTTTATAAGTGATTTCAAAGAACTTGGTTTTAAAAATTTAGGATTTGCAGAACGTAGTGAGGATCCTTGGAAAGTAATTGAGGATATTGAATTTAGAACAGTAACTTTAGTAGGCAATATTTAAAAAATTCAAGAGTTTAAAAATATAATTTAAATTACCATGAGAAATAATCTAAGAGATCAAATACCAGCATTAAAAAATAAGTATTATTTCAACTATGGTGGTCAAGGACCATTACCAAAATCTTCTTTAGAAGCAATAGTTAAAACTTGGGAAATTATTCAAGATTTAGGACCATTTACCAATGATATATGGCCTTTTATTTACAAAGAAATATTGAACACAAAAAGAATTATTGCACAAAAATTAGGTGTTACTTCAAAGAATATAGCTTTAACCGAAAATATCTCTTCCGGTATGATTTTGCCCTTTTGGGGAATAAAAGTAGAAGAGGGAGAAGAGTTGTTAATAAGTGACTGTGAACATCCTGGAGTAGTGGCTGCAAGTCGAGAATTTTGCAGAAGAAATAAATTAATATTGAAAATTTTGCCAATCCAAAAAATTAAAAATCTAAACGACGAAAATATAATTTTAGAAATTTTAAAAAATCTAAATAGTAAGACCAAGATCCTAATTATTTCTCATATTTTATGGAACTTTGGATATAAAATTCCTTTAAAACAAATTTCCATCGAATTAAAAAATAATCGACAAAACTCTTATCTAATTGTTGATGGCGCTCAAACCTTTGGGCACATAAAAATTGAAGAAGAAGTTTTTTATTCTGATTTATATTCAATAACTTCTCATAAATGGGCATGTGGTCCAGAAGGACTTGGAGCCATTTATGTCTCAGATAGATTTATTTATGAAACAGATCCAACAATAATTGGGTGGAAATCATTAAAAAAAGAACAAGGTATATATGAGCCTTCACATAATCTTTTTCATGATGATGCAAGGAAGTTTGAAGTAGCTACCTCTTGTATTCCTTTACTTGCAGGGCTGCGTAATTCTTTAGACCTTTTGGATAAAGACTGCAATGAAAAAGAAAAAAGAAAAAATATAAAAAGATTAAGTGAGAAACTTTGGGATGAATTAAATCAATTAAAAGAAATTGAATTAGTTTTAGAAAAAAAATACTTGAATGGAATAGTTAGTTTTAATGTTGAAAATATCGAAGATAAGGAAAAATTTGTAAGGAAACTTGGAGAAAAAAAAATTTGGATAAGAGTTTTAGAAGATCCAAAATGGTTTAGAGCATGCATACATCAAATGACAACAGAAGCTGAAATTGATTTACTTTCTAGAGAAATAAAGAAAATATTAACTTAAAGATCTATTGATATAAAGATAAATTTTAGTTTACCAAGGTATCTCCAAGCTATCCCATGCAATAAATTTCCCAGTAGATTCTGGAGTTTGATTTTTAATAATATTAATCAAAAATTGGGATGATTTTTCTTTACTAAATAATTTATGTTCTGGAACAAATTTATGAAAAGGTCTAGATAAATCAGTATCTACTGTTCCTGGATGAAGCAATGTAATAGTAGCCTTTGGGAAACGTCTAGCCCACTCAATACTTAAAGATTTAAAAAACTGATTTTGAGCAGATTTTGCAGCTCTATATGAATACCAACCTCCAGTTTGATTATCTCCAATGCTTCCCACTCTTGCACTTATACTTGCAAAATTAAAATCAACATCTTTTGGTATAAATTCTTCAATTGTTTTAGCTAATAAAATAGGAGAAAAGGCATTTATTGAAAAACTTTCCATCATATTTTTTTTATCAAGATGTTGTAATCTTTTTTCTGGTTGAAGAGAATCACTATGAAGTCTTCCTGTAGCATTAATAACTAACCTTAATTTTGAAGGATGATTTGCTATTTTATTTTTCAACTGCGAAAGTGATTGAGAATCCTCTATATCTAATTCCCAAAAAGAATTAAATTTGCCTTTTCTTCCACATAAAACAACATCTAAGTCTTTTTCACTTTTACTCAAATCTTTAGCTATTTGCGTTCCAATTCCACCTGCGCCTACGATTAAGGCTAACCCTTTCATCTCATTAAAAATTACTTATTCTATTCTAAGAAACTTTTCTTATGAGTTGCGTAAAGATCTTTTTAATTTGATTAGCAAATTTTATTTAGATTTACTTTTTTCTTGTAATAATTTTTGAGCTATTTTTCTATCATCAAAATCAATTACTTTATCATTGAGAATTTGATAGTCTTCATGTCCTTTCCCTGCAATTAAAATAATATCTTCTTTATTAGCAAATTTGATAGATTCATTTATTGCTTCAAATCTATCAATATCAATTGTTATTTTTTCTCTTTTTTCTATACCCATTAATATATCATTTACTATCTTTTGTGGTTCTTCTGATCTTGGATTATCTGAAGTTATAAACACGTGATCAGAAAACTCTTCAGCTATTGATCCCATTAAAGGCCTTTTTCTACGATCTCGATCTCCTCCACAGCCAAAAACAGTAATGAGTTTCCCTTTACAAAGTTTTTTAATAGATTGCAAAACTTTTTTTAATCCATCAGGCGTATGGGCATAATCAATAATTACTGTTGGAAGTGACCTTAAAACTTCATCATTATCAATTTCTATTTTCTCCATTCTCCCAGGAGCACCAGGGAAAGATTGTATTAACTTTGATAAATCTTTTAAAGGGAAATTAAGTTTATACAAAATTGTTATCGCTTGAATCGCATTCATTAAATTAAATTCACCAACAAGTGGAACAAAAAGTTGAACATCCTCCTTAGGTGTATGAAAAATACAGGTGGAGCCACTTTCAGTAAATCTTTTATCTGTTACGAAAAAAAAATCATCATTTTCAAATACATTGTCAGTAATCTTTGTCGAGACTAATGAAAATCCTTTTTCAAGATCTGATGATAATTTAGATATCCAAGGGTCATCATGATTTAATACAGAAATTCCATCCTTTTTTATTAAATAAGGTGGGAAAAATAATTTTCTTTTTGTTTGAAAATAAGATTCCATATCTGAGTGATAATCAAGATGATCTTGAGTTAAATTAGTAAAAATAGCCGCCTCAAATTCGCAGCCTGATATCCTGTTTTGAGCAATAGAATGAGAACTTACCTCCAATATTGCGAATTCAGATTCTGCCTCAACAGCAGCATTTAATTTCTTTTGAAGTTTATCAGCGAAATCAGTTGTATGAGAAGCCACTTCAGAGAAGCCAGGCCATCTATTGAACAATGTCCCAAATAATGCAGTCTTTTTCCCTAATTTTTTTAAAAGATATTCCAATAAAAAAGTAATTGTCGTTTTTCCATTAGTACCCGTAACACCAATAAGTTTAAGTTTTCTTGAAGGCCTATTCCAAAACTCAGCGACTATTTGACCAAAAATATAATCCAAATTATCCTCTATAACCAAAATCCTTTCTAGATCAATAGATCCAATTGTCTTTTTTGCAGAAGACCCAATAATGGCAGCCTCTGCGCCATTTTCAATTGCCTCAATACAATAATTTCCTCCATCAACATTTAAACCAGGCATACCTAAAAACAAAGTTCCTTTTTGTACTTCTTTAGAATTAAAAGAAATATTATTTATTTCACGATTGATTAAATCTAATGAAGGAATAATTCCTACCAAATCTAAAAGTTTATGTAATTTTATAGATCTCATATAAAAAAATTATTTCTTCAGAATGTTATTAATATTTTTTTGAAACCAATTCTTTAATTGATCATCTTTTAATCTTGGAGAAATACGAGGCAATTCTATAATTTCCTTGGACCTAATTATTTCAACAGCAATAACTGGTACTTCATAATCATATTTTTTATATTTATCTTTATATAAATCGACCCTATCAATATCAATTTCTTTAAGTTCCTCTAGATTGGAGAATAACTCATTAAAATTTATTTTTGCCAATTTGTTTTTTAATGAATCACAAAGGCAACATCCCTGCCTAACAAAAATAAATATTTTCATTCATTTAATCAGGCACAGGGTCGCATCCACAGGGAGTCAACGGATGGCATCTGCTTAATCTTCTTAAGGTTAACCACCCTCCTTTCCAAGGTCCATGTCTAGTAATTGCCTCGTATCCATAAGAGCTGCAAGTTGGAATAAATCTACATCTTGGTCCGAAAAAAGGAGAAAACCACTTTTGATAGAACGAAATCAAAAAAAGAAGTATAGAGGTAATTGATTTATTAATAGTTTTGAACACTTTTATGATGTAAAATAATATTTCAGTAGTAATTTAGTTTAATTGAATTTAATCAATTATCCAAATTTATTGCAATTTTCTATTTAATTTAAAATTATGTCAAGATACCGCGGCCCCAGATTAAGGGTTACGCGTCGCTTGGGAGAACTACCAGGTCTCACCAGGAAAGCTTCAAAGAAGTCTAATCCTCCAGGTCAGCACGGCCAAGCCCGTCGCAAGCGATCAGAATATGCAATTCGTCTAGAAGAAAAGCAGAAACTTAGGTTTAATTATGGAGTTTCCGAAAAACAACTAGTACGTTATGTAAAAAAAGCCAGAGCTCAAGAAGGATCTACAGGAACTAACCTACTAAGACTTTTAGAAAACAGGCTAGATAATGTTTGTTTTAGATTAGGTTTTGGAGGTACCATTCCAGGCTCAAGACAATTAGTAAATCATGGCCATGTAACTGTTAATGGAAAGGTTCTTGATATTGCTGGTTATCAATGCAAATCTGGCGATGTAATCGGAATTAAAGAAAACAAAGCAAGCAAAAAAATAGTAGAAGGTAATATAGAATTCCCCGGATTAGCAAATGTCCCCCCACATCTTGATTTAGACAAACCCAAATTAACGGGGAAAATAACTGGGAAATGCGATAGAGAGTGGGTGGCTCTAGAAATAAACGAACTACTAGTTGTTGAATATTATTCAAGAAAAGTTTAATAAAACTTTTCTTTGGATTATTAAACTTCTCATTTAAAAAATGAGAAATTTTACTTAATTCTTATTTTTAAAAATAATGGGAAATAAGAAAAATAATATTAAAAAGCCTGGTGTTAAGACCTTATCTATTCACCATGGAGAAACTTTTGCAGAAGACACTGGATGCGTTATGCCTCCTATTTTTTCTACATCTACTTTCAAACATGGAAATAAAGATAATTTCGACTACACCAGATCAGGCAATCCAAACTTTAGAATTCTGGAAAACATACTCAAATCAATAGAAGATTCTAAATACTGTACAGTTTTTGGATCTGGAATTAGCGCAGTAACTGCAATTACATCAACACTAAAATCAGGCGACAAGATACTCTGCGAGTCAAATCTCTATGGTTGTACAATAAGGATGTTCGAAAAAATTTTCAAGAAATTTGGACTAGAAGTTTTATACACAGATTTTACAAACAAAAATAATATTAAAAAGATTTCAAACTTCGAGCCAACCTTGATATGGCTAGAAAGTCCAACTAATCCACTTTTGAAAATACTTGATATTAAGGCAATTTGTGATGAAGCGAATAAACTCCAAATACCAGTAGTTGTAGACAATACCTTTTCCACAGCACTTATTCAGAAACCATTAGACCTTGGTGCAACATTATCGCTTGTAAGCACAACAAAATTCATTAATGGGCATAGTGATGCACTTGGGGGAGCAGTACTTACAAATAATGAGGTATGGAAGAGTAAGATGCTTTTCTCTCAAAAAGCTCTTGGGCTTCAACCATCTCCTTTTGATAGTTGGCTCATTACGAGAGGAGTAAAAACACTTCCTTTAAGAATCGAACAACAAACTCAAAGTGCAGAATTTATTTCTGAAGAATTAGAGAATCATAAAATAATTAGTAAAGTAATTTACCCTTTTAATCAAGAACATCCGCAATTTAATTTGGCAAAATCGCAAATGAAATCTGGAGGTTCGATGATCACCCTAAAATTAAATTTAAATAAAGAGGATACTTTTAAATTTTGCAAATCTCTCAAATATTTCTCTCTAGCAGAAAGCCTTGGAGGAGTTGAAAGTTTAATTTGTCACCCCGCGACAATGACTCATGCTTCTGTTGATGACAAAACAAAAAATCTACTCGGGATAGATGATACTCTTGTCAGAATATCAATCGGATGTGAAGATACAAACGATTTAATCTCAGACATTTTATTTGCTTTAAATAATTTCTGAAAATTGAGAGATTTACTTAAAAACCCTATATGGAAAAATTTAGAGTTGGGATATGCAATTCCTGATAGTAATCATGCAGTTTCTGTAGCATTACCAACTTGGAATGATGTAATAAATTACGAGGAAAAAAATCAAGAATGCATGAAATTATTGAAGTCTATTTACCCACGGTTTGGGCTAAACCCGATAGTGAAAAGATTATGCGAAAAAGTAAAAAAGGAAAATTACTACAACAATAAAAGTATCTGGCCATATCCGAATGAATGCATAGCTTTTAAAGCTAAAAAATACATTGATAGAAATACTTCTGAACAATTCTCATTAATAGAAAAAAGAGATAATTTAGCTTTATTAATAACTGAAAAAGAAGGAAGTATTTATGCAAAATATTTTTGGCAACATACTGGTCTTGGTATATCTTCAAGAGCTGCTGCTATAGAAATAGGTCTTGAAGAATGCCCTCCAAAATCTTACGTAAATGAATGTTCTCATAGAATAAAAAATAGAATTTCTAAATCTACAAAAATCAACTCTAATGATATTCACTTAACTTCATCTGGAATGTCTGCATTGCATACATCATTAGAAATCATATATAAATTATTTCCAGCTAAACCAACACTCCAAATTGGTTTCCCATATGTAGATGTACTTAAATTACCAATGAACATCTTTCATGGAGCCAAATTAATTACAGAAGAAAATTGCGCGGATATTGAATTAGAAATCAAAAGAATAAATCCATCAGCATTAATTATTGAACTACCAAGTAATCCAATGCTCAAATGTGTAAACATTAAAAAAATTTCAAAAATAGCAAAAAAGTTAAATATTCCTTTGATTGTTGACGATACAATCGGTTCGAATTTAAATATAAATTCCCTAGAACATGCAGATATAGTTTTCACTTCACTTACAAAAATTTTTTCAGGTAGTGGTGATATTCTTGCCGGATCATTAATCCTAAATCCAAAAAGCAAATGGATTGATCAGTTTAGAAATGCATTAAACGAGATTAATCTTCCAATACTTTCCGATGGAGATATAGTTTATCTAGAGAAAGTTAGTAGAGATGTAAATCAAAGAGTTTTTGAACAAAATAAAGCATGTTTAGAATTAAAAAAAAGATTAGAGACCCATACCGAGATTAAAAATATTTTCCATCCTGAAAATTGTCCAAATTTTAATTCTTTACTTACTTCTGATGGAGGATACGGCTGCCTATTATCGTTTGAATTAAATGGAGGATTGAACAAAGCTAAAAAATTTTATGATTCTCTACGAGTATCTAAAGGACCTAGTTTAGGTACAAAATTTACCCTAGTTTGTCCTTATGTTTTACTTGCTCATTATGACGAGTTGGATTGGGCTGAAAGTTTTGGTATACCATCGCACCTTATTAGAGTATCAGTTGGATTAGAAGACCAAGATCAATTATGGAAAACCTTTTCTGAAGCACTAAATAATTTCTAAATTCCTAGTATTTACCGTATAGAAACTTATATACTCTTTTTCTGAATAATAGTTAGTATTAAAATATAATTTTCTCTATATATAAATGGCAAAAATTTATGAGGACAACAGTTTTGCTATTGGAAACACTCCATTAGTAAAATTAAAATCAGTTACTAAAAACGCGAAAGCTACTGTACTTGCAAAAATTGAAGGTAGGAACCCTGCTTATAGTGTCAAATGTAGGATTGGCGCAAACATGATCTGGGATGCAGAGAAAAGTGGGAAGCTTACAAAAGACAAAACAATTGTTGAGCCAACTTCAGGAAATACAGGAATTGCTCTAGCTTTTACTGCTTCAGCAAGAGGTTATAAACTCATCCTTACAATGCCAGAATCAATGTCAATTGAAAGAAGAAGGGTTATGGCAGTGTTGGGTGCTGAAATTGTTTTAACAGAGGCATCTAAAGGTATGCCTGGAGCAATAGCTAAGGCTAAAGAAATTGCAGAAAGTAATCCTTCTCAATATTTCATGCCAGGTCAATTTGATAATCCAGCAAACCCTGAAATTCATTTCAAAACTACTGGACCAGAAATCTGGGATGATTGCGATGGTGCAATCGATGTTTTAGTTGCAGGGGTTGGAACTGGCGGCACAATTACAGGAGTTTCAAGATACATTAAGCAAGAGAAAGGCAAAAATATCACTTCTGTAGCTGTAGAACCCTCACATAGTCCTGTTATTACACAGACAATGAATGGAGAAGAGGTTAAATCTGGACCACATAAAATTCAAGGAATTGGAGCAGGATTTATTCCTAAAAACCTTGACTTGTCAATTGTTGATAAGGTTGAACAGGTAACAAATGACGAGTCAATCGAGATGGCTCTTAGATTAGCAAAAGAAGAAGGTCTATTAGTTGGAATATCTTGTGGAGCTGCTGCGGCTGCGGCTATTAGATTAGCTGAACAAGATGAATATGAAGGGAAAACCATCGTAGTTGTTCTACCTGATTTAGCAGAGAGATATTTATCATCAATTATGTTTACTGAAGTTCCAAGCGGAATCATTCAAGAACCAGTCAAAGCCTAAATTTATTTTTTTTCCAGTAATGAATCTGGTGAAATATACATAGCATCGCCATAAGAGAAAAATCTAAATTCTTCTTTTATGGCTTTTTTATACAAATCTAGTAATCTTTCTCTACCAATCATTGCACTTACTAATAGTAATAATGAACTTTTAGGAAGATGAAAATTAGTTAATAATCCATCAACCACCTTAAATTCATAACCTGGCTTAATTACTAAATCCACATACTTAGCTATGGGAACAAAGTCATTAATTTCGTGAGAATAACAACTTTCAAGAGCTCTTACGCTAGTTGTCCCAATAGCAATTATTCTTCTATCTGTTTTCTTAATTCTTTTTATTTCCTCCACTACTTCCTTATTAACACTTACCCATTCTTTATGAAGTTTTAAGTTACTTAAATCTTCTTGATCAATTGGTTTGAATGTTCCATAACCCACGTGCAACGTTATCGGTAGGATTATTACTCCTTTCTTTTTTAGATTGGAAATAAGACTTTTGCTTAAGTGTAAACCAGCTGTTGGCGCAGCAACTGCCCCTGGATTAGTTGCATACTCAGTTTGATAACTGTTCTCATGAAAAGATTCTTCTTCGGAATTTTTTATATAAGGAGGGAGAGGGATTTCCCCGTATTTATCAAGAAGGTCATTCATTGAATTGAGATCAGTTATATTTTCCGGAAATTTAATAAATCTCCCTCCAGTTTCTTCATCAACCCCATCAACCATTAAATTAATATCTTGTGCAGAAGGAGATTTTAATTTTAATTTTCTATTTATTTTCAACTTTTTCGCTGGCTTTGCCAAACATAACCAAACACATTCATGGGATCTTTCTAAGACTAATAATTCGACTAACGTCCTATTTTCTAATTCAACCTTTAACCTTGCCTTCATTACTTTAGTATTATTTACAACCATAAGATCGCCTTTTCTAAATTCATCTAAAAGATTCTTGGTACATTTATTAGTTAAGCAGTTCTCTTCTAAAACACTATTTCTAACTATCATCAATCTTGATTCATGCCTTATTGCAGAGGGTTTACTAGCAATTAATGAAGGATCAAGAAAGTAATTATAAGCTTCAAGCTTATAATCTCTTTCTTCATTATTAATTCGAGAAATCAATTAAATTTAAGATACAAGTGTCCCTGGCTCATTTTCAATCAGGTAAGCCAAGTCTTTTAAGAATGAAGCACCATCAGCTCCATAGATCACTCTGTGATCAGCTGTTAGATTTACTTGCATTATTTTTTTAACAGATATTGAACCATCACTATTAGCTACAACAGTTGGTTTCGATGATGCTATCGCTAAGATCGCACCGGTCCCTGGGGGTAGTATTGCATCAAATCTATCCACACCAAACATACCCAGATTAGATAAGGTAAATGTTCCTGTTGAGTATTCATCAGGTTCTAATTGTTTAGATCTTGATCTTTTTACAAGATCTTTCCATTCCCTAGATAATTCAAATAAATCAGTATTACATGGTTCTTTTAATACTGGAGTTATTAGTCCACCATCTTCCATTGCGACAGCAACTGCAATATTTATATTTTCTGGATAAGAAATTCCATTTTCTGAAAAACTTGAGTTAACTTGAGGGTGTTTCTTTAGTGTCTTTGCAACTGCCTTTACAAGTAAAGCAGTCATAGTCACTCCGTTCTGTTTTACCTTTTTGTAGAAATTATCTAATTTATCTGTGCTGATAGAGTATCCCACCCTAAAACATGGAACATCTAAACTAGATTCCATATTTTTATTTACCGCTTTTTGAAGAGTATTAAATTGAACTGTTTCTCCAGGATTACCAAAACTATTTCCTGAAGTTTCTTGTTTACTTTCAACTCCCAAATTTGAACCAGGAATACTTGCAGGAGAACCACCTTCTCCAATCCATGGTATAGAGACAGGTTGGCCTTTAGCTTTTAAAATATCATCGGCTTGAATCCTTCCATGAGGGCCAGATCCATGAACCTTTGCTAAATCAACACCCATTTGAGAGGCTAGTTTTTTTGCTCTTGGAGATGCAATTATCCTCGAAGAAACATTAATTGTAGCGGCATTAATTTGATCGCTATTAAAAGATGGTACTGGCTTTTCACTCTTTAAAACGACTTCTTGTTCTTCTTTTTTGATATTTTCATTCTGGACTACTGGTTTTTCTTCAGTTTTATTGCTTACCAATTCAAGTTTGTCTGAAGTAGAGACTTCGGGTTGATTTCCTTTATTTTGTTCTTGAACAGAAGCTATCTCATCCTCATTTTCTACAATGAGGCCAATAGTTTCTCCAACAGGTGCAGTACTGCCAGCAGGCATTAAAACTGCTGCGAGATATCCATCTTGAAAAGATTCAACATCCATATCTGCCTTGTCAGATTCAACAACCAAGACAGATTCCCCTCTTTCAACCTTATCTCCCGGATTTTTCAACCATTCCACAATCTTGCCTTCCGTCATAGTAGAACTCAAGGCAGGCATGAATATTTCGTGAGACATAAGAAAATTGTTATTGCATAAGTTTCAAGGGATTTTTACCAAACTTTCAAAAGTTTTTATGATTAAGAACCCTTTTAACTCTTGATCTAATTATACGAAATCATGTTCACAGTGGGAACTCTTAAAACTCAAGAAAGTAATAATTTAGATCGATTAAAATTTAAAATTTTTTACAATTAAGATTTAGTTATTTTTATAAAAAATGAAAAATCTTTTCTTTAATTATTATCTATAGATTGAATAACTCCATCTTTAACAGTAATCGAGACTTGCATTTTTTCAATAAGATTGTCCCCCACAGTGACATCACAGAAACTATCCACTTGCCCTTGATCAACAACTTCATCCATCTTCAATTCGCGAACTTGACTTTGTTGTTGAAGTAGATTTCTTTTTTGTTCTTCAATTTCATTTCGTTTCGCTGCGACTTGTTGTTGCACCTGACTAACCTGTTCTTGAACCCTTGGATCTAGAGGATTAACCGATTGGGTTCTAATATTATTTACTATTTGCTGCCCCTCCTGTTCAAGTTGAGATAATTGCTGGTCAATGTTTGAAATTGCTTTACTTAATTCTTTCTCAGCATCTTCCTTCCAAGTTGGTGTAACTATAGCTTTAATTGCTATTGAGCGCTTTATAGATATTGAGTTTTTTGTTTCCATAAAAAATTAAATTACCATTTTTAATATAGATAGAACGAATCAAATTTTCTTACTAAATTTGTTTTCATACATATTTTCTATTTGTAAAGAATACTTTTTTTCTATTTCTTTTCTTTTTTGTTTAAGAGTTTGTGTTAACAAACCATTTTCTAAAGTAAAGGCATCAACAAAATAACAATCTAATATTTGTTCTTCTGATCTTGCTCCTAATCGACTTTTAAGCAAATTATTAATTTGTAATTTAAAAAATGTACCAATATTTTTATTCAGGTTTAATTTTGAAAGGTCTTCTTCCAAAAACTTGTTTTTAACCAACTCCACATTAGGCACTACAAGGGCTGTTAAACATTTTTTATCTTGTCCTACTAGTTGAATCTGATTTATAAATTCAGAACCAAGGATTTCGGTCTCTAGCGGATTCGGTTCTATATTTTCACCACTTGATAGCACTATTGTATCCTTGGCTCTTCCTGTTATGAAGAGAGAACCATTTGGTATTAGAAAACCTAAATCACCAGTATCAAACCAACCATCCTTGGATAACACATCTTTTGTAGCTAATTCATTATTAAGATAACCTTTCATTACTTGTGGTCCCCTAACAAAAATTTTTCCGACTTCTCTAAACTTCAGAATCTTTTTTTTATCATCATTCACTATTTTGATTTCAGTAAATGCTAAAGGCTGCCCAGATGATCCTCTAACATTTAATTCTTTTCTCCTACAAGTTAATACTGGACTAGTTTCTGTGAGTCCATATCCCACCAAAACATCTACACCTAAAGATTCAAAAAAAAGATCCACATGTTCTGGCAATGCACCTCCGCCGTTAATGGGAAATTTCAGTTTTTCTCCGCATAGTTGTCTAAGAATATTCGGCCATAAAAAAATAGTAGACAATTTATGTAAAGGATAACGGCCAATAACAGAACCCAGTAAGGGGATTTTTGATTTAAAAGTTATTCGATTGATATCTAAATTTCTTATCTTTCTTAAACTTCTTTTAAAAACTGAACTATTACTTATCAAAAACTTAATAAGTTTTTGCTTCTTTGAAGGCATTTTTTTCAACGCCTGAAAAAAACCATCATGTATTGCCTCCCATAGCCTTGGTACAGTGGCCATTACAACAGGTTTTATTTGTGTAATATCATCTTTCAAAAATTTTGGAATTGTATAGTATTGAGAACAACCACATGAAAAAAAGAAGTATTCAGCACTTCTCTCATAAGAATGCCAAATAGGTAACACGCTTAATACAGAAGTCCCTGGTTCTGGATCAGCGATGTAGGCTAAATTAATTATTTGATGTAAAAAATTTGCATGCGTCAAGGGCACCCCTTTAGGTTTTCCTGTTGTCCCAGAGGTGTAAAGAATAGTCGCTACGTCACCAATTTTTGGATTAAATTTTTCAATAAAATTATTTTGTGAATTTTCTTTTTCTGCTTCACTTATAAATTGGCTCCAACTTATTAAATTTTCAAATTTTTCATCTTCTAGATTGATTATAAATTTCAGTCTTTTTTTTAATTCTTCTTTGTTGTTTAACTTTAGCCAAATCTCCTTAGATTGAACAATCAGTCCTACTGAATTAGAGTGCTCAATAATATATTCCAATTCTACTGCAGGAGAACTAATACCTCTAACTGCATTTATGGCTCCTAAGCGCATTAAGCCTTGATCTATTATTAGCCATCTTGGAGAATTTTCAGATATTACAGTAACTACATCCCCTTTTACTATCCCATAATTTTCAAAAGAAAAAGAAACTTTTGTTATTAAATCAGCTAGCTCAAAATAAGAGAATTTTTCTTTGTGTTTCCCTCTTAAATCGCAGACTGCTAAAGTTTTACCACATTTAAATTTTAAATTTTCCCAAATTTGATCTATATGATTAAGGTTCTTAATGAAATCTCTATTTTTAGCAAATTTATTTTTTTTAGAAAGAGGTTTGGCTGAAGGCCAATACGCTAAATCACCCATATTTAATTTTGGAATTTTAATTTCTATTTTGATACAAAATCAAAATTAAATTCTTCCTGAATGATTTTTTTAACAATTCTCTTAACTTCTTGAATATTTAAATTTTTGTTGTAATCAATCATATTTGCCATAAGACAATTCTCTATTCCACATGGAATAATCTTATTAAAATTTTCTAATTCGCAGTCAAAATTAATCGAAAATCCATTTATAGTGATCCATCTTTTACACCCAATTCCAATTGAAGCAATTTTCTTATTTTCTTTCCAAACACCAGTAAGGCCTTTCCTAGAGTGACAATCTATGTCAAAAGTTCCAAGAATTTTTATAATCATATCTTCAATTTTTCTTAAATACCAATTCAAATCTTTATTAAAATTTTTCAAATCTAAAACCAAGTAAGTTACTAATTGTCCTGGCATATGACAAGTCACCTCACCTCCTCTATCAATCTTAAAAACATCATATTTATTATCATTCAGAGAAAATAATAAATTATCGTAATTAGATCCTCTACCCAACGTATAACAAAGTTGATGCTCCCCTATCCAAATAAAACTAGGGTTAGATTTATCTAAAATCAACCCATCTTGATATTCTTTTTGCAATTTATAAACATCATTGAAAAAAGAAATTTTATCAGGTTGTTTAATTATTGCTGTTCTATTAACCATATTTAAGTAGATTTAGAAAGTAAGTAAATATTTTTAGATTTGTTATGAAAATTTTAATCCATGGTAAAAATCTTGAGCTCACTGGGGCATTAAAAAAATATACTGAGGCAAAAATAGAAAAAGCAACTCATCACTATAAGGATATCGTTAAAGAAGCCGACATACACCTTTCAATTGAAAAGAATCCAAGAGTCTCGTTTCAAACTGCTGAAGTTACAATTTTTGCAAATGGTACTGTAATAAGAGCTGAAGAGAAAACTGAAAATCTATACTCAAGTATTGATTTGGTTTCAAATAAACTTTGTAGAAAATTGCGCAAATACAAAGAAAGAATCAATAAAACAGTCCACAATAATCAATTTAAAAATAAAGAGTCTTTCCCAATTGAAAGTGCTGAATCAAGATTTTTAGACGGAGCTTTACTTAAAGAAGGAACAGAAGCAAGTCTACCTGAGCCATCTATAAAAAATAAATACTTTGAAATGATTCCCATTTCATCAGAAGAAGCAAGAAAACAATTAGATCTAATTGATCATGATTTTTATGTTTTTCGAAATAAGAAAAATAATGAACTTCAAGTTATATATAAAAGGAATCATGGTGGTTATGGACTTATTCAATCTAAATAACTTTTAAATGCCCAATATTCAATATGAATTGAACGAGAAAATTCATGCAATTATTATTAATCCCTATCTAACATGGGAAGATTTCTGCGCAAATTGCGATTTAATAAAAAAATATAATATCAAGAATATTTCTACTTCACTGAATTATTTAGCTGATTTTAAAAATCGTTTGAGTGACTATAGCACAAAAATAAATGCTTTTATTTCTTACCCTTTAGCAGATTTACCAGTTTCATTTATTGAGGAATTAGTTTGTTTTGCAAAAGATAAAGGTGCAAACGGAATTGAATATATCCCAAACTTTATCAATTTATCGAAAAGAAATTTAGAAACTTTCGCTTCTGAAATTGAGCAAGTCAAGTCATCTGGATTACCAGTCTCAATAATCATAAATAAATCAAAACTTAAAGAAGAAGTTTTACATAGTGCGATAGAAATATCTTTGGAGTTAGGAATAAAAAATTTTCAATTTGGAGACGGGTTTGGGCCTCCTATTAAATCAAATGATGTAGCAGAAATACTAAAAATAACAGGCTCCCAAAATCAAATCAAAGTTGTGGGGGGTATAAAAAAACTGACACAAGCTATTGATTTGTTTGACAATGGAATTAGTTGTGTGGGAACTTCTAATTTTTGTGAGATTTTTCAAGAAGTAAAAATTTTTTAAATGTCCGGTTCTGGTGAGTGCAGACTAAAAGGTCTTTGTATTAAAGCTTCTCCATTAGGCGAGAATGATAGATTAATTACTATCCTTACCGATGAGCAAGGGATTGTTAGGTTAGCAGTCCCTGGTGCTAGGCGTCCAAAAAGTAGTCTTGCCGCAGCCACTCCCTTAACATATTTAAGTTTGCAGATTTTTGGTAAAAGAAATCTTAAGTCTGTTCGTCAGATTAAAATATTAAAAAGCTATTCTGGTCTAGGAAAAAATATTGAATGTCTTGCAGCCGCTCAAGCAATTACTGAATTAACATTTTTATTAATAGGTAATTATGACAAGCAACAAAACTATTTATCATGTGTTCTTGCCCATTTAGATAGGATTTATTTATATGATGTTTCTAAAGAAGAGGATATTAAAATACTCTCGATGAGTATTCAATCCTTAATCCATCTATTAGCAATTGGAGGGATTAATTTACCAATCCATCATTGCTGTAAAACAGGATTGCCTATTATTCCTCCTTTAGGAAATCGGGAATGGAGTTGTTATTATTTGCCAAATGAGGGGTTTTCATCCATCGAAGATCCACAATGTAATCTAAGAATAAATGCATCTGAAGTTGCTTTATTACAGAGACTTCTTTTCCCCGAATTACCTATAAAATCTAATGGAGAACTATTAGGACCTAAAAATGTATGGCTTAAAATATTATTTATTATTGAAACTTGGATCTCTACTCAATTAGAAAAAGATCTATCTTCACTAAAAATGATGAGAGAATTATATGGTTAGCATTTTATGAACAATTAACAAAATTTAAAATTATGATCTTGGGGGGTCTTACTGTTAACTTAATAAGTAGTTTATCAAATTAATGTGGTGCATATTGCCTGGTTGGGTAAAAAATCTCCTTTTTGTGGAAATGTAACTTATGGTAATTCAACTACTGAAGAATTGAAGAAAAGAGGGCATAAAATTAGTTTTATTCATTTCGATAATCTTTCTAATTCGAATTCATCAAAACCATTATTTCTAGCAAATGATCCTGATGTGAGTCTCCCATATTTAATTAAATCGCAAGTTTATACAATCCCCTCCCCTAGAGCAGAAAAAGAGCTAAGGCTATCATTGGAAAGATTAAAACCCGATATAGTGCACGCCAGCCTAACTTTATCTCCTCTAGACTTTAGACTTCCTGAGCTTTGTAGTGAAATTAATGTTCCACTTATAGGAACATTTCACCCACCATTTGATGCTAAAAATAGGAATTTAGCTGCAAGCACTCAACAGTTAACGTATCAACTTTATGCCCCGTCTTTAGCAAAGTTCGATAAAATAATAATTTTTTCGGAACCTCAAAAAAATGTTCTTGAGAAATTAGGCGTAACTAAAGAGAAACAAATAATTATTCCAAACGGAGTTGATGAAAATATTTGGAAACCTTTTTTCAAAAAAAATAAAAAATATGATCAGGTAAAAAACAAACTCGGAAATGAAAGAATCTTCTTATATATGGGAAGGATTGCAAATGAAAAAAATATCGAAGCACTTTTGCGTTCTTGGCGACAATCAAAAAATAATAATTGCAAATTAGTCATAGTGGGTGATGGACCAATGAAACCAACTCTTGAAAATAGTTTCTCGAGCCTTGGCAAAGAGAAATTAATTTGGTGGGGGGCAGAATTAGATTTAGAAACAAGAGTAGCGCTAATGCAAATAGCAGAAGTGTTTTTCTTACCAAGCTTAGTAGAAGGTTTGTCTTTATCACTTTTAGAGGCAATGTCTACTGGTACTGCATGTATAGCTACAGATGCCGGTGCTGATGGTGAAGTATTAGATAATGGAGCAGGAATAGTAATTTCAACTGATAATGTAGCTGCACAACTGAAAACTATAATCCCAATACTTGTAGAACACCCTTCATTCACTAAAGATCTTGGAGATAAAGCTAGAGAGCGAGTACTAGAGAGATATACAATAAATAAAAATATAAATTCGCTTGAAAAAGTTTATATGGACTTAAAAAATAATTTCAAGAATTAACGAAACTCTTTACTTCTATTACTAGCTGAAACTATTGATTCAATTAATGCTGACCTTACACTATTTTTTTCTAATGCTCTTAAAGCAGAAATAGTTGTTCCACCTGGTGAGGTTACTAAATTCCTGAGCTCAGAAGTAGTTAGTTTTTTTTCTTTTATTAAACTGATAGTTCCAAGTACCATCTCCATAACAAGTTCTTCTGAAAGTATTTTTGGCAATCCACCGCTCAACCCTCCATCACTTAAAGCTTCAATAATTAAAGCAATAATTGCAGGCCCTGATGAGGTTAATGCTAAAAATGTATCAAGGTAATCTTCAGAAAACTCGTATAACTTACTAGAATTTTCAAATAATTTTTTGGTAAATTGTTTCTGATCTTTTGTAATTTTTTCACCCCAAGCTATTCCTGTTAAGCCCTTTCCAACAGTTATTGGAATATTAGTAACAGCTCTAACACATTTATGGTTAGGAAATTTTTGAGAAATCCTATCTAATGACACTCCCGCAAGAATTGAAACTAATAAATTATCCTTGATTTTTATATTTTCAGGCTCAATTATATATTTAAGCTGCTGAGGTTTTACCGAAAGGAGTTTAACTTGACAATCCCATATTATGTTTGAGTCTTGAGAACTTGATTCATATACCTTTACATCGTATTTATAATTATTTTTAATGTTTTCTAAACTTCTTTTCGAATTTACAACACAATAAACATTTTCTGGCTGAATTAATTTTTTATCTAAGAGAGGGGTTATTATAGCTTCTGCAATATTTCCAAAACCAATAATCGCTATTTTATCAGTCACAGATTAATCATGAATAAGCACTTAATTTAGAATTTCCCCAAGCTGGTTCAGGAGCCGTATTGTTTCCAAAGTCATATTGTGGTTTATTTATCGAATTCACATTAGAAGGAGAAGCTTCTTCTGATAAAGAACTTGATACATTGACACAACTTGGAGCAAAAAGGAAAATACTTTCACCTACTCTCTCTTGATGTCCATCAATTGCATATGTCCCCCCAGCAACAAAATCAACAGCTCTTTGAGCCTGATCAGGATCCATCATAGTTAAATTAAGAATTACAGTTTTTCTCTCTCTTAATGCTTGAATAGCTTGAGGCATCTCATCAAAACTTCTTGGTTCCATTAAACTTACTTCTGAGGATGAATTTGAGATCCCAGGCATTCCAACAACTTTTGATGATTTGTTGTTATTCATAAAATCAAATGGATTTGAATTGGCAAGGGTATTTGAGTTTCTTTGATTTTGTTTGGAATCATTAATATCATTAAATTCATCCTCGGAGGCATAATCCAAATCATCAAAATCATCGTCCAGATACTCATCACCTGCGACAACTGCCTTTAATCTAGAAATAATTGACACCTTTTAAATCCTCTTGAATTTGATTACTAAGGGAAAAGAACCTTAAGTAATAGATTCATTAATTAAATGAATAAACTACCTATACTTAAATAACGTTAGTTACACTTTACTGCAAGTTTATAAATAAAATTTTTATAAAAAAATAACTTATTAAGTTCTATTTCCAAAAATCAATGATCCTAACCTTAACCAAGTTGATCCTGCGTCTATAGCTTCCTGCCAGTCCCCTGACATTCCCATTGAACAATCTGGAAGTTGAAGAGAATCAGCTAGAGAACGACATTTTTTAAATAATTCAAAATTTTCATTAGGGCTTAGTCCTCTTGGATTAATAGTCATCAAACCAGATAATGTTATATTTTTCAATTCTCTAATTTCTGTCCATTTCAATTTTAAAAGTTCAGGATTAAAACCTCCTTTATTACGGTCATCACTCAACTTAACTTGCAACATTATAAATGGATTTTTATTCTCTTCACACGCAATATTAGAAATCTTTTGCAACTTTTCAAACGAATCTACTGAATGAATATATTTGAAATTTTGCACTATCTTTCTAATTTTATTACTTTGTATTCGTCCAATAAAGTGCCATTTTATTTGTTTAAAGTCTTTTAGGATTAATTGTTTCTCATAAGCCTCTTGAAACTTACTCTCACCAAAATCATTGTGGCCTATATTTTGGATGATTTTAATTTCTTGACTTTTAAAACCTTTACTAACTGCAAGAATATTTACATTTGATGGTATTTTATTTTTTATTTTTAAAAAATTGGAAGGGTTCACCTTTTATAAGAAAGTTTGTGTGAATAAATTCTCCCATTTGGGTAACTCCTCAGATCCTTTTCTTCTTGCTTTTTGAAGGTTTAATTCTGCTTGATTACGAGCATCTAGATAAGGGATGACTTCAAAAAAAACTTCTCTCTGTCTAATTTCAACTAAAAAAAACATTTTTTGGGCATATAAAGTCGCATAAATATCTCTTCCATCATTTCCAGGAGAGACTTGGTACAACATACCGAATGTTGGATGATTTAAATAACGCTCGGAACTCAAACTACAATATTGTGTTATTTATAATGCACCATACAGTTTCCTAAGGAAAATTGCTATGCAAATAAAACATATCGATAATGTATTAACAATTACAGATGATAATGTTGAAGAATAAAGAGTTCTAAATCTATTGGTCTTAATAATAATTTTTTTCTTGGTGAGCAATGATTCAGCTCCTTGATCAATTCTCACGAATATATTTTGAAATAACCTTTCCACCAGAATTAGTAATATATTAAAGGACTTCTTAAACCCTAAATTTCTAAAATTTATTGATCTAACTGACACTGATCTAATTAAATTTTGAAATTCTTCCTGCACTAAAGGAATAAAACGCAGTGCAATTAATAACTGAAAAAGCCACTTACTAATAGGCAATCCAATTTTTTTTAATGGATACAGAAACCAACTTAATCCCCATACAATATCTTCTTGCAATGTGGTTAAAAGCATCAAATTGACACTATGAATAACAGTAAATATCAAAGTGGAGGTTTTTATCCCTATTTCAAAGGCTTTTCTTGATAAGTTATAAGAACCAAAATTTATAAACCATATCTTTTGCGAAGGAATTTGCAAAATATTCCATTTTTTATAATTTTCCATTACCACCTGTAACTCATTAGGATTTCTTAAGGAACCATCAAGAGATTGAATATCAGACGAAGCAAGTATTGAAATACATCCAATTAATATCGATAAACATGAGAGGAAAAACAAAGATCGCCACCATACTCTTGATGGCAATAAACTTAAAAAAGTAATTAATAGTAAACAACCCACTAAACTCAATCTCCATATTGGGCCTGCCCAAATTGGAGTGATTAGAAATATCATTACTATAGTTATTTTTAATCTACTATCTATAATTCTTAGCCAACTTCTATTTCCATAAACGTATTGACCAACAGAAAATTTTGTAAGTAAATTCATCAATCTTTTTGAATTAACTCAATATTTTCTCTTTCGACTTCTTTATTTAAAGCTCTTTGCTGTTTTCCTCTCCAAAGTAAAATGAGGGGTGTGCCTTCAAAGCCTAAATTTACCCTAATTTGTTTTTCAATATATCTTCTATAAGTTATTCCGAATAATTTAGGGTCATTAACAAAAAGAGTAAAAGTGGGAGGTTTGTTTTTTACTTGAGTACCGTAATAAAGCCTACCTTGCTTGCCGCTTCTCTTCGTTGGAGGACTTTTCCAACTGATTGATTCTTTAAGTACTTCATTAACTACAGATGTTGTAACTCTTCTTCTATGTTGATTTACAGCATTAAGAGCATGCTCAAAAATATTATCAACTCTTTGACCAGTTAGGGCAGATATAAAAATCATTTTTGACCAGTGTAAAAAATAAAGTTTAGATCTAAGTTCTTTTTCTACTTGATAAATTGTTGAACTATTTTTTTCTACAAGATCCCATTTATTAACAACAATTATACAAGCTCTGCCTTGTTCTTCTATACGCCCAGCCAGCTTCTGGTCTTGATCAGTTACTCCATCTATAGCATCTATAACTAAAACACAAACATCACTTCTATCTATAGATTTAAAAGCCCTATTAATACCAAAGAATTCAGTGCCATATTTAACATTTTTCTTTCTTCTAATCCCTGCAGTATCAATAATTTTCCAATGATTATCACCTTTTTTAATAAGCGTATCTATTGAATCAGTTGTCGTACCACTAATATCACTAACTATTGCTCTTTTTTCTCCACAGATTGAATTTAACAAACTAGATTTACCAACATTAGGCCTACCAATAATTGACATCATTATCTTTTCTTCATCATCTTGGATATTATTTTCAGGAAGTTCGCCAATAACGAGATCTAAAAGATCTCCAGTACCTGAACCATGAATAGCCGAAACAGGGTTAGGTTCGCCCAATCCTAGTTTCCAGAACTCTGAAGCTAAAGATATTCCAAGAGTAGTCGATTCGCATTTATTAACAGCAACAATTGTTTTACAGCTTGAGTTTCTTAACCATTTTGCTATTGATAAATCACCATCAGTAACGCCTTGATTCCCATCTACCACCAGTAAAGCGAGTGAAGCCTCTTCTAGAGCCAAGAAAACTTGTGTCCTTATCTCTGGGAGAAATTCACTATCATCATCAAAAACTAAACCTCCAGTATCAACTACTTGAAATTCCTTACCTCCCCATGAAGCATTTTGATAAGTTCTATCTCTTGTAACACCAGGCTTATCAAATACTATTGCATCATTACTTTGGCAAAGACGATTAACTAAGGTAGATTTCCCAACATTAGGTCTTCCGATAATTGCTATTGTAGGAAGAATCAATTCTTCTCTCCAAAGAAAGTAGTATCCATTACAACTATACCTTTAATAGAATCATTTACCTTATTCAAAAAAACTTATTTAATTTCTGGATCGCCAAAATGTCCTTTAACTGGATTAACAGGGGGTGTACTAGGACTTGGCATTAATCCATTATCTTTTTGAAAACAATCATTTTCAATAGCCCAATATATCAACCAATTTACTGCCGTCGCTCTTCTAGTTCTTCTTGGATAGAGTTCATTAATCTTATAACCTTTAAAATTAAGAAAATTTTTCAATCCCTGTTTATAGTCTTTTGGAATTGATCGAGTCAAATGTACTGAGGCTGGTCGCTCTGAAATAATTTGGGGAGCTTTTTCAAATTTTTCTGACCAATAAGAAGGAGTTAATGCGCTAAAGGCCCAATCATTTATAAATAGTTCTTTAGTATAAAAAAGCCTTTCCCAAACTAATTCACAAACAAATACATCACTAACCTTATCTTCAAGAATAAAAAATAATAGTTTTTTACATATTGGCCATGTAAATTGACTTTCAATGAATTTTTCTTTTTTATGCATTAATCGAACCTTATCATAATCAAAGAAAAATAAGGCATAAAATCCTTTTTATATTGGGATGCATATTGAATAATTTGATCGGGCATACCAACACTTAAAGCTATTAACGATGAATTAATAATATTCTCTTTTTTTAAAGTTTCTCTAACTAAATTCCATCTTTTCCCAACTTTCATAATGACCAGGACCCTTTTTTTTTCGCTACTTTCCCTGATTAGGGATGTCAATTCTAAATTTGAAGAAGGGCATTCTTTGATGATCAAGGTCTCTCCTTTTTTAACTAAATCAAACTCATTCAAAGCTGCTGCTGCTGAAACAGAAGAAATACCAGGTATGGTTTTGGTAATGATTTCAGGATAATTATGCTTTATTATCCTCAAAATATTCGAAGAACTTGCGAATAGTGAAGTATCCCCAAGACAGAGTAAAACAACTGATTCACCATTTTTTATAAATTTCACAATTTTCTGTACAGCATTAGACCATATTTCATCAGGATCAAAATCCTGCCTCGCCATTGGGAAGATGATAGGTATATTTTTTTTAAATTTGGTATATTTCTTGACTATTTCTGCTGCAAAACTCTTTTTATTATCATCTGATATTGGGAAAACTATAACTTTCGCTTTTTTTATTGCATCTACAGCCGCAATTGTTAAAAGCGATGGATCACCTGGACCAACACCAACGATGGTCAATGATGGAGAATCAATTTTATGACCTGCAAATACTGTTAAAAAATTTTTTATTAACATTTTTAATTTAATTATTTCTAACTATGGACCCTGGGCATAAAATACGTCTCTTCAAGAATTTCTGACTCAATTTTAGATAATTGTTCTAACCTTGAAAAAGTAAAATTTTTAGGGAATTTAGTTTGGGCTAGTTTCCAATAAACCCCAAAATGTCTTGCCTCACTCTCAAGCAAAGACTCATAAAGTTTTTTAAAAGATTTGTCTTCATTATTCAGAGCAAGTAAGCCTAGTCTTTCATGACTCCTTGCTTCAATTAATCCTGCTACTAAGAAACTATCGAGCATTCTATCAGGTTCTTCCTTTCTTATATTCTTAGCTAATTCAGCTCCATATGGAGGGGGTCTTAAAGCCTTGAGAGAATGTCCAAGATCCTTTAAGAAATTAAGAATCTTTTCAAAATGTTCTAATTCCTCTCTCGCAATTGGACTTAAAACTTCAGCTAAATTTGGTTCAGAAGGATATCTAAACATTAATTGAATAGCAACGCCTGCAGCTTTTCGCTCGCAATGAGCATGATCAATAAGAATTTCTATTGGATTAGATAATGCAAGTTTGATCCACTTTTCTGAGGTTAATGAAGATAAGTATTTAATATGGGAACAAGGTCTTTTAAAGTCAACTAGCATTTAATCTTTACTACCTAAATATTCAATTATTCCAGTCAAAGCAAGCGAATAACTGGATATACCGAATCCACTAATTATTCCTATAGCTTTATCAGTAAGAAATGATTCTTTCCGAAATTCCTCCCTACTAAAAATATTTGAAATATGTAATTCTACAAATGGAATTTTTGATCCAATTAAAGCGTCTCGAATGGAAATCGAGGTATGAGTAAAAGCTCCAGCATTTATAAGAATTCCTTGAATTCTGTTAACAGATTCATGTATCTTATCAACTATTTCTCCCTCATGATTACTTTGAAAGCATTCAAGGTAACTTTTTTTATTTTCTGCAATTTTAGTTAAGTCTTTTTCGATATCACTCAAGGTTTTATTACCATATATTTCAGGTTCTCTAGTACCCAAAAGATTTAGATTTGGCCCATTTATCAATAAGATATTCATCATCAATAAAGTCTTTTCTTTATAAATGCTATCTAGAAAGAAACAAAAAAACCAAAACATTTTCACACAAAGTGTCCATTAACTGATAAGTTCGAATAGTGGGGGTCGGTGCCCGAGTGGTTAAAGGGGGCGGACTGTAAATCCGCTGGCTCTGCCTACGTTGGTTCAAATCCAACCCGGCCCACTTTAAAATTGCCCTTGTAGCTCAGCGGTAGAGCACTCCCTTGGTAAGGGAGAGGTCTCGGGTTCAAGTCCCGACGAGGGCATACCTCAAACCCTGACTACAACAAACATTTAAGAGAATCGCGCAGCTAAAATTATGATTATTGAAAATATATCAAGAACTAATGAAAAGAAAATTCTCATTTAATGATTTATAAATCAATATTTAGTATTCCTTTGAAAGTTGTAATGCCTCCATATCTACATCTAATTTGCCCCCTCTTAGCCATAAAGGAGGGGTATCTAATGGCAACTCGGGGAAATCAGGCTCATAAAATTTAATACTATTTATAGTCATTCCTTCATCGAAACAAGAATCAGTAAAATCTGTCAATTCAGAATAAGCCAAAAGAGCGCCTTTAATTTGAGCATAACCTGTTTCTGAAGAGGGCAATTCATTTAAAAATCTTTCACAAATTTCTTTACAGGAAATTCCGTTCTCTTTTTTATAAATAACAACTGAGGCTAGTAAAGATGATTTATTATTTTGAAAGTATCTAACTTGCTGGATACTTAACTTATGAATTCTTTCATCAATTGATGTTGTAGATTTTACTTCTATGGCAGGATTAAATTCTGAAGGATAAATATCAATAGTAGAAGTTGCGGATGAGGACCATTGATTAGCAATATTAGGAATAAATTTTAATAGTTTCTTTATTGTGCAAGCTTCGGCAAAAAAAGCAGGTCCATTGAAATTACTTTTAGAATTTCTTGCCTTTTGAAGAATACAAAAAAATTGTGACAGTTTATCTACGTAATCATTTGATTCAAGAAGAAGATTTATTTGAGATAAGAAACCAAATTGGTCATCAATATTTTTTCTTTTAAAAACGAGGGGGAATCCCTCTAAATTAAGTTTTTTATTTTCAGAAAAGAATTTTGTATTTTCTTTTAGTGTTAGAAAGTCCTTGATTTGAAAGCTAGCCAAATCACACTTTAATGGAAGAATAATAATCAAAAAACTATTTTTATCTAAACCAAAAATAGAATCTTTAAATAATTTAATATCACAGGTGAAAACTCCCTCAGTTTTATTAAAAGAATAATCCTTAGCTATCTGATGATAATTTTTAAAATTTTCGAGATTTAACTTCATTTTGAAAAAATTCTCCAACGTCCTAGCCTAGGGAATCTCATACTTATTGCTGACGTTGGGCCAGAATTAAAGAGACTATTAACTTTTCTATGAATTTCTATACTCTCATTAAATTGACGTTTGTTATTAATTCTAAAATTTACTAAAGAGATTTGAAGTGTAATTGTATCTTTTGAACAAACATCAATATCTGCAGACCATTTTGCTGGTTTTTTTGATGAACTTACACCCCTTTGTAGATTAGTTTCAGGGATATTTGTTTGAACATCATTAGGGAAGGAGAAACCTCTTTGCATAAATAATTTATCAAAATTATCTTTTTCTGCACTGATGAATTTCTCTAAAGTTGGATATTCTAAAATCTCTGCATCAACCATTAAACAAGTAAGTATATTTTTTTCACTTGGATATTCATCTGGGAAAGTATCGATTATACCTTGATAGATATTCATGATCTTTTCATCCTTGCCGTAAGCATGGAATTTAGACATTATTTTTACTAAATCTAAAATATTTAATTGATTAGATTCAAAGCACCTCCAGGTCTCAATTCGAGATCTTTTGAATGTTGGTAAAAATTCTTTAAACAATTCTAAAAATAATGAATAATTAGATTCTTGTTCTTTTTTATTCAGAAATTGGCAAAATTTTGGCTTAAACCATTCTTCTGCACTCCCAATATTTAATTCTGGATGTACATTTTTTCTTGTAGGTTGGAAAGGTTTAACAAGAGGCATTACAAAACCAGCCTTTTCTTGAGGCTTATATTCATTTATATTTTTTCTAAGACCTTTTCTTGTAACTTCTTCTAATACAATATATTTATGAAAAAAATCTTTGTTTTCAGCATCTAAAAATAATCTAGACAAATTAAAATGATCTTCTTGCTTGTAACCACAAAATCTAGCTCTTTGTTGAATTGAATCTGAATTTTTTCCAGGTTTTCTTGATAAGTAAGTAACTAAAATTCCTTCAACTGTAAAACCTCTATCAATGCAATTACCTCCTATTATGATGTGATAATTGGACTTGTTCCAGAAATCTTTTAAATTTCCTTGTATTGGATTACTGTCATTAATTATAGATTGTGAAATTCCTCCTTCAATTATTTCTCCAATCGAACTCTTAAAGTTTTCAAATTTTAAATTTGTAGTCTTAAAATTTTTAATGGCATTTTCGAAGGAAAATTTTAAATCTTCGAACACTTCATTCTCAAATTCAGAATCTAATAAATTATTTTTCATCGTATTTAAATAATTTCTAATCCAAGAAGAATACCTTTTATGCTCTTCTTTACCCCAATGAGGGTGGCAAAGCATTGTGAAAGGAGGCTTTAAAGGTTTATCTAAATATATACTTTCTGCAATTGCAGATGAAACAATAAAATGGTGTATTGCTTGTTGCAATGTTTTTGGCATTTCTGCCTCGGAATCGGAGGGATCTGGTATGTCTTCTGAATCAATATCGAATATAAACTTTTTCATAAGAGACTCAGTAAGAAAATAGTTTTTTACTCCAATATAGTTTTTTGAACTACTCGAAATCCAAATATAATCTGGGGATAAGGGATCGTCTTTTTCCGTAAGCAAAAGGGCCTGAGCAGTAGCAGTTACTTGAATATATGTACAAAATTTAGAATGATTTTGCTTTAAATTTACAATACTCAAATTTGTTGAACTTCTCTTATTGGTATTTTTTCTTGCTTGCGTATTTAGGCTTGCTTGATCAGCCTCATCGTCAAGAATTAATGATTGTATGGGAAAATTTCTAACATTTAATTCTTTTTCAGAAAAAAGCTCAGAAATATCATTAATATATTTTTCATGTTTCAGCATACATAAAACTATCATTTTATTTTTTTTAATAAATTTTTTTCTTTCTATAAGACTTTTTACTTGATCCTTTAATTGCTCATCATCTTTTGGTTCAGAAGAATTTGGATCAAAAGAATAATAACTAAATTTTTTATTTCCAGGATCAATAGCATTTAGCACTTCTTTAATACGATCTTGATTCTGAGCTTTAAGGATATTTTTGGTTCCAGTAAGTATTGTTGAAATAAAAAAGTTATTGTCATAAGCAAGAGCTATCACGGAACACATCGCTAAAGTTTTTCCACTTTGCACTTCACCAATATGTAAAACTGTTCTTTGAGATTTATGAGTATTATCTGTATCTTTAAATAAGCAACGTTTTATAATTTCTAATGCATTTTTTCGAATAATATCTAAAGAATTTTTATCAGTTATACCTCTTTCATTTTTTACAAATTCTTCAAAAGCATCATAAGTTTGTCCCATTATTGGCTCATGAAATTGTGACTTTGCAGGATAGACTTCTGTCATCTTTAATCCCTCATTGTTTTATCAATTGTTTCAATTATTTCATTGAAACATTTTTTATATAAGCCAACATATCTCTGCCCATTACTTCTCAATAAAATTTCAGTAATAGATTGTGTGACTATTATAGAAGTCAAAACATGTAAAGCTTCTTTGTTCGTATTACAAAACTGAGATATCAAAGGATGATTTTCTCTAATATTAATAATAAGATTAACTATCTTTGCTTCAGGTCTTTTAGAGAGTTCATCTTGAAACTCAATCTTATAGAGATCACTGCTTTCGAATGAATTTAAATTATAAGAAATATTAAATGTAGTTCCAGCTATCTTGATGGAATTTTGATTAACTTCTTTGCTTACGTTCAAATAATCTTTTTTTATCTCAATTCCCTCAAATTTATCAATTTTATTTTTACCCAAGTTGGGGAAAATTTTTTCAATACCACCTTGAAGGTTTGTTTGTTCGGCTACGGTTATATTTAACTCTTCAATTTTCTGAGTAAGTTTTATATCTTCAAAAGCTTTATTAGTTAATTTTTGAAAATTACTTTTAGTCTCTTTATTAACTTTTTCCCTATACTTATCTGCCTGCAAAAGTATTGGAAGAGGATAAGAATTCATTTCTTCTTTAAGTTTATCTAAGAACTCTTCCTCTTCATCATCTCTAAAATCAAAATTATCTTTTGAAAAAGTTACTTGATACCCTTCTAAATGAAGTTCACCAAAAACCCTTAGAGATCTAAAGGAGTTAGATCCAGCGAAAATTGATTTTGGTTTATATTTTTCTTCATCTGAACCCATAATCAATCTGTTTCTTCGGAAAAGACTAAGTCCTGCTTGAGGGTAAGAACCGTTTCTTCTTATCCCAACAAATCCAGTAACTTTGCCTCCATTGCTAGTTGAAAATGATATATTCTTTTTCCATTTAATTTCTGTTTTAGAATCTCCATCAGCGTAAGCTGCAGGAGCAATTAAAATTTCGGGACTATTAAATTTAAGCTTTTCATCATTAAAAAAAATTTCAAGCTGATTAGTATTTAAATAACATCTGTAAATAGAACTAAGATGTTTTTTGATCTTTGTTTGTGTACTTGGACCTAATTTTCTGAAAGTATTAAATAATTCAATTTTTGTATATCCTTTTTTTGTTTGACTTTTATTAACCAGGGAAGATATTAAACCTTCATTTTTTATAACATCTTTAACATCAATTTTATATTGATAATCCAAATCTGAATCTATAGGTTGAGTTACAACTTTCCATGTAGGACAAAACCAAAATGAAGCAGATTTCATTCCCATTCCAAACTCAGATAAGCCTGCACTATTAGAGGGGGGAATACCTGCTGTAAATGCTCTTGCATGTTCTGATTCAGATATCCCAAAAGCATTATCCTCAATAGATAAATATCCTCTTTGAGAATCATAATTAATTTGAATGCTACAGATATTTCTTATTTCTCCGTACTTGCCATTTTTAGTCAAAAAGCTTTGAAGACTATTGTCAATATATTCTGCTAAGGCATACCAAGATTTATAGTTAAAATTCTTAAAAGCATTTAGGACTCCAATATCAGGAGTAATTTTGAAATTCGTATCAATCATGCAGATAATTTAATACTTTCTTGATTTTGAATAGGTATTAAATTTACTACTTCTTCGATTCTTTTTTCATATGAAAATAAATTCCTTGCAACCATTTTTGCAACTTCAACATGCACTGCATTTCCTAAAGCAGAAAACCCAGCATTAGAATTTTCTAATAATTTCATTTTATCTGGAAAGCCAAAGGCCCTTGCTAGTTCTCTCTTTGTAAGATGCCTTCCCATAGGACCATAAATAGGAGTTTGATTAGCGTTAATAGAAACTACTGTAGGAATATAACTTGGATTACTTACCCTAATACCACTAGGTCTTACTTGTATTGTGTGATCCCAAATATTACTGCTTGGTGAAGACTTCCAGTTCCACTCAAATTTTCTATAGGTATAGTCAAGTTTTCTTATATCTTGAATAATATCTGGGTCAATAAATTTTTTAATTTGTGAAAACCATTCCCTATTACTATCGATAAACTTTATTTTCCATAAAGGAAAGCTTGAAACTTTTTCTCTTGCATAAGGTGGCAAAGAATTTAATTCTTTTTCTATTTCTGCAGGAGTCAATCCCCTCTCCAAAAAGTTTTGGTATGGTGTTTGAGATACATAAGGATATTGAGCATCAATTTCCTCCAACCACATTGGAGTAGTTGTCATTAAGTCCTTATGTTTATTGGGCAAACAATCTACAAATTTATTCCATAAATTTATAGCTTTTACTCCTTGCTCACTGATTATGCAATGTTCTAAGTCGATTAATTTATCTCTTTTTTTCTTTTTGTCTTTATTAGTCAATAAAATTTTTTTAAGTTTTGGACTTATATTATTGGATATAGGAAATGGATCTTTTGGCAAAAAATCTTGAGAACCAATTGCAAAAAACCTATCTCTTTTTTGAGGGAATCCATATTGACTAGGAGATAAATGTTTGGCTGACTTACCATCATCAACGGAATCTGAGGTTGATCTAACGCAATATCCCAATTCAGTTAAAGCACTCTTAACTTTTCTCCAACTCTCTCCTTTATTGTGTTTAGCAAAATTAGGGACATTTTCAAAAATAAAATATTTCGGACGAACTCTTTTTAAAATATTGAGCACATAAAAAATACAATCACCTCTTTTTTTATCATCAAACCCTAATTGTTTTCCACTTTTAGAAAATGGCTGACATGGGAATCCCGCCACTAAAACATCATGATCTGGAACTTTAGTCCAACATTCTGAAATATCGCCAAAAATAATAGATTTAGAAACTTTATGATTATTTTGATATAAATCTCTTAAGTTTTTATCTATTTCGCTCACAAATACGCACTCACCACCAATTGACTCAAGAGCGTAATGAAAACCTCCTAGTCCAGCGAACAAATCTACAAATTTAAATGAATTCATAAAACCATGAACTCTTCAAAATTTACAAGTATTTAATTTTTTTTCAATCTAATATCAAGCTTTTTTAATAAACCATTTCTGAATCTAATTCTCAAAATCAATATATATATTCCTATAAATAGTACTTGCATTATGTAATTAATCCACATACCCCACGTAAAGAAATAGGAATTTAGATTTGGTTGAGAGTGGTTTATTTTCAGTACTTACAATGATGATGTACAAACATCCAGTAAGTAGTCATATCTAAATTACTTGTATTTTTACCCCCTCTTCCCATGTATTATGAAGAGGTTTCGTAATTGACTGCTATAAATGGATTCTCGAAGGTCAGCACTTTGACTTAAATTCAGATATGTTTAATATAGACTGTCTCAAGAAATGCCACTATCGTCATACCGGATGCACAGAATTTATCTTGCAGCGACCATGAATTACGGTCTGGGTTCTAATGATCCAGAAGAGCATGCCTACTACAACAAAATCAAAAAAGAGATGGATGAAATGAAAAAAGAACCAGTTAAAAAAGGGATACCCCTAAATTGGGATACCCCCGACAGAATGGATAAATGAATCTGAATACTTTTTTATTATTTGATGGGAGTCTGATGCTTATTGGCCTGCCTTTACTTATGATTTTTAAAGGTAAAAAACAGACTCCCTGAGTATCTACTTAACTGCGAAAGTAACTCCCATAACCGCAGTGATGTCTTTCTTGATAGTGGAGGTGTCATAAGAACCCCAACTACTTACCTTCGTGGAATTCGGAACAGTTATCTGAAAAACTCCAGTATTCACTCTCTTTAAACCACCTACTTCAGAGCCTGCCTGAAGAGCGATAGCTTCAGCCCTAACTCTTGCATCCTTTGCTGCCTTAGCAAGCATGTCAACTCGTTTATCAGCCAGCTTTGAATAGGTGAATTCAGGACGGCTTGGTTTCACCCTTACCCCTTTCCCAAGTAATTCTGTTATCTGACTATGAGTCTTCTGGATGTTATAAACATCCCTACTTTCAATCTCAATATTCTGATAAGTAATCCATTCAGTTCTAATGATTTCATTAGTCTTAGGATGCTTGGTTTTATATTCACTTATACTCGCAGGTCCAAGATAAACATCCTGCTTTACACTGTCCTCAATTCCATTGGCTTTAAGGAATTCCATTGTCTTATTAATGGACTGCTTATGCTTGGTAAAAGAGTCAATCTGAGTTTTACCTGAGGTCTTTACCTGGACTGACCATTTTGCAATATCACTCTCAAAACTCTCTGTACTTGCACCAGTAACAGTGATGGTATTTTCAACCGTTCTGAACCCTCTCACAAGGACCGTGGAGGCACCTATAAATCCTCCGAGAGATAAGACGGCCATTGCGAAAACAAGTGGCGGAGTGCGGCGTATAACACCCAGAGAGTCACTTGGCAGCGACCTGAGTCTTTTAATAATTTTCATTGTCTATAAGTATGTGTGTAGGAGCTTTTTAACAGCTGAACCGAAAGAAAAATATTAGAAAAATCCCTGACTTTTATTCCTTCAGTTCTATCTGGCCATTAAGGGAAACATCTAAGTTAGATGTGCCAATTTTGGAGTCGGTTACTAATATTGCCAAACTAAATAAGGTTCCGCAAGAAGTATTTTTGTATTATTCAATTCGACTGAAGTCCAGGATAAATTCCACTCCGCTCAGCTGAATCAGTAGTGGGCACAATACACAAGGAAAGACTAGATATTTTCCCTTCATCTACAGAAGCATAAGCAACTCCAAGAAGATTAGACTTATCGCCTTGAGCCATGATGAGGCAATCGGTATGACCATAAGCTGGGCAGACACCTAATTCGGCATAAACAGGACTCTTGGATTTTTTGATTGTTTCAAGTTTTGGTCTGATATATTCAATGAATTCATCTTTTGAGTTCATATCAGTTAGGACTTTTTGTGAGGAGTATGAAAAGTCTTCTGACAAAAACGATTCAAACTCAGATGAATCAAGAGTGTGAAGCATTCTCGCATAGATAATCAAAGCTTCCTTTTCTGTAAGTTGATAAGTTTTTTCTTCCAAGGGTTTCATTTTTTGTACTTACTCATTTGCTCGAACATACTTAAATATTGAAGAGGAAATACTCTGGTTAAATCCTCTATTCTCTCTTCATCTAATACAACACCCTCCGGCAATTTCTTGATTAACTTTGGGATAGCTTTTTTTGTCTCTTCTCTGCAGAAGTTAATTCTATAAGTGGCCTCTTTTTTTATCTTATTTTTAATTAATCCATCTTTTTCAAGCATTGATTTTAAATCAAGATTATTTCCTTTCAGAAGCGCAATTAAAACAGTGTCTGCAATTTTTAAAGCTTCGCCAGTTTCTTTATCTTTATTTATCTCAAATATCCAGGTACAGGCTCCGACCCCTAGTGCTCTTGCAATACAATCATCATTTCCAATTTCATCACAAGGTAATCTAAAAGACTCTTCAATTTTTTTCAGATCATATCCATTCTCACCTTCTGGGAAGCCAGCTTGAGCGTAAAAAGGAAATAAAAATAATATTGCAGCAAGAATTAGGCGTTTCAAAATTATTCAGAAATCCAGCGGTTAATTATTGTCCCTTCATAAATATGACCGGACGCCTCAACTATTGGTTTGGTTTCTGGGTTAACAAAGATGTCGTAACAAGTATTTACTGGTCCCTGAAACATAACGGTTGCTCTTTTTGGATCTTCCAATGATTTGCCAATATAAAAAGTTTTTACTCCCATCTCTTTAAACATGGCCTGTTGTTCAGGAGCATTCATATGAGCCTCATATTCCTCAAAAGTATTGCTTAATTTGAAATCTAAAACAGTTGTTTCAATTGACATAAAAAAGGAGCTAATTGCTCCTTATTGTAGATCGACTGTCAATCAATATAATTATCCCACAGCAGTAATATCATCTACAAAAAGTGGACTGAAGATAAGTTACAGCACTCCCTAGAAATTATTTGACAGCCAATTACGTAGGAGAAAAAGGAACCAGTGTAATAATTCAAACTCCAACTCCAGAATGGGAAAAGGAATATTGGTCAATGATATGTAGTACTGGACCTCAGTGGTTCAATTCTCTTCAGGATTCAAACTGTAGAATTGAATCTAGTTTCTTTAGAGACAATTTGAAAGGAAAATACAAGCATATTTTCAGTGAAATTAAAAAATTAACAGATTTAAATTCTAATGTATATTTATTAGACACATACGATATTTTATGTCCAGGTGAAATATGTAAATACAGAAATTATAATTTCCAATTGTATGGAGATGATAATCACCTTTCTCAGAAAGCAGTTGAAAGACTTGTATATCCTAAATTATTAGAACTATTTGAATCAGAATTAAGATAAATTTATTTTTTTGCAAAACACTAAAGGTTTTATTATCGAAATAAATTTATTTAGGTAATTTTTTCAAAAACAACTTTAGTCATACTTTCTACTCTAATTGGTTAATATTTTGTAAAAATAAACTTGTGAAACATATAAATTAAGGAGCAAATGAAAAAATATTCGGTAAAAATATTCTTAAGATATCTATTATGAATTTTAAAAACCTTTTTTTGATTTTTTGTTTCTCAATCTCATGTAATTTATCATATGCAAAAAGCGAAAAAATAATAATTGAAAACTGTTATGACGGTGATACATGCACAACAATAAATAAAGAAAAAATTAGACTTGCTTGTATTGATACTCCTGAGATTAGGGGTAAAAGAGCTGATCCCGAAAAAGCTAGATATGTTAGAGATTATTTAAATAGTCTTATTAAAGGAAAGGAAATTACAATAAAGCGAATTACTTATGATAAGTACGGCAGAACTGTAGCAGAGCTCTATCAAAATAAAAAAAATCTACAGAGGCATTTATATGAAATAGGGTTGGCTAAAGTTTATAAAAAATATGCATATCAATGTGATTGGTCAAAAAAATTACTTGAACACAATAAACAATGATGAGATGATTTTTTTATTAGATATTTACCCAAAATATTCTTTATATTAATGCTCTTATTGAAGGAGAGGGTCTAATATTGAAGTAAGACAATTATGTGCCTAAAGGTATTACCACTTATCAGATATAAGTAATTTGGTTTTAGTTGAGAGTGATTTATTTTCAGTCCTTTTATATTGATGATGTAAACACATCCAGTAAGTTGTTCCCTTTTGATTTCTTGTTATTAAGCCAAGAAAAATTGGTAATCCTTTCTTGATTCGCAGATCAAAAATATTGCTATTAATTAAATAGAGAGTTTTTCATTAAATGCCATTAGACGTATTTCTAATAAACATGTGTGTTGTAGTTATAGCTTTGCTTATCAGAAGAGAAATCAAACTTAAGAAAGCAAAATAGATTATGAAGACGCAAATTTTTAAAGAGCAATACATTCCAAATTTTCATGCTATTACTCTTTTACTAATGCTTCTTCTATGTCTGTGGTTACCGCTGGGACTCAGATTCTTATTAATAATTTAGTCGAACTACTTAGTTAATACTTATATTCTTAAACTCTGGTATCTCTTAGTTTTGTTTAAAAGTTCTTATATAGAACTCCTGTTCCATTAATGGATTAAATAACTTTATCTCCCACAGTTCTGCAAAATTCAACAGAATTCTGGAGCAGAGGCCTAACTCTCTTTTTTTGGCCAAACCTCCTCAGTTTTTCTCCAACCCTGAGAGATTAATCTTTCATAAATTTCTCTAGCTAAATCTATATCTACGGAAATTGTATTTTTCATTATGGGAGGTTCTTTTCCTAACACACCAATTATTTTTCCAGTATCCACAAACATATATTCAAAAACTCCATCTACACTCTTATCGTTTTTTACAAACCTTTTTACTTCTGTTCTTTTTGAGTTAATCAACCAATGAGATTTAGCCATTAATTAAACAGTAAAAGTAGGAAGCGTTTCATCCACGATATAGGGCTACTGTTTCATCTAAATCCGCACAAGGTTCAATACTAATCTCCATTAGTTCCCTCCAAGGTCTCCACTGTCGCCAAATAGTTTCTAAAGAATCAGCATTCACTACAGTGTAACCATTGCCATGTTGAGGTAAGAAAATCCAAGATTTAACGTTATAACCCTGTGGTCTATTTTGTGGTCCTCCTTTGTCATACCATTCTGTGAGCATTTTGGCTCCCTTATCTTGTGCGGCCGCATCAGAGAACTTATAAGAAATTAAAAACAGCATAAAAAAATTAATTAAAACTTATTTTAGAACTCTTTATTTAAAAGTAACTTGATATGTCAGTCGAATCATAAATATGTCCTGCACTCTCAATTAATGGTTTCACTTCTGGATCTTCAAACATAGCAATTGATTTACCTTCTTCACCCTGTTCGATAAGAATGACACTGGTTGGATCATCTTTCTTAATTCCTTTATATATACATATAATTCCACGTTCTTTATTCATCTGTATATTTTCTTTACTTTCATAAACTGCAGCCCATTCTTCAAAAGGGACGCTTATTTTGAATGTAAAAACTGTGGTTTCAATAGACATAAAAAAGGAGCTAGTTGCTACTTATTCTAGATCAAATATCAATCAATAGAATCATCACATTGCGGCAAAAGCATCAGCAACTTGTTTGTTCCTTTGGATAACCTCATCATCATTTAAAACAGCAGTGATATTCCAATCAATGCCAATTTTGCTATACACACTCCAAAATGTTGAGATATAGCTAAATGATTATCAGCCTAGAAAGTAACAAAAGCCGCCCCTGTTTCAGGGGCATGGAATCTACTTAACAATTCAAATCCATCAAAATTATCCATAGGTAAACCAGAAACAATATACTGCTCAAACATCTTGTAACCTTCGGACTGAGAAATTCCATCTGAGATCAGTCATTGTACGTGATAGTAGGCCATAAATAAAAATCATAAATATAGTTGAATCTAAAAAACATATTTTAAAAAGCATTTAAATTATCTTTAAATTTAGATTTTTAAGCCTTAATCAATATGAAATCATTAATAAAAAAAAATCTTAAATTTTGTATCGCATGTACCGTTTTAAAATTTACTGGTGGCTATCAATTAGTTATGAGTTATTTTTCTGAGCCTAACCATATTGAATATGATGCATGGTTTGATGAAAATATCGACCCACTAGACCTAGTGAATTACTCAGATGAAAAGGACTTTAGTAATTCGGTTCACGAAAAGTTCCATAAGATTTCGACTAGAAATTTAACAATTGGTTCTTCTGATAATTTTCACTAGTAAGTTAAAGATTTTTCATTTTACAGATATTAATGAATCTTATGCAGAATATGTTCCATCACTTTCTCTTCTTGCATTAGCCAATACAATTTCACTTACAACTTTTTTAATCATATAAGCACTTTTTTTACCAATGCATTTTTGTTTTTTAATGTTTTCAAAATCATTTGGAACAAAATCAATTCGTTCGCAACAATCGCATTTTATATCAATTAACATCCCTTTATAAACCTCCAAAGCCCTAGAAAAAACCCATTGCTGAGCTGAAATACTTTCCCAACTATCGAAATTTGACCACTCATCAAAATCCTTTTTTAGGATTCCTTTTAATCCATCTGCCTGATTTACATTTAACAAGTATGCATCTTTTCTTGACTCATCCTTAATACCAATTGTTTTAACAGAATTTCTATTCATTTTTAATAAATCAATAAAGTAATTCTATAAATCTAAAGCAATAACATAGACTAAAAACTTCTTAAATAAATTCATTAATTGCTTTATCTAGTCTAGAGATGTGATTTGTATTTCTGAGTAATTCAAAATCTTTATAATCAAATCCAGGGCCCACACAACAACTCACCAAAGTAAATTCTCCTTTACTTTTTGCGGCTTGCCAATATCCAGATGGGACCATTTCTATTGGATTATTGGAATCTAAAATTAAATTTCTTATTAAATTATTATCATCATCTAGGCACAATAAATTCAGAGGATCACCCCTAAGATAAATCCAAATTTCATCTGCATTTTTTACTCTATGCCATGCACTTTTTGCATCTCTTTCCAAAAGATAATAAATCCCCGTAATGAAGTTTCTTCTTTGACCATCTTCCCTAGTTATAAAACTCTTACTCCTTACAATCTCCCTAAACCATCCCCCTTCAGGATGAGGCAATAAATTAAATTGTTTAATTATTTCTATATTTTTTTGATTAGTATTCACTTTACAAAAATATCTTTAAAATCCCTATTACAAGCAGAAGGAGGTTGGAAATAACTCAAAACAAAATTAAATTTTAAAAACTTAAGCGCAAATAACTGATAAATCTACAAAATTCTTATTGTCATCTGCTAGCTCAGTAATAATTCTATTGAGCCATTCAGAGGTGGTTTCACAATAGCCCACGTTTAAAATAGTTTTTTGGTTTGTTTTTTCTTCTTTATTCATATCTAATGTATTTTTATACAAATTAGTCTTAAATTAAATCTATGTGAATAAGTCTTAATTACTATCTATTTTAAAAAGTTGTATTTTATACATATTTAAGAACTGCTCATAAACAAATAAAATTAAATACTTGACAAGAAAATCTAAACAAGTTTGAGTAGAAAAAATTTACTGTTTGACCAATGAATAACGTCAAGATTGAAGAATTGATGAAAGTAAGGTTCGATGGTATTGCAAGTAGGCTTAGCCAATTAAGCAAAAGGGAAAGTGAGTCTTTATTGCTCGAACATCTTGAATGGTTGGAAGGGGGGTGGGAGACAGAAGAAATCTTATTTTTAAAAAAGCCCTACAGAAAATGGTGGTTCTAATTCCACTTCTATAAATAATTAATTAATGATGACCTAAAGGACCAGGGCCAGATCCTATTTTGTATGAATTTTTTAAAGATTTTTCAACAAATATTTTTGCTTTTCGTATGGAATCAAGTAATTCAAAACCTAAAGCTTTGTAACCACAAATAGCAGCGCTTAAAGTACATCCAGTTCCGTGGGTATTTTTTGTATTTATAAAATTATTATTCAACCACTCTTTTCTTCCATTTAAATCAAGAAAAAAATCTTTCCCTTTCATATCTTTTAAACCACCGCCTTTTATAAGTACTGCTTTAGCTCCAAGACCAATAATATTTCTTGCAGAATTTTCGATATCTTTTTTATTCCTTATTTCTAATCCAGAAAGTAAATTTGCTTCATAAATATTTGGAGTTACCAAATCAGCAATTGGTAATAAGAGTTTTTTATAAGCATTAATTGCTGAATCTTCCAGTAATTTAGAACCAGTTCTTGTAACCATTACTGGGTCAATAATTTTGGTTATTTTATAGGTATTTAATTTTGATGCAGTATCATTAATTATTTTTTCATTTAATAACATTCCAGTTTTTAAAGCATCGATATTGAAATCAGAAAATAAAGTATCTAACTGACTTAATAAAGTATTCTTCTCTACGGCTTCAACGCATTTAACCTCAATACTATTTTGCGCTGTAATACATGTAATAACAGAGCATCCATGTACTTTAAGAGCCATAAAAGTTCTAAGATCAGCCTGAATTCCTGCTCCTCCTCCGGAGTCACTACCCCCTATTGAAAGTGCTATTTTTTCATACATAATCTGATTTACTCGTTTTTGAAAGTACTATAAATAAATTTTAATTTAAATTAGAATTCTGAATATGCATTAAAAAAATCTAACTCCAATTCCATAGCTCTCCTGTATAAATATTTGGCCTGATTAATATTATATGTTTCTTTATTGATCTCAATAAGATTTTCAAGTGAATTTGCTAGCTTTTCAAAGCTCTCATCAGAGTAAGTAATTATCCATTCTTTATATTTAATGTCAAAATCCTCCTTATACAAACTTTTACCTATCCAAGAATAAAGTCGCATACATGGAGTCATTGCAAACATTATTTCAACGGCGCTTAGTCTTTTGGAAGTATCATCAAGGAAATCTGTATAATTTTTAGTAGCTTTTTTTATATAATTATTAGATATATCAATATCCCATTCTTTTGCATAAGATTCATGAAGTATTAACTCCTCTGAAACGCCCATTAGAAGTTCACTCAACTTCCTTATTGAGTACTTGTCTTTTGATTTAGAAACTGCAAGACCATATGCCCTAGCAAAAGTTTCTAAAAAGAAATAATCTTGAGCTAAATATTCTTGAAATATATTTTTAGGGAGACTTCCACTCTTTAAACCTTGAACAAATTTTGTATTTAAACTTAGTAAAGCGATCTCATAATTATCCTCCCAAAGTTTTTTTGTGATTGACATAGATACTTCTTGAAAAGTTAAAATTTTTTTCTTTCTTAAATTTTAATACCTAAGAAATTATTTATTTTAAAATTAGTCAAATAAAGAGTTTTTTATAAAAATTTCCATTTCAATTTGCAATAAGATTTCTTTAGAATCATAGAAAATATATCTAATATTTATCCTTAAAACTTGAAAATGGAAATTCT
>QCII01000013.1 GCA_003216775.1 Prochlorococcus sp. AG-402-K21
GAGGGATTTCTAATAAAATGGCAGAAAGATTTAGTCAGAAAAATTTAAGAGTACGGCCAAGTTCAGAAGAGGAGAAAATTGTAACAAATGCGAAAAAGCACTTCGAAAAAACTTTAGTAGAAATTTCAGGAGAGCTGGTTGGTAGTGTTGCAGCACTGGAACACCCAACAAAAAATAAAAAATTAAATTACGGAGAAATATTTTTAAGAGACAATGTTCCTGTAATGATTTACCTCATTACCCAAAAACGATACGAAATCGTAAAAAGATTCCTAACTCTTTGTCTTGAGCTACAAAGCACCAATTATCAAACACGTGGAGTATTTCCCACTAGTTTCGTTGAAGAAAATGGAAAGCTTATTGGAGACTATGGTCAAAGATCAATTGGCAGAATTACTTCAGCTGATGCAAGTTTATGGTGGCCAATTTTATGTTGGTATTATGTAAACAAAAGTGGTGATTCTGCCTTCGGGAAAAGTCAGGGCGTTCAAAGAGGTATTCAACTTTTATTAGATCTAGTTCTGCATCCCACATTTGAGGGCACCCCTGTACTTTTTGTACCAGATTGCGCATTTATGATTGATAGGCCTATGGATGTGTGGGGCGCACCTTTAGAAGTTGAAGTTTTGCTTCATGGATGTCTAAAAAGCTGTATAAATTTAATGGAATTGAGTCGAGAAGATCATGTAAGTAGACTTCTAGATCAAAGACTTATTCTCACAAATCAATGGGTTAAGGATTTAGGAAGTTTTCTATTAAAACACTATTGGGTTACAAGCCAAACAATGCAAACCTTAAGAAGAAGGCCAACCGAGCAGTATGGAGATGACCAACACTTCAATGAATTTAATGTTCAACCTCAAGTAGTTCCATCTTGGCTTCAAGATTGGTTAGAAAATAGAGGTGGATATTTAATTGGAAATATTAGAACAGGAAGACCTGACTTCCGATTTTATAGTTTAGGAAATTCTTTGGCCTGTATGTTTGGAGTACTGCCCCCTAAAGAACAAAGAGCTTTATTTAGATTAGTATTACACAACAGACAGCATTTAATGGCCCAAATGCCTATGAGGATTTGTCATCCACATATGGATGTAGAAGAATGGCAAAACAAAACTGGTTCCGACCCCAAGAATTGGCCTTGGAGCTACCATAATGGCGGTCATTGGCCAAGTTTGCTTTGGTTTTTTGGCGCAGCTGTTCTACTACATCAAAAGAAATTTCCTTCTGATGACGTAATTCTTATGGAAGAAATGAAATCTTTAATTGAAGAATCTTATTGGTGTCAACTTAACCAATTACCTAAACAAGAATGGGCGGAGTATTTTGATGGACCCACAGGTACTTGGGTTGGGCAACAATCAAGAACTTACCAAACTTGGACAATTGTCGGTTTTTTATTAATGCATCATTTCTTAAGACAAGAAGATGATGATTTAGATATGTTAAATATTTAAGACTAGAAAAGTCCTAAAGTTAGAGACTTATCAATTGGTAAACATGCACCAATACCAAGATAAATTGTCAAGAAAGTTCCAAATAAGAAAACCGACATTGCTATTGGTCTTCTAAAGGGATTAGAGAATTTATTAACGTTTTCGATAAAAGGTAAAATCATTAATCCAAGAGGAATTAATGTTTGAAGGGCAATACCTAAAAGTTTATTTGGAACAACTCTAAGTATCTGAAAAACTGGGTAGAGATACCATTCAGGGAGTATTTCTAGGGGAGTTGCAAATGGATTAGCTTTATCTCCTAACATTGCCGGATCAAGAACTGCTAACCCAACAACACAGGCAATGGTACCTAAAATAACTACTGGGAAAATATATAATAAATCATTTGGCCAAGCTGGTTCACCATAGTAGTTATGACCCATACCTTTGGCCAATTTTGCTCTTAATTTAGGATCAGATAAATCTGGTTTTTTTAACGTAGACATCAGTAACTTTGAGATAGTTTAAGTATATATGTTTATAAGGGACCTGAAATACCTTGTTTACGAATCATAAGAAAATGCATCAACATAAATACTGCTAATGACCATGGCAAAACAAAAGTGTGAAGACTATAAAATCTAGTAAGAGTTGATTGACCAACACTTTCTCCACCTCTAAGTAACTCAACCATAAAATCACCAATTACTGGTATTGCAGCGGGTACACCTGAAACGATCTTAACTGCCCAATAACCTACTTGATCCCAAGGTAAAGAATAGCCAGTCACACCAAAAGCAACCGTAATTACTGCCATTACAACTCCTGTAACCCAGGTTAATTCTCTTGGCCTTTTGAATCCACCTGTAAGATAAACCCTAAATACATGAAGTATTAACATCAAAACCATCATAGATGCACTCCATCTATGTACTGATCGTATTAGCCATCCAAAACTTACATCAGTCATCAAATAACTAACTGAACTATAGGCTTGCGTAACTGTAGGCTTATAGTAAAAAGTCATTGCAAAACCTGTTGCAAATTGAATTAGGAAGCATACTAGAGTTATGCCTCCTAAACAATAAAAAATATTTACGTGAGGGGGTACGTACTTTGAAGTTACGTCGTCAGTTATGTCTTGAATTTCAAGCCTTTCTTGAAACCAGTCATAAACTGATGAAGAATTCGCCATCCAGAAAAAAATTAGCTTTGATATAAAGAGCTTACTTAAAATTCTTATACTTGGTGTTAACACTTAACCCAATGAATTCAACTTTTAACAAACTTTTAACATTCAAAACAATGATCACTGCATTAATGATCATTGTTTTTTCTACCCAATTTTTATTAATTGAAAGAGTGGATGCTCTCAGTGATAGCAAGCAATTAGTCCTTGATGCTTGGACTTTGGTGAATGAGGGGTTTTATGATCCAGAAAAGTTTGATGAAATACAATGGAAGAGGATTAGACAAAAAACATTACAGAAACAAATTGAAACAACTGAAGAGGCTTATTCTGCAATTGAAGACATGTTAAAACCTCTAGAAGATCCATATACAAGAATTTTACGCCCGAAAGATTATGAACTCTTAAAATCAAGCAATTTTGGAAGTGAGATTAATGGTGTTGGTCTTCAATTAGGTGAAGATGATGATAAGAAAGTTAAAGTTGTCTCTACTATTGGAGGCTCTCCAGCCGAAGAATCTGGAATAGTTAGCGGAGACTTCATACTAAAAGTTAATGGAATTTCATCAGAAGAATTAGGTCTTGCAAATACAGCCTCCAAATTAAGAGGAGAATCAGGAACGAAAGTTTTAGTTGAAATTTCTTCGGAATCGGGAGAAATAAGAGAAGTCGACCTTGAAAGAAGATCGGTAGATCTTAGACCTGTCAGGACAAAAAGACTGAGGGACGATTCTCATACAATAGGGTATTTAAGGATAACTCAATTTAGTGAAAGCGTACCCAGAAGGGTTGAGGAAGCTCTTCAGGAGTTAAAAGAAAAAGAGGTTGAAGGATTGATATTAGATCTAAGAAATAATTCAGGCGGACTAGTAAGCTCAGGAATAGCAGTCGCAGACACATTATTGAGTGAGATGCCTATAGTTGAAACAAAAAATAGGAATGGAATCAAAGATGCAATAATCTCACAAAAAGAGACATCTTTTGATGGGCCAATGGTTACTTTGGTAAACAAAGGGACTGCAAGTGCTAGTGAAATTTTGGCAGGTTCTTTACAAGATAATGGCAGATCAATTCTCATGGGAGAACAAACTTATGGGAAAGGGTTGATTCAATCCCTAAAAAGTTTGGGAGAAGACAGTGGAATAGCTATAACTGTTGCAAGTTATTTAACTCCCAAAGGTAATGACATTCAAGGTCAAGGTATGACGCCAGAAAAGTTACTAGATCTTCCAGATGCAAGTGAATTTGGGAGTTCTGACGATAAATGGGTAAGAAATGCAGAATTATTTCTGGAGTCACTCTTAGAAGAAGCTTCAATTCAAACTAATGAAATTGTTGGTGAGGAAATAACAAGCTGATTAAACAAAAAGATTTATTAATATAAATTTAAAAACTATGAGTATTCAAAGAATTTTTCATGATCCAATACACAAAGAAATAATATTTGATTCAGGAAAGCCAGAAGAATTGATGATTATGGAATTAATTGATACTGTTGCTTTTCAAAGATTAAGAAGAATAAAACAATTAGGTGCGGCATCATTACTTTTTCATGGTGCAGAATCTAGTAGATTTACTCACTCAATTGGCGTTTTTTGTATCGCGAGAAAAATATATAAGAGATTAATTGAAATTCAATCTTCATTTTGTGAAAATAAATTTATTCTTTATGGAGCAGCTTTATTACATGATTTAGGCCATGGACCTTTAAGCCATACCAGTGAGGCAATATTTGATCATAATCACGAACAATGGTCTCAAAATTTAGTTAAAAATTATTCTCCAATAAATTCAATCCTCAAAAAGTATGACAAAAAATTGCCTGAAAAAATTAGCGAACTATTTGAATCAAAACAACTTTTTTCAAAACCTTTAAAAACATTGATTAGTAGTGAAATTGACTGCGATCGTCTCGATTATCTTTTACGCGATAGTTACAACACAGGTACCAAATATGGCCTTATAGATTTAGAAAGAATTATTTCAGCTCTTACTTTTTCACCTGATGGGAATATTGCAATCAAACCAAAAGGAATTTTAGCCATTGAACATTTTTTAGTTCTCAGAAATTTAATGTATAGAACTATTTATAACCACCGTATAAACGAAATATCAACATGGATCTTAGAAAAAATAATATACACAATAAAAAATAATATTGAAAAGAAAATTTGGTTAGATAAATCTCTCTACAAATGGATATTTTCTTATGCAAATATTGATTGTGAAGATTTCATAGGAAATGATGATATAACCTTTTACTACCATTTAATTCGATGGAAAGATGAATCTTTCGAGCCACTTTCTACGCTATGCAAAATGTTTATTAATAGGGATTTATTAAAAGCATCAGACATAAGTTTTTTAAGTAAGATTAAAAGACTAGAAATCCTCGCATTTGCAAGGAAATTATGTAAATCAAATAATTATGATTCAGAAGTTTTTTGTGGAATTAAAGAAAGATCTTTTAAAGGTTTTGAATCTAACAATTCACTAAAAATATGGGACGGCACCTATCAAAACTCATTGGAAAATAGTTCATCATTAATAAAAGCTTTAATGAAATCCAAGGAAAGCTCCTATATTATTTACCCAGGAGTCATCAAAAATGAAATTAAAAATCAAATTTCATTAATAAAAAATAATTGCTAAATTTAATGAAAATCGTTCTTAATAATTCGAATACTGAGTATCAAGAAACTATATTTTTTGATAATTTTGACAAGATAAACGAAACTTTTGAAAAATTTTCTTTAATAAAAGGCCCTCTAGAAGCAATAATTTTCCTGATCAATGAGTCAATAAGTTCCTACTACTTATCGAAATTGAAAAAACTTTTTATCAACACCAATATTCATTCTTTAAGTATTTACTCAAATAGTAGAGAAACCATATTAGCTGGAAAGTCCTTAAGAATAGATTCGACTTTTGTTAAAGAAAAAGAGGCCAAAAAAAAGTTACTTTTACTCAATACAAAAAAGAAGGACGATGTCCTTTACGAAGGGACCGTAAGATCAGGAGATAGAATATCTTCAAATGGCAACCTATGCGTTATTGGAGATGTTAATCCAGGAGCCATAATCTCTGCCAATAAAAATATCTACGTATGGGGCAAACTATTAGGGATCGCCTTCGCAGGCAAGGAGGGAGATAGTAATGCCTCTATTTCGTCACTTTTTTTAAATCCTTTACAGTTAAGGATAGGTGATTTGATCGCTATTGGACCAAAGGAAAAGCCCAAAAATTCTTATCCTGAAATTGCGTTGATAGACAATCAAACAATAATTATCAAGCCCTATCTAATAGAAACTTAAAATTAATCAATCATTTGAAATAAATTAATTAATACTTGACAAATTTAAGAATTACTTAATATTTAAAATATTTCACTTTCTGAAAGTGGTCTTATTATTTAAAAAACTCTAATTTAGTGGCGGAAAATACACGCACAATACTAATTTGTTCAGGTAAAGGTGGAGTTGGCAAAACGACTCTAACAGCAAACCTAGGTATAGCACTTGCCAACAGCGGAGCAACAACTGCTGTATTAGATGCTGATTTTGGCTTAAGAAATTTAGATCTCCTTTTGGGATTAGAAAATCGCATTATCTATACTGCTCAAGATGTTCTGGACAAAAATTGTCGACTTGATCAAGCCCTAGTTAGGCATAAAAAGGAACCTAATCTTGCTCTCTTACCGGCTGGAGATCCTAGAATGTTGGATTGGATGAAGCCTGAAGATATGAAAAAAATTAGCGAGCTGCTTAGTGAAAAATTTGATTTTGTTTTAGTAGATTGTCCTGCTGGAGTAGAGGATGGTTTTAAAAATGCCCTTGCAGCTTGTAAGGAAGCCATTGTTGTTACTAACCCAGAATTATCTGCAGTACGTGATGCCGATAGAGTAATAGGAATTCTCAATACTTCTGATATTGAACCTATTCAGCTTGTTATTAACAGAGTCCGTCCAAACATGATGGCTAATCAAGAAATGCTTTCCATAGAAGATGTTCAAGGGATTCTTTCTTTACCCTTATTAGGTATTGTTTTAGAGGATGAGCAAGTAATAATAAGTACAAATAGAGGCGAGCCGCTAACACTTACAGATAGTAGTTCTCCCGCAAAAAAATGCTATTTAAATGTTTCGCAAAGACTCACAGGAAAGGATGTTCCAATTATCGACCCCAAGAATGAAGGTAAAAGCATTAAAGATAGATTCATGAGATTAATGCAAACAAAGATTTTTTAACAATGATGACCCTCAGAGATCTTATAAATAAATTACTAGGCAGAGAACAGGCTAGTGCAAATACAGCGAGAGAAAGACTTCAACTTGTTCTAGCTCATGACAGAGTTGACATGAGCTCCTTAACAACAGACCTATTGGATAAGATGAGAAAAGAAATTCTTGATGTTGTTGCTAAATATGTCGAGATTGATTTTGAAGAGGTAGCAGTAAGTTTAGAAACTGAGGATAGAATGACTGCACTTGTTGCAAATTTACCAATCAAAAGAACTCTTTCAGGCGAAATAAAATTTAAAAAAAATGATAAAATCAACAAAGCTGATAAAGATATCAAAAAGTAATGAAATAAAAAAAAGCTGAATAAATAATAATAATTGACCCTTCTTAATTGTAAGATATTAATGATTGCCGGCTTAGCTCAGCGGTAGAGCAGCGCTTTTGTAAAGCGAAGGCCATCAGTTCAAATCTGTTAGCCGGCATTTTGGGTTATTGATTAATCTTCAATATTTTTTGCCGAAAACAACAAAATTAATCCTAATAATATGAAGATAAGGAAAAACCTTATCTCTAAAAAATACTCAAAAAAAGTTGTAAAAGGAGCAAATAACCAATAATTAAAAAATTGAATTAATAAGATAAGAAACAATAATATAAACATTAATTCAATTCCTTAACTATGACATCTCCTTCTCTAATAAGCCTCCAATTCCTATAGTTTTTCCAGGATATTATTGTACTGGCTTTCCCACTACTTTTTTCCCATGGTATGGGTCCTAGTATTTCTAAAGAAGGAAAATCTAAAGCAATCCCCTCAGCTCTAATTGATCCGGTGAACCCTGAAATATTTGCACTAGAAGTTAATAATGGGCCTGTCTTTTGCATGAGAGATTGAGCTATACATGAATTAGGAATTCTCAACCCAAGAGTATTATCTCTGCTGGTTAGGATCGGAATATACTTCTCATAAGAAGGAATAACCATCGTGAGAGCTCCAGGCCAATATTTTGAAGCTATATTCTCGTAATCTCCTTTAGCTGATTCATGAACATAATCAATTAATTGTTTGCTGTCTGATCCCATAAGAATTAAGGGTTTATTTCTATCTCTTTTTTTAAACTCATAAATAACTTTTGAAAATTTTGGCAAGCAGCCAATTGCAGGTAAAGTGTCAGTTGGGAAAATTATAGGTAAGCCACTTTTAAGAGTTTTCAAAGCTAACTTGCAGTTTATTAAATTCATTAAGAATACGAAATTATAATAAGTTATTTATATCTCCCAATAGTAAACCTACCAACACCTGAAAGATCATTCAGAATTTTTACTGATGTAAATTCATTTTTAGTAAAAAGTTGTTTTACTTTTTCACCTTGATCATAGTGATTCTCTAAAATTAACCATCCATTCTCTTTTAAAAATAATGGTGCTTTTTCAATTATTTCTCTAATGTGAATTAAACCATCCTCACCTCCTAATAAAGCAATTTTTGGTTCGAAATTTTTAACTTCTTTGGGTAATTTTTCATAAGTATCTGTAGGAATATATGGCGGATTTGAAATAGCGAGGTCTAATTTTCCTTTAAAACTTTCAAGAGGTGACCACCAATTTCCACAAAAAAATTTCAAATTTGTCTGTTTAGAAGAATTTATATAATTTTTATTGGCTATTTCTAATGCATTGTGATCTATATCAGTTGCAACTCCCTCGCTTAACGGATAAGCCAATGCCAAAGCAATACTAATAGCGCCTGATCCAGTTCCTAATTCAGCAAAACATAATTTCTGCGAAGTTTTTCCAAATATCTTGAAGACAATGTCAACTATAAGTTCTGTCTCTGACCTAGGTATAAGAACTTTATTTGTGACTTTTAATTTTAGATCCCTCCAAAAAGTAATCCCACAAAGGTATTGGATAGGGGAAGAATTTAATAAATGATCTTCCCAAACAGATTCTAAAAATTCTAAGTTTTTTTTTAAATATAAGTTTTCTTCAGGATTTATACTAAGCGAGTTTAGATCACTAGTTGATATACCGCCTACAGAATCAAGTAAAAGAGCAAGAGATTCATGATCTCCTCCCTTAGAAAGTTGTGTCTTTTTCCAAAATAAAATTTCTTTTACAGAAATGCTTAGCATTTATAAAGCTTTAGCGTTTTGGGCCAAGCTTACCTTTACCAGATTCTGAGTAGAAGCTTGATTTTTCGCCATCTTGAGTAGAAATAAATAAACCTATAAGGAATATTGTTGGCACCCCTACAAATAAAAGGCTAGCTACGAATCCAAAATTAGTTGTTTCCATTTAGTTGACAGTTCTATTAGGTATTAAGACTATAGACATATAACTTGAAATAAAGTGGAAAAATAAACAAATTTTTATCAACTAATTAACAGTCTTAAACAATTAGCGAGGTAATTTTTTATTTTCGCTATTTTTTTTAAGTTCTTCAAAATTTGAAGGTGGAGATTGTGGTTTTGTTAAAATCACTGTAGAGGATTTAACTAATGTTTGGCATGCAAGTCGCCAATTCTCAGGTCTATTTTTAAGTTTTTCTTCTTCAACTGATGTAAGAGGACTTAAGGAATTTTTGCTTCCTCCTTCAACTGAAATAAAACAAGTACTGCATTGCCCGGCTCCGCCACAATTTCCTAAAATTCCTTTTAATCCATAAAGTTGTAAGTTCTCTTTCATTACTAATTCTCTTAAATTCTCACCAGGATTACATTGAACCTCTAAATCCTCACGGATAAATCTGATAGTTGCCATTTTTTTAGTTATTTTTCCTATTTTGGCGTTTTACTTTGAGAATTGTGACCAAAATATTAACAATTTTTAGCTTAAAATTCCTTGTAACTCCAGTTCTGCCTATTGATTTGCCCAATTTTTGCAAGAAAATAAATTTATTTACAAAAATCCCTCAAAGACTAAAAAACCCTTACTATCGTGATGTTTAGCTGTTTATTCAGCATAGTTACTAGAAATTAACCGATGGGATTGCCTTGGTATCGAGTTCACACAGTAGTTATTAATGACCCAGGTCGACTACTTGCTGTGCATCTTATGCATACTGCATTATTAGCCGGCTGGGCCGGTTCTATGGCTCTTTATGAATTAGCCATTTTTGATCCTTCTGATGCTGTTCTTAATCCAATGTGGAGACAGGGAATGTACGTTATGCCTTTTATGGCAAGACTAGGCATCACAAGTAGTTGGAACGGATGGGATATTACGGGTGCTACAGGAGTTGATCCTGGATTCTGGAGTTTTGAAGGGGTTGCAGCGGCACACATAGTGTTTAGTGGACTACTAATGCTGGCCTCTATTTGGCACTGGACGTATTGGGACTTAGATTTATGGGAAGATTCAAGAACTGGTGAGCCTGCTCTTGATTTGCCAAGAATATTCGGAATTCACCTTCTTCTAGCTGGACTAACATGCTTTGGTTTTGGAGCTTTTCATTGCGCAAACGTCGGGATTTGGGTTTCTGACCCTTATGGTTTAACTGGTCATGTAGAGCCTGTGGCCCCTTCATGGGGAGTAGAAGGATTTAATCCTTTTAATCCAGGAGGAATAGTTGCAAATCATATTGCGGCAGGACTAATGGGTATTATTGGAGGAATTTTTCACATAACCAATAGACCTGGAGAAAGGCTGTATAGAGCATTAAAACTTGGAAGTCTTGAAGGAGTTCTTGCTAGTGCTCTAGCTGCTGTACTATTTGTATCTTTCGTTGTTTCTGGAACAATGTGGTACGGTTCAGCGACAACTCCAGTGGAGTTATTTGGTCCTACCAGATATCAATGGGACTCTGGATATTTCAAAACTGAGATTAACAGAAGGGTTCAAGCTGCTATTGATGATGGTGCCACTAAAGAAGAGGCATATGCATCAATCCCAGAAAAGTTAGCCTTCTATGATTATGTTGGAAACAGTCCTGCAAAGGGAGGATTATTCAGAGTTGGAGCTCTTGTTAATGGTGATGGTTTACCAACTGGTTGGCAAGGTCACATTTCTTTCCAAGACAAGGAAGGTAACGAATTAGAAGTTAGAAGAATACCTAATTTCTTTGAAAACTTCCCAGTTATACTTGAAGATAAAGAAGGTAATGTTAGAGCAGATATTCCATTTAGAAGAGCTGAAGCAAAGTATTCATTTGAACAAACTGGCATAACTGCAACTATCTATGGAGGAGATTTAAATGGACAAACATTTACTGATCCTGCAGTAGTTAAAAGACTAGCCAGAAAAGCACAGCTTGGTGAAGCATTCAAGTTCGACAGAGAAACTTACAAATCTGACGGTGTGTTCCGAAGCTCCCCAAGAGCATGGTTTACATATGCACATCTATGTTTCGGATTGCTATTCTTGTTTGGACACTGGTGGCATGCTTCGAGGACTCTTTACAGAAATTCATTTGCTGGTATCGACGCTGAGATTGGAGACCAAGTTGAATTTGGTTTATTCAAGAAACTTGGTGACGAAACCACCAGAAGAATCCCAGGAAGGGTTTAAACTAAACTTTATTACTTAATCTTATGGAAGCTTTTGCATACGTTCTTATTTTAACTCTTGCAGTTGTCACTTTATTCTTTGCTGTCGCCTTTAGAGATCCACCTAAATTCGATAAAAAATGATGTTATTAAAAAACCTCTTTAACAAGAGGTTTTTTTTTACTTTTCATAATTAGGATTTTACTCTACTATTAGAGTTACAGTTCTACTTATTTCACTACATGCAGTGTCCAACCTGTCAAAACACAGATAGCAGAGTTTTGGAATCAAGATCTGCTGATAGTGGTAAAAGTGTTCGAAGAAGAAGAGAATGTTTAAATTGCAGCTTTAGATTTACAACTTATGAAAGGGTTGAAACAATGCCTGTTTCAGTTATTAAAAAAGATGGGGGTAGAGAATTATTCGATAAACAAAAATTATTTACTGGAATTTCAAGAGCTTGCGAAAAGACTACCTTCACTAGTGAAGCAATTATTAATTTCGTGGATGGCATTGAATCACAAATAGTTCAAGACTCTAATAAAGATATTAAATCTTCACAAATCGGAGAACTAATACTTAAAAATCTTAGGAAAGAAAACGAAGTCGCTTACATAAGATATGCTTCGGTTTACAGAAAATTTAATGGGGTAAAAGATTTTATTTCTACTCTTGAATCTCTAAAAGGAAGTTCAAAAAACCAATTAGCTTCAATTTTATAAAATTCAGCATCCTAAAGTGTAGAATACATATCACAAATGTTTTTTGCTATTGGTTTGCAGGCTAGTAGCATTCCTTTCTAACTACCTTAGGTAGTCTGCGATACAACAAATGAACGAAAATTCTTCCCAAACCATTAAAGAAATTTCTAAAGATAACGAAATTAAAAATGCTTCTGAATTAGAAAATAGTTCAGCATCCCAAAATGAGGAAGTTTTATCATTCGAAAAGGACGATATTCCATCAGCAGATTCTTCCTCTAGCAGAGTAAATGCTGATTTTGATAGTGCAGGATTTACTCAAGAAGAATTTGCATCACTTTTGGGCAAGTATGACTATAATTTCAAACCTGGTGATTTAGTAAAAGGAACAGTATTTGCTCTAGAGCCCAAAGGCGCCATGATTGACATTGGTGCAAAAACAGCCGCTTTTATGCCTGTTCAGGAGGTTTCTATAAATAGAGTTGAAGGGCTAAATGATGTTTTACAGCCGTCAGAAAGCCGAGAATTTTTCATAATGAGTGAGGAAAATGAAGATGGCCAATTAGCGCTTTCAATAAGACGAATTGAATATCAAAGGGCATGGGAAAGAGTTAGACAACTACAAAAGGAAGATGCAACTATTTATTCTGAAGTTTTTGCAACAAATAGAGGCGGGGCCCTTGTTAGAGTAGAAGGCTTGAGAGGTTTTATCCCTGGGTCTCATATAAGTGCACGAAAAATAAAGGATGACTTAGAAGGTGAGTACCTACCTTTAAAATTTCTTGAAGTTGATGAGGAGAGGAACAGATTAGTTTTAAGTCATAGAAGAGCTTTGGTTGAGAAAAAAATGAATAGACTTGAAGTAGGTGAAGTTGTTGTTGGTTCTGTAAAAGGTATTAAACCCTATGGAGCTTTTATTGATATTGGAGGTGTAAGTGGTCTTTTGCACATTTCTGAGATTAGTCATGAACATATTGAGACTCCTCATAATGTTTTAAATGTCAGTGACCAAATGAAGGTTATGATCATTGACCTTGATTCTGAAAGAGGAAGAATTTCATTATCTACAAAAGCACTTGAACCTGAGCCAGGAGATATGTTAACTGATCCTCAAAAAGTTTTTAATAAAGCTGAAGAAATGGCTGCGAAATATAAGCAAATGTTATTTGAACAAACTGACGATAATGAAGAAATTAACTTAGCCTCCGCTGAATCAGTTTAAATTTACTTTTTACTGATAAACAGGAATTATCACAACCATAAGTTTCTTTATTTTTTAAACAACTTTTTTTAAAGTTACATTAATTGATTAGTGACTACAGTCTAATTTAGGATAAGTTTATTATTTCAAAATTAAATTCATAATGAGTGATTTTATCTTCACTTCTGAATCTGTAACCGAAGGTCATCCTGACAAAATATGTGATCAAATAAGTGACGCAGTTTTAGACGCCTTATTAACAGAAGATCCAGAAAGCAGAGTTGCATGCGAAACTGTCGTTAATACTGGTCTTTGTTTGCTTACTGGAGAAATAACTTCAAAAGCAAAAGTCGATTACATAAAACTTGTAAGGAATGTAATTAAAGAAATTGGATATGAAGGCTATAGAGCAGGAGGTTTTGATGCCAATAGTTGTGCTGTGTTAGTAGCACTTGACGAGCAATCACCAGATATTTCACAAGGGGTAAACGAAGCAGATGATGTAAACGATGATTTGTCAGACAATACAGGAGCTGGTGACCAAGGCATAATGTTTGGCTATGCATGCGATGAAACGCCTGAATTGATGCCTTTACCGATTAGCTTGGCTCATAGATTAGCTATTCAACTTGCCAAAGTGAGACATGAAAAAGTACTTGATTATCTCCTCCCTGATGGCAAAACGCAAGTAAGCATTGATTACGAAAAGGGATTGCCAGTTTCGATAAATACCATCTTAATTTCAACTCAACATAATCCTGAGATTGATGGAATCAGAAATGAAGAAGAAATTCGTCAAAAAATAAAAGAAGATTTATGGACGAATGTTGTAATTCCAGCTACTGAAGATTTAGAAATTAAACCAAACATTCACAAAACAAGATTTCTAGTAAATCCAACGGGGAAATTTGTCGTAGGAGGGCCTCAAGGAGATGCCGGGCTTACTGGCAGAAAAATTATTGTAGATACTTATGGTGGATACGCAAGACACGGAGGAGGGGCATTCTCAGGCAAGGATCCCACAAAAGTGGATAGATCAGCCGCTTATGCAGCTCGTTATGTAGCTAAAAGTATAGTTAAGGCAAAATTGGCCAAAAAAGCAGAAGTACAATTGAGTTATGCCATTGGAGTTGCAAAACCGATTTCCATTCTCGTTGAAACTTTTAATACTGGTGTTATTTCACAAGCTGATTTGACTGAGCTTATTAAAAAGCACTTTGATTTAAGGCCTGCAGCAATAATTAAAGAATTTAACTTAAGAAATCTGCCAAAAAATATGGGAGGTAAATTTTTTCGAAAGACTGCCTCCTATGGACATTTTGGCAGAAGAGATCTTGAGCTCCCTTGGGAAAATGTTAAAGAAAAAGCAGCCAAATTAGAACAGGCATCGAAAATATTTTTATAAGATATTCTTTATATGTCTGGTAATTTTTTTGGGGGGTTAGATTTTGGAACCAGTGGTGCAAGAATATCTATAATTGATCTTCATAAAGAATTAGTATATTCAAATTCAGTACCTTATCTAGACAAATTTGAAAATCCAAATTCTTGGATTAACTCTTGTAAAAAACTATTAGATAGTTTACCTAATAATGTAAAAAGCAACCTTCAAAAATTGGCTATATCTGGCACTTCAGGAACTTTGTTGGCATCAAATTTAAACGGTGAGCCAATTGGAGAAGCAATACCATATCACCAAGCATGTAGTGAACATAAAATCCTTCTTGAATCGTTAACTTCTGGAGAAGAGTATTTAAGAACCCCATACAGTAGTCTTGCAAAAGCTCTAAATCTAATAGATAAATATGGGACCAATATACTTCTAAGGCATCAATCTGATTGGATAACTGGCTGGTTTTTAAAAGATTGGACTCATGGAGAAGAAGGTAACAATTTCAAACTTGGTTGGGATTTAACAAAAGAATCATGGCCAAAAAGCTATCTGAATACTTCATGGCAAAAATGCTTGCCTCAAATAATTAAAAGTGGAAAAATTGTTGGAGAAGTAAATTCTGATTTAGCAAAAAGATTTAACTTGAATAAGAAATTAATATTAATCTCAGGTACCACTGATTCTAATGCAAGTTTAATAGCTGCAAATTTAGGGAAAGAAGATGGGCTTACAGTTCTAGGAACAACTATTGTGATTAAGAAAATTATTAATAACCCAATAAATGAACAAGGAATTACAACCCATAAAGTTAGTGGCGATTGGATCTGTGGAGGAGCATCAAACGCGGGATGCGGTATCTTATCTAAATTCTATTCTGATCAAGAAATAAAGGAACTTAGTCGACAAATAAATCCATCTAATAACTCTTTTTTGAATCTTTTACCTCTTAATAGTAAGGGAGAAAGATTTCCTATTAATAATGCTAATTTAGAGCCGATTCTTGGCCCCAGACCAGTAAGCGACTCACTTTATTTGCATGCATTATTCGAAGGGCTAGCAAACATTGAATTAAAGGGATGGGAAAAACTACGCGAACTTACAGGTTCACTTCCAAAAAAAATTATTACTGTTGGTGGAGGTTCAAAAAACCCTCAATGGAGAAGAATAAGAGAAAAAATTATAAATATTCCAATAGTTTCATGCTATAAAACTACTTCATTTGGCACTGCATTATTGGCCATTAATTCAAACTAATAATTTCTGATATTTGATGAAGATATAAAATTTTGATGAAAAGGGTTTCACAAACTACACATCGTAATTTAAAGTATATAGATTAGAGCCGGGATAGCTCAGTTGGTAGAGCAGGCGACTGAAAATCGCCGTGTCCCCAGTTCAAATCTGGGTCCTGGCACCTTTAAAACCCCGTAATAGACGGGGTTTTATATTCTCTAAAATGTAGAAACTTAATTTTTATTTTATTTCTACAATTAAAAATTTTTATTTTTCTACTCTGCAGACTTGAGCAATAACACCCAAAATTAATTCATCTTCATTTGGATCTTGCCAATCAGCTAAATCATTGAAATTACTATTTAATTCATCAATGGAGACATCAACGTCTCTGAATGATTTTTCAAAACAATTAATATCCATTGTATATAAAATATCTCTTGTAATTTCAGTTTCTGTTTTGGGAATAAATTTACTCAATACTCTTACAGAACCGTCTTTATTTCTCTTTATACTGTGCCTATCCCATAATTGTTCTCCATATTCACTTTTAGGCACTCCAACCCATTCATGAGGCAAAGCATCTGATTCTTTTATTGAAATACAAAAGGAAACAATTATCGAAAGGACTAAACAAATAATATTTTTAAAAAATCTTGGATTAACTTTATTCTTAGAATCAATCATAACTACCTCTTTAATACAGAAATCTTTTTTTGGGAGTAAATATAAGATTAAAAATTTGTAAAAATTTTTATTGATTAGTATTTCTATTATAGATAGAATCAAATATTGAAATTAAGAATTTACTTCCAATAAATTTTTCAAAAAAATAATGAATAAAGTACAGAAATTTCTCTCAGTAGTTTTTTTTATAGCAATATTTGTTGTATTGATTTATTTAATCCAAAATTATGGGATTGAACCTCTAAGGAACAAAATAGAAAGTATGGGGATTTGGGCTCCTTTTGGAATATTCATACTAAGAGGAGTAAGTATTATTTTACCCGCTCTTCCAAGTTCAGCTTATTCTCTGCTAGCTGGTTCATTACTAGGATTTCAAAAAGGTTACATGACCATAATCTTTTCTGATATCGTTTTTTGCCAGGCTGCTTTCTTTATTGCAAGAAATTATGGTCGGGTTCCTGTGCGTAATTTAGTAGGCCCAAAAGCAATGAAAAAGATTGAAAGTTTCAATCAAAACCAGCTAGAAGAAAATTTCTTTCTTATGACAGGTCTACTAATGACCGGCCTTTTTGATTTTCTAAGCTACGCAATTGGTATTGGAGGAACTCGCTGGAAAATATTTACGCCAGCATTATTAATAAGTCTTCTTATCAGTGACTCTATACTAGTAGCAGTAGGAGCTGGAGTTAGCCAGGGCGCAGGATTATTTCTAGGGATTGCACTATTGGGAATGTTCGCTTTAGCGACTATTTCAGGATTAGCAAAAAATAAAATGCCCAAATAACAAAATAATTAATAATTCTGTAATCAAAGAAGAAAGATATAACATTTTTGCAAACAAGAACTACATTGATAAGAATTCATGCAAGAATAGAGATCGATTAATTTTTAAAGTTATTAGATGACTCCATTTAGACCAACTTCATATGATCGCCCTGGAGAACAAATCTCAACCACTCCTTCTGGATTAAAAGTAACTTCTGCAAAAAGATTAATGGTGGATTCAATGGTAAGAATGATACAAAAAGCAGAAAATCATTCCGTAGAAGATAAACTTGACGACGAATCTAACAACAATTAATCAATTCATTAATAAAAGTGTAGGAGAGTGGAAATCTATTAGGAGCACTCACACTTTAGCTTTTCAGGAATTTGAAAACTCAACTAGTAAAATATATATAAAAAATATCAACTCAAAAAATAAAAAAGTTGTTGAAATTTTTGAAAATTATAAATTAAGTATTAATGTAGAGAACATTGCCATTTCTATAAAATGGCAAGCTATAAGTGATTGGGAAGATGATGATATAGATGAGGGTGATGAAAGTATTTTGATATTTTTACCCAAAGATGAAAACTCAGGAATTGTCTTGCGAAATAAAGGTTATACTGAATCCGTTATTTCATCTTCAAATTATTTTGTTGATGAACAAAATAATTTACATATTAAAACTTTTTACAAATCAACATTTTCGGAAGAAAGAATTTCCTTTTTATCCACTCACATAAGATCCAGATTTTCTACTATTAGAAATCAGGAAAACAAATCAGTAATTCAGACTTCCCATACTTCAGAAATAAGAAATTTAGCTAGTTTAAAAGATTAATTATCTTTTCAAATTGAGACTCTGTTTCAGAAATTAAACCAGGAAGGAAGTCTTTATTTCCTCTAATATTATTAACTGTTGATCTTAAATCAGAGATAGTAGCATCTTGCATTAACTTAATAACCATTCTTGCATTTCTTAAAGGTACCCCAAGAGCAAGATAAGTATTTTTAAGATCCTTCAAACAACTTTTTTCTAAAACTGATTCGTCATTAGAAATCAAAAGATAAGCAACAATCCTTAGGATTATTTCTCCATCTCTTAAACAGACGGACATCTTGTTAGTAGTATTTAAAGATATTGTTGAGTTAACTGAATCTTGATTTTCGCAAATCATTGCTGTTACAGCATCTGCTGCAATTGCATGTGAATTTTTGGTTATTGAGGTAATTGCATCTAATCTCGAGTTAGCACTATTAATAAATTCTTTTATGTTGGTTAAATCATTTAATTTCTTATCAGCGGACAATAGTTGGTTATTCTTTAAAACTGACATTCTTAAATTAAAAAAATTAAAGTTCGAATCTAAGAATAGTACAAAGCTAGTAAAAACAATACAATTTAAATATTAACGCAACGCTTCTTAATTAATAACTTCATTCCAAAGTGATAGTTGAAATAATTCATATAAAAGAATTTTTTTCCGCTAATATAAAATTACATTTTAATAAAGTTTTGGATCAGCAAGATTTAAAATTATCTAAGGAACTTATTTTCTCTTATAAAAAGAGATTGGAAAAAGAAATTCTTGATAGAAGTATTAAATTAAGAATGCCTCAAAATAAATTTGAAGAAATAATCCATAATAATAATGAACTTATTAATTTAAAAAAAGCATTAAAACAGCTAGAAATGGAATCTGAACCTCATATTAAAGTCTGATTTTTGAAAAACCCTTCCATAAAGTGCACCAAACTAACAATTTCCTTTTTAAGTCCTTAAACAATGAACAACTTCAAGCAGTAAAGCATGTTTATGGACCACTATTAGTTGTAGCAGGTGCAGGCAGTGGAAAGACAAAAGCTCTTACCCACAGAATTGCAAATCTTATTGAGAACAACTCTATAGATCCCTATAACATTCTTGCGGTCACTTTTACTAATAAAGCTGCTAAAGAAATGAAAGCAAGGTTAGAAGTTCTTCTTGCACAAGAATTAGCTTTTAATCAATTTGGTCAGCCTTGGTCAACTCTCAAAGAAATTGATCAAAATCAATTAAGAAATAAAGTTAATCAAGACAGGCTTCAAAACCTTTGGATAGGAACCTTTCATTCTTTATTTTCACGACTTCTTAGATACGATATTGAAAAATATAATGACCCAGAAGGATTAAAATGGACAAGGCAATTTTCAATATACGATGAAACAGATTCTCAAACCTTAGTAAAAGAAATTATCAGTCAAGATATGAATCTTGATCCCAAAAGATATGATCCCAAAAAGATTAAAAGATTAATAAGTAATGCTAAAAATCAATGCCTAACTTCTAATGATCTTTTAGAAAAAGCAGATAATAATTTTGATAAAACAGTTGCAGAAGCTTATAAGAGATATAGGATTTCCCTTTCAAAAAATAATTCTTTAGATTTTGATGACCTTCTACTTTTGCCTGTTTTCTTATTGAGACAAAATGATGTACTCAGAGATTACTGGCACAAAAGATTTCAACATATTCTAGTTGACGAATATCAAGATACAAATAGAACACAATATGAACTTATAAAATTAATAACTGCTGGAAATACTGAACCGAAAAAATTCTTTAATTGGGAAGATCGGTCAATTTTTGTAGTAGGGGATGCTGATCAAAGTATTTATAGTTTCAGAGCAGCTGACTTCAGAATTCTAATTGGTTTTCAAGAAGATTTTAAAACTTCATTTAATGACGATACAAAATCAACTTTAATTAAATTAGAAGAAAATTATAGATCATCTTCTAACATTCTTGATGCAGCAAATTCATTAATTGAAAATAACTCTGAAAGAATTGACAAAGTTTTAAGGGCTACCAAAGAAAAAGGGGAGCTTTTAAAGTTAATCAGCTGCGATGATGAAATTTCCGAGGCAGAAGCAATTACCAATAAAATAAAATCGCTCAATAACTATAATCAAAACCTAATTTGGAAAAATTTCGCCATTTTATATCGAACAAGAGCTCAGTCCAGAGTTTTAGAGGAATCTCTTGTAAGGTGGCGTATTCCTTATACAATTTTTGGAGGATTGCGTTTCTATGATAGAAGGGAGATTAAAGATGCCATAGCATATTTGAAAGTTCTGGTTAACTCTTCAGATAATGTTAGTCTTTTACGTATCATAAATGTTCCCAGAAGAGGAATTGGTAAGACTACTATTCAAAAACTTAATGAACTATCTAACAGGTTAAATATTCCATTATGGGAGGTTATAAACGATAAGCAAAGTCTTGAAGAAACAATAGGCAGATCATCAAAAGGAATTAATAAGTTCACTGAAGTTATGAATGATCTACTTTGTTATTTAGAAAATTCAGGCCCTGCTCAACTACTTCAACTAATCTTAGAAAAAAGTGGCTATTTAAGTGACTTGCTAACTAGTGGGACTGAAGAATCTGAAGATAGAAGAAATAACTTACAAGAACTAATTAATGCCGCTACGCAATATGAAGAAGAAACAGAAAATGGAGATGTAGAGGGATTTCTTTCTACAGCAGCCTTAACAACTGATAATGATACGAAGAAAAATAATCCCAACTCCGTAACTCTTATGACTCTGCACAATAGTAAGGGTTTAGAGTTTCAAAATGTTTTTATCACTGGGCTAGAACAAGGTCTCTTCCCTAGCCATAGATCATTAGATACTCCCTCGCTTCTGGAAGAGGAAAGAAGATTATGCTACGTAGGTATTACCAGAGCTAAAGAAAGAGTTTTCTTAAGTCATGCCAGAGAAAGAAGATTATGGGGTGGAATGCGTGAAGCAACAATTCCTTCAATATTCCTTTCGGAAATACCTGAAGATTTAATGGATGGTGAATTACCTCAAAGTGGCGGTGCTTCAATTAGAAGAGATTGGCATCTTGATCGTTTAACTAGAGTTGATCGAAACAATCAAAATGAATTTGTTAACAAACCAATAAATGCAGTTAGGAAATTATATGCAGGTCCCAGTAAAGGGAAAAGCTGGATAGTTGGAGATAAGTTAATTCACACAAAATTTGGGAAAGGGGAAATCATACATATTTTTGGGAGTGGGGAAAAAATATCCCTAGCAGTAAAATTTGGAGATAAAGGAAGTAAAATTCTAGATCCCAGATTAGCTCCAATTCGTTATGTAAGTTAAAACTCATGAATGATATTTCTGAATATATACACGGGGAATTAATCAAAATTCCATTTAATCTATATAACCTAATTACTAAATACACAGAGTCTAAAAATAATACTAAGGTAGCTTTTGTTGGCGGTTATTTAAGGGATTTATTAATTGGCAAATTCCACAAAAAATCTTTTTCTGAACCTGTAGATATAGATCTTGTTATTGAAGGTTCCTCTATCTCTCTGGCAAAATTTATAAAAAAAAACATCGTAAATGTAGATTTCTGTTTAATCAAGGAATTCAATTTATACAACACTGTAGAGATAAACATTAATGACTATAAAATTGATATTGCTTCTGCAAGAAAAGAAATTTACCCTGCTCCAGGGTTAAATCCCATAGTCACTAATAGTATTATTGAGGAGGATCTTAAGAGGAGAGATTTCACAATAAATTCAATTGCGTTCGAGGTTTCGACAAGAAAAATCTATGATCTTTATGGAGGAATTTCTGATATAAAAAGCAAAAAATTGAACTTACTCCACAGTAATAGTATTTCAGACGATCCTAGTAGATTAATTAGATGTGCAAAATATGCTTCAAGGTTAGATTTCAATATTTCAAATAATTCCCTTAAACAATCTCAAGAAACAGTTAGAAAATGGCCTTGGAAAAGTTCAGAATCTCATCAGAAAACAATTTTCCCTCCTGCCATTGGCATACGAATAAGGATGGAACTAGCGGAAATATACAAACACGATAACTTGAACAATGTAATTTCGATAATTCATAAATGGGAAATTATTTCAATCTTAAATGAAAATATTAAAGTAGATAAAAGTTTTTTAAGAGGACTAAATTGGATTAAGAAGTTGAATGGAAATTATATGCTTTACTTGTTAAAAGATGCAGAAGATTTAGAGGCCACATGTAAAAGATTTTTGGTAAATAATTGTGAAATAAAAATATTAGAAGATTATTCAAATATAAAAAAGCTATTAAAAACCAACCAAAAAAAATTCCTGCATTTTTCTCCATCAAGTTGGACAGAATTTATTGAGAACAGAAACCTTAATGACGAGACAGTCAAATTATTAATTTGTGATGGGGTTCCATACTGGCGTAACCTATTTAGGTGGTTATTTATTTACAAATCAATAAAATCTAAAAAAGATGGAGAAACATTAAAAAAAGAAGGATGGGAGCCAGGGAAGGAAATGGGAAAGGAAATCAAAAGATTAAGATATTTAGAAATTGACAAATTGAATTGAAATTGATTACATTTTTACAACTTCTCCAACCTTGTACCATTTATCTTTTAGAGAATTTTCATATTTGCGATTACAACTAATCAACAAGGGGCCACATGTTTGAGGATCTAATAGTAGTGATATTTTCTCGTTAAAAGTTTCTTTATCAAATAAATTTTCGTTTAGAAAATTAATTATTCTTTTTTGCCGATTTCCTTTATAAATTTTGTCAAAAATTTCTTTGTTAGATTCAAAGAAAGTACTTTTAATATCTTTTCTTATTAAATCAAATACTCCAGGATAAGCTTTAAATGCAAATAAATCTAATAAAACTTTTATAGGCTCCAGATTATTTCTTTCCCTATAAAGATTAGATGATTCAACCATCTCCTTAAGATGTCCAATAAATCCATATCCAGTAATATCAGTAGCAGCATTAACTAATGATTCTTTAAATTTATCTTGAAAAAGGTAAATCTCATCAATCAAATATTGCTGACTCTTTACTAAATTGTTAATTATTTTAGAAGAACTACCTAGCATATTAATATTTTGCATTTGGCCCGCAAAGTAAATCCCAACTCCCAGAGGTCTAGACATCATAAGAATGTCTCCATCATTCATTCCAGATTTAAGCCATGGTTTTGCTCCATTTTTTAAGATACCTTGGACAGTTAAAGAAATATCTATTCCTAATGAATAAGGTTTATTTACTAAATTTCTAGCCTCGAAAGTATGGCCTCCAAGTAATTCACCTCCATGATCCTCAACTGTTGATTTAATCCCTTGAAGAGATTGAGAAAATAGGTAACTCTGAAATTCCCTTTCAACCTTTGGTAATGATATTAAAGCCTGCGCGGATGAAAGTTTTGCTCCGCATGCCCACAAATCTGAGCAAGCATGCAAAGTAGTAATTTTGGCATTAAGCCAAGGATCACTTACCAAAGCAGGAAATCCATCTACACTTTGCAAGATAATATCGTGACCATTTTGATAGATCTCAACTGAATCTTCAGGGGATGAAGCAAAAGAATCTAAATTAGAATTTATTAATGATTTATTCAAAACAATCTGAGGAACTTTGGCTGCACATCCCCTGCAATCATTCAATAGAATATTTTTTCCACTACTGTTCATAATTAGCTTTTTTGATCTGAACTTATTAATAAAGTTCAGATCAATTTTATATTTTAAAATCCAAAAGAGAAAAGAAGGGCCAAAAACAAAATTACGATAAATAGCAAAAGCCTTTGGATGATGGCTTGGAAATATATTAACTATTTGCAATCCGATCTTTTGAGGAAACCACTTTTTTAATAATCCCCCTTCTATATCCTTTTTTAAATTTTGGACTAGTGTATCTAAAACTTTTACAGCAAAAACTCCCGATGCTGGTCTTTGTGCTGAATCTAAAACTGCGCAATCACCTGCAGCAAAGATTCCGGAGAAACTTTTCAACTGCAAATTCTGATTTGTTATTATTCTGCCGTTAGAATCCGAATCTAATAATTTTTTTTGTACCCACAAAGGAGATGTATTTCCAGTGCATAAAAGAATCTTGCCATAATCAAAATGAAGATTCTCAACTAAATCAATATTGGAACGCCGTAAACTTTTTTGAATTTTATTATTAATTTTTCTTGAATCACATAATAATTTTAAAGATCTACTTCTCCATCTTTTTCTTAAAGCATATGTTACTTCAATTGCAGCAAGTCCACTCCCAACAATTACAAATGGAGGTTCATTAACTGAGTCAAAAATATCCTCTTTTTGTATTAAGTCATAAGCCCGAAAAAAAGGTTTAATTGAAAAAGCATTTTCATTTTTCACTAGTGATTCAAATTCTTTTGGAATTATTGTTTGACTTCCATAATTAAGTACCAACTTCGAATAATTAACTGAGGGTCTATTACTCAAAAGAATTTTCTTTAAATTGAAATCAATATCCTTTACTTCTTCTTCTATAAAAGATACTTTTGCATTTTTTGCTAAAGATTTTATATCAATTAAACTCTCTTCTAAGGAAATTGATTTTGCAATCACGGATGGGAACATCGCCGAATAAACCAAATGAGAATCTCTAGATATAATTGAAACAGGAATCTCTGGCATTAATTTCTTACACATTAACCATTTCTTAATTAAAAGAACATTCGTGTGTCCTCCTCCAATTAGTACTAGATGATTAAAAGTCATTCACATCACAATGAATAAAGAACATTTATTACCAATTGAAAAATCAAGATTAGGAGTGATTGGTGGGAGTGGATTTTATTCAATGGATCAAATAGAGTACTTAAGAGAAATAAAAATCAATACTCCCTATGGTAAACCTTCTGATTCAATTAGAGTATATAAACTTGGAAATCTAGAGATAGCATTCATCCCTAGACATGGTAGAACACATAGATTAAATCCTTCTGAAATTCCTTATAAAGCTAATATTTGGGCTCTTAGATCAATAGGAGTAAGATGGATTATTGCTCCATCAGCAGTTGGTTCCTTACAAGAACAGATAAGGCCACTAGATATAGTGGTGCCAGATCAATTTATAGACCGCACAAAAAATAGACCAGCAACATTCTTTAACGAGGGCGCTGTAGCTCATGTAACTATGGGAGATCCCTTCTGCACAAATTTATCCCGTATATTAAGTGAAATCGGAGAAAAAAATATTCCTGGCGGTAGACAATTGCATAGAGGAGGTACTTATCTAGCAATGGAAGGTCCCGCTTTCTCAACTAGAGCAGAATCTAATTTATATAGAAGTTGGGGATGTTCAATAATAGGAATGACGAACCATACAGAAGCAAGATTAGCTAAAGAAGCTGAAATAGCTTACTCCTCATTATCCATGGTTACCGATTATGATTGCTGGCATCAAACACATCAAGAAGTTTCTGTAGAGATGGTTTTGGATAATCTTAGATCGAATACTGAAGTAGCTAATAAAATAATCTTTGAAGTAGCTAAATTGATTGAAAATGAAAGACCAAAAAGTAAGTCCCATTTTTCATTAAAAGATGGATTAATAACACAAAAGGAAAATATCCCAAGTTCTACAAAAGAGAAACTAAGGATATTTACAGATTCTTATTAGTCTTATTAGATGTAAGTGATTGTCAGGTCAAGATTAGGAATTTTTTTTAACCTCCAGCTCCAACTCCTTGGTATGAGCCATAGAAGAATATTCCTAAAACAAAGATGACTGCAATTCCACCCGCTGTAGCAACAAGCCAAAGAGGAAGAGTCCCTTCAGTCCATCTTCTTTCCCATGCTACTGCTGGTCTACCGTCGGGAAGTCTATCTGGAATTCTTCCATCAGGTCCTTTTAATTTACTCATGATTTTAATTTAATTGAAAAAGTAACTGGAAAATAAAATTCCCAATACAAAGACTGATAATAAGCCTAAATAAAGGCTTGTACGATTAAGTTCCACTGGAACTTTGTTAGGATTTTCGTTTACTTGCATGATAGTTAAATTTATCGGGCTACAAATTGCATAGCAGCAATAGAACCCAAAAAGAATACTGATGGGATAGCTAAAGCGTGAACTGCTAGCCAACGAACAGTAAATATAGGATAAACGCGGACTTCCGCAGCCTGCATTGGAGCTTGAGAATTAGACATAGTTATTTTGTTCTTAAATCAAGTTGAGACTTCGCATCAAATCTTTGGGTTACAACAGGAGCTTTTGCTTCAGATGCCTGAAAATAACTATCCGGACGAGGAGTACCGAAAGCGTCGTAAGCCAAACCTGTGTATACGAATAAGAAGCCTGCTATAAAAATAGCTGGTAATGTTACTGCATGAATAATCCAGTACCTAATACTGGTGATTATTTCAAAGAAGGGGCGTTCACCCGTTGAACCTGCGGCCATAATCACAAATGTTTACCATACGATCTTACAGTGTAAAATCATAAGTTCGCGAAGAAATTAACAGCTTGGTTACAGACAGTTGTTAAATTCATCCAAAATTAAGATTTTTTTTATTATTTTCTTAACTTATTACGGATTTAGCCATTCCATTTAAGAATGTAACCACGCTCGCCAAGTATGAATCCTTTTTGATTATCTAAAGACTCCTTATCGAGAAAAACTATTTTTATGTAGTTAGTAGGCAATGCAGAAGCAAGAGGATCTGAATTCCAAGTTTCACCTTGATCTTTACTTACTATTAAAGTGCCATTACCACCGCCAGCCCATATGTCACCATTTGGGTCCCATCCCATGTCTAAATAATTATAACCATTAAGAATAGGAATTATAGGCTTTGACCAACTTTCTAGATTATTAGAATCTTCATTAAATCTAATTTCCGCACCTCTTGAAAGCATCCATAAACTTCCTTCTGGGTTGAAACCAATGCTTTGCACTCTCTTACTACTTGCTCTTTGGTGTGCAATCCAAGTATTGCTATCGCTATCAAGAGTAGAGAAGAAATTTCCAAGACTGCTTACGCTCACATAATCACCGCTAGATGTTCTTCTTAAATCTCTTATACCTCCCTGTTCCGAAGGGTCTGATACTTTTGCCTCCCATGTTTCACCGCTATTGGAAGTTTCATAAATAGCTGCTGAGGTTGTCGCCAATTGAGCAACTCCTTCATCAATAGTAGAAACTAAGAAAGGCTGGCCTGGTAACTTCCCAAGTGAAAGCCTAGTCCAATTTTTACCTTCATCGACAGTATGCATTACGAGAGAGGGTTGTCCTATTAACCAACCTTCAGAGCCCTTGAAATCAATATCGAGAAGGCGAAAATTCTCCTCAGCAGAAATATCTAATGATCTTTTTTCCCATGTATCACCACCATCAGTTGATTCCATAATCAATCTGTTTGAACCTACTAAAAAACCATGATTATCATCTATAAAATCAACATCTAAAGCATTAGCCTGATCTTCAAACTGAATTGTTTTCCAAGGGCTGCTTTCATTCATCTTGACACCTGTAGATGAACAACTGCTTAAAACAAAACAGAGAACTACGGATAAAAGAAGATTAGGAATACTGGTAAAAAATTTTTTCATTTAATTATATTAATGCAAAGAGTACAAAGAAAGGAACATAGCAGCAGCAAAAGCCAACCCTCCAAAAATCAATATATTTTTTTGTCCAGGAGGTAAACTATTAAATCCAAATCCATAAACTAAATTCTCTTCAAATCCACTAGGTTTTGCTCTGGATCCAATATCCTTATAAAAATTTTTACCGGCTCGACAAACAGGGCAAGCAAAAATATTCCCATCCAACTCTGAAAAAGGCGTATTTTTGGGTATATTTAATTTTTTATTTCCTTCAGACGGATCATAAATATATCCACAACTTCTACATTCGAATCTGTTTTGTTCTAGATTAAGGGGAGATTGTTCAACTTTTTCTCCTGAGGAGTTTTCAGAAAGTTTTTCTTTCTCAAAGTTTTCAACTATTTTGTTTTCCTCAGAGGCTGGTTGAATGTTTTCACTCACGGTTTATTATTGTTCTTTAAGGACTTTAAAAGATTTTGCTTAATTAAGCGACTTTTATTCAAAATTAATTTCTAAAATGTTTGTATTAACTGGCTATGAATATTTTTTAGGTTTCCTTTTAATTGCTGCAGCTGTACCAGTATTAGCTCTAATTACTAATCTCATCGTTGCCCCAAAAGGCAGAAATGGGGAAAGAAAACTTACATACGAATCTGGAATGGAGCCTATAGGAGGAGCATGGATTCAATTTAATATTCGTTATTACATGTTTGCCTTGGTTTTCGTTATATTTGATGTTGAGACAGTATTCCTTTATCCTTGGGCTGTTGCTTTCAATAGATTAGGCTTATTAGCTTTTATTGAAGCGTTGATTTTCATTGCAATACTTGTTATCGCTCTGGCATATGCATGGAGGAAAGGTGCATTAGAATGGAGTTAAAAAATTGAACCCACAATTATCCCCAAAAGCAATAAGAGAAATCCGAGAGGGAACTTGCAATCCTCTTGGTGCACCTGAAGTTACGACAGATTTAAGTGAAAATATTATATTGACAAGTTTAGACGATCTTCATAATTGGGCTAGACTAAGCAGTCTTTGGCCTCTTTTATACGGAACAGCTTGTTGTTTTATAGAATTTGCTGCCTTAATCGGATCTAGATTTGATTTTGATAGATTTGGATTAGTACCCAGAAGTTCTCCAAGGCAAGCAGATTTGCTAATAGTTGCAGGAACAGTAACTATGAAAATGGCTCCTGCACTAGTAAGACTTTATGAACAGATGCCAGAGCCAAAGTATGTTATTGCTATGGGCGCTTGTACAATTACAGGAGGCATGTTTAGCGCAGATTCTACAACTGCGGTAAGAGGTGTAGATAAATTAATACCTGTTGATTTATACCTTCCAGGATGTCCTCCAAGACCAGAAGCTATTTTTGATGCTGTAATTAAATTAAGAAAAAAAGTTGGCAATGAATCAATTTTAGAGCGCACCAAAACAGAACAAACCCATAGGTACATAACATCTGATCACGAAATGAATCTCGTTTTCTCCGAAAATACTGGTGAATATCTAAACAAAACTTCAACGAATGTTATCCCTTCCTCCAATAAAGAAAACATCACTAAATTATCCAAAAAGAGCGAAGAAGTTGAAATTTCAAAAGGCGAAGAAGATTAATGGAAAAAAATGATTTAGCCAAATCCTCAGATACTTCAATAGAAAAAGAGGGGATTGTAAGTCAAAATTTATCTCAAGATGGAATTCCTAATGAACCGTTAGATAATGATCACATAGGAATTGAAAATATTTCTGTTGAACCTAGCAAATTATATGAAGCAGTATTGGCTTTAAGAAATTACGGTTTCAACTATCTTCAATGTCAAGGTGGCTATGATGAAGGGCCAGGTAAAAACCTTGTTAGTTTCTATCATTTTATAACTGTTGATGACTTAAAAAAAATCGAAAAAATTAAAGAAGTTAGATTAAAAGTTTTCTTAAAACGGGATTCTGATTTATCAATCCCTAGTTTATATAAAATCTTCAAAGGAAGTGATTGGCAAGAAAGAGAAACATATGACATGTATGGAATAAATTTCATTGACCATCCAAATCCTAAAAGACTCTTAATGCCCGAAGATTGGAGAGGATGGCCCTTGCGAAAAGACTATATTCAGCCAGACTTCTATGAACTTCAAGATGCATATTAGTTTAATTTCTTTAATTTGCGATAAATAAACATTACTGCTCTTGCAAGTCTTCTCGGATCATGTCTAAGAGTTGGAGTTATTCTTTTCGAATATAATGGAGCCTGAAGAACATAATAACCCTCAGATAATAACTTTTCTTTATTACATTGCACAGGCTCTGCCCCTCTAGTTTCGTAATAGTCTACTAATGGAGACTTTTCAAATTGAACCTGAGATAAAATTGCGTTAAAAATTCGAGTATTAACTCCAAAATTTGATAATTGTTTTTCAATTGATTTGATATGTTGATATACATCAAGTCCGTCTGTTTCTCCTGGCTGAGTCATCAAATTACTTATGTAAATTTTGGGAGCATTACTTTGCAATAAAGCATCTACTATCTCAGGTACTAATAAGTTAGGTAATAAAGAAGTATACAGACTCCCTGGCCCAAGAACAATCAAATCAGCCTCTTTGATAGATTCTAGAGCACTTGGGAGAGCGGATGGATTTTCTGGTAAATAACCAATCCTTGAAATTAATTTTCTAGATTTGCTGATGTTACTTTCACCAAAAATTTTTTCACCATCCTCTAATTCGGCCCACAACATAACATCAATATTTGTTGCAGGCAAAACTTGACCTTGTACCGCCAAAACCTTACTAGAAGCTTGAACTGCTTTTTCTAAGCTACCGGTAATTGTTGTTAAAGCTGATAAGAATAAATTTCCAAAACTATGTCCCTCTAGGCCACTTCCTCCTGAAAATCTATATTGAAATAGTCTAGTTAGGATAGGTTCTTCATTTGATAATGCAGCCAAACAATTTCTAATATCTCCCGGAGGTTGCACGCCTAATTGTTTTCTAAGAATTCCACTACTTCCACCATCATCGGATACAGTTACGATTGCTGTAATATTACTGCTGTAATTTTTTAAACCTTTTAATAGGGTAGATAAGCCTGTACCTCCTCCAATTGCAACAATATTTGGGCCTCTGTTTAATTTACTCTTGACTCTTAATGCATCAACTAAAAATGTATTTTTTTCTGGAACAAGCGCTTTCTGAATAGAATTAATACTTCTATTTTGCCCAATCCCTATTAATACAAGTCCAATAAAGAAAATTAATGGTCCCAATAATGAAACAGGCAAAATACTAGTTAAACCATTCATTAACCAAAAAAAGACTTCAATAAGCCAATAGAGTGGCCTTAAATTTGTCCAAATTGCAAGGCCTAACAATGCAGTCAAAAATCCTATCGCAGATGTAATCATCCATCTTTTTATTACCAGTCCCGGCAAAAGCCAACTCAAAATTCTTAAAATTTTGCTTAAAAAAACAAAATTAGATTTTTTAAAATTTTTATAATATCTTCTTACTCTTTTTTTACGTTTATTCATTAAAAACCTCTTAAATTATTTTTCTCCAATTTTAAAAATTACATATATATTTATTATAAATCAAATTCATACATCCTTTTTTTATTTCTAAAAAAAGGCAATATGGTAATAGAAGATGAATTTTTCTTGATATAGGTTTTGAAAAAAACAAATCATGCAGTTGAAACGAAAAACCTTTCAATAAGCTGGGGGGCAGTTAATGTCCTAAATCAACTAAATTTTGAACTGAATGAGGGAGAGAAATTAGCTATTGTTGGCCCCTCAGGATCTGGAAAATCAACTATATTAAAGATATTAGCTGGTCTAATTTTACCTAGTAAAGGAGAATTAAAAATTTTTGGTGATATCCAAAAATATTTGAGATTAGATCAAAACAATCCCCCTGATGTGAGACTAGTTTTTCAAAACCCAGCGCTATTAGGATCTTTAACTATTGAAGAAAATGTAGGTTTTCTCCTTAGAAGGAATAAAAACCTATCTAAAAAATTAATCCATGAAATTGTATGTGATTGTTTAGCTGAGGTAGGATTATTTAATGTTGAAAATAAACTTCCAAATGAATTAAGCGGAGGCATGCAAAAAAGAGTAAGTTTTGCAAGAGCCTTAATCACCGATCAAACTCTCAATGCAAATACTAAACCTTTATTACTTTTTGATGAACCAACTGCAGGACTCGATCCAATTGCCTCATCAAGAATTGAAGATTTGATTAATAAGACAAATGATAAAGCCAATGGATCATCTATTGTGGTAAGCCATGTTCTTAGTACTATAGAAAGGACTTCAGATAAAGTTTTAATGCTTTATGGAGGCAAATTTAGATGGGCAGGTTCAATTGACGAATTCAAAGTGAGTAATGATCCCTATGTATTTCAATTTAGGAATGGAAAACTTGATGGCCCAATGCAACCCAAAGACATTTAGAAATTATGCGTAGAAGCTTACGAGATTCAATAGTTGGTTTTTCCTTATTAGGAGGAATCTTAATTTTCACATTTTTCTCTTTTTGGTTAAGAGGGGTAAGGTTATCTTCAAAAAATTGGCACCTATTTGCTGAATTCAGTAATGCAAGCGGTCTATCAAAAAAATCTCCAGTTACTTATAGAGGGATTTTAGTAGGATCAATAGAAGATATTTTATTTACTAATGAATCAATTAAAGCAAAAATAGTTTTAAATAATCCAGAAATTATTCTTCCAAGACCGACATTTGCCAGAGTAGTAACAAACTCTTTCCTTGGAGGAGATGTGCAAGTGGCATTAGAAACTAGTGAACAAACAATTCCTAAAAACATTGCAAAACCGACATCTGAAAAATGCGATACCAAATTAATTATTTGTCAAGGGGATACTATAACCGGGAAACAACTATCAAGTCTTTCAAATATAACTAATAAGATAAGTCAACTTTTAAAAGAGTCAAATCAAGAAAACTTAATTGAGAATATAGTTAAATCAATGGATCAATTTGACAAAACACAAGAAAACCTTGATGAGCTAATTTATTTATCAAAGAAGGAGATTTTAAGGGTTGAACCTTTAATAAAAGAAATTACAATCGCTGCAAATCATTTGAATAACATTTTGTCTACTATCGATGACAAAGAAACACTTAATGATATTAAATTAACAATTAACGCTGCAAGATCTATCTCTAGCAAAATAGATAATATGAGTGATGATTTTAAGAAATTAACTAAAGACAAAGAATTAACTAAATCTATAAGAGATTTAACTATTGGACTTTCAAAATTCCTTAACGAAATTTATCCATAATAAATATTTAGAATTCATTTATAGCATTTAAGGCCATAGCTGCGATAGCTTTATCAGTAGCTTTTGGCAGCTGTACATATTTCCCTTGGGCTGCCTCTGCTAATTCTTTACCAAAGCCACTTGCAATGAATTTTCTCTCTGTATCAATTACTAAGAGTTTTATCCCAAGCATGGGATATTTTGCAGCGATATCTAGAACTTCTTGCTTTAAGTCGAGATTTACATTTGTATTATCTTTTTCTTCTACCTCATTTTGTCCAAGAGATAATCCTAATGGTACATTTCCTCTCCCATCAGTAATCGCCACAACAATAACTTGACCTATATCTCCTGTTGAAAGAGCATTTTTAGCTACTTTTGCTGATTGTGTTAGTCCATGAGCTAAAGGAGATCCACCTCCGCAAGGCATTGTTTCTAGCCTCCTTTTTGCTGCAGTAATAGATCTAGTTGGAGGTAAAAGAACTTCGGCCTGATTACCTCTAAAGGGGATTAGAGCTACTTCATCTCTATTCTCATATGCTTCAGTTAAAAGTCTTATTACTGCCCCTTTAGCACTTTGCATTCTATTCAGGGCCATAGAACCACTCGCATCAACTAGAAAAATGACTAAAGCACCTGCTTTTTTTTGAAGAAGCTTTGCCCTAAAATCACTTTCTTCAATAACTATAGATTTATTAGGTTTCCTTAATCTTCTCGATTTTTGATAAGGAGCAGCAGCTCGAAGAGTAGCATCTACAGCAATCCTTTTTACTTTTCCTCTTGGAATAATAGGTTTTACATATCTTCCTCTACTATCACTAAATATTACTGATCTACTCCCGCTATTTCCCGCTTTTGATTTAGCTGATGAAAAGAGCAATAAATCAGGGTCAACCATACATGCCTCAGGATCTAATATGAATTCTTCAGGTATTTCGGGAGTAGATTCTTCTTCTCCATCAGAATTATCTTCCTCTTGTTCTTGCTCTTGATTATCATCATTTTCATTAGCCTCAGGTTCAGACTCTTCATTGTTTGATTGAGGTGGAGGTGGGGGACTCTGATCCTCTGGAGGGGGGGGTTGAATATCATCATCTTCTGGAGGAATTTGCATTGCACGAGGGAGAATAACTAGCCTAACTGCGACTTTTAGGTCTTCAGAATTTACATTTTCATCGCCTCGAAGAGCTGCATTAGCCTTAGCTACTTTTACTGCAAATAATTCTGACCTATGCCCTTCTACACCTCCTCTAAGAGCTTCATTCACTAAATAGGTTATTTGCTCTTTTGTTATCTTGACATCCTTTAACCATTGTCTTGCCAAAATTAGTTGAGTAGACAAATTATCAGATTCTCCAGACCATTTTTCTGAAAATTTAATATTATTTTCTGCATGCGATAAAACAGATTTTGTAATCTCAACTCTTTGAGCATTATCAATAGATTGATCTGCGGAAAGCACTATGGCAAAACGATCTAAAACATGATCTCTTAGAGCACCTTCTTCAGGATTATAAGTTGCTATTAAAAGTGACTTACAAGGATGAGAAAGGCTTAAACCATCTCTTTCAATATTATTTTTCTCTCTTCCTGTAGCTTCAAGAATTAAATTTACAATGCCATCATCCAATAAATTTATATCGTCTACATAAAGAACACCTCTATGAGCCTCTGCTAAAATTCCAGGTTGAAAAACTTGTTCACCCGTACTTAATGATGCAGCCACGTCAATTGATCCAACAAGCCTGTCCTCAGTTATGCCAATGGGAACTTGAATAAATGGAGCCTCTCTTACTTTTTTCGGAATTTCTTCAATTTGATTCAAATAATCACTTCCAATTACCTCCTCCAACAATTTATTAGTACTAACATCCCATTCCTCTGGTTTATCTGGATCTAGATTCCTACCAATAGGTCTTAATGAAATATTACTATTACTTATAGTTAGCTTTTCCAGTATTGATTCATTATCTAATACCTCTATAGGAGGAAGTAAAGTATGCAAACCTCTAGCTAATACTGACTTACCAGTACCTCTTCCGCCAGCGATAATCACTCCGCCTAAACTGGGATCAACTGCTGCCAAAAGCAAAGATAACTTCAATAAACTATGACCTGTAATTGCCGCCAAAGGGAAAGCTCTAAAAGAATCCTTTGACTTCATTAAATCTTTTATTTCTCCTTTTTCTTGTAACTCGGGGTTCAAAATCACTTTAAAAATGCCTGATATAGAATTTATCCAATAACTTTGTTTTTTGTAGTGGAATTATCAAATCTTAATATCAAAAATGGACTATGTATATCCCTCGGGGCAAATATTGATAGTAAATTCGGAAGCCCTCTTGAGTCACTACTAATGTGCAAACCAAAAATAGAAGAAATAGTAAATGAATGGGGAGATAATTCCAACACACAAAAAGAAGCGAAAAGAAAATTTCATGCAAACTTTTTTTGGTCTTCAATTTATGAGACATTACCTCATGGAGTTGAAAATGAGCAGCCAAATTATTTAAATACTCTATTGCTTATAACAAGTAATTCTTTCCCAAAACCATCAAATAAAAAGGCGAAATTACTTTTAAAAGAGCTAAAAAAGTTAGAGAGATTTTTTGGAAGAGAAAAGACGCCAAAGGGTAAGAAATGGCTATCAAGATGTCTCGATTTAGATATTCTTTGGTGGGAAGATTTTCATACGGTTGACGAGGAATTAATATTGCCTCACCCAAGATTCATGAATCGGAATTTCGTTATTACGCCACTATCTGAAATCTTAAGTAGAAGCCAAAAAATCAAAAAGTTTGATGACCCAAAATGGTCTATTAAATGATTTACAAAACGAAAAAATAACTGTTAAGCTGTTTTTATTTAAAAATTATGGGCAACAAAAACCTTTTAAAAAGATCCATTTTTAAAGAAAAAATATCTGAGTTAAAGTCAAAAAAATTTAGCTTTGAAATTAATAGAATTGAGCTTCCAAATGGACATGAAGGTGAATATGGATACATTAAGCATCCTGGCGCAGCATTAGCCGTTCCTATCACAAAAGATAATAAAGTTATCGTTCTTCGGCAATATAGATTTGCTGTTTCAAGGTATTTATTAGAATTTCCAGCAGGTACATTAGAAATAGGTGAAACACCTATTAATTCTATTCAAAGAGAGATACAAGAGGAGACTGGATTCAGTGCAAAAAAATGGGATAAACTAGGAACTCTTGTCCCTGCTCCTGGTTATGCAGATGAAGAAATTTATTTATTTTTAGCACGAGATTTGAGCAAACTAAATTACGAGGTTAAAGGTGATTTAGATGAAGATATAGAAGTATTAATTTTAGATCCGAACGAACTAGATAATCTTATTTCTAGTGGGGATGAAATTCTTGACGCAAAAACTGTGACAGCTTGGTTTAGAGCTAAACAATTTTTAGATGAATTATGAATAAACCAAGAATACTTTTTTGGCATAGAAAGGATTTAAGGATATTTGATAATCAAGCTTTAATAAAAGCATTTTCATTATCAAATGCTATAACTTCAACCTACATATTAGATAAAAATTACTCACACGATTTCAATGCTAATTCAAGAGCTTGGTTTCTAGGAAAATCGCTTCAAGAATTAGGAAATAATTGGGAAAAAATGGGTAGTAGACTTGTTATAGAAGAAGGAGATCCGGTACTAATAATTCCTCAACTAGCAAAGACAATAGATGCTAAATTTGTTTTTTGGAATAAATCAATTGAACCTTATGAGATTAATCGAGATTTACAAATAAAAAAAATTTTAAAAGAAAAAAGTATTCAAGTTATTGAATCTTGGGATCACTTATTAATAGAACCTTTAAAAATATATTCAGGGAGTAACAACGCCTATTCAGTTTATGGACCTTTTTACAAAAACCTTAAATCAAAAATAAATTTATTAGGTTCATACAATCAAGATAAAGTTATCTTCCAGTTTAAAGACATAGATAATAAACTCAAAGAAAATAAGAAAATTAATTCATCTGATTCGGTTCTTCAGAAATTTCTCGAAAATATCAAATTTACTGGTTCGAATATTTGTCCATGTAGACCTGGAGAGAATGCTGCAGAAAAATTATTAGAAAACTTCATCAAAGAAAAAAAAATATATTCTTATAATTCTGCAAGAGATTTACCTTCCCATAATGGGACATCTTTTTTAAGTGCATCTCTAAGATTCGGCACCATCAGCATCAGAAAAGTTTGGAACTCCACATTAAATTTAAATTCAGATTTTAAAAATCAAGAAAATTACCTTTCAATTGAAACTTGGCAAAAAGAACTTGTTTGGCGTGAATTTTATCAACATTGCTTATTCCATTTCCCAGAGCTAGAGAAAGGTCCATATAGAAAAAAATGGGATAAATTTCCGTGGCAAAACAATAATGAATGGTTTCAAAATTGGAGCAACGGAGAGACCGGAGTACCTATAGTTGATGCTGCAATGCGTCAACTAAATAGTACTGGTTGGATGCATAACAGATGTCGCATGATAGTCGCTTCATTTCTGGTAAAAGATCTTATATGCAATTGGCAAATGGGCGAGAAAAAATTTATGGAGACTTTGGTTGATGGAGACTTAGCTGCAAATAATGGGGGATGGCAGTGGAGCGCCAGTAGCGGTATGGATCCAAAACCACTTAGAATTTTTAACCCATATACCCAAGCAAAAAAATTTGATCCTATTTGCGAATATATAAAATATTGGATTCCTGAATTATCTAAAGTGTCAAATTCAGATCTATTAAATGGGGAGATATCTAATTTAGAAAAAAATAATTATTCAAGCCCTATTGTCAATCACAACATACAACAAAGATTATTTAAATCACTTTATGCTGAAATTTGAATTTCCTCTATACAATTCTTTAAAACTTTATTTAAATTTTCTGCTACATAAACTTGCTCTTCATAAGAAATTTCAGGAAACATTGGAAGACTAAGAACCTCAGTACAAATTCTCTCTGTATTTATGAGTTTTGTTCTAGAAAAATTTTTATTTTTGTAAGCTATTTGTGCGTGTATTGGAATTGGATAATAAATAATTGAATTAATACCTTTTTCAAAAAGTTGTTGTTTTACCAAATTCCTCAAGGAATAATATTTTTTGCAATCAGTATCAAATAAATTTGAAAAATCTTCATTTAAAAAATATTTATCGTTTCTTAATTTGATGACAAATTGATTCCAAGAATGGGAAATTGAATCAGAGCTTATTTTTGGAAAACTAATAAATGGATTTTTTTCTAATAAATTAAGATAATTATTGGCGATTTTTTGACGATTATTAATCCACTTAGTAATATATTTAATTTTGATATTTAATATGGCGGCTTGAATGGTATCAAGTCTGCTGTTATATCCAATTTGAGTGTGGTGATATCTTATTGGACTACCATGAACAGCTAGTTCTCTAATTTTTTTGGCAATCTTTTGGTCTGAAGTTGTTACTGCTCCACCATCTCCAGCAGCTCCTAAATTTTTAGTAGGGAAAAAGCTAAAACAACCTATATCACCGATACTACCAACTTTGGAATCTTCCCACATAGTGCATGTTGCCTGAGCACAATCTTCGATTACTTTTAAGTCATATTTGTTAGCCAATGATTTTATTAAGGTCATATTCACTGCATTGCCAAATAGATGAACTGGCATAATTGCCTTGGTATTAGCATTTATTTCTTGTTCTATTAGTTCAGTATTAATGAGATAAGTTTCAGGATCTATATCTACCAGAATAGGATTAGCACCAACTGCACTAATAGCCTCTGCAGTCGCAAAAAAGCTAAAAGATGAGGTAATAACTTCGTCACCCACACCAATATCTAATGCGCGCAAAGCTAAAACTAAAGCATCAGTTCCACTGTTACATCCAATAGTATTTTTAACGCCAATCAGATTAGAAAAACTCTCCTCAAATTTAGCAATCTCTTGTCCTCCAATATACTGTCCCCCTTTTAAAACTTTAAAAACCTCACTCTCAATTTCAGAGCCAATTTCTTGGAACTGCCTATTTAAAGTAAATGGAGGTATTTGCATAGTTAATATATTAACTCTAAACCTTATTTGTATGGGTAAAAAACATTTTAATTCACTTAAACCAACTCGGTTCTTTTCCGGGAGTCCATTTAATATTGCAACCTAAAGAGGGCATCTGATTTGAAGGATAAGAATTATCTTGATTCAAATCTCTTACAGCAGAGCGCAAATCTTCGCCAGACAAAGGGATATTATTACCTGGTCTACTATCATCTAATTGGCCATGATAAAACAATAAAAAATCACCATCTCCTTCATTTGAAAAAAGATAAAAATCAGGGGTGCAAGCCGCTTTTAACTCCTTAGCAAATTTTTGATTTTCATCGTATAGATAAGGAAAACTCCATCCATGAGATTGTGCTTGTAATCTCAAATTTTTAGGAGAATCTGACGGATGAGTGACAATATCATTACTAGAAATTGCAATCGTTTGAACTGAATTCTCAATTTCTTTACTTAAGGTGAAAATTTGATTCTCAACATATTTAACAAATGGGCAATGGGCACAAATAAACATTAAAAGTAAATGCCGGTTATCTAGATTATGAGAATTAAAATATTCATCATTTGAAGAATTAGCATTTAACATTTCAAAATCAGGTAATTGAAAACCTAATTCCAAAACCATAGAATTTGTTCTGACCATGTTTAAGTTTATTATTCTTTGATATTTGAAAATTATTGTATATTTTGCAGTAATCCGTAAAGATAGGTACTTTTATATAGGAGAATAATAGAAATAAGAAACAAAATGCTTCTAAATCTAACTGGCAAAAAAATTCTTGTTACAGGAATTGCCAACAATCGTTCAATAGCATGGGGTATTGCTCAACAACTTTCAAAAGCTGGCGCAGAACTAGGAATCACATATTTACCTGATGACAAGGGAAGATTTGAATCTAAAGTTAGAGAACTAACTGAACCGTTAAACCCATCGTTATTTTTGCCTCTTGATGTTCAAAATCCAGCTCAAATTGAAGAGATCTTTACAAATATAAAAAACAATTGGGGGCAAATTGACGGATTAGTTCACTGCTTAGCATTTGCAGGACGCGACGAATTGATTGGAGATTATAGTGCTACCACTTCTGAAGGTTTTGATAGGGCTCTTAACATAAGTGCATATTCATTAGCACCTTTATGTAAAGCAGCAAAACCACTTTTTAGTGATGGGGCTGGCGTTGTCTCACTGACTTATTTAGGATCAGAAAGGGCAATTCCTAACTACAATGTTATGGGAGTTGCGAAAGCAGCTTTAGAAGCTTCAGTAAGGTATCTTTCTGCAGAACTTGGGCCCGAAAAACAAGTTAGAGTTAATGCAATAAGTGCTGGACCTATAAGAACACTTGCTAGTTCTGCGATAGGTGGCATTTTAGATATGATTCACAATGTTGAAGGAAAGGCTCCTTTACGCAGAACAGTCACTCAAACAGAAGTAGGCAATACTGCTGCTTTTTTATTAAGTGATCTTTCTAGCGGCATTTCAGGCCAAACAATTTACGTTGATGCGGGTTACTGCATTAATGGAATGTAAACTAGTTTTTATTGCATAAAAATGTCATCTCTAAGGCAATCTGAAATAAAAAGAAAAACGAATGAAACAGATATTTCTGTATTTATAAACTTAGATGGAAATGGGATTTCCGAGATTGAAACAGGGATTCCATTCTTAGATCATATGCTTCATCAAATATCCAGTCATGGTTTATTCGATTTAAAAATAAAAGCAATTGGAGATACCCATATTGATGATCATCATACAAATGAAGATGTAGGGATCGCATTAGGCAAAGCATTTTCAAAAGCCTTGGGAGAAAGAAAAGGAATAAGTAGATTTGGACATTTCTTTGCCCCATTAGATGAAGCTTTAGTTCAAGTGACTTTAGACTGTTCTGGTAGACCACATCTATCTTATGATCTTCAATTAAAAGCTCCTAGAATAGGAAATTATGATACTGAATTAGTTAAAGAGTTTTTTATTGCATTTGTAAATAACAGTGGTATTACTCTGCATATTAACCAAATAAGAGGTACTAATTCACATCATATAGTTGAGGCTTGCTTTAAAGCTTTTTCAAGAGCGATGAGAATGGCTACCGAAATAGATCTAAGAAGATCTGATTCAATTCCAAGCAGTAAAGGAATGCTCGAAAATCAATAAAATAGAAATTTTTTCGAATCAGCCACAATTCAGTTAATTTTTGGCGAAGATAGATAAAAGTAATTATTCTGTTGTGACTAATTTACAAGATAAAAAAATTAATAAAATTAAAAGTTTTAATAAAGAAGATTGGTCAAGTGCGTATCAAAATGTAGAAAAGGAGCTAACTAAAGAGCCTCTAAAAATTAGCAAAGGTAATAATATTAAAAATTTAAATGGAACATTATTAAGAAATGGACCAGGAATATTAGAAAGAGGTGGACAATGGGTTCATCATCCATTTGACGGTGATGGAATGATCACATCCATTAAGTTCGAAAATGGTCAGCCGTTCTTAACAAATAGATTTGTTAAAACTAAAGGCTTTTTGGAAGAAGAAAAAATAAATAAATTTATTTATAGAGGTGTTTTTGGGACACAAAAAAATGGAGGAATTTTAAGTAATGCATTAGATCTAAAATTCAAGAATATCGCTAATACTCATGTAGTTAAATTAGGAGATGAAATTCTTGCATTATGGGAAGCAGCCGGTCCACATGCAATGGATCCTGACAGTCTTGACACTATTGGTTTAACAACATTAAAAGGGGTACTCAAGCCTAATGAAGCATTCAGTGCCCACCCCAAAATAGACCTAAACTCAAATGCATCTTCAGAACTTTTAGTCACTTTTGGAGTACAAACAGGTCCAAAAAGTACCATTAGATTAATGGAATTTGATAATGCTGGTACAAATTCTGGAGAGCTCATTTTCGACAGAAAAGATACCTTTAATGGCTTTGCATTCCTTCATGATTTCGCAATTACAACTAATTGGGCAATATTTTTACAGAATGCTATTGATTTCAATCCTCTTCCATTTGTAATGGGTCAAAGAGGAGCAGCGCAATGTCTCAAGTCAAACCCAAATAAAAAGGCAAAGTTTTTTATCATCCCCAGAGAAAGTGGATTATTTAGAGGTCAGCCACCGTTAACAATAGATGCTCCAGAAGGATTCGTTTTTCATCATGTAAATGCATTTGAAAAAGATTCCAAAATCGTATTAGATAGTATTTTTTATGATGATTTCCCATCAGTAGGTCCAGACGAGAATTTTAGGGATATTGACTTTGATAAATATCCAGAAGGAAAACTGAAAAGATCAATTATCGATCTGAAGAAAAAAACTAGTGAACTTGAAACTTTAAGTGAACAATGTTGTGAATTTGCTGTTGTTAATCCTAAAAACTTAGGATTAAAAGCAACTTTTAGTTGGATGGCAAGCACATCTCAAAAGCTGGGTAACGCTCCACTTCAAGCAATAAAAAAAATAAATTTAACTTCTAAAGAAGAGATTTCTTGGTCTGCAGGTCCAAGTGGATTCGTTAGTGAACCAATTATGGTTCCATCAGAAAACTCTTCAAAAGAAGATGAGGGATATTTATTAATACTTCTATGGAACGGAGAAAGAAGAGGAAGCGATTTAGTGATATTAGACGCAAAAGACTTAAAAGAATTGGCTATTTATGAATTACCCATTTCAATTCCCCATGGCCTTCATGGATCTTGGGTTAATTAAATTTAGAAAAAATTTCCATTAAATCTGGAATAATTTTTTTTAATGCTTTACCTCTATGACTTAAGAATTCTTTAATATCATTATTCATTTCTGCGAAAGTTAATCCGGTAGAACTCTCCTCAAAAATTGGGTCATACCCAAAACCACCTTCCCCTCTCGGATTGAAAATAATATTGCCATAACATTTAGCTTCAGATTCTATAATCACTTCACCATTTGGGGAACAAACACAAATATTAGCAATAAAGAAAGCACTTCTATTTTGAAATCCATCAAGTTCTTTTAAAACTCTTTCAATTCTCTTCTGATCATTTTCTGCATATCTTGATGAATAAATGCCTGGTTTCCCATCTAATGCTTCAATACAAATTCCAGAATCGTCT
>QCII01000014.1 GCA_003216775.1 Prochlorococcus sp. AG-402-K21
ATCAAAAGAAAATGAAGTTAAATTTAGAAAATTCACTAATGTTGGTTACAGCCATAGTGCCAAAAGTTGGTTATGAAAAAGCAGCTGAAATTGCAAACCTTGCCTTCAAAGAATCATTAAATTTAAAAGAGGCAACACTTAAATTAGGTTATTTAAACGAAGATGAATTTGATGCAGCAATGAATATCAATTCAATGATTTGATTAAAAAATTTAAGTATTATTGTCAATTCTTTTTGTTGCAGGATTAATATCTTCAGAGACTTTTATAAGATCATTAGATTCAGAAACAGGAAAACGATTAATAGCTTTTAATGCTAGTTTTGCTTTGCTTTTTAATTTATTACTAACACCAATACAGTATTGGACTTGAGAAAGGACATCAATTGATCTTCTAATAATCCTCACTACATCACCTTCGTCTAATGAAGTATTAAAAACCAAATCTTTCCATTTTTTTCCTCTTGCCCATTCAGAAATAATTCCAGTTAACTCTGTTTCTAAATAAATAGGGATTTCAATATGAAACTTATTTTGTTGAGAAGCGACTAATTTTCTTAAACCATCTAATTCATTAAAAACATCTATTACCTTTAAAGAGGGCTTAAAATTACACCAAAGATTAGGCCTCCTTATATCAACACATATAGCTTGAATAATTGCAGCTAACTCAGGAGGATCTAAATCGTCTAAATAACCACTAACTAAAACAAGACCAATCCATAATTCATTTTCACTTCTTATTGCACCAACTGTTTGTCCAACTTCTGTCAATTCCAAATCATTTAAACAACCGAAATGATTCAAAATTTTAATCAAATCGGTAAAAGTTCTCCAGTTATGATTTTCTTTTTCCTCAAGAAGTTTTTTTCTCATATATATTTCTTGTTCAACATCAACAATTCTTTTTCTATATTTTTTTAATTTCCTAGAGTCTCCAAATCTATGTGCAGGATGATCATTGACTGTTTCTTCTAAATTATTAATTTGTTGCTTTTGTGCCAAAACTTCCGTTGACAAATCATATTGTGGAGTTTGTAAATCATTTTTTTTAGAAACTTCTAAAATTCGATCCACATAACACTGCGACATATCATCTCCCCTAAATACCTCTCCAGAAAAATACATATTTGGTACTTCAAGTCCTAAGACATCAATTGCATCCAAATCATTAAAAATACTTACAATGTATGAGGGTTTTATAAGAATAAATAAATTATCAATTGTCAAACACAATAAACTCTTTATTTTTTGGGATTCATATATTTTCTTACAAATTAATCCTGGAACAATTTTTCTTTTAATTTGAGGAGCTTTGATTGAAATTAAGCTTCCATCTTTAATATATGGGAGTGCATTAGTGATCTCTTCTGATAATTTTTCTGCTGCTTGTTTTTCTAAAATTTTCAAGAGTCTTCTCTCTTCTTTAAGACGATTTTTTAACTTTTCATAGGCATCAAAATCTTTCCATGAAACGTTAGATGTAATTTTTTTTAATTCAATTAAATCCTTATCTAAATTTTCAAGAATTATATTCTCACCTGAAGATTCACCTAAATATAAAAAACTACCAAAACTTCTTTTAATTAATTCTTTAGACTTTTCTAAAGTATAACTTTGTAAAAGATTGAGTACCATTCCATAACTAGGAGTGAATTGACTCTCTAAAGAATTTGGTTTGCTTATAGCCAGTGCACTTGCCTCTTTGGCACCTTCGAATCTTGTTTGTAATGTAACAACATATCCTTGGGTATCTTTTCCTCTTCTTCCAGCTCTTCCTGACATTTGCAAAAATTCACTGCTAAATAATAATCTATGCCCATCTTCTGTCCTTTTTGATAAAGAAGAAATAACCGTGGTTCTTGCGGGCATATTAATCCCTGCAGCAAGAGTTTCAGTTGCAAAAACAACTTTTATCAAACCTTGCTGAAATAATTCCTCAACCAATTCTTTCCATGCAGGCAATAATCCAGCATGGTGAGATGCAATACCTCGTTTTAATGCCTCGCATTGAGATTTATCTTTAATTGCCTCTTGATTATTTTTAAGATAAACATCTAATTTTTGGGATATCATATTCGCTTCTGAATAACTTACTAAAGTTAAGTCTTTTATATTCTCAATAGCCTTATCACATCCTCTTCTACTAAAGATAAAATAAATAGCTGGCAACATACTTCGTTCAGCTAGTTTAGAGATCACAAATCCAATTGAGGGAGACTTTGGTTGCATTATCCTGCCAACTTTCCCTCTCATTTTCTGCCCTTTAGGAGCTCTCCAAATCTTACAGTTTGGATGAATTCCATTACCCTTATTATTTAAAAGTGGATGGAGGCCTTTAACACTACAAAAAATAAAATCAAGTGGTACTGGTCTCTTATCGCTATTAATTAGTACTGTGGGCCCATGAACTTTTTCTATCCAATTTTGTAGTTGATCTGCATTGGCTATTGTTGCTGATAAAGCTATTATTTGAGTTCTAGTAGGGCAATGGATTATAGTTTCTTCCCAAACTGTGCCTCTTTGGGGGTCATTCATATAATGGCATTCATCAAGAATCACAGATTCTAAATTCTCTAAGGGATCATCAAATTCATCAAATTCGCCATAAAGCATGTTCCTAAAAATCTCAGTCGTCATGACTAAGATTGGTGCTTCTCTATTTATACTTATATCTCCAGTTAAAAGACCAACTTTATTCTCACCATATTGATCAGCAAAATCTCTAAACTTTTGATTTGATAGTGCTTTTAAAGGTGTTGTATAAAAAACTCTGCTGTCATGAGATAAGCCTCTATATATAGCAAATTCACCTATCAATGTTTTACCCGAACCTGTTGGTGCCGTTAAAACAACAGAATTTCCGCTATTAATAGCTCGAATTGCTTCTAATTGGAAATCATCTAGGGGAAAGGGAAAATATTCCTCTAAATTAAGCAATAATTGTGATTGAAGAGAGGATGAGTTAACTTCTTAATATATGATCTATATAGATATTAATAAACAAAAAATACCTTGCAAACTTTAATAGTAAATCTAAATCTTTTTAATTAAATCCACTATATTTTATTTTGCCAAAATGAAAAAAATAAAAATCCCAAAAAATAGAATCCGTAAATTAAAAACATTTTCTTTAGGTAAAAAATCATTCGAACTTCTAAGTTTAAATTCGCAAAATAAAAAACTTATAGACTTATGCAGTAATGATTATTTTGGATTAAGTAGGGACAAAGATTTAATAAAAGCTGCTTACGAAATAAGCATGCTAGAAGGTATTGGTTCAGGAAGCTCTAGGTTTATTACAGGTTCAAGACCAATACATAAATTATTAGAAACGGAACTTGCCAAGTGGCTTGATCAAGAGAAAGTATTACTTTTCCCAAGCGGATTTCAAGCAAATATAGCCGCTATCCAGGCTTTAGCAAACAGAAATAGTATCGTAATAGCAGATAAATTAATCCATAACTCTTTATTGGTTGGAGTTAAAGCTGCTCAAGCTAAACTAGTTCGATTTTCACACAATAATTTAAAAGAGTTAGAAGATAAAATTATTAAGTCTAACCCCACAAAAAATTCCATTTTAGTTGTTGTCGAATCTCTTTATAGCATGGAGGGATCAATTGCTCCGCTCAGAGAAATAACGGAAATTTGCAAAAAATATAGTATTCAATTATTAGTTGACGAAGCTCATGCAATTGGGATCTTGGGGGCTGAAGGCAGGGGTTTAAGTTTTAATTGCCGTTCAGATGTAACTATAATTACTGGAACTTTTGGAAAAGCATTTGGAAGCGGTGGAGCTTTCATAGCCTCCAATTCAGAAATTGGAGAGTATCTTATCCAAACAAGTGGTGCATTTAGGTACACAACCGCTCTTGCGCCATCTTTAGCTGCTGGAGCACTAGAAGGTTTAAAAAAAATTTTAGAAAATAAAGAATGGGGTAATGAGTTGTTATCTTCTGCGAAGATATGGAAAGATGAAATTATTAAAAATTTTAGTTTTCCAATTCAGGGAGATTCTCACATTTTATCAATTATTGTTGGCCAAGAAGAGAAGGCAATTTATCTGCAAAAATATCTTGAGGAAAATGGGTTTTTAGCAATTGCGATAAGACCACCTACTGTTCCAGTTGGGCAATCAAGAATCAGAATAACAATACGAAGAAACTTAGATTTGAATCTACTAAAAAATTTCATTGCAGTATTAAAAGATTTTAAATGAAACAAATTATTACTCAACATGGGTGGGGACTAAATAAATATTTCTGGAATGATTATAAAGTTGATTTTTTAAATAATAATTGGCATTGGCAAGATAATGAAAGGGGCTATTTTGCAACAAATAATTATCAAGCAAAATGGATTAAAAGCGAATCTAAAAAAGAAATCAGAATGACTTTATGCCATTCATTTGGTTTTCATTTAATGCAAAAAAAAATCTTAAAAGAAGCAACTCATATTGTGCTTATAAATTCTTTTAATAATTTTCTTCCTTTAAGTAATAAGAGAAACTTTATTTTGAGGTCTCTAAAAAGAATGGAAACAAAAATCATAAAAGATGAAACTAAGGATATGTTGAAAGAATTTATACATAGATCATTTATGCCAAATCATATGAATAATAGTTTTAAAAATATCTTTTATCAAAGTTTAGAGAGTTTAAATAAAACTCTTCTTTTAGATGATTTAAAACAACTTTACATCAATAGAGATATTCCAGTATTTTTAAGAAAAGATTGCAAAATTATTTTTATAAAATCAGAAAATGATTTGATTCTAGACAACGAATCAAATAATAACTTTTTAGATTCCTTAAATAAAACATTTGATAGGAAGCCAATTTTAATTAAATTATCTCAGCAAGGTCATTGCTTGAATAATTTAAATTTATACGAGATCTTACTTAATACACTTAATGATGAAAATGGATAGTAAAAAGTGGAATGAGAAAATAAAAAATAATTTCAATGATGCTGCATATCGGTATTTAGAGCATTCAAATATTCAGAAATTTTTTGCGAAAAAGATTGTTCAATTTATCAAAGAATTAAATCCCCAAAAAAAAGGTGAATGGATAGATCTAGGATCAGGACCAGGAATATTAGCTGATGAAATAGAAAAAAAATTTTCTTCCCAAAAAGTAGCCAGAATTGATTTCAGCAAAAAAATGCTTCTTGAGAATAAATTATCTAGTAAAAAAATTTTATGGGATTTGAATAATGATTTACCTCCTGAAATAAATAACTGTTCTCTATTAACATCTAACTTTTGCATCCATTGGTTAAACAACCCAGAAAAGATAATAAAAAATTGGTTTAGTAAATTAAAATCTGGAGGTTTTTTAATCATTTCTTATCCAACCAAAAATTGTTTTCCTGAATGGAAAGATACTTGTAGAAAAATTGATATTGAATATAGTGGTCTTAATTTCCTTTGCTCTAAAGAATTATTAAAAGATTTCAAATCAACTGAAATTCATTATTCAGAAAAGTTTAATTATCTTGAAAATTTTGAAGATGTATATAAGCTTTTTAGAAGCATTAAAAATGTAGGGGCACAATCAACAAATTGTAAACACAAAACAGTGAAGGAGTTAAAAAAAATTCAAAAGTTTTGGCCAAAGAATTACAATAATACAGTTAACCTTTCATGGCAAATTGAGATTCAAATCATAAAGAAATTATGAGTAGTCAGGATAGTATTTTCAAATTTATAATTTGTGGAACAGATACTGATATTGGAAAAACTTTAATAAGCTCTTTTTTCGTTAAAGGATTAAATTCCTTTTATTGGAAGCCTATTCAAAGCGGTATTGAATCGCAAACTGATAGTCAAACTGTTGAAAAACTTGCACAATTAAATAAAGAGAAAATCATCAAAGAAGCTTATGTCTTTACGAAACCGCTATCTCCTCATTGGGCTGCTGAAATAGATCAAAAAACTATTAATTTTGACAAATTGAGATTGCCAAAAGTGCAAGGCTCATTAATTGTAGAAACTGCAGGTGGATTAATGGTTCCAATAACACGCAATTTTTTGCAAATAGATCAAATAAAACAATGGAATCTTCCGGTAATACTTGTATGTAAGAGCTCACTTGGCACTCTTAACCATACCCTGCTTAGTATTGAGGCCTTAAAACGAAGAAATATTGAGATTTTAGGTTTAGTAGTCAATGGTGAAAAACACCTAGATAATCCAAGAACTCTAGTTGATTTTAGTGGTATTCCGTTAATTGCTGAATTTCCTTACATCAAAGAAATGGACTCAAACAATTTAGATATACTATGGAAAGAACTAGACATCAAGAATAAGTTGATCTCACTTTTAAACTCAAAAATAAGTTAAATGAAATCTTTGGATTCAAAAACTCCAAATCAAGATTGGCACCCAAATATTTGGCCACCTTTTACACAAATCAATAACAGCAAACCGCAAATAGAAGTGACTCATGGTCAAGATGCCCTCCTATTTACTAAAAATCCTAAAAAAGAGCTAATAGATGCAATCAGTAGTTGGTGGGTAACTCTTCATGGACATAGTAACCAATACATTGCGGATGCCATTTTCAATCAATCAAAAAAACTTGAGCAAGTTATATTTGCTGATTTTTTACATCCACAGGCAAAAAAATTGGCGGAAAGACTTAGTGAATTAACAAAAGTAGAACGATTATTCTTTTCTGATAACGGTTCTACTGCAGTGGAAGTCGCTTTAAAAATTGCCTTCCAATCATGGCAAAATAGAGGAGAGACAAGAACTCAAATAGTAGCTTTTGATGGCGCCTATCATGGCGATACATTTGGAGCAATGGCCTTAGGTGAAAGAAATATTTTTAATGAGAATTTCGATAATCTTATGTTCCCAGTTAGGAGAGTCCCCTGGCCTTCAACTTGGATGAACGATGAAGAAATAGAAAACAAAGAAAATGAGGCGATCCAAAAATTAGAAACTCTACTTAAAACTCCCACAGTTGCAGTAATCCTTGAGCCACTTGTTCAAGGAGCAGGAGGAATGAATATGGTTAGGCCTCAGTTTATAAAAAAAGTTTCAGAAATTATAAACAATAATAATTCTTTGTTAATTGCTGATGAAGTTTTGACTGGGTTTGGAAGATGTGGAAGTCTTTTTGCGTTTCAAAAGGCAAAAATCGTTCCTGATTTAATAAGTATTTCAAAAGGCTTAACTGGTGGATTTTTGCCAATGGGAATAACTTTATGTAAAGAAAAAATTTTTCAATCCTTTATTGATGATTCCCCAAGAAAAACTTTTTGGCATGGACATAGTTTTACTGCTAATCCTTTAGGTTGTGCTGCGGCAAACGCTAGTCTTGATTTATTAGAAAAAGAACCACACAAATACCTTTCATTTGAAGAAAAACATTTATCTCACTTAATTAAATTTCAAAACTTACCTTATATAAAAAAAATAAGGGTATCCGGCACAATTGCTGCCTTCGATTTAGATATTGGGAACAAAAAAGGTTATTTCAATAATATTGGGAAAGAAATAAAGAGTCTTGCAATGGAGCAAGGTTTATTTATTAGACCCCTCGGGAATGTTATTTATCTCTTGCCACCTCTCTGTATAACCGATGATCAATTAGAAAAAAGTTACTGGATAATAAGGAAAATCTTAGAAAATCTATAGATAGAAATTTAAGGTCCCTGCAGTATTGCATTTTCCACATCTTCTCTATTAATGCAATAGGAAAATAGTCTTTTAGTTTCTTGTCCTTCACTTTCCCAGATAACACTTAAATCTTCTTGTTCAAAAATAATAGTTGCATTCCAATTTAAAAGTAACAAATACCATTTAGATGGATTATTAATATCCTTCACAGCACCTAAATCAGTTAGCCACAATTCCAATGATTGCAGTGAATTTTGATTGATAGGTTTTTTAGAGGGATTCACAGACTTTTTTAAAAAATTATTTAATTAGCCAAAGCGGTATTGTCTCTAGTTCTTTTCCAGTAAAAGAAGCAATAAAAATTGAACAAATTAAACTTATAGAAATTATGATAATTAAAAGAAACAACGAAAACAATTCTCCATTCGAAAAAGGTCTTCTATTTCCTATTAAATTTTGATTATTAGAGTCGATTACTAAATTATTTAAAACGTTAGTATTATTTCTAATTCTAGAGTTTTCTTTTAGTTTGTCGTCATATATTTTCCTTAAATTACTATTATTTAAATGTTCATAAGCTTCAAGAACGTCTTGAAATTTACTTTTAGCGACATCTATTTCTAATGAAGTTGTATCGGGATGCAACTCAATAGAAAGTTTACAAAATGCCTTTCTTAATTCATGATTGGATGCATTTTCATTTACACCTAAAATTTTGTAATAGGAAGTTTCCCCTTTCAAAATAATCTTTTATTAATATTGTAATTCTAATAAATTTTTACTAAATAGAATGTATTTAATGGATGGTTAAAATTCTTATTTATAACTAAATGAAAAAGCAAAACATTCCAGAAGAAATTCTTTCTTTAATAACGGAAGAAGAAATAAATTTATTTCAAGAGTTACAAATTAAAATCAAAGAATTAAATAATAAGACCAATCTTACAAGATTAATTGATGGGGATGATTATTGGGTATCTCAAGTTTTTGACAGCATTTGGCCATTCAAAGCTTTCACGAATATTAATTTTGATAATAAAAAATTTTTAGATATTGGATCAGGCTGTGGCTTCCCAGGTTTAGCTTATGCAATAACTCATCCTAATTCTGAGATATACCTAATTGATTCTTTGAAAAAGAAAACAGATGCAATAAAAATTTTAGTTGAACAGATCAATTTCAAAAACAATATTCATGTAATCAATGATCGTGTTGAGAACTTAGCCCACCAATCGTCAATGAGAAATAATTTTAATATTGCAACAACTAGAGCGGTTAGTAATCCATCAACAGTTTCAGAATATATACTACCAATATTAAAAAAAGAAGGGTTTGGAGTTTTATATTGTGGCAAATGGACGAATGAAGAAAGCAAAAATCTAGATAAAACTTTAGAAATATTAGAAGGGAAAGTTAAAGATAAAAAAGAGATACAATTACCAAGAAATAAAGGCACCCGAAATATTATTCTTATTCAACCAAAGAATTTTTGTCCTGAAATTTACCCAAGAAAAGTTGGCAAACCTGAAAAAAATCCATTATAAAATTATTTTCTTGATAATCTTTTAGCATTCTTATCTCCAAACTTTTCTTTTAAATTTCTCAATTTTTTTATGACTTCTTTTGGATTTATATGCCCTTCTAAAACTTTCAATAATTGTCCTTCCGAAACATCTATATCTAGTAAATTTGCGTTAGATCCTGGGAACCAATGACTTCCATTACCAAGCAACTGATATCTAGCTCTTGCAAATCCTTCCATATCCAACCAATCTATTAAATTTGAAAGCCAAAGCAAAACAGGAATATTAATATTTCCTGGCGTATCTTCCCAACTCGGTAAATTTCTATTCCAATTTAGATACCACTCTAAACCTAAAGCATTAATTGATTCTTGTCTTAATCTGTTTATTATCCTCGGAATATACTGCTCAGATTCTGGTAATAAAGAAACCGCTTTTAAATGAAGATCAAAATCTTCCTCTTTTGCAACCCCTACACTAAGAGTATGGACGTTTTTATTTCTTAAGCAAAAAAGATCATTAAAAATTATAGGATGAAGTGGATTACATAGTTCCAACATTTTTTTTGAGGGAGAATGAAGATGTCCCCCTTTATCAGTGGGACTGATTATGAAAACTCCAAGGTCATATTTATTTGCCAAATTTATTACCTTTGTATTTTCTTGATTTATGAAATACCAATGCAAATTTACATAATCAAATAAGTTTGTGGATATTGCCTTCTCAATTAGTGAAGATTTTCCATGAGTCGAAAATCCAATAGATCCAATTAAATTTTCTTTTTGAAAATTATTTAAAATTTCAATACAACCTCCATTTCTAGTAGCTTGATGTAAATGTTCAAATGTATTGATGCCATGTATTGCTAAAAGATCAATTTTTTTAACTTTTAATTTTTCAAAACTTGTCAAAACATCTCTCTCAAAGATTTTCGGATCACTATTTGGAGGAATTTTTGTTTGAATAATGCCTGGGATTTTTTTAGTATTCTTAAAACCAATCCCTAATTGAACTTCAGAAGTGCCGTAGTACTTAGCAGTTTCTACATGACTCAAGCCATATTTATTTGCCAGTGTTAATATATTTTCCACTTTATTTTGTTCTTTATATGAAATCTCAGAAAAATCTAATTGATCCCAACTTTTTTGAAATCTCATACCGCCCAAAGATAGAACAGGAATCTTCAGATTGGTTCGACCGAATCTACGATATTCCATCTTCTTGATATTAATGCTTATTTACTCTTGGTGGTTTTCCAAATGATTGGAACATATCCCTATCAAGACTATTCTCTAAATCATCCAATTCTTCAAAATTAACCCAATGAATGCAATCAACAGGGCATGTGTCTATTGCTTCTTGTATGACATCTACACTATCTCCATCTTGTCTAATAGCTTGACTTCGACCATGAAATTCATCAACTATAAAAGTATTGGAAGCGACGTGTACACAGTATTGACAACCTATACATTTAGACTCATCCACCCATACAGCTTTTTCAGCTAACTGTCCACCGAGAACAGGCTCATAGCCAGTAATTTCAATATTATCTTGAATATTATCAAATGGATCTATAGAATCCATATTCTAATATCAGCTATCCCACTTAGTTAAAACTAACTCAATAGATCCATCATTTTTATTATTTTCTTCAACTATTTGATACCCATCCTCTTTTGTTTTAGAAATTATTGTTTGATAAGCATACATTTGAGTAACTTTAGAAATGAATCTTTCTACTGGAATCTCAAATTTCCATAAATCAAGATCAGTAACTAATTCATAGGAATTTGAATTATTGTCCCATTTAAAACCAACTTTAGTATCACATGGTAAATTCATGCTTATATCAACGGCTGTAAACTTTCCTCTATATCCTTTTACAAACTTTTCTTCTTGATTAATTGGGTAGCCGAGATTAATTAAGGCCTTAATTAATGGCTCTTTTTCTTTAAGCTGGGTTTTAATAGTACTAAAATGTGACATTAGATTCTTTGTTTAGTTGTTTTAAGTTTTCATTTTGATTAGAGATGAAAGCATCAGATGTTTTTTTCTTAACTGTTACTTTGCCGAGAGCATCTTCGAGATTTTTTGTAGCTTCACTGCATGAATTACCAGTGAATCCCTCAACTGTCTCTTCAACTCTTCCGTCTTGATGAATTTTGAATCTCAATGTTTTTTGAGGCATTAAATTCAAGTACTAAGTACTTTTACTTTATATACAATAACGAAAATTTTTTGTTTCAGTTGGTACAAGTTAATTTATTTTAATTTTTATATTGAATATCTGATAAATAAATTTTTTTAGGTAGTGTTCTAATAAAAAATTAAGTTATTTAATTATAAAAACCTTGCATCCCCATTGAATCTAGAGCGGTTTTTGCTTCTTCCATAACGGATGGTTCTTTATCGAAAAGAGCTATCTTAGTACATTCATCAACGAAAGTTTCTTGGAATGTATTGTTTAATTTTTCATATAACCTACATAATGACCAAATGCAATTACTTCTAACACCTGATTCATTGTCTATCTTTAAACTTATTAAAAGTTGTTCTGCAGCTAATTGAGCATTTTCTAAAGAAACATTTCCAATTTCAGCTAAAGAGCTAGAAGACCATAACCTTACTGCAGCTACATCATTTTTTAACGCATTTATTAATGGTGCTAAAACAATTTGGTTATCATAATTTGCTAAGCTCCATGCAGTCGCTCTCCTAACATAGGCATTATCATCAGCCTCAAGAAGGCTGACTAGTTTCTGGACTGCGATAGGACATGGATTACGACCCAAAGCATATACCGCACTCATTCTTTCAACAGGACAGGGTTGATCAAGTAGTGGTAAGAGAAGGGGGAAAGATCTTTTATCTCTGTATTCACAAAATATTCTTAAGCCTTGTATTCTTTCTTCTTTATTTCCTTTAAGCATTTTTAATGCTTCATTGCATTCTTGAGTTATATTTAAACCTTGTGAAAAAGCATCCTCATCAATTTGTTCTAAAGGATCTAATTCAATCTCTAAAGCCAATTCTCTAGCTAAAATATCTGGATCAACAGCGATTTCAGCTAAGCTCTCTTTATTATAGTCCTTATCTTTTTTCATTTTCAAAAACTAAAAATATTAATTCAATGGAGCTGGCGACATCATATCTCCAGGCAACCAAATTCTTGCGCTAACTGCTAAGAAAGCAATTCCAAATAGTGAAACAATAGCGAAAGGTAAAATTTTTGTTTTAATAAAACCCAAAGATTCAAAATCAATTAACTCAATAATAACCTTTTTATGAGACTTTTAAAAAATTATTCTTAGATAAAATTATCTATTTTTTTGAATTTTGTCTCAGCTGACCACATGCAGCATTTTTATCTAGACCTCTGCTTTTTCTGAAGCTAACAGCTATACCATTGTTAAAAAGTTTAGATTGAAATAATTGAAGATTTTTCATAGATGCTCGTTTAAATTCAACCTCATCAATTTGGTTGTATTGTATTAAATTTACATGGCACTGAAACCCTTTTAGTAAATTACTCAATTCATTTGCATGTACTAATTTATCATTCACACCACTTAGCATTAAATATTCAAAACTTACCCTACGACCAGTATCTTTTACAAATTGCTTACAATCTTCAATTATATTTTTGATATTATAGTTTTTTGCACTTGGTATTATCATCTCTCTTATTTTTTGATTTGAAGCATGTAAGCTTATTGCTAACGTAAATTGACACTTGCTCAAAATTTGAAAAGACTTCGCAGATAATGTATTTATCATTTTTGGTACGGCTACCGTGCTTACAGTAATCCTTCTTTGACTAATCTTAAAATCCTCATTAATAGATCTAATTGAAAAAAGCAATTCGTCGATATTCAATAAGGGCTCACCCATACCCATAAAAACAATATTTGTCACTTTTCTATTCATTTCATTTTCAATAAATAAAATTTGATCTAATATTTCACTTGCTTTTAAAGATCTCTTTAAACCCTCCTTCCCAGTTGCGCAAAATTTGCAGTCCATAGGACATCCAACTTGACTAGAGAGGCACGCAGTCAGTCTTTTTTCAGTTGGTATACCGACGCACTCAATACTTTCATTATCACTAGTAGACAGTAACAACTTCAGAGTGCCATCATATGCAAGATTTTTTTCTTGAAAACTAAGTTCACTTAATTTAAAACCATCTTCTTTTAGCTTTTTTCTGAATTCTAAAGGTAATACTTCTATTTGATCGATATTTTTCTTCTTATTTCTATAGTTGTAGATCCAATTATAGATTTGGTGACCTCTAAAAGCAGCTTGACCATAATTTAAGGCCACATTTTCTAAATCTTTAATACTACTTCCAGTAAGATTTTTCAAGTTATTTAGTATTTAATTCAAACTATTTTTACCATAACAGCAAACCATGTTTTAAAAAGAATTCTGTAAGAATAAGCGCAATGAATCCAATCATGGCAATTCTTCCATTAAGTCTTTCATTATAAAAATGAAATCCATAACGAGGTAATTTTCTTTTTGGTACAATTTCTGGCTTAATCATCACTAAAATATTAAAGAATCCATTCTAGTCACTAAAAATGTTAATAGACAATATTTATTCATCAGATAGTAGACCTTCCTCTTGTAATCCCTCCAATGCAGCAGGGTCTGGCAATTGATCTTCAGAAAATTGATTTTCAGCGCTTGGTCTTGCAAAGGCTGCAAAATTACTTGAAGAAGGATCGATTCCATGACGGGTCCGCGTAGTCTCCAAATCTTCATCACTAGGATCATCAAGTATTGCAGTAGAACTTACAGCAGCTGATTGTGGCATATCAACGGTATAATCTGGCCTTAAGTTCTGTGCTCTCCTATATCCACCAGATTCTTCTGCGAGGATATCTGGATGAGGGCCAGCCTCTGAGGCTAATTCCTCTACAAATCCACTGAAACCAGTTCCTGCAGGTATCAGCCTACCAATAATAACGTTTTCTTTTAAACCTCTTAACCAATCAGACTTACCTTCAATTGCTGCTTCCGTAAGAACCCTCGTGGTCTCTTGGAATGAAGCTGCTGATATAAAGCTATCTGTATTTAGGGAAGCTTTGGTTATACCTAACAGTACAGGAGTAAACTCTGCTGGAGCACCTCCTGTAATTGCCATTGCTTGATTTGTATCTTCCACTTGTCTCATTTCTATAAGTTCACCAGGTAAGAGAGTTGTATCCCCAGCATCTTCTACTCGGACTTTACTTGTCATTTGTCTCACGATAACCTCAATATGCTTATCATCAATTGCGACACCCTGTGACTTATAGACATTTTGGACTTCACTTACCATACTTCTTTGTAGTTTTGATATGGATTCTCGAGCTGCATCTATTAGAGGTTTTTGATCTTTCAAATCGTTGAAGTAACAATCTAATAACTCATGTGGATTAATTGGGCCATCAGTTAAAACTTCGCCACCTGAAACTTGTTGACCATCACTAACCATTATATTTTGTCCAATTAAAAGTTGATATTCGTTAACATAATCATCTTTTTCAATAACTGATAAAGAGACTGATTCTTCATCATTACCTTGTTTAATTTGAACTATTCCAGATTTTTTACATAAAATTGCGGAATCTCTGGGTCTCCTGGCTTCTAACAGCTCTTCAATTCTAGGCAATCCTTGGACAATATCTCCAGTTTTCTGCCTCTCAAAAACGAGTAAAGCTAAACCATCTCCCCTAAGAACTAAATCTCCATCTTGAACATGTAAAACCGAATCAGGAGAAACCATATAAGGCCTACCAAGTCTTAAGGTTACTGAACTACTAGAAATTTTTGCTATCTCTCCACAGGAGGTTGATTTCTCAGATTTACTAACAGGGTCACCATCAACCACACGATCACCGACTTTAACTGTTGCTTTATTGCTAATCTCAATTTTGATTTTATCCTCTTCTCTTTCAACAATTAACCTCCTTATAGGTTCATTTTCAATAACATTTGGTAATTGAACCAATCCCTTTTCTTTACAAAGAATTTGAGTAGTAGCTATTACATCACCCGCCTTCACTATTTGATTATTTTTGACTTGTAGTTCAGTATGTGTTGAGCCATGACTGGAGTCAGATATAGTATCTCTTCTAACAAGAATAGATTCTAATATGACTAAATTTAATCTATTTATTGAAGAATTATTTTCATCTTCAGTCGACTCGACATCAATAGTCATCTGAGGAGTAGCATCAAAGCTTTCAATGCATAAATGTGTTCTAAGCAATTCAACTCCTTCTACTGACTTTATCAATTCACCGTCTTTATAAGTAAGTCTCTGGATAGCTTTTAATCCTAAATGAGGGCCTTTGTCTTGCTTAATATGAGATAGTTCTGGCAATTCTGCTTGATCAGGAATAGTGAATTCTTCTACCGTTCTTAATAATAAGCCCTTACATTTATCGGTTTCTAGTTTTTGAACAAATAAAATTTCTTTATTATCAATACCATCCATAATCTTTTCTCCTGGATTTACCAAATTGCCATCTTCTGTAAATCTATTCAAAACCTCTTCATCGTCGCACTCATGAAAAGTTCCATTTCTTACAGTTATTTCACGGAGAATATCATTTTTCTGAGTAACCGTAACAATTCCTGATGTTTGACTAAATATATCTTTTACAACTTCTGTTCCTGCTTCAATCCATTTCATATCTTCAATCATTAGAAGAGATATATCCTTATTGATTTCATGTGTTTCTTGCGGAATCCAAAGCAATGTTCCCCCTTGATTGACTTCAAAACCATTTTTGGATGATCTTGCTTTTTTGACACTTAATCCAGGTGCGTATTTTACTAGTCCACCAGTTTTTGTACGGAACTTTTCATCGGTTAAATCAGCTATAACCTCACCATTACTAACTTTACTACCCGGAGAAGTGTTCAAACGATAAGAGATTCCATCCTCAGATTCCAAATTATGTATTTGGCCAGAGTGTGTTGATTCTTCAATTAATTTAAAATTACTTAAAGACATAGAAGTAGTAACAATCTGAACTTCTCTTGAGTCTCCTACTGATTCTCTTAATCGAACTTGTCCACCATACTCACTTGATTGACTTGCCTCTGCCAAAACAGTCCCTTCATCTACAGAACTACCAGATGAAACAACTGGTATAGCATTAGGTGGCAAATTGTAAACATCTCCAGCTAAAACCCATAATCTTCCTAATCTTTGAGCTTTTAAAGTAATATTTCCCTGCCTATCTGTTACCTCCTTAGGTTGAATAACTTTGTCATACTTGACTTGACCAGCTAGATCACAAATAACAT
>QCII01000015.1 GCA_003216775.1 Prochlorococcus sp. AG-402-K21
GGGAGATTTTATGAGAATCAAAGAAAGAGCCAAAAGATATTAGTTAATCCTGATAATACACCTGAAGGTGGTAAATGGAGTTTCGATGAAATGAACAGAAAAAAATTACCAAAAAAAATAAATATACCCGATACACCTAAATTACCAAAAAATAAATTTGTAGTTAATGCAGAAAGGTCATTAGCCAATTTTGATATTGAGTTTATTGGAGAAAGTAACAACTTTTTATATCCAACTAATTTTGAAGAGGCAGATGCATGGTTAAATGATTTTTTTAAACATAGATTTTTCTTATTTGGAGATTATGAGGATGCTATTTCTAAAGAAAATTCTTTTTTATGGCACAGTTTACTTTCTCCTCTTTTAAATAGCGGCTTATTAACCCCAGATGTAGTAGTAAATAAAGCATTACTTTTTGCAAAAAATAATAATGTTCCTATTAACTCTTTAGAGGGTTTTATTCGTCAAATTATTGGATGGAGAGAATTTATTTGCCTCGTCTATAAAAAGTACGGAACAAAGATGCGAAATAGTAATTTTTGGAATTTTGAAGATAAGCCAATTCCAAAATCTTTTTATCAAGGAAATACAGGAATTGAACCAGTAGACGTTGTTATAAAAAATATTATTAAATTTGGTTATTGTCATCATATTGAGCGGCTAATGATTGTTGGCAACTTTATGCTTCTATGTAGAATTCACCCCAACCAAGTTTATAAATGGTTTATGGAAATGTTTATTGATTCCTATGATTGGGTTATGGTCCCAAATGTTTACGGAATGAGTCAGTTTAGTGATGGAGGTATCTTTTCAACAAAGCCATATATATCAAGCTCTAATTATGTAAAAAAAATGTCTAATTTCAAAAGTGGCCCATGGTGTGAAATATGGGATGGCTTATTTTGGAAATTTATTAAAGATAATGAAAGCTTTTTTAGAAAGCAATATCGTCTGGCAATGTTAACGAGAAATCTCGATAAAATGTTAGAGGAAAAATTAAATAATCACTTAAAAACGGCCGATAAATTTTTAAGAGATATTCAATAATTTAAGATTACTGACATAGAGTTACTGTTGAAAAATTAAAAGAATATTATATTATTACGAAATGTTACAGGCCGATGTTAGTTTAATTAATAACTTAACTCCATCTATGAATATTGGAATCCTATTTCTGAAAAGTAATTTAACTGGTATCATCACTTTTTCTGAATTAGATTGGATAACTACTCATCAATCTAACTTCACAAGGTTAGAGGAATCTATAGCTATAAAGTTAGGGAGAATGCTTGATGCAGGATCAATTAATATAGGTTGCCGTTTGAATTCCTGATTAAGTTTTATTTTATTAATGAAGTATCAAGAAGAGAAAAAATTATTTTTTCGGGAAAGAATTCATTCTTTAAATGTATTTCTTTTTTTAGGATTTAATCTAACTCTCATTTCTATCTTAGGTTTTATTTTGTTCAATTCTCCAATTGAAAAAGTAGTTTGAATTTTTTGAATTTTTTGTATATTAAAGTTATATTTAAAAATAAATTATATTTTGAGTATTGGATATTTACAAAGAAAAGCAGCTTGGGAAATTTTATTAAAAGTTAGTTCTGGACATTTTTCTGATCATGCCCTTGAAAAGGTTTTAAAAAATTATCGATTTAATTCTCTTGATATTGCTTTTATTACTGAATTATCTTTTGGATGTATAAGGTATAGAAAATTTCTTGATCTTTGGGTTGACCATACATCAAAAATTACTCATAAAAAGCAGCCTCCAAAATTAAGATGGCTTTTACATATAGGTTTATATCAACTATTGAAAATGGATAAAATTCCATTTCCTGCAGCTATTTCTACCACTGTAGAAGTAGCTAAAAAAACAGATTTAAAGGGTTTAGCAGGAACTGTGAATGCGATATTGAGAAATGCATCTAGAAAATTTAAACATGAAATCTTTCCAAAATTATCTTCTGATAGAAAAGAAAGAATTTCATATCTTGAGTCATTGCCATTATGGCTTGTAAATGACCTTTATAAATGGTTAGGTAATAGGGCTGGTGAAAATATAGTTAAGGCATTTAATAAAAAACCTTCAATTGACTTGAGAATTAATCCACTAAAAACTGATTTAGATAAATTTTTGAAATTACTTTATCAAAATAAAATTGATGCTGAAATTATTAAAGATTTAAATAATGGAATTACTTTAAAATCTAATCCAAGATCTATTAAAAATTTACCAGGGTATAGTGATGGGCTTTGGACAATTCAAGATAGATCCTCTCAGTGGGTAGCACCTCTTTTAAATCCAAAAGAAGGTGAAAAGATTTTAGATGCTTGTGCAGCGCCAGGAAGTAAAACTACGCATTTGGCAGAATTAGCAAAGGATAGTGCTGAAATTCTGGCTGTAGATAGATCAGCAAAAAGATTGAAAATACTTCAATCAAATTTAGAAAGGTTAAATTTAAAATCTGTAAATATCCTCAAGGCTGATGCTACGAGTTTGATTGAATTAAATCCTAATTTTATATCTTATTTTGATAAGATTTTAATAGATGCTCCCTGTTCTGGAATTGGAACTCTGTCTAGGAATCCAGATTCTAGATGGTCTCTAAGTGAAGATAAAATAAAATCCTTAACTTTATTGCAGGAAAAATTATTAGAGAGTATTTTTCCTCTTTTGAAAAAAGATGGAATTTTAGTTTATTCAACTTGTACTATCTGTCCGGGTGAAAATAATCTGTTAATTGAACGATTTATTGATAAAAACAAAGCTTTAAAATTAGTTAGGCAAAGGCAAATTTTACCTAGCTTAGACTATCCTGGTGATGGATTTTATTCTGCAATAATTTCTTATAAGTCTTAAAAATGAAATTTATTTTTTAAAGTGGGATTTTATAAATTTCAGCTATAAATTTCTTCCATAAATAAGCGGCGTTCCCACTAGATAATTCGGATTCTTTGTTATCGTCGTAACCTATCCAGACACCTGTTGTAAGGTTATCCAGTGAACCAATAAACCAAAGATCTTTATTTCCATCAGATGTTCCCGTTTTTCCATAAATTTTCTTTCCTTTGATAAATGCTGCTTTCGAAGTACCCTCTTTTACAGATTTTTCAAGGAGTTTATTTATTTTTTTGTTTACTTTTAAATCTAATATTTTCTTGGAAATAAATTTGTTTCCCCAAACAGATTGATTATTAAATGTTTCTATTTTTTCTAATACGCTAGGGCTTTGAATCTTCCCATTATTATTTATTGCAGAATAAGCATTTGTGATGTTTAAAAGATTATCTCCGTAGGAGCCAATAGCTAATGATGGGAATTCCTCAAACTCTTGCTCATAACCTAGACCAAATGAATTCGCTAGATTAATAATTTTTTTTATACCAATTTTTTTTGTTATTGATATTGGAACGATATTAGATGAACTTTTAAATGATTCAATTAAAGAAACTGAACCTCTATATTCTTCTGAAAAATTTTTTGGGCAATAACTTTCCCAGCATCTTGGTAAGTCTTCAAATTTATCGCTTAAGTTTATCCCTTCTATTAATGCAGCAGCATAAGGAATTATTTTAAAAGTAGAACCTAAAGGTCTTACAGTTGAAGTTACTCTATTAAATTCATTAATTGATGGATTCTTGCTAGTTATCATTGTCCTGATTAGTCCTGTATTTGATTCAATTGATAAAAGAGCAAACTCAAGTTCTTTAGGCCCCACATATCTTGAAATTTTTTGGGCTTGTTCTTGCCATTCTTTATTGATAGAGGATTTAATCCTTAAAAACTTATAATCGTTTTTATTTTCAATTCTTTTATTTGTTTCCTCAAGAATAAAATTTATTAGTAATTTATCATCTAAAAAATTACCAGATGTTTGATAATTTAACTTTATTTTCTCTTTAATAGCCTTATCCTTATTTTCAAGAGAAATATATCCATCAATATACATTGATTCAAGAACTTTATTTCTATTTTTAATAGCTAGTTCTATATTTTGATAAGGTGAATAAGTTGATGGAGCTGGAGCTAATCCTGCAATTAATGCGATCTCTGATAATGTCAATTCTTCTATAAGTTTTCCAAAATAAACTTGAGATGCCTCATTAACCCCGTAAGCTCCTGAACCTAAATAAATATTATTTAAATATAATTTTAAAATTTGATTTTTGTTATATCTAAATTCAAGTATGAGTGATATAAATATTTCTTTGATTTTTCTTTGAAAACTTAAATCATTATTTAGAAAAAGTAATCTAGCAACTTGTTGTGTAATCGTACTTCCTCCCTCTTTAACATAACCACTTCTAATATTTTGAATAAGGGCACGTGAAATACTTTTTAAATCTATTCCATTATGTTTGTAAAATCTTTTATCCTCAGAAGATATAAAAGAATGTTTAAGCAAAAATGGAATTTTATGATAACTATTATCTATTTCAAATTTGCGGCTTAATTTGCTTAGTATCTTATTATCAGAAGAGGATATTACGTAAGAATATTTGCTTTCCCGAGACTTTTTATTTTTAGAAACGTCAAATTTTAAGGTACTAAATATTAGACTAAAAAAATAAAAAGATATTCCAGAAAAAATTAATATTGGAATTATTAAAACAAAAGATTTGAATTTAATCTTTTGCACCTTAAGCAACTAAAAAACTATGTCCTATCGCTAAAGCTGTAACTAACATTCCAGTAATAAGGAATGGTTGGGCACTTGCTTGATATTTGACATCAAACTTTAGAGGATCTCTTAGTAACCACATATCTTGAAATGTAATTTGTGGAATTACCAATAAAACCAAAATTACAGAGGCTAAATGTTGACCAATAATGACTAATACTACAACCATTGCTAATTGAAAAATATCAATCAGTCCTGCACTTATTCTACTTGCATTTTTAATTCCAAATACTACTGGGAGAGAATTCAAGCCTAGCTTTGAGTCTCCTTCAACACTTTTGAAATCATTAATAACAGCAATGCCAAGACCAGAAAGACTATAAGCAAGTGTTAGTATCGCCGTCACGATTGTTAATTTCCCAAACAAGGCTTGTCCTGCCCACCAAGGTAAAGCTATATAAGATGCTCCTAATGCATAATTTCCAAGCCAACCATTCTGTTTTAATTTGAGTGGTGGAGCAGAATATATATAACTAACAAAAGATCCTCCTAAAGCTAAAAGGAAGACTGAAGGAAAGTTGTGCTTAGCATATAAATCTAATAGAACAGCAACTATTAAACCCGCTATAAGTAATACCCAGATTTGTATTTTTACATCTTTAATTGAAATTTTACCAGAAGGAATTGGTCTATTTGGTTCATTAATTGCATCAATTTCTTTATCAAAAAAATCATTTATGGTTTGGGTATAACCAGCCAGAAGCGGTCCACTCATCAACATACATGCTAATGAAGCTAGAACATTACTAAATGTCCATTCAAAATTCCCACTTGCAGCTGCGCCACAAATAACTCCCCATATCAAAGGGATCCACGTTATGGGTTTCATTAACTGTATACGGAGTTTCCATATACTTGATGTTTCAGAGGCGCCCTTAATTCCTAATAGTTGTTTTGGATCATTCACTTTACTCTTTAACCTTTCTCAATTTCTTCTGGGAAAAACCAATTTTGTTCGCCATTCTGAAATTTTGCTGTGATTCCAATACTTCTGCCGTCTGTCATTTTATAGCCTGTTATTACGGCTTTAGGACTAGATGATATTTGATCGATTAATTTAGCTGGTAGTCTATCTTTTACTTTGTTAATGTTAATTTTGATTTTACTACCTATTTTGGGTAATAATTTTGTTTCAGCCATAAGAGGTAAAATGGAAGCTATTATGCAAGATTAACAGCATTTGGACAATTTTTACTAAAATGGTAGCTCTTCGTTTAATTCCTTGTTTAGATGTCGCCCATGGCAGAGTGGTTAAAGGTGTAAATTTTGTTAACTTGAGAGACTCAGGCGATCCTGTTGAATTGGCTTGTAGGTATTCTGATGAGGGTGCAGATGAATTAGTATTCTTAGATATTAGAGCTAGTGTAGAAAATAGAAATACGTTAGTTGACCTTGTCTCTAGGACCGCAAAATCAGTAAAAATACCATTTACAGTAGGTGGAGGAATAGATTCTGTTTCTTCAATTAATGATCTTTTAAGAGCTGGAGCGGACAAAGTGAGTTTGAATTCTTCTGCTGTTAGAAATCCAGATTTAATTTCTAAAAGTTCTAGAGAATTTGGCAATCAATGTATCGTTATAGCAATTGATGCCCGAAGAAAAGTTAATACAACTGATGAATGGGAGGTATATGTAAAAGGAGGGAGAGAAAATACTGGAATAGATGTATTAACTTGGGCAAAGAAAGTTGAGGAATTAGGCGCAGGGGAAATTTTGCTTACTTCAATGGATGGTGATGGCACGCAGAATGGATATGATTTAAATTTGACAGAATCTGTTGCCAATATTGTTAACATCCCAGTGATTGCTTCTGGAGGAGCAGGTTGTTTAGAAGATATCTATGATGTTTTCAAAGAAGGCAGGGCATCAGCAGCACTTTTAGCATCATTACTTCATGATGAGAAACTTACTTTAAAAGAAATAAAAACTTTCCTCCTAGAAAAAAAACTTCCAATTAGACCATATGAATAAAAAATTTAATTTAATTCCAAAAAGAAGTAAGCTTAAAATTTAAAAATGAAATTCACAAAAGCTATCGAAGTCAAAAATATATTTAATAAAATTTCTTATAAATATGACTTTTTAAATAATTTATTAAGTTTTGGGCTGCACAGATTATGGAAAAGGAAATTAGTTAATTTAATGGGACCTTTAAATGGTGAAGATTGGGCTGATTTGTGCTGTGGAACAGGAGATTTAGCATTTTTAATTTCTGAGAGAGTTAGTCCAATGGGCTCAATTACTGGAATTGACAGTGCAGAGGATATCTTAAGTATTGCGAAGAAAAAATCAGAGCTAAAAAAAAATAAATTTATTAAGTGGGAAATTCAAGATGTATTAGAAATTGATGATAATTCAAAAAAATTTGATGGGATTTGCATGTCATATGGACTAAGAAACTTGAATAATGTTGAACAAGGAATAAAAAAAGTTTTTTATCTTTTGAAGGATAAAGGAAGAGCAGGATTTTTGGATTTTAATCACTCAACAAAAAGTTCTTTATCTAATATTTTTCAGAAAATTTATTTGAGATTAATTGTGGTAACCATTTCGCGGCTTTTTAATTTAGGTCCAGAGTACGCATATATTGAAAAAAGTATTAGAAATTTTCCAAAGAAAAATGAGCTTATAAATATTGCTAAGGAAGTTGGATTTAAAAAAGCTGAATATAGGACTATTTTGGGGGGGCAAATGGGAATATTAATTTTAACTAAATAAAGAATTTAGTTTTTTATTTTTCTCCAACAAAAAGAACACTTTCCCCATCTTTTGATTTCGCCCTCAGGAGTAGGGGAATTACAGAGAGTACAAATGCACATTTTATTTTGATGGATTCTGCTTGGATGCTTTGCCCAAACTATCTTTGCATTAGTAGCTTTGATATTTTTATTTTTAATTTCATAATTTTGTATTATTTTTATTTCATTCAAAGTTATTCCAATTTTCTCGATTCTCTCTTTTAATTTATGCTTGTTATAGATTAAAGCTTGACGCCACTGTGGATGATTTACTGCAATAGTAAGTATTTTTTTTTCAATATTTAATGGTTTGCATTCTTGAAATAGTTCCAAACCGACTAAGTTCTTCCAGCTTTCGTTGATTTCAGAAAGTTTGTCTAAGTCTCCGCATGATTTTTTGAAATTATCAAGACAATTTTTTAATGGATATGGATTCCTTCTGTTCACTATTGGCAAATACTTTTTGTCCAATTTGTAAAATTAACTTATTAAGACTAAAGTTAATCTAATCTTCAAAAAGATGCTCGTTGTTTTAATAAAAAGTTTGTGAAAGTTATTGGATCTGCATCTAAGACAGTTTTTTACTTAAAAAAAATCCAGGGTCAATATCCAACCTGGAAACTTCTTTACAAAATAAAATGTAAAAGTACCGAAAATGAGCTAACAAATTTGCTTGGATATTCTGAAATAAAGAAAAATCAGCCAGTAGCGGTAATCGCAAGAGAACAGTTCTCAGGGGTTGGCCAAAACTCAAAAACTTGGGTTTCTCCAAAAGGCGGGATTTGGTTAAGTGCAGCTTACCCAATATTTTCAAAAGAATTTGAATGTCAAATATTTAATTTGTCTTTGGGTATTAAGTTATGTGAAATGCTTAAACAAGAGAATATAAATGTTTGTTTGAAATGGCCAAATGATATTTTTTTTGGTTCGAAAAAGTTGATTGGATTTTTGCCAAGGGTGATAACAAGAGGCAAAGAAATTATCTATGTAAGAGTAGGAATTGGTATGAATGTTTTAAATTACACTCCATCAGAAGGAATTACATTATCAAAAGTACTTCAAACTAAGAATATTAATCAATATTATTGGACAGCCAAAGTTCTTAAAGCTTTTCACGATTCAATTGAATGTAATAACAAAAAAGAATATGTGATCAAATCGGCAAATAAGTTCCTCACTAAAAGATTTTTACCTAGTGGGTTTTGTCCTCATACATGGAAAATTAAAGATATTGATACTAATGGGAATCTAAGAATTGAAAATGAAACTCAACTTAAGATAATTAGAGGGTTATGAATTTAATTAACTTTTAATTCAACTATTCTTCCATCCTTAAATTTGGCTATCTTTTTTGCGCGATTTGCAACTTCATCTTCGTGCGTAACTAAAACTATAGTTATTCCAGATTCATGAAGTTTGTCAAAAAGATCTAGTACATCTTTAGTTGTTTTTGAATCTAGTGCTCCTGTGGGCTCATCTGCTAATAATATTGCAGGGTTATTGATGATAGCCCTTGCGATAGCCACTCGTTGTTGTTGACCTCCGGATAATTGGTTTGGGTGATTATTCATTCTTTCTGAAAGACCAACTTTTTTTAGGGCATTCTTACCTCGCTCTAATCTTTGCTCAGGCTCAATACCGGCATAAATCATTGGCAAAATAACGTTTTCAAGAGCTGTTGCGTCAGAAAGAAGATGAAATTGTTGAAAAACGAAGCCTAATTCTTGGTTACGTATTTCCGCTAGCTCATCATCAGATAAATTCTCAACAGGAACACCATTTAACTTATAAACACCTTCAGACGGTCTATCTAGACATCCAATAATATTCATAGCTGTACTTTTGCCTGAGCCACTAGCTCCCATTACAGCTAAATAATCACCTTTATAAATCTCTAAATTTATGCTGTCTAAGGCTTTGACAGTTAGATCATCTTTCCCATAGGTTTTGGATATGCTTTCTAAACTTGCGACTTTCTTAAACATTTATTTAAAAATTATTTTAGGAAATATTGTTTGCTGTGGCAATAATATCTTGTAAGAAAGGAGTTTCTGAAACTGCTGTGTTAGCTAATTTAAAAAGAGGATTAGATAGGATCCCTCCAAGAGCAGTTACCGCCACGCAAGTATAAAGTGCAATTCTCAAGGGAGGCAATCCTACAATTCCCCAATTAATTTCAGGATATGATTTGACTATTTCAGAAGCTTCTTGTGGTTCTTTAACTACCATCATTTTTATCACTGAAATGTAGTAATAAATAGATATAACTGAAGTTACTAATCCAACGATTACTAATAGATACTGATGATTTGCCCAACCTGCAAAGAACAAATATATCTTTCCAAAAAATCCTAACATTGGAGGTAAACCTCCAAGTGATAGAAGACACAGGCTTAAGCCTAATGTAATGAGAGGATCTTTTTGGTAAAGTCCTGAGTAATCCAGAATCCTGTCAGAACCAGTTCTTAGTGAGAAAAGTATTACACACGAAAATGCACCCAAATTCATAAACAGATATGCAGCCAAATATAAAACAGCAGCTGATAAACCATCTTGTGTACCTGATACTATTCCAATCATTACAAATCCAGCTTGACCAATAGAACTGTAAGCTAACATCCTTTTCATTGATGTTTGAGCTAGAGCTACAACATTTCCTAGAGCCATGCTCAAGATGGCCAAAATAGTAAATAAAAGTTTCCATTCCTCATCGAAAGAAGAGAAAGTAGTGCTTAATATTCTTATTGCAAATGCAAAACCTGCTGTTTTTGAACCAACAGATAAAAATGCTACTACAGGTGTAGGTGATCCCTCATATACATCAGGAGTCCATTGATGAAAAGGAACTGCAGCTATTTTAAATGCAACAGTTGATAAAACAAATACAAGAGCTAGGGAAGTAATAAACGATGGCTTGTTGAGAATCTCTAAACCAATTGTTGCTAAGTTTGTTGAACCACTTAATCCATAAAGAAAAGAGGAGCCATACAAGTAGACTGCAGCAGCAGCTGACCCAACAAGCAAGTATTTTAAAGCGGCTTCTGAACTTCTTGGATCTCTCTTGAGATAACCAGAAAGTAAGTAGCTAGCTACTGATAGAGTCTCAAGAGATATAAATACACTTATTAGGTCAGTAGATCCACACAGAAGCATTGCCCCAAGAGTCGCCGAAAGAACTATCGCTGCGAACTCACCAATGGGGCTTCCACTTTGTTCTGTATAACGCCAGCTTATTAGTAAAGAGACTAAAGTTGATAAAGCTATTATTGCTCTAAATGCGATTGCTAAATTATCCGAATTAAAGGAACCAAGAAATGCACTATTTACTGGATTACTCCATTGCAAGGCTAAACTTAAAAGAGAGCTGCCTATTGATAAATAACAAATTATTGGCGCCCACTTTGATGCAGTTTTTTCTCCTGCCAAATCTACAAGAAGAGTTCCAACAATACCTAATAAGATAAAAGCCTCTGGAATAATGGCTTGAGCATTTAAATTAATTGTAAAGATTTCGTTGGGCACTTTATTAAATAGGATTAAATTAGATGATTGATTGTAATAGTGAAAGAGTTAATCTTAACTTGATTATAATTTGTGGGTATGATTTTTGAAATTTTCAAGAGAAATTACTTGAAAAAGTTTCAAATAATCATAATATGCCCTAACTGATCAAAAACACCAATTTTTGAAATAAACCTTGGATCACACACTAGTTATTGTTGAAAGTCCCACTAAAGCAAAAACTATAAGAAAGTTTTTGCCTTCTAATTTTGAAGTTCTTGCTTCTATGGGACACGTAAGAGATCTTCCAAAAGGGGCGGCTGAAATCCCAGCTGCAGTCAAAAAAGAAAAATGGTCAAGAATTGGTGTAAATACAACGGAAGATTTTGAACCACTTTATATAGTTCCAAAAGATAAGAAAAAGGTTGTTAAAGAGCTGAAAGATGCATTGAAAGGTGCAAACCAACTATTACTGGCTACTGATGAAGATAGAGAGGGAGAGAGTATTAGCTGGCATCTTCTGCAAATACTTAAGCCTAAAATACCAACTAAGAGAATGGTTTTTCATGAAATTACAAAAAAGGCAATTAATAAAGCTTTAGATCAAACAAGAGATATTGATATGGAACTTGTTCAGGCTCAAGAAACCAGAAGAATCTTGGACAGACTTTTTGGATATGAATTATCTCCTTTACTTTGGAAGAAGGTAGCCCCCCGATTATCTGCTGGTCGTGTTCAATCAGTTTCTGTAAGACTTCTTGTTAGAAGAGAGAGAGAAAGAAGATCCTTTAAAAAAGCTTCTTACTGGGGGATTAAAGCTTCCCTAGTAAAAGATAAAATTACTTTCGAAACTAAATTATTTAGTTTAAACGGTCAAAGAATTTCTAATGGGTCCGATTTTGATGAACAGACAGGCAAATTAAAAAAAGGAAATAAATCTTTAATAATTGGAGAAGAAAAAGCAAATGTTTTATTGAAGACTTTTTCCTCTGAGGATTGGTTAGTCTCAAAAATCGAAAAAAAACCATCCACTCGTAAGCCAGTTCCTCCCTTTACAACTAGTACATTGCAGCAAGAAGCAAACAGGAAGCTTCGTATGTCTGCAAGAGAAACTATGAGATGTGCACAAGGTCTATATGAGAGAGGTTTCATAACATATATGAGGACTGATTCAGTTCATCTTTCCGAACAAGCTACAAGAGCTGCTAGAGAATGTGTCAGTTCTATGTATGGAAAAGAATATTTATCTAACTCACCAAGACAATTTAATTCAACTGCAAGAAATGCTCAAGAAGCACACGAAGCTATAAGACCTGCAGGCGAGGTATTTAAAACACCAAAGGAAACTAATCTAACTGGTAGAGACTTATCTCTATACGATTTAATTTGGAAAAGAACTGTAGCTAGTCAAATGGCGGAAGCTAGGCTAACAATGATTAATGCTGAAATTATCGTGGGGGATGGATTATTTAAATCTAGCGGTAAAAGTATTGATTTCGCAGGATTCTTCAGAGCTTATGTCGAGGGGAGTGATGACCCAAGTTCATCCCTTGAAGAAAAAGAAATTATTCTCCCAAACTTAACAACTGGGACATGTCTTGAAGTTACTAATAAGGAAGCTACTTTTCATGAAACTAAACCGCCTGCGAGATATACAGAGGCTGCATTAGTTAAAGTTCTTGAAAAAGAAGGGATTGGAAGACCTTCTACCTATGCAAGCATTATTGGGACAATTGTGGATAGGGGTTATGCAAATATATCTTCCAATACTTTGGCTCCAACATTTACAGCTTTTGCTGTTACTGCCCTATTAGAAGAACATTTTCCTGATCTGGTTGATACTACTTTTACTGCAAAAATGGAATCTTCATTGGATGAAATATCTTCAGGTAATCTTGAGTGGTTACCATATCTCGAGACTTTCTATAAAGGTAAAAATGGTTTGGAGGTAAAAGTTCAGAAAACAGAGGGTGATATTGATGGTAAAGCTTATAGACAAGTTGATTTCGAAGACCTTCCTTGCGTAGTCAGAATAGGCTCTAACGGACCTTGGCTAGAGGGTATAAAAATTGATGAATTTGGTAATGAAACTAAGGCGAAAGGTAATCTTCCAATGGATATTACTCCTGGAGACTTAGATAAAAAGCAAGTTGATCAAATTTTAAGTGGCCCATCGGATCTTGGAACTGATCCAAAGAGTGGTGAAAAGGTCTTTTTAAGATTTGGACCATATGGACCTTATGTTCAGTTGGGAAATAATGATCAGGATAAAGCCAAACCAAGAAGAGCGTCATTACCCAAAGAGTTGAAAACTGATGATCTAACTCTCGATGAGGCTCTAGTACTTTTAAGTTTACCTAGATTGTTAGGGGCTCATCCCGAAGGTGGTGTTGTTGAGGCAGATAGAGGAAGATTTGGGCCCTATATTAAATGGATTAAGAATCAAGATGAGTCTGAAAATAGATCATTAAAAAAGGAGGATGATGTTTTTACAGTTGATCTAAAACGAGCATTAGAAATTCTTGCTATGCCAAAAATGGGTAGAGGAGGTCAAGAGGTACTTAAAGACTTTGGAAAACCAAAAGAATTTAAAGAAAAAATCCAAATATTAAATGGAAGATATGGGGTTTATTTAAAATGTGGCAA
>QCII01000016.1 GCA_003216775.1 Prochlorococcus sp. AG-402-K21
AAGAGCCTCCACTTAAATCCAGTTCGACTAGCAAATCATAAGTTCTTAATTTTCTAGATAAATCCATAGCTAGTGATTCAGCAATTAAGCCTTGATTAATAATATAAATATCAGTTTTTCTTGGAACTCCAAGCTCTTTCCCCGCCAGTAATATTAATCTTTCTAAACCTATAGCGAATCCAATCGCTGGGGTATTTGGTCCTCCCATTTGTTTTATTAAATCGTCATATCTTCCTCCTCCGCAAACTGTAGCTTGAGAACCTAGGGCCCCACTAGTGATTTCAAAGGCTGTATGAGTGTAATAATCCAAACCTCTAACTAGATTAAAGTTTTCCACGTAGGGTATTTGTAAAACTTTCAATTGTTTTTTTAAGTCTGAATATCTATTCATACTTTTTTCAGACAAAGAATTAAATAATCTTGGAGCATTTTCAAGAGCTTTTTTTGTTTGAATATTTTTAGAATCAAAAATCCTTAAAGGATTTTTATTAATTCTATTCTGGGAATCGATATCTAAAGAATCATTATTTTTTTCTAGCCACTTTAAAAAAGATTTTTTGAAGTTTAATCTATCATTAATATCACCCAAGGTATTTATTTCAAGATTAAGTTCTTTTATGCCCAATTTACCTAAAATGTCCCAAGCTAAGGCAATAATTTCAACATCACTTCTCACTGATTCGTATCCTATAAACTCAACACCTAACTGATGAAACTGTCTTTGCCTTCCTGCTTGAGGTCTTTCATATCTAAACATAGGTCCCATATACCAAAGTTTTTGAAGAGGATTAGAAGAGATTCCATTTTGTATTAAAGCTCTTGCGACCGAGGCAGTCCCTTCAGGCCTAAGAGTGCAAGACCTTTCTCCTCTATCTAAAAATGTATACATTTCCTTACTGACAACATCGGTTCCTTCACCTATTCCTCTTATAAATAATTCAGTTGTCTCCAATATTGGTGTTCTTATTTCTTTGATTGATGCTCTTGAAAGCTGTTCCAATATAATTTTTTCAACATTTTGCCACTTGATTAATTGATCAGGTAATAGATCTACCGTTCCTCTAAGATTTTTTAAGTTATTCAATGTTCTTAAAAATAATTCAAAATTTTTAATTTAAACAGAAATTAAATTTTTTGTTGAATGTTTTATGGGACAATTTTAATTTAACATTTAGAAAAACTATTGGAAATTAAAAAAAATAAAGAGATTCAGCATTGTGGCACAAAACCAAAAAAAATTGCTTTTGGAATTGCACCTCTAGGAATAGTTTCAATAGGAATAGTGCCAATGGGAGTAATAAGTATTGGAGTAGTCCCAATGGGTGTTTTTTCTTTTGGTGCAGTAGCAATGGGAATAGTCAATTTATCAGTAGTTGGGATGGGTATTATCTCTGCAGGTATTACTACTATGGGAGTTTGGGAGTATTCACCTAATCCTCAGAATCATCATAATCATTCCAAACAAATTTCAAATCCAAAAAAGGAAAACATTATGTCACATCTATTTAAAACCAAAGAAGAAGCTGAGAAGGCTGCCTTAAAATACGGATGTATTGGAGCACATAAAATGGGTAATAAATGGATGCCTTGTAAAAATCACTAAATATTTAAAGGTCAAGAATTAATTAAATATCAATTTAAAATCTCAACTCTAAAATCAAGATTTCTTGCCTCATCAGTAGTCAATTTTCTTGACCAAGCTCCTTGCACAGGACTATTCCATCTAAACCCTGCATTTTTAGCTAAAGACCTATCTTCATAACTAACCAATGCCTTATACAAATACCTCGGTTCAGTTGCTTTAAGTAAAAGTTCCTCTAAATTATTGCATTTTTTGAAGACCTCAGATATGTAAAAGCAATCAGATAAAGCTCTATGTAAATTCCAAACTGGTATTGAAAAAGATAATGCTAGATCAGTTACTGAAGGTCTATTCTTTAGTGATTTTTGGGAAGACCAATTAATATCCTCTAAACTACATATCCATTTTTTATTAAGCTTAGGCAATCTCCCATTACCAAACCATTTCTTATCAAACTCTACATTATGCGCAACAATGTAATCCGAGCAATCAACAAGTTTTAAAAAGAAATTCAATCCATCCTCCCATGGTTGACTAATATTAGTTAAATCTGCAGATATACCATTTACATGTTCAGCTTCATTACTGTTAACTGGTAATAAAAATGAGACCTGTGAAAGCACAGATTTAAAAGATACATCAAACAAAATACAACCTATCTCTATAACTTCATCTTTATTTTCATCTAAACCTGTTGTTTCAGTATCAAGAATTAAAATTTTTTCAATTCTTTTATTTTTTTCAATAAGACTTTTTTCAGAGGGGTTATTATCAGTTTGATCCTGCAGAAAATCCAATTGATTTATTTCTTTTTTATTAAAAAGTTCCAATTAGTTGAAAAATACTTTCATTTATCTTGACGCATTTAACAAAGATTTCTTCTAAATTAATATTATTAAACAAAATTGATTAAAAATAATTTTTAGTTCTTGTTATTTTTATAAATAAATTTTCTAAATGACTTTTACAAAATATCAATTTAACAATTTTTGTTATTGGCCTTCAAATCCTAAGAAAATTGTGGAATTTATCGGTGGAAGTTATCTAGCATCTAAACCAGATTTAACCTATAAAAGATTTATAGATAGCCTAATAAATAAAAATTTTGCAGTACATGCATACAAGTACACTCCACAATTTGATCACCAACAACTTGCTATAAAAGCATGGAAGGATTTTAAGAACTGCCGAATATCCTTATCTAAAAGGATAGGTGCATCAATTCCCTCAATAAGAATCGGTCACAGCCTAGGCTGTAAACTTCATTTAATTTCTCCTGATGGAGGAAGAAATTGTGACAAATTCATATCAATTAGTTTCAACAACTTCAGTGCCAATAATTCAATTCCATTATTGAAACAGATTGCTCAAAAATTAGAATTCAAGAGTGAATTCAGCCCAAGTCCAGAAAGAACATTACGAATAATTGAAAAAACTTATAACCAAAAAAATAACTTACTAATAAAATTTAACTCAGACGAATTAGATCAAACAGATAAATTATTTGCCTGTCTTAAAGCAAGAAAAGAAGATAAATCCAAGGGAATAATGTTAAAGGGAACTCACACTACCATAGCCAGTGCAGGACTAAGAGAAAATTTTTTAGGGGACTGGGCAGATGATGATTTCAAACGAAATATCATAAAGAAAATTTCGAGTTTAATCGATGAATCCGATTAAGAGGTTTCTTTCAACTTTTCCAAAACAGAACTATCTTCAAGAGTACTTATATCACCACTGATTTTTTCTCCAGCAGCCAATGATCTCAGAATTCTCCTCATAATCTTTCCACTTCGTGTTTTTGGAAGAGAGTCAGAAAATATTATTTTTTCGGGCTTCGCAATAATTCCAATTTCATTAACGACATGTTTCTTTAATTCTTCTTGTAATTCTGAAGAACTGTTCACATCTTTCTCTAAAGATACGAAAGCAACTATAACTTCACCTTTTAGATCATCTCTTCTTCCCACAACAGCAGCCTCTGCTACTGATTTATGACTTACCAAAGCAGATTCAATTTCCATTGTCCCCAACCGATGACCTGAAACACTTATAACATCATCAACTCTCCCCATAATCCAAATATAACCATCTTCATCAATGCGCGCTCCATCTCCAGCAAAATAAACATTCTTTTCTCCTTTGAAGGAAATATATTCCCAATAACTCTCTAAATATCTGTCTGAGTTTCCATGAATTGTTCTCATCATTCCTGGCCAAGGCTTCTTAATAATTAAATAGCCTCCCTCATTCTCCCTTACCTTATTTCCACTCTTATCGACAACTTCAACTTCAATTCCAGGTAAGGGGTAGGTAGCTGAACCAGGCTTTGTCGCAACAACTCCAGGCAAAGGACTTATCATTACACCACCAGTTTCAGTTTGCCACCAAGTATCCACTATAGGGCATTTATTTTTACCGATAACATCTTTGTACCACATCCATGCTTCAGGATTAATTGGTTCTCCAACTGTACCCAAAAGTCTAAGACTCTCTAAATTATATTTATCAGGAATTTCACGTCCAGATTTCATAAAGGCTCTAATTGCTGTAGGAGCAGTATAAAAAATAGAGACCTTATATTTCTGAACTACTTCCCAAAAAGCCCCTAAATTAGAGGGCCTTGGAACCCCCTCATACATTAAAGTTGTAGCTCCATTAGATAAGGGGCCATAAACTATATAACTATGGCCTGTGATCCAACCAACATCAGCAGTGCACCAGTAAATGTCATCATCTTTTAAGTCAAAAATCCATTTAAATGTCAAATGAGACCAAAGATTATAACCAGCTGTACTGTGAACTACACCCTTTGGTTTTCCAGTAGAACCTGAAGTATAAAGAACAAAAAGTCTATCTTCGCTATTCATTATTTCGGGTTCACAAAAATCTCTTTGATCTTTCAATAATTCATGCCACCAGAAATCTCTATCGTTAACCATAGAAATATTTTTTTTAGTCCTTTGAACAACAACAACTTTTTCAACAACTTTATCTGCTCCACTTTCAATTGCAGTATCAACTGCTTGCTTAAGCTCAATCACCTTATCTTTTCTGAAACCTCCATCTGCAGTGATAATAAATTTGGCATTTCCATCAATCAATCTATCCTTTAATGCTTCTGAAGAAAATCCCCCAAAAACAACTGAATGGGGCGCCCCAATTCTTGCAGAAGCTAACATTGCAAACATTGCTTCAGGAATCATTGGCATATAAATACATACCAAATCTCCTTTTTTTACTCCAATAGCTTTTAACG
>QCII01000017.1 GCA_003216775.1 Prochlorococcus sp. AG-402-K21
ATCGCTAACTTTTAGCGTTGAGACGAACGGATCTGAGATCTTGGAAAGTCACTTTAGAAATACTACTAATGTGCACTCAATGTAATCCTTTAAATTTTAAGGAGGCTGAAACTAAATATAAATAACTGAAATTTTTATTTGGATGAAGCAATTCAATTTGAGTAGATTTATCTACAAAAGGATTTGAACACAACGGAGAGTTTGATCCTGGCTCAGGATGAACGCTGGCGGCGTGCTTAACACATGCAAGTCGAACGAACCTTCGGGTTAGTGGCGGACGGGTGAGTAACGCGTGAGAATCTGCCCTCAGGAGGGGGATAACGGTTGGAAACGACCGCTAATACCCCATATGCCGAAAGGTGAAATGAATTTCGCCTGAGGATGAGCTCGCGTCTGATTAGCTAGTTGGTGAGGTAATGGCTCACCAAGGCTTCGATCAGTAGCTGGTCTGAGAGGATGATCAGCCACACTGGGACTGAGACACGGCCCAGACTCCTACGGGAGGCAGCAGTGGGGAATTTTCCGCAATGGGCGAAAGCCTGACGGAGCAACGCCGCGTGAGGGACGAAGGCCTCTGGGCTGTAAACCTCTTTTCTCAAGGAAGAAGATATGACGGTACTTGAGGAATAAGCCACGGCTAATTCCGTGCCAGCAGCCGCGGTAATACGGGAGTGGCAAGCGTTATCCGGAATTATTGGGCGTAAAGCGTCCGCAGGCGGCTTATCAAGTCTGCTGTTAAAGCGTGGAGCTTAACTCCATCATGGCATTGGAAACTGATAGGCTTGAGTATGGTAGGGGCAGAGGGAATTCCCGGTGTAGCGGTGAAATGCGTAGATATCGGGAAGAACACCAGTGGCGAAGGCGCTCTGCTGGGCCATTACTGACGCTCATGGACGAAAGCCAGGGGAGCGAAAGGGATTAGATACCCCTGTAGTCCTGGCCGTAAACGATGAACACTAGGTGTCGGGGGAATCGACCCCTTCGGTGTCGTAGCTAACGCGTTAAGTGTTCCGCCTGGGGAGTACGCACGCAAGTGTGAAACTCAAAGGAATTGACGGGGGCCCGCACAAGCGGTGGAGTATGTGGTTTAATTCGATGCAACGCGAAGAACCTTACCAGGGTTTGACATCCTGCGAACCTCTTAGAAATTTGAGGGTGCCTTCGGGAATGCAGTGACAGGTGGTGCATGGCTGTCGTCAGCTCGTGTCGTGAGATGTTGGGTTAAGTCCCGCAACGAGCGCAACCCACGTTTTTAGTTGCCAGCATTTAGTTGGGCACTCTAGAAAGACCGCCGGTGATAAACCGGAGGAAGGTGTGGATGACGTCAAGTCATCATGCCCCTTACACCCTGGGCTACACACGTACTACAATGCTACGGACAAAGGGCAGCTAACTCGCGAGAGCAAGCAAATCCCATAAACCGTGGCTCAGTTCAGATCGTAGGCTGCAACTCGCCTACGTGAAGTAGGAATCGCTAGTAATCGCAGGTCAGCATACTGCGGTGAATACGTTCCCGGGCCTTGTACACACCGCCCGTCACACCATGGAAGTTGGCCATGCCCGAAGTCGTTACTCCAACCCTTGTGGAGGAGGACGCCGAAGGTGGGGCTAATGACTGGGGTGAAGTCGTAACAAGGTAGCCGTACCGGAAGGTGCGGCTGGATCACCTCCTAACAGGGAGACAACAAAATGTTTAATATTATTATTTTGTCACCTTAGGTCGATCGGTATCTCGCATTCTTAATTCATTAAGGATTTCATTTTCTAAGTTTTTTCTAGGTCACACCCATTTTCCCTGGGCCATTAGCTCAGGTGGTTAGAGCGCACCCCTGATAAGGGTGAGGTCCCTGGTTCAAGTCCAGGATGGCCCATCTCTCTATGTTGGGGGTATAGCTCAGTTGGTAGAGCGCCTGCTTTGCAAGCAGGATGTCAGCGGTTCGAGTCCGCTTACCTCCACTGATTACCTCCTCTTTCATAGTTAATAGAATTAGGGAATTACTTGAGTGGTGATCAAATTCTGAACGAATCTAGCTTCCTAATGTAACTATTAAGATGCTGGACTCATTGAATTAATTTCATTGTTTTCAGAGAACCTTGACAACTGCATAGATTATTTTTAAAGACAATAAGCATCTTTAATGATGCAGATTTATTATTTTTGCGAATGCATTAATAACAATTCTATTAAGCTGATGCTTCAATTTTTGAAGTTATTGGTCAAGCTACAAAGGGCTCACGGAGGATACCTAGGCACACAGAGGCGATGAAGGACGTGGTTACCTGCGATAAGTCTCGGGGAGTTGGAAGCACACTTTGATCCGGGAATTTCCGAATGGGGCAACCCCATGTACGGCCAACTGAATATATAGGTTGGTGCGAGCTAACCCAGCGAACTGAAACATCTTAGTAGCTGGAGGAAGAGAAAGTAAATAACGACTCCCTCAGTAGCGGCGAGCGAACGGGGATTAGCCCAAACCGATAGTCTTGACTATCGGGGTTGTGGGACAGCAATATGGATCAACAAATCTAGAAGAAACGTTTGAATGGCGTGCCACAGAGGGTGAAAGCCCCGTAATCGAAAGATAAGTTGACCTAGCTGTATCCCGAGTAGCACGGAGCACGTGGAATTCCGTGTGAATCTGCGAGGACCACCTCGTAAGGCTAAGTACTACTGTGTGACCGATAGTGAAACAGTACCGCGAGGGAAAGGTGAAAAGAACCCCGGGAGGGGAGTGAAATAGAACATGAAACCGTGAGCTTACAAGCAATGGGAGCCCGACTAATCGGGTGACCGTGTGCCTGTTGAAGAATGAGCCGGCGACTTATAGGCACTGGCGGGTTAAACCGGAAATGGTGGAGCCACAGCGAAAGCGAGTCTTAATAGGGCGTTTGTCAGTGTTTATAGACCCGAACCCTGGTGATCTAACCATGGCCAGGATGAAGCTTGGGTGATACCAAGTGGAGGTCCGAACCGACTGAAGTTGAAAATTCAGCGGATGAGCTGTGGTTAGGGGTGAAATGCCAATCGAACCAGGAGCTAGCTGGTTCTCCCCGAAATACGTTTAGGCGTAGCGTCTAGTGCTCCAGCAGGGGGGTAAAGCAACCATTTCGGTGCGGGCTGCGAAAGCGGTACCAAATCGATATGAACTCTGAATACCCTGTGTGTAACTAGGCAGTCAGACTGTGGGGGATAAGCTCCATAGTCAAGAGGGAAACAGCCCAGACCGCCAGCTAAGGTCCCAAAATTAACGCTAAGTGATAAAGGAGGTGGGATTGCCCAGACAACCAGGAGGTTTGCCTAGAAGCAGCCATCCTCAAAGGAGTGCGTAATAGCTCACTGGTCGAGCGATCCTGCGCCGAAAATGAACGGGGCTAAGCGTTATACCGAAGCTGCGGATAAATTTATTTATGGTAGGGGAGCGTTCTATGTTGGGTGAAGCGTTAGCGAAAGCGGACGTGGACGGCATAGAAGTGAGAATGTCGGCTTGAGTAGCGAAAACATGGGTGAGAATCCCATGCCCCGAAACCCTAAGGGTTCCTCCGGCAGGCTCGTCCGCGGAGGGTTAGTCTGGACCTAAGGCGAGGCCGAAAGGCGTAGTCGATGGATAACAGGTCAATATTCCTGTACCAGATGTGTTTTGAGAAGGGGGACGGAGAAGGCTAACCAGGCCAGATGTTGGTTACTGGTTCAAGCGTTCGAGGCTTTGAGAGATGGAGAAAACATCTTGAGCTAAGGCGTGAGTACGAGCTGCTACGGCAGCGAAGTTGGTGATGTCATGCTTCCAAGAAAAGCCCTATACTCGTTAAGACACAAATGCCAGTACCCGAAACCGACACAGGTGGGGTGGTAGAGAATACCGAGGGGCGCGAGATAACTCTCTCTAAGGAACTCGGCAAAATGGCCCCGTAACTTCGGGAGAAGGGGTGCCAGCGAGAGCTGGTCGCAGTGAAGAGGCGCAAGCGACTGTTTACCAAAAACACAGGTCTCCGCTAAGTCGCAAGACGATGTATGGGGGCTGACACCTGCCCAGTGCCGGAAGGTTAAGGAAGCTGGTTAGCTTTTAGTGAAGCTGGCGACTGAAGCCCCGGTGAACGGCGGCCGTAACTATAACGGTCCTAAGGTAGCGAAATTCCTTGTCGGGTAAGTTCCGACCCGCACGAAAGGTGTAACGATTTGCGCGCTGTCTCGGAGAGAGGCTCGGCGAAATAGAATTGTCTGTGAAGATGCGGACTACATACACCCGGACAGAAAGACCCTATGAAGCTTTACTGTAGTTTGATATTGTGCTCGGGCTCTGAATGCGCAGAATAGGTGGGAGACGTTGAAATAGTGCTTGTGGGTACTATTGAGTCATCGGTGAGATACCACTCTTTTAGAGCTAGGGTTCTAACGCTTACCCGTTATCCGGGAAGCGGACAGTATCTGATGGGCAGTTTGACTGGGGCGGTCGCCTCCTAAAAGGTAACGGAGGCGCACAAAGGTTCCCTCAGGCTGGTTGGAAATCAGTCGTTGAGTGCAAAAGCAGAAGGGAGCTTGACTGTGAGACCTACAAGTCGAACAGGGACGAAAGTCGGTTTTAGTGATCCGACGGTTCTGCGTGGAAGGGCCGTCGCTCAACGGATAAAAGTTACTCTAGGGATAACAGGCTGATCTCCCCCAAGAGTTCACATCGACGGGGAGGTTTGGCACCTCGATGTCGGCTCATCGCAACCTGGGGCTGAAGTCGGTCCCAAGGGTTGGGCTGTTCGCCCATTAAAG
>QCII01000018.1 GCA_003216775.1 Prochlorococcus sp. AG-402-K21
AAATTGAGTGATTATCAATTGCTTTGGTTAGTTTTCTTTAAAGGAGTATTAATAACGATAATATTTGTCAAAATTTTTTATTATTAATAAAGCTATTTCAGGAATGAAATTTTCAAATGATTTGACTATATTTAGTAATATATTTCCTAATTAGTTAAATAGTTATAGCTATGAATATTTTTGGTGTAGGTTTGCCTGAAGTTACTGTAATACTTATCTTAGCTCTTTTAATTTTTGGTCCAAAAAAGCTTCCAGAATTAGGAAAACAGCTTGGCAAAACTTTGAAAAGTCTTAAAAAAGCATCGAACGAATTTCAAAATGAAATCGATCAAGTTATGAAGCAAGATAAAGAGGAATCTCCTAAATCTATAGAAAGTAATCAAACAAATGAAATTAATCAACAAAAAATAGATTCAGAAAACACGAATTTTTCAAATAAAGAAAACAGCAGCAACTAATATCTTGGATAGGCCCATAACCCCCATAGCCGAATTTGAAAGAGCATTAGATAAAGCAGCTCTTACCAAAGAAGAATACGAATTAATAGACTACATACGCTATACAAGCGTTTTTACACAGCCAAGTCTTATTAAAGATTTAAAAAGGCCATCAAAGCCTCCTCTTCTATCAGTTCTATGTCAAATTTGCAGAAAAATTGGTTCAGAGATGCCAGATCATTTCAAAAAAGTAATTGAGTGGTCAATTGAAATTAGTGATCATGATACAAAATGGGATGCTCATTTAATTTGCGCAGAAGCATTAAATATAGACAAAATCCCATTAAGTCCTATTCATGGAACAACTTTATTTGATGTTCTTGTTGTACACAAAGAATTATTTCTCGGCTTTGATTGAATTAAATTAAATTAATCATCTAAAGGCACAGAATCAGTATCTATAACTTCCGAATCATCATACTTATTTGTTTTGTTTTCAATCCAGTTATTTATATAACTAACTAAAGGTAATGAACCTCTAAAAATAAAAATAGAAGTAGGCAAAGCGCTTAATAAACCGACTACAGGACTTTTAAAAAGTAATCTTCCAGCTTTGATGTTAAATAAAATAATAAGCGCTGAGGGAACTATAACTTTAACTACTGTTTTGAGTGCCTCTAGCCAACCGACACGATATATCCACCATATTAAAATTATGCCAACTATATAGAGGAATAAGTAAGTCATAAAAATAGTATAATAATTATCTATTTATCTTGTTCTTACTAAGAAAAAGATTTTTATAAATTTTTAACATCAATCAATCAAATTCTAGTAATGAGTTTTTCTGAAATAAGAAAATTTTTAATTAAGATGCAATCTAATGAAGACTTAAAAAAGGAGGTTACATCATCCTCTACAGCGGATGATGTAGCCCTAATAGGTCAACGCCTAGGTTATGACTTTTCAGGAGAAGATCTCTTAAGATTTAATGGACAAAAAGTTGATAAAGTTACCGTAAGAAAGGTAGATCATCCAGGCGAATACCACTAAATTAAGACTTAACCCATATTGCAAGCCCTCCGCCCCTGCCTCGAGCACATAACCAATTATCTTTAGTGCTAATTCCTACAAGTGAGAAAAAAGGCATTTTTTTATCTTCTGGTTTTTTTAATTCCTTATTAAATATTGGGAAACTACTAATACTAATTTTCAATTCTACAAAATAAAAAGCCAATAAAGGTCTAAGCCCTTTTAATTCTGCGCTGCCTATAAAAGTAATATTTAATAATCCAAAATTAATTGAATTTTTTATTTCATAATTTATTTGATCCTCTTTATTTTTACTTTTTAATTCTAGTCTTGCCGACAATACTTGGAGAATCGAACTGGGTATATTTTTGATTTCATCTGACTCCTTTCCCCATACATACTTAAACTTCCATATTCCTAACAATTCCTCATATACAATTCCGCTACCATTTTTTTGAGAATTTTTTTCTAATAGTTTTATCTCATTAATATCAGGAAAGTGTTTCATAATAGATTTTAATCTAAGAATCAAATACTAAGATAACTTCATAAAAAATGTTCTTAGTTAAAAAATCTCCCCAAAAAGATTTCTTTGTTTCAATATATTTCCAAAAATAATTTTTTTTGGCACACATAAGGAACAAGAACTCGTTATTATGTTTACATAAAGTAACTAAACTAATGGATTTTATTTCTAAAAGCCAAGGATACATTCCCCTAAAAGCAGTTCCTTACATATTCTTCTTAGCTGTTGTACTAAGTATTACAACTTCAACTAATACATTTGTTTAAAACGTATTAGTTTTACGAGAAGAGCAAAGTAAATATTTAATGGGCAAGTACGATGTTGTAATAATCGGTAGTGGAATAGGAGGACTATGTTGCGGTTCAATCCTCGCTTTATCAGGCAAAAAAGTACTTATATGTGAAGCACATACCCACCCGGGAGGTGTTGCTCACAGTTTCAAGAGAAAAGGTTACACTTTCGAATCAGGTCCTTCATTGTGGAGTGGAATAGGTCAATGGCCGACTACTAATCCCTTAGGGCAAATTCTTAAATTACTTGATGAAGAAGTTGAACTATTTCAATACAAAGGTTGGCAAGTAATTGTCCCAGAAGGCAATTTTAATCTTGATGTTGGGGAAGAACCTTTTAAACAAACAATTAAATCTTTAAGAGGTGAGAAATCTGTTAAAGAATGGGAATCATTTATTTCCGGAATAAAACCTCTTAGCCAAATAATAAATGAAATACCTTTACTCTCATTTTCTCCTGAATCAATAAATTTCTTAGATCTAATAAATTTAACCTCGAAATTTTTACCTAATATCAAGCAAATATCAAAAATTAATAGGGGTTTTGGAAATTTAGTAAATAATCATCTAGAGGATCCTTTTCTCAGGAATTGGGTTGATTTATTGAGCTTTTTGATAAGTGGTATGTCAATGCATGATACAAATACAGCTGCAATGGCTACTTTATTTAACGAATGGTTTGAACCAAATTCATACCTTGAATACCCTAAAGGAGGTAGTGAATCTATTGTAAAAGCCTTAATTAATGGATTTAAAAAAAATGGAGGAGAATTAATTCTCTCTTCGAGAGTAAAGACAATTAACTTCAATAAAAATTTAGCAACAGGTATAACTCTTAATAATGGCTCTAGCTTTAGTTGTGAATCTGTTGTCACGAATACTGATGTTTGGAATTTAAAAAAGTTAATTCCAAATGAAATTTCAAAAAAATGGAATACAAAAGTTTTGAACCCTAATAAATGTGATTCTTTCCTTCATATACATTTAGGTTTTGATGCTGATGGTCTTGAAGATTTGCCAATACATGCGATACATGTTGATGATTGGGAAAAAGGCATAACCGCAGAAAGAAATATAGCTGTATTTTCAATCCCATCTGTTTTAGATAAAAATATGGCCCCTAAAGGGAAACATGTTCTTCATGGATATACTCCCGCAAATGAACCTTGGGAAATTTGGGAAAACCTAAATCCAAAAGAATTAGAATATAGAAATTTGAAAGAAGAAAGATGTTCAATATTCCTTAATGCAGTGCGAAAATTCATCCCTGACATAGACGAAAGGATTGATTTAAAGATGCTAGGAACCCCAATCACTCATGAAAAATTCACCAATACCTATTGCGGTAGTTACGGCCCTGCATTATCTGCAGCAAAAGGTCTTTTCCCAGGCTGCAAAACTCCAGTGAAAAATTTATTTACTTGCGGTGCAAGTACATTTCCAGGTATTGGGATTCCTGCTGTTTCAGCAAGTGGTGCTTACGCAGCTGAAAAAATTATTGGTAAAAAAGAATTTAAAACTCTTCTTAAGAAAATCAATTTATGAATCAAGTTCTTTTTATAACTCTAAAAATACTTAGTTAAGAAATAAGAATAAAGAAAGCAAAAACGTTCAATAATGATAATCTTTATCTGAACATAAACTTAACTTATAACTCTTATATGTTTTTCTTATCAATTCCTCAAGCCTGGCATTTAGTTGGCACTTGGTCAGAACAACTTCCAAGCGAGTCAAATCTTATAGGAATGGGCCAAACAGAATTAATGATGACTTTACATTCAATATTCGTTCCTCTCTTACTTGTAATTTCATATTACCTATTCAATAGACTTAATAAAAACGAATCAAAAAAAATTAAAGGATGATCGTTTAAGGTTTATTTAGCCGAACTTCTTCTAACTACTTTTCTACCTGAGGAAGTATCAACTTCACTTGAATCTTTAGTTTGTGAATTAGTTTCAACATTATCAACATCACTCTTATCCATTTCTGCGCAAACACCTACAACCATGGCAGCCTGCATTTGATCTGGCTAATCTCCAATAGTTAATAAGGCCTTTAAAACTAATTGAAGACGAGTTTGTCGATCAATTTCTGGTCTTAGTTTTTTTACAGTATTCCAAAGTTCT
>QCII01000019.1 GCA_003216775.1 Prochlorococcus sp. AG-402-K21
TTTTTTATCCAAAGGATGATACGCCTGGTTGCACTATAGAAGTTTGCGGATTTAGAGATAAATATGACTTATTTAAAGTATTAGGTGCGCAAGTTTGGGGAGTAAGTAATGGAAGTACCTCAAGTCATTTAGCGTTTGCCAATAAAAATAAGTTACAATATCCTCTACTTTGCGATACGAATGACTCTCTTAGGAAAACTTTTAAAGTTCCTAAAGTATTAGGTTTTATGGATGGGAGGGTAACTTACGTTATTGATCGTAAAGGGACAGTTAGGCATATTTTTAGAGATTTATTGAATGGTCCTGAACATATTAAAGAGGCTATTAGAGTACTTAAGGAAATTCAAAATCAATAAATTATTATTCAAAGAATTTTAGATTAATAAGTTTTGTTTTATTATAGTTTCAGCTTTTTTTAATAATATGAAGAAAATGGGAATGCAGGCTGTTGATTTTGCTATTCAAAATGGAGTGGATCTTGACGGTACTCCAATCCCTCAAAAAATGCTAGATCTATATAACAGAATTATGGATGAGGAGAATAAAAGACAAAGGAGTGGTGTTAAAAAATCAATGAGAAATAGATGCGTCAAAACGGGTTCTAAGCATTTTGATAAAGAAACATTGAATCAATTATTAATAGACTCAGGATGGGAAGGTCTTAAAGAAAAGGAAATTTTATTTTTTTATAACTAAAAAAATTTTCTTAATTACCTTAAAAATTATTTATGTTAATTTTTAACTTCAATTAATAAACTGAGAACTAATTAAATATTTTTTTAGATCTAATTTTTTAATTATTTAAACCATCCTTTTTTGTTAGAGGACATTAATTTCTCTTCTTTAGCTTTTGTTTTATTACTTGCTTTTTTGAAAGCCAAGTTGGCTTCTATAACCGTAGCTATTGATATAAAAAAAAGACCAGAAATCCCAATTATTTGTTCACTTTGAGAAGGTTCTGAATCTCCTTGCAAAAAAAAACCTAAAGCAAACCATGCAGTACTAGCAGTGATGGTAATAAAATATGGTTTCCATCTTCTTTGATATAAGTAACCTGATCCTAAACCAGGAAGAAAATTTAAAAAAGATGCTACCCAACCTTTTGAAGATGCAAGTATTTCGTCTCTTGAGGGATAAGACATTTATTTTAGGTATTTATTAAATGGGAATTTATATAAGCAAAAGATATTGCTGCACAAATTAACCAGCTAAAGGGTAAGAACATTCTTATTTTTTCTTTATTTTTATTCATATTTGTAATTATGGAAAATATTTTTAAAATCTGTGGATTTAATGGATACTTTAAAAATAGAAGAATTAAAAAAGACGGTTAAAAACCGTCTTTAAAAAGTAATTTCTCTAAAAATAAATTATTTATTTTTTGAGTCTGAGAGTACTTTAAGTTCCGTCTTTACTTCTTTTTCTCTCTCTTCAAGATGTTTTAGTTGAGCTTTAAAAGCATCTTCAAGTCTTACTTTTTGTGTTTTAATTTCATCAAGTTCTTCTTGATGTTGGTTTTTCTTTAACTCCTTCATTTCACTATCGGAAATAACATACACTGGGCAATATGAAGGTGTTTCAAAAAGAAGATCAAACATTGAATACATAAGTGACCTTTGAATTAGTACAAATCCAATATCTAATAATTTTTTTAAATATGAAAGGATAAATACCGAAGATATTGATACGGCAAATACACCGAATTTCGGTTTACCTAACATAACCGCCCAGTATTAACCGATCTATTTTTAAGGTATGTTTTAGAGTATTAGATAGATAATTCTAAAAATCTAAATTAAGAAGAACTAAAAATGGATTTAAAAATTACTAAAACATTAGTAATCCCATCCAAGGAAATTAAATGGCGATTTTCCAGATCCAAAGGTCCTGGAGGGCAGAATGTAAATAAAATTGAAAGCAGAGTAGAGATTATTTTTAATTTAGAAGATTCAAAAGTTTTAAATGATTATCAGAAAGAAATTCTTAAGATAAACTTGAAAACTAAATTAGTTAATAATAGCTTGCGTTTAGCGGTTCAAGAACAAAGAAATCAATTATTAAATAGGAAGCTGGCCTTAACTAAATTTAGTTCAATCATAAAAAATGCTTTAAATAAACCATTTGAATTAAGAAAATCTACACAACCTACTAAAGCATCAAAAAAGAAAAGAGTTGAAGTTAAGAAAAAACGTGGCGAATTGAAAAAAAGTAGACAAAAAGAAAAACCATATCAAATATGAATAAACTAAAAAAATATTTTCCTTGCAAATTCCAAACAAAGCATATGATAAATTTAATTTTATTTTGATTTATTGAATTCAAATAATGATTTCTGGTTAGTTGACTCCAATTTTGTAGGGGTGATGCGTTTCTACAAAGATAAAGATCATTGTGATAAATCTATTGATTATATGTTTATTGAAGAAGGAATTATTATGGGAATTCATGGAGAAAATCCTC
>QCII01000020.1 GCA_003216775.1 Prochlorococcus sp. AG-402-K21
TTATAAAAAGTTATTGAAAAATATAATAAATGTATAAAAAAATGCTAATTTTATTAAGAACCTCTTGGCGGAGATTTTAATTAACCTGATTGTTAAATAAGCTTACTACAAAAATAACTTTTGTCTTAGCAGATTGGATTAGAGAGTTGCGAAAGTTCCGGGATAAGAATCCTTCTATTGATGAGTTTGTAAAGTTTGTTCAGTGGAAATTGGAAGATTATAAACTTTCTGATAGTGATAAACGAGTAATAGAATTAATTTTGCTTTAGGAATCGGAATAAGGGAGGATTATAGACTTATAAAAAACAAAAAATTATTAAAATTCTCTTACAGATTAAGAAAAAAGTAAATCAGCATATTTACGGATTTACTGAAAATATAAAAAGGAGTAATTTATAAATGTTGAGTTCGGAGGCAATCTAAATGATTGATAGTCCGCCTGAAATTTAGCAAATTCCAAAATATAGGAAGCGTATTCCTGAGAATGGGATTATTCGAAAATTTAAGTTCAATCAATTAGTCTGATAAGACTTCGCTTTATAATTACTAGCGACAATCAGGATCAAAATTTTCGAGAGAAATCCCCTAATTCACGTATTCTAGGTTTATGAGTAAATAGACTTTGAAATATGTAGTTTTATATCCTGAAAGAAGGAAATGAGATATTAAAAAAGGACTGTTCAAACAGTCCTTTTTTATTTTTGGCAATTATTTCTAAACTATACTTCTTTTTGGATACTATAGATTTATAAAGTGATTAAAAATATTTCAAAATGAAAGATCAAGTCTTGTTCCCGAAAATTGAAGTGCGAGAAAAGGGGTTTTTACAAGTTAGTGAAATTCATACTATTTATTGGGAAAGATCTGGTAATCCAAATGGCAAAAAAATACTTGTTATTCATGGAGGTCCAGGAGGAGGAAGTCAACCAAGATATAGAAGATACTTTGATCCAGATAAATTCGATATTATTCAATTTGACCAAAGAGGTTGTGGTTCTTCAACTCCTTTCTCAGAATTAAAAGAAAATACTACTAATCATTTAGTTGAGGATATTGAGAAATTAAGGATGCTATTAAAAATAGATAGTTGGCATTTGTTTGGTGGATCTTGGGGCTCAACACTTTCACTTATATATGCAATTAAAAATCCCTCAAGAGTTATCAGCTTAACTTTGCGAGGAATATTTTTATGTAGAAAGTTTGAATTATTATGGTTCTATCAATATGGTGCAAGTGAGATATTCCCTGATGAATTTGAAAAATATATTTCTGTAATACCAAAAGAAGAAAGAAATGATTTGATAAGTTCTTTTTATAAATATCTAACATCTTCAGATGTGAAGCTTAGATCAAAAGCAGCTGCAGCCTGGACAAAATGGGAACTTTCAACTAGTCATTTAATAAATAATAAATTTGATTTTGATAAGTCCCAAGTTAATTCTTTTTCAGATGCTTTCGCAAGGATTGAATGTCATTATTTTATTAATAACATTTTCTTAGAAGATGATTTTATTTTGAAAAATATTAAAATAATAGAATCTATACCAACAAAAATAATTCAAGGAAGATATGACGTCGTATGTCCTGTTAGGAGTGCTTGGGATCTAAATAAGAAATTAAAGAATTCTGAATTAGTAATTGTTAATGATGCTGGTCATTCCATGAGTGAGAAAGGTATCACTATCGAATTAATTAAAGCTGCAAAAGGACTTTAAGAAAAAGAAATGATCAAAAGATAGGCATGTAAACATCTAATAATAAAGATTATTAATTTAAACTATATTTTTATTTATAGGCAGATATTGATCAATTATGTATAAGAACTAAAGACCATTATCCTCAATATTTTGTGCAATGCTTCGCAACAATTCCACTATATCTGAATCATCGCATTCAGTATCTTCTTTGAGCAAAATACACTCATCTCTAATACTCACATTTGTACTCCACCAAATTCCTGAACTATTGGTATCATCCCACTCAAATCTATTTGACATTGCTAATTAATACTGATTTCGACCTTTTCGTTGACTTTAGTAAAATCTTTTAGTTCTTCTTTAGATTCTTCTGACCAGGCAACATCAAATCTTTCAATTTCTTCTGTCGCAAAACCCTCAGGATGACGAGTACAAATTTTCTTTCTTCTTACAAAAATATGATCAACTCTTTTTTCTTCATTTGGTGTAACTATCCTTTCTAGTTCTATTACTTCAGTAAATGGAGTTGACTTTATCTCTCTAGTAGGTTTTGGCATGATTTTATCTTGTTAAATTCACCTTAAAGCTTAGATAACTAGACTGTGGATTTCCTAAATGGATTTATCAAATTGATTACCTGATTATTTTATTTATATAGAATTTAATGCTATAGCAGTAATAAAATAATTAACTAAAATTTATATTCCTAAATTTAATTCATA